>NZ_VOBG01000003.1 GCF_008369295.1 Pseudomonas sp. ANT_H4 | reverse complement strand
GGTAGAGGTACACTTTTTCAACTTTGGCGTCGGGACGCATCATGGTTGCAGGCTCCTGAAAGAGATCGGGAGCACAGCTTCAGGCTTCAACTGACGGATTTGAATGTGGGCACGGTGGATCGCTTACGATTGACCCACGGTTGCTCGAACGGATTTTCGAGCCGTTTTTTACCACCAAGCCGATTGGCGTGGGCACCGGATTGGGGTTGTCGGTGAGCTATGGGATTGTGGAAAACATGGGCGGACGGCTGAGCGTTGCCAACAGTGAGCATGGGGCGAGGTTTTGTGTGGAGTTACCGGTGGTGGGGGGTTAGATCACCAGGTAAGCCTGTCCCATATGGCAACTTAGGTTGGCGCCAATTTCGGCATTTCCCAGGCTGATACCCAGAGCGCTCAGCAGGGTATTGACGAGTGGATCCAGTAGCGGTGCCAGAAGGCCCTGAATCGCTTCCACAAGGATATTGGTAACCGTCGTGAGTAATCCCGCGACTGACGCAAGCGCGCCACTTGATACGGTGCCTGTAGGAGGTGCATAAGTCACTTGAAGGCCGCTCAACGTCGCGCCAAGGCTATTGATGATGTTGACACTGGAAATGCTTTTATAGGTCGGTAGCAAATTCATTTCAGCTACCGGTGAGTAGAACAAACTTTCAGTTCGCTGCCCCACGGTGGATTGCGCTTTCAATAGAAAACCACCACCCACATTTGGTGTGCGTTTAGCACTGCACACCACTATCGCCACACAATGCCTCGTACCAATATCGATCAGCCGTATCGGCTGGACGTCTACCGGCACTAACGAGGAGAAAGCTTTAGTAGGATCAATATTACCGATGGCCAGCGTGGCAAGAGAACTGCTGGCTAGGACCGTTAAAGACTTTGTCGCTGGATTCGCACAACTGAAATCAGTGACATGGCTTTCTCCGCTGGCAGCTTCTATGTAGATGTCCAGTTTGGAGGCGATATCGACATCGGTATATTCACAGGAAATCAGACATAGAACAGCATTCAGCACCCCTGCCAGATTCAGGTGCAACAGACTGTTTACCACTCCGGTCACCGGCGTGGTCAAGCCGACAACCGCCGACGCGATCGAAGAAACGCCCTTTAGTACGGGAATTTCGAGAGATATCAAGGTCCTGACTTGTGCAGTACGCACGAAAATCTGATTAGTCCCCGTCAGCAGGCCTGCCTTTGCCAAGGCTGGGTTTCCGATAGCCGAAAGCTGCGGCGGCTCGATGACTTTCGTTGTTATCGAAGCATTGCCCACCAATGGAATATTCAATTGGAACGCGGCACTCACAGCACTCTTGCTACTCGAGAGCTGGGCCACACCCTGAATCAATTCGAACAACTTCACGTTGGTGTTCAGGGCAGCGGCCGGTGTTCCGGTCGCGACCTTCAATAAGTCCCCAACTTTCAACAGTTGTGTATTCGGGGCAATTGCCTCAATCGAAACTGCATTGTTAATGATGGCCGCTGCCACCGTACCGTTTACTTGCAAGACCTTGACCGCAGCATTGATCAATTGAGTCGGGGATACGGCGGCGTTCAACAACGCCTGATAGTCCCCTGCTGTTACATGTAATTGAATGGCCAACTGATCCAGATAACTGAGCAGATTGACATCGGTATTGGCCAACCCCTCCCAGCCGACAGCAGTGAGAGCAAGGCTACCCCCAAGTAAACCGCCGATTGTCTTATTCAAAATCTCTGACTTGGCGGAGTTGATCGTACCCAACGTGCTTCGAATAGTCAGTTGCGCTACGGGTGGCGCCAGTGCCCCCACCGCCGTCGCCGACAACGTCGTAGTGGTTTGAGGCGTACCGCTGAAGAGGTTCCACACGCCATTGGCGATGCTGTTGGTCACCGTGTGCGACGCCACCACACGAATTGCATCGTTTTTACTGGCGTCGGCGTTAAAGACGCGGATATTGCTGGCGTTGGTCACCAAGGTGCCACACGTCACGGCAAGCCCGCGGCTGTTGTCGTTGGCAATTACGGTGAAGCCATTGCGCGTGGCGTTTTGCTTGGCGTAATCGGTGGCCGTGGTACTGGGCGCGCATTGTCCGCCGCGACCGGCTGCTTCCAGGGCGGCGGTATCGGCAATCGACTGCAACTTGCGCTTTTCCAGGTACAAGCGTCCGCTATCGACCACAAGCAACGTGCACACCAAGGCCAACGCCATTACGCAAACGGCGATCAGGCCAATCGCACCACGTTGCCCGGAATAACCGGCCAGGCGGCCAGAACGAAGTCGGGGAGACATCGAGCACTCCTTTGCCGGCGAACTGCCGAGCGCTTACTCTCCTGTGTTGAACAGCAGTGTAGACAAGGGTTGGGGAGTACGCTGGCATGTCGCCACTTTTACCGACTCCTGGAGTGGTGTGAACTGAAATTTGCGGTATTTTCAGGACCGCTTCAGGTAATCAACGCGGTGGATAGTTGGAAAGAACCTTGGCCACCGTCGCCCGAACAGCCGCACTACGGTCCTGTGGATTAGGCGTGCTGCTCATCATTTGCTCATCGCTGCCGCGCCACACCAGCTTGCCGTCCTTGCCGTCCAGCAGGTCGATCTGAATGGTCGCAACCTTGTAGGTGATGTTGCGGGTTTCGTTGTACATCGGCGCGCCCCAGTATCCGTTCCACGGCCCGCCCCAGGCGCCACCGTAGTTGGTGGTGACTTGTTGCTGGCGATCCTCGACGATCAGGTAAGTCTGCACGTTCAGGTCAGCCTTGGTGCCCGCTGCGGCAGGACGCAAGCCACGCTGTTCCAGTTGCTCGCCTACTGCCTGGCGGATGCGCTGTTCGGTGAGGTCGCTCTTGATCCGCGGATCATCGGGACGGTACTGCAACGCGGGGTCTTTCCAGCTCCAACTGCGGTAGGCACCAAAATCGCGGCTGGCATCAAAGTCGTGGTTGACCTGATTCGTCTGGCAGCCGCCCAGCAGCACGGCAAAAGCAAGCAAAGCGATACGACGCAACATGATTGTTCTCCAAGAGGCTATTTGAGGGCTATCTGAGGCGCTATCTGAGCCTGAGATGAGAATAGTTGTTAACTTGGAGGATACGCCGTCATTGCCTTTTGCACAGCCTGGCGCAAGGCATCACCGCGTTCACTCAGACTTCCCTGGCTGCTGGTTTCAGCGCTGGCGCTCCAGACTGGCTGGCCGCTGCGGGCATCAAACAAATTGACCCGCACCACCACGACCTGCACTTCATAGGTGCGCACCATCGGCACCGAGTTGTACATGCCGTAACCGTTGCCATAGCGGTTGTAGCCGCCGTAGCCATAACCATAGTCGTCCTGGACCTGACGCAGGCGTTTTTCCTGGTGCACATCAGCGCTGACCAACAGGTCGGGCACGCGGTTGTCATGCATCGGGCGCAAGCCGCGTTGATCCAGGGCGCCACTGACCGCTTCGGCAATCTGCGCCGAGTCGGCCCAAGCCGAGCCCGCCGGCAACTGGCCGTTGCGCCAGGCCCAGTTGCGGTAGGCGCCATAGTCGCGCACTGGCGCCGGGTAGGCGCTGGCATCAAAGGTATTGGCTGCCTGGGCAGGCGCCGCAGGAATGGGGTTGGAGGCAGCTACATAAGGGTTGTTGCTCTGGCAGGCGCCAAGCCCCAGGCAGAGCAGGATAAATCCGACACGGCGCTTCATTTCAACCTCCGCAGACTGGGCCGCTTAAACCGGACGGCAGATCCAGTGCAAATAACGCCCAAGTCCGGCAAAGCTTGGGTGTCGACGGTGAGCGAGCTCCATCTCGACTAAATCCTGCAAATTAACGCGGGCCTGGAATTCCACCGGCATATAGTCGTGGAACACCCGCACGCCACTCTGACTTTCGACCTGCCACAGGCCATCTAGTTGCGCCGCCAACTCCCGTGGATCAAGGGGTTGCTGCGGCGTCAGGCTCTGCTTTTCGCCGGCCATGTCGTTCTTGCGCATTTTGCGGAAGTGGCCTTTGAGCAGGTTGCGGTAAATCAGCGCGTCGCGGTTGTAGAAGGCCAGAGACAACCAGCCACCGGGTGCCGTCAGTTGGTGCAGCACCGGCAGGATCCCATGGGGCTCGGCCAGCCACTCCAGCACGGCGTGGCACAACACCAGGTCATAAGGTTCGGTGAGTTGGCCCAGCAGGTCCTGCCAGGGCGCCTGGATAAAGGTGGCCCTCTGACCGGCTTCGGCAAAGCGCTGGCGGGCGCCGTCGAGCATCGGCGCGGCGGGCTCGGCCAGGGTCACCTGATGACCGCGCTCGGCCAGCCACAGCGACATATGACCAAGGCCCGCGCCGATATCCAGCACCCGCAGCGGGCGGTCCGGCAGGGTTTCTATCAAGTCGGCCTGCAACACCGCCAGGCGAATAGCACCCTTGGCGCCACCGTAGATTTTTTCGGCAAAACGGGTGGCAAGCTGGTCGAAATGGCGATCACTCATGGGCAAACCGCCGCTCGCTGTCCGCCAGCTTGGCGCGTACCACTTGATCCATGTCCAGCCCCAGCTCACTGCACAGCAGCAGTAGATACAGCACGATGTCACCGACTTCCTGGCCGGCATGGGCGAGTTTGTCTGCGGGTAGCTGGCGCGATTGGTCTTCGCTCAGCCACTGGAAAATCTCCACCAGTTCGGACATTTCCACGCTGGCGGCCATGGCCAGGTTTTTCGGACTGTGGAATGGCTTCCAGTCGTTGTTATCGCGGATGCGGTGCAGGCGTTCGGTGAGGTGTTCGAGGTTCATGGGGGGCTCCTGAAGGTGTATAGCTTCGGGCGGATGATCGGGGAAGGCAAGCACCTGTGGGTTAGTCAACGACGCTGAATTCGACTCGGGCCGTCTGCCCCGCTTCATCGAGCACGCTGAGTTGGTAGCGGCCCAGTCGTTCGAAGCTGGCGTTGATGCTGTCCTGGTTGGCGCTGTCTCCCAGCGGTGCGCCGTTGAGAAACCACCAGCGCCGGCCGCTGCCGCCCAGGGCGGAGATTTTCAGGCTTAGGCGTTGCAGGCTGGCGGCCGGAAGACGCAGTTGATCGCCCTCGCGTACGCCAACGATGGACAACGGCGACGACGCCGCCAGCGCGGGTGGCGGGCAATCGGGATCATCTGCGGGAATGCGCGCGTCCCGTCGCTCGACCCTGGGCAGCCACGGCTCCAGCGGTGCCGGCCACAGCGCAACGTCCCGAGATACCGCCCCGGGACAATTAGCGGCTACCCGCAGGCCCCTGGCATTGACCCAGATTGTCTCCATCAACCCGACACCCAACGGCTGATCCAATGCCTGCAAGGTCGGCGGCGTGGTCTTGTCCAGCGTCCAGGCGAAGCGTTGGCGGCGGCAGTTAGGATCGCTACGGCTCATCGGTTGACCCAACGGCCAGCAGATCGCCGCGACGCCGACGTTCATCGGCACCGGTTTAACGGGCGCACTGATGCCACGCTGGCTGTCGCGGTTGGTCAATACATCATGCACTTGCAGCATCAAGGGCGCCGCCGAGGCCAGGCCGAACTGGCCCGGCACCGGCGTGCCGTCCGGGCGGCCGATCCACACACCGATCAAGTAACGCGGCCCGACACCAATAGCCCAGGCATCGCGAAAGCCATAACTGGTGCCGGTTTTCCAGGCCAGCACCGGCCGCTGCACCAGCTCGGCCCGAGGGTCACGGTCCGGCCGCGCCTGGCCGCTGAGGATGCGCCGCACAATCCAGGCGGACCCTGGCGACAGTAATGGCCGCTCTCTTAGCGCATCGTCCGGCTGCAAACGAATGTTGGCGCTCTTGCCGTCGCGGGCGAAGGCGCTGTAGCCGCTGACCAGATCTTCCAGACGGCTGCCGGCGCCGCCAAGGATCAGCGCCAGATTTGGTTCGGCCAGGGCCGGCAGCGCCAGGGGCATGCCGCCGATGCGCATTTGCGCGGCAAAGCACTTCGGTCCATAGGCTTCCAGCAATTGCACCGCCGGCAGGTTCAAGGAGCTGGACAACGCTGTACTGGCCGGTACCGCACCGCTGAATCCCATGGAAAAGTTGCCCGGCCGGTAATCACCGTAACGCCGTGGCACGTCCTGCAACAAGGACTCGGAATGAATCAACCCGGCGTCCAGCGCCATGCCATAAAGGAAGGGTTTGAGCGTCGACCCCGGCGAGCGCATGGCGCTGATCATGTCGACATGGCCAAAGCGCCGGGCGTCGTTGATGTCCACTGAACCCAGATAGGCGCGCACCACCATGGTTTCCTCTTCCACCACCAGAATCGCCGCCGAGGTGTGCTCTGGCAGGCGCGCACGCCAGCCCAGCAGCAGGTCTTCGAGGCGACGTTGCAGGGTGGCATCCAGGGTGGTGCGAATCAGCGGTGGGCTGTCGGGACGGTTTAGCCGGCGGGCCAGCAACGGCGCGAGGCTCGGCTCCAGGCGTGGCGCCAGCAACAACGGTTCTTCAAGAGCTTCGTCGACGGCAGATTGCGGCCACACCTGAAACTCAGCCAGCCGGCGTAACACCTTGTCCCGCGCTTGCTGGGCACGCAACGGATGACGATCCGGGCGTAAACGGCTCGGTGCCTGGGGCAACACCGCGAGCAAGGCGGCTTCAGCGTGGGTCAGTTGCTGCGGCGACTTGCCCAGATAAGCCCAACTGGCAGCAGCCACACCCTGCAAGGTGCCGCCGAAGGGCGCGCGATTGAGGTAGAGGTTGAGGATCTGCTCCTTGGACAGGTGCCATTCCAGCTGGGCCGTGCGCCACAGTTGCCGCAGCTTGCCGTGCAAAGTCCGCGAGTGGGGATCGAGCAAGCGCGCCACTTGCATCGACAAGGTGCTGCCGCCGGACACCACCCGCGCACCGGTGAGGTTCTGCCAGGTGGCGCGTACCAACGCGAGCGGGTTAACGCCGGGATGCTGATAAAACCAGCGGTCTTCGTAGGTCAGCAGGGCGTCAAGGTAGTACGGCGAGACTTCGCCGTTTTCCACCGGGTAGCGCCACACGCCGTTGGCATCGGCAAAGCGCCACAGCGGCGTACCGTCTTCAGCCAGCACCACGCGGGCCAGGTCGTCCTTGGGCAGCGGCAACGGCCAGAGACGGTCGGCGAGCCATAACAAGGCAACCACCAGCACCACACTGCCCAGCGTCCAACGCGCAACTAATCGCAAACTCAAACCTGCAAACCTCTATGCTTCAAGGGAACTAGCCCGTGGAATTAACGACCAAAGGCTCAGGTCCGGCAGATACGCCCACCTTTTTATCAGGACACACACATGCAGGTAGAAAGCTTTTTCGAATGGCTGGGCCAGGCGCTCGGTTCCGTCATCCGGTTTATCGTCGATGGGCTCAGTGGGTTGTTCAATGCGTTGACTCATGCCGGCGGCAACTTTATCGAAGGCCTGTCCCGCACCCTGGGCATGGACACCTCGATCATCAGCATCATCACCCTGATCATCGGCCTGATGCTGTTGTACTCGGCGGTTCGCGCCTTTATGCGGGCCTCGATCATCATGGGCATTATCTGGCTGATGCTTGGGTTGTGGCTGTTGAGTTGGGTGGTTCACTAACGACCCAACCTCCTGTGGAGCGAGCTTGCTCGCGCCTACAGGAGGTGTATATCAACGCCCCTTGATCACCATGTCCGCCGGGGTTTCCCCCACTGCCTGCCAGTTCGGCCGATACATCGACTCCACTTGCGGCGGCGGCACACGATAGGTGCCGGGCGTCACCGCACGGGCCAGGTACAGCAGGTGTGTGGTGCCGTAGCCGTCCAGATTCAGCGCCGCCACGTAGCGGTCATCGCGGAACTCCTGATGCTTGAGGGACGCGTTCTGCATCGACTCGCGCCATTCCTTGACCTGGCTGCTGGCGTTTTCCAGGCTGGCGGCACTTTGTGCCAGGTTCTGGTTTTCCAGCTCCAGGCCGGCTGGCAACAAGTCCACCACCAGGGCATCCGGCACCCGCTGCTTATTGGCACTGACTGCCAGGTGCACCAGCACCAGATCACCACTGTTGAGATTGCGCAGGTTCAGCGGCTGGCCATTCATCCCCAGGTATTCACGACGAATACTCAGGTTCTCACCACCAGCGGCCGGTGGCTGCAGTGGATAACCGGAAATGCTCAGTTGCTGGTAGACCGGCTCGCTGCCCTCGTTACGTAAGGTCAGCGGCGAGGCCAGCAACGCACCTTCCAGCTTCAAGCCCGATTGCCCGTTGTTCAGCTCGCGGGTTTCGCCGCCGCTGGTGAACTGGGCGGTCCAGTTGGATTCCGGCTTGCCCAGCAGGCCACGACCAGCGAGGAACAGCGAATTACGCTCCTGGGTCGACAGCCACTGATTGGCGGCCATCTGGTCCGACAGGTCGAACAGCCGCTCCTCGCGCTTGCCCTTGGCCAAGTCGTTCTCTTCCAGCAACGCCAGAATCATCGCCTGGTCCCGAAGCGGGCTGCCGTAGTCGGCCAGCCACTCATTACCTTTACGGGTAGCCGCCAGCCCAGCCACCAAGGCTTGATCGGCACGGGGCTGATCGCCCATTTTTTGCAAGGCGATGGACAGTTGCACCAACGGCAAACCAGAACGGGCGTCGGTACGCCGTTCGAACAAACTGCGCAACGCTCCCAGCGGCGCCTGCTGACTGCGGGCCAGGACCATGCCTGCGTAGGCCTGCACTGCAAAGCGGGTGTGGTCGGCGTTGTCGCTGTAGTCGACTTCGATCAGGTTGCGTTCCTGAACATAACGCAGCAGTCGCTCGCTGGCCTTTTTCAGTGCTTCAGGCGGCACGGCAAAACCTTGCTCGCGAGCCCGCAGCAGGAAGTCGGTGACATAAGCCGTCAGCCAGTACTCTTCCTCACCATCGGCGCCCCACAGACCAAAGCTGCCGTTGTAGCGCTGCATGCCCAGCAGGCGCTCAATGCCTATCTCGATCTTGCGCTTGCGCTCGGCATCCGGCTCACCCTTGAGGCCCAGGCGCGTGAGCACCGCCGCATCGGCATACAACGACGGGTACAGACCGCTGGCGGTTTGCTCCAGGCAACCATAGGGGTAAGCCTTGAGCGCTCGAATCTGTTCACCGAGGTTCAACGGCGGACGGCTCGACAGGCTCAGTAACGCTTCGCGTCCGGCCGGTTCGAACAGCGCCAGTTCGGCGTCTGGCAAGCTCCAGGTTTCATCCTTGAGCACCGCGCGGTATTGCTTGAGCAGCGCCGGATAAGCCGGACGCACGCCCAGGGTCCATTCGCGGGTAAACGGCGGCAGGTTCTCACCCGGCAAGTCGAGGCCATTGACGGTGACCTTGACCTTGCCCTGGCCAAACCCACCCAACGCCCGCACGGGAATCTGCAAGGTGGTGCGCTGGCCTTGAGTCAGTTGCACGCTATGGGATGGCTCGCCGAGCAGGGCCAACTGCCCTTCGGCAGTCAATTGCACATCCAGCTTCTGCGACTTGCCCGACAGGTTGGACAAGTCCAGGGCCAGGCGTGTCTGGTCACCGCCAGCCAGGAAGCGCGGCGCCGACAGCTCGGCAATCAGTGGCGCGGCAATCACCGTCTTGCCTTCGGCCATACCGTAGCGATCGTCACTCCAGGCTTGGGCCATCAGGCGCAGTTCACCGTTGAAGTCGGGGATATTGACGCTGACTTCGCCCTCGCCTTTCTCGTTCAACGTGACCGGCGCGCTCTGCAACGCGACGATGGTCACACTGGTGTCCGGGCGCTTGCCGCCTTTGGCCAGCGCCGCATCGCCGCCGAACGCCAGGCTGGCCAGACGGCCCTGCCCGGCTTCGATCAGTTGGCCATAGATGTCGAACTGGTCCACGCCGTAAGCCTTGCGGCCAAACAGGCTGGAGTACGGGTCCGGGGTCGGGTACTCAGTGATATTGAGAATGCCCACGTCCACCGCTGCCAGCAGCACATGGACTTGTTTCGGCACGCTGCCGTCGGCATTTTTAGCCGTAATCTTCACCGTCAGTGGCTGCTTGGGACGCATTTTTTCCGGTGCTGTGAGCGTCAGGCCAAGCTTGCGCTGGGTGCGATCAAGCGGCAGATGGAGCAAGCCCACTGCACGTTTTGGCGTGATATTGGCCTTGCGCTCGCCAGGGCGAATCACCAGGGCGCTGACGTACAGATCATGACGTGACCATTTCGGATCGAGCTTCACCGCAAAGCTTTTGCCTTCGGCCGGCACATCGATTTCCTGCCACCACAACGGGCCTTCGCTGGATTCCACCAGCAAGTAACCTTTGCCCGCAGCCGGTGGCGTGACCGTAACGTTGGCGGTGTCGCCGTCGCCATAGGCCGGTTTATCCAGCGCCAGCTTGACCTGATCCGGACGCACGGCGCCGCCTTCGGTGTTGTCCTGGGCCTGGTAGCCAGCCCAGAAACGCACGCTGCTGATCAGCCCGGTCTGCGGGTCTTCGACCTCGACACGGTACGGGCCCCACTCCACCTGGAAGCTGACCTTGGCGGTGTCGCCGGCCTTGATGTTGACGGTCTGTTCGTCGAGGTTGAGGAATTTCTCGTTGTAGTGATAGCTCCAGCCGTCGTTGTCCGAGTAGTTCCAGTAATAGTCGCGACGCTCGCGCACCAGTCGCACCTTGAGGTTCTCGGCGGCAAGTTTCTGGCCTTCCTGGTTGGCCACCAGCACTTCGAATTCCGCAGGGCCATCGCCATTGGTCTCGGTGCCGTCGAACAAGCCGCGCAAGCCCGGCAGTTGCTCGGCCGGCCATATCGGTTGCACCAACCGGCGAGTGATCGGGCGACCGCCGGACTCTTGCAGGCTGGCCTGGACGATTAGTTGCAGCGGCGACTTGGCATCGCGCCATTTGCTTTCCAAGGTCAGCAGTTCTTCGCCCTTGGCGTCGAGTACGCTTTCGTCCAGTTCGAAATCCTGGCTCAGTTCTTCTTCAGTCACCGAACCAAACTGATAACCCGGCAGCGACTTGACCGCCTCGCGCAGCGGTCGCACATAGACTTGCCCACTGACCCGATTGCCGGACGCTGGCGCGCCATACAGGTAGCGGCCATTGACGTGAATGGTGGCGTTGTCAGCAGGGCTCAGCGGTGTGTCGCTACCCTTGAGTTCCAGGGCCAGGCGTTCGGGCAGGAAGTCTTCGACGAGGAATTCATAGAGTTGCGGCTTGCCGTCACCCAGGTCGAACACCAACTGCCAGCGCCCGGTCGGCGCTTCACCGGCCAGTTGCAGTTGGTATTGATACAGACCAGAAGCGTCAGCGTCCCAGACAAACTTGCGGCTGACCTGCTCATCGGGGCGACGTACTTCCACGCTCACCGGCTGCGGCTTGACGGCCTGACCGTCCTTGTCCCGTAGCAAGGCGTTGAGCAGCACGGTTTCGCCGGGGCGATACAGGTCACGGGGGCCAAATACAAAAAATTGCAGCGGGTGTGCCGGCTGGCCGCCGATGTCGAACTCCGCCAGGTCCAGAGCAGCACTGTCCAGACGCAGCAGGCTGGTTTGCTCGCCCTGCTTGGCCAGCAGCACCTGGGCCTTTTTCGGCAACGGCAACTGGGCATGGCCGCCCTTCTCGGTTTTACCCTGGCCGAGCACGCGGCCTTCGGCATCGAGGATTTCCAGCTCGACACCGTCCAGAGCCTTGCCGCCTTCCAGGGCCTGGGTGAAGACGTCCAGGCGATTCTGGTAGCGGTGCACCGACAGGCCGATATCACTCAAGGTGAACAGCGTGGCCGGTTGAGAATAGTTGTAGGTGCCCGAGGCGCGCATGACCGCGAGGTAGACGCCAGGCTCTTGCAATTGCTTGAGGCCGGCAATCGGCAGCAACAGGGTTTCACGGGTATTGCGCGCTGGATTGAGGTCAAAGCGGCCGCCATACACCAGGTCGGCCATGGGCAGCAGTTCGCGGGACTCATAACTTTGCAGGCTGGTGTTGCGGCCCCACTGGGCGAGGAACGCCGGCAGGGATTCGGGCTTGATGCGGAAGAATTCGACGTCGATCTTGTCGACGTTCAGCGCAATCACCGGCAGGCCTTCGGCCAAGCGGGTCGGCAACAAGGTGCCACGGCTGGCGAAACCGACGGTGGCTTGCAGGTCACGGGTTTCCAGGCGGCTGACGTACTCGGCGGCGAGCTTGGCGTCGTTGACCCCACGCAGGCCGGCGTCCACGGTCAGCACCAGTTTGCGCTGGGGCTCAAGGTGGCGCAGGCGCAGTTCCATGAGGTTGTCCGACAGCTCCCAGGCCCCATCGACCTTGCCTGCCTTGCTGTCCACCAAATGCAGTTTGCCTTCGAACTTCTGCTCGGGGTCCAGCGGGATCGAGAAACTCACCGACAAGGTACTCGCGCCGTCCAGTTGGACTTCGGACACGTCCACCACACTTAACTCACGACCGGCATAGCGCTGCTTGAGCGCCGCCACGTCTACCGCTGGCTTGACCTGTTTCGGTGCTGTCGCCGCCGCAGGTGCGGGAGGAGCAACCGGTTTATCAGATGAATCGCAGGCGCTCAGCAGGGCCAGCGCGCAAGCCAGGAACAGTCCTTTGTTAAGCATGGGGCACTCGTTGTCAGGGGTGTCTGAGGGGTGAACTATATATCAGTGGCACCAAACCGGCTGTGGCGCTGCTCACATTGACCGACGCAGGGCACTGATCGTTCCCATGCTCCGCGTGGGAATGATCAAGTCGCGTATGCCACAGGCCCAGTTACAATGCTGCTCCCCAAAGGAGTCTGCATGTCCACCCTACTTACCGACTGGCGCCACCGCTCCACCCATCGCCGCGTCTGGGCCCTGGCGGCGCCGATGATTCTGTCGAATATCTCAGTGCCGCTGGTAGCGCTGGTGGACAGCATGGTCATCGGCCATCTGCCCCATGCTCATCAACTCGGTGCCGTGGCCGTCGGCGCCAGCCTGTATACCTTCCTGGCCTGGGCCATGGGTTTTCTGCGCATGGGTTCCACCGGGTTTGCCGCCCAGGCTGCCGGGCGCGGGGATGGTGCGGCGTTGCGGCAGATTCTGTTGCAGGGTTTGCTGCTGGCGCTGGGATTAGCGATGGTGCTGGGGACCATTGGGGTTCCATTGAGCGGCCTGGTACTGGACTGGATGCAACCTTCGCCTGAGTTGAGTCAGCTGACTCGCGAATTTTTCCACACTCGTTTGTTCGGCCTGCCCGCCGCCCTGGCCACTTATGCCTTGGTTGGCTGGTTCCTCGGCACCCAGAACGCCCGCGCACCGCTGGCAATCCTGTTGACCACCAACCTGGTGAACATCGCCCTGAACCTGTGGTTCGTCATGGGCCTGGATTGGGGCGTGGTGGGTTCGGCTCGCGCCTCGGTGATCGCCGAATGGACCGGCGCCCTGCTGGGCCTGGCGCTGACGCAAAAAGCCCTGCGCGCTTACCCCGGCCATATTGCCTGGGCTGCCTTGAAGCTTTGGGCAAGCTGGCGCCCTTTATTGGCGGTCAACCGCGACATCTTTATCCGCAGCCTGGCCCTGCAATCGGTGTTTTTCATGATCACCGTGCAAGGTGCTCGTTTGGGCGATGCCACCGTGGCGGCTAATGCGCTACTGCTCAACGGCCTGTTGCTCACCGCCCATGCACTGGACGGACTGGCCCACGCCGTCGAAGCGCTATGCGGCCATGCCATCGGCGCCCATGACCGTCAGGCCTTGCGCCGCACGCTGGTGGTCGCCTGCGGTTGGTCACTGCTGGCCAGCGCCGCCTTCGCCCTGCTCTTCGCCGTTGCCGGCCACTTGTTTATTGCCATGCAGACCGACATTCCCAGCGTGCGCGAAACGGCGTTCATCTACTTACCGTACCTGGCGGTACTGCCGCTGCTTGCGGTGTGGAGTTATCTGCTGGATGGGCTGTTCATCGGTGCCACCCGTGCGCGCGAAATGCGCAACGGCATGCTGCTGAGTGTCGCCCTTTTGCTACCGTTTGCCTGGGCACTGCAAGGTTTTGGCAATCACGGACTCTGGCTGACCTTCCTGTTGTTCATGGTCCTGCGCAGCGTGATCCTGGCCGCCTTCGCCTGGCACTTGAGCCGCCAGGATCGATGGTTCTCCCAAGGTTGAGTCCGCCGAGCGAACATAAAAAAACCCACCAGCAACGGTGGGTTTTGTTTAGCCGCTAACGACTCAAGACGACAGGTACGAAGACCGCGTCAGCCCCAGACGTAATGCATCGAGGAACTGGGTCCGCTCCGCTGCCGTGATCTTGGCGCTGGCGCACTTGTCACGGTAGTGAGTCATCAACTCTTCCGGCGACAAGTGCACATAGCGCAGCATGTCTTCGATGGTGTCGTGGGTTTCGATCCCAGCGCTGTACACCGAACCGTCCTCCTTCTGGTAGAGGTTCACCGAGTCGGTGTCACCGAACAGGTTGTGCATGTCACCAAGAATTTCCTGGTAGGCGCCCACCAGGAAAATCCCCAGCAGGTAATCCTCTCCTTCGTTCAAAGCATGGACCGGCAGGCTGGTTTCAATGCTCTGCTCGTCGACGTATTGCTTGATCTTGCCGTCGGAGTCGCAGGTCAGGTCTTGCAGCACGGCGCGGCGCATCGGCTCTTCGTCGAGACGGTGCAACGGCAGGATCGGCAGCACCTGGCCGATGGCCCAGGTGTCCGGCAGGCTCTGGAACACCGAGAAGTTGCAGATGTACTTGTCGGCGAGCTTGTCGTTGAGTTCGTCCAACACTTGGCGATGGGAGCGCTGACGAGCCTTCAACGAATTGTGCAGACGGCGGCACACGGCGAAGTAGCACTGCTCGGCCAGGGCTTTTTCTGCCAGGGTCAGTTTGCCGTCGGCGTACTGGGAGGCCACGTCGCTCATGTAGTGGGTGGCGCGCCAGTAGGTTTCGGTGACCATTTCAATGTCGGTCGGACCCAGCAGGTCCGCCAGCCATTGCACGGTCTCCGGCAGATTTTCCCTGTTCTCGATCGCCGGCACGTCGTCGTTGTGTTTCTCGACGTCGGTGACTTGCACCACCAGGATGGCGTGGTGGGCGGTCAGGGAACGGCCGCTCTCGGAGAAAATATTCGGGTGCGGCAGGTTCTGGGCGTCGCAGAATTCTTTGAGCATGCCGACCACGACACCGGCGTAATCGTCCATGTCGTAGTTGATCGAGCTGGCGTTGCGCGAATGAGTACCGTCGTAGTCGACACCCAGGCCGCCGCCGACGTCGATGTGGTCCACCGGCAGGCCGAGGTTGCGCAGTTCGCCGTAGTAACGAATGGCTTCCTTGAACCCGTGCTGGTAGTCCGCCAGGTTGGCGATCTGCGAGCCCATATGGAAGTGCAGCAGGCGAACGCCCTGGTCCAGGCTGGCGGCGCGGAAACGCTCAACCACCGACAACAACTGCGCGGCCGACAAGCCGAACTTGGATTTCTCGCCTCCGGTGTCCGCCCACTTGCTCGACGCCAGCGACGACAGACGCACTCGCAGCCCGATCTGAGGCTTGACCTTGAGGTTGGCGGCTTCTTCGATCACCAGGCCGACTTCGGACTCTTTCTCGATCACGATAAAGACGTTGTGGCCCAGCTTCTGGCCCATCAGCGCCAGGCGGATGAACTCGCGGTCCTTGTAGCCGTTGCAGACGATGGTGCCACCCTTCGGCGCCAGGGCCAGGACTGCCAGCAGTTCCGGCTTGGAGCCGGCTTCCAGGCCGATGGACACGTCCTGGGTGGCGATGATGTTTTCAATCACCGCTTCCTGCTGGTTGACCTTGATCGGGTACAGCGCGGTGTATTTGCTCTGGTATTCCAGGCGCTCGATATTGGCGTCGAAGGCACCGGTCAACTGACGCACGCGGTCTTGAAGAATGTCCGGGAAGCGCACCAACAGAGGCAAGGACAGGCCGCTTTTGCGCAACTGGTCCACTTGCTCGTACAAATCGATGGGTGAACTGCTGGGGCCGTTCGGACGAACTTCGACGCGACCGGCGTCATTGATCGCGAAATACCCGGCCCCCCAATGGCGAATTCCGTAAACACTACGGCTGTCCGCAACTGTCCATTGGCTGCCATCGTCTTTGCGTGTGCGTCGTACGGACATCGAAGTCCCCTATATAAAGTCGAAGAGCGCCACCCAATTCAGAGGCTGGCGCAGTCTAAAGAGTGAAAATGACGATTTGCCTGTGAGAGGGGTAGACCCCACTTGCAGGACAGAGTTTAGACACCAGTCAGGAACAGGCTCTGTGAAAACCATGAGAGCGACGGCCTGGCCTTGAACTGCAAGGCATCGGGCTCATCGGGGAGGTGGTTTTCACAGAGGCTGCTAACCGCCGGACTTCTTCGCCTTGTAACCGAGCTTGATCAGCTCGGCCAACAGCAATTCGACGTGATCGCCCTGGATTTCGATGACCCCGTCTTTCAGGGCGCCACCGGTGCCACAACGCTTCTTCAGCGTGGTGACCAACTCCTTGAGCGCATCCTCGGCCAACGGTACGCCGGTGATGGTCGTCACCGTCTTGCCGCCGCGGCCCTTGCTCTCGCGACGTACGCGGGCAATACCATCGCCTTCAGGGATCAGGGCTTGTTTGCAGGTACAGGCGTCCACGGGCTGGCGACAGTCCGGGCAATGTCGACCTGCGTCGGTGGAAAATACCAGGCCACCAAGGGCGGCGAAGGATGCGGCTTTTTTGGCCACCGGCAATCCTCTTGGGAGGACAAAGACTGATCAGCGCCCGTAAAAGGGTCACCGACCGCGAAGCCCCACTCAGGCAGGGGCAGCGCTACTGAACCGCAAACACTTCAAAAACCTGTAGGAGCGAGCTTGCTCGCGAAAAACCTGAGGACGGTGCGTGCTGTCTGGCAGCCCGCGTTATCGTTGACGTCCTTCGCGAGCAAGCTCGCTCCTACATGATGAAGCAAAGGCGGTTCAGCTTGAAAAGTCGCGCAGTGTAACGACAAAAAGCCCACTTGCTAAGAGTCAAATAGCGCAATTTTATGCAACTTTAGCGACGTGAGGCCAGATAACGATGCAGCGCGGCCAGGGAGTCCGGGCAGTAGGGCTTTTCTTCGATATCCTTGAGCACCGCTTCGACAGGCATGAAGCGCGCTTCCAGCACTTCTTCAGGCTGCAGATGCAAAGGCCCGTCCCACACCGCAGAGAACGCCGAACACCACAGCCGGTTGCCGGTGTCTTCAAAGAAGAAGTGGTCATGGGCGGTCAGTTCAACACCGCTGACGCCCAACTCCTCTTCCAACTCACGGGCCGCCGAATCGGCGTAGGTCTCTCCGGCAGCAACCATGCCGCCCGCGGCCACATCCCAGTAACCGGGGTAAATAGCCTTGCTCAGAGTTCGCCGATGCACACACAGCTCACCGACAGAATTGAACAGCATGATGTAGGTGCCTCGCCCGATCAGGCCACGCTGGCGTAAATCGGAGCGCACCAGAGCGCCGAGCAGGTTGTCCTGCTCGTCGACCCAGGCAATCTGTTCGGCATCCGAGGCCGCACGGTGGGCGGCCTCTTGGGTACTATCAACCATGACTCAACCCTGGTTAAGCAGTTGACGCAAATCGATCACCGCCGCGTTGGCCCGGGAAATATAGTTGGCCATCACCAGCGAGTGGTTAGCCAACACGCCGAAGCCGCTGCCATTGAGGATCATTGGGCTCCACACCGGCTCTTGCGAGGCTTCCAGTTCACGAATGATCTGACGCACGCTGACCGTGGCGTTCTTCTTGGCCAGTACGTCGGCGAAGTCGACTTCGATGGCACGCAACAAATGAGACAGCGCCCAGGCCTGGCCACGCGCCTCATAGAACACGTTGTCGATCTGCATCCATGGGGTTTCCACCACTTCCTCATCGACCTGCGGCACTTCACCCGGCGCCAGGGCTTCGGTTTTCAGTGCGGTATTGAGCTTGACCCGGCCGACGCTGGCCGACAGCCGTTGCGACAACGACCCCAGGCGAGTGGCAACATCACCGAGCCAGTTATTCAGGTTGTCGGCGCGGGCATAAAACAGCGCGCCTTTCTGATTAGGGTCCGACAACCGCGCTTCATAGCGGCTCAGGGAGTTGATGCCATCCTGGTATTCCGATTCGCTGGACGGCAGCACCCAACTCCTGTTGTCGAAGTTGAAGCGCGGCTCAGCCTTGGCCAAGTCCGCATCTTCCGCCGACTGCGACTGGGACCGAGCAAAGTCCTTGCGCAGAGCGCGGGTCAGGTCACGGACCTGGACCAGCACGCCATATTCCCAACTCGGAGTGTTGTCCATCCACAGGCCCGGCGGGAATCGATCATTGGAGATATAACCGCCCGGCTTGTTGAGCAACGTGCCAACGACGGTCTTGAGGGTTTCGACGGTGGTGAAGCCCAACACCATTTGCTTGCCGTCTTTCTCGGCGGCAATCTGGGCGTTCTGCTGGACCGGGAACAAGGCCGGCTCCTGGCTCCAATACCAGCCCAGGCCACCGCTGACCAGCAGGTAAAGGGCCACCAGGGTGAGCAAGGCGCGGCTCATCAGCAGGCCACGCAAATAGCTGCGGGGAGCTGACTTGGGCGCAGGGCTTGGGCCCGGTGCGCTGCCTGCACGGTTTTTCCAGTCCAGCATGGCGATATCCTTTCAATCACTTGAGTTCATGCACTTGAGTCGATGGCGTGCGTTCAATAGCTACGACCATAACCCTACCCCATCGTGCCAGTCTGTGCGGGGCTTTTAAATCAAGGTGGCGCTGGGGCGGCGTTCAACTATAAAGGATGGGCGCTTTTACGTCTGCGCGACCCAGCGATCAGTAAGTGAAAAAGCAGGACCTTGCAGTTAATTGATGTATGACACTCGTGCGAATGGAAAGAGGTGCTAGCATAGGGCCATCAATCGACCTCAGCGTGCACCCTTACTAGTAGTCAGGATATGACCGAGCCAGAAGACCCCAGCCGTGAGCGCCTCAAGCACCATTTTGCCCAGCGGGTAATTCATCAGGCGCGTCAAATTCTTGAGATCTGGCAGCGCCTGCAGCGCAGCGAGTGGTCGAGCGCCGATTTATCCGAACTCAGCGAAGCCAACCTGCGCCTGCTGCGTTTCGCCGAGCGTTTCGAACAGCCGGAACACGGCCAACTGGCACGGCACATCATTGAAGCACTCAAGGCTGTGGACGATAATCGCGGCCGCTTGAGCAGCAACCTGATCACCGAACTCAACCGTTTGATGCAGCGCCTTTCTCGCACCGGCTTGCGCCAGGGCGACCAGCTGGAACAAACCTCACTGCCACCGATGCGCAAACCGATCTACGTGATGCTGGCCGATCACGACCGCGCCGAGCGCCTGGCCAAGCAGCTGGAGTTCTTCGGCTTGAGCGCACAATCCCTGGACAGCGTGGCGGCATTTCGCTCATCCATGGCCGAGCGCTTGCCGGCGGCGATTGTGATGGACGTGGATTTCTGCGGCACAGGCCTGGGCCTGCTATTGGCGGCCGAAGCCCAGGAAGGTCTGGAGCAGAAACTGCCGCTGCTGTTTTTCAGCCTGCACGAAACCGACACCCCGACTCGCCTGGCCGCCGTGCGCGCTGGAGGCCAGGAGTTTCTGACCGGCACGCTGGAAGCATCGAGCCTGCTGGAAAAAATCGAGGTGCTGACCTGCGTCGCCCAGTATGAACCCTATAAAGTGCTGATCATCGACGACTCCCGTGCCCAGGCTATGCACACCGAGCGCCTGCTCAACAGTGCCGGCATCGTCACCCGCACCCTGATCGAGCCGATCCAGGCCATGGCCGAGCTGGCGGACTTCCAGCCTGACCTGATCATCCTCGACATGTACATGCCCGCCTGTACTGGCACCGAATTGGCCAAGGTCATTCGCCACAACGACCGCTATGTCAGCGTGCCGATTATTTACCTGTCGGCCGAAGACGACCTGGACAAGCAACTGGACGCCATGAGTGAAGGCGGCGACGACTTCCTCACCAAACCGATCAAGCCACGGCACCTGATCACCACCGTACGCAACCGCGCAGCAAGGGCCCGGCATCTAAAGGCGCGGATGGTGCGCGACAGCCTGACTGGGCTGTACAACCACACCCATATCCTGCAACTGCTGGAAGACTGCAGCTTCCGCGCCCGTCGCGAGGCCAAGCCGTTGAGTTTTGCCATGCTCGACATCGACCACTTTAAGCGGGTCAACGACAGCCACGGCCATCCCATGGGCGACCGCGTGATCAAGAGCCTAGCGCTGTTTCTCAAGCAGCGACTGCGCAAGACTGACTTTATCGGCCGCTATGGCGGCGAAGAGTTCGCCATCGTCATGCCCGACACCGACATGGACTCTGCCTACAAAGTACTCGATGAAATTCGTGGGCGTTTTGCTGAAATTCATTACCCGGCCCAACCCCAGGACCTCTGGTGCACCTTCAGCGCCGGAGTAGTTGAACTATGCGATGGCTCCGACAGCCTGATGATGGCCGCCCAGGCCGATGAAGCGCTGTACCGCGCCAAGCATGCCGGGCGCAATCGTGTGCAGGCCGCCGAACAATCACGGCAAAGTGCCACCTTTTCATCGGATTCTACTCAGCCTGTCATAACCTTGTAACGAAAGCGCAATAACTTCAGGCACTTATCCTTCTGCCGTTGGTTGAAACCACGCATGCGCCTGAAGCTGCTGACGAATCTGAACACCCTTCTGCTGGTCGCCGTTTGCCTGGCCCTGGGCGCTACGCTCTGGTGGTCGCAACGGGCGCTGGAGCGCCCTTACCTATTGATGGAACGCTATCTGGGCTTGTCTCAGACCTTCCAGAATCAGGCCGCTCGCAATATCGACGACTACCTGGCCAGCGGCGATGCACTGCGCCTGAGCAGCGCCAGCCAGAGCCTGGAAAACCTGCTGCAAGACCTCGACGAACTGCCTCCTGACCTCGCTCACAACCTGCGCCCCAGCCTTGCCGACCTGGATGGTTTCAGCAAGACCGAGCTGCTGGCCGCCGGCAAGCTGGCGGGCGATCCGCAAGCCCTGCTGCTGCAAGCCGAGCGGGAGCTGGGGGCTAACCTGGAGCAACTGAGTCAGTACGCCGCAGGCGTCAATACTCCTGAGGCGGCACGTTATCTACCGCCCTTGCTGGCGGCATCCCAACATTTGGCCAAACTGTCCCTGGCCAGGGACAAGCTGGTCAGCAGTGGACGCAGTGAACTGGCCGACGATGTCGAGCGGGAAGTGGCCAGCATCCGCAGCCAGACTGACTTGCTGGAACAACTGCCATTGCTGGGTGTGACGGGCAACAGCGAGTCCAATAGCGACGACTTCTCGGCGATGATGGGTTTGCAAGGCAGCGAAAAAACCGTGGCCCAGGACACCGGCGTCGACCTCAAGCGCGAACTCAACAGCCTGCTGACCCGCTATCCGGCAGAGCTGAAACGTACCCGCGAGCAAATCCGCCAACGGGGTGAACTGGCCGCTGCCACTCGCCTGAAAATCGACGCAGTGCAACAAGCCATCGCAGCACTGGAGCCCGTGGTGCGGGCCCAGCACGGGCAGATCCAGGGTGAAGTGCGGGTAATGCAGGGTGTGATGATTGGCTTGATCCTGTTGATCGCCCTGCTGATCGACACCTTGCAGCGGCGCCTAGCGCGGGTGCTGACCAATCTGGCGCCGGCGTTGTCGAACTGGGCCGAAGGTGATTTCAGCCAGGCGATAGCATTGGGCGCGACCAACCGCGAACTGCACGACATCGAGGCCTCTCTCAATCGTTTACGGGTTTATCTGGTGAACCTGGTGGGCACCATTCGCGAAAACGCCGAACAAGTAGCCGGCAGCAGCCGGGCCCTCGCTGAACTGAGTGGTGGCCTGCATGACGGTGCCGAGCGCCAGGCCGGTGATACCGCGCAGATTCGTGATTCCCTTGGGGAGCTGGAAGCCACCATTCAACAAGTGGCAGGCGATGCCAGCCAGGCCGCCGGGGCCAGCCGTAGTGCCGGCCAAGCCGTGGAACAAGGCCAGCGGGTGATTGGCTTGAGCCTGACCGGGTTGTACGCGCTGGTCGGGGAGGTCCAGGAGAACGCACAGATGATCGAAAAGCTGGCCGAAGAGTCCGCCACCATTGGCGGTGTATTGACGGTGATCCGCTCGATTGCCGACCAGACCAACCTGCTGGCCCTCAACGCTGCGATCGAAGCGGCCCGTGCCGGTGAGGCCGGCCGCGGGTTTGCCGTGGTCGCTGACGAAGTCCGATCACTGGCCCAGCGCACAGCGGGTGCCACTGCAGAAATCCAGACCCTGATTGCCAACTTGCAAACCGCCGCCCGGCAATCGGTGGAAGGCATGCGCGCCCAGGTCGAACACGCCGAAGCCACCGCCCAGCAAGCCCAGGCCGCCGATGGTGCGCTGGATGAAATCGTCGGCGCGATCCAGACCATTTCCGACACTGCCGTACGCATTGCTGATGCCACCGCCCAGCAAAGCGGCGCGGTCAGTGAGATCCGGGATAACAGTGAGCGGATTCATCAGTTGGGCGAGGATAACTTACTGCGTATTGGCCAGGGTCGTAGCCAGGGCGAGCATTTGCTGGCGCTCGGTGGGCAACTCAATACCGCCGTGCAGGCCTTTCGCGTCTGACATTTCCCACATGGCGTACAGAGTGCTCCCAGTGACCGGATACGATACCCCAGTCACATATTTTGCGTAATCCTCGCTAATCGTGCTGCCTATTGTAGGGAACTGGACAGTCACAAAGGCTTTGCGGCATAGTCGCCGGGTTCTGCCGCACCCACACCAATAACAAGGAACAGCCGATGGCGACCTTACTGGTTCTGCACGGACCCAACCTGAACCTGCTCGGCACCCGTGAACCGGGCGTCTACGGTGCAGTGACCCTCGAACAGATCAACCTCGATCTGGAGCGACGGGCTCGTGATGCCGGCCACCATTTGCTCTACCTGCAAAGCAATGCCGAGTACGAATTGATTGATCGCATTCACGCCGCGCGCAGCGAAGGCGTGGACTTCATCCTGATCAATCCCGCCGCTTTTACGCACACAAGCGTTGCATTACGTGACGCGCTGCTGGCGGTGAGCATCCCATTCATCGAAGTGCATTTATCGAACGTGCACAAACGCGAACCTTTCCGCCATCACTCTTACTTCTCCGACGTTGCAGTAGGAGTGATCTGCGGCCTTGGCGCCAGCGGTTACCGACTGGCCCTGGAGGCCGCCCTGGAACAGCTTGAAGAACAGGCCAAGCGCCCCTGACCGACCCTTGGGAGTTGACGATTCATGGATATCCGTAAAGTTAAGAAATTGATCGAACTGCTGGAAGAATCCGGTATCGACGAGCTGGAAATCAAGGAAGGCGAGGAATCCGTACGGATCAGCCGTCACAGCAAGACCCCGGCCCAACAGTTCTACGCGCCACAGATGCAAGCACCGGCACCTGCCCCAGTGGCCGCTGCTCCGGTTGCTACTGTCGCTGAAGCCCCAGCAGCACCGAAACTGAACGGTTTCGTGGTCAAGTCGCCAATGGTCGGTACGTTCTACCGCACCCCGGCACCGACCTCGCCAGCCTTTGCTGAAATCGGCCAGACCGTCAAAGTGGGCGACACCATCTGCATCGTTGAAGCGATGAAGATGATGAACCACATCCAGGCTGAAAAAGCCGGTGTGATCGAATCCATCCTGGTAGAAAACGGTCAGCCGGTTGAATTCGACCAACCGCTGTTCACCATCGTTTGAACCGCGGAGAACCAACGATGTTGAAACCTGCGAAGCTGGAAAAAGTCCTGATCGCCAACCGCGGCGAAATCGCCCTGCGGATCTTGCGCGCGTGCAAGGAAATGGGTATCAAGACCGTCGCGGTGTACTCGACTGCCGACAAAGAGCTGATGCACCTGGGCCTGGCGGACGAGACGGTTTGCATAGGCCCTGCGCCTGCCAGCCTGTCTTACCTGCACATCCCGGCGATCATCGCAGCAGCTGAAGTGACCGGCGCTACCGCCATTCACCCAGGCTACGGTTTCCTCGCGGAAAACGCCGATTTCGCCGAACAGGTGGAAAAATCCGGTTTTGCCTTCATCGGCCCGAAAGCTGACACCATTCGCCTGATGGGCGACAAGGTTTCGGCCAAGCACGCCATGATCGCTGCCGGCGTGCCGACCGTTCCAGGCTCTGACGGCCCGTTGCCCGAAGACCCGGAAACCGCCCTGCGCATTGGTCGCGAAGTCGGTTACCCGGTGATCATCAAGGCCGCTGGCGGCGGTGGTGGTCGCGGCATGCGTGTGGTGCATCGCGAAGAAGACCTGATTGAAGCAGCCAAGCAGACCCGCGAAGAAGCAGGCGCCTGGTTCAGCAACCCGATGGTCTACCTCGAAAAATACCTGACCAACCCACGTCACGTGGAAGTTCAGGTGCTTTCCGACGGCCAGGGCCACGCCATTCACCTGGGCGACCGCGACTGCTCGCTGCAGCGCCGTCACCAGAAGGTTCTGGAAGAAGCACCGGCACCAGGCCTGGATGAAACCGCTCGTGCAGAAGTCCTGGCGCGCTGCGTCAAGGCGTGCATCGACATCAACTACCGTGGCGCTGGCACCTTCGAGTTCCTCTACGAGAACGGCAGTTTCTACTTCATCGAGATGAACACTCGTGTGCAGGTAGAGCATCCAGTATCGGAAATGGTCACTGGCATCGACATCGTCAAGGAGATGCTCAGCATCGCCGCTGGCAACGCGCTGTCGTTTACCCAGGATGACGTGAAGATCCACGGCCACTCGCTGGAGTGCCGGATCAACGCCGAAGACCCGAAAACCTTTATGCCGAGCCCGGGCATGGTCAAGCACTTCCATGCACCAGGTGGCAACGGCGTTCGCGTCGATTCGCACCTGTACAGCGGCTACAAGGTCCCGTCGAACTACGACTCCCTGATCGGCAAGCTGATCACCTGGGGCTCGACCCGCGACGAAGCCATGGCACGCATGCGCAATGCCCTGGACGAAATCGTGGTTGACGGCATCAAGACCAACATCCCGTTGCATCGGGATCTGGTTCGCGATGAAGGCTTCTGCGAAGGTGGTGTGAACATTCACTACCTGGAACACAAGCTGGCTAATCAGTAAGCGAAGTGATCCACCCAACAAGGCCGCCTTCGGGCGGTTTTGTTGTCTCTGAGGTATCAGAATCAACGCACGATCAATGTGGGAGCCGGGCTTGCCTGTCTCCCACATTGATCTGCGTGTGTCCAGCGGTGTCGTCTTCTGCCCCCACCTCGCGTAAACTGGCGCGCTTCCCGCAGCCCCACCCCGCTGCACACTCATTTTTTCAAAGGTGCCCGCCATGCCTTGGCTGCAAGTCCGTCTCGCCATCAGCCCAGAACAAGCCGAAACCTACGAAGACGCGTTCCTTGAAGTGGGCGCGGTGTCGGTGACCTTCATGGACGCCGAAGATCAACCCATCTTCGAACCCGAGCTGAACACCACCCCGCTGTGGTCCCACACCCATCTGTTGGCGCTGTTCGAAGACGGCACCGAGGCCGCCAGCGTGCTGGCCCATATGGAGCTGTTGACCGGCAGCCCGCTGCCCGAACACCACAGCGAGATCATCGAAGACCAGGACTGGGAACGCAGCTGGATGGACAATTTCCATCCCATGCGTTTCGGCCAGCGCCTGTGGATCGTACCGAGCTGGCACGCCGCCCCCGAGCCTGACGCGGTGAATCTGCTGCTGGACCCTGGCCTGGCATTTGGCACCGGCACCCACCCGACCACCGCCCTGTGCCTGGAATGGCTCGATGGCCAGGACTTGCAGGACTGCAACGTACTGGACTTCGGCTGTGGCTCGGGAATCCTGGCCATCGCTGCCCTGCTGCTGGGCGCGAAGGAAGCGGTCGGTACCGACATCGACGTGCAAGCCCTGGAAGCCTCCCGCGATAACGCCGGGCGTAATAACATCGCCGAAGATAAATTCCCCCTGTACCTGCCGGAGCAACTGCCACAGGTACAGGCCGACGTGCTGGTGGCCAACATTCTGGCCGGCCCACTGGTGTCGCTGGCCCCGCAGCTGTCCAGCCTGGTCAAGCCGGGTGGCCGCCTGGCGCTGTCAGGTATCCTCGCCGAGCAGGGCGAAGACGTCGCCGCCGCTTACGCCCAGGATTTCGAGCTGGACCCGATCGCCAACCGTGACGGCTGGGTACGCATCAGTGGTCGTCGGCGCTAGAATGAGCGCCTGCATGAATCGGATGGCCGCATGACCGACAGTTTCGTCACCCAGTGCCCGCATTGCCACGCCCGCTTTCGCGTAAGCCACGCACAACTGAGCGTGGCCCGCGGCGTGGTTCGTTGTGGCTCTTGCCTGCAAGTGTTTAATGCCGCCCGGCAATTGCTGGAGCAGCGCGCCAGCGCGCCTGAGCCTCAAGCTGCGGCAACGGCAGAAGCAGCACCGCGCGCCGTCAGCCAGAAACAATGGACCGCTGAAGAGCTGGACCTAGACAACCTGGACCTGGACGAAGAACTGGCCAAGCTGGAGCGTCGCGAGATTCAGCACACCCAGCCTCTGGGTGCAGACCGTCGGCAACCAGGCTCCGACCGTCGGCAAAATGAAGATTCCCTCAGCGCCAGCCGCAATACAGCCAACTCTGAAGAAGAACAATGGGCTGCCAGCCTGTTCAGTGATCCGCCTGATGAGCGGACTCCAGCGCCACAAGCGGCGGACAATGAACCTGAACCGGCAAAGGCTGTAGCAGGAAAACCCAAGCGAACCGAACCCTCGATGTCGTCCGACACCCTGGAGTCGGACGATGAGCCAACGCTGCACACCAGAAAAACCGATGACCACTTCGACCCGTCCGAGCCACCGGTAACCGACGAGCCTCAAGAACAGCCGCAGTCACGCCGCAAACGACCCCATCCCGCCGCAAGCGCCCACGATGACATGCTGCAGGAGCTGGAAGACGACCCCCTGCACCTCTACACCCAGAAGCGCCCTTCCGGCTGGGGCCGTCGCCTGCTCTGGATTCTGCTGGTGCTACTGGCCGCTGCCGCCCTGGCCGGCCAATATATTGCCTACCAATTCGACGACCTGGCGCGCCAGGATAAATACCGGCCCTGGTTCCAGGAGCTGTGCCCGAAACTGGGCTGCACCGTGCCTTCCAGGGTCGATATCGCCCACATCAAGAGCAGTAACCTGGTGGTACGCAGCCACCCGGAGTTCGCCGGCGCCCTGGTGGTCGACGCAATCATCTATAACCGTGCGACGTTCTCCCAACCATTTCCGCTGCTGGAGCTACGCTTTGCTGACCTTAACGGGCAGATGATCGCCAGCCGACGCTTCAAACCCGCCGAATACCTCAGCGGCGAGCTGGCGGGCGTGACCGAGATGCCGTCCCAGACTCCGATTCACATCGCCCTGGACATCCTCGATCCCGGCAACAAGGCGGTGAATTACAGCCTGAGCTTCCACTCTCCCGAATGAATCGGCTCAGGCACCAGGGTTTGACGGCAGATTATTGACTACGCCGTTCGCTACCAAACCGGCAGCGATAAGAAAATAACTGTTCAGATTTTATCCAATTCAGCCTTTATCCAGTCATCGAGAGCGGGTATCATGCCAACCCTTTTTCGAACTCTAATGATCCGGCCCCACAACAGGGAAGTCCTATGTCGGCGGTACGCATCGGCCCATACACATTGCACAACGGCTTGATTCTCGCCCCTATGGCGGGCGTCACCGACCAGCCCTTTCGTCAGCTGTGCAAACGACTGGGTGCAGGCCTTGTGGTCTCAGAAATGGTCACCAGCGACATGAGTTTGTGGAATACCCGCAAGTCGCGGATGCGCATGATCCACGAAGGCGATCCCGAGCCCCGCTCGGTACAGATCGCCGGTGGTGATGCGCAAATGCTGGCGGATGCCGCCCGGGCCAACGTCGAGTTGGGGGCGCAGATTATTGATATCAACATGGGCTGCCCGGCAAAAAAAGTCTGCAACAAAGCAGCCGGTTCTGCTTTGCTCAAGGATGAAGCGTTGGTACGCGAGATCCTGCATGCCGTTGTCGCTGCAGTGGATGTGCCGGTCACCCTGAAGATTCGCACCGGGTGGGACCGGGAGAACAAGAACGGCCTGACGGTGGCGAAGATCGCCGAACAGGCCGGCATTACAGCGCTGGCGGTGCATGGCCGCACCCGCGCCGACCTTTATACCGGTGAAGCCGAATACGACACCATTGCCGCGATCAAGCAGGCAGTGTCGATTCCGGTCTTTGCCAACGGCGACATCGACTCGGCCGAGAAAGCCCGGCGCGTGCTGCACGCGACCGGGGCCGACGGTCTGTTGATTGGCCGGGCGGCCCAAGGGCGGCCATGGATTTTTCGTGAAATCGATCATTTTCTGCGTACCGGCGAAATTTTGCCGGCACCGGAGTTGATCGAGGTGGAACGTATTCTGCTAGAGCATCTGGCCGCCCTGCACGTCTTCTACGGAGACGTGATGGGAGTACGCATTGCTCGCAAGCATGTCGGCTGGTATCTCGCAACCTTGCCGGGCGCCAGGGAGTTTCGCGCCCACTTCAATCGTTTGGATGATACGCAAGCACAGGTCGCCAACGTTCGTGAGTTTTTCGCCGAACGTTACAAGAGCCTGGTGACAGGGGACGGAGAAGGGGTGGCCGCATGACGATGATGACCGAGACTTTAGTGAGTGGAACAACACCCGTGAGCGACAACGTCAATTTGAAACAGCACCTCAACACGCCGAGCGAAGAAGGCCAGACCCTTCGCGGGAGTGTCGAGAAGGCGCTGCACAATTATTTCGCCCACCTTGAGGGCGCTGCCGTCACGGACGTGTACAACCTGGTGCTCTCCGAAGTCGAGGCGCCCTTGCTCGAAAGCGTGATGAACTACGTCAAGGGCAACCAGACCAAGGCCAGTGAGCTGCTCGGTCTCAACCGTGGCACGCTGCGCAAGAAACTCAAGCAGTACGATTTGCTGTAAGCATTCAATCAAACCAGAAAGGCGTCCGCGTAAAAACGGTCGCCTTTTTTGCTGACTCCTTTGCTTTTGATGGAAATTGAAATGACCGACCAGACTACCCGCCTGCCGATCCGCCGTGCCTTGATCAGCGTCTCCGACAAGACCGGTATCCTCGAATTTGCCCGGGGGCTGGAAGCCCTGGGCGTGGAGATTCTCTCCACCGGCGGGACCTTCAAACTGCTGCAGGACAACGGCGTGGCCGCAGTGGAAGTGGCGGACTACACCGGTTTCGCAGAAATGATGGACGGTCGGGTCAAGACCCTGCACCCGAAAATCCACGGCGGTATCCTCGGTCGTCGCGGTATCGACGATGCCATCATGACCGAACACGGCATCAAGCCGATCGACTTGGTGGCCGTTAACCTCTACCCGTTCCAATCCACCATCAACAAGCCAGGTTGCGACCTGCCAACCGCCATCGAGAACATCGATATCGGCGGCCCGACCATGGTTCGCTCGGCAGCCAAGAATCACAAGGACGTGGCCATCGTGGTCAACGCCAGCGATTACGGCCAAGTCCTGGAAAGCCTCAAGGCCGGCGGCCTGACCTACGCTCAGCGCTTCGACCTGATGCTCAAGGCCTTCGAACACACCGCTGCCTACGACGGCATGATCGCCAACTACATGGGCACCGTGAACCAGGCCGCCGAATCCCTCTCGACCTCCGATCGCAGCCAGTTCCCGCGCACTTTCAACAGCCAGTTCATCAAGGCCCAGGAAATGCGTTACGGCGAGAACCCGCACCAGAGCGCGGCGTTCTACGTGGAAGCGACGCCTGCCGAAGTCGGCATCGCCACCGCGACCCAACTGCAAGGCAAGGAGCTGTCCTACAACAACGTAGCCGACACCGACGCTGCGCTGGAGTGTGTGAAGAGCTTCGTCAAACCAGCCTGCGTGATCGTCAAGCATGCCAATCCATGCGGCGTGGCCGTGAGCCCGGACGCTGAAGGCGGTATCCGCCAGGCCTATGAGTTGGCCTACGCCACCGACACCGAATCGGCGTTCGGCGGCATCATCGCCTTCAACCGTGAGCTGGACGCCGAAACGGCCAAGGCCATCGTCGAGCGTCAGTTTGTTGAAGTGATCATCGCGCCTTCCGTTAGCGAAGAAGCCCGCGCCATCGTTGCCGCCAAGGCCAACGTGCGCCTGCTGACCTGCGGCGAGTGGTCGACGGACCGTGCCGCTGCCTGGGACTACAAGCGCGTCAACGGCGGCTTGCTGGTACAGAGCCGCGACATCGGCATGATCGGCAGCGAAGACCTCAAGGTAGTGACCAAGCGCGCCCCGACCGAGCAGGAAATCAACGACCTGATTTTCGCCTGGAAAGTGGCCAAGTACGTTAAGTCCAACGCCATCGTCTACGCCAAGAACCGCCAGACCATCGGCGTCGGCGCAGGCCAGATGAGCCGCGTGAACTCCGCGCGCATTGCCGCGATCAAGGCTGAACATGCAGGCTTGCAGGTACAGGGTTCGGTCATGGCATCGGATGCGTTCTTCCCGTTCCGTGATGGCCTGGACAATGCCGCCAAAGCGGGCGTCACTGCGGTGATCCAGCCGGGCGGCTCGATGCGTGATAACGAAGTGATTGCTGCCGCTGATGAAGCTGGCATCGCCATGGTCTTCACCGGCATGCGCCACTTCCGTCACTAACAGCACTGCTTTCACCTGTAGGAGCGAGCTTGCTCGCGAAGAACGATAACGCGCCGCGCTGTTTCAGAGACCCCGCGCTATCGTTAGCCACCATCGCGAGCAAGCTCGCTCCTACAGAAAATCACTGTGTTTCCCAGATTTGCGTCATCCGAGGTTTTTGAAATGAATGTTTTGATCATTGGCAGCGGTGGCCGTGAACACGCTCTGGCCTGGAAAGTTGCCCAGGACCCGCGCATCCAGAAAGTTTTCGTCGCACCCGGCAACGCCGGTACCGCCATTGAAGCCAAGTGCGAAAACGTCGCCATCGACGTATTGGCCCTTGAGCAGTTGGCCGATTTCGCCGAGAAAAACGTCTCCCTGACCATCGTCGGTCCGGAAGTCCCATTGGTAGCCGGCGTCGTGGACCTGTTCCGCGCCCGTGGCCTGGATTGCTTCGGCCCTACCGCCGGCGCCGCCCAGCTGGAAGGTTCGAAAGCCTTCGCCAAGGACTTCCTGGCTCGCCACAAGATCCCGACCGCCGACTACCAGAACTTCACCGAGATCGAGCCAGCCCTGGCTTATCTGCGTGAAAAAGGCGCGCCAATCGTGATCAAGGCCGACGGCCTGGCCGCCGGTAAAGGCGTGATCGTCGCCATGACCCTGACCGAAGCCGAAGACGCTGTGCGCGACATGCTCGCCGGCAACGCCTTTGGTGAGGCCGGTTCGCGCGTGGTGATCGAAGAATTCCTCGACGGCGAAGAAGCCAGCTTTATCGTCATGGTCGACGGCAAGAACGTCCTGCCGATGGCCACCAGCCAAGACCACAAACGCGTCGGCGACGGTGACACTGGCCCGAACACGGGCGGCATGGGTGCCTACTCCCCTGCCCCGGTGGTCACCGCCGAGGTTCACAAGCGTGTGATGGACCTGGTGATCTGGCCGACCGTGCGCGGCATGGCCGACGAAGGCAACGTCTACACCGGCTTCCTGTACGCCGGCTTGATGATCGACAAGGCCGGCAACCCGAAGGTTATCGAGTTCAACTGCCGCTTCGGTGATCCGGAAACCCAACCGGTGATGCTGCGCCTGCAATCGAGCCTGGTGCTGCTGGTGGAGGCTGCCCTCGCCCAAGCCCTGGACAAGGTTGAAGCCCAGTGGGACCCGCGCCCCAGCGTTGGCATTGTGCTGGCGGCCGGCGGTTATCCTGCCGATTACGCCAAGGGCGATGTGATTCAAGGCCTGGACGCAGCGGCTTCTCTGGAAGGTAAAGTGTTCCACGCCGGCACCGCGCTCAAGGATGGCAACGTGGTGACCGCAGGCGGACGCGTATTGTGCGCCACCGCAATGGGCGCCAGTGTCGATGCTGCCCAGCAGCAGGCTTACAAATTGGCAGCTAAAATCAACTGGCAGGGCTGCTTCTACCGCAAGGACATTGGCTATCGCGCCATTGCCCGTGAGCGTGGCGAAGATCAATAACCAGCTAGCCGTTCGGTTAGGCAAGGGCCCTTGGCCCTTGCCGTACTATTGCGGCCCCGCGCATAGTTAAACCCGTGTATCAACCTACGAAGGGATTTCGCCGTGCGCTGGCTCAGGATCGCCATAGGTTTCACTGTCAGCCTGCTGACCCTGCTCTGCATGCTCTCGGCCCAGGCCGCCACGCAAGGCAGTGGCTGGGCCGTATTGCTTGATGAACAGGCCGATCTGCAACTGAGCGACATTCGCTCCCCCCGCTACACCAATCAATTCAGCCCCATCGAACTGGACCGGATCACCGCAGCCGAGCCCAACAGTGCGTTGTGGATACGTTTCAAGCTGCAACCCGGCAAGCACGAGCAAGTGCTGCGGGTCTTCGCGCCAGACCTGGCGCACCTGAACCTGTACGTGCTGGACGGCGACACGCTGGTGGAGCAACTGAACTCCGGCACCCGCCAACCCCAGGCCGAACGCCCGCTGCCCAGCAGCGACTTCATGCTGCCCCTGCCGCAAATCCAGAAGCCTCTGGACGTCTACGTGCGCCTGGTCTCGGAACATGAACTGCGCCCTTACATCACCCTGGAACCGGCGGTCATTGCTGCCGCCAACCAGAATCAGGCGCTGGCGTATGGACTGCTCTTCGGCTGCCTGGTGATGCTGATCCTGCACAACCTAACCCGCTACGCCTACCATCGCTCACGTAGCAGTCTGTGGCTGGCGGCGTGCGAAGGGTTGTTGTTGCTCAGCCTGATGCTGTTGCTCAACCTGCTCGGCCCGTGGCTGCCGAACTGGCACGCGATTCAAACCCCCAGCGCCTACCTGGCCTTGCTGCTGACCGCACCGTGCGGGCTGATGTTCGCCTATCGCTTCTTCTCGCCGCTGGGGCCCCATCCGCTGAACAAGCTGCTGATGGGGGATATCCTGCTGATCATCCTCTGCGGGTTGTTGCTGCTGTTCGTCAACACCCTGCCGCTGAACATCATTACCTACGCGCTGGTGGCGCTGGCCGGCCTGAGCATGTTGTTCGTCTCGGCGTATCACTGGCAGAAAGGCTACCGGCCGGCGCGGCTGTTCATGCTTGCCATGGTGATTTTCAATATAGGCACGCTGATTATCCTGCCAGCATTGCTGGGCCTGACACTGGTGGCACCGCAAGGGTTGATCGTCACCCTGCTCGGTTTTATCTGTATCAGCGGCCTATTGATGAGCCTGGCCCTGGGCGAACGCCAACGCAGCATCGTCGAAGACCGCTTCAGCCTCAGTCGCGACCTGGCCGCCAGCAACGCGGAAATCGCCGCCAAGGCCGAGTTCCTGGCGAAAATCAGCCACGAAATCCGCACCCCCATGAACGGCGTGCTGGGCATGACCGAGCTGCTGCTGGGCACCCCCTTGTCGGTCAAGCAGCGCGACTATGTGCAGACCATCCACACCGCCGGCAACGAGCTGCTGACCCTGATCAACGAGATTCTCGACATATCCAAGCTCGAATCCGGGCAAATCGAACTGGATGACGTGCAGTTCGACCTCAACGCGTTGATCGAAGATTGCCTGAGTATCTTCCGTGCCAAGGCCGAACAGCAGAACGTCGAGCTGATCAGCTTTATCCAGCCTCAGGTACCTCGGGTCGTCAGCGGCGATCCGACGCGCCTGCGCCAGGCGTTGTTGAGCCTGCTGGAAAACGCCCTGCACAAGACCGATGAAGGTGAAGTGCTGATCGTTGTCGCCCTGGATGAACGCAGCAGCAAACCGCGCCTGCGCATTGCCGTACAGGACAGCGGCCTGCCGATGGAGCCCGCCGAGCGCGACGCCCTGCTGCACAGCGAACTGCACAGCAAGAATTTCCTCTCTGCCACACGCTTGAGCGGCCACCTGGGCCTGGTTATCGCCCGTCAGTTGATCCTGTTGATGCACGGCGAGTTCGGTATCAAGAGTGGCAGCCAACAGGGCAGCACCTTGTGGCTGACCTTGCCGCTGGATCCGGAACGCCTGGAACACCCGACCTCGGACCTCGACGGCCCGCTCCAGGGCGCACGGGTACTGGTGGTAGACGACAACGACACCTGCCGCAAGGTGCTGGTGCAGCAATGCACGGCCTGGGGCCTGAATGTCAGCGCCGTACCGTCGGGTAAGGAAGCCCTGGCCCTGCTGCGCACCAAGGCGCACCTGCGAGACTACTTCGACGTGGTCCTGCTGGACCAGAACATGCCCGGCATGACCGGCATGCAGTTGGCGGCGAAGATCAAGGAAGACCCAAGCCTGAACCACGACATCCTGCTGATCATGCTCACCGGCATCAGCAATGCGCCGAGCAAGATCATCGCGCGCAACTGCGGGATCAAACGCATCCTGGCCAAGCCGGTGGCCGGCTATACCCTCAAGACCACCCTGGCCGACGAACTGACCCAGCGCAGCAAAGGCATCACCCAACCGCGCCAGGCGGCCCCGAGCGCACCGACAGCGGTGACGGTGCCCAGCGACTTCCGCATCCTGGTGGCCGAAGACAACAGCATCTCCACCAAGGTGATTCGCGGCATGCTCGGCAAGCTCAACCTGCAGCCGGACACGGCCAGCAACGGCGAAGAAGCGTTGCAAGCGATGAAGGCCCAGCGTTACGACCTAGTGCTGATGGACTGTGAGATGCCGATCCTCGACGGCTTCTCCGCCACCCAGCAATTGCGGGTTTGGGAAGTCAGCAACCAGCGCATCCGCACGCCGGTGGTGGCGCTTACGGCGCACATTCTTTCGGAACATAAAGAGCGTGCACGCCAGGCCGGGATGGACGGGCACATGGCCAAGCCGGTGGAGCTGTCGCAACTGCGCGAGCTGGTGGAGTACTGGGTGGCGCGGCGCGCACAACGGCCTGAGCACGTCCCTACGTCCTGAGGCCATTGGCCTGGCGAGTTTGTTTTTGTGGCGAGCGGGCTTGTCGGATCGCCACAGGACAAGCAGCCTTCATCGCGGGTAAACTCACGCTCGCCCCCTTCGTTGTGAGCTCCCACCATGCTCCACGTGTTGTTCAGTGTTTATTTGAAGATGCTGGTGCTGTACAGCCCCTTCTTCGTACTGTCCTGCTTTATCAGCCTGACCCGTGGTTACTCCAGCAAGGAGCGCCGGCGCCTGGCCTGGAAGGTGGGACTGGCGACCCTGGTGTCGAGTGTCCTGCTCTATCTGTTCGGGCGGGTGATTTTCAGCGTGTTCGGCATCACCGTGGATGCCTTTCGTATCGGCGCCGGCAGCGTGCTGTTCATCTCGGCCCTGGGTATGGCCCAGGGTAAATCAGCAGTGCAGACCGACAACGTGCAGCAGGACGTGACCATCGTCCCGCTGACCATCCCGCTGACGGTCGGCCCCGGCACTATCGGTGCGTTGCTGGTGATGGGTGTCAGCCAACCCCATTGGGATGACAAGATCACCGCCATCCTCAGCATTGCCCTGGCCAGCCTCACTGTGGGCGTGGTGCTTTACCTGTCCAACCGTATCGAAAGTATCCTCGGCGATCAGGGCTTGCAGATTGTCAGCCGGCTGATGGGTTTATTTGTATGCGCGCTGGCGGCGCAGATCATCTTTACCGGCGTGCGCGGTTATCTGGTGCCCTAGACTAATAACGGTACCGACCTTCTCTTCAACAAGAAGAGAAATGTCCTCGACAAGCAGTCGTTATAACCACGTTGAAAGCAGAATCGGCTTTCGTCGGACACTTGTTTTTCCGTCACTTCAGCGGCCCCATTGCGGGGCCGCTGTTGTTTCAGGAGAGCGGTTTTTCGCCATACCAGCGCGGCGTGTACACCCATTCGCCGCCACCCGCCCGTGGGAACGTGCATGTAGTGGACGAGCCAATCAGCACCATGGTGCGCATGTCCACCTGGTCCGGCGTCAGTTGCCCAAGGGTGGTGGTGCGCAGGGTCTGGCCCGGACGACCAATGTCGCGGCCCAACACCACAGGCGTCTCGGCCATACGATGCTGCGCGACGATCTCCAGGGCGCGGCCCAACTGCCAAGGCCGGGCACGGGAGATCGGGTTGTAGAACGCCAGGGCCAGGTCGGCCTGGGCTGCTAGGTCCAGGCGTTTCTCGATGATCGACCAAGGCTTGAGATTGTCCGACAGCGACATCACGCAGAAGTCATGCCCCAGCGGCGCACCCGCCTGAGCGGCCGTGGCCAGCGAGGCCGAAACGCCCGGCAGGATCTCCAGGTCGACACGCTGCCATGCCGGGTCGCTGGATTCGTGCAAGGCTTCCAGCACCGCAGCGGCCATGGCGAACACGCCGGGGTCGCCGGACGACACCACCACCACCGAACGCCCCTGGGCCGCCAGTTCAAAGGCATGGCGCGCGCGCTGCATTTCTTCACGGTTGTCGGTGCAGTGCTGGATCTGGTCGGCCCGAAACGGCCCGGCCATGCGCACGTAGGTTTCGTAGCCCAGCACATCGGTGCAGCGGGCCAGCTCGGCCTTGACCGCTGGCACCATCAGCTCGGCAGCGCCGGGGCCCAGGCCGATCACAGCCAAGCGGCCACGGGGACGGCCGATGAGCGACAGGTCCAAAGGTTCGTCGGCCACCGTGATGACGATGTCGGCATTCGTCACCACGTCGGCGAAGCGCAGTGGCACGGCAAGTTCCATCGCCGCTTCATGCAGTTCGGGATTGGCCATGTCGCTGTCACTGGCCAGCAGGCACGCCAGGGACTGCACGGCAATCCTGGCCTCTTGCAAGGCAACACGAATACGCGAAGCCAACCCCGTTCCCGGACGGCACGTTACCCACACACTCTTCGGATAGATCAGCAGCTCATTGGCCGCAGGCGCGCGCTCGGCACTGCCCACATGAATCGCCAGGTGCGCCTGCTGATCCTGCACCAGGTTAGCCTGGTCCAGCCAGGGCGCCACGCCTTCGATGCGTACGCTTTCACCGGCCAGTAGGTCAGAGACAAAACGCTTGCCCAATTCGAGATCAGCGAGCTGATAGCCGCTGGGCGGATTGAGCAGGCACGTACCAAAACGCAGTTCACCACTGGTGGTGATCGCAGCGGCAACCCCCAATGCCGCAGCGATTTCCCGCGCCAGCCCATTCACCCCGCCCAGGCCGCCGAGCAGCGGCACGACGGCGCTGCCATCCTCGGCCACGGCCAGCACCGCCGGTTCCTCGCCTTTTTCCAGCAGCAACGGCGCCAGGGTGCGGATGACAATCCCAGCGGCGCACAGGGCGATAATGGGCGTGCCCTGCTGGTAGAGCTGGCGCAGCGTAGCGCCGAATTCGCTGTACAACCGGTCGGCGCCATCAACCCGCTCGGCCAGGCCGTGGATCAACGCGTCAGGGTACAACTTCTGAATGTTACGAGCAGTGGCGAGGCTGCCATTGCCCAGAATGACAATCGCGGGCGCGGGACGAGTCATCAGCCTTGCCACCTTTCACCGGGAACGATGATCAACGAGAAGTACGGCGAAGACATCGGTTCGACCTGATCCAGGGCGACGATTTTCTGGTTGGCCATGGTCGCACGCTCGACATACAGCGCCCGCCCGGCCAGACCCAACTCTTCCAGCACCTGACGCACCTTGGTGAAGTTGCGCCCCAGCTTCATGATCACCGCCGCATCGGCATCCGCCAGGCGACGCTTGAGTTCGTCATGGGGCAACACGCCAGAGAGCACTGAGAGGCTCTGATTGCGATACACCAGCGGCGCGCTGAGCACCGACGCACCACCGAGCATCGAGCACACGCCCGGGACGACCTGGGCGTCGTAGCGCTCGGCAAGGCGGTCGTGCAAATACATGTAGGAGCCGTAGAAGAACGGGTCGCCTTCACAGATCACTGCCACGTCGCGCCCCGCATCCAGGTGCGCGGCTACCTTAACGCTGGCGTCGTCATAGAAGTCACTGATCACTTGCTCATAGGACAACGGTGCAGGCAAGGCTTCGGTGGTCACGGGATAAACCAGCGGCATCAGGGTCTGCTCAGCTACCAGATGCTCTTCGATAATGCCGAAGGCGTTGCCCTTCTTGCCCTTGGCGACGAAGTACGCCACCACCGGCGATTCGCGCAACAGGCGCAGGGCCTTGAGGGTAATTAGTTCCGGATCACCGGGGCCAACGCCCAGGCCAATCAAACGTCCGCGTGCCTGCATTATTCGATCTCCGTGGCCAGGGCGTTGACGGCAGCAGCCGCCATGGCGCTGCCGCCCAGACGGCCTTGCATGATCACAAACGGCACGCCACGACTGTCAGCGGCAAGCATGGCCTTGGACTCAGCGGCGCCGACAAATCCCACCGGAAAACCGAGGATCAGCGCAGGCTTTGGCGCACCCGCGTCGAGCATTTCCAGCAGGTAGAACAAGGCGGTGGGCGCATTGCCAATCACCACCACGCTGCCTTCCAGATGCGGGCGCCACAGTTCAAGGGCGGCGGCGGAGCGGGTGTTGCCCAGTTCCTGCGCCAGGGCCGCTACGCTGTCATCGCGCAGGGTGCAGATCACCTGATTGTTGGCCGGCAGGCGGGTACGGGTCACGCCTTCGGACACCATCCGCGCATCACACAAGATCGGCGCACCCGCGGCCAGGGCTTCGCGGCCAGCCTTGCCGGCACCTTCAGAGAACTGCAAACCGTCGATGGCCTCGACCATGCCGCAGGCATGAATCACCCGCACGGCCAGTTTTTCCAGGTCGGCCGGGATGCGATCCAACTTGGCCTCTGCGCGAATGATCGCAAAGGAGTTGCGATAGATCTCCTGACCGTCGCGGATGTAATCAATCATCGGTGTTGCTCCGTGGGCGGGCGCGCAGCAGGGCGCCCGTCGCTTCAATAGAAAGAGTGCGCGCGTGCAGGCGGCCGAAACCCGGCTGGCCTGCTTCGCGAAAATAGAGGTCGTAATGACCGGGGCTTACCGCCAGCAACGTGACCGGCGCGGTGTGGGCAGCAGCGCAGGAGCGTGGGCAGCCTGACAAGTGAACATTCAGCACGTGACCACTGGTTTGCAGCAGCGTCGCCAGGTACAGGGCGTCGGCCTTGGTGTCGGCCAGGCCTTTGCCACAGCCGCTGGAGCCAGTACAGGCGATCATCCGCGCCAGGGCCAGGTCTGCCGAACAGAGGAAGCCCAGTTGCGCCAGGCTCTCGCTGACGACAGCGGCATCTTGTGCCCGCAAATTGGGCAGCAGCACGCCTTGCCACGGGGTAAGACGCAGGCTGCCATCGCCATAGGCAGCGGCCAACTGCGCGGCGCCCTGGAGCATATTCGAATCCAGGCGCCCCAAAGGTGCGACAGCGACGACATGGACCCGGTTTTTTTGACGCTGTGGATAAGTTCCCACGTGCAGCGCTGCCTGGCCGAGGCGGCGGGAAAAGCCGTCGACAGCCCGCAAAGGCACACTCAAACGCGTCGCCAGTTGCCCCATGAAGTTATCCACAGGCGTTTCGGCCAACAGGTGACGCATGCGGATCTGTTCGGGGCGGGCCAGGTCGAGAAACAGCTCCAACACCGCCACCACAAGTGCATGCCCTTGGGCCAGCGGTACGGCGGCCAGTGGCGCATCATGGCCAGGGCAACCAGCCAGACCGAAGGCCAGCAGCGTCTGACCGTCAACGTTCCAGGCCGACAACCACAGGTCATGGTGGTGTTCGAGCATTGCCAGCGCTTCGCCGCCGTCCAGTTGCACGGCGAACTTGGCCGACAACTCATGCAAACGCGGGTGGGTTTGCAGGGTGGCAAGTATCTGGTCCGCCAAGGGCCGGGTGTCGAACAGCATGTCCCGGTCGATGCCAGCGCTGGGGCTGAGCATCACGTTGCGCACATCATCACCGGCGGCGGTGGTCGGTCCCAGGCCAGCGGCCAGCAGACAGGCGATCAGCGCGTCGTGTTCGGCGCCGATCCCGCGAATCTGCAAGTTGGCGCGGTTGGTTGCCTCGATCACTCCACCGGCATAGGTCCGGGCCGCGTCCGCCACGGCCACCGCCTGTTCGGCGCGAATAGTACCGCCCGCCAACTTGATCCGGCAGATCCCGCCATCCAGTGCCTGGACAATACGCAGCAGCCCCGGACAAGCCGAGGGGCGTAGGGTGCTGGACAGTGGGAATGGCTTCACGGGGCTACTCAACGGGCTACCGGTTCACAGGTAAAGGCGCGGTATTATGCCTGCTTTGTCCGACAGCATGAAAAGCCTGCCCGTCGGATGTCGTTCAAGGAATCAATATGTCGCCCTGGCTGACGGTAGTAGGCATCGGTGAAGACGGCTTCAAAGGCCTGGGCAGGAATGCCCGGCACGCTCTGCTGCACGCCTCCAGGATCATTGGCGGCCAGCGCCAGCTGGACTTGTTACCGGCGTGCATTCGCAGTGAACGAGAGCTGTGGCCCAGCCCGTTTTCCCTCGAACCGCTGTTGGCCCGGCGTGGTGAACCGGTGTGTGTGCTGGCCAGCGGTGACCCGATGTTTTACGGCGTCGGCGCCAGTCTGGCACGGCAAGTGGCGGCCAATGAGCTGCTGATCCTGCCGGCGCCCTCCTCTGTTTCGCTGGCGGCGGCGCGCCTGGGTTGGCCGTTGCAGGATGTGCTGACGTTGTCGGTGGTCGCCCGCCCGTTGGCTGCGCTCAATGCCCAGCTGTCCAGCGGAGTGCGCTTACTGGTGCTGAGCAACGACGGCCAGAGCCCGGCGGCCATCGCGGCCTTGTTGTGTTCAAGTGGTTTCGGCCCGAGTCGTTTAAGTGTGTTCGAGCACCTGGGTGGCGCGGATGAACGTCGCATCGACGGCATTGCCGAGGATTGGCAAGACTCGCCGTTTGCCGCGTTGAACCTGGTAGCCATCGACTGCCTGGCTGCACCGGGTACGGCACGTCTGTCACGGTTGGCTGGGTTGCCAGACGCCGCTTTCAGGCACGACGGCCAACTGACCAAGCGCGACGTGCGCGCCATGACCCTGGCTCGTCTCGCGCCCACTCCCGGCGAACTGCTGTGGGACGTCGGCGCCGGCAGCGGCTCCATCGGCATCGAATGGATGCGCACACACCCCAGCTGTCGGGCGCTGGCCATCGAAGCAAACGAAGGCCGTCAACTTTTGATCGAACATAACCGCGATGCCCTCGGCGTGCCGGGCCTGCAATTGATTCGCGGCAGCGCGCCTCAAGCCCTCGAAGGCCTTGAAGCACCCGACGCCATCTTCATCGGCGGCGGCGTGACCCGCGCCGGCGTGCTGGACACCTGCTGGCAACACCTGCGCCCCGGTGGCCGGCTTGTCGCCAACGCCGTCACCCTGCAAAGCGAAATGACCCTGATGGCCTGGCGCGAACAACACGGCGGTGAACTGACCCGCATCCATGTTGCCCAGGCCCAGCCTTTGGGTGACTTCGACACATGGCGCCAGGCACTGCCGATCACCTTGCTGGAAGTGATCAAACCACAATGAAGCGCATCCTCCTGCTGGGCGGCGTCACTGAAGCCCTGGCCATCGCTCGCACCCTCGGCCCGCAGCATATCTACAGCCTGGCCGGCATCGGCCGGGTGCCCACCGACCTCACCTGCCAGGTTCGCGTCGGCGGCTACGGTGGCGCTGAAGGCCTGGCGCAATTTATCCGCGACCAAGGCATCGACCTGCTGCTGGACGCAACCCATCCCTACGCCGCGCAGATCAGCCAGAACGCTGCTCGTGCGGCGCAACTGTGTGCCATTCCCTGCTGGGCCTTGCGCCGCCCGGCGTGGCAGCCGCAGGCCGGTGATGACTGGAGGGAAGTCGGCGACTGGGCCGAGCTGATCGTCGCGCTGAAGCCCTTCAAGCGCCCACTGTTCACCCTGGGCCGCGAACCGCTGCAACACCTCGACGAAATCCCCGCCGAGCAGTTCTGGACCTTGCGGGCGCTGGATAGGTATCCCGGCAACAAACGCTGCGAAGTGATCGGCGCACGAGGGCCGTTTTTGATCGAGGCTGAACGGGCCTTGTTCGAACGCAGGCAGATTGATGTGCTGATCAGCAAGAACAGCGGCAGCAGTGCGACCGAACCGAAGCTGGAAGTGGCGCGCGAGCGTGGGGTGCCGGTGTTGGTGTTGAAGCGGCCGGTGTTGGTGGGGGTGGATCGGGAGTTTTTGTCGCTGGAAGAAACACTCGCTGCGTTGGAAAACTTCGCCCGATAAGTCAGGATCATTCGCTTGCTTGAATAGTAACCTATTTGTTACCTTCAGGGTCGCCAATGATCGAGATCGAAGAATACCAACGTGAAAACCAGATCAGCCCGTTCGGTCAATGGTTCTCTTTCTTGAGTGTGCAGGCGGCACTTAAGGTTTCAAACGCATTGGTTTGGCTTGAAATGGGCAATACCAGCAATATCAAATGGTTCGATGGGCTCGGTGAATACCGCATTAACTGGGGGCCGGGTTACCGGATTTATCTGATACAGGAAGGCCATCGGCTGATCATCCTGTTTGGTGGTGGCGACAAGTCCAGCCAAAAAAGAGATATCAAAGCAGCAAAGTCGCTGATCAACGAGTATCAGCGTTGCAAAAAATCGGAACACCAGAGGTAGCCGACATGGCGCTCACCCGCAGTTATAAACACACCATTGCCGAACGCGCGCAGCGTGATCCTGAATTTGCCCAAGCTCTTCTGGATGAGGCTGCTACGCTATTTCTCAACGGCGAACCAGAAATCTCGCGCGTGATCCTGCGTGATTTGGTCAATGCCACAGTTGGCTTCGAAGGCTTGGCGAAAGAGACAGCAAAACCCAGTAAAAGCCTTCATCGCATGCTTTCAGCCAAAGGCAATCCAAGCATGGACAATCTGGCTGCGATATTCGCAGTGGTCAGGAAGGCGTTAGGCGTCGATATGCAAGTTCATGGAGTGCCTGCGGCCTAGCCTGATAGCCCTGCGACACCAAACCGCACACCCGGTTTTTACTTATCCACCCCGATCAGGCTAAATACTCATCTGATCGTTTAAACCCTACGGATTGTCCGCCATGGCCCGTCAACGCTTTGCATTTGCCTGGATCGCCTGTTTTGCAGTGCTGTTCAATGCGTTTGCCATGCCGATGGCCGGGGCGATGCAGCAAGCCAAGAGCCCTGGCGAACAATTGCTGTGGGGCAGCTTCTGCTCCTCAAGCGGTACCAAGCTGGTGGCGATTTCCCTGGGAACGCTGGAGCAAGAAGCGCCGCAGCAGGACGACCACTCCACCATGCAGCATTGCTGGTACTGTTCGGGCTCGGCGCCGTTGGTGGCGCTGCCGGGGCATGTGCCGCAGTTGTATGTCACTCGATTCGACGCCGCGCAGAGCCTGCCGCTGTCGTCCCTGCAATCCCCCACGCCGCGCCAGCAATGGCCAAGCCTTAATCCCCGCGCCTCTCCGACGGTCTGATCACTTCGCAATTGACCTGCGTTTTGAACCGTTCTGGAGAATTGCCATGCTTAAATCTTCCCTGCTCCTGGCTGCGTTGTTGCTGCCGGTGTGTGCCGCCAATGCCGATGACTACAAGGCCGGCGACCTTCTTGTGAGCGATCCCTGGTCACAGGAACTGCCACCCAACGCGCCGACTGTCGCGGCGTATTTTGTGATTCATAACCAGGGCGACAAACCTGATCGCCTGCTCAGCGTCGACACGCCAGTGGCGGCCAAGGCCGAACTGCATGAGCATGTGATGCAGGGCGACTTGATGAAAATGCAGTTGGTGCCCAGCGTCGCCGTTCCGGCGGGAGGGGATCTGACGTTCGCCCCCATGGCCTACCACGTGATGCTGCTGGGCCTGAAGGACCGCAGTGTCTTGCAAGACGGCAAGCATTTCCCGCTGACCCTGAACTTCGAAAACGCAGGGCCGGTAAACGTACAAGTGTCGGTGCAAAAAGTGCCGCCGATGGCCGCCCACGAGCACATGCACGCCCAGTAACCACCCAAGGCCTACCCCATATGGGTGCTCCGCACAGCAGGTTGTCCACCAAGCCCGTAAGCCTTGCTCGCGGCAGTTGGATCAGCCTGTTTGCCATGCTGATGATCTTTATCGGACCGCTGATTTCCCAAGCGATGCCGATGGATCATCACGCCGGCATGTCCATGCCGATGAGCATGGACGCCAGTTGCCATGGCGAACCTCAACACTCGCCCGAACACGGTAAGCCTCCCACTGCCGACCCTGTACTGTGGGAAAAATGCGGCTATTGCAGCCTACTGTTCAGTTGCCCGGCCCTGCCTGGCAGCGTGTCCTTCGTCGCCCTCGGCGCCCCGCCCCCCGCTAACGCCATCACCCCTTCCCCGCGCCTGGGCCATGCCCGGCAGAGCATTTTCCCCGGCGCCCGCAGCCGCGCACCGCCCATCGCCTCGTAAACACCCACACCCTAAAACCACGCCCGGCCGACTTTAGACAGACAGCCGCAGGCTGCTGGCCGTGTTGTTTACGATTGATAGATGGAATTTTTTATGTCCAGGTTTTCTGCTGACACCCGTATGGGATGTACCCCCGTTCTTGCCGTTCTGTGTGGCGCACTGCTGGCGCCACAGGCTCACGCCGACGACCACGCCGAGCACAACAATGAGCTGAGCCCGACGGTAATCACCGCCATCGCCCCCAGCTCACCGCTGACGATCATCACCAACCCCAAGGACCCACGCCAACCGGTGCCGGCCAGTGATGGCGGTGACTATCTCAAGACCATCCCCGGCTTCGCCCTGGTGCGCAACGGCGGCACCAACGGCGACCCGGTACTGCGAGGCATGTTCGGCTCGCGCCTGAATATCCTCACCAACGGCAGCATGATGCTCGGCGCCTGCCCTGGGCGAATGGATGCGCCGACCTCCTACATCTCCCCGGAAACCTACGACAAGCTGACGGTAATCAAAGGCCCGCAAACCGTACTCTGGGGCCCCGGCGCCTCGGCGGGCACGGTGCTGTTCGACCGCGAGCCGGAGCAGTTCGGCGAGTTGGGCACGCGGGTCAACGCCAGTGTGCTGGCCGGTTCCAACGGGCGTTTCGATAAAGTCATCGACGCTGCCGCCGGCGGCTCTTTGGGCTATGTCCGGGTGATCGGTAACCAGGCCCACGCCGACGACTACAAGGACGGCAACAACGACACCGTTGCCTCGCGCTACGACAAGTGGAACGGTGACGTCGCCCTCGGCTGGACCCCGGACGCCGACACCCTGCTGGAGTTGACCGCCGGCCGTGGCGATGGCGAAGCTCGCTACGCCGGGCGCGGCATGGACGGCTCGCAATTCCTGCGCGAAAGCCTGGGCCTGCGCTTCGAGAAATCCAACATCGGCGAGGTGCTGGACAAGGTCGAGGCCCAGGTCTACTACAACTACGCCGACCATGTGATGGACAACTACAGCCTGCGCACCCCGTCGGGCACCGGGATGATGGCAGGTCCCATGGCTTCCAACGTCGACCGCCGCACCCTCGGCGCGCGGATCAAGGCCACCTGGCGATGGGCTGATGTGCAACTGATCAGCGGCATCGACGCGCAGACCAACGAACATCGCCAGCGCAGCGGCATGGGTATCGATACCTACAAGGACGTGCCGCGCAACAAGGACGCCGACTTCCACAACTACGGCGTGTTCGGCGAGCTGACCTGGTACGCCGCCGACAATGACCGCTTGATCACCGGCGCCCGCCTGGACCGCGCCTCGGCCAAGGATTTTCGCCAGAGCACCGGCTCCGGTATGACGGCTCGGGCCAATCCCACCGCCAACAACACCCGCGCCGACACGCTGCCTTCCGGCTTCGTGCGTTATGAACACGACCTGGCCAACAGCCCTACCACGCTGTACGCAGGCCTCGGCCACGCTGAACGTTTCCCCGATTACTGGGAGTTATTTTCCCCAAAATCAGGACCATCGGGCTCGGTGAATGCCTTCGACGCGGTCAAACCGGAAAAAACCACCCAGCTGGACTTCGGCCTGCAATACAAAACCGCTGATCTGGAGGCCTGGGCTTCGGGCTATGTCGGCCAGGTGCGCGACTATATTTTGTTCAATTACACCCCAGGGATGATGGGCACTACTTCCCAGGCACAGAACATCGATGCACGAATCATGGGCGGCGAATTGGGCGTGGCGTACAAACTCACCTCCAACTGGAAAGCCGACGCCACTCTCGCCTATGCCTGGGGAAAAAACAGCAGCGACGGCAAGGCCCTGCCGCAAATGCCACCGCTGGATGCCCGCTTCGGCCTGACCTACAGCGAGGACAACTGGAGCGCCGGCGCTCTGTGGCGAGTAGTCGCGGAGCAAAACCGCATCGACCAGAACAAGGGCAACGTGGTCGGCAAGGACTTCGACAAGAGTTCGGGCTTTGGCGTGGTCTCCCTGAACGCGGCGTATCGCATCAATAAAAACTTCAAGGTCAGCACCGGCGTCGACAATCTGTTCGGCAAAGCCTACGCCGAGCACCTGAACCTGGCCGGCAACGCCGGGTTCGGCTACCCAGCCAATGACCCGCAAGCCATCAACGAACCGGGGCGCACGCTCTGGACCAAGGTGGATATGAGTTTCTGACAGCGAACACTACTGTTGTGGCGAGCCTGCTTGCCACAACAAATAATTTGATCGGCCAGATAAATAACAAGCCTTGCGGAGCAACCCCTGATGAACCCTCCAAAGATTTCCTTCTACAACCTGGCCTGGCGCTGGCATTTCTACGCCGGGCTGTTTGTCGCCCCCTTCATGGTGCTGCTGGCTGTAACCGGCATCATCTACCTGTTCAAACCCCAGCTCGACCCACTGATGTATGGCGACTTGCTCAAGGTGCAAAGCGCCGAGTATGTACTGAGCGCCGATGAACAACTGCAACGAGCCAAGGCGGCCTATCCCCAGGGCACCATCAGCAAATATCTGCCGCCGGTAGACGCCACCAGCAGCGCGCAATTTGTCGTGCTCAACGAAGGTCACGAGGTGACGGTATTCGTCGACCCTTATCGCGGGACAGTGCTGGGCGAGCAGGACGCGAAAAGCAACCTGCAAGCCATCGCCCGCGCGCTTCACGGCGAGCTGATGATCGGCACCGTGGGCGACCGCCTGGTAGAGCTGGCGGCCGGTTGGGGCGTGATGCTGGTGGTCTCGGGCCTGTACCTGTGGTGGCCGCACGGCAAATCGCCGGCCGGGATCTTGTGGCCACGTTTGGGCAGTCGCGGACGGCTGTTCTGGCGCGACTTGCATGCAGTCACCGGTTTCTGGGGCGCAGCGTTTTTGCTGGTGATGATCCTTAGCGGCATGACCTGGACCGGCTTCTGGGGCAAGCAATACGCCGACCTGTGGAACCGCTTCCCGGCGGCGATGTGGAACAACGTGCCGCAGTCCGACCAACAAGCGCGCATCCTCAATACCGCCACACAACAGACCGTGCCCTGGGCCATGGAAAACACGCCGATGCCGATGTCCGGCGATCATGCCGAACACATGAACCACGCTGGCATGAGCACCGGCCCGGCAGCGCCAAGCCTGCGTCTGCAACAGCTCGTGGACCTGGCCACCGCCCGCAAGGTTGAACCGGGCTACAGCATCACCTTCCCCACCACCGCCGAGGGCGTATTCACCATCGCGGTGTTCTCCAACGACCCGCGCAACGACGCCACCCTGCATGTCGACCAATACACCGGCAAGGTCCTGGCCGATGTGCGCTGGGAACACTACAACACCGTAGCTCGGGCCACTGAAACCGCAGTGATGCTCCACGAAGGCAAGATGTTCGGCGTGGTCAATCAGATTCTGGTGCTGCTGGTCTGCCTGATGATTCTGCTGAGTGCGGTCAGCGGCGTAGTGATCTGGTGGAAGCGCCGGCCACAGGGCGGCCTCGGGGTTCCGCCGTTGCGCCATGACCTGCCGAAGTGGAAAACCGCCATGGTGATCATGCTGGGCCTGGCGATTATCTTTCCCCTGGTGGGGGCGTCTCTGATCGTGGTCTGGGTATTGGATCGCCTGGTGCTGGCGCGCTTTTTTGCGCCAGAGTGAATCTGCTTCACCTTCGCCATGAAGCAGTCGAGACGCCCTACATAGAAGCACTGTGTAGTCTTACGCAGGCTTTCGCCCCCTACGCAACAAGTGTTAACTTATAACACTTGCTGCGTGATCTCCGCTCGCCAAAAAAATCTGTCTTGAATGTGTACAACCGATAGGAAACCAATGACCTCACTCAACCTCACCCAACTCGCCTGGACCCCATTGGGTCACGGCCACTGTCATCACCAGTTCCAATTGCGTGACGCCAGTTTGCAGGTGGGTGCCGGGGAGTTTGTCGGGTTGATCGGCCCCAATGGCAGCGGCAAGACCAGCTTGTTGCGCTGCGCCTATCGGTTCAGCAAACCAGAAAGCGGCGAGGTACTGCTCGACCACCAGAACGTCTGGAAACAAACCTCTCGCTGGTGCGCCCAGCGCATCGCCGTGGTGCTTCAGGAGTTTCCCGATGCCTTCGGTTTACGGGTGGACGAGGTGGTTGCCATGGGCCGCACGCCCCACAAGGGATTGTTCGACAGCGACACCATAGAAGACCAAAAGCTGATTCAACAGGCCCTCGAATCCGTCGGCCTGCTGGGCTTTGAAGACCACGCTTTCGCCACCCTCTCCGGCGGTGAAAAGCAACGGGTTATTCTCGCCCGTGCCCTGGCCCAACAACCGCAACTGCTGATCCTCGACGAACCGACCAACCACCTCGACCCGCGCTACCAGCTTGAGCTTTTAAAGCTGGTCAAACGCCTGAAGATCGGTACCCTGGCCAGCATTCACGACCTGAACCTGGCCGCCGCATTTTGTGATCGCCTGTATGTGATCAACCACGGGCGCATCGTCGCCAGCGGCACGCCTCACGAAGTGCTGACCGTCGAGCTGTTGCGCGAGGTATTCGGCGTCGAGGCGCTGATCGACACTCATCCCCTGTCCGGCTACCCCCGAATCACCTGGATAACCCAACCATGATCCTGCGCTCCCTGCTGTCCATCGCTTTGTTGTTCAGCGCTTCCCAGGCCTTCGCCGAAGCGACCCATTACCCGCTGAAAATCCAGAGCTGCAACCGCGAAGTGACCTTCAAGCAAGCGCCCAAACAAGCGGTCAGCCACGACATCAACATGACCCAGATGATGCTCGCCTTGGGCCTCAAGCCGCATATGGCCGGCTACAGCGGCGTCACTGGCTGGAAGTCGGTAACCCCACAAATGGCACAGATCCTCGACGGCCTGCCGGAGCTGGCGAGCAAGTACCCGTCAGTGGAAACCCTGCTCAACGCCAACGTCGATTTCTTCTTCGCTGGCTGGGACTACGGTATGCGCGTGGGCGGTGACCTCACCCCGCAAACCCTGCAACCCCTGGGCATCAACGTCTATGAGCTGACCGAATCCTGCGCATTTGTCATGAAGCGCCCGGCGGCCACTCTTGAAGACACCTACAACGACCTGCGCAACCTGGGCAAGATTTTCGACGTGCAAGACCGCGCCAACACGCTAATCGCACAGATGCAGGAGCAAGTCGCCGAGGTGCAAAAAAGCCTGCCCGCTGACAAACCTCGCGTCTTCCTTTACGACAGCGGTGAAGACCGCGCCATGACCTCCGGGCGCCTGGGCATGCCGCAAGCACTGATCGATGCGGCCGGTGGGCGCAATATCCTCGATGACGTCGAAGCCAGCTGGACCCGCATCAACTGGGAAACCGTGGTGGAGCGCAACCCGCAGGTCATCGTGATCGTCGACTACAGCGAAATCACCGCCGAGCAGAAAGAGCAATTCCTGCTGAACAACCCGGCGCTGCAATCGGTGGACGCCATCAAGAACCAGCGCTTCATCGTCATCCCTTACGTGCAAGCCACGCCGGGGATCGACAACGTGCTGGCGGTTGAAACCCTGGCCAAGGGATTCCACGGCGAATGATCAACCGTCGCTACGCCTTGTTGCTCAGTGCCCTTGGTGCGTTGTTGCTGGTCTCCTGCGTGGTCTCGCTGGGGTTCGGCTCAGCGCGGGTGCCGGTGGACGTGGTGTGGCGGATTTTGCTGCACAAGGCCTTCGGTATCGGTGAGATGAACTGGAGCGTCGGCCAGGAACATATCGTCTGGCTGATCCGGGTGCCGCGCATGTTGCTCGGTGCGCTGGTGGGCGCCGGCCTGGCGTTGATCGGCGCGGTGTTGCAGGCGGTAACGCGCAACCCCCTGGCCGACCCGCACCTGCTGGGCGTGACCTCCGGCGCCACCCTCGGCGCGGTGATCGTGGTGCTGCATGTCGGTGAAATCGTCGGCCTGCTGACCCTGCCCATCGCCGCCTTTATCGGTGCGCTGCTAAGCATGATCGTGGTGCTGGCAGTGGCCAGCCGCAACGGTCGCCTGGAAAGTGATCGCTTGCTGCTGTGCGGCGTTGCGGTGTCGTTCGTGATGATGGCGGTGGCCAACCTGCTGCTGTTCATGGGCGATCACCGCGCGGCGTCGGCGGTGATGTTCTGGATGCTCGGCGGTCTGGGGCTGGCGCGCTGGGAGTTGCTGACGGTTCCCTGCGCCACCGTGCTGTTGGGGCTGGTGTTGCTGCTGGGGATGGCTCGCCCGCTGAATGCCCTGATGGCCGGCGAACAGACTGCCGTGACCCTGGGCTTGAACGCACGCAATGTGCGGCTCAAGGTGTTCCTGATCGCCTCGCTGATGACCGGCGTGCTGGTGTCCATCAGCGGTTCCATCGGTTTTGTCGGGCTAATGGTGCCGCACATTGCCCGGCGTCTTGTAGGCGCCGAGCATCGGCGCTTGCTGCCGGTGTGCGTACTTCTGGGCAGCATCTTCCTGGTGTGGGTCGATGTCTCGGCACGCACAATGATTGCCCCGGAGGACTTGCCCATTGGCGTGGCCACCGCGGCCATCGGCGGGCTGTTTTTCATAGGGTTGATGCGCAAGCGCTGACACCCGGCAGCTACCGCCCCGTTGTAGCGCACGCTTGCGCACCAACACTCCTCCCCTGCCTGCTCATGGTGCGCCGCTGCCGGCCACCACGGTGCAAAACCGACTATTTCCTGCCTTGTGCCGACTAGGCACACCCCTTGCAACTACCCACTCAATGCCCGTATCTGCCCCCACATAACAACGTTGAGTCATGGAGATTGCACAATGAAGCGTCGCAGCTTGATCAAGGCTTTCACTCTGTCGGCATCCATCGCCGCCATGGGCATGACCTGGACTGTCCAGGCCGCCGAGACCATCAAGATCGGTATCCTGCACTCGCTGTCCGGGACCATGGCCATCTCCGAAACGTCCCTCAAGGACATGGCGTTGATGACCATCGACGAGATCAACGCCAAGGGTGGCGTGAACGGCAAGATGCTGGAAGCGGTGGTGGTGGACCCGGCATCGAACTGGCCGCTGTTCGCCGAGAAAGGCCGGCAGTTGCTGACCCAGGACAAGGTCGCGGTGGTGTTTGGTTGCTGGACTTCGGTGTCGCGCAAATCGGTACTGCCGGTGTTCGAAGAGCTCAACGGCCTGCTGTTCTACCCAGTGCAATACGAAGGCGAAGAAATGTCGCCCAACGTGTTCTACACCGGTGCCGCGCCTAACCAGCAGGCGATCCCGGCGGTGGAATACCTGATGAGCGAAGAAGGTGGCAGCGCCAAGCGCTTCTTCCTGCTGGGCACTGACTATGTGTACCCACGCACCACCAATAAAATCCTGCGTTCGTTCCTGCATTCCAAAGGCGTGGCCGACAAGGACATCGAAGAGGTCTATACCCCGTTCGGTCATGCCGATTACCAGACCATCGTCGCCAACATCAAGAAGTTCTCCGCCGGCGGCAAGACTGCGGTGATCTCCACCGTGAATGGCGACTCCAACGTTCCGTTCTATAAAGAATTGGCCAACCAGGGCCTGAAAGCCACCGACGTTCCAGTGGTGGCCTTCTCCGTGGGCGAAGAAGAGCTGCGCGGCATCGACACCAAGCCGTTGGTGGGCAACCTCGCGGCGTGGAACTACTTCCAGTCGGTGGAAAACCCGGTAAACAAGAAATTCGTGGCTGACTGGAAAGCCTACGCCAAAGCTCACAACCTTCCGGGCGCGGACAAAGCCGTGACCAACGACCCAATGGAAGCCACCTACGTCGGTATCCATATGTGGGCCCAGGCTGCTGAAAAAGCCAAATCCACCGACGTCGACAAGGTCCGCGAAGCCCTCGCCGGCCAGACCTTCGCCGCGCCATCGGGTTTCATCCTGACCATGGACAAGACCAACCACCACCTGCACAAGCCGGTGATGATCGGCGAGATCCAGGCTGACGGGCAGTTCTCTGTGGTGTGGCAAACCAACGAGCCGGCCCGTGCCCAACCCTGGAGCCCGTACATTCAGGGCAATGACAAGAAGCCTGACTATGCCGTGAAGAGCAACTGAGCCACGGAGACTGGCCAATAACCTGTGGTGAGGGAGCTTGCTCCCTCACCACAACAGCCCGGCTCCCACATTGTCCGCGCAAGGCCCACTGATATGCCTACTGCCCTTTACCGCTTCATCCTGGCCGTCCTGTTTGTGCTGCCATTGGCCGCACACGCAGGCGATGCCGACGATTTCCTGGCAGCCAACCCGACCCAACAAGCCACGCTGCTGCAAGACTGGGCCGCCCAGCCCGATCTGGCCCGCATCGAGTTGGTCAACGCGCTGCAACAAGGCCAACTCACGGTCAACGGCGAAACCAAAAACGTACGCCTGAACAACCGCCTGCGCGGCCTGATCGACAACGTGCAAGCCAGCCAGCAACTGCTCGCCGCCGATCCCAGGATTCGCCAGGCCGCAGCGCAAACCCTACAAAAAAGCGCCCAACCTGCGCAGCTGAAATTGCTCGACCAGCAACTCGCCGCTGAGACCAACGACGACGTCCACGCCGCCCTGAGCCTGGCCCTGGCCAACCTGCAACTGGTGGACACCGACCCGGCCGTACGCCTGGCCGCCGTGCGCCTACTCGGCAACACCGGCGATCCGCTGGCCCGCACCCGCCTGGAAAGCCTGCTGGCCCCAGGCGTGGAAACCGACGCCGCCGTGCACACCGCCGCCGAAACCAGTCTGGCCCAGGTCAAGCGCAAACTGCTGGTGGGCGAAATCCTCGGCCAGGCCTTCAGTGGCATGTCCCTGGGTTCGATCCTGCTGCTGGCGGCCCTCGGTTTGGCGATCACCTTCGGCTTGCTCGGGGTGATCAACATGGCCCACGGCGAGATGCTGATGCTCGGCGCTTACTCCACCTATGTGGTGCAGTTGCTGATGCAGCGCTACGTGCCCCAGGCCATCGAGTTCTATCCGCTGATCGCGCTGCCGGTGGCGTTTTTTGTCACCGCCGCCATAGGCATGGCCCTGGAGCGCACAGTGATTCGTCACCTCTACGGCCGGCCCTTGGAAACACTGCTCGCCACCTGGGGCATCAGCCTGATGCTGATCCAACTGGTGCGCCTGGTGTTCGGTGCGCAAAACGTCGAAGTGGCCAACCCAGCCTGGTTGTCGGGCGGAATTCAAGTGCTGCCCAATCTGGTGCTGCCGTACAACCGCATCGTCATCATCGCCTTCGCCCTATTTGTGGTGGTGCTGACCTGGCTGCTGCTGAACAAGACCCGCCTGGGCCTCAATGTGCGAGCAGTGACCCAGAACCGCAACATGGCCGCCTGCTGCGGCGTACCCACCGGGCGCGTCGACATGCTCGCCTTTGGCCTCGGTTCCGGCATCGCAGGCTTGGGTGGCGTGGCCTTGAGTCAAATTGGCAACGTCGGCCCGGACCTGGGCCAGAGCTACATCATCGACTCGTTCCTGGTGGTGGTGCTCGGCGGCGTCGGCCAGTTGGCCGGCAGCGTCATGGCCGCTTTCGGTTTGGGGATCACCAACAAGATTCTTGAGCCGCAGATCGGCGCCGTGCTCGGCAAGATCCTGATCCTCGCGCTGATCATTCTGTTTATCCAGAAACGCCCGCAAGGACTCTTCGCACTGAAAGGACGGGTGATCGACTGATGAACCAGCCATTAATACTGACGGCCACGCAAAAGGCCGGTCCCAAGGTGACGATTGCCGTCGGTGTGGTGATCCTGACCCTGCTGCTGGCCCTGCCGCTGTGCTCCCTGCTGTCGCCGGAAAACCCGCTGCACGTCTCGGCTTATACCCTGACGCTGGTGGGCAAGATCCTCTGCTACGCCATCGTCGCGCTGGCCCTGGATCTGGTCTGGGGTTACGCCGGGATGTTGTCCCTGGGCCACGGCTTGTTCTTTGCCCTCGGTGGTTACGCCATGGGCATGTACCTGATGCGCCAGGCCTCTGGTGATGAACTACCGGCATTCATGACCTTCCTGTCATGGACTGAGTTGCCGTGGTATTGGGTCGGTACCAATCACTTCCTCTGGGCGATGTGCCTGGTGGTGTTGGCGCCGGGGTTGTTGGCGCTGGTGTTCGGGTTCTTCGCCTTCCGCTCGCGGATCAAGGGCGTGTATTTCTCGATCATGACCCAGGCGTTGACCTTCGCCGGGATGCTGCTGTTCTTTCGCAACGAAACGGGCTTTGGCGGCAATAACGGCTTTACCAATTTTCGCAGCATTCTCGGCTTTGGCATCACCGAACCGGGAACGCGAGCAGTGCTGTTTTTCGCCACCGTGCTGTTGCTGGTAGCGAGCCTGTACATCGGCTGGCGCCTGGCGCAAAGCAAGTTCGGCCGGGTGCTGACGGCGCTGCGCGATGCCGAGAACCGTCTGATGTTCTGTGGCTACGACCCGCGCGGGTTCAAGTTGTTTGTCTGGGTCTTGAGTGCGGTGCTGTGTGGCCTGGCGGGTGCGTTGTATGTGCCTCAAGTAGGGATCATCAACCCCAGCGAAATGTCACCGACCAATTCTATTGAAGCTGCCGTGTGGGTGGCCCTGGGCGGTCGCGGCACGTTGATCGGTCCGCTGCTGGGCGCAGGGGTGGTCAACGGCATGAAGAGCTGGTTTACCGTGGCCTTCCCCGAGTACTGGCTGTTCTTCCTTGGAGCCCTGTTCATCATCGTTACCCTGTACTTGCCCAAGGGTGTAATCGGTCTGCTGAAGAAGAGGGGCGAATAATGAGAGTCACTGCAACGGCTGAGTTCATGCTCGAACCGATCCTGGAACCCAACAAGGACCAAGGCACCAGCCGCGACGCCATTGGCCTCGGCCAGGCGGCGGGCAAGGGCCTCAATACCCGCCACGGCACCATCCTGACCCTGGAAGATATCAGCGTCAGCTTCGACGGTTTCAAGGCCCTCAACGACCTGAACCTGTATATCGGCGTCGGTGAACTGCGCTGCATTATCGGCCCCAATGGCGCGGGCAAGACCACGCTAATGGACGTGATCACCGGCAAGACCCGACCCAGCCACGGCAAGGCCTGGTTCGGTGAAACCCTGGACCTGACATCGCTGAGCGAAGTGCAGATCGCTCAGGCCGGGATCGGTCGCAAGTTCCAAAAGCCTACGGTGTTCGAAGCCCTGAGCGTGTTCGAAAACCTGGAGCTGGCGCAGAAGACCGACAAGTCGGTATGGGCCAGCCTGCGGGCGCGCCTGAGTGGTGAACAGAGGGATCGCATCGACGAAGTGCTGGACACCATTCGCCTCACCGCCTCGGCCCATCGCCCGGCCGGCTTGCTGTCCCACGGTCAGAAGCAGTTCCTGGAAATCGGCATGTTGCTGATGCAAGACCCGCAACTGTTGCTGCTGGACGAACCGGTGGCGGGCATGACCGACGCCGAAACCGAATTCACCGCCGAACTGTTCAAGCGCCTGGCGGGCAAGCATTCGTTGATGGTGGTGGAACACGACATGGGCTTTGTCGGCTCGATTGCCGACCATGTGACGGTGTTGCACCAGGGCAGCGTGTTGGCCGAAGGGTCGCTTGCACAGGTGCAGGAAAATGAGCGGGTGATCGAGGTGTATCTCGGTCGCTAACAGGCGCTGTTTGTGGCGAGCGGGCTTGCCCGCGTTGGGCTGCGAAGCGGCCCAAAAACCAAACGCCGCGTTCTAACTGACGGTATGCGGTGACTCTATTGAGGCTGCTACGCAGCCCAACGCGGGCAAGCCCGCTCGCCACAATAGGCTCTGAAATTGAGGAGATTTTGAACATGCTGCACGTCGACAAGTTGCACCAATACTACGGCGGTAGCCATATCCTGCGGGGCCTTTCGTTTGACGTGAACGTCGGCGAAGTCACCTGCCTACTGGGCCGCAACGGCGTGGGCAAGACCACGTTGCTCAAATGCCTGATGGGCCTGCTGCCGGCAAAAGAGGGCGCAGTGAACTGGGAAGGCCAGACCATCACCGGCTTCAAGCCGCACCAGCGGGTGCACGCGGGGATCGCCTACGTACCCCAGGGCCGGGAGATTTTCGGGCGACTGACCGTGGAAGAAAACCTGTTGATGGGCCTGTCCCGCTTCCCTGGCACCGAAGCCAAGGAAGTCCCGGCTTTTATCTACGAATTGTTCCCGGTGCTGCTGCAAATGAAACAACGCCGGGGCGGCGACTTGTCTGGCGGCCAGCAACAGCAACTGGCGATTGGCCGAGCGCTGGCCAGTCGTCCGCGCCTGTTGATTCTGGATGAGCCCACCGAAGGCATCCAGCCGTCGGTGATCAAGGAAATCGGCGTGGTGATCAAAAAGCTCGCTGCCCGTGGCGACATGGCGATCCTGCTGGTGGAGCAGTTCTACGATTTTGCCGCCGAACTGGCTGATCAGTACCTGGTGATGTCACGGGGTGAAATCGTCCTGCAGGGCCGTGGAGAAAATATGGAAGCCGACGGTGTACGCGGCCTGGTTACCATCTAATCTGTAGCGTCCTGACAATAAGCACTGACCATGAACCTGCCTGTATCCCCCGCCCTGTTCACCCCCAACTGGCATGCCGAGCTTACACTGGCCTACGCGCGCTTTGGCGACACCACGCGCCCGGTCCTGCGCCGCCACAAGGGCCCTCTGCGGGTACAAAAGCACCTGTACGCCGAAGGCCTCGAGGTGTGCCAGCACATTATCGTCCACCCGCCGGGCGGAATTGCCGGGGGTGATAGGCTGGACATCAACGCCCATGTCGGCGAAGGCGCCTGGGCGCAACTGACCAGCCCCGGGGCCGCCAAGTGGTACCGCGCCGGCGGCCCGGCCTATCAACAGCTGGAATTATCGGTCGAAGCCGGCGCTACCCTGGAATGGCTACCCCAGGAAACTATCGTGTTCAGCGCCGCCCAGGCCGAACTCACCACGCGCATTGCCCTGCAAGGCGACGCCCGGCTGTTCTACTGGGACGTGGTGGCACTGGGACGACCGGCCAGCGGCGAGCGCTTCGACCTTGGGCACTTCCAGTCCCACCTGGATATCCGCCGCGACGGCCAGTTGCTCTGGCACGAACGCCAGCGCATTGTGGGCGGCGACGGTTTGCTCGACTCGCCGATTGGCCTGGATGGGAAATCGGTGTTTGCCACGTTGTTGGTGACCGGTGAAATCGACAGTGACTTATTGGAACAGTGTCGCTCGCTGCCCCATGCGGTGCGCGGCGACCTGACGCAATTGCCCGGCTTGCTGGTGGCACGCTGCCTGGCCAGCGAAGCCTTGCTGGCGCGGGGCTGGCTGATTGAATTGTGGCGCTTGCTACGCCCGGCGTTGCTTGGGCGTGAGGCGTTGGAACCGAGGATCTGGAACACATGAACAACACGCATTCTTTAAATTGCCCAAAAGCGGACTTCGAACGATGGACCTGACCCCTCGGGAAAAAGACAAACTGCTGATCTTCACCGCAGGCCTGGTGGCCGAGCGGCGATTGGCGCGCGGTGTGAAGCTCAACTACCCGGAAGCCATGGCGTATATCTCGGCAGCACTGCTGGAAGGCGCCCGCGATGGCCGGACCGTGGCCGACTTGATGTATTTCGGCACCACCCTGCTCAGCCGTGAGCAAGTGATGGAAGGCATCCCGGAAATGATCCCGGATATCCAGGTAGAAGCCACCTTCCCCGACGGCACCAAACTGGTGACCGTCCACCAGCCCATCGCCTGAGGCCCAGCCATGTCTATGCTGATTCGTGATGCAGTACACGGCGACCTCCCGGCAATCCGCGATATCTACAACGATGCCGTGCTCAACACCATGGCGATCTGGAACGAGCAACTGGTGGACCTGAGCAATCGCCAGGCCTGGTTCAGTGCGCGCCAGGCGCAGTTCTACCCGATCCTGGTGGCGGTCGAAGACAATCAGGTGCTCGGCTACGCTTCATTTGGCGATTGGCGGCCCTTCGAGGGATTTCGCCACACCGTCGAGCACTCGGTGTACGTGCGCAACGACCAGCGCGGCAAGGGCCTCGGTCCACGCCTGATGGAAGCCCTGATCGAGCGGGCGAAAACCTGCGACAAACACGTAATGGTCGCCGCCATCGAAAGCGGCAACCAGGCGTCGATCTGCCTGCATGAGCGCCAGGGCTTCACCATCACCGGGCAGATGCCGCAAGTGGGCACCAAGTTCGGCCGCTGGCTGGACCTGACCTTTATGCAACTGACGCTTAACCCCGGCGCGGAGCCGCCAGCCGTAGACAAGGAGTAACAACCGATGAACGCCGCCCACCTGCGCCTCGTCAATGCTGAAAGCTTTGCCCATTACCGCCAGGGCTTGATTGAGCTGTTGCTGGACGCCGTGCAGCACGGCGCATCGGTCGGCTTCATGGCCGACCTCGACGAAGCCCAGGCCCGCAGCTATTTCAATAGCGTGCAGGCCGGCATCGAAGACGGCAGCCTATTGCTGTGGGCGGTGGTTCGCGATGAACAGGTACTGGCCAGCGTGCAACTGGCGCTGTGCCAGAAAGCCAACGGACTGAACCGCGCCGAGGTGCAAAAGTTGCTGGTACTCAACGAGGCACAACGCCGTGGCCTGGGCCAACAATTGATAAATGCGCTGGAGCGAAGCGCTCGCCAGTACAAGCGCGGCCTGCTGTACCTGGACACCGAAGTCGGCTCACCGGCTGAAGCGTTCTACCAGTCTCAGGCCTATATCAAGATCGGGGAACTGCCCAACTACTGCCAAAGCCCGGACGGACGCTACAGCTCGACCGCCATCTACTTCAAGACCCTGGGACAACCTGAATGATTCCTGGCGAATACCGAATCCGGCCTGGCGACATTGAACTCAATGTCGGCCGCCGCACCCTCAGCCTGAGTGTGGCCAACAGCGGCGACCGGCCGATCCAGGTTGGCTCGCATTACCACTTTTTCGAAACCAACGACGCACTGACATTTGATCGTGCGGCCAGCCGTGGCATGCGCCTGAACATAGCAGCGGGCACGGCGGTGCGGTTTGAGCCGGGGCAGAGCCGCGAGGTGGAGCTGGTGGACTTGAGTGGCTTGCGCCGGGTGTATGGCTTTGCCGGGCGGATCATGGGCGACCTGGATTGAACAGATTTGTTTTGCCTAGCGGGCCTGCCACACAAACCGGTTTGCCAGAATAAATCAGTGTAGAACCTCATCTATGCGCAAGGATTTCCAATGAAAATCTCCCGCCAAGCTTATGCCGACATGTTCGGCCCCACCGTCGGTGACAAGGTCCGCCTGGCCGACACCGAGCTGTGGGTCGAAGTGGAAAAAGACTTCACCACCTACGGCGAGGAAGTGAAATTCGGCGGCGGCAAAGTGATCCGCGATGGCATGGGCCAAAGCCAACTGCTGGCCGCGGAAGTGGTCGATACCCTAATCACCAACGCGCTGATCATCGACCACTGGGGCATCGTCAAGGCCGACGTTGGCCTTAAAAACGGCCGCATCGCCGCCATCGGCAAGGCCGGCAACCCGGATATCCAGCCCGGCGTGACCATCTGCGTCGGCGCCAGCACCGAGGTGATTGCTGGCGAAGGCATGATCCTTACCGCCGGCGGTATCGACACCCACGTGCACTTCATCTGCCCACAGCAAATCGAGGAAGCGCTGACCAGCGGCGTCACCACGATGATCGGCGGCGGCACCGGCCCAGCCACCGGCACCAATGCCACCACCTGCACCTCGGGCCCGTGGCACCTGGCGCGGATGCTCCAGGCATCAGATTCGTTCCCGATGAACATCGGTTTTACCGGCAAGGGCAACGCCAGCCTGCCGCAGCCATTGATCGAACAGGTCAAGGCCGGCGCCATTGGCTTGAAGCTGCACGAAGACTGGGGCACGACGCCGGCAAGTATCGACAACTGCCTGACGGTCGCTGACCAGTACGACGTGCAAGTGGCGATCCACAGCGACACCCTCAACGAATCCGGCTTCGTCGAAACCACCCTCGCCGCCTTCAAGGGCCGCACCATCCACACCTACCACACCGAAGGCGCCGGGGGCGGACATGCGCCGGACATTATCAAGGCCTGTGGCTTGCCCAACGTGCTGCCCAGCTCTACCAACCCGACTCGGCCGTTCACCCGCAACACCATCGACGAACACCTGGACATGTTGATGGTCTGCCATCACCTGGACCCGAGCATTGCCGAAGACGTGGCCTTCGCCGAAAGCCGCATCCGCCGCGAAACCATCGCCGCCGAAGACATCCTCCACGACCTCGGCGCGTTCTCGATGATCAGCTCCGACAGCCAGGCCATGGGCCGCGTCGGCGAAGTCATCACCCGCACCTGGCAGACCGCCGACAAGATGAAAAAGCAGCGCGGCCCGCTGCCGGGTGACGGAGAGGGCAACGACAACTTCCGCGCCAAGCGCTACATCGCCAAGTACACCATCAACCCGGCGATCACCCACGGTATCAGCCATGAAGTGGGCTCCATCGAAGTGGGCAAGTGGGCCGATCTTGTGCTGTGGCGCCCGGCGTTCTTTGGCGTCAAGCCAACCCTGATTCTCAAGGGCGGAGCGATTGCCACAAGCCTCATGGGCGACGCCAACGCCTCGATCCCCACGCCGCAACCGGTTCACTACCGGCCGATGTTCGCCAGCTTTGGCAGCTCGCTGCACGCTACCAGCCTGACCTTTATCAGCCAGGCGGCACTGGCGGACGGCTTGCCACAAGCACTGGGATTGAAGAAGCAGATCGCGGTGGTCAAAGGCTGCCGGGGCGTGCAGAAAACCGACCTGATCCACAACGACTACCTGCCGAACATCGAGGTCGACCCGCAGACTTATCAGGTCAAGGCCGACGGGGTACTGCTGTGGTGTGAACCGGCGGATGTGTTGCCAATGGCCCAGCGGTATTTTCTGTTCTGACCGGTCATCGGCAGGCGTGAGCCGCGTCAGGGGTTTTGCACCAACCGCCCCAACCGCTGCTTGAGCATCTGGTTCTCGGACCGCAGTAGCTGGACCTCTTCGAGCAGGTCCAGCGCCAGGGCGACGCCTTCCCATTCCAGCTCCAGGTCCTTGCGCAGCGCCGATGCCCGCTTGGCCACAGCCAACTCGTAATCGGTAAAACGCCAGGACTCGGGACTCGCCCCCTCCGGTTCAAGGATGCCGTGTTCGACGATCTCGATCACGTAGGCCACCGACAAATCGGTGGCCTCACAAAACTCGGTCATGTTCACTTGAACCACGTGGGGACTGCTCATCGTTAGCTACTCCATGATTCTCTCGGATCGAAAGCGGCCTTGTTCGCCAGCTCCTGCCACAACGCCTTGACCTCGTCGTCGGCGCTTTTGGGCATGACCGCCTTGAGTTGCACAAACAGATAACCGCGCTGCCCGGCCTTGTTCAGCAAGCCGTGGCCCTTGGCGCGCATGCGCTGGCCGTTCTGGCTGCCGGCCGGCACTTTCAGGTTGATCTTGCCGGTGAGGGTCGGTACCGCGACTTCCGTGCCCAGTACCAACTCCCACGGAGCCAGCGGCAGGGTGATGATCAGGTTTTCACCTTCCACATCGAATTTCGGATGAGGCGCAAACTTGATGATCAAGTACAGATCGCCATTGGCACCGCCGCCAATGCCCGGCGCGCCCTGGCCCTTGAGGCGGATGCGTTCGCCGTCGGCCACACCGGCCGGGATCTTCACGTTCAGGCTTTTGGTGGTGTTGCTGACGTGCTGGCCTGCCGCGTTGTACTGCGGCACCTGGAAGTTGATCGGCTTGGACTCGTTGGACAGGGTCTCTTCCAGGAAGATCGGCAATTCCATTTCCACATCTTGTCCTCGACGCCCGGCACTATGGCCCTGGGCACCACCAAAGCCATTGCCACGCGAGCCAAAGATCGAGCTGAAGAAATCCGAAAAATCGCCGGCGTCCTGATTGCCGCCATAGCCGCCACGGCTCTGCCAGCCTGGAGGGCCCTGGAACGGCTGGCCATGCTGACCGTATTTGCGCAAATCGTCGTATTCGGCGCGTTTGTCGGCGCTTTTCAGCGCTTCATAGGCTTCGGACGCGTCCTTGAACTTGGCTTCGGCATCCTTTTCCTTACTGACGTCGGGATGATATTTACGTGCCAGCTTGCGATAGGCCGCCTTAATCGCCTTGTCGTCCGCTGTCGGCTCTACGCCGAGAATCTTGTAATAGTCTTTGAAGTCCATCGGGGGCATCACCATCCGTTATCGATATCGCACTGCCAGCGGCACAGCATGCGCCTGTTTGCGGCGTTTGGATTGACCGATCTCAATCTTGTGACCGAGGGGTGCGTCAGAAGTTTATCGGCGGCGTGACGAACAATCTTGATAAATGCGTCAGCCACCAACCGTATGGAGGGGATTTGGGGGCAAACGCTGACCTTTCAAGGTAACAAGTCCGTTGTATTTAGCGGATAGTCGGCCTACGCATCTGAACGTGGGTGGCATACACTGCGCGGCCGTTTTTCAACCGGAACCCGAAAGACATGAAAAACCTATCCCCAGCCCGTGCCTGTGGCATCGACTTTGGCACGTCCAACTCCACTGTCGGCTGGATCCGCCCCGGCATGGAAACGCTTATCGCGCTGGAGGACGACAAAATCACCCTGCCTTCGGTGGTGTTCTTCAACTTCGAAGAGCGCCGCCCTGTCTACGGCCGCCTTGCGCTGCACGAGTACCTAGAAGGTTACGAAGGCCGCCTGATGCGCTCGCTCAAGAGCCTGCTGGGTTCCAAGCTGATCAAACACGACACCAGCATTTTGGGTACGGCCATGCCGTTCAAGGACCTGTTGGCGCTGTTTATCGGCCAGTTGAAGCAGCGCGCCGAAACCACCGCCGGGCGTGAGTTCGAAGAAGTGGTGCTGGGCCGCCCGGTGTTTTTTGTTGACGACGACCCGATGGCCGACAAGGAAGCCGAAGACACCCTGGTGGACGTCGCCCGCAAGATCGGTTTCAAGGAAGTCTCCTTCCAGTACGAGCCGATTGCCGCTGCGTTTGACTATGAGTCGACCATCGAAAAAGAAGAGCTTGTCCTGATTGTCGATATCGGCGGCGGTACTTCTGACTTCTCCCTGGTGCGCCTGTCGCCTGAGCGGCGCGACCTGGACAACCGCCACGACGATATTCTCGCCACCGGCGGCGTGCACATCGGCGGGACCGACTTCGACAAGCAACTGAGCCTGCAGGGCATGATGCCGCTGTTCGGCTACGGCAGCCGCATGAAAAGCGGCGCCTATATGCCCACCAGCCATCACATGAACCTGGCGACCTGGCACACCATCAACTCGGTGTACTCGCAAAAGACCCAGTTGGCCTTGGGCAGCATGCGCTACGACATCGAGGATACCGGCGGCATCGACCGCCTGTTCAAGCTGATCGAGCAACGTGCAGGGCACTGGCTGGCGATGGAAGTGGAAGAAACCAAGATCCAACTGACCCGCGACGAGAGCCGCCATGTGCTGCTCGACCGGGTCGAGCCGGGCCTGAGCGTTGAGTTGAGCCGAGCGTTGTTCGAGTCGGCCATCGATAACCTGCTCGAACGCATCCGCAACAGCGTCACCCAATTGCTGGACGATGCCTCGGTGGATGTGGCCCAAGTGGACACGGTGTTCTTTACCGGCGGTTCCAGCGGCATTCCGGCGCTGCGCCACAGTGTGTCGGCGATGCTGCCGAACGCGCGGCATGTGGAAGGTAATATCTTTGGCAGTATTGGCAGTGGTCTCGCGATTGAGGCGAGCAAGCGCTACGGGTACTGACTAGGAGCAGCTTTACGCTGTAGGAGCGAGCTTGCTCGCGAAGGTGGTGAACGCTAACGCGGGCTTGCTGGTTAACCGCGGCGCTCTCGAGTTTTTCGCGAGCAAGCTCGCTCCTACAGCTTGCCGCTGCTCCTAAACCATCCCCCCAAGCTTCAACTCACTCTTCAAGTACGCATAGTAAATCGGCCCCGCCACCACCCCCGGCAGGCCGAAGGCTGCTTCGAACACCAACATCGCCAACAGCAACTCCCAGGACTTGGCACTGATCTGCCCGCCGACGATGCGTGCGTTAAGAAAGTATTCCACCTTGTGGATCACAATCAGGTAACCCAGCGCCGCCACGGCGACCCAAATCGACAGCGACAGCGCGACGATGGTGATCAGGGTGTTGGACATCAGGTTGCCAATCACTGGCAGCAAGCCCAGCAGGAAGGTCAGCACGATCAAGGTTTTGGTCAGCGGCAGGTGAATCCCGCACAGCGGCAGGACCACGGCCAGGAACACGGCGGTGAATACCGTGTTGAGCGCGGCGATCTTGATCTGGGCGAAGACGATGTTGCGAAAGGCCTGGACCAGCAGATGCAGGCGATCGAACAAGGCCGCCGCCAGGGGTTTGCGCTTGGTCAGATCCGGCACGCGCTGCAAGGCCATGATCGCCCCCAGGACCATGCCGATCAGCAGCGTCACAAACATGTGCGCCGCGTCCTTGCCCACCAGTTGCAAATCGCTCAGGTGCTTACTGACCCATTCGCCGATGGCGATGCGAAATTCAGCGGCGCTGGCGGGCAGGTAGGCATCGAGGAACGGCGGCAGTTGCCCACGCGCCTGGTCTACCACGCCCATGAATTTATCCAGGGACGCCCCGGGATTTTCCGCTTCGTGCAGCAGGAAACTGATGGCGCCGGCAAAAACCAGCGCCAGCACGCTGACGATCAAGGTGCCCAGCAATGCCACCGCCAGCCAGCGCGCGCGCCGACCTTCGATCAACCGCTGCAACTGCGGGGTGAGCATATTGACCAGTTCAAAGACCAGCAGGCCAGCCAAGAGGCTGGGCAGCAGCTTCAACGGCAGTACCAGCAATAACCCGCCGAAAATGATGATGTAGCTGGCCAGTAACAACACATGACGCTGAGAAAACGTTGGCATACAGCCTCAAAACGAACGGCGTTAAAGGATGCTGTAGGAGCGAGCTTGCTCGCGATGGGCGTTAACGATAACGCGCTCATTCTGAATAAACGCACTGATCTTACGTTCATCGCGAGCAAGCTCGCGCCTACAGAGGGCTGTGTGCGAGTGTCGCAGCCTTCTATGGCACGAGGCTATTATTTCTTCAGGCAGGTGCTCATAAAGGTCTTGCGCGCATCACCTGCCAGGGCTTTGATCTTGGCAGTGGCATTGCAATCTTTCATCTTCTGCTGCTGGGGAGTCAATGTCTTGGCATCGTTGGCAGCCGGAGCGGCCTTGAGGCAGGTGCTCATGTAGGCTTTGCGCTCATCACCCTTGAGCGTCTTGGTGGTGGCTTCGGCGTTGCAGGTGGTCATTTTGTTTTGCTGGGCAGTTGCAGCAAAACCCTGGGAACAGATCAGCAGGCCCATCATCAACAACGGAATACGCAACATCTTCATGGAGTTTTCTCCCTGTTACCGTGCCGAGGAGCACGGCCTCCCCTGCAGTGTAGACAAAGCCTGTTACACCTTCACCTGCTACGTATATTCGTCCGTCGATAGTGCTCCGGCGTGCAGCCGGCCTGGCGCTGAAACATGGCGATAAAGGCCGACGCGGTGCTGTAGCCCAAGTCAAAAGCCACTTCCTGGACGCTACGGGTGCTGTCCAGCGCTTCGATGGCCACCAGGAAGCGCAGGCGCTGGCGCCACTCGCCGAAACCCATGCCCAGTTCGCGAACAAATTGCCGGGCCAGGGTGCGCTCACTGACATGCACCTGGACCGCCCACTGCGCCAACGGCCGGTTGTCGCCAGGCGCAGCCTGCATCCCTTCCAGCACGCTGAGCAGGCCGGGGTTGCTGGCGTAAGGCAGGAAACAATCATGCACCGGCGCCTGCTTGAGTTGGTCCACCAAAACCTGGGCCAGGCGCACGTCGGCATCGTTCTGAGGGATGTTCACGTCGCGCTCGGCGAAATCACTGAGGATCGCCTTGAGGATGTCACTGATGGTCAGGGTGCTCGGCACGTTGGGCAGTTGTTCGCAGAGTTCCGGCGCCAGATACACCGAGCGGTAGACAATCGCCTGGGCGTTGTAGGAACTATGCTGGGTGTTCGGCGGAATCCACACTGCGTATTGCGGCGGCGACATGAAGCGGCTGCCGGCCACTTCAAAGCGCATCACGCCACGGGCCGAGTAATCCAGGGAGCCCCAGGCGTGCTGGTGGGCACTGGCGTGGGTGTCGGCCTCGAACTCGGAGTAGCGGAAGTACACCGGGGCCGGCAGCGCAGCGAAATCGGGAAGGTTGATGTACTTCTTGCACATATTGTCTGGATTCAAAGGTCGGATGGCCGGATCGAAGTATAGGCTTCGATCCAGACAAAGGATAATCATCGCTCGCTAACGTTTCTGGTTCCTTTCGATGCAATACGCTTATCCGTTACTGGCCATTTTTATCTGGGCTGGCAATACCGTGATCAACAAGCTCGCGGTGGGTTCGATCTTCCCCGCCGAGATCGGCTTTTACCGCTGGCTGCTGGCGGGAATTCTGTTCACCCCGTTCATGCTCAAGCCGGTCATTGCCAACTGGCCGTTGATTCGCCCCAACCTGGGCAAGATTTTCATCCTCGGTGTGCTGGGCATGGCGGTGTATCAGAGCCTGGCGTATTACGCGGCAACCCTGACCACGGCCACCAACATGGGCATCATCCTGTCGCTGATGCCGCTGATGACCCTGGCCGCCGCCATCATCAGCCTCGGCCAGAGCCTGACATTGGGTGCATTGACCGGTGCAGTGCTGTCGTTCGCCGGGGTGCTGGTGGTGGTCTCGTCCGGCAGCCTTGGCGCGCTGCTGCGACATGGGCTGAACCTGGGTGACGGCATGATGCTGGTGGCCACACTGGCCTACGCGATCTACAGCACGCTGCTGAAAAAATGGCAGTTGCGCCTGCCACCGCTGGTGCTGCTGTATTTGCAGGTGCTGGTGGCGGTGGTGGTGCTGTTTCCGCTATTCCTCGTATCCGAAAAAACCGGACTAGGCTGGTCGAATATCCCGCTGGTGCTGTACGCCTGCCTGCTGGCCTCGATGATCGCACCCTTGGCCTGGATGCATTCGGTCAAGACCCTGGGCCCAAGCCGCACCACATTGTTTTTCAATCTGCTGCCATTGATTACCGCGCTGATTGCGGCGGTGGTGTTGAAGGAGCAGTTGGCGCTGTATCACTTGGTGGGCGGAGTGCTGACCTTGGGTGGGGTGATTTTGTCGGAGCGCTGGACCACGCCGATTGGGGGCAAGGTCAGGGTTGCTGGCTAAATCCCGGCAGCCTTCAACCGCTGGGCATGCTCAGTAAACAACCGGATCGGTTCCGCGCCCTTGCCCACCAGCCCCAGTGACTGGTTGACGATATCGAAGTGGTCCAGCGGGTAGTTATCGCCGATCACCGTTCCCAAGTGCGAACTGTAGCGCCCGACCATGCCGTCACACTGGCCTTTCTCCCGGACGAATGTGCGGGAAAACAACCGGCAACTGCGGTTCGTGCCGTCCAGCAGGTTGCGCCCGCGATCGGTTTTGCCCGGCTGCAAGGTGCCGGACCAGGAGTAGTAACGCACCCCGTTGACCTCCCCAGCGCCCTGCCCGCCCCAGGTATCCGGCAGCCCCTGGGGATACTGGCGATTGAACAGGGCCACGCCTTCACTGGTCAGCGACTGATGAGAGGCGTGGATATCCGCCGCAAAACGCGGACCGCGGTAACCGGTTTCCAGCAGGCTCATCACGGCACCGATCAGACGTAGCACCACACTCATGATTCGGCCCTTGGCGCTGTTGGCCGGGTAATGGCTATGGATGTGATCCGCCAGTTCCGAGCCATGATTGGGGCCGGCCACCGACGTCACCGACGCCACCCACTCAGGACGCTTTGCCGCCGCATAACGCGCCGTCAGCGAGCCCTGGCTATGGCCGATCAAGTTGACCTTATCGGCACCGGTCTCCCGGCGAATCGTCTCGATCTGCGCCAGCAACTGCTCGCCACGCACCTCGCTGGAGTTGAGCGGCGCCACCTGCACCGCAACGACCTGCGCGCCGCCCGCGCGCAACGCCGGGACAATACCGTACCAGTACGGGTACACCACCAGGCGCACAAACCCAAGCATGCCCGGCACCAGTACCAGGGGATAACGTGTTGCCAATGACTGAGGCATGGGACGAACGTCCTTGAAAGTGAGCCGATGAGCGCCATCCTAGACGAACCACCGGCAAACCAATATGACGAATTAACGACCAACTCATGACACTACTTGAGCCCCACCACTGCGGCGGTGATCCGCAGAAAAGTCCAGGCCTCCTCAGAACGCCCGCGCCAACACGCGCAACTGGCGCTCGGCGTCATCACTGGAGCGGCGGAACGCTTCTGGGACGGACTCTTCACCTTCGGCGGCAATCACAGTGATGTCGTCGATGCCAACAAAGCCCAGGGCTGTGCGCAGGTGTGGATCAGCGTGATTCATCGCTTCGTTCTCGCCCCCCGGACCAAACCCGCTGCCGCCGCGACTGGTGATGATCAGCGCCTTCTTGCCCAGCAGCAAACGCTGGTATTGGGCGCAGCCCTGGCTGTCCTGAGTGACGTTGAAGGTCAGGCCCATGCGCACAATGTGGTCGATCCAGGCCTTGAGCCCGCTGGGCAGGCCGAAGTTGTACATCGGTGTGGAAATCACCAACAGGTCGTGACCGATCAACTCGCCCACCAGTTCATCGCTCAATTGCAGGTCTGCCTGCATGGCCAGGGGGCGCGCATGGGGTTCGGGGTAGAAGTTCGCCGCGACGAACGCTTCGCTGACATGGGGGATAAAGGCCCGGCCGACTTCCCGTCGGGTCAGCCGCGTATCAGGGTTGGCGGTTTGCCAGGTGTCGAGAAACACTTCCGCCAGGCGCCGGGAGTGGGAGCGCTCGCCACGGGGGCTGGCATGGATCGCAAGCATTCTATTCATCTATAAGGCCTTCACGGGCTAGACTCAGGCGACCTGAATGGTCGACTTTCTTACCAGCAAACTAGTGCTGTCGAGTCCACCCAACAAATGAGCAATAGTTACGCAGAATGAAATAAATTCATCCATGGAGCCCGCCATGTTTGCCTCGCTGCCCCTCACCGCCCTGCGCGCCTTTGAATCCGCATCGCGCCTGCTCAGCTTCAAGGCGGCAGCCCTGGAACTGTCGGTGACGCCGACAGCGGTGTCCCATCAGATCCGCTCCCTGGAAACCTGGCTGGGGGTGGCGCTGTTCGAACGCCTGCCGCGCCAGGTAAGGCTGACCGAATGTGGCGAGCGGTTGTTCCACAGCCTGCACGGCGCGCTGCTGGAGGTAGCGCAAAGCGTCGACACCCTGCGCCCGCAACGCAGCGTCGGCAACCTCACGCTTTCCACGACGCCGGCCTTCGCCGCCCTGTGGTTGGTGCCACGGCTGGGGCGTTTTTATGCCGCTCATCCCGGGATCAACCTGCGCCTGGACACACACTGCGACGTGGTGGATTTGCAACAAGACGCCAGTATCGACCTGGTGATTCGCTACAGCCTCGACAATTACCTCAACCTGTACGGCCTGTGCCTGTTCGATGAGTGTTTCGCGGTCTATGGCTCGCCCGAACAAGTGGCATTGGCAAGCACTCAGCCCCCGACGCTGATCAGCGTGCGCTGGCACAACGCCAAGCTCTACGCCTTGGGCTGGCAAGCCTGGTGTGACAAGGCCGGCGAGCATTGGCTGCAGCAAGCCAAGTCGATACGCGAATACGACGAAGAGCACTACGCCCTTCAAGCGGCGATTGCCGGCCAGGGCCTGGTGTTGGCCAGTAACATCCTGGTTTCACAAAGCGTGGCCAGCGGTTTGCTGGTGCCTTATAGGCCCCAGGTCAGCGTCGACGGCGCGGGGTACAGCGCGCTGTGCGTACCTGGACGCGAGCGGCATCCACCGGTCAGGGCGTTTTTCCAGTGGTTACAGGAGGAGGCGCGGCTGTCCGGACACGCACAGTGACATCCAATAAAACTTTTTGTGTGACGCGGCACTCACAACTTGGAGCGATCACGCCGTCAGAGCGTGGCGCAAACCGGATATCGCCCTGAGGAGAATGAGATGACTGACTCACATTTGTCTGACGTAGCCACACTGCGAGCGCGCGCCCGCAAGAACGTCGAGAACGGCGCCGTAACCGAAGGCTACGACGCCGACCGCCAGGAAGTCCTGCGCCTGCTTAACGAGTCGCTGGCCACGGAACTGGTCTGCGTGCTGCGCTACAAGCGTCATTACTTTATGGCCAACGGCATTAAAGCCCATGTCGCCGCCGAGGAGTTCCTGGAGCATGCCAAGCAGGAAGCGGAGCACGCCGACAAGCTGGCTGAGCGCATCGTGCAGTTGGGCGGCGAGCCGGAATTCAACCCGGACCTGCTGTCGAAGAATTCCCACGCGCAATACGTTGCGGGCAATACCTTGAAGGAAATGGTCTACGAAGACCTGGTGGCCGAGCGGATCGCGGTGGACAGCTACCGCGAGATCATCCAGTACATCGGCGATAAAGATCCGACCACCCGGCGGATCTTCGAAGACATTCTGGCCCAGGAAGAAGAACACGCCGATGACATGGCGGATATTCTGCAGGACCTGTAAACCTTTCCCACGACCATTCCCACGCGGAGCGTGGGAATGATCACGCCCGCGTCAGCCTTTCACCGTCTTCGGGGCCTTGCCTTCCTTCATCTGTTGCAGCAACGGTGCACACTGGTTGGGCTCATCGCCACTTGGCGCCACCAGCGCCAGCAAGCCGGCAGCAGGACCGGCGATCACACCCAGCGCGACCATCCCCGCCCCCCGCAACATCAACGGCACCGCTTTCACCCCGGCATTGGGCTTGATAAATGGCCCGTCGACGTACAGCGGTGAGCGCAGGGAAAACAGCCGAAAGCCTTTGGACTCGGGTGTAATGGTCAGGTCCAGTTGTTCACTGGCCATATTCACCGTGCCATCAACGTAGATGATGGCGTTCTCGGTATCGAACACAAACAGCCGAGTGGTGGCCAGGCCGGTCTTGATGCCGAAGTCCGCCGCCGCGCAGTTGATCTTCACTTCCTTGTCGCCAAACAGGCGGCCGACCACGTAGTTACCCACGTTGAGCCCGGCGATTTCCATCAGGCTGCGGCTGATGGCGCCGTCGTTGATCAACATCTTCAGATCGCCATTGGCACTGCCCAGCAGCGCCGCCACGGAGTTACCACGCCCGGCGATATCGGCATCGCCATTGAGTTCACCGAAGCTGGTTTTCATCGGTTCGAAAGTGGGAAACAGCTGCTTGAGCTTGAAGTTGCGCGCCGTCAGTTTTGCCCGGCCGTCCATAGGCGTGACGCGGCCATTGAGGCGAATCTGCGCGTCGAGCTTGCCGCCGGCCACGCCAAAACGCAGGGGTTCCAGGCTCAATTCGCCATCATTGAGCACCAGGTGCGTGTAGAGATCGGTGAACGGCAAGTCGGTGCTGTGGACGATGCGTTTGCCGGTGAGTTCAACATCGGCGTCCATGTCGCGCCAGCGCTCGGTGCGAAACTCTTCCACCGGCAGCACCTTGGTCGCCGGCTGCTTGCTCATCCCTCCACGGGCTTTTTGCTTGGCGTTGGAGTCGGCGCCGATCAAGGGCGCAAGGTCAGCCAGCAGCAGTTGATTGGACACCAGCGCACCGCTGAGCTTGGGCCGCGGCTGGCTGGCGACGTACGCCAGGTTGCCGTGGATATCACTGCTGCCGATCTTGCCGTTGAAGTTCTCGTAGCGGAACGACGCACCGCCCGCCTCATGCAGCTTGGCGATCAGGTGACCGTCGGTGGAATAGGCCGGCGAATCCGGCAGGGTGACGCCCGTCAGCGGGTACAGGTTGCCCAGGCTGCTGCCGGACAGTTTCAGGCGTAGATCCAGGGCGCCGAGGTTCCGCGGGTCGGTCAGGGTGCCGGCCAGGGCGATACTGGTGTCGGCGATCTTCACCTGGGCTTGCAGCGGGAACGGCTTGGTCGCGTCCTGCAAAGCCAGCAGACCACCGATCTTGCCAGTGCCGGCTAGTTTCTGACCGTGGTATTGGCCTTTGACCTTGAGGCCGAAGGCGTAATCCTGTGGCACCGAGCCCTTCTCCTGGGCTTTTTTGGTGTCGCTATCACCGACGATTTCACTGAAGGGAATCGGTTTGCCCAGCAGGTCGATCAACACATCGAGCTGGGTCTTGAGGGTTTGGTCGTCGAGGGTAACGTGGCCCTTGTCGAAACCAATGGCGCCGATGTCTACCACCCAGTTGGACGGCTCTGCATTCGGATCCTTGGGGTCAAACTGGAAGGCCCAGTTGGCACGGCCGTCGGCCAGGCGCTGCAACTCGGCGCTCGGTTCGGTGAGGTCGATACGCGGAATGACCACGCGCTGGGCCAGCAATGGCAACGGCGCGATGCGAAACTCCACACGTTTCAACGTGACCATCTGCGGCTTTTTCGACCACTCGGGGTTGCCCAGCGTCAGGTCCTCGGCCACTACGTGGGGCCAGGGAATCCAGGCGCGCCAGCCACCTTCGTCGGGCTCGCGCTGCCAGACCACGGCCAGGTTGCCATTGATGGCAAAGGGACGATGCAGCTCTTCGCAGATCTTGGCATTGAGGGGGGGCTTGATCCGGTTCCAATCGAAGAACACCAGGATCAATACCACGACGGCGATTAACAGAGCGAAGCTGGCGCAGCTCCAGGCGAGAATTTTACGAGTGCGCGTCATTGCACAGGGCTCCTGAATACGGCTGAGCGTGCGCGTTGCGGCGCACCTTAGGACTACAGCCTATATGGCTACGACTGACAAACGGCCTGGGGGTTTAACCCAAGCGCCAATTAAGCTGAAAAAACCGCCTTTCCTGACCAATCGGACAATCTCAATCATCAACGGCGCACCGTTGTTACCCACGATCGTGTCGAAAATACCCAGCACGGTGCAAAAGCCCGTGCTTGAGAGGCCGGATCTAGAGCCTTTGCCGAGAACAATCAATTCTGTTGATTATTACCATTGTCTTTATGAACTTTTATATCAACTTATCGAGAGTAGCATTAGCCCTGTACCCAATTTATCGCCCTCCCAAGGAGCAACCTCTCATGAAACGCCAATTACTGCTTAGCTTCGCACTGTCCGTCCTGGCTACCAGCGCATTTGCCCTGCCAGCCGCTGAACAGGTCACCCCACAAATCAAGACTGACGCCGCACACATCAGCCAGACCCTGGCCGAAGGTGGTCGTGATCGCCTCGAACAGAAAGGTCTGGTTGAAGGCGGCGCCGAACAAGCCAACAAACGTGCTTACACCGAAGGTGTTGCCGAAGGTGGCCGTGATCGCCTGGAAGAGAAAGGCCTGGTTGAAGGCGGCGCTGATCGTCTGTTGGAACGCAACGCTGTTGCCGAAGGCGGTGCTGACCGTCTGCAAGAACTGCATCAAGCAGCGAGTTAAGCCCGTGCTGGCCCTGGAAAAAAGCCCGATCTCTGGATCGGGCTTTGACTTTGTGTGATCCGCAACACCTTTGCCCCGCCTCAAGTTCGACGCCAGTAAAGTTGTTTTGCTAGAGTGCGACGCTGTCCTTGTCCACAAAGCCTGCCTGCCAATGCTGCCCCGCGCCGAACAGAAGCAACAGACCCGCCTCGCCCTGATGGACGCAGCCCGCCATTTGATGGAGTGTGGCCGTGGGTTCGGCAGCCTGAGCCTGCGAGAAGTGGCCAAGACCGCTGGCATCGTGCCCACCGGTTTCTACCGCCACTTTGCCGATATGGATCAATTGGGCTTGGTATTGGTCAACGAAGTCGGCCAAACCTTTCGCGCAACGATTCGCCTGGTGCGTCATAACGAGTTCGTCATGGGCGGCATCATCGATGCCTCGGTGCGAATTTTTCTCGACGTCGTAGCCGCCAACCGCTCGCAATTCCTGTTCCTGGCCCGAGAACAATACGGTGGTTGCCTGGCAGTACGCCAAGCTATCGGTGCCTTGCGTGAAGACATCACCTCGGACCTTGCGGCCGACCTGACCTTGATGCCCAAGCTGCAACACCTGAATGCCGAGGGCTTGCACGTCATGGCCGACCTGATCGTCAAAAGCGTGTTCGCCACCCTGCCCGACATCATCGACCCGCCCGCCGAAGCCCTGCCGGCGCACCTGACGCCACAGGCCAAAATCACCCAGCAGTTGCGCTTTATCTTTATCGGTCTCAAGCACTGGCAAGGACTGGGCAGCACCGAATAACTCAGCGCACGGCGTGAAAACGCTTGGCCGTGGCCGCCGTTGAACGGTGCATCTCCACGGTAGTGCGGGGCAGATGAATGATGAAAGAGGTTTCATGCGCAGCGCCGTGTAATTCAACGCCGAACGCTCGAATCCGGTGCTATACATCCACCCGCGCACCAAAATGAAACATCTTGGGGCAGCCCCCTGCTTCATCAGAAGGCACAAGGTGCCTGCCTACAGGGAATTCCCGCTCCTGGCGTGATTGGCAAGCCCCTTGCTCTAGCTTGCTTATTGCTCATAGCTGGAAGCTTTCTGATGCTGGTGATCCACCGCCGAATCGCCCCCCAAACCCTCTGGGCCGCCCAACTGCTGCTAAATTTCGAGGCGCGCAGCAAAAGCCGCCTACGCTGTTTCAGTGCCGACGGTGAAGACGTCGGCCTGTTTCTGGAGCGCGGTCAACCGCCGCTTCACGATGGCGAATTCCTGCAGGCTGAAGACGGACGTGTCGTACGTGTCTGCGCGCGGCCTGAACAGCTGCTGCACGTCACCTGCAGCAATGCCTTCGAACTGACGCGCGCTGCCTACCACCTGGGCAACCGCCACGTCGCCCTGCAAGTGGGCGACGACTGGCTGCGCCTGCTCGATGACTACGTGCTCAAGGCCATGCTCGACCAATTAGGGGCCACCACTGAAACCATCGAGGCACCGTTTCAACCGGAGCACGGCGCCTATGGCGGTGGCCATCATCATTCGCGCCACGGCGACGAAGACTTCAACTATCCGCCCAAACTGCATCAGTTCGGCGTGCGCCCATGAACCCAGCCTGGGCGCTGCTGCGTCTGGCCAGTCCGCAATTGCCGATTGGCGGCTACAGCTATTCCCAGGGCCTGGAAATGGCCGTGGAGCAAGCCCGCGTGTGCGACCCTGCCAGTGCCCGGCGCTGGATCAGCGACCAACTGCTGCTCAACCTCGCCCGCTTCGAAGCGCCACTGCTGCTCGCCCATTGCCAGGCCGCCGCCGAGCAGGACTGGCCGCGACTGCTGCAACGGTGTGAAGAACATCGCGCCAGCCGCGAAACCCGTGAGCTGTTTCAAGAGAGCCGGCAGATGGGCTATTCCTTGCAACAGTTGCTTAACGGCTTGCCGGAGCTGGATGCCGTGGCCCGAGAGTTTCTCGGCCAGCTGGGCGAACCGCACCTGGCTCTGGGTTGGGCCTTGGCCGCACGCGCCTGGGGCATCAACCCGGACGACGCACTCGCGGCCTGGCTATGGAGCTGGCTGGAAAACCAATTGGCCGTGCTGATGAAAACCTTGCCCCTGGGCCAACAAGCCGCCCAGCGCCTGACCAGCGAACTGCTGCCGCTGCTGCAACAAGCCCAGCAATACGCCAGCCAGATCGACCCCCACCATTACGGCAGCGCCGCGTTCGGCCTGTCTCTGGCGTGTATGGCCCATGAGCGCCAGTACAGCCGCCTGTTTCGTTCCTAGGAGAAACACATGAACACACAACCCCTGCGTGTCGGTATCGGCGGCCCGGTCGGCTCCGGCAAGACCGCCCTGACCCTGGCCCTGTGCCTGGCGCTACGTGATCGCTACAACCTGGCGGTGGTCACCAACGATATCTATACCCGCGAAGACGCCGACTTCCTGGTGCGCAATCAAGCCTTGGCCCCGGAACGAATCATCGGCGTAGAAACCGGCGGCTGCCCGCACACGGCCATTCGCGAAGACGCCTCCATCAACCTGGAAGCGGTGGATCAACTGAACCGGCGCTTTCCCGGCCTGGACCTGATCCTGGTGGAGTCCGGTGGCGACAACCTGTCCGCCACCTTCAGCCCCGAGCTGTCGGACCTGACCATCTACGTGATCGATGTGTCGGCCGGCGACAAGCTGCCGCGCAAGGGAGGCCCAGGGATCTGCAAATCCGATTTGCTGGTGATCAACAAGATCGACCTGGCGCCCCTGGTCGGCGCCTCATTGGAACTGATGGACAGCGATACCAAACGCATGCGCGGCGAAAAACCCTTTGTCTTCAGCAACCAGAAAACCGGCGTTGGCCTGGAAGCAATCGTCGCCTTCATCGAACGCCAGGGCCTGCTGACTGCAGTCTGACCATCCCAACAAGGAACCTGTCCATGAGCCTCAAGAAACTGTTCGGCGCCCTAGCCCTGCTACTTACCCCGGCCCTGGCCTTTGCTCATCCGGGCCATGGCGACAATGGCCTGGTGGCTGGCATCAGCCACCCCCTAGGCGGCATCGACCACCTGCTGGCGATGGTTGCCGTCGGCCTGTGGGCTGCACAACAAAAAGGCGCCGCCCGCTGGGCACTGCCGTGCACCTTTGTAGGCACCATGCTGATTGGTGGGATGCTGGGTTTTGAAGGCCTGGCGTTGCCGGCCCTGGAAAGCGCGATTGCCGCTTCGGTGTTGGCGCTGGGTCTTGCCGTTGCGCTGGCGATTCGCCCGCCGGTGGTGGTAGCGGTTGCGGCGACGGCGTTGTTTGCGCTCTTCCATGGCGTGGCGCATGGCCTGGAGCTACCTGACATGTCCAGCCCTTGGACATATGCCGCAGGCTTTGTGGCTGCGACGGCCGCGCTGCATGCGGCCGGTTATGCCGTGGTGCGTTTGCTGCCAACAGCCGCGGCGCCACTGGTGCGAGTTGCCGGGGCGGCTTCGGCGGCGACAGGAGTGTGGCTACTCGCTGGCTAAAAACCGCAAGCTTCAAGCTGCAAGTTAAAAGCCGATTGACGCTTTCTTGCCGCTTGAAGCTTGAAGCTTGCAGTTGCCTCTCTGCTACCATGCGCGCAACCGCCCCTGCCGTGACGACGCCAGCCGATGCCCGACGCTCCAAGCTCTGCCCTCAAGCCTCAATTAAACGCCGTGCTCACGCATTTCAACGACCTGATCGTGCCGCTCTGGCTCGGTCCTGGCTGGAGTGCTGACCTGGCCCTGCCCTTTGAGGCCCTGGACGCCGATCATCGCCCCTTGCCCCCGCAACGCTACCGCGCCATGGCCTGCGCCCGGCAGCTGTATCTGTTTGCCAGCCTGATCGGCGAACCCGACGCGGCGTTTGCCGAAGAGCGGGCGGCGGCGCTGTTTCGCTCCTTGCAGCGGCACTTCCGCGACGCCGAACACGGTGGCTGGATCTACAGCATCGACGCCCACGGCAAGCCGCTTGATCAACGCAAAGACCTCTACACCCACGCCTTCATCATCTTCGCCTGCGCCCATTACTGGGCCAAGGTTCGCGAGCCGTTGGTGGAGTCGGTGCTCAATGCCGCCCTGGAAGTGGTTGCCGAGCGATTCGCCACGAGCGATGGTTTGTATGACGCGATACTGGAGCGCGACTGGTCATCCCTCAAGTCCGGCCCCCTGCAAAACCCGCTGATGCACTTGGCCGAAGGCTTCCTCGCCACCCTTGCGGTACGTGAAGATACGCACGTGCAAAGTGCCCTTCTGGCCCTGACGACAGCGATGCAAAAGCACTTCATCGACCGCCAGCATGGCGTGATGCTGGAGAAACCGTTGGGCGCTGTGGATAACTGGTTTGAGCCTGGGCACCAGTTCGAGTGGTTCTTCTTGCTGGAATCTTCGGACTTGCTGCGCGGAACGCCGTTGCACACGTCACTGACCCGAGCGTTTGCCTATGCCGAGCAAATGGGTGTGGATAAATCGACCGGCGCGGTGACGGGCATGTTGGCCCTGGACGGTACGGCTCGCGATGCCACCCAACGGATCTGGGCCCAGGCCGAATACCTACGTGCGCTGACCTTGCGGCCCGACAGTGAAGCGTTATTGCTGCGCCAGTTGCAGGCGTTGCAGCAGCGGTTCCTGCATTTGAAGGGTTGGAATGAGTGCCTGGACGCCAAGGGTAAAGTGAGCCGACGGGATATGCCGTCGACTACGCCTTATCATTTAGCGACTTGTTATCGGGGGTTGGTCGAGTATCTCGGCTGATCTTTCGGGCCTCACCTCGGGCTAACGATCAAGCTACCCACTTCCTGTCCCCGGTAAAGCTGATGGTCAGCCAACGCGCAGCATCAGCCTTGCCCAGCCCTGTGGATATCTCTTCACGCAGCCCATCAAGGGTCGCGACATTGGCTACCGGGTAATCCGCTGGCAACACCACGTGAATCTCGATAAACCGCGCCCGACCGTGCTTCTGCACGTAGGACACGTAATCATCGAAACCATGCCGCTCCTTGGCCGCGTCCATCACCTGGCGCACCTTGCCGTCCAGTTGGTCCGGCACAATCCCCAGCACATCACGCAAGGCCGGGCGCAGGATCTTGAAGGCCGGCGCCAGCATGCTCAGGGCGAGCAGGATCAGGATCAACGGGTCGACATACACCGCCCACTCGCCATAGCCCTGGGACTTGAGCAGCAGCGCAGCAAGAAAGCTCACCAGCAGGCCCACAGATAACATGGCATCCACCAGCCAACTGATGTTGTCGAACTGGATCAGCGTCGACTTGAGCGTACGGTTGCGGTAACGCACATAGAAGAAATAGGTGAACTCGACGACGGTAAACACCGCCGCATAAATGATCACCAGACCCAACTCAATCTCACGCCCGCCATTGATAATGCCGAACACGCCGTTAAGAAACGCGTAGATGGCAATCAACAGCAGAAAACTGCCCTCGATCAGCAGCACCATGGGCTCCAGGTGCCAGTAGCCGAACTGAAAGCGGGCGTTGCTTTTCTTGGCGATCAGCTTGGCAGTGATCAGCATCAGCACCTTGATAAAGGTTGCGATCAGCGAGAAAAATCCATCGAATAAAATGGATTGGGAGCCAGATACAACGCCCGTGACAATACCGCCGATCGCCACGGCGAACATCAGTACGGTCGATTGTTTGAGCAGCGACTGCTCACCTCGGTTACTCACATATCCTCCTGTCAAAACCTTGAAACCGCAGAGCGCGGCGGGGTTTCCAGGATGGGAGTGTACCTTATGTCCTGTTTTGGCCGATTCGCCGCATCCTTTCAGACCAGCGAATACCCTGTGGCGAGAGGGCTTGCCCCCTCGCCACAAACGCCACCTCGGCTACCGTTTTAGCCCTTGGCCCCGCGCTCAATGGAAAACCCGGCCCAGGTCTGGCTCACCGGCATCAGCTCCAGGCGGTTGATGTTGACGTGCGCCGGCGTATTCATCACCCAGAAGATCGTGTCGGCAATGTCCTGTGGCTGGATCGGCTCGGCGCCGGCGTAGGTGGCGTCGTAACGCGCCTGGTCACCGGCAAAGCGCACCAGGGAAAACTCGCTTTCACACAGGCCCGGCTCGATGTTGGTCACCCGCACGCCGGTGCCTTGCAGATCGCAGCGCAGGTTCAGGGAGAACTGTTTGACGAAGGCCTTGGTCGCGCCATACACATGGCTGCCCGGATACGGATAGTTGCCGGCGATGGAACCCAGGTTGATGATCCCGGCACCACGGCCATGGGCGATGAGGCGCGGCAGCAACAGGTTGGTGGTGTACAGCAGGCCTTTGACGTTGGTGTCGACCATGGTCTCCCAATCGTCCAGATTGCACTTGGGCGCAGGGTCCGTGCCCACGGCCAGGCCGGCATTGTTGATCAGCCCGCGCAGTTTGCTGAAGGACGGTGGCAGGCTGGCAATCGCCTCTTCCATACCCTTGCGGTCACGCACGTCCACCACCAGGCCGTGGACTTCAGTCTGTTGCGAAAGCTCGGTGCACAGGGCATTGAGGCGATCTTCGCGACGACCGGTGAGCACCAGCTTCCAGCCATCTTGGGCAAAACGCCGGGCACAGGCTTCACCAAAACCGGAAGTTGCGCCGGTAATAAACAACGTATTGGTCATGGTGTTCTCCTTGCGGGGGGCTTCGAGCAGCCAGAGGGATAAAAAAACCAGCAAGCAGAATGCCCGCACACCGTCCTGGCGGCAACCAATACGGTGACAAGGCGCCACACAACTGTTCAATTTTCAACCAGCCACCTTCAAGCCATATACACCGCGGCTCTCAGCCATATACGCGCATGTTATCCACAGCCCCGTCCACAGTCTTTGGGGGCAAGTGCAAAACCTGCCAAGCCGCTGTACTCAAGGCTTTCAGAGGGATTCAAAAAGTTTTTTGCTTGACCTTGACCGAGGCGTATGTAGGCCTATCGCGAAAGCAGGAATGAAGACGATGGCTCCAGGCCAGTCATTGCGGCCTCTACAGACGTCTTTCCAGAGTTTATTCACAGACTTATCCACAGGCTGAACCGACATATTTTGGTCATATACCTGTGTCTTTGAACAGGTTGACAAAACCTGTGGAAGGCCACGAAAAAACGCCTGATCAAAAAACAACCATGACGCTGTAAGCCTTGAATTCAAAGGCCTCTAGCCAGCTACTCCCACGTTACCCACAGCCGGTTCCACAGCGAATGGGGACAAGTCAAAACTGTGACAAAACAGGGATTTGCGGCGGCTATATGTCGCGCCTTGAGAGGTGCTCAGATTTGTTTTCCACAATTTGGCGAAGAGCCTGTGGACGCCGCAAAAAGCTGTAGGAACGAGGGGCCGCCTAGTTCCTACAGGGGTTAGCACATGACTTACTGTTAGTGCCCGCCCAGATAGGCGTTACGCACTTCCTCATTGACCAGCAACTCCTTGCCGGTACCGCTGAGGCGGATCTCGCCGTTAACCATCACATACGCCCGGTCAGACAGTCGCAACGCATGGTTGGCGTTCTGCTCCACCAGAAAGATGGTCATACCGGTACTCGCCAGCTCCCGCAGCGTGGCGAAAATCTGTTTCACCACAATCGGCGCCAGCCCCAGGCTCGGCTCATCCAGCAGCAACAGCTTGGGCCGACTCATCAGCGCACGGGCGATGGCGAGCATTTGCTGTTCGCCACCGGACATGGTCATGGCCCGCTGATTGCGCCGCTCCTTGAGCCGTGGAAACAGCTCGAACATGCGCTGCATATCTTCGCTGGCAAACTTGTCACCAATGGGAATGGTGCCCATCAGCAGGTTTTCCTCGACGGTCATGTCAGGGAACACCCGCCGCCCTTCCGGCGACTGGGCGATGCCGTTGGACGCGATGTAGTGAGTCGACTTGTGGGTAATGTCCACGCCGCGATAGAGAATCTGCCCGGACTCGGCCCGTGGCTGGCCGAAGATCGACATCAGCAGCGTGGACTTGCCCGCACCGTTGGAGCCGATCAGGCTGACGGTTTCCCCTTCATTGATGTGCAGCGAGACTTTTTTCAGCGCCTGGATCGGCCCGTAGAACACGTCCAGGTCCTTCAGTTCGAGGATTGCTCCACTCATAGCAGCCTCGCTCATACCACTTCCTCTTCATCAGCACCCAGGTAGGCGGCGATCACTTTCGGATCGTTGCGAATCGCCTCAGGGCCGCCTTCGGCGATCACGTTGCCGTGGTCAAGCACCACGATGTGGTCGGAAATACTCATCACCATGCCCATGTCGTGTTCGATCAGCACGACGGTCAAGTCATGCTCGTCCCGCAGCAGCCGGATCATCGCGCTCAGCGCTTCGGTTTCCTGGGGGTTGAGACCAGCGGCCGGTTCATCGAGGCAGATAATCTGTGGCCGGGTGCACATGGCACGGGCGATTTCCAGGCGGCGTTGCTGGCCGTAGGACAGTTCACCAGCCAGACGGTTGGCGCAGTCCACCAGGTCCACCACTTCCAGCCAGTAAAAGGCGTGATCCAGGGCGTCGCTTTCAGCCTTCTGATAACCCTTGGTGTTGAGGATACCCGCCAACATGTTGCGGTTGACCCACATGTGCTGGGCCACCAGCAAGTTTTCCAGCACCGACATTTCCTTGAACAGGCGAATGTTCTGGAAGGTGCGAGCCAGGCCCGCGCGGTTCACCAGGTGAGTACCGCCGAACATCTTGTAGAACACCCGGCTGGCAAAGCTCTTGGGCGAAACAAAGTCGGTGGGCTTGAACGACTCACCAAGCAACTGGATGACGTTGGTCTGCTTGCCCCGCACATTGAGTTCGATCTTGCCCCCGGTGGCCTTGTAGAAACCGGTCAGGCAGTTGAACACCGTGGTCTTGCCGGCACCGTTGGGGCCGATCAGGGCGAAGATCGAGTTGCGCTTGACCTTGAGGCTCACGTCGCTCAAGGCCTTGATGCCACCGAAGTGCATCATCAGATTTTCCACGCAGAGGACGACTTCCTTACTCATGGCGCTACCCCCTTGCGTGGCGTCACACCTGTACGGCTGATCCTGATCAGGCCGCGCGGGCGCCAGATCATCATCACCACCATCAACACGCCGAACAGCAGCACGCGGTATTCGGAGAAGCTGCGCAGCAGTTCCGGCGCCACCGTCAGCACGAACGCGGCGATCACTACGCCGACCGTCGAGCCCATGCCGCCCAACACCACGATGGCGAGGATCAACGCCGACTCGAAGAAGGTAAACGACGACGGATTGACGAAGCCTTGATAGCTGGCGAAAAACACACCGGCCAAACCAGCCGTCGAGGCACCAATGGTGAACGCCGAGAGCTTCACCAGTACGTGGTTCAGGCCCATGGAGCGGCAAGCGATTTCATCTTCGCGCAAGGCTTCCCAAGCGCGGCCCACCGGCATGCGGGTCAGGCGGTGCTTGATGTACAGCACCAGCAACACCACGATAAACAGCACGATGTAGATAAACAGGAATTTAATATTGGGGTTGTAGTCCAGGCCGAAAAACTCATGGAACGGCACCCCTCCGTCCTTGGCTTTGCGCCCGAACTCCAGGCCGAAAAACGTTGGCGATGGCACTGGCATACCGTTCGGCCCACCCGTGAACGACAACCAATTGTTGAGCACAAGACGGATGATTTCACCGAAGCCCAGCGTCACGATGGCCAGGTAATCCCCGTGCATTCGCAACACCGGGAACCCGAGTAAGCATCCGGCCAGCGCAGCCGCAATCGCCGCCAGTGGCAGCACCGTCCAGAAGCCCAGGCCCAGGTATTGATAGCCCAAAGCCAGGCCATAGGCACCGATGGCGTAGAACGCCACGTAACCCAGGTCGAGCAAGCCGGCCAGGCCAACCACAATGTTCAGGCCCAGGCCCAGCAGCACGTAGATCAGCCCGAGGATCACCACTGTCAGCAAGTACTTGTTGGCAAAGAACGGGAACACGATGGCAATCACGATCAGCGCCGGAATGATCCAGCGCAACCGCGACTTGTAGTCCGGCGCCTGTACATGCACGCCGGAACCGGTGTTCTCAAAACCCTGGAGAATCCGTAGCCCCTTGGGGGTTTGCAGGAACAGGCTCATGGCAAAGCGCCCGGCCATCACGATAGCCACCAGAATGCCCACGCGAGCCGGTTGCAGGTTAAAGCTGTAGCCGTCGAGCACCACGCCGACGATCGGACCGAACACGATCAACGAAATCAGCCCGGCGAGGACCGCATCGACCACACTTTTCTTGATATCGATAGATTTGGCAGCAGACATGTTTATACCTTCGCCACGAGAGGGCGACCGAGCAGGCCCTGAGGACGGAAAATCAGAATCACCACCAACAGCGAGAAGCTGAACACGTCTTTGTAATCAGAGTTGATCAACCCTGCGAACAGCGACTCGGAGATGCCGAGGATGATCCCGCCGAGCATGGCCCCAGGCAGGGAACCGATGCCGCCGAGTACCGCTGCGGTAAATGCCTTGATGCCGATGATAAAGCCGGCATAGAAGTCGAACGTGCCGTAGTTCAGGGTAATCAGCACGCCGGCCAGCGCCGCCATGGCTGCACCAATGACGAATACGTAAGAGATCACCCGGTCAGTGTTGATGCCGAGGATCGAAGCCATCTTGCGGTCTTGCTGGGTAGCGCGGCACATGCGGCCGAGCTTGGTGTACTTGATGATGTAAGTCAGCAAGGCCATCCCGGCGAACGCCGCCACCAGAATGAAGATTTTGGTGTAAGTCAGCTGGACGAACCCGGTGCCGATGTCGACTCTCCAGGCTCCGGCCAACAGGGTGGGAATGCCTTGTTGCTTGGCGCCCTGGGCGATCTGCGCATAGTTTTGCAGGATCAGTGAAATACCGATGGCGCTGATCAGCGGAGCCAGTCGGGTGGAGTTACGCAGCGGTTTGTAGGCGACACGCTCGATGACCCAACCGTAGACGCCGGTGACGACGACGGTGAACACCAGGGTGCCGAGAATGAGCAGCGGAAAGGATTCGATACCGAAATAGGCCAGCAGAGCCAGACTGATCGCCGCGAGGTAAGCGGAAATCATATAAACCTCGCCGTGGGCGAAGTTGATCATGCCAATGATGCCATAGACCATTGTGTAGCCGATGGCGATCAGGCCATAGACCGACCCGAGGGTCAGGCCATTGACCAGTTGCTGCAGGAAAATACCATCCATAACGCAATCTCACGCAGTGAGAACCTGCACACCTGTGGGTGTGCGGCTCTTCTAGGAGGAAAACAGAGGCTCGGCACTAACCCCCTGTAGAAGCGAGCTTGCTCGCGAAAAAACCGAGAGCGCCGCGTGCATCCAGGATGCCCGCGTCATCGTTAACGTTCTTCGCGAGCAAGCTCGCTCCTACAGAGAGGTTATGCAGTCGGTTCGGATTACTTCTGCTTTTCCAGTTGGTGATACTTGCCATCCTTGTCCCACTGGTAAACCACGTAGTCAGAGACTTTCAGGTCGCCCTTGGCGTCCCAAGCCTTCTCGCCCATCACGGTCTTCACAGGGTTTGCCTTAAGCCACTTGGCCGCATCTTCGCCCTTGTTGGACTTGGCACCGTTGAAACCGGCAGCCAGGGTCTGGATCGAGGCATAGGCGTACAAGGTGTAGCCCTCAGGCTCGGTGCCGGCCTTGCGGAACTCATCCACCACCACCTTGCTGTCTGGCAGTAGGCGCGGGTCGGCGCCGAAGGTCATGTAGACGCCGTCGACGTATTGCGCGCCACCAGCGGTGGTCACCAGTTCATCGGTCACTACGCCATCATCGGACATGAACTTGACATCTTTGAGCCCGGCCTCACGCAGTTGACGAACCAGTGGTCCGGCTTCCGGGTGCAAGCCACCGAAGTAAACGACGTCAGCGCCAGCGGCGCGGATTTTGGTCACTACGGCGCTGAAGTCTTTCTCGCCACGAGTCAGGCCTTCGTACAGGACCGGGGTCACGCCGCGCTTGGTCAGCTGTGCCTTGGTAGCATCAGCAAGACCCTGACCGTAGGTGTCCTTGTCGTGCAGAACGGCGACCTTCTTGCCCTTGAGCACATCGACGATGTAATCGCCTGCCACGATGCCTTGCTGGTCGTCACGCCCGCACATCCGGAACATGGCGGAGAGGCCTCGCTCGGTCACTTGAGGGTTGGTGGAGCCTGGAGTGATCGCAATAATCCCCGCTTCGTCATAGACCTCGGAGGCCGGGATGGTGGACGACGAACAGAAGTGCCCGACCACACCAATCACTTTTTCCTGATCGGCCAGACGGTTGGCCACGGCAACAGCCTGCTTGGGTTCGCAGGCATCGTCACCGGCGACCAGGACGATTTTCTCGCCATTGATACCGCCGGCCTTGTTGACCGCATCCGCCGCCGCCTGGGCACCTTTCATGTACTGCTCACCGAATGCCGCGTTGGCACCGGTCATCGGCCCTGCTACGCCAATCTTCACATCAGCTTGAGCAAACGCAGAAACACCCAACGCAGTTGCCACTGCGAGGGCCAGAAAGCCTTTCTTGTAAAACGTCTGGGACATGAGGTGGTGCTCCGAGGTTTTTGTTGAATTGGCACTGCAACGTCACTTCAAACTTTCACTTGAAAGCCCAGAGCAAGGCGCGTGCCATTGCGTTTTTATTATTCAAAAAGACACGGTGTCATTGTTATTACAGGCGTTTCGACGCCTTTTGATTGAACGTGCAACCCTTTAGCTCGCAGAGGTGCAACCAACGCATCGAAAAAGTACAACCCTCTCCACGGTTTGATATCAGGCTGCCACCAAGCGACAGTCCGAGCATCTGTAACAATGTGCGTAACGGAACTGCACATTTACAGTGCGCCACTGCTACGCGTCGCACCAATACAGATTAGTAGCTTGCTAATAAAATGCCGCCTTCTTACTGGTATTTCGCTGATCAGATGACAATACGCAGACATTGCCCCGCGTGATACAGCGAGAACCCGGCCTCGTATAAACAACTGCGCAGGCCCACCCCGGCCAGCGGCTGCATCGGAGCAAATGGAATCGGCAGGGCCTGGGGATTGCGGTGACACAGGTAGTCGGCGAAAGCTTTGCCCACCACGCTACCGGTGGTCACGCCGCGTCCGTTGTAGCCGGTGACTGCCACTAAACCGGGCGCTGGTTCAAAAAGACGCATCAGATGGTCCGGGGTAAAGGCGATGCAGCCAGTCCAGGTGCATTCCCAGTCCACCGATTTAAGGTAGGGAAAATAATGTTGCTGCACCCGATCGGCCCAGGCCTTGAGGAACCAGGCTGGTTTCTGGTTGCCATTGCCCAAGCTGCCCAGCAGCAACCGGCCATCGGCGTCGCGGCGGATGCTGCTGAGTACCTGGCGAGTGTCCCAGGAGCCCTGCCCGCCCGGCAGGATTTGCTGTGCGGCGTCCGCGGTCAGCGGTGCTGACGCCACCTGATAGTAATAACCGGGAAAGAAATTGCGCCGCAGTTCGGTCCACTCGCCTTCGGTGTAGGCATTGGAGGCGATCACCACTTGCTCGGCCTGCACCGCGCCCTGAGCAGTTTGTACAGACCAGCGCTGGCCCTGGCGCTCCAATTGGGTGACCGGCGAATGGTCAAACAGTTGGCCACCGAGGCCGACGGCGGCGTTGGCCAAACCACTGGTGTAAGCCATCGGATTCAACGTGCCGGCCCGCCGATCCAGCAAGGCGGCAGCGATCTTTTTGGTGCCGGTGGCCTGCTCGCACGCGGCACCCGTCAACAGTTCCACTGGCGCACCACGACGCTTCCACTGCTCTTCACGGCTGCGCAAATCCGCCTCGCCACGGGCGTTATGCGCCATGTGCAAGGTGCCCTCGCGGCGTAACTGACAATCAATGTTGTATTTGTCGATCAGGCTGAACACCAGGGACGGTGCCGCACCGAGCATGCGGTTGAGCTGACTGCCCACCGCCTCGCCAAAACCGGCCTCGATCTCGTCCGGGGCAATCCACATCCCGGCGTTGACCAACCCGACGTTGCGCCCAGAGCCACCATGACCGGTGCGATGGGCTTCCAGCACGCAGACGCTTTTGCCTTGTTCCAATAAATGAATGGCCGCCGACAAACCGGTGATACCGGCGCCGATCACGCAGACATCCACCTTTACTTCACCCTTGAGCGCAGCGCGATCCGGCCGGCCAGGGGTCAGTTGTTCCCACAAACACGCTTCGCGTAATGGCATTGCCAGACTCCGGGAGGATTTCACCACCGTTCGTTCCCACGCTCTGTGCGGGAACGATCAACAGGTGTACGCGATCAGTCGAAAGTGATGCCTTGGGCCAACGGCAGCTCGAGCGAATAGTTCACGGTATTGGTCTGCCGACGCATATACCCACGCCATGCATCGGAACCCGACTCACGACCTCCACCGGTTTCCTTCTCGCCGCCAAACGCACCGCCAATTTCCGCGCCACTCGGGCCGATATTGACGTTGGCAATCCCGCAGTCGCTGCCCAGCGCAGACATGAACTGCTCGGCTTCGCGCACATCGGTAGTGAAGATGCACGAGGACAGGCCTTGAGGCACGGCGTTGTTCAGGCGCAGTGCTTCGGCAAAATCGGTGTAGCCGACCACATACAGAATCGGCGCGAAGGTTTCAGTGCAGACCACATCGCTCTGCTCCGGCATTTCCACAATCGCCGGCGACACGTAGTAAGCGCTGGGGAATGTGTCTTCCAACTGGCGCTTGCCGCCAAACACCCGGCCGCCTTCGCTCAAGGCCTGCTCCAGGGCGTCCTGCATGTTTTCAAAGCTGTGTTTGTCGATCAGCGGGCCGACGAGATTGCCTTCCAGCGGATGACCGATGCGCACCTTGGAATAGGCAGCCTTGAGGCGGGTGACAATCTCTTCTTTCACCGATTCATGGGCAATCAACCGGCGCAGGCTGGTACAGCGCTGGCCGGCGGTGCCGACGGCGCTGAACAGAATGGCGCGCACGGCCATGTCCAGATCGGCGCTTGGGCCAAGGATCATCGCGTTGTTGCCGCCCAGTTCCAGGATGCTGCGGGCAAAACGTGCGGCGACTTTCGGCGCCACTTCGCGGCCCATGCGGGTGCTGCCAGTGGCGCTGATCAGGGCTACACGGGGGTCGTCCACCAGCGCGGCACCGGCATCGCGACCGCCGATGATCACCTGGCTCAGGTATTGCGGGGCGTCAGTGAAGTTTTTCAGGACGCGCTCGAACAGCGCCTGGCACGCCAGCGCAGTCAGCGGCGTCTTTTCCGAAGGTTTCCAGATCACCGCATTGCCGCACACCAGCGCCAACGTGGTATTCCACGCCCACACTGCTACCGGGAAGTTGAAGGCACTGATCACCCCCACCACGCCCAGCGGGTGCCAGGTTTCACGCATGTGGTGGCCTGGGCGCTCGGAGGCGATGGTCAAGCCATACAGCTGACGGGATAGGCCGACGGCGAAGTCGCAGATGTCGATCATTTCCTGCACTTCACCCAAGCCTTCCTGGGTGATTTTGCCAGCTTCCCAGGACACCAACTCGCCCAGGTCAGCCTTATATTCGCGCAGCACTTCGCCGAACTGACGCACCAGCTCGCCACGGCGCGGCGCCGGCACCTTACGCCAGGCTTCGAATGCATGCTCGGCGCGAATGACCTGCTGCTCCACCTCGGCGGCGCCTTCCCAGTGCACACTGGCAATTCGGCTGCCATCGATAGGCGAATGCACGGGTTGTTTACCCGACTGGTACAGCGCCGGGTTTACCCCGAGACGATCAAGCAATGCGGCAACCATGGGTCACTCCTTCAATCCACAAACAAAAATATGCGCCGCCAACTGACACGGCGATCCAGACCTTATTTGTAGCTGGCCCAAGACTTGCCAACAAACGACCATTAGGCGAGATATCATTCCGTTTATTCATGCTGAACGTGTCACGACAAGAAAAAAGAGGCCAACCGTGCTGAATAAAAGACATTTGCCCTCGATCACTGCCCTGCAGTGCTTCGAGGCCGTCACCCGCCACCTGAGCTTCACCCGCGCCGCCGAAGAGCTGAACCTGACCCAAAGCGCCGTCAGCAAGCAAGTCGCGCAGCTGGAAGAACTGCTGCAGCACCTGCTGTTTCTCCGGGTGCGCAGGCGTTTGCAGATGACCCCTGCGGGGGATCTGTACCTGGTGGAAGTACGAAAAATCCTCACCCAGGTGGAGATGTCGACCCATTACCTTCGTTCCTACGGCGGCGAGACCGAAGTATTGCGGGTGTCTACGCCCTACACCTTCGGCGCACGCTGGCTGGTGCCGAGGCTTAAGGGCTGGCGCTTGCGTCACCCGCAGATCCACCTGGACCTGTGCAACGAACAGGAGCCCGACGACTTACTACAAGGCCGCGCCGACCTCGCCTTTTACTTCGGCCAGGGTTCACGGCCCGGTACCGAAAGCCTGAAGTTATTCAGCGAAGAACTTGTTCCGGTGTGTGCACCGGGCAGCCTGCCTGCTCAACCGTTTACCGATCCCACGCAACTGAGCGAACTGGTCCTGCTGCAAAACGCCTCGCGCCCCCAGGGCTGGCACGATTGGTTCGCCAGCCAGGGCTACCAGACCGAACACAGCTACCACGGCCCGCGTTTCGATACCTTCTATATGTGCATCCGCGCCGCACAAGTGGGCTGTGGCGTGGCACTGTTGCCACGGTTCCTGGTGGAAGAGGAGTTGGCCGACGGCAAGTTGATCATCCCCTGGCAACACGCGATGCCGAGCCAGGATGCTTATTACCTGGCCTACCCCGAGCATTCGGCGCAAGTGCCCAAAGTGCGCGATTTTGTGAAGTGGATGATGGAACAGGTTGACGCAACCTGAAAAAACGCTAGCAAACCGACCTGCGTCTATGCGCCACTAGCGTCATTCCTTAATTGTGCGTAACGGTCGGCGCCCATCGCCGACCCGTCTGGAGATTCCCGTTATGAGCGAGAGTGTATTTGCCGATCGTATCGTGCAGAACCTGCTCGACACCGACTTCTACAAGCTGACCATGATGCAGGCGGTGCTGCACAACTACCCCAACGTGGAAGTTGAATGGGAGTTTCGCTGCCGCAACAGTGAAGACCTGCGCCCGTATCTGGCGGAGATTCGTTATCAGATCGAGCGTCTGGCCGAGCTGAGCCTGAGCCCCGACCAGCTGGGATTCCTGGAACGCATCAGCTTTATGAAGCCGGATTTCCTGCGCTTCCTTGGCCTGTTTCGCTTCAACCTGCGCTACGTGCAGACCGGTATCGAAAACGGCGAGTTGTTTATCCGCCTGCGCGGGCCGTGGCTGCATGTGATTCTGTTTGAAGTGCCGATGCTGGCCATCGTCAGCGAGGTGCGTAACCGCTATCGCTATCAGACCGTGATCCTCGAACAAGCGCGCGAGCAGTTGTACCGCAAGTTCGACTGGCTGACCGCCAATGCCAGCAGTGACGAATTGTCCGAGTTGCAGGTCGCCGATTTCGGCACTCGTCGGCGCTTTTCCTACCGGGTCCAGGAAGAAGTGGTCAACGTGCTCAAGCACGATTTTCCCGGACGTTTTGTCGGCACCAGCAACGTGCATTTGGCCCGCGAACTGGACATGAAACCCCTGGGCACCATGGCCCACGAATGGATCATGGCACACCAGCAATTGGGCCCACGGCTGATCGACAGCCAGATTGCCGCCCTCGATTGCTGGGTGCGCGAGTACCGCGGCCTGCTGGGCATCGCCCTGACCGACTGCATCACCACCGATGCCTTCCTCGGTGATTTCGATTTGTACTTCGCCAAGCTGTTCGACGGTTTGCGCCATGACTCCGGCGACCCGATAATCTGGGCGGAAAAAGCCATCGCCCACTACCACAAGCTGGGCATCGAGCCGATGAGCAAGACCCTGGTGTTCTCCGACAGCCTCACGCTGCCCAAGGCCCTGGAGATTTTTCGGGCGTTGCGGGGGCGTATCAATGTCAGCTTCGGCATCGGCACCAACCTGACCTGCGACATACCAGGTGTGGACCCGATGAGCATCGTGCTTAAAATGACCGCATGTAATGGCCAGCCCGTGGCGAAGATCTCCGATGAAGCGGGCAAGACCCACTGTACCGACCCGAACTTCGTCGCCTATTTGCGCCACGTTTTCAAAGTACCTGCCCTATCCAGCAAGGAGTGAATCATGCAAGCCGTACAGCGCGAGATTGCTGAACAGCTCAAGGTCCAAGCGCCGTTCAAAGACCAGGCCGCCCTGGAGGCGGAGGTCGCACGACGGATCACCTTTATCCAGCAATGCCTGCTTAACTCGGGGCTCAAGACATTGGTGCTGGGCATCAGCGGCGGCGTCGACTCTCTGACCGCAGGCCTGCTGGCCCAACGGGCCATGGACGAGTTGCGCGCGCGCAATGGCGATGAGGCCTACCGTTTTATCGCCGTGCGCCTGCCTTATGAAACCCAATTCGACGAACACGACGCCCAGGCTTCGGTGGACTTTATTGCCCCGGACGAGCGCCACACGGTGAACATCGGCCCAGCGGTCAAATCCCTGGCCAATGAAGTGGCAGCCTTCGAAGGCAAACATGCGGTCTCCCGGGATTTCGTGCTGGGCAACACCAAGGCCCGCATGCGCATGGTGGCGCAGTACACCATCGCTGGCGCGGCCGGGGGCCTGGTGATCGGCACCGACCATGCGGCGGAAGCGGTGATGGGCTTTTTCACCAAGTTCGGTGACGGCGCTTGCGACTTGGCGCCATTGAGCGGGCTAGTGAAGAACCAGGTACGGGAAATTGCCCGGCACTTCAATGCGCCGGAATCGCTGGTGGAGAAAATCCCGACCGCCGACCTGGAAGACCTTTCCCCCGGCAAGCCGGACGAAGCTTCCCATGGCGTGACCTATGCCGAGATCGATGCGTTTTTGCACGGTGAACCGGTGCGCGAAGAGGCGTTCCGGATCATCTGCGAGACCTATCGCAAGACCGAACACAAGCGGGTGATGCCGCTTGCGCCATAAGCGCTGAGCGCGATTGTGTGGCGAGCGGCTCGTCACACGTATCCAACCACAAAAAAAGCGCCTGAGAAGGCGCTTTTTTTATGCCTGCTGTCCTGATTACTTCAGGGTAACAGTGCCTTTCATCATCGAGATGTGGCCTGGGAACGAGCAGAAGAACGCGTAGTCGGTGCCAGCGGTCAACTTCGACACATCAAAGGTCACCGAATCTTTCTCGCCAGCACCGATGATTTTGGTGTGGGCGATGATGCGGGTGTCGCCTTCTTTCAGGTAGTTCTTGCCGATGCCAGCGGCCATGCCTTCAGTCGCCACCGGCTGCATGTCTGCCGCAGTAGTCAGCACCCAGTTATGGCCCATGACGTTCTTAGGCAAGCTACCGGAGTGAGTCAGCTCAACGGTAAACGTCTTGCAGCTTTTATCGATTTCAATGGCCTTGGTGTTAAAGGTCATCTGGTCAGTGGAGTCAACGGTGACCTTGCACTCTGCAGCAAGCAACTGGCCGCTAGCCAGAGTCAGCAGGGAAACAGCAACGAGTTTGGCAAACATGTGGATCTCCAAGGCAGGGTTAAAAAATGCATACAGCGACAAGATTGCCTGATACAGGCAGAAGTTCCCATGATCTGAATCAATAGATTGTATACAACTTTAGGCTATTGGCCTGATCGACACAATCAACCAGCCAAAGGGCTATCACCGGCCTATGCTCGATTCGTCATCACCTTTGGAGTACCAGCCATGCACCTCAATAGCCTGTTTCGCGGCCTGCTTGCCGCTTATGCCTGTGGCGCCAGCGGCACCTATGAAAAGAGCGAGCGCGAGGTTTAATCCTTTAAGACACGCCGGCCAACCTTTACTCTTTAGCCATTACTGAGCATGGAGTCAGGTATGTCCTTGAAGTCTGTATGTGTATTTTGCGGTGCCAGCAGCGGTACTAATCCAGCCTACCGTGAAGCGGCCATTGCCCTCGGGCGCGAGTTGGCCAAGCGAAAGCTGACCCTGGTATACGGCGGCGGCGCCGTCGGCCTGATGGGGATTGTGGCCGATGCTGCCCTGCAAGCCGGTGGCGAAGTGGTCGGAATCATTCCTGAAAGCCTGCAAGTCCTGGAAATCGGCCACAAGGGCCTGACTCGCCTGGAAGTAGTCGACGGCATGCACGCTCGCAAGGCGCGCATGGCCGAGCTGAGCGATGCCTTTATCGCCCTGCCCGGCGGCCTCGGCACCCTGGAAGAGCTGTTCGAAGTCTGGACCTGGGGCCAGCTCGGTTACCACGGCAAGCCGCTGGGTTTACTGGAAGTGAATGGTTTCTACAGCAAGTTGACCGGTTTTCTCGATCATATCGTCGGCGAAGGCTTCGTCCGCGCGCCCCATCGTGCCATGCTGCAAACCAGCGAATCGCCGGCTGAGCTGCTTGACGTACTGGATGCCTGGCAACCGCTGGTCCTGCCCAAATGGGTGGACCAAAAACCCGATTAACCCTTGGGACGCGATTAAAGGCAGAATACGCGCCGCTCAACCTCACCTTCGACCCCCAGAGGATCGCCCATGGCAAAACCTAATTACTCCTTCGCCAAACGTCAGAGAGACTTGGCCAAAGAGCAGAAGAAAGAGGAAAAGCTGCAACGCAAGAAAGTTGCAGCCGACGAAGAAGCTGGCGTACTGAACCCGGATGCAGAAGGTGAAGTGGCCACTGACGAGACCGAAACACCGAAAGATCAGGCGCCTGACGCCTAAGGCCTCTCACTGTGGCCGCTGCCAAGGCAGCGGCCACAGGCCTTATTTCAGTGGCATCACCGTCACCCGCACCTCCGGGTCATGACTCCCCCCTCCCAGAATCACCCCTCGCAACGGCGAAACATCGGAAAAATCCCGGCCCCAAGCCAGGGTGATGTGCTCCAGTGCCGGCTGCACATTATTCGTTGGATCAAAATCTACCCAGCCCAGCACCGGGCAAAATACCGAGACCCAGGCATGGGACGCATCGGCGCCAATCAGCCGTGGGTGGCCGGGCGGTGGCTGGGTCAGCAGGTAGCCGCTGATATAGCGCGCCGCCAGGCCTCGGGAGCGCAGGCACGCCAGCATCAAGTGGGCAAAGTCCTGGCACACGCCGCGCCGACGCTCCAGCACTTCCACCAGCGGCGTGGCGACTTGGGTGGCTTCGGCATCGAAGGTGAATTCGCTGAAAATCTTTTCCATCAGCACCTGGGTGCCCAGCAACAACGGACGGCCCAGTGGAAAACAGCTTTCGGAAAACTCGACGAAGCTTTTCTTCAGATGCACATAGGGCGATTCGAAACGATAGCGGCACGCCTCGATCACCTCGGGGGACAACGGCTGGCTGCTGTAGGTCAAGCTGCTGCGGGTTTGGTCCCAGGCTGGCGACTGGCTGAAATCCAGCACTGGCCGCGCGAAGACTTCCACCGTGAGCCCGGCGTTGACCAGCAACTCATCATGGGGCCGCTCGAACGCCAGGCGGGTGATCGGGTTGCCAAATACGTCCAGCTCATCCCGGCGCGAGGTCGGCTCAGGGCGGATGAGCAATTGCTGCACCGTACACTGCTGCCAGGCGCAGGGGCGCGGCCACAAGTGCGCCAACTGCTGGGCCAGGGACACCGGACTGTCGTAGTGGTAATGGGTATCGTGGAAAATCTGGTAACGGGCACTCATTACACGGACACCGTTTGCTGGCTGACATCATCAACATGGGCAAAATGGCGCAAGGCCAGGCGATCGGAGACTTGCCCGCTTTCATCGGCGACGGCCTGCAACAGGTCCGCCAGGCCATCGAGGGCGGCGCGCACGCTGGATTCGCCAAACAGCGGATTTTCCAGGCAGCCCAGGTCAAAGCGCGACAGTCGCTCCACCAACGGCGCCAGCCCGGTCTCCCGCGGCATACCGAAATCATCATTCAGACGACGCAGGGTGCGGCTCACCAGTTTGAGCTGGAACAGCACCGCATGGGGGTTTTGCTCATCCAGCAGCAACAGGTCCAGCACCGGGATCAATTGCGGCACCGCCAGGTAGCGGGAACGGTAAGTGATACTGCTATTGCCCAGTTCCAGCAACCATTCAAGCCCCGCCTGATCGAACACCGCCACGCCCCGCAGAAATGCCGTCAGGCTGCTGCTGAGAAACTGTAGACGCTCGATGCGCCGGCCCATCATCAAGAAGCGCCAGCCTTCGTCACGGGTCATGTCGTCCAAGGCAAAACCGGACAGCGCCGCCAGGGACATCACCAAGCGGTTGAGGAAGTCCAGCAGTTCGCCGAAATCTGGCTCTTGCGCCTCCAGCTCCACGGCTTCGCGCTGCAACTCCACCAAGGCCTGCCAGTTTTCACGGGACAGTTTGCCGCGCACCTGGGACGCCGCCCACTGCAAGCGCTGCAAATTAGCCCGCAGGCTCGACGGCCAGTCATCGCCAAGCAAAGCCGCCAGCAGCCGCTCAGGCAACTCGCCCTTTTGCGGCAATAGTCGCAGCGTCTCGCCCAGTTCCACCGCCGCTTGCAGCGCTTGCGGGTCGCCTGCGTCGACATAACGTGCGAGGACGATCCGCAGCCAGCGGGCGCTGTCATCACAGCGTTCACAATAACGGCCGAACCAGAACAGGTTTTCCACCACCCGCGACGGCAGGTACGGATCACGTCGAATCAAGTCATGGGCGCCAATAGAACGCGGCGCACGCCACTGCTCGCCACCAGGGGCACGTTCGCCGAGCACCCAGGTGTCCTTGCTCGCCCCGCCGCGCTGCATCGACACCACTTCAGCATCGGCTTCGGCGGCCACGCGGGTCAGGCCACCGGGCAGCACCCGGTAACCGTCGGCGCTGGCGACGGCGTAGACGCGCATGCCGATGGCGCGATGTTGTAGATGTTCGTCGACGGTATGCCAGATCGGCGCCTGGGACAGTTGCGCCAGCTCTTGGGCAACGTAGGCATAAGGCCGCGCCCGCATGCGTTCGGCCAGGGCCTGGCGTTGTTCGTCGTTCAGGTCGCGACCAAATACCGGGGCGAAGCTTTGCGACGGGAACGCCGGCTTGATCACCAGCTCCGGCAGTTTCTCCAGGGCTTCGGCCAGTACCGGCGCTTCGCCGCACCACCAGGTGGCGATGGACGGCAGGATCAGCTCTTCGCCAAACAGAAACTGATTGATCTTCGGCAGAAAACCCAGCAACCCGGGAGACTCCAGCACACCGCTGCCCAGGGCATTGGCCACCAGCACATTGCCTTGGCGCACGGCGTCCAGCAGCCCCGGCACGCCGAGGGCCGAGTCGGTGCGCAGCTCCAGCGGGTCACAGAAATCATCGTCCAGGCGGCGCATGACGGCATGGACCCGGCGCAGGCCGCTGAGGGTTTTCAGGTAGACCGTGGCGTCGCGCACCGTCAGGTCGCCGCCTTCTACCAGCGGGTAGCCGAGCTGGCGGGCGAGGTACAGGTGTTCGAAATAGCTTTCGTTGAAACGGCCCGGGGTCAGCAGCACGATCAGCGGTGGCTGGTCATCACTCGGCGCCTGGCGGGCCAGGGTTTCCTGTAGGGTGCGGAAGAAACCGGTGAGGTGCTGCACCTGCAAGTCGCGGTACATATCCGGAAACGCACGGGACACGATGGTGCGGTTTTCCAGGGCATAACCAGCGCCGGACGGTGCCTGGGTACGGTCGGCGGTGACCCACCAGTGGCCATCGGGGGTGCGCGCCAGGTCCACGGCATACAGGTGTAGAAACGCACCCTCGGGCGGCTGTATGCCCTGGCACGGCCACAGGAAGTTGTTATGGCCGAACATCAGTTCTGCTGGTAACAAACCCTCGGCGATCAGCCGTTGCGGGCCGTAGAGGTCCGCCAATACCGCATTGAGCAACCGCGCACGCTGGGCGATGCCGGCCGACAGGTGCTTCCACTCATCCGCTGCCAGCACGTGGGGCAACAGGTCCAGTTCCCACGGCCGATCGGCGCCCTTGGGGTCGGCGTAGACGTTGTAGGTCACGCCGTTTTCCTGGATCTGCCGGGTCAGCAAGGCTTGGCGCTGAGCCAGTTGCGCCGGGGTGCTGCGTTGCAGATGGCCAAGCAGGCGCTGCCAATGGCCGCGGACCGCGCCGCTGTCGTCCAGCAGTTCGTGATAAGTGCCCGCGGTTAGCGGGTAACGGTCGAGCAAGTCGGGCATGGAACGCTCGGCAGAGGCAAGGGAAGTCAGAGTGTGGGAGCCGGGCTTGCCCGCGATGCAGGCACCTCGGGGCATCAGGTGTACCGAGGTGATGCTATCGCAGACAAGCCCACATTATAGATTTGTTGTTTTCGGGATTATGTAGATTCAATCCTCTATTTTTTTCGCAAAACGGCGCAAATCCAGGGTCATCGGCAATTCGTCGTTAATCACCACCGCCGGCACGGGCAACGTTCCAGGGCTGTGACCCAGGTGGAAAAACCGCGCCATGCGCCGGCTCTCGGCTTCATTGGCATTGACTGGCAGGCTGTCGTAATTGCGCCCGCCCGGATGGGCGACATGGTACTGACAACCGCCCAATGAGCGTTGCATCCACGTATCGAAAAGATCGAATACCAGCGGCGCATGAACCGGGATGGTCGGCTGCAAACAGTTGGCCGGCTGCCAGGCACGGTAACGCACGCCAGCTACAAACTCACCGACCCGCCCGGTAGGTTGCAGCGGTACTGGAATGCCGTTGCAGGTCAGCAGATACCGTTGCGGCGCCAAGCCGCTCACCTTGACCTGCAAACGCTCCAGGGACGAATCGACATAACGCACCGCGCCCTCTTCTCCCAGCACATGCCAGGGCTCCAGGGCCTGGCGCAGTTCCAGTTCAATGCCGCTGACGGAGTAATCGCCAACCTTGGGGAAGCGAAACTCCAGGTGCGCAGCAAACCACTCTGCACGCAGCGGATAACCGGCAGCGTTCAGTTCGACGATGACATCGGCAAAGTCCTGCTCGATAAAGTGCGGCAGCAAGAAGCGGTCGTGCAATTGCGTACCCCAGCGCACCAGCTTCGGCGGTGCATAGGGCTCACGCCAGAACCGCGCTACCAGCGCCCGCAACAACAGTTGCTGGGTCAGGCTCATGCGCGCATGGGGAGGCATCTCGAAGGCCCGCAATTCCAACAGGCCAAGGCGGCCGGTAGCGCCGTCCGGCGAGTAAAGCTTATCGATACAGAATTCGGCGCGATGGGTATTTCCGGTGACGTCTATCAGCAGGTTGCGCAGCAGTCGGTCCACCAGCCAGGGCGGGCACTCCTCACCGGGCACCGGCATTTGCGCGAAGGCGATTTCCAACTCGTACAGCGCGTCGTTGCGAGCTTCATCGACCCGTGGCGCCTGGGACGTCGGGCCGATGAACAAGCCGGAAAACAAGTAGGACAACGACGGGTGGTTATGCCAGTAGCTGATCAAGCTGCGCAGCAGATCGGGACGACGCAGGAACGGCGAATCCGTGGGCGTAGCACCGCCGAGGACAAAGTGGTTACCGCCACCGGTACCGGTGTGACGGCCGTCGATCATGAATTTCTCGGTGGTCAGGCGGGTTTGCCGCGCTTCTTCATAGAGGAATTCGGTGCGTTCCACCAACTCGTCCCACGTGGCGGACGGTTGCACGTTAACTTCGATCACGCCTGGGTCCGGCGTGACCCGGAAGTTGCTCAGGCGGACGTCGCTCGGTGGCTCGTAGCCTTCGAGCAGCACCGGGCAATGCAGCTCTTGGGCGATGGCTTCGATAGCGGCCACCAGCTCCAGGTAGTCCTCGACCCGCTCCAGAGGCGGCATAAACAGGTACAGCCTGCCATCTCGCGCTTGCGCGCAGAGGGCGGTGCGGGTGAGCCAATCGGCGGATTCGTCGATCTTCGCAATACGATCGTCGCTCAGGGCCGGTTCGCCGTGGCTTTGCAGCTGCGCCGTCGTCGGAAGATCAGGCAAATCCTGATTGGGGTCGGTGGGATGCACGAACGGATACTCCGCCGCCGTCACCCAAGGCTGCGAGGCCAATGGCAGACGATAGCCCAAGGGCGAATCACCCGGCACCAGGCGGCAATGGTTATCCCGCAGGTACCAGCGCCCGCTCTGCCAGCAGTCATTAGCCGCCGTGCGCGCCAGCGGCAGCACCTGGCCAATGACTTTATCCAGACCCTGGCTGAAGACCTTGCGCAGGCGGTCACGCTCAAGGTCGTCGCCCAGGCGTGGGTCTTGCGCGGTGACGTTCTGAGGCAAGGCGCCTTCGCGCCACAGGTAATAGAAATTGTCCTCGTAGGCCGGGAACACAAAGTGCGCAGGCAACTTCAAGCGCTCGGCAACGCTGGCGAGAAAACGCCCGGCCATCACGCCATCAGCGCCGTAGTCTTGTTGTTCATCGGCAATCAGCGCGCTGTTGTGCCAGATCGGCACGCCATCCCGACGCCAGTAGCAATTGAGCGACCAGCGCGGCAATTGCTCGCCGGGGTACCACTTGCCTTGGCCGAAGTGCACCAGGCCCTTGGGCGCGTAATGCTTGCGCATGCGCTGGAACAGTTCGGCAGAGAGCCGGCGCTTGTCCGAGCCCAGGGCTGCGGTGTTCCATTCGGCGCCGTCGGGGTCGTCGATGGAGACGAAGGTCGGCTCGCCACCCATGGTCAGGCGCACGTCGTCCTTGAGCAGGTCACCATCGATCTGCCGGCCCAAGGCCTGGATCGCCAGCCATTGTTCTTCGGTGTAGGGCTTGGTCACCCGTGGGGCTTCCCAAATACGCTCCACCGACATCTCATGGGTGAATTCGCACTCGCAAGGTTCCACCAGGCCACTGATGGGCGCCGCTGAAGACGGATCGGGACTACAGGCCAATGGGATATGGCCTTCACCGGCGAATAGGCCGGAAGTGGCATCGAGACCGATCCAGCCGGCACCCGGCAAATACACTTCACACCAGGCGTGCAGGTCGGTGAAGTCCACTTCCGTGCCGGATGGGCCGTCGAGGGCTTTGACGTCGGCGGTCAATTGAATCAGGTAACCGGAAACAAACCGTGCTGCCAAACCAAGATTACGCAGCAGTTGCACCAACAGCCAGGCCGAATCGCGGCACGAGCCGCAAGCGTTTTCCAAGGTGAATTCCGGGGCTTGCACCCCCGGTTCCATACGGATCAGGTAGCCGATGTCGGCGGCCAGGCGCTGGTTGAGGCCCACCAGAAAATCCACGGCAGGCAGTGGCGTACGGTCGATGCCTGCCAGGTACGCGGCGAGCTTCGGCGTCATCGGCAAAGTTTCCAGGTACGGCGCCAGTTCGCGTTGCTCATCGGCGGCATAGCTGAACGGGATTTTTTCGGCGTAGGGCTCAAGGAAAAAGTCGAACGGATTAAACACCGCCATCTCGGCAACCAGGTCGACTTCAATACGCAACTCGTCAGTCTTTTCCGGGAATACCAGGCGCGCCAGGTAATTGCCCTGGGGGTCTTGCTGCCAATTGATGAAGTGTTGCTGCGGCAGCACTTTCAGCGCGTAGGACAAAATCCGCGTGCGGCTATGGGCCGCCGGACGCAAACGCACAATCTGAGGGCCCAGTTCGACCGCGCGGTCGTAGCGGTAATGCGTAACGTGGTGCAACGCGACATGAATCGACACGGCGGCCTCCTGCGAGCCAGGGCATGAAACAAAGCGCGCAAGACTTATGCCAGTGCGGCGGTCATTGCGCTTTATCGTGGGACCCGGTGCAGTACAGCACCAAAACGGCGCGATGGCTGCCGTCGTGGTGCGAGGGTTGCACAGATTTGTGCCAAGAGCGTGAGGGCGGGTGGTGAATCTACCCAGGTGGAGTGGGATTACCCGGCGCCGTGATCTGCCCTGGCGTCGATTCACGCTTCCTCCCCACACTCGGTCGCCCTCATGCAGTTGCGCTTCACTTCGTTCGCTGTGGTCAGCTTACGGCGGGACGTTCATCCACAAGATTGCGCCCATGCCGGGCGCTAGAAAGCAAAACGCCAGCACGAAGGCTGGCGTTTTGTGATTCAGGCTGCGATCAACGCGGCACGACCGGTTTGCGGGCTGGCTTATTGCCTTTGCCCTTGGCCGCATCGGTGCGCTCTTTGGCGGCCTGCTTATTGCGGGCAAACGCCGCAGCCTTGGCCTGTTCACGCTTGTCCCACGGGTTAGCACCATCACTGGCACGCGGCGGCAAGCCGGTGTGCTGGGTGAGGATCTTGGTGGTGGTTTCCTTGGCAACCTTATGGCTACCAGCCGGCGTCGAGTTTTTGCGACGGGCGCTCTGATAGCTGTCGGTGGCAGGCTGGTGCAGCGGGATCAGTTGATCCTTGCCCGACCCGATCAGCTCGGCGCGGCCCATGCGGGTCAGTGCTTCACGCAGCATCGGCCAGCCTTTCGGGTCGTGGTAGCGCAGGAAGGCCTTGTGCAGGCGGCGCTGCTCTTCGCTCTTGACGATGGTCACCGAGTCACTCTTGTAGGTGACTTTGCGCAGCGGGTTCTTGCCCGAGTGGTACATCGCCGTGGCGGTGGCCATTGGCGAGGGGTAGAACGCTTGCACCTGGTCGGCACGGAAGCCGTTGCCCTTGAGCCACAGGGCCAGGTTCATCATGTCTTCATCGGTGGTGCCGGGGTGGGCGGCGATGAAGTACGGGATCAGGTACTGCTCCTTGCCCGCTTCCTTGGTGTACTTCTCGAACATGCGCTTGAACTTGTCATAGCTGCCGATGCCCGGTTTCATCATCTGGTTGAGCGGACCTTCCTCGGTGTGTTCCGGGGCGATCTTCAGGTAACCACCGACGTGGTGGGTCACCAGTTCCTTGACGTATTCCGGCGACTCGACCGCGAGGTCGTAACGCAGGCCAGATGCGATCAGGATCTTCTTCACACCCGGCAACGCACGGGCGCTGCGGTACAGCTGGATCAGCGCCGAGTGGTCGGTATTCAGGTTCGGGCAGATGCCAGGGAACACGCAGGATGGCTTGCGGCACGCGGATTCAATTTCCGGGCTCTTGCAGGCAATGCGGTACATGTTCGCGGTCGGCCCGCCGAGGTCGGAGATGACGCCGGTGAAGCCCGGAACCTTGTCGCGGATCTCTTCGATTTCGCGAATGATCGACTCTTCGGAACGGTTCTGGATGATCCTGCCTTCGTGCTCGGTGATCGAGCAGAAGGTGCAGCCACCGAAGCAGCCACGCATGATGTTCACCGAGAAGCGGATCATGTCGTAGGCCGGAATTTTTTCCTTGCCATATACCGGGTGCGGAACCCGTGCGTAAGGCATGCCAAACACGTAGTCCATTTCTTCGGTGGTCATGGGAATGGGCGGCGGATTGAACCACACGTCCACTTCACCGTGCTTCTGCACCAGGGCGCGGGCGTTGCCGGGGTTGGTTTCCAGGTGAAGTACGCGGTTGGCGTGGGCATAAAGCACCGAGTCACCACGGACTTTTTCTACCGATGGCAGACGGATCACGGTCTTGTCGCGAGTCATGCGCGGGCTGGCCAGGATCTGTACGACCTTGGCTTCCTGCGGGTCTTCAGACGGGCCCTTTTCCTGCTCGATGGCGCAGGCCTGGGTGTCCTGAGTGTTGACGTACGGGTTGATGATCTTGTCGATCTTGCCCGGACGGTCGATGCGTGTGGAATCGACTTCGTACCAGTCTTTTGGCGTGTCACGACGAATGAACGCGGTGCCGCGCACGTCGGTGATGTCTTCGATCTTGTGACCGTAGGACAGGCGCTGGGCGACTTCGACAATGGCCCGTTCGGCGTTGCCATACAGCAGGATGTCGGCGCAGGCGTCGATCAGGATCGAGTTGCGTACGCGGTCCTGCCAGTAGTCGTAGTGGGCGATGCGGCGCAGGGAAGCCTCGATACCACCGAGTACGATCGGCACATTCTTGTAGGCTTCCTTGCAGCGCTGGCTGTAGACCAGGCTCGCACGGTCCGGGCGTTTGCCAGCCATGCCGCCAGGGGTATAGGCGTCGTCGGACCGGATTTTCTTGTCGGCGGTGTAGCGGTTGATCATTGAGTCCATGTTGCCGGCCGCGACACCGAAGAACAGGTTCGGCTCGCCGAGCTTCATGAAGTCGTCTTTGGACTGCCAGTTGGGCTGGGCAATGATCCCGACGCGAAAGCCCTGGGACTCCAGCAGCCGGCCGATGATTGCCATACCGAACGATGGGTGGTCGACGTAGGCATCACCGGTGACGATGATGATGTCGCACGAATCCCAGCCAAGCTGATCCATCTCCTCCCTGCTCATCGGCAGGAATGGCGCAGGACCGAAACATTCGGCCCAGTACTTGGGATAGTCAAATAACGGCTTGGCTGTTTGCATGACGATGACCGGTGTTGAGATGAAAAATCGCGGGCGCGGAATATAGCACAAAATTTGACCAATTCCGACTATAACGCTCGGAAATTATCAGCCTCTATTAGCCCGTGAACGCTTGCTGGCCAGCGACGAATTATTCGTCGTCGAAGTTATAACTGCCCGGCGCGAGGTTTTCAAAACGGGTGTATTTACCGATAAACGCCAAGCGTGTGGTGCCGATTGGACCGTTCCGCTGTTTACCGATGATGATTTCGGCGATGCCCTTGTGCTCGGTCTCCGGGTGATAAACCTCGTCCCGGTAAACGAACATGATTACGTCAGCATCCTGTTCGATCGCTCCGGATTCGCGCAAGTCAGAGTTGATCGGGCGCTTGTTCGGGCGTTGTTCCAGGGAGCGGTTGAGCTGGGACAGGGCAACCACCGGGCAGTTGAATTCCTTGGCCAAGGACTTCAACGAACGGGAAATCTCGGAAATCTCGTTGGTCCGATTGTCGCCGCTGGAACCGGGGATCTGCATCAGTTGCAGGTAGTCGATCATGATCAGGCCAACCTCGCCGTGCTCACGCACCAGACGACGGGTCCGCGCACGCATTTCCGAGGGACTGATACCCGCAGTGTCATCAATGAACAGCTTGCGATCGTTGAGCAGGTTGACCGCCGAGGTCAGGCGCGGCCAGTCGTCATCTTCCAGGCGGCCGGCGCGGACCTTGGTCTGGTCGATGCGGCCCAGAGACGAGAGCATCCGCATGATCAGCGATTCACCTGGCATCTCCAGCGAGTAGACCAGGACGCACTTCTCGCTACGCAGTACGGCGTTCTCCACCAGATTCATGGCGAAGGTGGTCTTACCCATGGACGGACGGCCGGCGACAATGATCAGGTCAGACGGCTGCAAGCCACTGGTCATGCCATCGAGGTCGGTATAACCCGTAGATAAGCCGGTGATGGCGTTATCGGTATTGAACAGGGTATCGATGCGGTCGATAGCCTTGGTCAACAGGTCGTTAACGCTCACCGGGCCTCCGGTTTTCGGCCGCGCTTCGGCGATCTGGAAGATCTGCCGCTCTGCTTCGTCGAGGATCTCTTCGGCCGTACGCCCTTCCGGGTTAAAGGCGCTGTCAGCGATCTCGGCAGCGATACCGATCAATTGCCGCAGCGTCGCCCGCGCACGCACGATTTGCGCATAGGCCTTGATGTTGGCGACGGACGGGGTGTTCTTCGCCAACTCGCCCAGGTATCCAAGACCGCCCACTTGCGAGGTCTGACCTTCCTTGTCCAATTGCTCGGCAAGGGTCACGACGTCGATGGGGGAATTCAGATCAGCCAGTTTGGCGATGGCGCGGAAGATCAGGCGGTGGTCATGTCGATAGAAATCACCGTCCGAGACTTGATCAAGCACGCGCTCCCAGGCGTTGTTGTCCAGCATCAGACCACCGAGCACGGCCTGTTCGGCCTCGATGGAGTGCGGTGGCACCTTCAGGGACGCGGTTTGCAGATCGTATTGCTCAGGAGCGGAGATATCGTTCATGGCCACTTGAAATTAGGGGGCTGTAGAAAAACAAAAGGCACGACCTGTGAACAGGATCGTGCCCGATGTTAACCGTCTGGCACGCGAGGTGCCAGTCAGTTAGGTGCTGCTTAAGCTGCTACCACAACAACGCGTACGGTTGCTTCGACTTCAGCGTGCAGGTGCACGGCTACATCGAATTCGCCAACGTTGCGGATGGTGCCGTTCGGCAGACGAATTTCGCTTTTCGACACTTCAACGCCGGAGGCGGTCAGTGCGTCAGCGATGTCGTGGGTGCCGATCGAACCGAACAGCTTGCCTTCGTCACCGGCGGTGGCAGTGATAGTCACTTCCAGCTCAGCCAGTTGGGCAGCGCGAGTTTCGGCCGAAGCTTTTTTGTCTGCTGCTGCTTTTTCAAGCTCTGCACGACGCTCTTCAAACGCAGCCAGGTTGGCAGCGGTTGCAGCGGTGGCTTTGCCGTATGGCAGCAGGTAGTTACGACCGTAACCGGCCTTAACGTTCACTTTGTCGCCCAGGTTGCCCAGGTTGGCGACTTTTTCCAGAAGGATCAGTTGCATGTGAAAATCCTCTAACTTTTAACCTTCACCGTTCGCGTTGTCGGCGTCTTTCGGCGCCAGACGACCGCGAAAATCAATCAGGCCGTCGACAATGGCCAAAACCACGAGTAACGGATAGATCAGCTGCATGAACAGCAACAGCGTCACGTACAACCCCACCAGCCAGAACCTGGCCAGTCGCTTTTGCGCCACCAGCCCATGAATCAAGGCCAGCCCGGCGAACACCAACGGTACGCTGCACAACGGCGTTAACATGGCCATTTGCGGACCGAAGTTCGGTCCGACAAGCATGCACGCCAGCAGCAACATCGCCGGTCCTGCTGGGATTCTGATACTACGAAACTCGCGACCAAAACCACCCGGGTTGTACAACAACGCCTGCCAGTAGCGCCCAAGAATCAGGCTCAGCACACTGACGACCTGCAACAATGCCGCAATCAGGCCGGTAAGAACCGGTGCAACCAGTGAAGCAAAGCGCGCTCGCTCCTCTACCGATAACTGCTGGTAGAGCTCCCCGAGGGCCAAGGGCAGGATCTTGACGATTTCCTGCGCCAGCGCCTCGATTTGCGGGTGGAAAGCCGCGCCTAACGATACCGAATACACCAACCCCAATGCCACGCTGACCAGCAGCGTACGGCTCCAGGACTCACTTGCGCGTAAAACCAACGCAAGTCCCGATGACCCCAGCAGCACCAGAAGTACCCGTGGATCATCGAATTGCAGCCACCAGACCAAGGCTGGCAGCAGTCCCAGGGCAACAACACCCAAGGCGTCCTTCAAACCGCGCCGCAGGAGCACAAGGCATCCAGCGGCAGCACCCAACCAATACAACAACGGCAATGCTGCACATCCAGCCACTACTAGAGTGGCCTGCACACGACCGCGCATGATGAACTCAGCTAAGGCGCGCATGCATTCAATCCCTTACTACTTGTCGACTGCCCGGTCTCAGCGGCCGTGGCTGTCGGTGTAGGCCAGCAGGGCCAGGAAGCGGGCGCGCTTGATAGCGGTGGCCAGCTGACGCTGATAACGAGCTTTGGTACCGGTGATGCGGCTTGGAACAATTTTGCCGGTCTCGGATACGTAGGCTTTCAGAGTGTTGAGATCTTTGTAATCGATCTCCTTCACTTCTTCAGCGGTGAAGCGGCAGAACTTACGACGACGGAAGAAACGTGCCATGTAATTGGCTCCTTAAAAGGTCCGTGGATTACTCGTCAGCGTTATCGCTGGCGTCGCTGTCATCACCATCAACGCCATCGGCGCTGTCGGAGTGCTCAGGACGGTCGCGACGCTCACGGCGCTCACTGCGGTTTTCTTCAGCCTTGAGCATCTCGGATTGGCCGATAACGGCTTCTTCGCGACGGATGACCAGGTTACGGATCACTGCATCGTTGTAGCGGAAGTTGTCTTCCAGCTCGGACAGAGCCTTGCCGGTGCACTCAACGTTCAGCATCACGTAGTGAGCCTTGTGAACATTGTTGATTGCATAGGCCAGTTGACGACGGCCCCAATCTTCCAGACGGTGGATTTTGCCGCCGTCTTCTTCGATCAGCTTGGTGTAACGCTCAACCATGCCGCCGACTTGCTCGCTTTGATCCGGGTGGACCAAAAAGATGATTTCGTAATGACGCATGAATGCTCCTTACGGGTTGTAGCCTGCCGCTAAAAAACGGTCAGACAAGGAGTGAATGACACTTATGGATCTTGCCGCAGGGTAGGCACATGTGTGCCTGCCAGGTAGGCAAGGGGCGCAATTGTAGAGAAGGGAAAGAAAGGGCGCAAGGCAATTGGTGATTATTTGAACAATCACAGACACTGCGAAAAATGTGAGCCTGGCCCTAACGCTGTAGGAGCGAGCTTGCTCACCCCTACAGTAGATAGTGCGCGAATCAGGACTTCTTGGCTTTGGCCTTGGCGCCGCGCTGACGCAGCGCTTCGAACAGGCACACGCCCGTCGCTACCGACACGTTGAGGCTGCTGACGCTACCCGCCATCGGCAGGTTCACCAGGTAATCACAATGCTCGCGGGTCAGGCGACGCATGCCCTTACCCTCGGCCCCCATGATCAGGATGGTAGGACCGGTGAGGTCTTGGTCATAAATGCTGACCTCGGCCTCCCCCGCTGTGCCGACAACCCACAAGCCGCGCTGCTGGAGCTTCTCCAGGGTGCGCGCCAGGTTGGTCACCGCCACCAGCGGAATTACTTCCGCCGCACCACAGGCCACTTTGCGCACGGTAGGCGTCAAGGTGGCCGACTTGTCCTTGGGAACGATCACCGCCAGCGCACCGGCAGCATCCGCCGAACGCAAGCAGGCGCCGAGGTTGTGGGGATCGGTCACGCCGTCGAGCACCAACAGCAACGGCGCACCTTCAGTGCGATCGAGCAACTCATCGAGCATCGCCTCGCCCCAGACCTGGCTCGGACTCACGTCCGCCACCACACCCTGGTGCACGCCTTCAACCCAGACGTCCATTTCGCGACGCTCGGCCTGGCCCACGGCCACGCGATTTTCGTTAGCCAGTTCGATCAGCGTTTGTACCCGCGGATCATTGCGACCTTCCGCCAGCCAAACCTGCTTGACGCGTTTTGGGTGGTGACGCAGCAACGCTTCTACGGCGTGTACGCCATAGATTTTTTCCAGACTCATGACTTGGCCTTAGGTTTGCGCGACCCGCCGCTTTTCGCGGGAGCCGAACCCGCTTTTGGCGGGCCTTTACGGTGTTTACTCGGCTTGCTCGACGGCTTTTCCGCCCCCTGGGACTTTCCCGCAGACGCCGCTTTACCACCGCTTTTCGCTTCGTTGAGCAATGCCTGCTTCAACTCACGGCTCTTGCGCAGCTCGGCGTTTTTCGCCGCAGCATCGCCTGGACGGTAAACCTCAGGGGCTTTTTCCTTGGTCGACGTGCGACGACCAGCAGCCTTGGCCGGTGCAGACTCGACAGCGGCTTTCGCAGGGACGCCCTTGCCAGCAGGAGCAGTGGCTTCAGCGCCACGCTTCTTGCGGCCAATCGGTGCGGCAATGGTTTTTTCCGCCATTTCGAAGTCGATCTTGCGTTCGTCGAGGTCGACGCGCATGACCCGTACTTCCACGGTGTCGCCCAAGCGGAAGCTGCGACCGGTGCGCTCGCCCGCCAGACGGTGATGCACAGGGTCGAAGTGGTAGTAGTCACCCGGCAAGGCGGTGACGTGCACCAGGCCTTCGACGTAGATGTCAGTCAGCTCGACGAACAAGCCAAAACCGGTCACCGCAGTGATCACACCAGGGAACGACTCGCCAACACGGTCTTTCATGAACTCGCACTTGAGCCAATTCACCACGTCGCGGGTGGCTTCGTCGGCGCGACGCTCGCTCATGGAGCATTGTTCGCCCAACTGTTCCAGGGCCGCTTCGTCGTACGGATAAATCCGCGCCTTCGGAATGGTCATGGCACCGGCGCGCTGGACGTGCGGGGTGTTCTGCTTGGAATGGATCACGCTACGGATCGCCCGGTGCGTGAGCAAGTCCGGATAACGGCGAATCGGCGAGGTGAAGTGGGTGTACGCCTCGTAATTCAGGCCAAAGTGACCCTGGTTATCAGCGCTGTACACCGCCTGGCTCAAGGAACGCAGCATGACGGTCTGGATCAGATGGAAATCCGGACGGTCCTTGATGCTCGCCAACAAGGCCTGGTAATCCTTCGGCGACGGGCCGTCCTTGCCTTTGTGCAGGGACAGGCCAAGCTCACCGAGGAAGGCGCGCAGTTTTTCCAGACGCTCCGGCGGCGGACCATCGTGAACCCGATACAGCGCAGGAATCTCGTGTTTCTTCAGGAATTCGGCGGTGGCCACGTTGGCGGCCAGCATGCATTCCTCGATCAGCTTGTGCGCATCGTTACGGGTAGTCGGAGTGATTTCGGCGATCTTGCGCTCGGAACCGAAGATGATCCGGGTTTCCTGGGTTTCAAAATCGATCGCGCCACGTATATGACGTGCGTCCAGCAATACCTTGTACAGCGCATAAAGCTGCTTGAGGTGCGGCACGACATGGCCGTACTCATCACGCAGAGTCTTGGCTTCGCTGGTTTTCGGCTGCTCCAGGATGGTGCTGACCTTGTTGTAGGTCAGGCGCGCCTGGGAGTGGATCACTGCCTCGTAAAACTGGTAATCGGTCATTTCGCCGGTTTTCGAGATAGTCATCTCGCAGACCATGGCCAAGCGGTCGACTTTCGGGTTCAGCGAGCACAAGCCGTTGGACAACTGCTCAGGCAGCATCGGAATTACGCGCTCGGGGAAATACACCGAGTTGCCGCGCACCTGGGCTTCATTGTCCAGGGCCGAACCGATCTTCACGTAGCTGGACACGTCGGCAATGGCGACGAACAATTTCCAGCCGCCGGAGAACAGGCGCAGCTTGCCAGGCTTGGCTTCGCAATAGACCGCATCGTCGAAGTCACGAGCATCTTCGCCGTCAATGGTGACGAACGGCAGATGGCGCAGGTCGATGCGTTTCTCTTTGTCTTTTTCTTCGACTACCGGCTTGAGCTTGGCAGCCTCTTTCAGCACAGCTTCAGGCCAGACGTGAGGAATATCGTAGGTGCGCAACGCAACATCGATTTCCATGCCCGGCGCCATGTAGTTGCCGACCACTTCAACGATATCGCCCTGAGGCTGGAAGCGTGGAGTTGGCCAATGGGTGATTTTCACCTCGACAAACTGACCGACCTTCGCGGCGCCGTTACGGCCCGGCGTGACCAGCACTTCCTGCTGGATCTTCGGGTTATCCGGAATCACGAAGCCGATGCCACCCTCTTCGAAGTACCGGCCGACGATAGACTCGTGGGCGCGCGATACCACCTCGACGATCACGCCTTCGCGACGACCGCGACGGTCCAGACCCGACACGCGTGCCAGAGCACGATCGCCATCGAACACCAAGCGCATTTGCGCCGGGCTCATGAACAGGTCGTCGCTGCCGTCGTCCGGGATCAGGAAACCGAAACCATCACGGTGGCCGGCAATGCGACCAAGGATCAGGTCGAGCTTGTCCACGGGCGCGTACGTGCCACGGCGGGTGTAGATCAACTGAGCATCGCGCTCCATGGCGCGCAAGCGGCGGCGCAGGGCTTCGAGTTGGTCTTCGGTGGTCAGACCGAATTCTTCAACCAACTGCTCGCGGCTAGCAGGCGAACCCCGATCGGCGAGATGCGCCAGAATCAGTTCGCGGCTAGGAATAGGGTTTTCATATTTTTCCGCTTCACGAGCGGCCTCGGGATCGAGGGACTGCCAATCGGCCATTAGAGAGTTTTCACCTTGTCTATATGCGGGTTAGTTTGGCATACGCGTATTGAAACGGGAAATTTCAGACATCAACAAGCTCGTAAAAACACTTTGTAGCCCCTGGAACGCACCTTGCGCGACCGCCCGGGAAATTTTCCAGGCTTTTTTGATGACAGGGGTTTACAGTTTAAAAGGTGGTCCGTATAGTGCGCGCCATCGACGACGGCAACGTTGCCGATACTGCCCAGATGGTGAAATTGGTAGACACGCCAGCTTCAGGTGCTGGTGACCGCAAGGTCGTGGAAGTTCGAGTCTTCTTCTGGGCACCAATTTCGAGCTTGAGATCCAAACGATCACAAGACTCTCACAAAAACCCGCGAAAGCGGGTTTTTGCGTTACAGACCTTTGATTTTTAACGACAAACTTGATTTATAAAATCAAATCAGGGGTTTACAGATCAAAAACCGCTCCGTATAGTTCGCTCCATCAACAGCGGCAACGTTGCTGATGCTGCCCAGATGGTGAAATTGGTAGACACGCCAGCTTCAGGTGCTGGTGACCGCAAGGTCGTGGAAGTTCGAGTCTTCTTCTGGGCACCAATTCAAAACTTGAGGCTTTAACCTTAAGTCTCACAAAAACCCGCGAAAGCGGGTTTTTGCGTTTCTGGCCTACCGAAATTCATGCTGGTTTTGCGGCGTTCTTGAAAGATCGCAGCCTCGTTTCACTCGACAGCTCCTACATCCGCTCCTACGATCGTTTATCATTCTCACGATTTGTTGCAATTCAAGTGAGGAACCCTGCGAATGATGATCCGCGATACCCGTCTCAAGACATCCCTTCTGCGTGGCTTGACCATCACTCTGCTCGGCCTGACACTGCTGTCGCCCGCCGCTTATTCCGCCGACAAGGTCGCACTGACCTTGTACAACGGCCAACACAAGGAGGTCGGCGATGAACTCGCCAAGGCCTTCGAAGCCAAGACCGGCATCCACGTCAATGTGCGCAAGGGCAGCAGCAACCAGCTGGCCAGCCAGGTCGTCGAAGAAGGTGACCGCTCCCCTGCCGACGTGATCTACACCGAAGAGTCGCCGCCGCTGAACAAACTCGGCGAACAAGGCTTGCTCGCCACCATCGACGCCAGCACCCTTGACGTGCTGCCCAAGGAATACGTGGCCGGCAACAGCGCCTGGATGGGCGTGACGGCGCGCACCCGCGTCGTGGCTTTCAACCCGAAACTGATTGACGAGAAAGACCTGCCCAAATCGGTGCTGGAATTTGCCGAGCCCCAGTGGCAAGGCAAGGTCGGCTTTGTGCCTACCAGCGGCGCTTTCCAGGAGCAGGCCGTGGCCATCATCAAGATGCACGGACGCGAAGCTGCCGAGGAATGGCTGACCGGCTTGCGTGCGTTCGGCAAGGTCTACAGCAACAATATGGTCGCCCTTAAAGCAGTGGAAAATGGCGAAGTCGCCACTGTGCTGGTGAACAACTACTACTGGTTTGCCCTGAAGAAAGAAAAAACCAATCTGGATTCGCAACTGCACTACTTCACCGATGGCGATGCGGGCGGCCTGATCACCGTGTCTGCCGCGGCCGCATTGAAATCCAGCAAACACCCGAAAGAAGCCCAGCAATTGCTGGCATTCATGGTCAGCGAAGAAGGCCAGCGGGTGATCACCAACACCTCCGCCGAGTACCCCCTGCGCAAGGGTATGGAGTCCAATCGCGGCCTCAAGCCTTTCAGCGAGCTGCAACCGCCGAAAGTTACCCCCGCCGACCTGGGCAACGCCGAAGAAGCCCTGGAACTGGAACGTGACGTTGGCTTGAACTGATGAACCCATCGCTACCCGCCCCCGCCTTGCGCGGGGCGTTTACGCCAAGACGCAAACGCCCTTCGATCTGGCTGCTGCTGCCGGTTTTACTGCTGGTGGGCCTGAGCCTGTTACCACTGGTCTATGTCGGCCTCAAGGCCTGGCAGGCCGGCTGGGCCGAGGCCGTACATTTGCTGTGGCGACCGTATGTATTCGGGCTACTGCGCAATACCCTGGCGTTGATGGTGGGCGTGACGGTGGCCTGCGCGGTGATCGGCCTGTCCCTCGCTTGGCTGCTGGAACGCAGCAACCTGCCAGGGCGACGGATCTGGGGAGTGATCCTGTGCCTGCCGTTTGCGGTGCCGGCGTTTGTCAGCAGTTTTACCTGGGTGTCCCTGAGCGCCAACTTTGAAGGATTAGGCGGTGCAATCCTGGTGATGACCCTTTCCAAGTACCCACTGGTATTTTTGCCCGTGGCGGCGACCTTGCGCAATCTTGATCCGTCCCTGGAGGAATCAGCCCGCACTCTGGGGCTCAATCGCTGGGGCGTCTTCTTTCGCATCACCTTGCCACTGCTGTGGCCGTCACTGCTGGCTGGGGCGCTGTTGATTGCCCTGCATATGCTGGTGGAGTTCGGCGCCCTGTCGATCATCGGCCTGCAAACCTTTACCACTGCGATCTATCAGCAATTCGAGCTGGAGTTCAGCAATGCCAACGCGGCGATGCTGTCAGCGGTGCTATTGGTAATGTGCCTGACGCTACTGTGGCTTGAGCTGCGGGTACGCGGTAAAGGCCGACACGTGCGCACCGGTCAAGGCGCCGCGCGACATGCCGAACAGGTACATCTCGGCAAATGGACGACGCCGGGACAACTGTATTGCCTGCTGCTGGCGATCATAGGCAGCGGCATTCCCTTGGGCATGCTCGGCTACTGGCTGGCCGTTGGCTCTTCGGCGGCCTTTCCGGTGGCCGCGATCAGCGAAGCCCTGCTCTCCTCCCTGGCGCTGTCCCTCGGCGGCGCTGCCCTGTGCCTGGCACTGGCGGTACCGGTCGGGTTGCTGGTGGTGCGCCACAAGGGCCAGTTGGCGATGTGGGCCGAACGCTTGCCGTATTTACTGCATGCGCTGCCCGGCTTGGTGATTGCGCTGACGCTGGTGTATTTCGCCCTGCATTATGTGCCGGCGCTGTATCAGACCTCGGCGCTATTGCTGATTGCCTATGCACTGCTGTTTCTGCCGCTGGCCCAGGCGCCGATCCGCACGGCGCTGAACAAGGCCGCACCGCAATTGGAAGAAGCCGCGCGCACGCTGGGCGCGTCGTCGTTCAGTGCGTTTTGTCGGGTGACCCTACCGATTATCTTCCCGGCACTGGGGGCGGCGTTTGCGCTGGTATTTCTGGATGCCATGAAGGAATTGACGGCGACGTTGCTGCTCAGCCCCACCGGGCTGAATACTCTGGCAACGGCCGTGTGGGCGCACACCTCAAATGTCGAGTTCGCAGCGGCGGCGCCTTATGCGGCGCTGTTGATTCTAGTGTCGGGGTTGCCGGTTTACCTGCTTACAACGCGGATGTATTTGAGCCGGTGAAATGAGGGAGCTTCACTCCCTCACCACAACACCTCAAGCCCTGAACTGCCCCAGGCTCGCCTTCAACTGCGCAGCTAGCCCATCCAGCACCTTGCCGCTAGCGGTGGTCTCCACCACTGCCTGGGCCGCCCGTTCGGCCTGGGCATGAATGATCTCAACCCGCCCACGCACGGCATGAGCCCCTTGCGCCTGATGCTCCGCCGCCCGAGTCGCCAGGCCAATCGCCGCATGCACCTGCTCCACCGAGGCCTGCACCGACTGCTGCAAGCGCACGCTGTCGCGCAGCACCAGCAAACCTTCGCTGGCCTGGCGCCCGGCCTTGCCGATGGTTGCCACGGCCTCACGAGCGCCCTGCTGCAACGCAACGATATGAGCCTGAATATCACCGGTGGAGCTTTGCGTCTTACTGGCCAGGGCCCGCACCTCATCTGCCACCACCGCAAAGCCACGACCGGTCTCGCCGGCACGCGCCGCCTCGATAGCCGCGTTCAGCGCCAGTAGGTTGGTCTGCTCGGCAATCCCGTGGATCACCGTCAACACCACTTCAATCTGCTCGCTCTGCTGTGCCAGGCGTTCGATGACCTTGGCGCCAGTTTCAACCTGCCCCGCCAACGCCTCGATCAGGCTGCCGACCTCGGCCGAAGTGCGGGAGTTTTCGTCGGTAGCCTGGCGAATATCCACCACCTGCTGCAAAGCCGCCTGCATGGCATGGCTTTCCGCCTGGGCCTCATCAGCCATTTGCGACAACGCTCGCAGGCTTTCGGCCACTTCATCGCGCTGCAAGCCGGCGGCCGCATCGGCGCCAGCGTTACGCAAGGTCATCGCGCCGATTTCCACGCCGGTACGCTGGGCCACATCGCCCGCCTCACGGACGATAGGCTGCAACTTATCGACAAAGCGATTGACGGCCGCGGCCATGTCGCCAATTTCGTCCTTGCTGCTGATTTGTACACGCTTGGTCAGATCGCCCTCGCCCGCCGCCAAATCGTCCATAGCGGCGATCAGCAACTTCAGGCGATTGACCACCCGACGCCCAAGCACGACGGCAATCAACAGCAGCACGCCAAACCCCACCACTGCTAAGCCCATACCGATGCGCCAGCGCAAGGTACCAGCGGCCTCCTGCACGGCGCCGGTGGTGTTGGCGGTCATTTGGGTCGCGGTCGCTTGCGCCGACTGCAACCGCGCCCCCATGGCTGCCGCGCTATCCGCCGCTGCACCCTTGAGGCTGTCACCCACCAACTGATCACTGCTGGCGATCAGCGCTGCAAACCGTGCATCCAGGGCTGCAAGGTCGGTTTCTACCGATGCAGTAGAAACCCCCATGATGACTTTACCGATCTCCACGCCGTTGGGGCTGATGGAGGATTCAAGGTAGTAAACCGACGGATCGTTCTTCGCCGCATCCAGTACTTTATCCAGGGCACGGTCGCCCCGACCCTTTTCCAGCAACGCCTTGTTGATCGGGTTTTCCCGGTTCAGATAGCGAGTCAGGTGTTGACCGGTAGCGTCGTCATAGACCACGAACAGCACATTGGGATTGCGCTGGGCGCGCCGGGCAAACTCCGACAGCGTCGGCACATCGCTGTCCCACATGGCGCGGGGCGCCACCGAGGCCAGCAACTGCGCCATGTCATTGGCGGAGTCCTTCAGGTCTTTTTCCAGGGTCGCACGCAGCTGCTTCTGCTCTTCCTGCAGACGGGTCGAAAGTCCGGCTGTCAGACGCTGACGAGTGCTGGAAGACAGACTGTCCAGACTGGAAGTGACCTCTTTCCCGGCTTGCGCCAACTCAAAGGAGAGTTTTTGGCTATCCACCCCCAAGCGATTACCCAAATCGGCTTCCAGGGCAGTGACTGTGCTCCGAGTCAGAGCGACGGCCACCAGCACTTGCACCAAAAGAGCGATACCAAGGGTAACGAACACCGGCCGCAACAGACGGCTTTGTAACAATGAGAGAACGGCAGACATCGGGAATCCCTCCATCACGGGTGCCATTAATTTGATAGCACCGCGAAAGAAAGAAACACAGCAAGGGTCGTGCCGTACGCAAGACAGAAACGACAAAGGGTCCCCGAAGGGACCCTTTGCTTTTTACATCAACAGCTTATTAAGCGAACGGATGACGCAGAACGATGGTCTCGTTGCGGTCCGGGCCCGTCGAAATAATGTCAATCGGCGCGCCGATCAGCTCTTCAACGCGCTTGATGTAAGCACGGGCGTTGGCTGGCAGCTCTTCCAGAGTCTTGGCACCCACGGTCGACTCAGTCCAGCCCGGCACTTCTTCGTACACAGGCTGCAGGCCCACGTAGCTGTCAGCGTCAGTTGGGGCAACATCCTTACCTTCCGCATCTTTGTAGCCGATGCAGATGTTGATGGTTTCCAGGCCGTCGAGTACGTCTAGCTTGGTCAGGCAAATGCCCGAGATGCTGTTCACATCAATAGCGCGACGCAGGATAACGGCGTCAAACCAGCCACAACGGCGTGCGCGGCCAGTAGTCGCGCCAAACTCGTGACCTTGTTTAGCCAGGTGCGCACCGACTTCGTCGAATAGCTCAGTCGGGAATGGACCCGAACCTACACGCGTGGTGTACGCCTTGGTGATGCCGAGGATGTAGTCCAGGAACATCGGGCCAACGCCCGAACCGGTCGCAACGCCGCCAGCGGTGGTGTTGGAACTGGTTACGTACGGGTAGGTGCCGTGGTCGATGTCCAGCAACGAACCCTGGGCGCCTTCGAACATGATGTCTTTGCCAGCGCGACGCAGGTCGTGCAGCTCGGCAGTCACATCCAGCATCAGTGGCTTGAGCAGCTCAGCATATTCCTTGCACTCAGCCAGGGTCTTTTCAAATTCGATGGCGGGCTCTTTGTAGTAACCAACCAGCATGAAGTTGTGGTAATCCACCAGTTCACGCAGTTTGTCTTCAAAGCGCGGCATGTTGAGCAGGTCGCCAACACGCAGGCCACGACGTGCAACCTTGTCTTCGTAGGCCGGGCCGATGCCGCGACCGGTAGTACCGATCTTCAGCTCGCCACGGGCCTTTTCACGGGCCTGATCCAGCGCAACGTGGAAGGACAGGATCAGCGGACAGGAAGGGCTGATGCGCAGGCGCTCGCGCACTGGTACGCCTTTCTCTTCCAGCTTGGTGATCTCGCGCAGCAGGGCGTCAGGTGCAACCACCACGCCGTTGCCGATCAGGCACTGCACGCCTTCGCGCAATACGCCCGACGGAATCAGGTGCAAGACGGTTTTTTCGCCATCGATGACCAGGGTGTGACCAGCGTTGTGGCCACCTTGGTAGCGCACTACGGCGGCAGCATGTTCGGTCAGCAGATCAACGATCTTGCCTTTGCCCTCATCACCCCATTGGGTGCCCAGGACTACGACATTCTTACCCATAACACTTGTCCTCATTCGCGCAAACTTGGTACCGGCAGCGGCCGGCAGGAAAACTCAAGAAGCCAGTGGCGATACTTGCCAAAGCCCGTTCTGCAGAATCAATTGCCGGTCGCAGTCCACTTCACGGGCGGCGGCCAATGGCTGCCCAGGCAATGCCTGGACGACACGCTGACCCTCACTGCGCAACTGGCAAACCTGCTGCCAGAGTGCTGCATCCGTACTGTCGGGCATCCAGATACCGCCAGACGGTAACTCGACCTCAGCACGCCCCAGGGTCACCAGGGTTTTCAAATCGGTGGAAAAACCGGTCGCTGGACGGGCACGACCGAAGTCGGCGCCAATGTCGTCATAACGACCACCCTGGGCGATGGCCTGGCCAACACCCGGAACAAACACCGCGAACACCACACCGGTGTGGTAGTGGTAACCGCGCAACTCACCCAGGTCGAAATACAGCGGTAACTGCGGGAACCGCGCCGACAGGCGCTCGGCAATCGCCAGCACATCGTCCAGGGCCGCCAAAACAGGGGCCGGCGCGTTCGCCAGAAGGTCCTTGGCGGCAACCAACACTTCAGGGCCACCACACAGGTCCACCAGCGCACGCAGCATGCCAGCCAGATCAGCGGGTACAGCCTCGGTCAGGGCGATGACTTCATCGATAGCCTTGCGCTGCAGGGCATCGAACAACTGTTGCTCCACTTCACCGGACAAACCAGCCGCACGGGACAGGCCGCGGTAGATACCGACATGACCCAGGTCCATGTGGACATCCGGCACATCGGCCAGTTGCAGCATCGCCAGCATCAGGCTGATAACTTCCACGTCACTGCTCGGGCTGGCATCACCGTACAACTCGGCGCCCAGCTGTATCGGGCTACGGGAAGACGACAACGCACGCGGCTGAGCATGCAGGACGCTGCCGGCGTAGCACAGGCGGCTCGGCCCTTCACGGCGCAGGGTGTGCGCATCGATGCGCGCTACTTGCGGCGTGATGTCGGCGCGAAAGCCCATTTGCCGGCCCGACTGCGGGTCGATGACCTTGAAGGTGCGCAGATCCAGGTCCTGGCCCGCGCCGGTCAGCAGGGATTCCAGGTACTCGATATGGGGAGTCACGACAAACTCGTAACCCCAGCTCTGGAACAGATCCAACACCTGGCGACGCGCTACTTCAATGCGCGCAGCTTCTGGTGGCAGTACTTCTTCGATGCCATCTGGCAGCAGCCAGCGGTCTACCGTTGCCATTACGCCATTCCCCTATGATCCGGGCGGCAAGCCGTCAGGCGAGCCTTGAGTGAAGCAGAAAATGCCCGGTCCATTTGCATAAACCACGCGCATGAACAACGTGACGAATGGCCAGCAATCGGCCTCGTCGGGCACCTTCCTCGAAAAACCTGTCGTGTCGATACAACAAACGACAATCAAACATGCAGACGCAAAAAAGCCGGGAATTTCCCGGCTGCCGCATCATACACCCGTTTTCCCAAAGGATCACCCCGCCAAGCATTTTAGCCCGACGGAGTGCCCTTCAAGTCAACGTGGGATCAGGGCTTGGACTTTTCCAGGTAACGGAAGAAGTCGCTGCTCGGATCCAGAACCATGACGTCGGTTTTGTTCGCGAAACTTTCACGGTAGGCGCGCAGGCTGCGATAGAACGCGTAGAACTCCTGGTCCTGGCCATAAGCCTTGGCGTAGATCGACGCGGCTTGAGCATCACCATCACCACGGGACTCTTCAGACTCGCGATAGGCTTCTGCCAACAGCACTCGACGCTGACGGTCAGCATCCGCACGGATACCTTCAGCCAGTTCGTTACCCTTGGCGCGGTGCTCACGAGCCTCACGCTCACGCTCAGTGCTCATGCGCTCGAACACGCTGCGGTTCACTTCCTTCGGCAGATCAATGGCCTTGACCCGAACATCGACAACCTCGATGCCCAGCTCTTTTTCAGCCATCTTGTTCAGCGAAGCCGTGATATCCGCCATCAGCGCATCACGCTCACCGGATACCACCTCGTGCAGGGTGCGCTTACCAAACTGGTCACGCAGGCCCGATTCCAGACGGCGCGACAAACGCTCGTCGGCAATCTGCTTGAGGCCGGAAGTCGCAGTGTAGAAGCGCTCGGCATCCTTGACGCGCCACTTGGCGTAGGCGTCAACCATCACGGCTTTCTTTTCCAGGGTCAGGAAGCGCTGTGTCGGTGCATCCAGCGTCATCAGGCGCGCATCAAACTTGCGCACCTGGTTGACGTAGGGGACTTTCACATGCAGGCCTGGCTGGACATCTGCCTGGACCACGCGACCGAATTGCAGCAACACCGCACGCTCGGTCTGAGCCACGATATAGAAGCAGTTCCAGGCAGCGATGACCACGACGACGCCCACAATCAGGGCGGTCAGCGATTTATTGCTCATCAACGACTCTCCCTGGTACGTGTTTGCTGTTGCTGCAAGTCAGCGGCCGCACGGGCACTCGCTTCGTTGGCAGCGGCAGTCGAACCGGTTGCCGGAGCACTGGTACCGCTACGACCACCTTCGATCATCTTGTCCAGCGGCAGGTAAAGCAGATTATTCTGCCCGCCCTTGTTGCCGGTCACGAGAACCTTGCTGGTGTTGGTGAAGACTTCCTGCATGGTGTCCAGGTACAGACGCTCGCGGGTGACTTCCGGTGCCTTGCGGTACTCGGCCACCAGTTTGGTGAAGCGATCCGCCTCACCCTTGGCGCGAGAGACCACTTCGTCGCGGTAACCGTTGGCATCTTCAAGGATGCGCTGGGCCTGACCACGGGCTTCCGGCACCACGCCGTTGGCGTAGGTTTCAGCCTGGTTGCGCGAACGCTGCTCGTCTTCACGGGCGCGGATCACATCATCGAAGGCTTCCTGCACTTCACGCGGTGCGGCTGCGCTCTGTATGTTGACCTGGGTGACGGTGATACCGGTGCGATACGTATCGAGGAACCGTTGCAGGCGCTCCTTGATCTCGCTGGCCATCAACTCACGACCTTCGGTCAGCACCTGATCCATCGCGGTGGAACCCACCACATGGCGCAGGGCGCTTTCGGTCGCTTGTTGCAGACTGATTTCCGGCTGATCGACGTTCAGAACGAAATCCTGCAGGTTGCTGATCTTGTACTGCACGGTCAGCGGCACTTCGAGGATGTTCTCGTCTTCGGTGAGCATCTGGCCCTGCTTGGTATACGCACGCTCACGCGTGACGTTTTCCATGTACTTCTTGTCGATCGGCGGGAAGTAGATGTTCAGGCCGGGGCCGACGGTCTCGTAGTATTTGCCGAAGCGCAGCACGACGGCCTGCTCCTGCTCATCCACTACGTATACCGCGCTGTACAGCCAGGCGGCGGCCAGCACGACGAGGCCGATACCGAGCATGCCATAAGCACCCCCTTTACCGGCACGACCACCTTCGTCACCACCACGTTTTTTTCCACCACCGAACAACCCATTCAGGCTTTCCTGCAGCTTTCGGAAGGCCTCGTCGAGATCTGGTGGCCCCTTGCGGTCGCCATTATTGCGGCGTTTACCACCCCAAGGATCCTGATTATTCGAGTTGCCACCCGGCTCATTCCAAGCCATAGCGATCTCCATCTGATAAAGCAAAGACGCACCCACGGCGCGCCGACCAATGCTACAGAATGCCTGCTACAGCGGCACAACCGCTTTCTCAGGCTTTTATTGCAAAGTGTGTTGCTCGATAAAGTCCATCGGCGGTATGCCTTCACGGCTAACCAACCGATTCAGCTCGGCCCGTGGCAATCGAACCGCCAGCAGACTGACACCTTCTTCGTCGTGTTCTTCTTTCTGGACCGCGCCCATTTCGAAAAACTGTGCACGCAGTCGAGCAAAACGCTGAGGCAAGCGCAAGGTGCCAACAAACAAATCGTTGCCCAGCAACTCGGCAACCGCCTGTTTGAGCAAGTCCAACCCGCAGCCATCCCGCGCCGAAAGCCATACCCGCTGGGGCCTGCCGTCTTCGTCACGCTGGATTTGCGGCTCCACGCCCTCAAGCAAATCGAGTTTGTTATAGACCTCAAGGATCGGCAAGTCCTGGGCCCCAATCTCGCCCAGTACCAGCATTACTTGTTCAATCTGCAACATCCGGTCAGGTTCGGCAGCATCGATCACATGCAACAGCAGGTCGGAGTTGCTCGACTCTTCGAGCGTAGCTCGAAACGCCTCGACCAGCTTGTGGGGCAAGTGACGAATGAAACCTACGGTATCGGCCAGCACGATCGGCCCCAGGTCGTCGATATCCAAACGGCGCAGGGTCGGGTCGAGGGTGGCGAACAGTTGGTCAGCGGCGTAAACGTCGGATTCCGTCACCGAATTGAACAGTGTGGATTTGCCGGCGTTGGTGTATCCCACCAGTGAAACGGTCGGGATATCGGCGCGCTTGCGGCCACGACGCGATTGCTCACGCTGGCTGCGAACCTTCTCAAGCCGAGCCTTGATCTGCTTCAGGCGAACCCGCAGCAAACGACGGTCGGTCTCCAACTGGGTTTCACCCGGGCCACGCAGGCCAATACCGCCTTTCTGGCGTTCAAGGTGAGTCCAGCCGCGAACCAGCCGGGTACTCATGTGCTCAAGCTGGGCCAATTCGACCTGGAGCTTGCCTTCATGGGTACGGGCGCGTTGGGCGAAAATATCGAGAATCAGACCCGTGCGGTCAATCACGCGACACTCGAAAACACGTTCGAGGTTACGTTCCTGACTGGGCGTAAGGGTGTGATTGAAAATAACCAGATCTACCTGTTCGGCTTTGACCAGGTCGCGCAATTCCTCGACCTTGCCGCTGCCAATCAGGTATTTGGCGGTTGGACGATGACGCGGCACGTTAATAAACGCGACAGTCTCGGCGCCAGCCGAAATTGCCAACTCCTGAAACTCCTGCGGATCTTCGCGCGCCTCAGGGTCCTGACCATCTAAGTGAACGAGGATTGCCCGCTCACCACCACCGTGGCGCTCAAAGAACAAAGGAGACTCCTATCAGGCGTTACCTGGCTCAGCGTCACCCAGTTCGGTTTCGGTTGCGCTAGGCAGACGAATTGGACGAACCGGCACTACTGTTGAGATAGCGTGCTTGTAAACCATTTGGCTAACGGTATTTTTCAGCAGGATGACGAACTGGTCGAAAGACTCGATCGTCCCTTGCAGCTTGATACCGTTGACCAGATAGATGGAAACCCCAACTTTCTCTTTACGTAAAGTATTCAAGTAAGGGTCTTGTAGCGAATGCCCTTTTGACATGTGCCGCACTCCTTTAAGGATCAATAATAAAAAATCGGAAAATAGATAGCTCGTAGCCGTCACACCCCCAAGGATAGACGGCAATTGCAAGGACTCAGCTCAATATGGAGACCGTTCCCAAGTATTTCAAGGCGCGTGACAGATTGTCGCAATCCAGACTGTCCAGCCAATGCAACTCAGTCCAACTGCGCAGCCAAGTGAACTGGCGCTTTGCCAACTGGCGCGTGGCAATGATGCCTCGCTCCTGCATTTCGGCTGACGTCAGCTTGCCATCCAGATGATCCCAGACTTGGCGGTAGCCTACAGCACGTATCGAAGGCAATCCTGGATGCAGATCACCTCTTGAACGCAATGCTACGACCTCCTCCACGAACCCCTGTTCCAACATAATTGTGAATCTTTGTGCAATTCGCTCATGCAGAACCTGACGATTAGCCGGAGCGATGCCCAGATTTGCGACAGTATAGGGTAATTGTGGCTGCCCCGAAGCGCCTGCATCAGTACTTTGCGCAGATTGTCTCAGTCTGTGGGCGGTCATGGTCTGCCCGCTGACCCGCCAGACTTCCAGAGCTCGTGAAAGGCGCTGAGGGTCATTGGGATGAATCCGCGCTGCAGACACCGGATCAACTGCCGCCAGTTGGTCATGCAGGGCTTGCCAGCCAAGGCGCACAGCCTCTTCTTCAAGCTCGGCGCGCACCTGGGGATCGGCTGGGGGCATATCAGCCAGACCTTCCTGCAAAGCCTTGTAGTAGAGCATCGTGCCGCCCACCAGCAGCGGAATATTGCCCCGCGCGGTAATTTCGGCCATGGCAACCAGGGCGTCAGTGCGAAAATCAGCCGCCGAGTAGCTCTCAGACGGGTCAATGATGTCGATCAACCGGTGGGGATGCAGGGCCAGCAACTCTTTCGAAGGCTTGGCAGTGCCGATATCCATTCCCCGGTAAACCAGGGCGGAGTCGACGCTGATCAGCTCGCAGGGCAGGACTTTGGTCAGCTCGATGGCCAAGTCGGTCTTGCCGGCGGCCGTCGGGCCCATCAGGAAGATGGCGGGAGGAAGAGCGCTCATCAACGACCACGCAAGAACAGTTTGTCCAGATCGTCTAGCCCCATCTGGGTCCAGGTCGGTCGGCCATGGTTGCATTGGCCGCTGCGTTCGGTGTTTTCCATGTCCCGCAGCAAACCGTTCATTTCCGGCAGGGCCAGGCGCCGATTGGCGCGGATCGCGCCGTGACAGGCCATGGTGCCGAGCAGTTCGTTGATGTGCGCCTGGATACGATCGCTGGTGCCGTACTCCATCAGGTCTGCCAGCACGTCAGCCACCAGCCGGTTAGCTTCGGCCTGCTTGAGCAGCGCCGGGATTTGCCGGATCGCCAGGGTTTCCGGGCCGAGGCGCTGCAGTTCAAAACCCAGCTTCTGAAACACGCTGACGTGCTCTTCGGCACAATCGGCTTCGCGCTGGCTGACCGCCAGGGATTCCGGCACCAGCAGCGGCTGGCCGCTCAGGCCTTCGCTGGCCATGGCGATTTTCAGGCGCTCGTACATGATCCGCTCGTGGGCGGCGTGCATGTCCACCAGTACCAGGCCGTGGGCGTTTTCCGCAAGAATGTAGATACCCTTGAGCTGGGCCAGAGCGTAACCCAAAGGCGGGACATCACCCTGACCTTCCGGCAACGCCGCCGCTCCCGCTTCGGGCAGCGGCGCGAAGAACTCGCGATAGGCTGCCTGGGCTTCAGCCACAGGCACCGCCAATTGCGGCCGGGGCGTGTATTGATACTGATATCCGGCGCCAGCACCCGACCCCGGCGCGGCGTAGCTCGGCTGGGTTTGCGGCTGTTCCAGCAGGTTGGCAGCCAGGCGCATTTCGCCCTGGGGGCCGAACTCACCGGCTTCCGGCCCCGTCGGGCGAACCATGGCCGTGGCAATCGGCGCCGACTGGTGATCGTCCGGACGTACATCGCCCAAGGCACGGTGCAAGGTGCCGTAGAGGAAATCGTGGACCATGCGCCCATCACGGAAGCGCACTTCGTGTTTGGTCGGGTGCACGTTGACGTCGACCACAGAAGGATCGACCTCAAAAAACAGCACAAAGGTCGGATGCCGACCGTTGAACAGCACGTCGCGATAAGCCTGGCGCACCGCGTGGGCCACCAGTTTGTCGCGCACCGCACGGCCGTTCACGTAGAAATACTGCAAATCCGCCTGGCTACGGGAGAAGGTCGGCAAACCGACCCAGCCCCACAGGTGCAAGCCATTACGCTCCACCTCAATGGGCAGCGCCTGCTCCAGGAAGCCTGCGCCACAAACTGCCGCCACACGCCGAGCGCGTGCCGCATCGTCACAGGCTTCGTGCAGGCTGAGGATGGTCTTGCCGTTGTGGCGCAGATGAAAGGCCACATCGAAGCGAGCCAGGGCCAGGCGCTTGATGACTTCTTGCAGGTGATCGAATTCGGTTTTTTCGGCCTTGAGAAATTTGCGACGCGCCGGGGTATTGAAGAACAGGTCGCGCACTTCCACCGACGTGCCCACCGGGTGGGCGGCCGGCTGGACCCTAGGCGCCATGTCGCGACCCTCGGTTTCCACTTGCCAGGCTTGCTCGGCGCCACGGGTGCGGGACGTCAGGGTCAGGCGGGCCACGGAACTGATAGAGGCCAGGGCCTCACCGCGAAAGCCCAGGCTCATCACCCGTTCAAGGTCTTCAAGGTCGCGAATTTTGCTGGTGGCGTGACGGGCCAGAGCCAGCGGCAGGTCATCGGAGGAGATGCCACTGCCATCGTCACGTACCCGCAGCAGCTTGACGCCGCCCTGCTCGACGTCGACGTCGATACGCTTGGCGCCGGAGTCCAGGCTGTTTTCCAGCAACTCCTTGATCACAGAAGCCGGCCGTTCTACCACCTCGCCAGCAGCAATCTGGTTGGCAAGGCGCGGGCTGAGCAATTCGATGCGTGAGGTGTTGCTCAATACCGATTCGCTCATTACTGCGCCGCCAATTCAGTGCCAGGGATGGTCAACATCTGGCCAATTTTCAATTCATCGCTTTTCAGGTTGTTGGCGCTACGCAACGTCGCGGCCGAAACCTGAAAACGCACCGCCAGCATCGCTACAGTGTCGCCGGGCTGTACACGATGGTCGCGAGGCCCTTGGGCGATTTTCCCGGAATCACGTAACCAGGCGACGTAGCTTCCCGGTGGCGGATTCTGCTGGAAGAACTGGCGAATTCCGGAGCTGATGGAGCGTGCCAGCGCCTGCTGGTGGCTGGCCGCCGACAGCTTGGAGGCTTCGTTGGCGTTGGAAATAAACCCGGTTTCCACCAGGATCGACGGAATATCCGGCGACTTGAGCACCATGAACCCGGCCTGCTCCACCCGCTGTTTGTGCAACGGCGTGACGCGGCCGATATTGCTCAATACCTTCTGCCCGACATTCAGGCTGGACGTCAGCGAGGCGGTCATCGACAAATCGAGCAACACACCGGCGAGCATGCGGTCCTTGTCATCCAGGGACACGTTGCCAGCGCCGCCGATCAAGTCGGAACGGTTTTCACTGTCCGCCAGCCAGCGGGCGGTTTCGGAGGTAGCGCCACGGTCAGACAGGGCGAACACTGACGCACCAAAGGCCGCACTTGAGGGCGCGGCGTCGGCATGGATCGAAACAAACAGGTCAGCACCCTTCTTGCGGGCGATTTCGGTACGACCACGCAACGGAATGAAGTAGTCACCGGTGCGGGTCAACTCGGCGCGGTAGCCTTTCATGCCGTTGATCTGGCGTTGCAGTTCACGGGCGATGGCCAGCACCACGTCTTTCTCACGCTGGCCGCGCGAGCCGGAGGCGCCAGGGTCTTCGCCACCGTGACCGGCATCGATGACGACGATGATGTCACGCTTGCCCGCCGGAGCCGGTGGCATCGGTGGCAGCTTGACCTGGGGTTGCGCCGTAGAAGCCGGCACCGCAGGCACCGTCGCGACACTCGGCGTTGGCACGGGCGGCGGCGCGGCATCGGCGGCGTTGTCGAACAGGTCGACCACCAGTCGGTTACCGTATTGAGCGTTAGGTGCCAGGGAGAAGCTTTTCGGGGTGACGGCCTTTTTCAGGTCGATGACCACCCGCAAATCCGTCGGCGTGCGTTGGGCCGAGCGCATGGCGGTAATCGGGGTATTGGCGGTGGACACTTTCAACGGCGCGGCCAGGGTCGCACCGTTGATGTCGATCACCAGGCGGTCAGGCGCCGTCAGGGTGAAGACGCTGTGCTGAACCGGCCCAGACAGATCAAATACCAGTCGCGTGTTATCCGGTGCCCGCCACAGGCGAACACTGCGCACCTGTGAAGCAGCCAGAGCATTGACAGTCATTGCCGCAAGCAACACCCCTACGACAGTAACCAACGCGCGAAAGCGCATACCTAACCCCATTAATTATTTGAATTCCAATGCCAAGGCGGCGCACCACGACTCACTGCGCACGCTCTGGGACAACAACTTCAGCTGACGTCCATGCTCATGCGGGGTAATGGTAATGGTCAGGTCAGGCTTTGGCAAAAAGCCTGTGCCTTTATCTGGCCATTCGATCAGGCACAAGGCGTCTTCATCGAAGTAATCGCGAATGCCCATGTACTCCAACTCCTCAGGATCAACCAAACGATAGAGGTCGAAATGGAACGCTCGCACATCGCCGATTTCGTAAGGTTCCACCAGGGTAAAAGTAGGACTCTTCACTGCTCCTTCATGCCCCAGCCCGCGAATGATGCCCCGCGACAAAGTGGTCTTCCCCGCCCCCAGGTCGCCTTCCAGAAAAATCAGCCCCGAGCCCTTCGTGACAACGGCAATCCGCTTGCCAAACGCGACCATGGCCTCTTCATCGGCCAGATACAGGGTTACTTCAGACACGGTGACTGCTCCTCCAGCAACTGACGAATGGCGGGAATCAAATCACTGGCAGCCAGCCCGCGACCAAAGGTGCCTTGGCGATCTCCCGCCGTGGCGTGCAACCAGACGGCCAGGCTGGCCGCCTCAAACGCTGGCATACCCTGGGCCAGCAATGCACCCACCAGACCGGCCAGGACATCGCCAAGACCTGCGGTGGCCATGGCCGGATGGCCCTGATCACATTGCGACACCCGTCCGTCCGGACTGGCGATCAAACTGCCTGCGCCCTTGAGGATCGCCACCGTCTTGAATTTTTGGCTCAATCCGCGCGCAACTTTAAGACGATCTGCCTGAACCTCGACTGTCGAAATCCCCATCAGCCTCGCGGCTTCACCGGGATGCGGCGTTATCACGCAGTTGGCTGGCAGGCTGACGCTGCCTGCCGCCAGCAGGTTCAGCGCATCGGCGTCCCACACTTGCGGCTGCTTGGCATTGGCGGCCACCGACAGCAGGCTTTTGCCCCAAGACGCTTCGCCCAAACCCGGGCCGATGACGATCACTGAAATTTTTTCCAGCAAGCCCATCAATTGATTGGCGGAATGCACACCAACGGTCATGACTTCCGGCAAACGCGCCAGGGCCGCCGAGACGTGCTCGCTGCGGGTCGCCAGGGACACCATGCCAGCACCGCTGCGCAGGGCGCTTTCGGCGCTGAGCAGTACGGCGCCGCCAAAACCACGGTCGCCACCCATCAGCAATACATGGCCAAACTGGCCTTTATGGGCATCCTGGGAACGAGCAGGCAGTTGCGGCAATTGGCCGGGCAACAGGTGCTGAACGTCGGTTATTGGGTGTTTTGTCTGAGGCATGCGTCTTCAAGCTCCGATGTCTGGCAGAATTATACGCATCTAACCTGCGGTTTCTCTTGTTCATGCCTGCTATTACTTCCGATCTGCCCGCCCTCGCCCAATCGATCAAAGACTGGGGCCAGGAGCTTGGCTTTCAACAAGTTGGCATCAGCGGCCTGGACCTGGCCGAGGCAGAGCAGCACCTGCAACGCTGGCTCGACGCCGGCTACCACGGCGAGATGGACTACATGGGCGCCCATGGCAGCAAGCGCTCCCACCCCGAAGAGCTGGTGCCCGGCACCTTGCGCGTGGTGTCCCTGCGCATGGATTACCTGCCCGGCGACACCCACATGGCGCATCTACTGGCCCAACCTGAAAAAGCCTATGTCTCCCGCTACGCCCTGGGCCGCGACTACCACAAGCTGATCCGCAAACGCGTCCAGCAACTGGCGGACAGGATTCAGGCGCAGATCGGCCCGTTCGGCTTTCGCGCCTTTGTCGACAGCGCCCCGGTGCTGGAAAAAGCCATTGCTGAACAAGCCGGGCTGGGCTGGATCGGCAAAAACACCTTGGTGCTCAATCGCAAGGCCGGCAGTTACTTCTTCTTGAGCGAACTGTTTGTCGACCTGCCATTGCCGGTCGACCCACCCCACGCCACCGAACACTGTGGTCGCTGCACCGCCTGCCTGGACATCTGCCCTACCAATGCCTTCGTCGGGCCATACGTGCTGGACGCCCGGCGCTGTATTTCCTACCTGACCATCGAACTGAAAACCGCGATCCCCGAAGACCTGCGCCCCTTGATCGGCAACCGGGTGTTTGGCTGCGATGACTGTCAGATCGTTTGCCCGTGGAATCGTTTCGCACGATCCACAGCCGAAGGCGATTTCAAGCCTCGGCACAATCTGGATAACGCAGAACTGGCCGAACTATTCATGTGGGATGAGGATAAATTTCTCAGCAACACCGAAGGTTCACCCCTTCGCCGCGCCGGTTATGAGCGTTGGCTGCGCAATCTGGCCGTGGGCCTGGGCAACGCGCCTTCTAGCATTCCGGTGTTGGAAGCCTTGAAGGCGCGCCGAGAATACCCTTCGGAGTTGGTGCGCGAACATGTGGAGTGGGCGCTGAAGCAACACGCCGAGCGTCAATGTTCGTCGCTGTAGACGAACTTGGGCATTTCCCAGCGAAAACGGATCGCCAGCAGGCGCAATAGAAAGCCACTGAACAGGGTCAGCAGGATCGCTTGTTCACTGGGCAGTTGCAGGTAGATGCACAGCATGTAGCACCAGGCTGCGAGGAACGACACGCTGGCATACAACTCCCGCCGGAAAATCAGCGGGATGTCGTTGCAGAAGATATCCCGCAGGATGCCGCCGAATACGCCAGTGATCACACCGCTGACCGACGCCACCAACATACCGTGGCCCATTTCCAGGGCGGTCATGCAGCCGATAAGGGTGAACGCCACCAGCCCCACGGCATCCAGCGCCAGGAACAGCGAGCGCAGGTGGCGCATCAGCGGGGCAATGAAGATCGTCACCAGGGCGGCGGCAGAGGTCAGCACCAGGTATTCCGGGTGCTTGACCCAGGTCAGTGGGTAGTGGCCAAGCAACACGTCGCGCACCGAACCACCGCCGAGCGCCGTCACGCAGGCGATCAATACCACGCCAAACCAATCCATGCCACGCCGACCGGCAGACAACGCGCCGGTCATGGCTTCAGCGGTGATGGCGATGAGATAGAGCATCAGCAGCATGAGGGCGATCCTTACAAATTGTGGCGAGGGGGCTTGCCCCCGTTGGGGTGCGAAGCAGCCCCTTTATATATAAAGGCATCGAGGTTTTTCAGGTAGACCGGGATGTCAGGCTTCAGGGCCGCTTCGCAGCCCAACGAGGGCAAGCCACCTCGCCACAACAGCTCACCCGCCCAAATCAGAACTTGATGAAATGCTTGCGGTAATGCTGCAGCTCGGCAATCGACTCGCGAATATCATCCAGCGCCAGGTGGGTGCTGCCTTTGTGGAAGCTGTCCTTCACCTCCGGCGCCCAGCGCGCCGCCAGCTCTTTCAAGGTCGACACATCCAGGTTGCGGTAGTGAAAGTAGTTTTCCAGCGCCTTCATGTGGGTATAAAGAAAACGTCGGTCCTGACAAATGCTATTACCGCAGATCGGCGACTTGCCCTTGGGCACCCATTTTTCCAGAAAGGTGATGGTTTGCGCTTCGGCCTCGGCCATGCTGATACGGCTCTCGCGCACTCGCTGGGTCAGGCCCGTGCCGCCGTGGGTGCGGGTGTTCCACTCATCCATCGTGGCGAGGACTTCGTCGCTGTGGTGGATGGCGATCACCGGGCCTTCAGCCAAGGTATTGAGGTTGCTGTCCGTGACGATGGTCGCCATCTCAATGATGACGTCGGTGTCAGGGTTCAGACCGGTCATTTCCAGATCGATCCAAATCAGGTTCTGTGGGTTTTGCATGTCTTGGTTCCTTGGCACCTTGGCGTAGCTGCGCAGTTTAGCAGGCGAGGCATGCTAGACTCGCGACCGTTTTACCTAACCTTTGCATTATCGACACGGAACACCAATGGCCAAACGCCAGCTCAACCGTCGCCAAAACTGGCGCATCGAAAAGATTCAGGGTGAACGCGCTGCCCGCGCCGCCAAACGTGAATCCTCCGCCGTGGAAGCGCTTGAGGGTGGCGACCTTGGCCCCGAGCAAACGGGCCTGGTGATCGCGCACTTCGGTGTGCAGGTCGAGGTCGAGGCCCAGGACGGCGAACAAGCTGGCAATGTGTTCCGTTGCCACTTGCGCGCCAACCTGCCGGCGTTGGTGACCGGCGACCAAGTGGTCTGGCGTGCCGGCAACCAAGGCATCGGTGTGATCGTGGCGCAACTGCCGCGCACCACCGAACTGCGCCGCCCGGACAGCCGTGGCCAGCTCAAGCCGGTGGCGGCTAACGTCGACATGATCGTCATTGTCTTCGCGCCACTGCCCGAGCCCCATGCCAACCTGATCGACCGCTACCTGGTAGCCGCCGAACATGCGGGCATTCGGCCGTTGCTGCTGCTGAACAAATTCGACCTGATCGACGAGCAGAACGCCCCGGCGCTCAATGCGTTGCTGGCGGTCTACCGCACCCTGGGTTACCCGGTGTTGGAAGTCTCGGCCCATCACGGCAACGGCATGGAGTTGCTCCAGGAGCAGTTGGACGGGCGCATCAGTGTGTTCGTCGGCCAGTCGGGCGTCGGCAAGTCGTCGCTGGTCAACAGCCTGCTGCCGGAAGTCGAAGCCCGTGTCGGCCCGCTGTCGGAGCTGTCCGGCCAGGGTACTCACACCACCACCACCGCGCGGTTGTTCCACTTCCCAGGTGGCGGTGAGCTGATCGACTCCCCAGGGATTCGTGAATTCGGCCTGGGCCACGTCAGCCGCGCCGATGTCGAAGCGGGCTTTATCGAGTTCAACGACTTGATCGGCACCTGCCGCTTTCGCGACTGCAAGCACGACCGCGAGCCGGGCTGCGCTCTGCTCAAGGCCCTGGAAGACGGTCGCGTGCAACAGCAGCGGATGAACAGCTATCGCTCGATCATCGCCAGCTTGCCCGAAACCAGTTACTGACTGGTCGATGCAACATTGTGGTGAGGGGCTTGCCCCCTCGCCACAATTGCGCCCTGCTTATGACCCCGTAGCCGGCTGAGTCGGGTCTTTCACCCCACCGTCATCAAACAGGTTCAGCTTCTGCCGCAACTCATGGGCCGGTAATGGCTGCTGTTCTGGTGGCAGTGCATTCGGGTCCACCGGCACTTCCCCTGGCGCACCCTCACCTTGAGTCGGCACCGCCGGTTGAGGCGCACTTTGCTCACCTTCAATCGCACGCTGGGCCTTTTTGGTCAGCACGACGATATCGATTCGGCGGTTGACCGGGTTGAACGGGTCCTTGGCATCAAACAGTGCCGAGGAAGCAAAACCCACTACCCGTGCCACTTGCGCGTCCGGGTAGCTACCCGCGATCAAGGCACGACGTGCAGCGTTGGCACGGTTGGCCGACAACTCCCAGTTACCAAAGTCACCCAGGCCCGAATAAGGTTTGGCATCGGTATGACCACTGACGCTGATCTTATTCGGCACCGCTTTGATGGTGTCGGCCATGGCCAGCAGAATATCTTCGAAATACGGCTTCAAGCGCGCACTGCCTGAGTCAAACATCGGCCGATTCGCGGCGTCCATGATCTGGATGCGCAAGCCATCCGGAGTGATCTGGAACAGGATCTGGTCCTTGAATTTTTGCAGTTGCGGATTCTCATCGACCTTGTTCTGCAGTTCTTGCAGGAGCAATTCCAGGCGTTCCTGCTCGACCTGTTCGGCCATACTTTCGACGGTTTCACGCTCGATGGGAATATTTTCCTGGGGCGACTCGGTCTTCACTTCCGGGTTGATAGTGCGCTCGGGCGCCAGTTGCGGCGAGCCGCCCAGGTCGATCACAAAAGGTGTGCCGCTCTCGGAAAACCCGATGGGGTCCTTGAAGTAACCAGCGATGGCGATCTTCTGTTCCGGCGTGGCAGTGGACATCAGCCACAGCACCAGGAAGAACGCCATCATTGCCGTGGCAAAGTCAGCGAAGGCGATTTTCCAGGCGCCGCCGTGGTGCCCGGCAGCGAAGCGCTTGACGCGCTTGATGATGATCGGCTGGTTGTTTTCCATGACTTAGCGACCGCGAACCGCTTGTTCCAGCTCGGCAAAGCTCGGACGGTGCTTGGGATAGAGCACTTTGCGGCCGAATTCCACTGCCAGTGACGGCGGCATGCCGGAGGCCGAAGCCACCAGGGAAGCCTTGATCGCCTCGTAAAGATTGATCTCTTCCTTGGCGTCATGGGCCAGGGAGGTGGCCAGCGGACCAAAGAAACCGTAGGCGGCGAGAATACCGAAGAAGGTACCGACCAGGGCCGCACCTACGTGCATGCCGATGGCCGCCTGGTCGCCCTCGCCGAGGGAGGCCATGGTCACCACGATCCCGAGTACCGCTGCCACAATACCGAAACCGGGCATGCCGTCGGCGATGCCAGTCACCGCATGGGAGGGGTGCTCAAGCTCTTCCTTCAAGCTGAACAACTCCATGTCGAACAGGCCTTCCAGCTCATGGGGGGCCATGTTGCCGGAGGACATGATGCGCAGGTAATCGCAGATGTAGGCGGTCATACGCTCATCCTTGAGTACGGCCGGGTACTTGGCGAAAATCGGGCTCGCTGCCGCGTCCTCGATGTCGCCCTCAATGGCCATCATGCCTTCGCGGCGGCTCTTGTTGAGGATCTCGTAGACCAGGCCCAGCACTTCCAGGTAGAAGGTGTGGGAGAAGCGCGAGCTGAACATGCCCAACGACTTCTTGATCACGTGCATGGTCATGTAGCCAGGGTTGGCCTGCAGGAATGCACCAAACGCCGCACCACCGATGATCAGCACTTCGAAAGGCTGGATCAGCGCCGCAATTTTACCGTGGGACAGGACGTATCCGCCGAGCACGCTCGCGATGACGACGATGATGCCGATAATTTTAGCCATAGGGGATGAGTACTTGCGCCGTCGGGTTCATGGACATATTCAGAAGATCTAAAAACTCTTCTTCTACTTATCGGCAAAACTGCGCCAGACTATAGCCCGTTAAGGCGAAAAGCCAGTTCGGCCCGCTCTGGGCGTGTTGACCGCAAGTGATGATCGCGCCCCAATCATGGCAAATGAAACGACAGTCCCAACCTCAAGACCCAACACCATTTCTGGCTGGATAAAGCGCCTGGATGAGGTTCTGCTGCCCGTCCCACAAGCCAGCTATGACGCGGTATGCAAAGCCATCGGCGACAACCGCCGATCGTTGCGAGATATTGCAGATCTGATGCAAAACAGCCCCGCGCTGGTGCTCAGTATGATGCGCGAAGCCAACAACCATGCTCACGGCAGCCTTGCAGAGCCTGCGGAAAACCTTGAGGTGGCGATCAACCGCCTCGGTTTAAAACGCACCGAAGAACTGCTCGCCCGCCTGCCTTCAGTCCCCCTCAATGAAATCCCCGTGGCGCTGCGCCAACTGCAACTGGTCAGCCAGCACGCCTCGCAACAAGCCAGCGGCCTGTTTGCCAGTCGCCTGGCACGGCTATGGCAAGACATCCATTGGGGCAGCCTGTTGTTTCTTTCGCCGCTGTGGCCAATGGCGATTGCCTATCCCAAGCTGCTGGAGGAGTGGGAACTACGAGTGATCCACAAAGGCCAATCGGCACGCAAGGTCGAGCAGGAGTTGTTTGGCGTACGCCTGCTGGATTTGTGCCTGGGACTGACCGAGGCCTGGCGCCTGCCGATCTGGGTCTCCCAGGGCTATCACTTGTTGCAGAATGAACGTCGCCTACTGATCAAGGCGCTGCGCATCGCCCGCAATGAAGATCCGCTGCGTCAACAGCAACAGCTCGATGACGATCCGGCGCTGCGGCGCTGGCTGAACCAGCCGGCCAACACCGTGCTGCTGGCCAACGGCATGGCCCTGGCAGCGCAAGAGTCCTGGAGTTGCCCGCACACCCGGCGCTGGCAATACTTGACCGCGCTGTACCTGCAACACCCCTTGGGCGAGGTACAGCAGCAGGTTCACCAACAAGCAGTGATCAGCGCCCGCAATACGCTGGCGGCCGATCTTTGGCACCCGGCACTTGCGCTGATCTGGCCGTGGAACGTGCAACGGGTCCATCGCGGCCTGCTGCCGGCACCGCCGCCGACCGCCGAAGCCCTGGCTGTTTGGCGCAAACACTGCAGCGAATTGCTGGTGGAGCCGAATCGTTTTGCCAACGCCATGCACCTGACCACCTGCGCCAAGGAGGCCCTGGTGGCCAGCGGCATGCAACGGGTCATGCTGTTGATGGCCGACCGTACCTTGAGCACCTTGCGCGTGCATCAGGTCGACGGCCTGCCCAAGGACGCTGCCCACATGAGCCTGGACGTCGCGCAAAGCACGCTGTTGCAGCGCTTGCTGGAGAAGTCCGCCCAGGTGCGCCTGACGCCCGACAACCATGTACAGTTCTCGGCACTGCTACCCGCCTCGTTGCGCCGCCTGTTTATCGGCGAGCACCTGCTGTTGCGCTCCCTGAGTTGCAATGGACGGGTGGCGATGCTGATGATTGCCGACCAGGGCGGCGGGCCGTTCTCGGAAACCACCGTACAAGCCTTCGGCAAAACCGCTCAATGCATTGAGAAGGCCCTGCACAGCTTTACCAACCGCAGCGCTTGATGCTTGCGCTACAATCGCCCTCCTTTACAGCCCTAAACTTGTGCCCAGGAGACCTCACATGCCTGACTTCTCTGGCTTGCCGCTGGTGATCGAGCCCAGCGACCTGCTCGGTCGCCTCGACGCAGAAACCCTGATTCTGGTGGACCTCACCAGCGCCGAACGCTACGCCACCGGGCATATCCCCGGCGCACGATTCGTCGATCCCAAACGCACCCAACTGGGCCAACTGCCTGCTCCAGGCTTGCTGCCAGCCAAAGCCTCCCTGGAAACGCTGTTCGGTGAACTGGGCCATACGCCGGGCGCCACCTACGTGGTCTATGACGACGAAGGCGGCGGCTGGGCCGGGCGTTTTATCTGGCTGCTCGATGTTATCGGCCACAAGAAGTATCACTACCTCGACGGCGGCCTGCTGGCGTGGCTGGATGAAAAACAGCCTGTTTCCACCAACGTGCTGGCCAGTGCCGGCGGCCCGGTCAGCCTGACGCTGCACGACGAGCCCACCGCCACCCGCGAATACTTGCAAAGTCGTCTGGGCTCCGCCGACCTGGGCATCTGGGATGCCCGTGGCCCGCTGGAGTATTCGGGAGAGAAAGTCCTCGCCGCCAAGGCCGGGCACATCCCCGGCGCGGTGAACTTCGAATGGACCGCTGGCATGGACAAGGCGCGCAACCTGCGCATCCGTCGCGACATGCCGCAGATCCTCGAAGACCTCGGACTTACCCGCGACAAAGAAATCATCACCCACTGCCAGACTCACCACCGTTCTGGCTTCACCTATCTGGTGGCCAAGGCGCTCGGTTATCCGCGAGTCAAAGGTTATGCCGGTTCCTGGGGCGAATGGGGCAACCACCCCGACACCCCCGTTGAGATTTAAGATTTTAAGGACAGTTAATGAAAAAGCGTTTGTTTATCCTCAGCCAGTACCTGCTGCCCCACCACCTGCTGTCACGGCTGGCCGGCTGCATTGCCGAATGCCGCGTGCGCTGGTTCAAGAATGCCTTCACCACCTGGTTCGCCAAGCGCTATCAAGTGGATATGTCCCAGGCCTTGGTGGAGGACGTGACCGCTTACGAGCACTTCAATGCCTTCTTCACCCGCGCCTTGAAAGACGGCGCACGCCCACTGGATCAAACCCCGGGCGCGGTACTGAGCCCGGCCGATGGTGCGGTCAGCCAACTCGGCCCGATTGAGCACGGCCGGGTGTTCCAGGCCAAGGGCCACAGTTTCAGCGTACTGGAATTGCTCGGGGGTGATGCCGCTGTAGCCGCGCCGTTCATGGGCGGCGACTTCGCCACTGTTTATCTGTCGCCGAAGGACTACCACCGGGTGCACATGCCATTGGCCGGCACCCTACGGGAAATGGTCTACATCCCGGGCCGAATCTTCTCGGTGAACCAAACCACGGCAGAAAATGTGCCGGAACTGTTTGCCCGTAACGAGCGTGTTGCCTGCATATTCGACACCGAACGCGGCCCGATGGCCGTGGTTCTGGTAGGCGCGATGATTGTGGCGTCGATTGAAACAGTCTGGGCCGGGCTGGTCACGCCGCCGAAACGTGAGCTGAAAACCGTGCGTTACGACGAAGCGGCACGCGCACCGATTTATCTGGAAAAAGGTGCAGAACTGGGACGCTTCAAGCTGGGTTCGACCGCCATCGTGCTGTTTGGGCCGGATCAGGTGAAATGGTCGGAAGAATTGCTGGCGGGTTCGCCGGTGCAGATGGGTCAAGGCATGGGCTTACCAAAGGCCTGATCGACGCACTACTTGTAGGAGCGAGCAAGGACTAGATACCCCTCGCTCCTACAGTTGTTTTGCGGGGCTAGAGCTGACCGTCGCGGTCACGGAAGCCCAACAGGTACAACACTCCATCCAGCCCCAACGTCGAAATCGCCTGCTTGGCCGATTGCTTGACTAGTGGTTTAGCACGAAACGCCACGCCCAACCCGGCAATCGCCAGCATCGGCAAGTCATTGGCGCCGTCACCGACCGCAATGGTCTGCTCCAGACGCAAACCTTCCTTGTGTGCCAACTCCCGCAGCAGATCGGCTTTACGCTGGGCGTCGACAATCGGCTCCACCGCCACGCCAGTCACCTTGCCGTCCACCACTTCCAGCTCGTTGGCGAACACGTAGTCGATGCCCAGCTTGGCCTGCAATTGCTTGGCGAAGTAGGTGAAGCCACCCGACAGGATGGCGGTCTTGTAGCCCAGGCGTTTGAGTTCGGCGAACAGAGTTTCGGCACCTTCGGTCAGGCGCAGCGACGCACCGATGGAGTCCAGCACGCTGACGTCCAGGCCTTTAAGCAACGCCAGGCGCTCCTTGAAACTAGCACGGAAATCCAGCTCGCCGGACATGGCACGCTCGGTAATGGCCGAGACTTGCTCACCCACGCCAGCAGCCTTGGCCAGTTCGTCGATGACTTCGGCTTCAATTAGCGTGGAGTCCATGTCGAACACCGCCAGCCGGCGGTTGCGTCGAAACAGCGAATCTTCCTGAAAGGCGATGTCGACGTTCAGTTCCTGGGCGACGCTCAGAAACTCAGCGCGCAAGGCCTGAGGGTCCGCCGGCTCACCGCGTACGGAAAACTCGATGCAGCCCTTGCCCTGGTCGGCCGGCGTGTCCAACGGCATACGCCCCGACAGACGGTCGATATGGTCGATGTTCAAACCGTATTGAGCGGTGATCGAGCTGACGCGTTGCAATTGCTCAGCCGTCACCTTGCGGGTCAGCAGAGTGACGATATGGCGTTTTTTGCCCTGACCGGCGACCCACTGGCGGTAATCCTCTTCGGACACCGGGGTGAAACGCACCTGCTGATCGAGCTTGTAGGCCGTAAACAGGATGTCCTTGAGCACCGACGACGCTTGCTCGGTACTCGGAATCTCCACCAGGATGCCAAACGACAAAGTGTCGTGGATCACCGCCTGGCCGATGTCGAGAATGTTCACACCACCCTGGGCCAGAACACCGGTAATGGCTGCGGTGAGACCCGGACGGTCCTCACCTGTGATGTTTATCAGGACAATTTCGCGCAAAGCGCACCCCCGAGGTGGAAAAAAACCGCATTCTACCCACTTTCAGTGACCATCGGGCACAGCCAGCGCTTTGCCGGTCTTGGGCCTGTCGCTATACTGCGCGTCAACTTCACGGACTAAAGAGCCGAGCTTAAGTGAACCGGCCCACGCCAGTAAAAACCGATAACTTCTTCCTGCTGATCTTCCGGGCACTGCGCCATCGCCGTGTACCGATCGCATTACGCATCGCCAGCCATAACGTGATCCTGGTCGCCCTGGCTCTGGTGATCTACGCCTGCGTGATGGGATTGCAATTCAAGCAGGCCATGCACGAGCAAGCCGACGCTCTGGGCGAAAGCTTGACCACCCAGACCGCCACCTCGGCGACCGAGCTGTTGGTGTCCAACGACATCCTCAGCCTCAACGTGCTGCTCAATAATCTGACCAAGAACCCGCTGGTGGCCCACGCGGCTATCTACAGCGTAGACAACCGGATCATGGCCGAAGCCGGGCAACGCCCGAAAAACGGCCTATTGGGTGAAGCCGAAGGCTTGTACCAGAGCAATATCACCTTTCAGGACGTGAAGGCCGGCCAACTGCGCATCAGCCTGGACATGCAGCAGTTCCAGCAGCCGATGACCATCAGCCTGCAAAGCATGGGCATTTTGAGTGCGATCCTGCTGGCCCTGTCCCTGGCCTTGAGCCTGCGCCTGGGGCGGAATATCTCCACGCCCCTGATGCAACTGCGCATTTGGCTGCGGGACATCGACGAACACACCCCGGCCACCGACCGCCAGGATGAAATTGGCGACCTCGCCCGCCAGTTGCACACCAGCTTCGCCCCGGAACCAGTAGTGCCCGAGGTTGAACCAGAGCCTGAGTACGGCGACACCGACTACGAAGAAGACAAACCTGCCTTTGGGCGCGACCCTGACTTCGACGAACGCGCGCCGGTGGCCGGGCTCAAGCCGGTATCCCGTCAGACGATCAAGGCAGAAGAAGACGACGAACTGGATGATGAAGACCCGTTCGCCGATCTTCGCGACCAGTCGCAATCAGCGCAGGTAGTCGCACCCAAGCCGGCACCCGCGCAAAACACCGAGCCGCAACACAGCGCTGTACTGGCGGTGCAACTGGGCGCGCAGGATCAACTACGTCGCTTGCCGCGCGCACGCCTGACCGAACTGCTGGAGCGCTACCGCGATTGCCTCGACCAGGCGGCATCGCTGTACCAGAGCGAACTGCACACCCTGAACGACGGCAGTACCTTGATGCTGTTCCACAGTGAAGACAGCGGCGAAGACTACCTGACCAATGCCATCTGCTGCGGCGAGCTGCTGCGAGCCCTGGGCCATGCACTGCAAATCGAAGTCGCCGACAGCGGCATCACCTTGCAGCTGCAACTGGGGCTGACGGTGGGTGACGACCTGTATGGCATGAGCCAGATTGATCTGCTGCTGACCGAAATCGCCCAGGATGCGCTGGCCTTGTCGCAACACAGCCGCAACTTGCTGCTGGTGGAACGCAAGATCAGTGATGACGCCCTGATCCGCCAACGTGCGCGGATCAGGCCCATCGCCAGCCCAGAGGGCGCCAGTTGTGTGGAGCGCTTGATGGAGCCGTATCCATCGATGCTGGAGCGGCAGTTGGCGCGAATGCATGAGAGGCGGGCGAAGAGCTAAACCCCACTCCTGTGGCGAGCGGGCTTGCCCGCGTTGGGGCGCGAAGCGGCCCTGAAAGCCACTACGGTCTTCCTGGAAAGCTGCGATAACCTTTATCGGGGCTGCTGCGCAGTACAATGCGGGCAAGCCCACTCGCCACAACAGCAACTTTCGCCATAAATACCCCACATACAACAAGGCCCGCTATCAGCGGGCCTTGTCTTGTCTGCGTTCAATTCAGAACCTGAACACTTCCATGTCGGTGCGAATCGGCGAGGCCATCGGGATTTTCGGCTTGTCCTGCACGGCCGGCTTGGCAGGTGCCGGGGCCGACTTGCGCGGTGCTTCGGCGACAGCTGGCTGATTGGCCAACGGCCTGAGTGCTACCGACAACTGCTCAGCCAGACGCTGCAACAACACACCCTGGGCCTGAACCTGGGAGGCGGTGCTGCCGACGTGTTCTTCCTGCAGATGCACGATACGGTTATCCCGCACCTGGCCGCGACGGTCGATCAAGCGCCACTGCGCATCGAGGATTGCCGGTTGCGAAACACCAGAATCCAGGCGCGTGATGGTCAGCAATACCTGCACATCCGGGGCAAAACCTGTGGGGGCAGGTGACAGCACCACCCGCTGACTGTCCAGATGACCGGCTACCTGGCGCAGCATCAACTGATTGATGTCCGATGACAGGCTACCCGCCCAGCGACCATCTGTGGAGCCTTGCAGGCTGCCATCGTTCTGACGTTGCAGCAGGGTCTCGCGTTGCAGGTAGTCAGCCACGACGACCGGGCCGAGCAATACCGCCATACCAGCACTTTGTGCAGGCTGGGCTGGGCTTCCACTGTCCAACTGATACAGCGACACAGGTTGGTGTGTGCTGCAACCCGCCAGGCCCAAAAGGCCAGCAAGCAACAAAATAAAAGGAAGGCGCGGAGCAGTCATCATCCCATCCAAGTGGCGGCCACAAGGCAAACCACAATGTAATACCTAAAAATAACCTGTACGCGCTCAGCCACGCCGGCGCTGGAAAGGCCATATCATCCGTGAATATGCGCCATGACTCCAGCGCGAAAGCGTCGATCTACGGGTTAAATCGTAGATCGAGTGCTCTATATCGCCTTAAGCGGGCGTTTCCACCAGCAATGCGTCCACTCGCTGGAAGCCGCGGGGCAATTTGTTTCCGCGACGGCCGCGCTCGCCCTTGTAGTGTTCCAGGTCGTCAGGGCGCAATGACAGCGTGCGCTTGCCGGCCTGCAGCACCAGGGTAGAGCCTTCCGGGATCACTGCAATATCGGTCACGTACTCTTCGCGACTGGCCACACGCTCACCGGGAATACCGATAATTTTGTTGCCCTTGCCTTTACCCAACTGTGGCAGATCGCTGATCTTGAAGATCAGCAACCGGCCTTCGGTGGTCACCGATGCCAGCCAATTACCTTCACGGTCACTGACCGGGCGCGGCAGGATCACCTTGGCGTTGTTCGGTAAGCTCAGCAAAGCCTTGCCAGCCTTGTTCTTGGCCTGCAGGTCTTCACCCTTGACCACGAATCCATAACCGGCGTCGGAGGCAATGACGTACAGCGAATCATCTTCCGGCACCAACACGCATTCGAAATTCGCCCCTGGCGGCGGCGTCAGACGCCCAGTCAACGGCTCGCCCTGCCCCCGCGCCGAAGGCAAGGTATGAGCCGGTACCGAATAACTGCGACCGGTGGAGTCGATAAACACCGCAAACTGATTGGAACGCCCGGCTGCAGAGGTCTTGAACCCGTCGCCAGCCTTATAGGACAAACCAGTGGCGTCAATATCATGCCCCTTGGCTGAACGAACCCAACCCTTTTCCGACAGAACGACGGTAATTTTCTCGTTGGGCAGCAACTCGGTTTCGGTCAGGGCCTTGGCTTCGGCACGCTGGACAATTGGCGAGCGGCGGTCATCGCCATAGGTTTCGGCGTCTTTTATCAGCTCTGTACGCACCAGCTTCTTCAACTTGGCTTCGCTGCCCAGCAAGGCCTGCAGCTTGGCTTGTTCCTTGAGCAGCGCGTCCTGTTCGTCCCGCAGCTTCATCTCTTCCAGTCGCGCCAACTGACGCAAGCGGGTGTCGAGGATGTAGTCAGCCTGCATCTCGCTCAACTCGAAACGCGCGATCAGCTCGGCCTTCGGATGCTCGGCGGTGCGGATGATATGAATGACGTCATCCAGGTTGAGGTAGGCAATCAGCAAACCGTCCAACAGATGCAGGCGACGCTCGACCTTGTCCAGCCGGTATTGCAGGCGGCGGCGCACGGTCTGCACGCGGAACTCCAGCCATTCCACCAGCAGCGCCCGCAGGTTCTTGAGCTGTGGCTTGCCGTCCAGACCGATGATATTGATGTTGACCCGGTAGCTGGATTCCAACTCGGTGCTGGCAAACAGGTGCTGCATCAGCACTTCGTGGTCAACCCGGTTGTTGGTCGGGATGATCACGATGCGGCATGGGTTTTCGTGGTCGGACTCGTCACGCAGGTCAGCGACTTGCGGCAGCTTCGACGGTTTGGACTGCATCAGCGCGGCGATCTGCTCCAGCACCTTGGCGCCGGACACCTGGTGCGGCAGTGCGGTGACAATAATGTCGCCGTCTTCGATGTGGTACACGGCGCGCATGCGCACCGACCCCTTACCGGTTTCGTACATTTTCAGCAGGTCGGCGCGCGGCGTGATGATTTCCGCTTCGGTCGGGTAGTCTGGGCCCTGGATATGTTCGCAAAGCTGCTCGACCGTGGCCTTGGGTTCATCCAGCAAGCGCACGCAGGCGGTGGCGACTTCCCGCAGGTTGTGCGGCGGCACGTCGGTGGCCATACCCACAGCGATGCCGGTGGTGCCATTGAGCAGGATATTCGGCAAACGCGCTGGCAACACCAGCGGCTCATCGAGGGTTCCGTCGAAGTTCGGGCCCCAGTTGGCAGTGCCCTGGCCCAGCTCGCTGAGCAGCACTTCGGAATAGCGCGACAGCCGCGCTTCGGTATAACGCATGGCAGCGAAGGACTTGGGGTCATCCGGCGCACCCCAGTTGCCCTGGCCGTCTACCAGGGTGTAGCGGTAGCTGAACGGCTGGGCCATCAGCACCATGGCTTCGTAGCACGCCGAGTCGCCGTGGGGGTGGAACTTGCCGAGCACGTCACCGACGGTACGCGCCGACTTCTTGTGCTTGGAGTCGGCGTCCAGGCCCAACTCACTCATGGCGTAGATAATGCGCCGCTGTACAGGCTTCAGGCCGTCGCCGATATGCGGCAAGGCACGGTCCATGATCACGTACATGGAGTAGTTGAGGTAGGCATTTTCGGTGAAGTCAGCCAGCGACCGGCGTTCTACGCCATCTAAGCTGTCTGCAAGGATGTCACTCATGCGGGCCTCATCATTGTTTGGTCTGGCGCAGCAGCAAGGTGCCGCCACGCTGGGTAAATTCAAGTTGTTTCAATGCGCTCATGCCCAACAACACTTGCTCGCCACCCAGCCCCGGCGCCACCAGTGCGCGGACGTCCCGCAGGACGATATCGCCCAACTGCAGGCGATCGAGGTGGGTGCGATAGCCCTGGCTGCGACCGTTGGCAGTGCTCAAGGTCACCGACAAGCCCCGCTTCAACCCCAAGCGCTCAGCCAGTTCGGCCGGCACCGCCACATCAGTGGCGCCGGTGTCGAGCATGAAATTCACCGGCTGGCCGTTGATCTGACCGCTGGCAACGAAATGCCCCTGGCCGTTGCCGACCAGTTTCACTTCTATATAACCCTCATGTTGCTCGGAGGTGACCACGGCATTGGGGTTTTCCTGACGCGCTTCCCACTGCCCAAAAAACCGTGTCGCCAAAAACAGCCCGGCACCCCAGGCCACAAACATCAACACACGTCCGGCACGCTTGCCGGGGGGCTGCTGGCTCATGGCTTGGCACTCCAGCCACCGACTGGGGCGGAAAAACGATAGACCATCGGCCTCTTTTCACCATCGGCGCGGGCGCCGAAATTATTGTCGATGCCAACCCATGCGCCGTCGGCGTCCACCAACAAAGCCTCCGCCAAGCCATAGGCCTGTGCATAACGCCGACTCGGCGTGAGGGTTTCGTCGGCAAACGACCAGCACAACTCGACCTGGGCGGTCACCGCATCCCGGCGGCAGATCTGGAACGCATTGCGCTCCAGGGTAAACAGCTTGCCATTGAACAGCGCCAGATCGGCAAAGTCCTTGGACACCGCCTTGGCACCCGGGAACTGAGCCGGTTGCATTTCCTGGCCGGCCTCGCTCAACAACACACAAGGCCCATCACAATCCCAAAGGCTTTGCGGGCGCTTGATCGAGATCAAACCCCGGCGCTCACGCTCGGCCGCCAGCCAGATCTGATTGCCTTCGGGGTTAACCGCCAGGCCTTCGAACAACGCATTGAAGTGCAGCAACATACCGCTGGCGCGGGCTTCACGAACCATGCCAGGGGCGATTTTCAACCATTCGGAGGCGCCGCTCGCAGGTACTTGCAGCACCGCCGCATGGGCTTCGCTGACAATGTAGCGATTGCCGGCGGCATCGCAGCTAATGCCTTCAAAATCCAGGTCGCCACCGCGAATGAACGACACGGCCTTGGTACGTGAGCGCAGGCCCCAGGGCAATCCAGATTCGGGCACTGGCGGTACGTCGATCTTTACCGTTTCGGCCTGCCAGACATCGGTGCGGGTATCGAGCCGGTAGATTTGCTCATCGTCGCGATCGGATACCGTCCACAACTCCTGGCCGCACAAGGCCAGGCCCGACAGGTTACCGCCGCGCATGCCCTCCACCGGGTGTTCGGACAACAGTTTGAGCTCAGCCACAGGCGCCGCGACCACCATCGTTGCCGCCAACCCGCTCAACAACAGTATCGCCAGGGCGAAACCGCTGCGCATCAGCCCAGTACCTCGGCGAGGTTGCCCTTGGACTCCAGCCAGCTCTTGCGGTCCGGCGCGCGTTTCTTCGCCAGTAGCATGTCCATCATTTCCGACGTGGCAGCGAAGTCTTCCAGGGTCAACTGCACCAGGCGCCGGGTATTGGGGTCCATGGTGGTTTCCCGCAGTTGCGGCGGGTTCATTTCACCCAAGCCCTTGAATCGGGTGACCTGTGGTTTGCCGCGTTTTTTCTCGGCCACCAGGCGATCAAGGATGCCATCGCGCTCGGATTCGTCCAGCGCGTAGAAAATCTCCTTACCCTGGTCGATGCGGTACAGCGGCGGCATGGCGACATAGATGTGACCGGCATCCACCAGCGGGCGGAAATGCTGGACGAACAGCGCACACAGCAGCGTGGCGATGTGCAGGCCGTCGGAGTCGGCATCGGCGAGGATGCAGATCTTGCCATAGCGCAGTTGGGCAATGTCCGCCGAGCCAGGATCGACACCGATGGCCACGGCAATGTTGTGTACTTCCTGGCTGGCCAGCACTTCGCTGCCGTCGACTTCCCAGGTGTTGAGGATCTTGCCCCGCAGCGGCAGGATCGCCTGGAACTCCTTGTCCCGCGCCTGCTTGGCCGAACCGCCGGCGGAATCACCTTCCACCAGGAACAGCTCGGAACGCATAGGGTCTTGCCCGGCACAATCAGCCAGTTTGCCGGGCAGTGCCGGCCCCTGGGTGATGCGCTTGCGTTCGACCTTTTTGCTGGCCTTGAGACGACGGCCCGCGTTGTTGATCGCCAGTTCCGCCAGGGCCAGGCCCAGTTCCGGGTGCTCGTTGAGCCACAGGCTGAAGGCGTCCTTGACCACACCAGAGACAAACGCTGCGGCTTCACGGGACGACAGACGCTCCTTGGTTTGGCCGGAGAATTGCGGCTCCTGCATTTTCATCGACAGGACGAAAGCGATCCGCTCCCAGACGTCTTCTGGTGCCAGCTTCACGCCCCGCGGCAACAGGCTGCGGTATTCGCAGAACTCGCGCATGGCATCCAGCAGGCCTTGGCGCAAACCATTGACGTGGGTGCCGCCTTGAGCGGTAGGGATCAGGTTGACGTAGCTTTCCTGAACGCTGTCACCGCCTTCGGGCAACCACAGCAAGGCCCAATCCACGGCCTCTTTATTACCAGACAGGCTGCCGCAGAACGGCTCGTTGGGCAGGCGTTCGAACTCGCAGACCGAATCTTCCAGGTAGGAGCGCAGGCCGTCTTCGTAGTGCCACTCGATTTTCTCGCCGGTGCCTTTGTCTTCGAAGCTGACCAGCAGGCCCGGGCACAGAACAGCCTTGGCCTTGAGTACGTGCTTGAGGCGGCTGATAGAGAATTTGGGTGAATCGAAGTATTTCGGGTCCGGAACGAAGTACACGCTGGTCCCGGTGTTGCGCTTGCCGACGGTGCCGATCACTTCCAGGTCGGTGGCCTTGTAGCCATCGGCGAAGGTCATCTGGTATTCGTTGCCGTCGCGCTTGACCTTGACCCGTACGTGATGGGACAGGGCGTTGACCACGGAAATGCCCACACCGTGCAAGCCGCCGGAGAACTGGTAGTTTTTGTTGGAGAACTTGCCGCCAGCATGGAGCTTGGTGAGGATCAGCTCGACGCCCGACACTCCCTCTTCCGGGTGAATGTCCACCGGCATGCCGCGACCATCGTCGCTGACTTCCAGGGAGTGGTCGGCGTGGAGGATGACTTGTACCGACTTGGCGTGCCCGGCCAAGGCTTCGTCGACGCTGTTGTCGATGACTTCCTGGGCAAGGTGGTTCGGCCGACTGGTGTCGGTGTACATACCGGGACGTTTGCGCACCGGGTCGAGGCCCGAGAGGACTTCGATGGCGTCGGCGTTATAAGAGCTAGCGCTGGGAGTGGCCATGGGGTCTCGTAGTGAGTCGTTCGATTAAAAAGTAACCTGCGATTTCAAAGTGCTAAAAAATCGAAGGATTGATACTGATCTGCGCCAATGCCGGCAAAACTCAACAGCGCCGGCAACTGCTGGGCAAAACCCTGGTAACCATGGTCGCCACCGGCCTGGATGCGCAAGGCACAGGCCCGGTAATACTGCTGGGCGTGGCGATAATCCAGAGTTTCGTCGCTGGTCTGCAACCACACCTGATAACGCTGGGCATCCTGGGGCGCCGGGACTTCCAGCTCGGCCAGGGCCGCCACGTGATCGTGGGTCAGTTCCCAGCTCTCATCGGTGTAGAGGTTCTTCTGGGTGCCCAGGTAACCGTCGAACATCCGATGCGGGCTGACGGCCGGGTTGACCAGCAAGGCGTTGAGGCCATGGCGTTCGGCAAGATGGGTTGCATAGTAGCCGCCGAGTGAGCTGCCGACCAGCAGTGGCCGCCCCAGCTCGCTGATCGCCTGCTCCAGCTGGGCGATAGCCTGGCGGGGGTGGTGATGCAGGGCCGGTACCCGCAGCTGATCAGCCAGACCGAGGCTGCCCATTACGGTGATCAGTTGGCTGGCCTTGTTGGACGCAGGCGCGCTATTGAAGCCGTGGATATACAAGATCGAAGCGGGCATGCCAGGCTCTCCATGCTTCAGCCAAAGAGACGCAGTTTACAGGGAAACCTCAGTAGCCGTTGCTACCGTAATCCACCTGAAACTCAAAGCCTTCGACGCGTTCAACGCCGGTTTCAAGCCGTCCGTCGGCATGCAGGCGCAACCAGCGATAGCCTGGCGCCTCTTCGCTGACCTTGAAGTCCTCGCTGCCGGGAGCGAATTGGATACAGGTGGACGGCGACGCCAGCAAGCGCACGCCATTGCGTTCGCGGTCGATTTCCTGATGCACATGACCCCAAAGCAGCGCCTTCACCTGAGGGAAACGGTCCAGCACGGCAAACAGTGCCTCGGGATTACGCAGCCCGATGGGCTCCATCCACGCGCAGCCGATGGACACCGGGTGATGGTGCAAGCACACCAGGTGATGGCGGCTCGGCGCTTCACTCAAGGATCGCGCCAGCAATTGCAGCTGCCGATCCTGCAAGTAACCCGGCACGGAGCCCGGCACCGCCGAATCCAGCAAGGTGACACGCCAGTTGCCCACATCCACCACCGGCTCCAGCAACGCGCTGTTCACCGTTGCCTGCAGCATGATGTGCGGCTCGTCGTGATTGCCTGGAATCCAGCGCGCCGGCGCCGAAACCTGCCGGGTCATGTCGCGAAACTGTTGGTAAGACTCCAGCGTGCCGTCCTGGGACAGGTCACCGGTAGCCAGCAACAGATCAATCTGCGGTTGTTGAGCCCGCACCAGGTCGATCACCCGTTGCAGACTGTCGCGGCTGTTCATGCCCAGCAGCGTACTATCGGTCTCGGCAAACAGATGGCTGTCGGACAACTGCACCAGCAACGCCGAAGCGTCAGGATTCAAGGCGGATACGCTCGGCAAGGCGTTCTCCCAGGGCGTGATCACAGGAATGGACATTTGGCGCAATTATGCTGGGGCAGGACACAAAGAGGAAATCCGTGAATAGGGCGCAGTTCACATCTACCGAACGACTTCAAACTCATGGCCCAGGGCTAGGCAGTGGCTCAACCATTCACCGAGGAACACATTGAGCTGTGCTTTCTCATCGGGCTGGTGCATGAACACATTAGGGTAAGGATAGATGCTGCGAAAGCGCCGCGCATGCTCGGCACTGACCACTTCGGCCATTCGCGCATCGTGATACACCTGAACTTCCAGTTGCGGCACCGGCAACCACGGCAGGCTGTGTTCCTGGCGCACCCGCAGGGTGGTGGTGTACGGGCAGGTCAGCAGCACTTCCAGGGCCAGCACGCCGAGCATCTGGTCGCCGTGGGTCACGGCAATGCGCCGCGCCTCGGGGGCGTGACGCATGTCCGGGAGCAGCCGCATCAGCCGTGCATAGTTGGCCTCGCAAGCTGCTTGCAACCCGACCAGGTCAACTCGATAACGTTCTCGTGCCTTTACTGCCATAACCCCCTCACTTCTGCGCGATTAAGCGCAAGCCATTGCAGGGCGATAATGCTGGCTGCATTGGAAATTTTGCCGTCACGTACCGCTTGCAAAGCGTTTTCGAAGGCCCAGACAGTGACGCGGATGTCCTCTGCTTCTTCTTCAAGCCCGTGGACGCCACCGGCCCCAGCACTCTCGCAACGTCCCAGGAACAGGTGAACGTATTCGGTGCTGCCACCCGGCGACGGGAAATATTTAGTGATCGGCCACAGCGCGGAGAAGGTCAACCCAGCTTCCTCCTCGGCTTCGCGGTGCGCAACCTCCTCCGGTTGCTCGTCCTTGTCGATCAGGCCGGCAACCATCTCCACCAGCCACGGGTTGTTGGTCCGACCCATGGCGCCGACACGAAATTGCTCGATCAGTACCACTTCATCGCGCTGCGGATCGTAAGGCAGCACGCACACCGCATCATGACGGACGAAGACTTCACGGCTGATCACCCGGCTCATGCCACCCTCGAATAGCTCATGGCGCAGTTGCACGTGATCCAGCTTGTAGAAGCCCTGGTAGGCATTGTCGCGCTGAACGATCTCTATCTTGCTCGGCGTCGATTTCGCAATGTCCGTCATATCAACCCTCGTTTATAGCCGTGCGGTTTCGAGGCTAGCCTCGGCATCGCGCCATCCTAACGCGCTCGCGCCTATGGGTGCAGCCCCTTTCCGGTTGCCGGGATAGACGGCTGGCGTCAAACTCACTGTATTCAGCTTAGTGGCGAACTGACTGCAATGTTGGCAGTCGAAGCCCCATATCTTTCGCTCTTCTCCGATTTATGAAGGACGCACATGTCGCTTTTAAAAGTCGCCTCCGTGGCCTGTATTGCATTGACCCTCGGCGCTTGCCAGAGCCTGTTCCAGCCCAGCTATCGCGCGCCACTGGAAACCACTCGTGACGCCTCTGAGCAAACCCAACCCGGTTGCGCCACTGCCGACTGCCCGCTGGTGAACATCGACACGGTGCATTTCGCCAAAGAGCCCAAGTTGGATGGATTGATCGAGCAGCGTTTACTGGAGATGACCCGCACCACGCCGGGCGCAGCGCTGCCAACGACCCTTGCGGCCTATCGTGAGCAGTTCCTGCGCACATCCGGCCCACGCAACAGCATGTATTTGCAAGCCAAGGTACGGGAGCAGCATGACGGCTTGGTGATCATCGAGTTGTCCAGTTACCTGGACACCGGCGGCGCCCATGGCGACCCGGGCCGTGGGTTTATCAACTACTCGCGCCAGCAGCAGAAAGCCTTGACCCTGCCGGACATGCTGTTACCCGGCAAGGAAGAGGCGTTCTGGAAGGCCGCACAAGTGGCCCACAACAGTTGGCTGATCAGCACCCGCCTGGGCCTGGAACCGGACTACGTGAAAACCTGGCCATTCCAGAAAACCCCGAACGTGGCGCTGACCTATGGTGGCGTAATCCTCAAGTACCCCACCACCACCATCGCCCCATACGCCATGGGCCATGTCGAACTGCAAATCCCCTACTCGCGCCTAGATGACATCATCAAGCCCGAACTGGTGCCCGTGCGCCACTGAAGGCCCGGCCGAGGATAAATTGCAGCAGCCCTGCCAGCACCAGCGCCGGCAGGGTGGCGCCGATGTCTGGATAGAGATTGGCCAGCAAGTGATAGGTGCTGATACCGCCGAGCCAAGCCAGCAGCGCCGGCCAACGCAGGCTTGCAACCGCCGCTGAGCCTCGGCGACGCAAGATGAAGTGATCCACCAGCACCACGCCAAACAGCGGCGCGAATACCGAGCCGATCAACAGCAGGAAGTTCTGGTACTGGGCCAGCGGCGCGAAGCAGGCGATCAGCGTGCAGATGACGCCGATGGCCAACGCCAGGTGCTCGACTTTCAAGCGCAACAGAATCCCGCTGGACACCGCCGCCGAGTGAATATCAGCGAAGGCATTTTCCGATTCATCCAGAAGAATCAGCAACAGCGGAATCCCCAGGCCTGCCCCGGCCAAGGCCAGCAACAAGGCGTTTACTTCACCACTCGGTGCGAACGCCAGGGTGTAGGCCACGCCCAGGCTCATCAGCCAGAAGTTACCGATAAAAAAGCCCAGGGCCGTACCGCCAAAGACATTTTTCGCCCGCTTGCCGAAACGCGAGTAATCGGCGATCAGCGGCAGCCAGGACAACGGCATGGCGATGGCAATATCAAAGCCCACGGCAAACGGCAGCGAACCGTCGCCGACCTGGGCCCAAAGTGTGGCCAGGTCAGCTTTGGCGAACAGGTTCCAGGTCAGCCACAGGCAGGCGGCCAACAGTAGCCAGATGCCCCACTTGCGCAGGATCTGCCGCACGAAGGTCAGCGGACCGCAGACGGCCAGCAAGGTGGCGAGCCCGCCAAAGAATAGAGTCCAGAGCAACGGGCTAGCCAACAGGCTGCCTTCGCTGAACGCCCGAGTGCCTAACAGACTCGCAGCATCGCGCATCACGATAATTTCAAACGAGCCCCAGCCGATCAGCTGTAGCAGGTTCAACAGCGCCGGAAGGCTTGCGCCTTTTGTGCCCAGGCTGAGTTTGAGAGCGGCCATGGAGGACAGGCCGGTGTCGCTGCCGATCACGCCGACGGCGGCCAGCAACAGCACGCCAACCAGAGTGCCGAGGAAAATGGCCAGCAGCGAACCGGACAATCCCAGGCCCGGCGCCAACAGCGCGCCAGTTTGCAGAACCATCAGGCCGATGCCGAGGGAGAACCATAGGGAAAAGAGATCGCGGGCACCGAAGACGCGCTTGTCAGCCGGCACTGCGATGTCTGGGGAATAGGTGCTGGGTTGAATGCTCAAGGGTGTTATCTCAGAGGGATGATAGCTACAAGCTGCAAGCCTTAAGCTGCAAGCAAAAACGGGTTTGCACCTGCTTCTAACTTGCAGCTTGGCGCTTAAACCTTTTTGTACAGCTGACTACCTTCCTGCTTGAACCGCTCCGCCTGCTCCGCCAACCCTTTGGCGACATCCACATCCACTGCCTCGATCAGTTGGTTAGCTGCGTACTCACGCACTTCCTGGGTGATCTTCATCGAGCAGAATTTCGGCCCACACATCGAGCAGAAATGCGCGACCTTGGCCGAATCCTTCGGCAGGGTTTCATCGTGGTACGAACGCGCGGTGTCCGGGTCCAGGCCCAGGTTGAACTGGTCTTCCCAGCGGAACTCGAAGCGCGCCTTGCTCAACGCGTTATCGCGGATCTGCGCTCCCGGATGCCCCTTGGCCAAGTCCGCCGCGTGGGCCGCGATCTTGTAGGTGATGATCCCTGTCTTGACGTCATCCTTGTTCGGCAAACCCAGGTGTTCCTTGGGCGTGACGTAGCAGAGCATGGCGCAACCGAACCAGCCGATCATCGCCGCACCAATGCCGGAGGTGATGTGGTCATAACCCGGTGCAATGTCGGTGGTCAGCGGGCCGAGGGTGTAGAACGGCGCCTCGTCGCAGCACTCCAGCTGCTTGTCCATGTTCTCCTTGATCAGTTGCATCGGCACGTGGCCGGGGCCTTCGATCATGGTTTGCACGTCGTGCTTCCAGGCGATCTTGGTCAGCTCGCCTAGGGTTTCCAGCTCGCCAAATTGCGCGGCGTCGTTGGCGTCGGCAATCGAGCCCGGACGCAGGCCATCCCCGAGGGAGAAGCTGACGTCGTAGGCCTTCATGATTTCGCAGATTTCGTCGAAATGGGTGTAGGTGAAGTTCTCTTTGTGGTGGGCCAGACACCACTTGGCCATGATCGAACCGCCACGGGAAACAATGCCAGTAACGCGTTTGGCGGTCAGCGGTACATAGCGCAACAAGACGCCTGCGTGGATGGTGAAGTAGTCGACGCCCTGCTCGGCCTGTTCGATCAGGGTGTCGCGAAACAGCTCCCAGGTCAGGTCTTCAGCCGCGCCGCCGACTTTTTCCAGGGCCTGGTAGATCGGCACAGTACCGATCGGCACCGGCGAGTTGCGGATGATCCACTCGCGGGTTTCGTGGATGTGCTTGCCGGTGGACAGGTCCATCACCGTGTCCGAACCCCAGCGAATGCCCCAGGTCAATTTCGCCACTTCTTCTTCGATTGACGAACCCAGAGCGCTGTTGCCGATGTTGCCGTTGATCTTCACCAGGAAGTTACGGCCGATGATCATCGGTTCCAGTTCAGTGTGATTGATGTTCGCCGGAATAATTGCCCGGCCACGGGCGATTTCTTCGCACACAAATTCAGGTGTGATGATTTTCGGCACGCTGGCGCCGAAGCTGTGGCCGGCGTGTTGCTGGTCCAAAAGGCCTGCGGCACGGGCTTCTTCCAGCTTCATGTTTTCGCGGATGGCGACGTATTCCATCTCGGCGGTGATGATGCCTTGGCGGGCGTAGTGCATCTGCGTGACATTGGCCCCGGCCTTGGCCCGGCGCGGGTTCTTCACGTGGGCGAAGCGCAGGGCAGTCAGCTCGGCATCGCTCAGGCGCTGCTGGCCGAAGTTGGAACTCAGGCCGGCCAGGCGCTCGGTGTCGCCACGGGATTCGATCCACGGTGAGCGCACGTCGCACAGGCCTTTGCGCACATCGATGATGACGTTGGGGTCGGTGTAGGGGCCGGAGGTGTCGTAGACCACCACGGGGGCATTGATTTCGCCGCCGAGGTCGGTGGGGGTCACGTCGAGGCTGACTTCGCGCATCGGCACGCGAATGTCCGGGCGTGTGCCCTGGACGTAGATTTTTTGCGAGCGGGTAAACGGCTGTACTGATTGCTGATCGACCTTGGCCGATTCACTCAAATGCACGGTGTTTTTTAGTTTTGTACTCATCACGGGCTCTCCAGACACATCCAGGCAGTGGATTTTTGTCGGAGTGAACCTGTGACGGATGGGCGCACTGTAAATAAGTGCTGTGCTTGGCGCACGAGGGCTGTTCGATTGTCGAACAACATCCCGGACGAAGCACAAGAGGACTCGCCGGGTGACGAGAAATCTTGTTCCCTACGCAGGCGCTAACCTGATCAGGTTCAACGGGATCCGGTATTTACCGATCTCAGCCTCATAGCAAGGCACCCCGACAAGAACGCGGCCAGTCTAGACCATGGAGCAGGCAAATTACCAATAGCGGTGCATTCAGCGTGATGAATGGCGCAATTACAGGATTGTTGCGTGGTGTTGCGACCACTACACTCGGCTACTGTCTCAACGCCTTGACGCTGCGAATCGCTCGTCGTAGCCTTGGGCTCAAAATTATCGCCGTAATATTTACTCTAGGGATCGCCTCATGCTGCGCAAACTCTCACTGGCTCTTGCCGTGTCTTGTGCGACCAATGGAATGGTCTGGGCAGCTGAAGCGCCCTTGTCGACCAAAACCGACCTGGTCAGCGTCTATCAGGAAGCAGTGGACAACAACGCCGACCTGGCCGCCGCCCGCGCCCAATACGGCGCGCAGAAAGAAGTGGTGCCCCAGGCCCGTGCCGGTTTGCTGCCGAACCTGTCGGCCGGCGCCGACATCAATAATGTGCGCACCCAGATCGACCAGCCTGCGACCACCGCCAATCGCGATGCCCACTCCTGGCGGGCAACCCTAAGTCAGCCGCTGTTCCGTGCCGACCGCTGGTTCCAGCTGCAAGCCGCCGAAGCGGTCAACGAACAGGCGGCGCTGCAACTCTCGGCCACCGAACAGAACCTGATCCTGCAAAGCGCCGAAAACTACTTCGCCGTGCTGCGGGCCCAGGACAACCTGGCCTCGACCAAGGCCGAAGAAGCCGCCTTCAAACGTCAACTGGACCAGTCCAACGAGCGCTTCGATGTCGGCCTGTCGGACAAGACCGACGTGCTGCAATCCCAGGCCAGCTACGACACGGCGCGGGCCAACCGGATTCTGGCCCAGCGCCAGGTGGACGACGCCTTTGAAGCGCTGATCACCCTGACCAACCGTCAGTACAACGCCATTCAGGGCATCGTCCATACGCTGCCGGTGTTACCGCCGCTGCCCAACGACGCCAAAGCCTGGGTCGACACCGCAGGCCGACAGAACCTGAATTTGCTGGCCAGCAACTATGCAGTCACCGCCGCTGAAGAAACCCTCAAGCAACGCAAGGCCGGCCACGCGCCGACCCTCGATGCCGTGGCGCAATACGAGAAGGGTGACAACGACGCCCTGGGCCTGAGCAACCCAAACAACCTGCCGACTGCCTACGGCGGCGATGTCTCGCAACGCACCATCGGCCTGCGCCTGAGCATCCCGTTGTACAGCGGCGGCCTCACCAGCTCGCAAGTGCGCGAATCCTATTCGCGCCTTGGCCAGACCGAGCAACAACGCGAAGGCCTGCGCCGCCAGGTAGTAGAAAACACCCGCAACCTGCACCGTGCGGTGAACACCGATGTGGAGCAGGTACAGGCACGCCGCCAGTCGATCATCTCCAACCAGAGCGCGGTGCAAGCTACGGAAATCGGTTACCAGGTGGGCACGCGCAATATCGTTGATGTGCTGGATGCCCAGCGCCAGCTGTACACCTCGGTGCGCAACTACAACAACAGCCGCTATGACTACATCCTCGACAACCTGCGCCTGAAACAGGCGGCAGGGACGTTGAATCCGGGGGACTTGCAGGACCTGGCGCGGTATCTGAAGGCTGACTACAACCCGGACAAGGACTTCTTGCCGCCGGATCTGGCCAAGGCGGCTGCCGAGCAATTGAAGGCTAATCCCGGTTATTGAGCAACTGCCCCTGGAGCGAGCTTGCTCGCGAAGAACTTAAGGACGCCGCGTTTATTCAGACTGAACGCGTAATCGTTAACGTTTATCGCGAGCAAACTCGCTCCTGCAAGGTCAGCGATTGATCAGTCGATCAAGCCCATCGAGCAACCGCTTCAAAGCCCCTTGGTTAGCCTGCATCACCTTGAGTCCCGCTTCCGCCATCCTCTGTGAATCTCGCGGCAACTCAAACAGCCGCTGCACCGCCACCGCCAAACCGTCGGCATCATCCACTTCCTGCAACGCTCCGGCCTCGCGCATCATTGCCCCGATTTCAAGGAAGTTGAACAGGTGCGGGCCACAGATCACAGGCTTGCCCAGCGCCGCCGGTTCCAGCAGATTGTGGCCGCCGTTGGGCATCAGGCTACCGCCGACAAAAGCGCTATCGGCCAACGCGTAAAGAAACAGCAACTCCCCCATGGTGTCGCCGAGCAACACTGAAGTGGCTGCCGTAACAGGCTGATCGCTGGAGCGACGCACCGTGGCTAAGCCTTGCTGCTGGCACAACTCGAACATCGCGTTGAAGCGCTCCGGATGGCGCGGCACCAGGATCAGCAGCGCATCGGGGTGGCTGGCAAGCAATTGGCGATGGGCGGCGAGCACCACTTCATCCTCGCCTTCGTGGGTACTGGCGGCAATCCATACCGGGCGCTCGCTGGTTTGCCATTGCTGGCGCAGTTCTGCGGCGCGAAATAACAGCTGTGGATCGATGGTCAGGTCAAACTTGATCGAGCCGGTGACTTCGACGGTTTGCGGCCGCGCGCCGAGGCTGCGAAAGCGCTCGGCCTCGGTTTCGGTCTGTACGGCGAACAGGCTCATTTCTGCCAGCATCGGCGCAGTCAACTTGGCGAATCGCCCGTAGCCCTTGGCCGAACGGGCCGATAGCCGCGCATTGGCCAATGCCACGGGGATACCGCGCTTGGCACACTGGTGGATATGGTTGGGCCACAACTCGGTTTCCATGATGACTGCCAGCTTGGGCTGGACCCGATCCAGAAACCGCTTTGCGGCGCACGGCAAGTCATAGGGAAGATAGCAATGCTGGATGCGCGGCTCATTGGCAAACAGTGCCTGGATCCGCTCGGAACCGGTGGGCGTCATGCAGGTGACGGTGATCGGCAGCTGTGGATAACGTTGCAGCAGGCCACGGATCATTGGCGCAGCGGCGATGCTCTCGCCCACCGACACCGCGTGCACCCAGATCCCACCGGGTTGCATCGCCGGCAACCCATAGGAAAAGCGTTCACTGACGCGCTTGGCATAGGCCGGGGCCTTGCGCGCCCGCAGCCAAAGACGTAAAGCCACCAACGGCAGCGCCAGGTAAAACAGACAGCTGTAGAGAGTTCTATTCATGGCGGCGGAGTTTATCGGCTTTTTCAGTCGATCGCCTGCAAGCACTCGGTAAAACGTTCGGCGAGAAAGCGTGCGGCGGGGCCAAGGGGCTCGTCGCGGCGCCATACAAGCTCCACAACCAGCGCCGGAGGGGTCCATTCGCCGTCCAGTTCGACCATCTGGTCCTGATACGTCGGATACTGCACCACATGCCGGGGTAGCCAGGCCCAACCCAGGCCACGCACCAGCCATTCGGCGAGGACGTAGAAGCTGTCGGCGCGCCACACTTGAGGACTTGCGGCCTCACTGCCGGGGTAGACACTGGTTTGCGTGGACATCAGCAACTGGCGAAACTGCGCCAGATGCTGGCAAAGCACATGCTTTTGCGTCGCCAGAGGATGTCCGACGCCGCATACAGTGACCATTTCCACGCGGCCTACTACTCGCCGCTCAAGGGCTTCGGGGATTTGGTCGTGGTAGAACAGCAGACCCAGATCCGCCTTGCGCTCAACCAACTTTCGCGCCACGTCACCTTGGGCGACGCTGGACAATTGCACTTCCAGGTTGGGAAATTTTCCCGCCAGGATTTCAAGGCTATCCAGTACCGGTTGATAGAGCATGGCCTCGTCCTGAGCCAGGCGCAGGCACGCTTCTTCCCCGCGCATTAACGACATGGCACGACCATTGAGGCGTTCGCACTGGCGCAACACTTCCCGCGCTTCTTCAAGCAACACCGTTCCGGCTTCGGTCAACCGGGGCTGGCGACCACTGCTGCGATCGAACAGACTGACCCCCAGGTCCGCCTCCAACAGCGCAATCCCATTACTCACCGCCGATTGCGCCTTGCGCTGGTCACGCGCCACCGCCGAAAACGAACGCTGCTCGGCAACGCTGACAAACAGACGCATCTGTTCCAGGCTCCACTGCACACTCATGGCTTAACCCATCTTCAATTCAGATAGGTAATGACTTTACCCCATCTGAAGAGTCTCTAGAATGCCGACCTCATCAAACAAGCCACACACCGAGGATTTACCCATGAACGTCGCCTACTACTATCTGGCCATTGCCATTTGCTCGGAAGTGATCGCTACTGTTTCCATGAAAGCCATCAAGGGCTTCAGCACACCGATCCCGCTGCTGCTAGTGATCGTCGGTTACAGCGTGGCGTTCTGGATGCTGACGCTTGTAGTGCGCACCGTGCCGGTGGGCGTGGCCTATGCGGTGTGGGCCGGGATGGGTATTGTCATGGTCAGCATCGCCGCGCTGTTTATCTACGGGCAGAAACTCGACATTCCGGCGATGCTGGGGATGGCGCTAATTGTACTGGGGGTGGTGGTGATTCAATTGTTTTCGAAAACGGCGGGGCACTGATCTTTCACTTGAGGCTCAAGTGGGTTCGAAATTCGCAGCCTCGTTTCACTCGATAGCTCCTGCGACAGGTCTGCCATTAGAGAGCGTGTTGCATTGATCCCGGGCAAAGATCCATTTCATGAGTCTGTATACTGAGCCTCTTGTCTTGAACACTGAGGTTGCCCCATGCCATCCGTTATTTCCACCGACGTTCTGATTGTCGGCGCCGGAGTTGCCGGCCTCTGGCTCAATGCGCGCCTGCGCAGCCAGGGCTTTTCCACGGTACTGGTGGAGAATGCCACCCTCGGCGGCGGGCAAAGTGTGAAGTCCCAGGGGATTATTCATGGCGGGGCCAAGTACGCCTTGCACGGTGTCCTGACCGGCGCCTCCGAAGCCATCGCCGACATGCCCCGCCGCTGGGGCGAAGCTCTCGCGGGAAATGGCGAGCTGGACCTGTCCGGCGTGCGCCTGCTGTCCCAGGCCCACTATCTATGGTCTCCCGGCACCCTGGCCGGCAATCTCACCAGTTTCTTCGCCAGCAAGGCGGTGCGTGGTCGCGTCAATCAGGTCAAGGGCGACGACCTGCCGCCGGCGCTGCAAGACCGCCGCTTCAAGGGCAAGGTCTATCGCCTGGCCGAGTTGGTGGTGGATGTGCCGAGCCTGATCGAACGCCTGGCGCAATTGGCCGGCGACGGCTTGCTCGCCGGGCAGCAGATCGAACCACTGCTGGAAAATGACGCATTGGTTGGCTTGAAGGTCGATGGCCGCGAAATCCGCGCCCAGCGCATCGTCCTCAGTGCTGGCGCCGGCACCGCCGATCTACTGAGCGCACTGGGACTGAGCCAGCCGGCCATGCAATGCCGCCCGCTGCACATGATCATCGCCAAGGGCCCCGGCCTTAAGCCGCTGTACGCCCACTGCCTGGGCGCCGGCACCAAGCCGCGCGTCACCGTGACCACTCACCCGGCGGCCGATGGCAATTGGGTCTGGTACATAGGCGGTGATATTGCCGAGGCCGAAGGCGTGGCTCGCACGCCCGCCGAACAGATTGCCACTGCGCAAAAAGATCTGGCCCATCTGTTGCCCTGGATCGACATGAGCCAGACCCAATGGGCCACCTTGCGCGTGGACCGCGCCGAACCCTTGCAATCGGGTCTGACCCGGCCGGACAGCGCCTTCCTTGCCGAGCAGGATCGACTGCTGGTGGGCTGGCCGACCAAGCTGGCCCTGGCGCCGGACTTCGCCGATCGCGTGATCGAGGCACTGGACCGTGACGGCATCAAGCCCGGCCCAGCGCAAACACTGCCCGACCTGCCGAAACCGACCATCGCCCAACCCGCCTGGGAGCAACTGTTGCCATGACCCTGCCGACCCTGCATGACCTTCACCGCCCGCTGGGCAGCACTGGCCTGCTGGTGTCGCCGCTGGGTCTGGGTACCGTCAAGCTGGGCCGTGACCAAGGCGTGAAATACCCCAACGGCTTTCAAATTCCGAACGACGACGAGGCGCGAATGCTGCTGCGCCAGGCGCGGGAACTGGGCATTAACCTGATCGACACCGCGCCCGCCTACGGGCGCAGCGAAGAGCGCCTGGGGCCGCTGTTACGCGGCCAGCGCCAGGAGTGGGTGATTGTCAGCAAGGTCGGTGAAGAGTTCACCGATGGCGTGTCCAGCCATGACTTCAGCGCCGCCCACACCCGCCTTTCCGTGGAACGTAGCCTGCAACGATTGGAAACGGATTTTATCGATCTGGTACTGGTGCATTCCGACGGCAATGACCTGCACATCCTCAACGACTGTGAGGTCTACCAGACCCTGGCAGACCTCAAGCGCGAGGGCAAGATTCGCGGTTTCGGCTTCTCCGGCAAAACCGTCGAAGGTGGCGTGAAGGCTCTGGAACAGGGTGATTGCGCCATGGTCACCTACAACCTGAACGAACAGGGCGAAAAAGCCGTGATCGATTATGCCGCCGCCCACGGCAAAGGCATCCTGGTAAAAAAGGCCCTGGCCAGTGGTCACGCCTGCCTTGAATCGGGAATGGATCCAATTCACGCCAGTTTCATCTTGTTGTTTGCGCAAACCGGCGTGGCCAGTGCTATTGTCGGGACCATCAATCCGCTGCACCTCGCCCATAACGTGGCGACCGCTGCCAAGGTCATTCGCCAACTCTGATGCCGCCGACGCGGCCGACCCCGACGCAAGGAGGAGCCGACATGCCGCGAACGCTCATAAGAAAAAACCCCAGCAACTTTAAAACACTGCCACTGTTCGTCGAAGCCACCCCCGAAGGCTTGAGTTACCAGAGCGTGGGCATGCCGCTCAACTTCGCCCAGACCCTGCAACGACGCAAGCCGGTGGACGTAGCAGACGCCGAGCGCTTCTCCCTGGAGCTGGCCAACCTTGGCGTGTCGGTACGCCTGACGCTGCATTGGCAGAATCGCAATTACTGGGTGCTGGTGCGCCAGCGTCGGCAGGATCGCGGCGACGTGGTGCTCAAACTGATCTCCGGCTATGTCCCGGCCCACGAACTGAACCTGCCGCTGCACACCGCCATCCAGGAAATCGCCGAAGAATGCCTGCTGGAAACCCCGGAAGGCTGGCTCGGCGGCCGCTTCAACGACACCTGGCTGCCGGCGCCCTACTCATCCGCCCTGCATTACCGCGAAGCGCTGCCGTTTCGCCTCTCGCCCTTGTCCGGCGCCGCCCGCCCAGTGCGTTGCGCCAATATGCAGTTGATCGAACGCCCACAGGCCTATGTGCATCTGCCCACGGCGTCGCTGCAATTGATTTATGACCTGCGCCTGGAAGTGCCGAAAGAGGCCAAGTCCCTGAGCCTGTTTCATGTTGATGAGCGCCTGGAAGGTGATCAACTGGTGGCCCGCCTGGACCGCCAACGCCCCGACCTGTACCTGATGCCCCTCAAGGATGGCCAGCCCTGCGCCGAGCTGTATACCTTGAAAAAGGATCAGCTTTACCCGGCCAGTACGCGGGGTTTGTACCTGGCAGAGAGCTTCGCCCAGCAGGAAGGTTGGCTGGTGCGCGAGGAACGGATCAGGTGGAAGGATTGGCTCAGGCAGCAGGGGCTGAGTGCGCCGGAGAAAGAGTCGAAGCTGAAACAGCTGACTGGCAGGGCGCGGCAGATTTTGCGCAAAATCGTGCCGAAAAAGGCAAACCGGTAACAGGACTACCGAGGTAATGCTATCGCAGCATAGGTATCGACACATCTTGAAGGCAGGAACCGCCGTAGCAGCTACGTCGGCCGCACCACCGCTCTCAGATCAGCCCAGCACCGAGTCACACCTGACGCAGCCCGCCGGGGCTCGACAGCTACGAAAATAGCGGGGCGGCACGATGCATAGATACCCATGGCTATCGCAGGCAAGCCCCACACTAAACCCCTATCAGTTGTTGCGGATCTTCTCGACAATCGCCGTGGTCGAACTGTTTTCCACCAGCCCCAACACTTTGACCTTCCCGCCATAGGCGCTGACGATATCGGCACCGACCACCTGGTCGACCGAGTAATCGCCGCCCTTGACCAGCACGTCCGGCTTGACCTGGGCCAGCAGGCTCTCCGGGGTGCCCTCGGCAAAGCTGATCACCCAGTCCACCGCTCCCAACCCGGCCAGAACCGCCATGCGCCGGTCGACGCTGTTGATCGGCCGACCCGGCCCTTTCAGGCGGCTGACTGATGCATCATCGTTGACCGCAACGATCAAACGATCGCCCTGGGCTCGCGCCTGCTCAAGATAGGTCACATGACCGGCGTGCAGGATGTCAAAGCAACCATTGGTGAAGACGATGCTCTCGTTATGGGCTCGGGCGTCATCAATGGCCAGCAGCAATTGCTCAAGGCTCAACACGCCCCGCTCCGAACCTTCCTCACGCTGGATCGCACGGCGCAGTTCCGGGGCGCTGATGGCCGCGGTACCCAGCTTGCCGACCACGATGCCGGCGGCCAGGTTGGCCAGGGCCACTGCATGGGGCAATTCTTCGCCAGCCGCGATAGCCGCGGCCAAGGTGGAAATCACCGTATCTCCGGCACCGGTGACGTCGAATACTTCACGGGCCCGCGCCGGCAAGTGCATGGCCGGATGGCCGGGGCGCAATAAGGTCATGCCGTGCTCGCCACGGGTCACCAACAAGGCGCCCAGGTCGAGGTCGGCCATGAGGCTGGCACCCTTGGTCACCAACTCGTGCTCATCGGCGCAACCGCCGACGATGGTTTCAAATTCGCTGAGGTTCGGCGTGATCAGGCTGGCGCCTCGATAAATCGAGAAGTCCTTGCCCTTGGGATCGGCCAGCACCGGGATGCCACGGGCCTTGGCGGCCTGGATCAGCATCTGGTGGTTCTTCAGCGCGCCTTTGCCGTAGTCGGATAGCACCAATACCTTGATGCCTTCCAGCAACTCGTCGACCTGCTCACTGAGGGCCAGGGCGTCGGTGGCGAAGGGTTCTTCGAAATCGATACGCAGCAATTGCTGGTGACGACTCATGACCCGCAGCTTGACGATGGTCGGCTGATGGGCAATGCGCTGGAATAGCGCACGCACGCCGGCACCGCGCAGGCTGTTGGCCAGGCTGTCGGCGGCTTCGTCGTCGCCGGTCACACCCACGAGGGAGGCCGGGGCACCGAGCGCAGCAATGTTGAGGGCGACGTTGGCAGCGCCACCTGGGCGGTCTTCGATTTGCTCGACCTTGACTACCGGTACCGGTGCCTCAGGGGAAATCCGTGAGGTACCGCCATGCCAGTAACGGTCGAGCATGACATCGCCGACCACCAAGACAGGGGCTTGATCGAATCGCGGCATGGACAACTTCATGGAGCAACCCACATACAAAATGAACAGGGGCGCGATATTAGCACAGGGTTGTCAAAGGCTTGTGGGGGTCTGCACAGAAGATGTTGCTGATAGAAATGGGCTTAGCCTGGCCCTCACAGGGCCAGGCACAACCACTGGTTCAGGTGATATTCGCCGAAACCGGCGCATCCAGGCCCATGGCATGCAGGCGCGCGTAGTAGCCGTTCTGGGCCAATAGTTCGCTATGGGTGCCGCGCTCGACGATCCGGCCATCATCCATCACCAGGATCAGGTCGGCTTTTTCGATGGTCGACAGGCGGTGAGCAATCACCAGGGTCGTACGGCCCTGCATGACCTTGTCCAGGGCAGCCTGGATATGCCGCTCGGACTCGGTGTCCAGCGCCGAAGTTGCCTCGTCGAGAATCAGCAACGGCGCGTTCTTGAGCAATGCCCGGGCAATCGCCAGGCGCTGGCGTTGGCCACCGGACAGCAGCACACCGTTTTCGCCGATATGGGTATCGAAGCCCTTGGGCAACTGATCGATGAAGTCCTTGGCATAGGCATCGGCCGCGGCAGCTTCAACCGCTTCCCGTGGCGCCCCGGCCAGATCACCGTAGGCAATGTTGTTGGTCACAGTGTCGCTGAACAGGGTCACGTGCTGGGTCACCTGGGCGATATGCCGGCGCAGGTTGAGCAGGCGATAGTCCTCGATCTCCACACCGTCCAGCAGGATCTCGCCACTTTCATGATGGTAGAAGCGCGGGATCAGGCTGGCCAGGGTCGACTTGCCGCTGCCCGAACGCCCCACTAGCGCGACCATCTGCCCAGGCTCAGCAGTAAACGTGATGTCCTTGAGAACATGACGATCGGTGCCCGGATACGTGAAGTTCAGGTTGCTCACTTCCAGGCGACCGCTGACCGCCTCACGCTCAATAGTGCCGCGATCAATTTCAGCGTCTTCATCCAGCTGTTCGAAGATGCTCTCGGCACCGGCCACGCCTTTCTGGATGGTCGAGCTGACTTCCGACAGTTGGCGAATCGGCTTGGGCAACAGGCCAGCCAACGTAATATAGGCGACCATGTCACCGGCCGAGGCATCACCACGAAGATAAAGGACCAGGAACATCAGCACGGCCATGGCGGTGTAGATCACCAGTTGCAGTGCCGGGGTGTAGATCGCGCCGGTACGGGTCATGCGCAATTGCTTGTTGGTGTTGCTCAGGCTGGCCTTCTGGAAGCGCTTCTGCTCGTAGACCTCACCGCCGAAGCTGCGCACCACACGGTAGCCCTGGATGGTTTCCGAGGCTACGTGGGTGACGTCGCCCATCGCCACCTGAATCTTCTTGCTCTGCTTGCGAAATTTCTTGCTCGCCGTGCTGACCATCACCGCAATCAGCGGCAGGATGGCGATCATCACCAGCGTCAGGCGCCAGTTCATATAAAGCAGCGAGGCGAACAGGAAGATCACCGTCATGCCTTCGCGAATCACCACCTTGATGGCATCGGTAGCAGCGCCCGTGACCATCGTCACGTTGAAGGTGATGCGCGAAATCAGGTGCCCGGAGTTGTGATTGTCGAAATAACGGTTGGGCAAGGTCAGCAGGTTGTTGAACAACTGCACCCGCAGGTCGTGAACCAGCCCCAGGGAAACCTTGGCCAGAAAATAGTTACCCAGGAACGAGCCAAGGCCCTGCCAGGCGGCGATCAGGATGATCAGCAGCGGCACTGCCTGCAGCAGTTGCAGGTCACGCAGGAAGGGGACGCTGGGAAACAGCACCGCTTCAGGGTTGGACAGGCCGTCGACAAAGTACTTGAGGATGTACCCCAGCATGGGCTGGGTCGAGGCGAAAATCAGAAAGCCGACGATACTCAGCGCGAACAAGCCGACATAGGGCTTAACATAGCTGAGCAGGCGGAAGTATATTTTCAAGCTCGAAGGGCTTGCGCTCGGACTAGAGTCGGTCATATCACGCGGCGGTTTTGAAAAAGGAGGCTGACTTTAGCACAGCTTCTCTGTTGTACTTGCACCCGGCATTAGCCTAGGCCCGGTTCGCCCCGGCACGCGACATTAATTAGCCACTACTTTAAGATGGTCGGCTTTCTCTATTCCGGAATGGCTTTTCTGTATGCACTCCAAGCGTCTCACCTATGGCTCAAATCGCGTATTTGACTTTCTGTGCCTATGGATCTTGCCTATTGGCTTATTGCTCCTCTTGAGCGCCCTGTTCTTCGTCACCAATCGAAATATCTTACACAAGTTTTATTACGGTCTGTTCAGCGCGCCAACACTGCTGCTCCTGTGCCTGCGCCCGAGTGAACTCAAGCAGGTTTTCAGGGAGCCCCTGGCGATTGCCTTCGCGATGTTCTCAGCCTGGGCATTGATCAGTTTGCTCTGGAGCCCGGAACATCATCCCGATACCGATCTGTTCAAACGCCCTCTGCATACCTTCATGCTGTTTGCCGGCTGCGGCCTGCTGCTGCACTACCGCAATGAACTGTTCAAACCGATCTTCTTCAGTGCAGCAGTGATTGCACTGGTGGTCAGCGCCCTCAACCTGGTGGCATTCGCTAAAGGCTTTGAGCCTGGGATGCGGATGGTCGGCGGCATGGGTGCCCTGGACAATCCACTGCTCAGTTCTCATCTCTTCGGTTTTTTCAGCGTCTACTGGCTGTTCGTTTGCGCCACCAGCAAGCGCCTGCAAGTGCTGTGGTTCGCAGCGCCGGCGCTGGCGATCATGGTTGCCGCAGTCCTGGCCACGGGTTCCAGAACACCACTGGTAGCGTTGGTGCTGTCGGTGCTCTGGCTCAGCTTTACCGCCCGCAACCGGCGCTCGGCACTAATGATTACCGGATTGGCACTGGCCGCAGCAGCCATTTTGCTGTTCTTCCCCGAACAGATTACCCAGCGCGGCTCCTCCTTCCGTTTCGAGTTATGGGGCATGTCGCTGCAACGGATCGCCGAGCACCCATGGATCGGCCACAGCTACGATTCGGAGCTGTACCTGACGCTCGCCGATGGTTATCAACTACGCGAGCCTCACAACTTTGCCCTCGGAGTGCTCTATTACGTCGGCATCATCGGCTTTATTCCGTGGGCCTTCATGCTCGGCTGGGGATTGTATAAAGGCCTCAAGGAACGCGCCCAGCCGCTGTTCATCCTCGCCTCAACCCTGCTGGTCTATGGCATCGGTGCTGGCCTGACCGAAGGGGGCGGCATCCTCTCGCGACCCAAGGAACATTGGTTCCTGCTATGGGTTCCCCTGGCGTTGATCGCCGGCCTGAGCATCGCCCAGCGCCGCCGCAGCCTGTTGCGCATGCCAGTGCACACCCTCAAGCCCCAGGCTTTCGATCAACTGTGCAGCAATACCCACGTGATTGAAGCCGATGGCCTTGGCCCCAAAGTCCTGCGCCTGGTAGACGGCAGCTTCCTCAAGGTCTTCCGGCCCCGCCGCTGGTACACCTCCGGCAGCTTCAATCCGTATTCCGAACGTTTTGCCAGCAACAGTGAGCAACTGCGGATGCTGGGTATTCCGACCCCCGAGATCCTCAATCTGTATCGCTTGCGTGATGGCAGCAGCGCTGTCACTTACCAGCCGCTGCCCGGCCTGACACTGCGTCAGGCCCTGCAAAGCCTGGACAGCAGCCTGCGCGAATCGCTGATTGAGCGCTTTGGTCGATTCATGGCCCAGCTGCACGAGCGCGGCGTGTACTTCCGCTCCCTGCACCTAGGCAATGTGCTGTTGATGGACGACGGTGAGTTCGGTCTGATTGACCTGGCAGACATGCGCATCCTGCCGTCCTCCCTGAGCAATACCCTCAGGCAGCGCAACCTGCGGCATATGCAACGCTATCCACAGGATCGCAACTGGTTGTTCGAGGTGCATTTCGAACAGTTGGCCAAAGGCTATTCGTCAGTCGCAAGCCCCGCCGCCACGGCAAAAATCCGCGAGCAAGTGCTGAGCCTCTCACAACCAGCCGCATAAAAAAGGCGACTATCACTCACTGATACTCGCCTTCTTCAACAGCCTTCTTGCCTGGCCACTCAGTTCCTGAGTGGCGCCAGGTACAGCCGCACCAACCCACGTAAAGTCTTGCGCCCCCAGAACTTCAACGGGATCTGCTTGAGGACCTCCCGCGCCAGCGGACGGTCGCGGTCGGCGGTCTTGAGGAACATTGAATTCAGGAAGTTGTAACGCACCTGGTCGTAGGCGGGATGATCGCTGAACAAACCGTAGGTCTTGAGGATGTTCTGGATCATGTACCGATGGTTCTTGTACGTATTAGTGGCGTGCTGGCGATAGCGCGCCATCACCACGTTCAGCACGTCGATGGTGTAGCCGGCGTGAGTGATCTTCAGTTCGATCAGCAAGTCTTCCAGCGGGATCAGTGGATCAAAGCCTCCCACCTGCTCCAGCGCTTCACGGCGAATCATCAAGGTCGGTGCAGGCGGGAACGGCTTGCGGTCCAGGAACAGGTCATCAAAATCCAGGCTGCGAAACGGCAAGTCGCGGCGCTGCTTCTTTTCCGGGTACGGCTTGCCGTCACCATCGATCAATTCAATATTACCGGCGCAGATCCCGACCTTCGGCTTGCCCTCCATGTAGGCAACCTGGGTAGCGATGCGCTCTGGCAGCATGATGTCATCGGAACCGAAAGGCGCAACAAGGCTGCCCTTGGCGCGGGCGATGGCGCCATTGAGGGTGTTGGTCAGGCCATGGTTCTGCTGTACCTGGAAATCAAAACCGTGCTCGGCCTGCAGACGCTGGATCAGCTCGACGCTGTTGTCCTTGGAGCCGTCGTCGACCACCAGCAACTCGATGTTCGGATACGTTTGGCCGAGCACACTGAGGATGCTCTGTTCGATATACGCAGCGTGGTTGTAGGACGCGATGATCACCGTGACCAGAGGTTGTTGCTGACTCATGCTTTACCTACTTCTCGCAGACCGGTTTCGATCAGGTCCAGATATTTGTGCTGGAACTCGGCCAGGGTGTGGTTTGCTTCCAGGTAGCGGAACACTTGTTCGCCCTTGGCCCGCAACTGTTCGTCGCTCATGGCCAGGTAAGTGTCCAGCGCCGCCGCCAACTGCTCGACATTGCCCGGATCATGGGACAGGCCACCAGCACCTTCCACCAGCGGCAACATGGCCGGACCGTTGGAAGCAATGATCGGCAAGTGCCCGCTCATGCCTTCCAGCAGTGCCAGGCCCAGGCCTTCGAACAGCGACGGCATGGTCCAGATGTCAAAGCCTCGCACATACTTCATGCCATCTTCACGAAAGCCCAGCAGGTGCGCGCGACCAGTCAGGCCGAGACGTTCGATGTCGACACGCAGATCCGCTTCGGCGCGGCCGGAACCGATGATGCCCACCTGAGCCTCAGGATATTTGTCCTTGAGAGAGGCAAAGGCTTGCAGCAAATGGGTGTGGCCCTTGATCGGCACCAAGCGGCCCAAGGCGCCAATCATCCGTGCATCCAGCGGCAAGCCCAGGGCTTTGCGCGCCTCATCACGAGGCAACTGCAAGGCTTCGGCCTGGGGGATGTCGATGGCATTGGTGACAAAGGTGGTGTTTTCACGGGTGAACCCACAGTTGAGGTCCACCAGGTAATCCCTGACCGCTGCCGACACGCCAACAAACCGCCAGGCCGGGCTGACCCAACTCTGGGTCTGGCGCCGACGGTAGCCACGGGCGTATTCACCAAAACCGTGGGAGATGCCGATGCACAGCGGGATCTTCAACCAGCGGTTGAGGGACAGCATCATGTTCACCGACTTGAAACGGTTACAGATGACCACGTCGAATTTTTGTTCGCGGCAATACTTGTAGATCTGCCACATGGCGCCGAAACGGATGCCCTTGAGCGATTTTTCCGGCAGCTCGAAGTAGTGGGAGTGCTCCGCCACGCTCAGAGGCTGGCCGGGTAACGGACGACCACTGAGGTACCCCGATGTCACCTCGAAACGTTCAACCGGCAACGATTTGACGATCTGCTCACCGAGGTCGGCGAAGTCATTGGTCTTGACGTTGTAGTCCGGCTGTAACTGCAAAACCTTGTAACGAGGCTTCATAACTCTCCATGCTGCAATCGGGCTGCGGGCACGCGGCCCGACGAAAAAGGGTTTGGCAAGCGGCTCTCCACTTGCCCTCAATAAGGTCTCAGTCCTGCTTCAGGACCCACAGCAATTCATGGCGACGCACGGCCTTGCGGAAGAACTCGTTCTCTCCGTAAGGCGATGGACCGCGGCCCGCCAGCATTTGCTGCAACAGGCGACGCAATCGGCGCTTGAACGGCGCGCGCGGTTGCAGGTCGTGCATCATGCCCAGGGCCATGGCCTTGTCCTGCTGCTGGCTCAAAGTAAGCTGCAAGCTGCAAGGTACAAGCTCAAGCGCTGAATCAAAACGTGGCGGCAGGGCTACGCCGGCACCGGAGTCGCCCATCGGCCAGCGGTCGTTATCATGCAGGTGATTGGCGTAGCCGAGCAACGTCGTGGGCTGCCAGGCCAGGCCTTGCAAGGCTTCAAGGATCGCCGCGTGAGCGCAGATATGATCCGGGTGCGGATCCAGCAGCGGCGTCGGCAACACAATCACCTCCGGGCGAGCCTTGAGCAACAGCGCCCGCAAGTCGGCAATCAGGTTGCTCCAGGTCGGTGCGCCATCCACATCGCCAGGCAGCGCCAGGGAATTGAATTGGCGGAACAACCGCGTATCGTCCAATTGTGCTTCGCGGGAGTCTTGGGGCTGGTCCGGCGCGGCCTGCATGGCCGACAGCTGCATACAGAAGTACCCCAATTGCACGCAGTGCGCCTCGGGAACACCCGCCCAACGGGGCACAGTGACGCTGTCCCAGGCGCGCAATCGGCCTTTGATACGCGCAGCGTCCGCCTTGGGCAGGCCCATCTGTTGATAGTGCTGGGCCTCAATTTCGCCGGCAGTGAGGGTGACAACCCAGCTTTCATCAGCCTGGCTGTACAGGCTGAATGCGGCCAACTCGGCATCGTCGGCGTGGGGTGCGATGACCATCACCCGCTGCCGACGGTAGTCCGGCTGGCGGAACAGCCACAGCGTCGGCTGTCCCTTGAGACGACAGAAGCGCCCACGCAAACGCAAAGTTCCGCTCGCCAGCGCCTCTGCCGAACCCGTGAGGTTGAGGTAACGCACACCGGCCACGCCACGCTCGAAGACTTGCCGGTCAGGCGTTTGCGCACCGAGCAACTCCACCGCAGGATCGAAAAACCGTCCAAGCCAATGGCTTTTGAGCTGTACGCCCAGGATCAAGGTTTCATCGCCCGCCAACTCGACTGGAGAATCCAACACCAGCCGCCCCGCATCCAGGCGCACGCCCGGCTGCTCGCTACTGGCCGCAAAGGCGTATTGATAGTCATCGCTGGGCAAGTAGAAAAGATGATCGGCAAACCAGGCTTCATGGGCCGCCCACACCACCACCGCCAGAATCAGCGGCAGCCACCAGGCCACCAGAACGCCTGCGGCTATCAACACCAGCAAGCCAAGCAACAGCGCAATGCGCTTGTTGCGGCGATGGCGCTTGAGCAGTTGTTGCTTGCGACTCATACGCTGAACACCGGCACCGGGTTACACCAGCGCTCCTTGTATTCGCGGTCGGCGCGACCGAAGGAGAAGCGCAGCGGCTTGTCACTGGCCCGCGCCTGTTCCCAGGCGCTTTGCGTGTTGAGGAAACTCAGCACGCTACCAGGGCTGAATGCCTTGGTTTCGGGATCAACACCGCCATTGACGTATTCGGCGCTGACCCACTCCGGGGCCTGCACCTGATACACCAACTGCACAGCAATCGGTGCGTCGTTGAGAAACAGTACCGAGCCTAAGAGGAACTCCTTGAGCAGTTCCAGCACCTCGGCCAGGCGCTCGGCACCGGCTGCCGGAAAACCCCAGCGGCGCTGGAACAGATCGCAATAGATCGCCGCCAGCTCAGTGCTGGAAAACTCGCTGACCGCCCGCACCACGCCGCCCGCTTCTTCCAGCAAACGCAGTTCGCGGCGCTGGTTGTAGCGAAACTTCTTCGACAGGTCTTCAGGGGTACGCGCCATGGCCAACTGCTCGGCCTGGGGCTTGAGGGTGCTGACGCGCCCATCGTTCAGGGCCGACAGGTAGCGGGCACGATGGCGCAACGGCAATTGCGCATCAGCGGCAATCGGCAGAATGATCTCAGCGTTGCCCAGGTCGAACAGGCCTTTTTTGCCTTTGCGCTTGAGCACGTCCTTGGACAGGGCCAGGTCGCGCCCCCAGGTGGCAATCGCCCCCTTGAGTTCACCGTCCTGCTCCCAGCCCAGGTAACGCACCGGAATCTGCGCCAGGTTCGCCAGCCGCTCGACAACCTGCGGATGAGTCGCCACGCTGCCGCCGAAACGCTGCCAGGCCTGGGCGTAAACCTCGGCCTCGACAGGCGTCCAGCCACGTTCACGCCAGCCCTGGAAGCGGTTCAGCATTTAAACCACAGCGTCATAAGGGTCCACGCCGTCCTTGACCACGAGGATGTCTTCCATGATCAGGTACTCAAGGTCGGAACCGAAGAACATGTTCAGCGCATCGGTGGGCGAGCAAATCATCGCTTCGCCACGACGGTTGAGCGAGGTGTTCAGGGACACGCCGTTGCCGGTCAACACTTCAAGCTCTTTCATCATGTCGTAGTAGCGCGGGTTGTATTCGCGCTTGAGCACCTGGGCGCGGGAGGTGCCATCTTCATGGACCACTTCCGGCACGCGGGTTTTCCACTCATCCGACACTTCAAAGGTGAAGGTCATGAACGGCGCCGGGTGATCGACCTTGATCATCTGTGGGGCGACGGTGTCGAGCATCGACGGGCAGAAAGGCCTCCAACGCTCGCGGAACTTGATCTGGTGGTTGATCCGGTCAGCCACGCCGGTGGCGCTTGGGCAACCGATGATCGAACGACCGCCGAGGGCACGCGGACCAAACTCCATGCGGCCCTGGAACCAGGCCACCGGGTTGCCGTCGACCATGATTTTGGCGATGCGTTTCGGGGTGTTTTCGATCTGGCGCCACTTAGGCTTGCTCGGGTGCTTGGCGCAGGCGGCGATCACGTCTTCGTTGCTATAGGACGGGCCGAGAAAGACGTGTTCCATCTTCTCCACCGGTACACCACGGGCGTTGGACACATAGGCGGCCGCACCGACGGCGGTGCCGGCATCGCCGGACGCCGGCTGCACGAACAGCTCCTTGACGTCATCGCGGGCAATGATCTTCTGGTTCAACTTGACGTTCAGCGCACAGCCGCCGGCGTAGGCCAGCTTGCCGGTCTCCTTGAGGATGTCGCCCAGGTAATGGTCGATCATCTGCAAGGACAGTTTCTCGAACAACGCTTGCATGCTGGCGGCGTAATGGATGTAAGGCTCGTCGGCAATATCGCCTTCGCGCTTTGGACCCAGCCACTCGATCAGTTTTGGCGAGAAGTAGAAACCCTTGCCCTTTTCTTTATAGCGGCGCAGGCCGATGACGTTGGCGTAGTCGGTGTTGATCACCAGTTCGCCGTTTTCAAAGGAGGCCAGGCGCGAGAAGTCGTATTTGCTGGCATCGCCATACGGCGCCATGCCCATGACCTTGAACTCACCGTCGAGCATCTCGAAACCGAGGAACTCGGTGATCGCGCCGTACAGGCCGCCCAGGGAATCCGGATCGTAGAATTCCTTGATCTTGTGGATCTTGCCGTTTTCGCCGTAGCCGAAGAACGTAGTGGCGTACTCACCCTTGCCGTCGATCCCGAGGATCGCCGTCTTCTCCTGGAAACCGGAGCAGTGATAGGCGCTGGAGGCGTGAGCCAAGTGGTGTTCGACCGGTTCGATCTTGATTTTCTTCGGATCGAAGCCCAGTTGCTCCAGGCACCAGACGATCTTGTTGCGATAGCGCTTGTAGCGACGGTTGCCCATCAGGATCGCGTCAAGGGCGCGGTCCGGGGCATACCAGTAACGCTTGGCGTAGTGCCAGCGGGCTTCGCCGAACAGGCTGATCGGGGCGAAAGGAATCGCCACCACATCAACGTCGCAAGGCTTGATGCCGGCCTGTTCCAGGCAGAACTTCGCCGACTCATAGGGCATGCGGTTCTTTGCATGTTTGTCGCGTACGAAGCGCTCTTCTTCAGCGGCCGCGATCAGCTTGCCGTCGATATACAAGGCTGCGGAAGGATCATGACTAAGGGCGCCGGACAGGCCAAGAATCGTCAATGCCACAGGGGTCTAGCCTCTTTTAGTCTGCATGCAGGCGCGTGCGCCTGAAAAAAGTGTGCCCCTCGCCTAAGCGAGAAACAGCTAAAGGGCGAGATTATAGCGTAAAGACGTGCCGGGATGATCTAGCGTTTATGGCGACCGGTTGTCACTGCGGGACCAGCGGAAGATCTCGACGCAAGCAGGCCTTTTGGCGTACGACTTATGAAGCACTTCTTTAGACATAAGTGGGGAGGGTTAGCCAAAGGATGGACGATTAGACTGCAGCCTCTTCATGAACGACCTGGCCGCCAATAAATACTGATGTTGCCATCGGCACCCTGCCGATAAATCGTATAAGGCAATACAACTGTATCGACAATGCCCGACACCGTTATATCCACCAGTACCAGCGGCACCAATATTCCGGTGGGATCTGGCGCTGCGTGCAGCGCGCAAAAATCAAAGGCCACGCCGCTGTAAACACGAGGAATCGACTGACAATAGGTTTTTACTTTTCTGAGCTCACGTGCCGCGGCGGCGTCTTCGCGCAGCACTGTGTTGACTGTCCCGCATCCGTTCAAGACCAGCGAGGCAGCGATAAGTGCAGCAGTCATTTTTATCATTAAGGTAAGCCCTCCAAATCGTCAGCCACACTAACATCGGCCTTATTCGCTACCCAGACCCTGAGCACCATCACGCCACGTAGGAATATTCCGAAATGGCAAAAGCTGGCTGAATCGTTAAACTCGCGCACTTTTGCGTGCCCCGGACCCTGGCTTACTCATGAACACACCCGTCCCCTCCCGCTTTGTCCTGTTGTTGCCTGGCCTGCTGGGCCTGTGCAGCGCCGCCCTGGCAGACGGTGCACCGCTTATCCTCGACCCGAGTGTCGTCACCGGCTCACGCAGCGCCAGCCCCAGCTTCGATCTACCGTATTCGGTGGACAGCATCAGCCGCGAGCAGATCAGCGACGGCCAACTGGGCATCAACGCCTCCGAAGTCCTGTCGCGAGTGCCAGGGCTGGTGGTGCAGAACCGCCAGAACTACGCCCAGGACTTGCAGATTTCTTCCCGCGGCTTCGGTGCTCGCTCGGCGTTTGGCGTGCGCGGCATCAAGCTGATTGCCGACGGCATCCCCGCCAGCACCCCGGACGGCCAGGGCCAGGCCGCCACCTTCAACCTCGACACCGCCGAGCGCATCGAAGTACTGCGCGGCCCGGCAGCCACCCTTTACGGCAGCAACGCCGGCGGGGTAATTCAGATGTTCTCCCGTGACGGCGAAGGCCCACCGCGCATCGGTGCCGAAACATTGTTTGGCAGCGATGGCCTAAACAAAAACCACCTCACTGCCGAAGGCGCGGTGGACGGCGCCGGCTTCGTCCTCGACGCCTCGCGCATGGACACCAACGGCTACCGCGACCACAGCAGCGCCCGCCGCGACCAGACCTTCGCCAAGCTCAACTTCGAGCCCGATGAAGACAGCAAAATGGCGCTGATCTACAGCAGCCTGGAGCAGAACGGCACTCAGGACCCGCTGGGGCAAACCTGGGACGCGTACAAGGCCGACCCGCGCTCGGTGAGCAGCAATGCGCTGCAGTACAACACCCGCAAGAGTATCGATCACCAGCAGTTGGGGATGAATTACGAACGGTATTTCGGTGGCGCTACCTTGCAGGCCACTGCCTATACCGGGCGGCGGAGTGTGATTCAGTATTTGTCGATTCCGAAGTTCACGAATACGGGAGAACTTAACCCCGCCAACGAACGTGGTGGCGGGGTGGTGCAATTCGACCGAAAGTTCTACGGCGGCGGCGTGCGCTGGATGCAACCCATCGATAGCGCACCCGGCGAGTTGATGATCATCGCAGGCCTGGACTTCGACCAGAGCGAAGACAGCCGCCACGGCTATCAAAACTACAGCGGTACCACCCTGGGCGTGAAAGGCCAACTGCGCCGCGATGAAATCGATACCGCCCGCAGCCTCGACCCTTACATCCAGACCAACTGGGCCATCGACAACTGGACCCTGCAAGCCGGGCTGCGCCACAGCACCATGGAACTGGACGTCGACGACCAGTTCCTGAGCAAAGGCGATTCCAGCGGTAACAAGACCTACCAGAAAAACACGCCATCGATGAGCGTGATGTACGCCTTCACCCCCGACCTGCACGGCTATGTCAGCGCTGGCAAGGGTTTCGAGACGCCCACTCAGGCGGAGTTGGCGTATGCGCCGGGCAATATCGAAGGCTTCAACTTCGGCCTGAAACCGTCCGAAAGCACTCAATATGAAGTGGGATTGAAGGCGCAGTTGAACAGCAGCACGCGAATCAATGCTGCCGTTTTCCAAATCACCACCGAGGATGAACTGGTGGTACAAGCATCCAAGGATGGCCGTACCAGCTACCAGAACGCTGGCCGTACCTTGCGCCGAGGCTTTGAACTGGGCATCGAAAGCCAGCTTAGCGAACAGTGGAGCACCAACATCGCCTACACCCGCCTGCAGGCCACTTACGACAGCGACTTCGGCGGCGGCGCAAAAGCAGTGGACAAAGGTAACTACCTGCCCGGCGTGCCACAAACCACACTCTTCGCCGAACTGAACTGGAAACCCCGAGATTGGGTGAGCACCGCCATCGAGGGCATGTACCGCAGCAAGGTCTACGTCGAAGACACCAACCAGCAACGCGCCGCGCCGGGCTACAGCGTGTTCAACTGGCGTGCGCGGTTTGAGCAGAAGGTCGAGCACTGGGCCTTTCACCAAACCTTGCGACTGGATAACTTGCTCGATCGCCAGTATGTCGGATCGGTAATTGTCGGGGATGGCAATGATCGCTATTACGAAGCGGCGCCAGGAAGGTCGTGGTTTGCGGGGGCGGGGGCTGAATACCAGTTCTGATCCAGTCTTGCGGTGCTCAATCTGGCGTCATCGTGGCCTAGGTATCTACGCAATTTCTCGTAGTAAGCTGTGGAAGATGTGTAGATACCTATGCCCATCGCGAGCTTACCCGCGATGGGATTCAAGCAGCGCCAACAATCTCCCTGGGCAACCGCTGATCAATCACCCGATACAACGCGCTGCTCTCGGGCCAGTTGCGGATAAACCGCGCACGATCCTTGGCATACGCCTGGGCGAAGCTGCCAATCGAGCCGTGCTGACACATCGAATCCAGGTCAATCAACGCCCAACGATCCCCATGCCAGAACAGGTTGTGCCCCTTGAAATCCCCATGACTGATGCGCTCGCGGATCAACTCGCCGAACAGATGCTCCAACGCCAGCAACTCGGCTTCGGGCGCGTCACCGCTTTCAACATAGGGGGCAAAATGCTCAATGATGTCCGGCCCCGGCAGGTATTCGGTAATCAGGTAGGCGCGGCTGCGCAACCAGAAAAAGCGCTTTTCCAGAAGCGCCAACGGTTTGGGCGTAGCAATCCCCAGAAACGCCAGGCGATTGCCTTCGCGCCAGGAATGCCAGGCCCGGCTCGGCCGCCAGAAGCGCTTGAGCCAATGGGCGAAGCCTTTGATGTTGTAGCGCTTGATCACCAGCGGCCGGCCGGCAACCTCAACTTTGACCACACTGGCCGCACCGCCGGTCTTGTACAGATGACCCTGGTCGAGCAAAGCATCGGCCTGCTCCAGCACCGGCAACATCGCCGCTTCTTCTTCGCGACGGATCGCGCGCAAGGAAAAAGGCCCGCGCAACACACTAAACAGCGTGCATTCGCGACCAACCTTGCCGAGGAAGTCCTTCAAGCGCCAGACGCTGACTTTATGCACCTGCTTTTGCAGGGCTTCCAGCGGCAAGGCGTGTTCGCCGTTGCTCAGCAGGTAATGCACCAACAGCTCTTCGGTAAACGGTTCGAGGTTTTTCGGCAATTGCGCGAAAAACACCCCGAGGTTTTCCAGTACCCGGTTGCGCGACAGCGGCTTGCCCGCTTGTTCGACGCAGATCCCGGCACCATCAATCAGGTATAGCTTGCCGTCCTGGCGCAGCAAGTTGTCCAGGTGCAGGTCTTCCTGCCACAAGCCCTTGGCGTGCATCGCAGCAATCGCGACCAGCGCTTGGGCCAGAACCGTTTGTTGCTCATCAGCCAACGGCGGTAAGGCTTCGACGCCATGCCAGGCGTCAGCCAGGCTCTCGGCACCCTCCAGGAGCTCGAACAGCAACCAGCCGCCCTCGCCTTCTTTCAGCCCATCGGCCAGCAACAGCGGGGTGGTCAGCCCTTGCTCAGCAAGCAGGCGCACACCCTTGAGTTCACGCTGAAAATGCCGGGCGGCCTTGCTGCCGACCAATAGCTTGGCCAGTACCGGCCGGCCGCGCCAGATCGCCGCACCCACATAGCGCTGGCCCGGTAACACCCGCAGCAGGCTCAACAGTTGCAACTGCCCAGGGCCCGCCGCATCCGCCAGTTCCACACTCAGGGGTAAGCTGGGGGTGCGACCGACACTTTTCAGTTCGGACAAACGCATCAACGGGTCTCCTTGTGACTGCGGCGAGCCGCCAGGCGCTGGGCCCAGGTATCGACCAGCAAACTATCTTCAGGCTGATCGAGATACGCCGCCAACAATTGGCGAACCTGATCTTGTGACCATTGTGGTGCCCGGCGCAACAGCGGCTCCAGGTCCTTGACCTGATCCCGCCAGCCAAACAACAGCGGCCGGGTTTTCTCCAGGTCGATCAACTGCGCGGCATAACCGTCGCCCGTGGCCTGGAGGAAAATATGCTTGGGATAAAAACAGCCGTGAACCTGGCCGACGCTGTGCAGTTGCCGCGCCAATTGGCCGCAGGCCTGCAAGATTGCCCGCTGCTGGTCGTCGCTCAGTGCAGACCATTGTTCCAGCAACGAATCCAGGTCATTCCAGCCATCCAGGGCGCGGGTCAGCAACATCGCCCGATGTTCGCCAGCAACTTTACGCTCGCCAAAAAAGGCCGCCTGTAACGCCGGAATGCCCAACCGCCGATAGCGGCTGATATTACGAAACTCTCGGGCAAAGCTCGGTTCGCCAAAAGGCCGCTGCAAGGTGCGCGTCAGGTAGTTGCTCTGGCGCTTGAGGTAGTAACCGTGACCTTCCAGCTCCAGGCGAAACACGCTACTCCAGCCGCCACGGCTGGTGTTGGGCTCGTCCACTGCGTCCAGTTGTTTGGCCCACAGCGCGTCAAAAGTGCCGAGACCGTTGCGCTCAAGTAGCGCGCGATCTTCAGCCGCCAGGAAGTCACTCATTCGCGGCCCTCGAAAAATTTCACCACATGGCGAATTCTCTGTTTGTCCGACGCACTCAAGTGCTTGCTCTGACGATACTGCATGTAAAACCGCAGGCGCTGAGTGGCCGACAAGTGATACTTGGCGACCTTGTCCAGGCACGCCAGATCCTTGGTGATCCGGTACTTGAGCCAGAAGCCACGCCAGAAAGCGCCGTTGGGACAGTCGATCAGGTACAGGGTTTGCTGGTCGTCGATCAGCAGGTTGCGCCACTTCAAATCGTTGTGGGTAAAGCAGTGGTCGTGCATGGTCCGGGTGTATTCGGCGAGCTGGCGGCTGACCTTGTCGACCCAAACAGGGTCCGACAATTGCGGGTCATTGCGTTCGGCCAACGCCGACAAGTCTTCAGTCTCGGGCAACTCGCGGGTGATCATCGCCCCGCGGTCATAGGCTATGCCTTTGCGTTCCAGACCCCAGGCGATCACGTCAGCGGTGGGAATGCCCCACTTGGCGAAGCGCTTGAGGTTCTGCCACTCGGACTTGACCCGCGGCCTGCCCAGGTAGCGACGCAGGCCCTTGCCGGCGCCGACGTAACGCTTGACGTAATAATTGACCCCGCCGCGCTCGACACGAATGACTTCGGACAGCGGATCGTGGGTCAGCCGCTCACCTTGCAGGGCGAACACCGCGTCGAGGCTACCAAAATCATCCGCCAGGGCGGCGTAAGCGGGTTCCAGGTTCCAACCCGCCATCAGAGCGCATCCCCATAACGTTGTTTACGGGCGTAGAGCTTGGCCGCCTTGCCTTCCAGCCAGTCCAGCAAGGCCGCTTCTTCAGCCAGGATCTGGCGCAGCGGTTGCTGGAAATAGCCCTTGAGGAAGCGAAATTTGTCACGCTGGGTCAGGCCGATATCCAATGCCGAGAAGTACAGCGCCGCCAGGTCCTTGTTGCGCCAGCGCAGCGGGATCTTCGGGCGTACCTGGGCACGGTGCAGGTCGATCACCGAGAGTTTGAAATCGTCGGCCACCAGCGGCTTGTCGGTGTGCAGCAGGAAATGGCAGATGTAGCAGTCACGGTGATTGACCCCGCCGCGATGCATCATGCCGGTCATGCGGGCCACTTCGGCGATCAGCGCGTGCTTGATAACAGGTACGGGCGGCTGCTTGAGCCAGTCCATGCTCAGGTCTTCGAGGCTGACGGTAGGCGCCAGCTCTTCGGTGACGATAAATGAGTGTTGGTCTGCCGGGTTGCTGCCCTTCTCGCCGTAAGCCACGGCGGTCATGGTCGGCACGCCGACTTCCTGCAGGCGCTGGATCGCCAGCCATTCCTGGCCCGCGCCCAATACCGGCAACTTGGCGGTGATCAGGTTCTTGAGGATTTCGACCCAGCCGATCCCCCGATGGACTTTCACAAAAAAACCGTGGCCGTCCACTTCCGTACGCAAGGTACGGCGGGCATCGAGTTCACGGTACACCTGGCCGTCCAGCTTCTCGACTTCGGCGAACGCATCGCGTCCGGCCCACAAGGTTTTGAACGGTTCGGCAAGAATCAACTTCATCGGTTTGGCTCCGCCAGAATCAGGTCCGCAGCGTACTGCGGCATGCTATAGAGGTCGGCCGTCTCAGCGAAGACCAGGCCATTGCAGCTCCAGGCCGCGCGCGCTGCATTGTCGTCGAGCATATCGACCAGGTACTGGTTGAGCTGGGCCTGCTCGAACGGTTCGTCCAACACCCGGCCACTCTGGGCCTTGTCGATGTAGAAGGCGTAACCACAGACCTTGCTCACCAGTACCGGGAGGCCGGCGACCACCGCTTCGATCAGCACCATGCCGGCCGCCTCGTTGTAGGCCGGGTGGATCAACAGGTCCGCCCCCAGCAGGAAACGCGGGATATCGCTGCGCCCCTTGAAGAACTGCACCTGATCACCCAAGCCCAGCGCGGCACTCTGCAATTGGAATACTTTGGGGTCGTCCTGGCCGATTACAAATAGCCGGGTGCGTTTCTTCAAAGCGCACGGCAGTGCGGCCACGGCCTTGAGGCTGCGATCAACACCCTTGGTCTTGAAGCCCGAACCGATTTGCACCAGCAGCAGGTCATCTTCAGCCAGACCGAATTCGCGGCGAAACTCGGCACGAATCTCGGCGGCGTTGGGCGGTGCACGACGGTCACGACTGATGCCTGGCGGCAAGAAGTGAAAGCGGCTGGCCGGAGTGCCGTAATACTTGCTGAACAACGCCTGCTGATGCTCGGAGAGCACCATGACTTGGGTCTTGGCGTCCTTGTCGAACACCGCCCGCTCGTATTCGGCAAAGTGCTTATAGCGGCCGAACCAGCGGTACATCGGGTTGCGCAGGGTTTGCGCCTTGTCTTCAAAGACTCCGTCGGCGGCGAAGTACACGTCCAGCCCCGGCATCTTGTTGAAACCCACCACACGGTCCACCGGGCGCTTGGCCAGGTCGGCCTGAATCCAGGCGTAGAGTTTTTCGTTACGACGATGGTTGAACAGCGCCTTGACCGGCGCCACCAGCACTTCGAAACCCGGCGGCACGTCGCCTTCCCAGATCAGGGTGTAAACACGAATCTTGTGGCCACGCTGCTGGCACTCCAGGGCAATGCGCATGAAGTCGCGCTGCAGGCCACCAAAGGGGAAATACTTGTAGAGGACAAAAGCCAGTTGCATCAGTGTTCCTCAGCCAGTAACAACGTGCTTAACCGATTTGCCACACGCTCAGGGTTCAAGCGAGTAAAGCACAGCGGCCACTCGCGCTTGATATCAAACCGGTGCTGATCTTCGGCAGTCGGTTGATAGGTGCATTTTTTTTGCAGGCACGGCGCGCAAGGGAAGTCGCTGCCCAAATGGATCTGCGCCTTACCGTAGGCGCCTGTCAGGCCTGGATTGGTGGGACCGAACAGGGAAATAGTCGGCACGTCCAGGGCGGCGGCCAAATGGCCGAGGCCGGTATCGACGGCGACACAGGCCTTGGCGCCCGCCAGTACTCGCGCCACCCCCGCCAGGTTCAGCTTGGGCAGCACTTCGGCGTTCTTCAGGCCTTGGGCCAGGCGTTCGGCGCGAGCCTTTTCGGCGGCGTTGCCCCAAGGCAGCTTCACGTCCACGCCCAGGCTACCCATACGCTCGGCCAGTTCGCGCCAATAGACTTCGGGCCAATGTTTGGTGTCCCAGGTGGTGCCATGAAGCAGCAGCACAAACGGCTTCTTCGGCGGCAAACCCAGCAGTTTGTCGACGCTCAGGCCGTAATCTCCCAGCCCCTTGGGCAGGTCATAACCCAAGGCCACGGCGAATAGTTGGCGCAAGCGCTCCACCGCGTGTTGCCCACGGGCCACGGCCAGACGGCGGGAGTAGAAATGCGCCGCGATGGGTTCACGGGCCGACTGCTTGTCGAAACCGGCCACCGGGGCGCGCACGTAGCGGGACAACCAGGCGCTTTTCAGCAGGCCCTGAGCGTCGATCACCAAGTCGTATTTGGTCGACTGGATTTGCTGCTTGAAGCGCCGCCATTCGCCGCTCTTGATGGTCTGCCAGATGTTCTTGCGCCAGCGGCGAATCGCCACAGCAATCACCTTGTCCACCGCCGGATGCCAGGTAGGGATTTCGGCGAAACCTTCTTCCACTACCCAGTCAAAGCGAATCCCCGGAATCGCCCGGGCCGCGTCGGTCAACGCCGGCAAGGCATGAATCACATCGCCCAGGGATGAGGTCTTGATCACCAGTACCCGCAACTCAGCGAACCTCGACCACAGTGCCCTGCAACCGCTGCAAGGCGTCGGCCACAGGCTGCGGCAGCAACTGGCGCAAGCAGTTGTAGTGGCCAAAACGGCAGGTACGGTCAAAGCACGGGCTGCAATCCAGACCCAGCCGCACCACTTCGACCTTGTCGGCCAACGGCGGGGTGAAATCCGGGGAAGTGGAGCCGTACACCGCTACCAGCGGGCGATTCAACGCAGCAGCAACGTGCATCAGGCCGGAATCGTTGGACACCACCGAATCGGCGCAGGACAACAGGTCGATGGCCTCGGCCAGGGACGTGTCGCCGCTGAGGTTGACCGCTTCTTCGCGCAGTCCCGGAATCAAACGCTGACGAATGTCTTCACCCACCGAGTGATCATTTTTCGAGCCGAACAGCCAGACTTGCCAACCTTCGCGAATTTTTATCTCGGCGACCTTGGCGTAGTGCTCCGACGGCCAGCGCTTGGACTCGCCAAACTCGGCGCCAGGGCACAGCGCCAGCACCGGCCGGTCTAGGGTCAAGCCGAATTTGGCCAGGGCCGCGTCGCGGGTAACCGGATCGATTTGCAGGCTGGGGCGCGGGTACGGCGTCGGCAACTCGGCACCGGGCGCGTAGGCCAGGGCCATAAAACGCTCGATCATCAGCGGGTAACGCGCCTTGTCGAGCTTGCGCACGTCGTTGAGCAAGCCGTAACGGAACTCGCCGCGCCAGCCGGTGCGCTTGGGGATGCCGGCGAAGAATGGCACCAACGCCGATTTCATCGAATTGGGCAGCAGGATCGCCTGGTCGTACTGGCCAGCCAGGGACTTGCCGATGCGTCGACGGGTCGCAAGCTCCAGGGCGCCATGGCCGAGCGGAAAGCTCAAGGCCTGACGCACCTCGGGCATACGCTCCAGAATCGGCCGGCTCCACTCGGGGGCGAGCACGTCGATTTCGCAGTCGGGATGACGTTGTTTCAGGCACTGGAACAGTGTCTGCGCCATCACCATGTCACCGACCCAACTGGGCCCAACGATCAGAATATTCATGTAGTTTCCACAAACGATACGGGGAGGCTCATGCCTCCCCGCCTCGATAGTCTGTGCGGGAATGGCACACCCAGCTCCCACATTAAAAAATGTCCCACATTAAAGTTGTTTCAGCTTAACCCCAGTTCCTTCCAGATTCGCTTCACCTGGCGCCGTTCGTCCGCGAACTGGTCACCGCTGACCACCCCGGCCTCATTCTGCAAAGCCTGACGATGAGCGACGGAACGGTAGGCCTTATAGACCTCACGCAGCAGATGGGCATCGGCGGCGGGCATTAGCCCGACCTGCTCCAGGCCTTCCAGGATGCGGATATTGTCGGTGTAGCGTAGCAACGAAGGATGTTGCGCAGACCACGCCAAAGCCGCGTATTGCACCATAAATTCAATATCGACGATACCTCCGGCGTCCTGCTTGAGGTCGAACGAGGCCGTGGGCTCGAAGGCATTGGCCCCGGTGCCGGCCGCCGTGGACCTGGTTCCCAGATTGTCACGCATCTTGGCGCGCATCTCACTGACCTCCTGGCGTAGCTTCGCCAGGTCCTGCGCACGCCCCAATACCTGGGCCCGCACTTGCTCAAAAGCACGACCAACGTCCTGGCTGCCCACCAATACCCGCGCCCGCACCAGAGCCTGATGCTCCCAGGTCCAGGCTTCATTTTCCTGATAACGGGCAAACGCCCCCAGGGAACTGACCAACAGACCGGAAGCGCCTGACGGTCGCAGGCGCATATCCACCTCGTACAGTTGCCCGGAGTTGGTCTGGGTGGTCAGCAGATGAATGATTCGCTGGCCCAATCGGGTAAAAAACTGCGCACCGTCGATGGGTTTGGCGCCGTCGGTTTCGGCTTGCGGGTCACCGTCGTGAATAAACACCAGGTCCAGGTCCGAACCATGCCCCAGTTCGATACCACCCACTTTCCCATAACCGACAATGATGAACCCAGGATCGCACAGGGTGCCGTCCACACGCTGCGGCGAACCGTGGCGAGCGACGGTCTGGCGCCAGGCCAGGGCCAGCACTTGTTCGAGAATCGCTTCGGCGAGCCAGGTCAGGTAGTCACTTACTTTCATCAATGGCAGGCTGCCAGCGATTTCCGAGGCGGCGACCCGTAGGCGGTGGGCCAGCTTGAAATTGCGCAGGGCTTCCATCTGCTGCTCAAGGTCGTCTTCGGGGATCCGCGTCAGGCGCTCGCGCAGTTCGGCAGCCAGCTCCGGCGCCAGAGGCGGCTTGAACAGGCGGCCTTCGTTGAGCAATTCGTCCAGCAGCAACGGGAAGCGGGTGATCTGCTCGGCGATCCACGGGCTGGCAGCGCACAGGGTCAACAGCCTACGCAAGGCGCCAGGGTTTTCCGTCAGCAGTACTAGATACGCGGAACGCCGTGCCACCGCTTCAACCAACGGCAACACGCGTTCCAGCACCAGGTCCGGGCTGGCATGTTCGACCGACTGGGCCAGCAAACGCGGGATAAATGCGTCGAGACGCTCACGGCTCAGACGCTGCATGGCGCGCAATTGCGGGCTGCCGCGCAGTCCGGCCAAGGCCCTCAATGCCTTGGGTCCGTCGACAAAACCGCCTTCGTGCAACTGACGGCAAGCGGCTTCTTCGTCCTGGGACTCTTCCCACAGCGGCAACCACTCTCCGCCCACCACCAGTTCGCTTTCCTCGCCCTCCTCTTCATCCGGATCGGCGATGACTTGGCGAAAGTGCCAGTCCACCCGACCGCGCCAGTACATCAGCCGCTCATGGAACGCCGTCCAGTCCGGGAAGCCCATCATGAAGGCAATCCGCGCCTGATCCTCTAAGCCGTCCGGAAGCATTTGCGTCTGCCGGTCGGCAATCGCCTGGATCGCGTGTTCGGTGTAGCGCAGGAATTCGTAGCCATTGCGCAACTCGGCGACCACCGCCGGCGGAAGGTAACCCTGCCCTTCCAGGGTGCCAAGCACCTTTAACAGTGGGCGCTGCTGCAGGCTCAAATCGCGACCGCCATGGATAAGCTGGAACGCCTGGGCGATAAATTCCACTTCACGAATACCACCAGAGCCCAGCTTGATGTTCTCGGCCATGCCCTTGCGCCGCACTTCCTGCTGAATCAGCTGCTTCATGGTGCGCAGCGCTTCGATGGCGGAAAAATCCAGGTAACGGCGGTAGACAAACGGTCGCAGCATGTCGAGCAGTTGCGCGCCGGCCACCTGATCCCCGGCCACCACCCGCGCCTTGATCATGGCGTAGCGCTCCCAGTCACGGCCCTGGTCCTGGTAGTACTGCTCCAATGCATTGAAGCTGAGCACCAGCGCCCCGGATGAACCGTAGGGCCGCAGGCGCATGTCGACGCGAAATACAAAGCCGTCGACCGTCATCGGGTCAAGGGCCTTGATCAGCTTCTGGCCCAGGCGGATGAAGAACTCCTGGTTGTCCAGGGAGCGCTTGACGCCTACGGTCTCGCCGCCTTCCGGATAGGCAAAGATCAAGTCGATGTCCGACGACAGGTTCAACTCCACCGCGCCGAGCTTGCCCATGCCGAGAATGACCATCGGCTGCGGCTCGCCGCTACGTCGGCCGGTGGGTGTGCCGAACTGGACACAATGGCGCTGGTACAGCCATTGATAGGCCTGGTCGATGCTGGCGTCGGCCATGTCTGACAAATCGCGGCAGGTCTGGACCAGGTCCGCCTGTCGGGTCAGGTCGCGCCAGATGATCCGTACTTGCTGGCGAGTGCGCTGGCGGCGCAGGCAGCGACCCAGCTCATCTTCTGTTTCGGCTTGTTGCACAGCACCCGCGATCTGCCCGCACAGCTCATCGGGTGCAAAACCGCGATCCAGCTCGCCCCAGGCCACCAGTTCCAACAACATCACAGGGTCACGAACGCTCTGTTCACTGACAAAATCACTAGCGGCGCAGACCCGGGCGAAGTCGGCCCAACGTTGCGGCGTCCAGTCGGACAGACCATGGTCGTCGTCCAGTTGCGCCACGGCGGCGCGCAACGATTGCTCGGCACGACTGACAAACGGCAAAAGAATGGCTGGCAGTTCAGCCAGCATTGGAAGGCTCATGGTCTATCCTTGATCGGCATGTGAAAGGCCTGTTGCGGTGATAGCAAGAACCACGCTCGGTGAAGGACTGTCGAACAAAAGTTAGAAATAGCTGAAAACTTTTCGTTTTTGGCAGTCAACATCAATTCTTCACCTTTTCTTGTTCGCAAAAGACCCACAATAACGATTATTCTCACCAACCAGAAGGAGCCAACAGCTCACTCTTCTGTAGTTTTACTACTCGTATATACATTCGAAAGGCTGAAATGGCCGACGATTTGTAGTAAAACTACACAACGCCGGAACAATCTCCGGTCATCCAAGAATTTATGTCGTCTGCCCACAAGGCCAGTCGCAAACTCAGGCAACCGATTCTGGAAGCCTTTCCGCCCTGGAGCAAGCCATGCAAGACCTCGATCCCGTCGAAACCCAGGAATGGCTGGACGCCCTGGAATCGGTTCTCGACAAAGAAGGCGAAGACCGTGCTCACTACCTGATGACCCGTATGGGCGAACTCGCGACCCGCAGCGGCTCGCAACTGCCCTACGCCATCACCACACCGTACCGCAACACCATCCCCGTTACCCACGAAGCACGCATGCCTGGCGACCTGTTCATGGAACGCCGCATTCGCTCGCTGGTACGCTGGAACGCGATGGCCATGGTAATGCGCACGAACTTGAAAGATTCTGACCTGGGCGGTCACATCTCCAGCTTCGCCTCCAGCGCAACCCTGTATGACATCGGCTTCAACTACTTCTTCCAGGCCCCGGCCGAAGAACACGGCGGCGACCTGATCTACTTCCAGGGCCACACCTCGCCAGGCGTTTACGCCCGCGCGTTCATGGAAGGTCGCATCACCGAAGAACAAATGAACAACTTCCGCCAGGAAGTCGACGGTCATGGCCTGTCGTCCTATCCGCACCCTTGGCTGATGCCCGATTTCTGGCAGTTCCCGACTGTATCCATGGGGCTGGGCCCGATCCAGGCGATCTACCAGGCGCGTTTCATGAAGTACCTGGAAGCCCGTGGCTTCATCCCGGAGGGCAAGCAAAAAGTCTGGTGTTTCCTGGGCGACGGCGAGTGCGACGAGCCGGAATCCCTGGGCGCGATCTCCCTGGCTGGCCGCGAAAAGCTGGACAACCTGATCTTCGTCATCAACTGCAACCTGCAGCGCCTCGACGGCCCGGTTCGCGGCAACGGCAAGATCATCCAGGAACTCGAAGGTGTGTTCCGTGGAGCTCAGTGGAATGTCACCAAAGTCATCTGGGGCCGTTTCTGGGACCCACTGCTGGCCAAGGACGTCGACGGTATCCTGCAACGCCGGATGGACGAAGTCATCGACGGCGAGTACCAGAACTACAAGGCCAAAGACGGCGCGTTTGTTCGCGAACACTTCTTCAACACGCCTGAACTCAAGGCGATGGTTGCCGACCTGTCCGACGACGAGATCTGGAAGCTCAACCGTGGTGGCCACGACCCGTACAAGGTCTACGCGGCGTACCACGAAGCGGTCAACCACAAAGAACAACCTACCGTCATCCTGGCCAAGACCATCAAGGGTTATGGCACTGGCGCCGGCGAAGCGAAAAACACCGCGCACAACACCAAGAAGGTTGATGTTGAAAGCCTGAAGCTGTTCCGCGATCGTTTCGACATCCCGGTCAAGGACGAAGAGCTGGAAAACCTGCCGTTCTTCAAACCTGAAGAAGGCAGCGCCGAAGCCCGCTACCTGAGCGAGCGCCGCACTGCACTGGGCGGTTTCGTGCCACAGCGTCGCGCCAAAAGCATCAGCATTCCGACGCCACCACTGGAGACCCTCAAGGCGATCCTGGACGGCTCGGGCGACCGTGAAATCTCCACCACCATGGCCTTCGTGCGAATTCTCGCGCAACTGGTCAAGGACAAGGAAATCGGCCCGCGTATCGTCCCGATCATCCCGGACGAAGCCCGTACCTTCGGTATGGAAGGCATGTTCCGCCAGTTGGGCATCTACTCCTCCGTCGGCCAGCTCTACGAGCCAGTCGATAAAGACCAGGTGATGTTCTACCGCGAAGACAAGAAGGGCCAGATTCTCGAAGAAGGCATCAACGAAGCAGGCGCCATGAGCTCCTTCATCGCTGCCGGTACTTCGTACTCCAGCCACAACCAGCCGATGCTGCCGTTCTACATCTTCTACTCGATGTTCGGTTTCCAGCGTATCGGCGACCTGGCCTGGGCTGCTGGCGACAGCCGTACCCGTGGCTTCCTGATCGGCGGCACCGCTGGCCGGACCACGCTGAACGGCGAAGGCCTGCAACACGAAGACGGTCACAGCCACATCCTGGCGGGCACCATCCCGAACTGCCGCACCTTTGATCCAACCTACGGCTATGAGCTGGCGGTGATCATCCAGGACGGCATGAAGAAGATGACCGAAGAGCAACAGGACGTCTTCTACTACATCACCGTGATGAACGAGTCCTACCAGCAGCCAGCCATGCCGGCCGGTGTCGAGGAAGGCATCATCAAGGGCATGTACCTGCTCGAAGAAGACACCAAGGAAGCGGCGCACCACGTGCAGCTGATGGGCTCCGGCACCATCCTGCGTGAAGTCCGTGAAGCGGCGAAAATCCTGCGTGAAGAGTTCAACATCGGCGCGGACGTGTGGAGCGTTACCAGCTTCAACGAACTGCGTCGCGATGGCCTGGCCGTGGAGCGCAGCAACCGTCTGCACCCAGGTCAGAAGCCTGTGCTGAGCTACGTAGAAGAGTGCCTGACTGGCCGTAAGGGTCCGGTTATCGCCTCCACCGACTACATGAAACTGTTTGCTGAACAAATTCGCCAGTGGGTCCCGTCCAAGGAATTCAAAGTCCTGGGCACCGACGGTTTCGGCCGCAGTGACAGCCGCAAGAAGCTGCGTCACTTCTTCGAAGTTGACCGTCATTTCGTGGTGTTGGCAGCCCTGGAAGCCTTGGCTGACCGTGGTGATATCGAACCTAAGGTGGTGGCTGAAGCTATCGTCAAGTTCGGGATCAACCCGGAAAAACGCAACCCACTGGACTGCTGAGGAGATTTTCTGTGAGCGAACTCATTCGCGTACCTGACATCGGCAGCGGTGAAGGGGAAGTAATTGAACTGTTTGTGAAGGTCGGCGACCGTATCGAAGCCGACCAGAGCATCCTGACCCTGGAATCGGACAAGGCGAGCATGGAAATCCCTGCTCCCAAGGCCGGCGTGGTCAAAAGCCTGAAAGTGAAGCTGGGCGACCGCCTGAAAGAAGGCGACGAACTGCTGGAACTGGAAGTCGAGGGTGCCGCTGCCGCGGCGCCTGAGGCTCCTGCTGCGGCCCCGGCTGCCGCCGAGAAGCCTGCCGCTGTTGCCGAGGCCCCAGCGGCCCCGGCCCCGGCCGCCGCCACAGTCCAGGACATTCATGTTCCGGACATCGGCTCGTCGGGCAAGGCCAAGATCATCGAGCTGCTGGTCAAGGTCGGCGACACCGTCGAAGCCGACCAGTCGCTGATCACCCTGGAATCCGACAAGGCCAGCATGGAAATCCCATCGCCGGCTGCCGGCGTGGTGGAAAGCATTGGCGTCAAGCTGGATGACGAAGTCGGCACGGGTGACTTCATCCTCAAGCTGAAAGTCCAGGGTGCTGCTGCACCTGCTGAAAAAGCTCCTGCCGCCGCGGCCGCACCAGCCGCCAAGGCTGAGGCGACCCCGGCCGCCGCTCCAGCGCCTGCTGCAAAAGCCGAGGCCGCACCGGCCCCTGCTGCTGCGCCTGCGCCAAGCGGTGCCAAGGTTCATGCCGGCCCTGCCGTGCGCCAACTGGCCCGTGAGTTCGGCGTCGAGTTGAACGCGGTAACGGCCAGCGGCCCCCACGGTCGTGTGCTCAAGGAAGACGTGCAGGTCTACGTCAAATCCATGATGCAGAAGGCCAAGGAGGCTCCGGCCGCAGGCGCTACCGGCGGTGCTGGTATTCCGCCGATCCCGGTTGTGGACTTCAGCCGCTTCGGCGAAACCGAAGAAGTGCCAATGACCCGCCTGATGCAAATCGGCGCGTCGAGCCTGCACCGCAGCTGGCTGAACATTCCGCACGTGACTCAGTTCGACCAGGCCGACATTACCGACCTGGAAGCTTTCCGCATCGCGCAGAAAGCCGTGGCCGAAAAAGCCGGCGTCAAACTGACCATCCTGCCACTGCTGCTCAAGTCCTGCGCGCACCTGCTCAAGGAACTGCCGGACTTCAACAGCTCGCTGGCACCTAGCGGCAAGGCGATCATTCGCAAGAAGTACGTGAACATCGGCTTCGCGGTCGATACCCCGGACGGCCTGTTGGTGCCTGTGATCAAGAACGTTGATCAGAAGAACCTGCTGCAACTGGCTGCCGAAGCCGCTACGCTGGCTGCCAAGGCCCGTGACAAGAAGCTCACCGCAGACGACATGCAAGGCGCTTGCTTCACCATCTCCAGCCTCGGGCACATTGGCGGCACTGGCTTCACGCCAATCGTCAACGCACCGGAAGTCGCGATCCTCGGCGTTTCCAAGGCCACCATCCAGCCTGTGTGGGACGGCAAAGCCTTCCAGCCCAAGCTGATGTTGCCACTGTCGTTGTCCTACGATCACCGTGTGATCAACGGCGCCGCTGCTGCTCGCTTCACCAAGCGTCTGAGCGACCTGCTGGCGGACATCCGCACCATCCTGCTTTAAGCCACAACGGGCCCTCCTCTGATAGGGAAGGCCTGGTTTCAAGGTTTTCCGAGCGCCACGCTCGTACCTCAACCCCGCCAATTTGGCGGGGCTTTTTTTGCCTGTTTTTTGTAATCCTATTGGAGCTGCCGCGCAGCCCAACGGGGGCGATACGCAGATCCGGCAAACCCCCTCACCACAAACCACCCATCACCCCAATTGCAGAAATCCCCCGCCCTGCCGATAACGCACTTATAGCACTTAGCCTTCATCCTCTCTTGTCAGTCCGTGCTGCATGATGCAACCTTGCCGCAGACAGCAGTAAAGAGGGCGTGAGCCCGGCGCAATGCGCATTTTTCCAAGCGAGTTCCCCCATGAAAAGCCAACCCGATGTCGCCCGAACGGCGGCCGAGGTAGTGACGCAATTACCGGTGCCTTCGCGCCTCGGTATGCTGCGTTTCGAGCGGCTAAATGAGGCAAGCTGGGCACTCTTGTACCTTGATCCCAATTGCGAAAAACAGTTCGGCCTCCCGGCGATGGAACTGTGCTCCCTGATCGGCTCGCCCTACGCCAGCCTGATGGAGCCCCAGGCCCGCTATCAGTTGCATGACGCGATTCAACAGCAACTGACGGCCAGCCCCCATTACCTGGTGCGCTACACCCTGCACACCAGCCACGGCCCCTTGAACCTGCTGGAACTGGGCGAAGCCTACAAACAGCACAATCGCCACCTATTGCGCGGCTACCTGATGGTGGTGGACGGCCTGTTCAGCAACCTGACACCGATGCCCGCCGCCGACCTGGAAGACCAAAACAGCCGTTTGCAGATCGCCCTGGAACTCAACCAACGCACGCAACAGGAACAACTGCAACACCTGGAACGGGTGCGCGCCCAGCAGGAACTGATCCTGCTGTTGGCCCGCCAGCGCTACAGCACCAACAATTCCCTGCAAGAAGCCGCTGAACTGATCACCCGCAGCGCCTGCGATATTTATCAGATCGACTGTGCCAGCATCTGGAACCTGGAAGACCAGCATCTGGTGCCGATCTCCGCCTTCCACCGCGCCGATCAGCAACACCACCTGCCCATGCCCATCGACGCCAGCGGCTTCCCGGATTACCTGGAAGCCCTGCAAACCAGCCGCGCAATTGATGCCGGCAATGCCATGCGCGACCCGCGCACACGGGAGATGGCCGAGAGTCTGCGCCCGCGGGATATCCACGCCATGCTCGACGCCAGTATCCGCATCGATGGCCAAGTGGTGGGCGTATTGTGCCTGGAGCAAAGCGGCACCACCCGAGCCTGGCAGGCTGACGAGATTGCTTTTGCCGGCGAGTTGGCCGACCAGTTCGCCCAGGTGATCAACAACCACAACCGTCGCACCGCCACCAGCGCCCTGCATTTGTTCCAGCGGGCCGTGGAGCAAAGTGCCAACGCATTTCTGCTGGTCAATTGCGATGGCGTGGTGGAGTACGTCAACCCCAGCTTTACGGCGATCACCCAGTACAGCTCCGAAGAAGTCCACGGCCACAAGCTGTCGGAACTGCCGGCCCTGGAGAATCTCAGTGCGCTGTTGTTCGACGCACGATCGAGCCTGGCCAAGAGCAACAGCTGGCAAGGCGAATTCAAGAGCCGACGCAAAAACCTCGAGCCCTACTGGGGGCAGTTGTCGATCTCCAGGGTCTATGGCGACAATCGCGAGCTGACCCACTACATCGGCATCTACGAAGATATCACCCAAACCAAGCTGGCCCAGCAGCGCATCGAGCGTCTGGCCTATACCGACAACCTCACCAACCTGGGCAACCGTCCGGCGTTCATCCGCAACCTCGACGAACGCTTTGCCCGGGACAGCGACACTCCCATCAGCCTGCTGCTGGTGGACATCGACAACTTCAAGCGAATCAACGACAGCCTCGGCCACCAGACCGGCGACAAGCTGCTGATCAGCCTGGCCCGGCGCCTGCGCAACAGCCTGAGCACCGGCGGCAGCCTGGCGCGGTTCGCCAGCAACGAGTTCGCGGTGCTGCTGGACAATACCGACCTTGAGGTCGGCCAGCAGGTGGCATTCCAGTTGCTGATGACCCTCGACAAGCCGATGTTTGTCGACAACCAACTGATCAGCGTCACCGGCTCCGTGGGCCTGGCCTGCGCCCCGCTGCACGGCCGCGACCCGCAAACCCTGATGCGCAACGCAGGCCTGGCGCTGCACAAGGCCAAGGCCAATGGCAAACATCAGGTCCAGGTGTTCACCGAAGCGCTGAACGCCGAGGCCAGCTACAAACTGTTCGTGGAAAACAACCTGCGCCGCGCCCTGACCCAGAACGAGTTGGACGTGTTCTACCAGCCAAAACTGTGCCTGCGCAGCGGCCGCCTGTTGGGGATGGAAGCGCTGTTGCGCTGGAATCACCCGGAAAAAGGCATGATCCGACCGGATCAGTTCATCAGTGTGGCCGAAGAAACCGGGCTGATCATCCCCATCGGCAAGTGGATCGCCCGCCAGGCCTGCCGCATGAGCAAACGACTGAGCGCCGCCGGCATGGGCAACCTGCAGGTAGCGATCAACCTGTCACCCAAGCAGTTCTCCGACCCTGACCTGGTGGCCTCAATTGCCGCCATCCTCAAGGAAGAACAGCTGCCTGCCAATTTGCTGGAGCTGGAGCTGACCGAAGGCCTGCTGCTGGAGGCCACCGAAGACACGCGCCTGCAATTGGACCAGCTGAAGAGTTTCGGCCTGACCCTGGCCATGGACGATTTCGGTACCGGCTACTCGTCGCTCAGCTACTTGAAAAAATTCCCCATCGATATCATCAAGATCGATCGCAGCTTTATCCATGAGATCCCGGACAACCAGGACGATATGGAAATCACCTCAGCGGTGATCGCCATGGCCCATAACCTCAAGCTCAAGGTCGTCGCCGAAGGCATCGAAACCGCCGAGCAACTGGCGTTCCTGCGCCGCCATCGCTGCGACGTCGGCCAGGGCTACCTGTTCGACCGGCCCATCCCCGGTTCCGAGTTGCTGGAAAGACTTAAACGCTATCCTCGCGGGCCAATCGCCTGACAGCGCTGTAACACTCGGGCACACTGGCGGTCTGAATTACTCTGTTAACTCAATCTGACTGAGAGGACTGAACATGGTCTTGCGCTCGGAAATCCTGGTGAACAAAAACGTGCTTCCCACTCAAGAACAAGCTCTGCCTGGCCGTGAAACCCCAATGACCTTGCCCGAGACGCACTTCGTCAATGGCAACCCGCTGCTGGGCCCATTCCTGGACGATGTAGGCTTCGCGATCTTCGGCCTGGGCTGTTTCTGGGGCGCGGAACGCCGTTTCTGGCAGCACGAAGGCGTGGTCAGCACGGTGGCCGGCTATGCTGGCGGCTACACGCCGAACCCGACCTATGAAGAAGTCTGCTCGGGCCTGACCGGCCACAGCGAAGTGGTACTGGTGGTATATGACCAGGCCAAGATCAAGTACGAAGACCTGCTGAAAATGTTTTGGGAACTGCACAACCCAACCCAGGGCATGCGCCAGGGCAATGACATCGGCAGCCAGTATCGTTCCGTGATCTACGCCACTACGCCTGAGCAGTTGGACGCAGCGAAGGCCAGTGCACAGGCTTATCAGAACGAGCTGAGCAAGGCTGGCCTGGGCACAATCACCACGGAAATCGAAGAGGCTCCGACAGTCTACTTCGCCGAGGCGTATCACCAGCAGTACCTGGCAAAAAATCCGGCCGGCTACTGCGGGATTGGCGGCACAGGCGTGACTTGTCCGATCTGAAGATCGGAGCTGCAAGTTTTAAGCTTCAAGCTGCAAGTAAGAGCAGGAACGCGCTTCTTGCAGCTTGAAGCTTTCATTCAGCAATGAGCCAATCCATCTGCCACCCACCCTGGGTTTGCCCAAGTTGCTTGGACAGCCATGGCAGCAGCTCTCGCAATTCTTCCTCCAGCCCCCACGGCGGATTCGCAATCGCCAAGCCCGAGCCGTTCAGGGTATTGGGCGTGTCCAACGGATGCACCAGTAATTCCACCCGCAGCAACTTCGGCGCCCCGGTGCCCGCCAGGTCCTGGTAGAAGCGGCGCAACATGCGCTGGTCCTTGACCGGGTACCAGATCGCCGCGACGGTCTGACGCATACGGCCAATAGCTTCCTTGAGGGAGGCGGCACAGCGCTGCATCTCGTCGAGTTTTTCGAACGGCGGATCAATCAACATCAATGCACGTTTTTCCGGCACCGGCAGCAGTGCCCGCGGTACATGCCAGCCTTCGCCCAGGTGCACCTTGACCCGACGATCACCCTTCATGTTGTCCTTGAGCAACACACCGTCTTCGGGGTGTTTTTCATTGAGCAGCACGCGATCCTGCGGGCGAGTCAGGCGCCGCGCCAGCTCCGGCGAGCCTGGGTAGTAGCGCAACTGGCCATCCGGGTTCATTTCGTGCAGCACGCGCATGTAGTCGGCTGTCAGCGGCGGCAGGTCCGTCGCGTCCCATAGCCGGGCGATGCCTTCCAGGTATTCACCGGTGCGGTTGGCCTGGTCGCCCTGAAGGTCGTACAGACCAATTCCGGCGTGGGTATCAAGATAGGCAAACGGCTGCTCCTTGCGCGACATCAGGGCGATGAGGCGGGTCAAGGTCAGGTGTTTGAAGACATCGGCGTGGTTGCCGGCGTGAAAGGCGTGACGATAATTCATGGTTGCTCCTGCGCAGGGGGCGAAGTTTACCTTTTACGCGGGCAAAGGTGCAGGGTTGCGCGCCAGGTGGTGCTTATATCGCAAACACAGGCGCATCTCTGAAAACAATCTAAATACAGCGCGGCAGCGCGCTTATTGTGGCGAGCCGGCTTGCCCGCGTTAGGCTGCGCAGTAGCCCCCAGTACATAAACCATTTCCAAGGAGGTCAACAACGCTCATGAAAGACGCCACTATCGCCCTGCACCACGGCTTCAAGTCGGACCCGACCACCAAGGCCGTTGCCGTGCCGATCTACCAGAACGTCGCCTTCGAATTCGATAACGCCCAGCACGGCGCCGACCTGTTCAACCTGGATGTTCCCGGCAACATCTACACGCGGATCATGAACCCCACCAATGACGTGCTGGAACAACGCATGGCAGCCCTGGAAGGCGGGATTGCTGCCTTGGCCGTATCGGCTGGCAGCGCGGCGATTCATTATGCGATCCAGACCCTGACCCGCGCCGGCGACAACATTGTCACCACTCCACAGCTTTACGGCGGCACCTATACCCTGTTCGCCCACCTGCTACCGAGTTTCGGTGTCGACGTGCGCTTTGCCCGAGACGATTCGGCCGAGGCCATCGCCGAGCTGATCGATGACAACACCAAGCTGGTGTACTGCGAAAGTATCGGCAACCCGGCGGGCAATATCATCGACATCGAAGCCCTGGCCGACGTCGCCCACGCCCGTGATGTACCGCTGATGGTGGACAACACCGTGGCTACGCCGATCCTGTGCAAGCCGATCCAGTTCGGCGCCGACATCGTCGTGCACTCGGTGACCAAATACGTTGGCGGCCACGGCAACTCCTTGGGTGGCGTGATCGTCGACAGCGGCACTTTTCCCTGGACGAAATATCCGGAAAAATTCCCCGGCCTGAACCAACCGGAGCCGGCCTATCACGGCGTGGTCTACACCGAAAAATTCGGCCCGGCGGCGTTTATCGCCCGCGCCCGTACCGTACCGCTGCGCAACACCGGTGCGGCATTGGCACCGATGAACGCCTTCTTGCTGCTGCAAGGCCTGGAAACCCTGGCGCTGCGCATGGAGCGCCATACCGAGAACGCGCTGAAGGTTGCGCAGTTCCTGCAAGGTCATGCGCAGGTCGAGTGGGTCAGCTACGCCGGCCTGCCGGATCACCCACACCATCATCTGGCACAGAAATACATGCAGGGCAAACCTTCGGCGATTCTGTCCTTCGGCTTGAAGGGCGGCTTTGATGCCGGCGTGCGCTTCTACGATGCTCTGCAAATTTTCAAGCGCCTGGTGAACATCGGCGACGCCAAGTCCCTGGCTTGCCATCCTGCCTCCACGACCCATCGGCAGATGAATGAGCAGGAACAGGCCAAGGCCGGCGTCAGGCCAGAAATGATTCGCCTGTCGGTGGGTATTGAAGCTATTGAAGACCTGATCGAGGACTTGCAGCAGTCGCTCAATGCCTGATCAACCCAGCTCGGCGGTGAGGTAGGCGGCCAACGCCCGCTGATCACCGCCAGGCTTGCGCACAAAATACGCGACCTTGTGCTTCAAGGTCGTGATCGCGAACGCCTGATGCAGGTCCGGTCGCTCCTCTTCCAGCCATTGCAGCAGGTTGTCCACCAGAGGAGCGGTCGAATGCTCGCCCAACTGCTTGAGAACCTGTGGCGGAACCTCCCACCAAGGGCTGGTCCCCACAGCGCCTGCCAATGCTCCGGCAACTGCATGGTGTTGACCATTGATCCAATACCGCCCGAATACGGGAATCACCCCACCCGCCTCAGGCCCGAGCGCCTCCAGGACAGGCAGTAGATACGTCCCGTCCCAAAAGCGAAAAAACACCACCTGCCCCTCTGGCAACAGCACCTTGGTCAGGCTGCGCAGATGATCGACAACGGTTTGTAAAGGGCAGGACGATACGCCCAGCCAGCCCCAGTCGGCGGCCTCGCATTCAGCGACCCAATCAAGAAAGGGACTGTCAGCGACAACCACCGCGACATAGGGCATGACCTCCTCCCACGCCCCATACTCGCTGTTGGCCCAGACGGAACTGGGCAAGCCGCCGCCGGCCAGCCGCCAGGCCTCAACCGGTTTGCATTGGCTGGCATTGCCCAATATGGCGAACAACTGCTCACCGGCCTGCAAAGGTTCGCGGGCCAGCCAATCACGAGGGCTGGTCATAAAGAGGCTCCGCTCAACGGCGCGCCACGATACGGCGGGGAGTTGCACACGCCGCTCTTGCAGCGCTCGCACTCCTCACAAAACGGCGCGCGGCGCTTGAGGCTCACTACCTGTGCCACGCTCAACGGCGCCGCCAGGACGGCCAACAAAGCCTTCTGGACACCTGGCAGCAATGGCGCAGTCACCACCCCTGCCTGGGGCGCACCGCCAATCTGAATCGGCGAGCTGCTGAAAATCCCGCCCGCCGACACCGTAATCCACTGGCCTCCCGCTTGCAGGGTCACGCTGGCGCCCCCGTCGACGACAATCTGCTGCCCGGCACTCAAGTGAATCTTCTGCCCCGCCTGCAGCGAGTGACTGGCCAGTTGCACCTGCTGTGCCCCGGCAATCACCAGATGATCATCCTGCTTGAGTTCAGTCAGGCGATTGCCATGGGTAACGCGCTGCTCCTCACCGTGCAGCTCATGGCGCGATTGGCCACTGACCTTCACGCTGCGCCGGTTATCCACTTGCAGGCGCTGATCGTGCAACACGTGCTGGGTCCAGTCGCGCTGGGCACGCAGGTAGATTTCCTCGGCGCCCTTGCGGTCTTCGATGCGCAGTTCGTTGTAGCCACCGCCACCGGGGCTGCTTTGGCTACGGAAGATGCTGCGGGTTTGGTCTGCCGGCAAATCTAGGGGCACCAGCGTCGCCGCGTTGGCCAGACAGCCAACCACCAGCGGCATATCGGCATCACCATTGATGAAACCGACCAACACCTCCATGCCCACCCGAGGGATCAACACTGCGCCGTAATGCTCATGAGCCCAACCGCTGGCAACCCGCAGCCAACAGCTTGAATGCTCGTCGTATGCACCGCCTCGGTCCCAGGCCAACTGCACCTTGACCCGACCGTATTCATCGCAGTGAATTTCACTGTCCACTGGCCCGGTGACTACCGCGTTCTGGTACCCGCAGATCGGCGCACGAGGTGCCGGCAGAGGCGCACGAAATGGCACATCCCAAGGCGTGGCGGTGAATTGGTTGCGATAACCCTGACACCAACCATCATCCGCCGTATCGGTAACAGACTCCTCCAACACCTGGGGTTGCTTACCCTCATGGGTCACCTGCGTCACCAGCCACAAATCATTCCACTCCTGGCGAGGGTGCCCTGCCAGTTTGAGAAACTGGCCGCTCACCAGCGACGATTGATCACCACTACCATGAGCCAGCCGATAGTCGCTGCGGTGACGCTCCAGGGCGCGTTTCGCCAGGTATTTGCCGTGGGGGCGATCGGTAAAGTGGCCTGGATAATCGTGATCTTCCAGAGAAGGAAGCTGCTCACCGAGGGCTTCGCTTTCCAGCTCCAGACGCGGTTTTCGAAAGTTGTAATCGCGCAGGTTCACACCCGTTGTCCGGGTCTCCAGACGCACCGAAAAGCGGTTGATCACCGGTGTATCAGCCACCATCCCGGAACCGGGCGCGTATTGGGTTGGCTGGTCACCTTGGGCAAACACAGTCTGGTCATCACCAAACACCAACAGGTGGCCCTCTGGGCGGTGCTGGAAGTGATAGTGAATTCCCGACTCGGCACACAGCCTCTGAACAAACGCCAAGTCGGTTTCATCGAACTGCACGCAGTACTCACGCTCGGGATAAACACCCCCCACCCGGAACTCAAAGGCATCGCTCTGAATCCCCTGCCCCTCCAGCACCAGCGCGATGATCTGTGGCACGCGCTTGTGCTGGAAAATACGCTGGTGGCTGCTGTGTTTCAGATAGGTCAACTGCGGCACCAGGCTGATCTGATAGCGGGTCAGCCGACGGCCCGCGTCACCTTGAGCAACCCGGTAGAGCAGACCATGAATGCCATGCCCCTGAGCGTCGAAGCCAAGGAAAGCCTGACGATGCAGCAGGCTTTCCAGATCAAGGTCTGGCTGTTCGCTGACCAGCTCCAGATCAAAGCAGTAGGGCTGGCTGATGGCTTCCTCCCCTCTGAATTCGAGGACCTTGAGGTCGCTGGGTACACCATCGAGGGTCAGGGTAAAGGCACTTTGATTGGCAGGAGCGAACATCCGGTGTTTCTCTGCGAGTGATAGGCGAGGGATTCTGCACCAGCCATTTACCGAACTGAACGCGCGGCGAGCAATTCAGTAAATCCCTACGCTGCGAGCGCCTGAGTCCTCGGATCACCCGCCTGAATCACGCCCATAAAAAACGGCCCGCCATCCAAAGAATGTGGGCCGTTTTCAATTCAGCGGGCAATCAATGCCCCACCAGAACCATTACTTGTTGAGTTTGAAATCCTTCTCGGCCGCATCAAAGCGCTCAACCATGCCAGCACTCGGCGCGCCCATCTTGCTCACGAAGTAGATCGCCAGGCTGGCGAAGATGAAGCCTGGGATGATTTCGTACAGGCCGAGCAACTCAAAGTGCTTCCAGACGATCACGGTGATCGCGCCGACCAGGATACCGGCCAGTGCGCCGTCGCGGGTCATGCCTTTCCACAGGACCGAGATCAGCACCACAGGACCGAACGCAGCGCCGAAACCGGCCCAGGCGTAGCTAACCAGGCCCAGTACACGGTTTTCCGGGTTGGCGGCCATGGCGATGGCGATCAACGCAACCAGCAGCACCATTGCACGACCGACCCACACCAGCTCAACCTGGGAAGCGTTCTTGCGCAGGAAAGTTTTGTAGAAGTCTTCGGTCAGGGCGCTGGAGCACACCAGCAACTGGCAGCTCAAGGTGCTCATCACGGCAGCCAGGATGGCCGACAGCAGCACGCCAGCGATCCATGGGTTGAACAGCAGCTTGGCCAGTTCGATGAACACCCGCTCAGGATTCTCGGTCACAGGGCCGGCGACTTCCGGGTGTGCCGAGAAGTAGGCGATACCGAAGAAGCCCACCGCCACGGTGCCGCCCAGGCACAGGATCATCCAGGTCATGGAGATGCGTCGGGCATTGGCAATCGACTTCACCGAATCCGCCGCCATGAAACGCGCCAGGATGTGCGGTTGGCCGAAGTAACCCAGGCCCCAGCCCATCAGCGAGATGACGCCGATGAAGGTGGTGTTTTTCAGCATGTTGAAGTTGTCAGGGTTCTGCGCTTCGATCGCCAGGAACGTGGTATCGACGCCGCCGGTGGCCAGCAGCACGATGACCGGCGTCAGCAACAGCGCGAAGATCATCAGCGTGGCTTGTACGGTGTCAGTCCAGCTCACTGCCAGGAAGCCGCCGACAAAGGTGTAGGCGATGGTCGCAGCAGCACCGGCCCACAGCGCGGTCTCGTAGGACATGCCGAAGGTGCTTTCGAACAGGCGGGCACCGGCAACGATGCCGGAAGCGCAGTAAATGGTGAAGAACACCAGGATCACCACCGCAGAGATGATGCGCAGCAGACCACTTTTATCTTCGAAACGGCTGGAGAAGTAATCCGGCAGCGTCAGCGCGTCGCCGTTGTGCTCGGTCTGTACCCGCAGGCGACCGGCGACAAACAGCCAGTTTAGGTAGGCACCGACGATCAGGCCGATGGCGATCCAGCTTTCCGACAGGCCGGACATATAGATCGCGCCGGGCAAGCCCATCAGCAACCAGCCGCTCATGTCCGAGGCACCGGCCGAGAGCGCGGTAACCACGCTGCCGAGGCTGCGACCGCCAAGAATGTAATCGGAAAGGTTGTTGGTGGAGCGATAGGCCATGAGGCCGATCAGCACCATTGCCGCGATGTAGATCACAAACGTGATCAAGGTGGGATTACTTACACTCATTGAGTTACGCCCTGGCATTGTTTTTATGTAGCGGCGGTCTGTCAGGACGGCTACCAACGATTTAGGTTGGTAGACGAAGCTGCATGCCGCGCATTTATGACTGACGTTTCCCCAGGAAAGCCATCAGCCGATGAACCGAACTTTACAGCTGGTTGCACCTTGGCCGCGAATGCTATTCAACAAAGCAAATAAGGTGCAACCAGTTTTTTGAGAATAAGTTGCACCTCGCTGTTTTTTTCGGCAAACGGCTTGTTCTTGCTCCTTTTTGGAGTAAAAACAGCAAAATCCAGAAGCAAATGCACCAACAAAAGCCGATTTGGTCGAGTTGAGATTTTTTCCTGACGAGCAGCGCTCTTTTCCGAGAAAAAAGGGTTGCACCCGGTTGCACCTCTTTCAGCGCGAAGCTAATCTTGCCGCCAGCTAATGCCGCGCAGTAGTGGCACCCATGAGGATAAAAATATGGCTACGACCACCCTTGGGGTCAAACTTGATGACCCAACCCGCGAACGCCTCAAGGCCGCCGCGACCTCCATTGATCGCACGCCGCACTGGCTGATCAAGCAGGCAATTTTCAATTACCTGGAGAAACTTGAGGGTGGTGCAACCCTGAATGAGCTCAATGGCTTGAGCAGCAAGGACGCCGACGATGCCGGTGAGGTCCAGAACGACCACGCCCATCAGTGCTTCCTGGAGTTCGCCGAGAGCATCCTGCCGCAATCGGTACTGCGCGCCTCGATCACCGCCGCTTACCGCCGCCCTGAGCCGGAAGTGGTGCCGATGCTGATCGAGCAGGCTCGCCTGCCGCTGCAAATGGCTGAAGCCACCAACAAGCTGGCCGCCTCGATTGCCGAGAAACTGCGCAATCAGAAGAGCGCAGGCGGCCGGGCCGGTATCGTGCAAGGCCTGCTGCAAGAATTCTCCCTGTCGTCCCAGGAAGGCGTGGCACTGATGTGCCTGGCCGAAGCGCTGCTGCGCATCCCGGACAAAGGCACTCGCGATGCACTGATCCGCGACAAGATCAGCACCGGCAACTGGCAGCCGCACTTGGGCAACAGCCCGTCGTTGTTCGTCAACGCTGCCACTTGGGGCCTGCTGCTAACCGGCAAACTGGTCGCCACCCACAACGAAACAGGCCTGACTTCGTCCTTGAGCCGCATTATCGGCAAGAGCGGCGAGCCGATGATCCGCAAGGGCGTCGATATGGCCATGCGCCTGATGGGCGAGCAGTTCGTCACCGGCGAAACCATCGCCGAAGCCCTGGCCAACGCCAGCAAGTTCGAAGCCAAAGGCTTCCGTTATTCCTACGACATGCTCGGTGAAGCAGCACTCACCGAACACGACGCGCAGAAGTACCTGGCCTCGTACGAACAAGCCATCCACTCGATCGGCAAAGCCTCCCACGGTCGCGGGATTTATGAAGGCCCGGGCATCTCCATCAAGCTTTCGGCACTGCACCCTCGCTACAGCCGCGCCCAATACGAGCGCGTGATGGACGAACTGTACCCGCGCCTGCTGTCCCTGACCCTGCTGGCCAAGCAATACGACATTGGCCTGAACATCGATGCCGAAGAAGCCGACCGCCTGGAGCTGTCGCTCGACCTGCTGGAACGCCTGTGCTTCGAGCCGCAACTGACCGGCTGGAACGGCATCGGCTTTGTGATCCAGGCTTATCAGAAACGTTGCCCGTATGTGATCGACTACGTGATCGACCTAGCTCGTCGCAGCCGTCATCGCCTGATGATCCGCCTGGTAAAAGGCGCGTACTGGGACAGCGAAATCAAGCGTGCCCAAGTGGAAGGCCTGGAAGGCTACCCGGTATACACCCGCAAGGTGTACACCGACGTTTCCTACATTGCCTGCGCACGCAAACTGCTGTCGGTACCGGAAGTCATCTACCCGCAGTTCGCCACCCACAACGCCCACACCCTATCGGCGATCTACCATCTTGCCGGTCAGAACTATTACCCCGGCCAGTACGAGTTCCAATGCCTGCACGGCATGGGTGAACCGCTGTACGAACAAGTTGTAGGCAAAGTTTCAGAAGGCAAGTTGAACCGTCCGTGCCGCGTGTACGCACCGGTCGGTACTCACGAAACACTGTTGGCGTACCTGGTGCGTCGCCTACTGGAAAACGGCGCGAACACTTCGTTCGTCAACCAGATTGCCGATCAGTCCATCTCGATTCAGGCGCTGGTGGCCGATCCAGTGGCCAGCATCGAGCGGATGGCGACGCAGGAAGGCGGCCTCGGTCTGCCGCACCCGCGTATCCCGCTGCCGCGTGACCTGTATGGTGCCGAGCGCGCCAACTCCGCGGGCATCGACCTGGCCAACGAACACCGTCTGGCGTCGCTGTCCTGCGCCCTGCTGGCTTCCGCGCATAACAACTGGAAAGCCGCACCGATGCTCGGTTGCCCGTCGAGCAACGAAGCTGCTGCTCCGGTGCTGAACCCGTCCGATCACCGTGACGTGGTCGGCCACGTGCAGGAAGCGACCGTCGAAGACGTCGACAACGTCATCCAGTGTGCCCTGAAGGCCGCGCCGATCTGGCAGGCCACTCCGCCCGCCGAACGCGCCGCGATCCTTGAGCGTGCCGCCGACTTGATGGAAGGCGAAATCCAGCCGCTGATGGGCCTGCTGGCCCGCGAAGCCGGCAAGACCTTCGCCAACGCCATCGCCGAAGTGCGCGAAGCCGTGGATTTCCTGCGTTACTACGCGGTGCAGGCACGCAACGATTTCACCAACGATGCCCACCGCCCATTGGGCCCAGTGGTCTGCATCAGCCCGTGGAACTTCCCGCTGGCGATTTTCAGTGGCCAAGTGGCTGCCGCATTGGCCGCCGGCAACCCGGTACTGGCCAAGCCTGCGGAACAAACGCCGCTGGTCGCCGCCCAGGCCGTGCGCCTGTTGTTGGAAGCCGGTATCCCGCAAGGCGTGCTGCAACTGCTGCCGGGCCAGGGCGAAACCGTCGGTGCCCGCCTGGTGGGTGATGATCGCGTCAAGGGCGTGATGTTCACCGGCTCCACCGAAGTCGCGCGCTTGTTGCAACGCAATGTCGCTGGTCGCCTGGATGCCCAGGGCCGTCCGATTCCGCTGATCGCCGAAACCGGTGGTCAGAACGCAATGATCGTCGACTCCTCGGCGCTGACTGAACAAGTGGTCATCGACGTGGTGTCCTCGGCCTTCGACAGTGCCGGTCAACGCTGCTCGGCCCTGCGCGTACTGTGCTTGCAGGAAGATTCGGCAGATCGCGTGATCGAAATGCTCAAAGGCGCGATGGCTGAATGCCGCCTCGGCAACCCTGAGCGCCTATCCGTAGATATCGGCCCGGTGATCGACGCCGAAGCCAAGGCTGGCATCGAGAAGCATATCCAGGCCATGCGCGACAAAGGTCGCACCGTGTACCAGGTAGCGATTGCCGACGGCGAAGAAGTCAAACGCGGCACCTTCGTGATGCCAACCCTGATCGAACTGGAAAGCTTCGACGAGCTGCAACGGGAGATTTTCGGCCCGGTGCTGCACGTGGTGCGCTACAAGCGCAAAGAGATCGACCAACTGATCGCACAGATCAATGCGTCCGGCTACGGCCTGACCCTGGGCGTGCACACCCGTATCGACGAGACCATCGCCAAGGTGATCGACAACGTCCATGCCGGTAACGTCTACGTCAACCGCAACATCGTCGGTGCAGTGGTCGGCGTGCAGCCATTTGGCGGCGAAGGTTTGTCGGGTACGGGACCGAAGGCTGGTGGCCCGCTGTACCTGTACCGTCTGTTGTCGACTCGCCCTACGGACGCGATCGAGCAATCCTTCGTTCGTGGGGATGCACTGGCCGCACCGGATGTTCGCCTGCGCGATGCCATGAGCAAGCCTTTGAGCGCCCTGCAAGCCTGGGCTGACAGCAGCAAACTGGTGGAACTGAGCGCGTTGTGCGTGCAGTTCGCTACGCAATCGCAAAGCGGTATCACCCGCCTGCTAGCTGGCCCGACCGGCGAGCGCAACAGCTACGCCATCCTGCCCCGTGAGCACGTATTGTGCCTGGCGGAAGTGGAAGGCGATTTGCTAACACAACTGGCTGCCGTGCTGGCTGTAGGCAGCTCGGCGGTGTGGCCGGAAGCTGAATTGACCAAGGCACTGTTCGCACGTTTGCCGAAGGAAATTCAAGCGAAGATCAAGCTGGTGGCCGACTGGACCAAGGACGAAACCGTGTTCGATGCCGTCCTGCATCACGGCGACTGCGACCAACTACGCGGGGTTTGCCAGCAAGTGGCCAAGCGGGGCGGGGCGATTGTCGGGGTTCATGGCTTGTCTTCGGGCGAAACCGGGATTGCCCTGGAGCGCCTGGTGATTGAGCGGGCGTTGAGTGTTAACACCGCGGCGGCGGGCGGTAACGCCAGCTTGATGACTATCGGTTAAATAAAGTGCTTGTTGTAGCGAGCGGGCTTGCCCGCGTTGGAGCGCGAAGCGCTCCAAAAACCAGCCATCGAGATCTACCTGAAAACACTCGGTGACTGGTTTTGGGGCTGCTACGCAGCCCAACGCGGGCAAGCCCGCTCGCCACAACGACCCACTCACTATACTGATGTAATCATCGCCTCGTTCTGCCCCTCCATCACCCACATCAATCTTGCTATCCAGCCTCTATTTGCGCACTTAGACTCGGCCCATTCCCACACAGGTAAGCCGCCATGTCCGAGATGCTGCTCAGTTCCCGCAATCTGGCTTTCGAGCTGTACGAAGTCCTCGATGCCGAGGGCCTGACCCAGCGTGAGCGGTTTGCCGAACACAACCGCGAAACCTTCGACGCCGCCATCGGCACCGCCCGCAGCATTGCCGAGAAGTTCTTCGCCCCGCACAACCGCAAGGGTGACGAGAACGAGCCGCGCTATGAGAACGGTCAGGCGATTCTGATTCCCGAAGTGAAATCGGCCGTCGATGCTTTCCTCGAAGCAGGCTTTCTCAACGCCGCCCGCAGTTTCGAAGCCGGTGGCATGCAGTTGCCAACCTTGCTGTCCCAGGCCTGTTTCGCCCACTTCCAGTCGGCCAATGCCGCCTCGACCTCGTATCCATTCCTGACCATGGGCGCAGCCAACCTGATCGAAAGCTTCGGCACCGAGGAGCAGAAACAACGCTTCCTGCAACCCATGATCGAGGGCCGTTTCTTCGGCACCATGGCCTTGACCGAGCCCCACGCCGGCTCATCGCTATCGGATATCCGCACCCGCGCGGAGCCTGTGGCTGACGGCACTTACCGACTCAAGGGCAATAAGATCTTTATCTCCGGCGGCGATCACCCACTGTCGGAAAACATCGTACATATGGTGCTGGCCAAGCTGCCAGACGCGCCAGCCGGAGTGAAGGGTATTTCGCTGTTTATCGTGCCCAAATTCCTGGTCAACGACGACGGCAGCCTGGGCAAACGCAATGACGTGCTGCTGGCCGGGCTGTTCCACAAGATGGGCTGGCGCGGCACCACGTCCACAGCACTGAATTTCGGCGATAACGGCGACTGTGTCGGCTATCTGGTGGGCAAACCCCATCAAGGCCTAAGCTGCATGTTCCAGATGATGAACGAAGCGCGGATCGGTGTCGGCATGGGCGCGGTGATGCTCGGTTACGCCGGCTACCTGTATTCACTGGAGTACGCCCGCGAGCGTCCGCAAGGCCGCCTGCCGGACAGTAAAGACCCGAACACCGCGCCGGTCTCGATCATCCAGCACGCCGATATCAAGCGCATGCTGCTGACGCAAAAGGCTTACGTGGAGGGCGCCTTCGACCTGGGCCTGTACGCGGCGCGGCTGTTTGATGACACCACCACCCTGGCAACCGAAACGGAGCGCAAGCAGGCCCATGAGCTGCTGGACCTGCTGACGCCCATCGTCAAATCGTGGCCATCGGAGTTTTGCCTGAAGGCCAACGAACTGGCGATCCAGATACTCGGCGGCCATGGCTACACCCGTGAGTACCCGGTGGAACAGTACTACCGCGATAACCGCCTGAACCCGATCCATGAAGGTACCCATGGCATTCAGTCCCTGGATTTGCTCGGGCGCAAACTGGCGCAAAACGGCGGCGCGGGTTTGAAGCAACTGATTCGCCTGATCGCCGAGACCGGCGCCAGGACGCAGAAATATCCGTCACTCACAGCCCTGCGCGAACCTTTGGAGCAACTGGTGACGCGCCTGCAGAGCGTTACCCTCGGGTTGTTGACCGACCTCGCCCAGGGCAAGGTCAACAGTAGCCTGGCGAACTCGGCGCTGTACCTGAAAGTATTCGGGCATACGGTGATCGGCTGGCGCTGGCTGGAACAGGCGATTCGTGCCGAGGAAGGACTGGAGAAGGGCAATGCAGCGGATATCGCCTTCTATAAAGGCAAGCTGCAAGCGGCCCGGTACTTCCTGACATGGGAAGTACCGGGCTGCCATCATGAACTGGCGATTCTTGAGGCACGGGATGATACGTGCCTGGGTATGCAGGATGAGTGGTTCTAACCGGGCAAATCAGGGTTGCCCGATGGCCTTGGAAATCACCTCGACCGTGGCGCTGACTTGCTCTTGGTAACGGTCGAGTGCCTGCTGGTGACCCTTTTGCATTTCGATCTGCTCGGCGCACAGGTTCAACGCCGCCAGCACCAGTAATTTGTCACCGATCAGGGTTGGGTACTTTTTCTTGGTGGTGGCCAATGACGCCTTGAGCATCGTCACGGCGCTCATCAGGGTGCTGCCTTCCCCGTCAGGTGCCTTGATCGAATAATCCTCACCGAGAATCGAAACGACCTTTATCCCCTCGGCGCCCTGATTCATGCGCTGACAGGACCTGCGCTCACACGCTCAACCAACGCTTGAATACGCGCGGCGGCGGCGCCCTGCTTTTCTTCCTGTTCCATCAGATTCAGTTGCAGACTGTCGTTCTCATCCTTGATGCGGGCCATTTCTGCCTTGAGGCTTTCATTGGTGCCCAGCAGGTCTTGGTTCTGCTGTACGAGGTCACTGACAAGTTGTTCCAGCTGGCTGAGGGATGCTTCTAACATTTTGATTTCTCGGGCTTTTTAAAAGGGCGGTGACGATAAAGAAAATTCACCTTGGAAGCCAGGGATATCCTGGCGCGGGGCCTTGATTATACGGGTCAAGCCACGCTTTGGAGCCTTAGTGACTGCTTTTGTACCATCTGGTTCCTGAATCCACTCCAACACCCCTCAACTGCGACAAAAGCGCACACCCCATCAAGACTTTAGTCGTATGACCGATAGGTCATGGACAACCCGTCTCAAAGCGCGCCGATCGCGCTTTACCCAGGATCACAGCATGTCTCTTCGTAATATGAATATCGCTCCGCGAGCGTTTCTCGGCTTCGCGCTCATTGGTGCGCTCATGTTGTTTCTCGGTGTATTCGCCCTGAACCAGATGAGCAAGATTCGCGCGGTGACCGAAGACATCACCTTGAACAGCGTGCCAAGCATCCGAGCCCTGGATGAGTTCACTCAGTTGACCCTGCGTTTGCGGGTGCTGTCCTACCGCTTGCTGACCAATCGCGAACCGGATGTGCAGCAAAAGACCCTGGAAGCCTTTGAACTGCGCAATCAGCAGATCCGTACTGCCCAGGGTGCCTACGAAAAACTGATTGAGGGCAGCGAAGAGCGTGCGGCGTACGATGAATACATACGCCTGCTGGGGCAGTACCGCCAGATTGAAGAACGGATGAAGAGCCTGTCCCGGACCAATCAGGTAGAAGAGTTGAGCGCACTGCTCAACACCGAGCTGCTGAGCAACTCCGAACAGGTCAATACCGTCCTGACCCGCCTGCTGGACATCAACAACAGGATGGCCATCGACAGCAACCTGCAGGCCGAAGACCAATATGATTCGGCCTTCAACCTAGTGGTAGCCCTGTTGCTCCTGGCCACCACGCTAACCATGCTGTTCGCCTGGCTGTTGACCCGCAGCATCACTCAGCCAATTGCCCAGGCCTTGAGCGCCGCCGAAGACATCGCCGAAGGCAACCTGACGCGACCAATCAAGGTCGATGGCGACGACGAAGCCGGACGCTTGCTGCTCGCCATGTCGAAGATGCAGGAAAAGTTGCGCGACACCTTGCAGCGTATTTCCGGCTCGGCCACCCAGTTGGCCTCCGCAGCTGAAGAACTGAATGCCGTCACCGATGAAAGCGCCCGTGGCCTGACCCAGCAGAACAATGAAATCGAACAGGCCGCCACCGCCGTCAACGAAATGACCAGCGCCGTCGAAGAAGTGGCCCGCAATGCGGTGAGCACTTCCGAGGCCTCGAAAAATGCCACGTCCTCCGCCGGTGATGGCCGTGACCTGGTGCAGGAAACCGTCAGTGCCATCGAGCGCATGAGCAGCGATGTGCAGGCAACCGCCATATTGATTGGCCACCTGGCGGAAGAATCCCGGGATATCGGTAAGGTGCTGGACGTCATTCGTGGCCTCGCCGACCAGACCAACCTGCTGGCATTGAACGCAGCGATTGAAGCCGCCCGCGCCGGGGAAGCCGGCCGTGGGTTTGCTGTGGTCGCCGATGAAGTGCGCGCCCTGGCCCATCGCACCCAGCAGTCCACCAGCGAAATCGAGCGTATGATCGGCAGCATTCAGTCTGGCACCGAGCATGCGGTGGATTCGATGCGCAACAGCACCGAACGCGCCGAGTCGACGCTGAACATCGCCAAAGGCGCGGGGATGTCCCTGGACACCATCAACACCGCCATCGTCGAGATCAACGAACGTAACCTGGTGATCGCCAGCGCTGCCGAAGAACAGGCGCAGGTGGCCCGTGAGGTAGATCGCAATCTGGTGAACATTCGTGATTTATCGGTGCAATCGGCTACGGGCGCCAGCCAGACCAGTGCGGCGAGCAGTGAGCTGTCGCGTTTGGCGGTGGATCTGAATGGGATGGTGGGGCGGTTCCGCCTTTAATTGAACTGAACACCCACCCTCAAAACCTTTTTGACAGCGCAGCAATTCAACAGGTTAGAATCACTGGCACGCAGACTGCATGGTCAGTTTGCGCCCAGTTTTTCTTGCTTATGGAGTACTGCCTTTGAATGCGACGACCATCAACAGCCTGTTCTTGATCGGCGCGTTGCTGGTAGGTGCGAGCATTCTGGTGAGTTCTCTTTCGTCCCGCCTGGGTATCCCGATCCTGGTGATCATCCTGGCCGTGGGCATGCTCGCCGGCGTCGATGGCGGCGGCATCATCTTCGATAACTACCCGACCGCCTATCTGGTGGGCAACCTGGCCCTGGCAGTAATCCTGCTGGACGGCGGCTTGCGCACAAGGGTGGCGAGTTTTCGTGTGGCACTGTGGCCGGCCTTGTCGCTGGCGACAGTGGGGGTGTTGATTACCACCGGCCTCACCGGGATGGCCGCCGCTTGGCTGTTCGACCTCAACATCATCCAGGGCCTGCTGATCGGCGCCATCGTCGGCTCAACGGATGCGGCAGCAGTGTTCTCACTGCTGGGCGGCAAGGGCCTGAACGAACGGGTCACCGCCAGCCTGGAAATCGAATCCGGCAGCAACGACCCGATGGCGGTGTTTCTCACCGTAACCCTGATCGACATGCTCGCCAGCGGCCAGACCGGTTTGCACTGGAGCCTGCTGGGCCACCTGATCCGCGAGTTCGGCATTGGCGGCATCATCGGCCTGGGTGGTGGCTGGCTGATGCTGCAGATGGTCAACCGGATCAACCTGGCCAACGGCCTGTACCCAATCCTGGTGATTGCCGGTGGCCTGTTTATCTTCGCCATGACCAACGCCCTGCACGGCAGCGGCTTCCTCGCCGTGTACCTATGCGGCCTAGTGATCGGCAATCGTCCGGTGCGCAGCCGTCATGGCATCCTGCATATGCTCGACGGCATGGCCTGGCTGGCGCAGATCGGCATGTTCCTGGTGCTGGGCCTGCTGGTCACGCCCCATGACTTGCTACCCATCGCCCTGCCGGCCCTGGGCCTGGCGCTGTGGATGATCCTCTTTGCACGGCCGCTGTCGGTGATGGTCGGCCTGCTGCCGTTCAAGGCCTTCCATGATCGCGAGAAAGCCTTTATCGCCTGGGTTGGCCTGCGCGGGGCGGTGCCGATCATTTTGGCGGTGTTCCCGCTGATGGCCGGCCTGCCCCACGCCCAGCTGTACTTCAATCTGGCGTTCTTTATCGTGCTGGTGTCGTTGCTGGTGCAGGGCACCAGCCTGCCGTGGGTCGCCAAGTTGCTGAAAGTGACGGTACCGCCGGAGCCTGCGCCTATTTCCCGGGCAGCCCTGGAAGTGCACGTCACCAGCGAGTGGGAGCTGTTCGTCTACCGTCTCGGTGCGGAGAAATGGTGCATCGGGGCCGCCCTTCGCGAGCTGAAAATGCCCGAAGGTACGCGCATCGCCGCGCTGTTTCGCGGCCAACAACTGCTCCATCCGTCGGGTAGTACGGTGCTGGAAGTCGACGATTTGCTCTGCGTGATCGGCCATGAACACAACCTCGCGGCCCTCGGCAAACTGTTCAGCCAAGCACCGCAACGGGGCCTGGACCTACGCTTCTTCGGCGACTTCGTATTGGAAGGCGACGCCCAGCTGGGCGCGGTTTCGGCACTGTACGGGCTCAAGCTTGAAGGCATCGATCCGGACATGCCGCTGAGCCGCTTCATCACCCAGAAAGTCGGTGGCGCGCCGGTAGTGGGTGACCAGGTGGAGTGGAACAACACCATTTGGACCGTCGCAGTGATGGACGGGAACAAGATCGGCAAAGTCGGCGTCAGATTCCCCGAAGGAAGTCGCACGGGTCCCGGACTCTTCCTCTAAACTCTGCCTGTAAATTTCGGTGCGATGACGCGCATTCGACGTCAGGACACCCCTTATTTTTCACCTAGCTCGACCGGTATCCATGACAACCCTGCGCACTTTTTTAGCTACCGCCCTGTTTGGCTTAAGCCTTTGTGTCAGCGCCGTACACGCCGCCGACCCACCCAGCGTCGACGCTGTCCAGCAAACCCTGGACAAGCTGCCTGACCGCAAGTTGCCCGATGCGGACATGAAGGCCCTGCAAGCGATCCTGCAGCAAACCCTGACGCTGCTCGGCAACAAGCAGGATTACGAGCAGCGCCTGGCCGACCTCAAACGCCAGTTGGCAGACGCCCCGCGCCAGACCACGGAAAACCAGCGCGAGCTGATCCGGCTCAAGGCCACCAAGGTAATTCCGGTCGCCCAGCGTTATGCCACCTTGCCCATCCCGCAACTCGAACAACTGCTGGTGCAGCGCACCACCCAGCAAGGCGACCTGCAAAAGGACCTGGCCGACGCCAACAGCCTGACCATCGCCGCCCAGACTCGCCCCGAGCGCGCCCAGACCGAAATCAGCAGCAGCCAGACGCGCATCCAGCAAATCAACACCATCCTCAAGGCAGGCAAGGACAACGGCAAAAGCCTCAGCGGCGACCAGCGCAATCAGCTGAACGCCGAACTGGCGGCCCTCAACGCCTTGATCCCCCTGCGTCGCCAGGAACTGGCGGGCAACAGCCAATTGCAGGACCTGGGCAACAGCCAGCAGGACCTGGTCCAGGAAAAGACCGCGCGCCTGGAGCAGGAAATCCAGGACCTGCAAACCCTGATCAACCAGAAACGTCTGGCCCAGTCCCAGGAAACCGTCACCCAACAGTCCATCGAAGCGCAGAAGTCCGGCGGCAGCAGCTTGCTGGCGACCGAAAGCTCGGCCAACCTGAAGCTGTCCGACTACCTGCTCAAGAGCACTGACCGCCTCAATGAACTGACCCAGCAGAACCTGCAAATCAAGCAGCAACTGGATACCGTGACCCAAAGCGACTCGGCACTGGATGAGCAGATCAACGTGCTCAAGGGCAGCCTGTTACTGTCGAAGATTCTCTATAAGCAGAAGCAGGCATTACCGCGCCTGAAGGTCGACCGCGACCTGGCGGACGACATCGCCAACATTCGTCTGTATCAGTTTGAGGTCAACCAGCAGCGCGAGTTGATCAACCCGCCCAGCGCCTACGTCGACAACCTGCTGGCGACCCAGCCGGCCGACCAGGTCACCCCGCAACTGCGCCGCACCCTGCTGGAACTGGCCATCACCCGCGCCGACCTGCTGGAACGGCTGAACCGCGAACTGAGCGCCGCCCTCAACGAATCCATCACCCTGCAACTGAACCAGAAGCAGCTGTTCAGCACCGCTTCCAGCCTGCGGGCGACCCTCGACGAACAGATGTTCTGGATCCCCAGCAACAAGCCGCTAGACGTCGAATGGCTGGAAACCGTGCCCAAGCGCCTGGAAAAACAAGTCACCACCCTGCCCTGGGCCTCCAGCATCAGCGAGCTCTACGACGGCCTGACCCAGCGCCCACTGCTGTTCCTGCCGCTGCTGCTGTTGATCGGCGCGCTGCTGTGGCGACGCAGCCACCTGTACGACCGACTGAAAAAGTTCCACCTGGACATCGGCCACTTCAAGCGTGACAGCCAATGGCACACGCCGATGGCGATCCTGGTGAATATCCTGCTGGCAATGCCCGTGGCGCTAGCCTTGGCGCTATGCGGCTATGCCCTGCAAATCGACGCCCGCGGGCAAAACGCCAACCTTGGCGTGGCCCTGTTGCAGATCGCCCAGGCGTGGCTGGTGTTCTACACCGCCTATCGGATCCTGGCGCCGGGCGGCGTGGCCGAGCTACATTTCCGCTGGGAAAAACCCCAGGTTGAATTCCTCCAAGGCTGGATTCGCAAGCTGGGGCTGGTGGTACTGGCGCTGGTGGCCGTGGTGGCCATCGCCGAGCATCAACCGGCGGCGCTGGCTGACGATGTGCTGGGCATCGCCGTGGTACTGACCTGCTACGCGCTGATGGCGTGGCTGCTCAGTCGCCTGCTGCTCAACAGCCCGACCCATGAGAAAGCCTCGCTGTTTCGCAAGGTCGTCGGCGTGCTATTTACCGCACTGCCCGTCGCGCTGTTTATCGCCGTGTGCTTCGGTTACTACTACACCGCCCTCAAGCTCAGCGACCGCCTGATCAACACCCTGTACCTGCTGATGTTTTGGCTGGTGATCGAAGCCACCTTCGTCCGTGGCCTGGGGGTTGCCGCGCGGCGCCTGGCCTATTCACGCGCCTTGGCCAAACGCCAGGCCGCCAAGGAAGCTGGTGACGGCGACGTGGTGATCGAGGAGCCGACCCTGGACATCGAACAGGTCAATGAACAGTCGATGCGACTGATCCGTCTGGCCCTGCTCGGCGGCTTTATCGCCGCGCTGTACTGGGTCTGGTCCGACCTGATCTCGGTGTTTTCCTACCTCGACAACATCACCCTCTACGAATACACCAGCGGCACCGGCGCCAATATCAGCATGGTGCCCATCAGCATCGGCGACTTGTTGGGGGCATCGATCATCATCGGCATCACCTTCGCTCTGGCGCGCAACCTGCCAGGGCTGCTGGAAGTGTTGGTGCTGTCCAAGCTGGACCTGGCCCAGGGCAGCGCCTACGCCACCACCACCCTGCTGTCCTACGTAATTGCCGGTATCGGTTTTGTCTCAACCCTGTCCACCCTTGGGGTGAGCTGGGACAAGTTGCAATGGCTGGTGGCGGCACTGTCGGTGGGCCTGGGCTTCGGCATGCAGGAGATCTTCGCCAACTTCATCTCCGGCATCATGATCCTGTTCGAACGCCCGGTGCGCATCGGCGACACCATCACCATCGGCAACCTGTCGGGCACGGTGAGCAAAATCCGCATCCGCGCCACCACCATCACCGACTTCGACCGCAAAGACATCATTGTCCCGAACAAGACCTTTATCACCGGGCAACTGATCAACTGGTCGCTGACCGACACCATCACCCGGGTCACCCTGAAACTGGGCGTGGACTACGGCTCCGATCTGGATCTGGTGAAAGAACTGCTGCTCAAGGCCGCCAGGGAAAACCCGCGGGTACTGAAGGAACCGGAACCTCTCGTGTACTTCCTGAATTTCGGTGAAAGCACCCTCGACCACGAGTTGCGCATGCACGTGCGTGACCTGGGGGACCGCAACCCGGTGCTCGATGAGGTCAACCGCTTTATCAACCGCGAGTTCAAGAAGCAGCACATCAATATCTCATTCAGGCAGATGGAGGTTTACCTGAAAAACCTCCATGGCCAGGAATACAAGCTGGTGCCGGTGGAAGACGACAACAAGACCATCCTGGCGCCCGTCAGCGACCAGGACGCGCCCAAGCCAACACTCGGCAAAGTTGAAGATGCGCCGCAACCGCCAACCAGTAAACTCGACTAACCGTGCTATCCCCAGCAGAATGCTCGGACATTCTGCTGGAGATGGCCGTTGAAAGCTCTCGACGAACTGACCTTCGACAACCGCTTCGCCCGTCTGGGCGACGGCTTCTCGACCCATGTGCTGCCCGAGCCCATCGACGAGCCGCGCTTGGTCGTGGCGAGCAAGGCCGCCATGGCCCTGCTCGACCTTGACCCCACTATTGCCGAAACCCCGGTGTTCGCCGAACTGTTCAGCGGCCACAAGCTATGGGCCGAGGCGGAACCACGGGCGATGGTCTATTCCGGGCATCAATTTGGCTCCTACAACCCACAACTGGGGGATGGACGGGGCCTGCTGCTTGGCGAGGTCTACAACGAAGCCGGCGAACACTGGGACTTGCACCTCAAGGGCGCCGGGCAGACGCCTTACTCGCGCATGGGCGATGGCCGCGCAGTATTACGCTCGTCGATTCGTGAGTTTCTTGCCTCTGAAGCGCTGCACGCCCTGGGCATTGCCAGTAGCCGCGCCCTGTGCGTGATCGGCTCTACCACCCCGGTATGGCGCGAGAAACAGGAGCGCGCCGCCATGGTTCTGCGCCTGGCGCCGAGCCATGTACGCTTCGGGCATTTCGAATATTTCTACTACACCAAGAAGCCCGAGCTGCAGAAGCAATTGGCTGAACACGTTTTGTCGCTGCACTTCCCCAAGTGCCAGGAACAGCCCGAGCCGTATCTGGCGATGTTCCGCGAGATTGTCGAGAGCAACGCCGAGTTGATCGCCAAGTGGCAGGCCTACGGCTTCTGTCATGGCGTGATGAACACCGACAACATGTCGATCCTTGGCATCACCTTCGACTTCGGACCGTTCGCATTTCTGGATGATTTCGACGCGCAGTTCATCTGCAACCATTCCGACGACCAGGGGCGTTACTCGTTCAGCAATCAAGTGCCGATTGGCCAGTGGAACCTCAGTGCATTGGCCCAGGCATTGACGCCGTTTATCAGCGTCGACGCCTTGCGGGAAACCCTTGGCCTGTACCTGCCGCTGTACCAGGCCCACTACCTGGACCTGATGCGACGTCGACTAGGCTTTACCTGCCCCGAAGAGGATGACCAGACATTGGTGGAGCGCCTGCTGCAACTGATGCAAGGCAGTGGCGTTGACTACACCTTGTTCTTCCGCCGACTGGGGGATGAATCCGCTGCGCTGGCCGTGGCGCGGTTACGGGATGACTTCATGGACCTCAAGGGCTTTGATGCATGGGCTGATCTGTACAAGGCTCGTGTTGCGCGGGAAGCCAATGGCGGTGAAGAACAGCGGCGTGAGCGGATGCACGCAGTGAACCCGCTGTATATCCTGCGCAACTACCTGGCGCAGAAGGCCATCGAGGCTGCTGAATCAGGGGACTACACCGAAGTTCGCCGGCTGCATGAGGTGCTGAGCAAGCCCTTTGAAGAGCAGCCGGGGATGGAGCAATACGCGCAACGACCACCGGATTGGGGCAAGCATTTGGAGATCAGTTGCTCTTCATAACTTCGACTTAATTGACATCCTCACCCAGCGCATGCGTCATTGATACCGCACCTTGATAAAGCCCATGCCTGACTCCAAATAGAACCCAGTGGCCATTTCTACGGAGCCCACCATGTCCGATCCTCTCGTAATCCCCTGCCCGCATTGCAACGGCCTCAACCGCATCCCCAACGAACGCCTGGGCGATGCGCCGAAGTGCGGGCGTTGCAAACAAGCGGTGTTGCTGAGCAAGCCCTTTGAGCTGAAACAGGGCGACTACGCCAACCAGATCAAGGGCGATTTGCCGCTGCTGGTGGATGTGTGGGCCGACTGGTGCGGGCCGTGCAAGTCGTTTGCGCCGGTGTTTGAACAGGCTGCCGGGCAGTTGACGGGAAAATGCCGATTGGCCAAGCTCGATAGCGAGGCCAATCAGCAGCTTTGCGCTCAGCTGGGTATTCGCTCGATTCCCAGTTTGATTTTGTTCAAAAATGGTCGGGAAGTGGCGCGTCAGAGCGGAGCGTTTCCGTTGCCGCAGTTGATGAGTTGGTTGCGCAGTCAGGGCGTGTAGCCCTATTTCAAACCCTGCTCGGTCAGTGTGGGAGCCGGCGGTGCGACGCTTCGACTTGCCCGCGGTGAGCAGGCAAGCAACCTCCCACACTGTTTTATGTCGTCTGCGCGATCAGGCGTTTTCCAGCAGGTTATGCAACGCCACAAACTGCTGCGTCAGCTTATGCCGTGGGTCCAGGTGGATCAGCGGCATATTCGCCTGATGAGACTCACGCATGCGTACCGAGCTGCCCAAGTACACCGGCAATACTGGCAAGCCTTCGGCAATCAACTCATCCAGCATCTGCTGCGGCAGGCTCGCCCGAGCCTGGAACTGGTTGACCACAATCCCTTCCACCTCAAGGCCTTCGTTGTGGTCTTCCTTCAACTCTTCGATTTCTGCCAGAAGACCATACAGCGCCTGACGGGAGAAGCTGTCGCAATCGAAGGGGATCAGCACGCGATCGGCGGCAATCAGCGCAGAAACCGCATAAAAATTCAGCGCCGGCGGGGTATCGAGGTAGATCCGATCGTAATCCTCACTCAACTCATCCAGCAGCTTTCGCAGCTTGTTGATCTTGTGTTTGGCTTCAAGCTTGGGCTGCAAGTCCGCCAGTTCCGCCGTGGCGGTGATCACGTGCAGGTTGTCGAAAGGGGTTTCGTAGATATCCACCTTGCCTTTCTTCGAAAACGGCCCGGAGGACAGGGTTTGCTTGAAGAAATCGGCAATGCCCATGGGGATATCTTCGCCGGTCAGTCCGGTGAGGTACTGGGTCGAGTTAGCTTGGGCATCGAGGTCGACCAACAGGGTTCGATAGCCTTCACTGGCGCTGACCGCCGCCAGGTTGCAGGCAATACTGGACTTGCCCACACCGCCTTTCTGATTGAACACCACACGCCGCATGACAAAACCTCCATGTATCAATTAATGCCCGAGTGTAGTGGGCAAAAGCGCCCGTTAGCTACCTTGATCATCCATGCACTACAGCATCGCAGACGGGATCACACACTAAGCGTATTGCGTCACGGCTGTTCGAAAAGGAAAGGTCCGACAAGTCAGGACACCCCCTCATCATCGACAATTCATAAGTCTTTTCAGTAAATCTGTAATGCCCCATGAACAATTCTTTACCAACGTTTGCTAGAACCCCACAGCACCGGGATAATGCGCGCCACTCGGCCATTGCGCCATGTCCCGGTTTTGCGGGCCAATTTCTGCACAAGGAAGCCCGCAGGGGCGGGATATATTCTCAGTGATCAACTTCAACATCGCCCAATGGCGCGCCTGGGCCCCCGGGCTCGACAGCGTGGACAACTGGCGCGCATGGTGCCAGGACCCGGTGTTGCTCGCCCCCAGCGATGCCGCGCCCGATGTGTCGTTCCTGCCCGCCATGCAACGCCGCCGCCTGAGCCGCCTGGCGCGCATGGCTTTCAGCGTCGGCTGGCCCTTGGCGCAAGGCCTGCAAGACTTGCCGCTGGTGTTTGTTTCCCGTCACGGCGAAACCCCGCGCACCCTCGATATTCTCAGCGACCTGGCCAATGACCAACCCTTGTCGCCCACCCAGTTCAGCCTGTCGGTGCACAACGCGGTGATTGGCCTGTGGTCGATCCTGCGCAATGAAACCAGTGAGATGACGGCCCTCGCCGCCGCAGGCGATGGGCTGGAACACGGCATGCTGGAAGCCGCAGCCCTGCTCAACGAAGGCGCACCGGCGGTTCTGCTGGTGATCACCGAAGAGCAGCCGCCTGAGGCTTACGCCAGCTGGATCGACGACGTGCCATTTCCTTATGCCCTCGGCCTGCTGCTGACCCCAGGCGACGAATGGCAGCTGGAGCTACTGCCCGCCACGGTCCAATCCACCACAACGCCTCTCACAAAAGCTCAGTGGCCCCACGCCCTGAACCTGCTGCGCACCCTGCTCACCGAACAGGGCGCCTGCCAACATGCCTGGAAAAACCGAGTATGGAGCTGGCAATGCAAGCGATGACCGGCAAGCCCCGGGATGCCTATTACTGGCGGCTGTTCGCGACGGCGGCCAGCTTTACCCTGTTTGGCGTCGGCGGCCTGTGCCTGCGATTGTTGGTGTTTCCGCTGCTCAGTTGCTTGCCGGGGGACGCTCAACAACATCGCCGGCGTGCCCGCCACACCATTAGTTGGCTGTTCTGGTTCTTTATTCGCCTGATGCATCGTTTGGGCATTCTCACCTACAGCGTCGAAGGCGCCGAGAACCTGGGCCGCCCTGGCCAGATGATCATCGCCAACCACCCGTCGCTGATCGACGTGGTGTTCCTGATCGGCCTTATGCGCCAGACCAACTGCGTGGTCAAACAAAGCCTGTGGCAAAACCCGTTCACTCGCGGGCCGGTGCGCGACGCCGGCTACATCAGCAATGACGGCAGCGCCGACATGCTCGATGCCGCCGCAGGCGCCCTGCGGGAAGGCCAGACCCTGATCATCTTTCCCGAAGGCACCCGCACTTCGCCGGGCCAGATGCCGGCCTTTCATCGCGGGGGTGCCGCCATTGCCCTGCGGGGTGCGACAATCATCACCCCTGTGGTGATCAAGGTCAGCCCCACCACCCTGACCAAGGCCGAACCCTGGTATCGCATCCCTAAACGCCGTTTCCACTTCAGTTTGCGGGTGGGTGCCGATATAGAACCACAGACGTTTGCCGCACAGGGCCCCGCGCCCCAGGCTTCACGCAAGCTCAACGATTACCTACATCAGTATTTTATTAAGGAGCTCGCCGAAGATGAGCGACCAACACAGCCTTGAGCACGACATAAAAACGCTGATCATCGAGGCCCTGGGCCTTGAAGACATCAGCGTGGACGACATTGGCGACGAGCAAACCCTGTTCGGCGAAGGACTGGGCCTGGATTCGGTCGACGCCCTGGAGTTGGGCCTGGCGATCCAGAAAAAGTACGGTATCAAGATTGATGCCGACGCCAAGGACACTCGCAATCACTTCACCAACGTGGCCAGCCTCGCGGCGTTCGTCACGGCCAGACAGGCAGCTTGAGACCGGACCATGCAAACTCGTGACGATATCTTCAACACCCTGCGCGATGCCTTGGTGGAACTGTTTGAACTGGAACCTGAACGCGTCACCCTGGACGCCAACCTGTATCAGGACCTGGAAATCGACAGCATCGATGCGGTCGACCTGATCGACCATATCAAGCGCCAGACCGGCAAGAAAATAGCCGCCGAAGAGTTCAAGGCCGTGCGTACCGTAAGCGACGTGGTCGAGGCGGTCTACCGCCTGGTTCAACCGGCCGCATGAGCCGGCTGATCGGCCTTGGCCTGTTGCTGGCGGGGCTGCTGTACCCTTTTGCGGTGTATTTCGGCACGGAGCATTTTGCACCGTGGCAATTCGGCCTGCTGTTGGCCAGCCTGTGGTTGCTGCGGGCGCTGACGGGCGCACGCAACCCGGGCGCACGATGGATGGCCGTCGTCGCGATTGTGTTCTGCCTGTTGCTGGCCTGGTTCGACAACCCGAAACTGTTGCGCTGGTACCCGAGCCTCGTCAGCGGCTTCATGCTGGCGCTGTTTGGCTTGAGCCTGAAATATGGGCCGCCGATGGTCGAGCGCCTGGCACGCATGAGCGAGCCGCAATTACCTGAGAACGCAATTGTGTATACCCGCCAAGTCACAGTGGTGTGGAGTGTATTTTTCCTGGGTAACGGCCTGCTGGCCGCTGCCCTTACGCTGTGGGCGCCGCTGAGTTGGTGGACGTTGTACAACGGGCTGATCGCTTACGGGCTGATGGGGCTGTTGTTTGCCGTGGAATGGCTGATACGACAAAGGGTTCGAGGCCGCGTATGAATTGGTTGAATCTTGAGCACTTGCTGCTTGAGCCTGTTGCCCAGCGCCCGGTCACTGCCGAGCCTGATCTGAATCACGCACAGTTATGCGAGCAAGCCCTGAGCCTGGCTGCCGGGCTGCAAGCTCGTGGCATCCAGCGTTTAGCCGTGCACCTGGAAGACGCAAGCCTGCTGGCGATTGCTCTCTTGGGAGCCTGGCGCGCCGGGGTCAGTGTATTGCTGCCCGCCGACCTGCAACCCCAGACCCGCCAACGCTGGGCCGATGCCGTCGACGCTTGGCTGACCGAGGCTGCGGATCTGGACGCGCTTTACCAAGCCCCCCTTAGCGCCGCTGCACTGGACCTGGACACGTGCAGCCTGAGCTTGTGTACCTCCGGCTCCAGCGGCGAGCCCAAGCGCATCAACAAAACCCTGCGCCAACTGACCAATGAGGTCCAGGCGCTGGAATCCCTCTGGGGTGCCGGCTTGGGCGAGGCCTGCATCATCGCCAGCGTCGCCACCCAGCACATCTACGGTTTACTGTTCCGAGTGTTGTGGCCGCTGTGCGCCGGGCGAACCTTCGTGCGTCAACAGTTGGCATTCCCGGAAGACTTGCAGCGGGTCAGCCGCCAGCATCCGCACTTTGCCTGGGTCGCCAGCCCGGCGTTGCTCAAGCGCATGGGCGATAACCTCGACTGGCCGGCCTTGAGCGCGGTCAAGCGGGTTTTCTCCTCCGGCGGAGCCCTGCCTTTTGATGCGGCCAGCATCCTGCAACAACGCTTGCAGCAATGGCCAACGGAAATCCTCGGTAGCTCGGAAACCGGCGGCATCGCCTGGCGCCAGGGTCAAACCCTGTGGCAGCCGTTTACCGATGTGCAGTTGAGCCAAGATGCCAACGGCGCCTTGCGCATCGCCTCGCCATACCTGCCAGCCGGCCATATCGAACACACCGCCGACGCCGCGAGGATCCACGCCGACGGCCGCTTCGAACTGCTGGGCCGCCTGGACCGGATCGTCAAGCTGGAAGAAAAACGTATCTCCCTGCCGATGCTGGAACAGGCGTTGATGGACCACCCCTGGGTGACTGAAACCCGCCTGGGCGTGGTCCAGGAAAACCGCGCCTCCCTCGGCGCCCTGGTGGTGCTCAGCGCACAAGGGCTGCATGCCTTGCGCAATCAAGGCCGGCGCACCGTCACCCAAACCCTGCGCCAGCACCTGAGCCAACACTGCGAAGCCCTGGCCCTGCCGCGCCGCTGGCGGTTGCTGCGGCAATTACCGTTCAACTCCCAGGGCAAGTTGCCCCAGGCCGATGTGGAAACCTTGCTGCTGGCACCCCGGCCCAAGACACCGCAAGTACTGGAAAAAGTCGAAACCGACGGTGAGTGGACCCTGCAACTGGCGATCCCGCCGGACTTGGCCTACTTCAGCGGCCACTTCCCGCAAACCCCGGTGCTGCCAGGCGTTGTCCAGGTAGATTGGGCCCTGAGCCTGGGCCAGCAATTGCTCGACCTGCCAAAAAAATTCGTCGGGATGGAAGTGCTCAAGTTCCAGCAACTGGTCCGGCCTGATGACCGGATCGAACTGCACCTGCGCTTCGATCAGCAACGCGGCAAGTTGTACTTTACCTACCGCAATGACACCGCCGCCTGCTCCAGTGGCCGAATTCTCCTGGAGCCCGACCTTGCATAACCCCTGCGCCCTGATCCCGGTCTACAACCATGAAGCCGCCGTGCCCGCCGTGGTCCGTACCCTGCTAGCCAGCGGCCTGCCGTGCCTGCTGGTGGACGATGGCAGCAGCCCGGCCTGCGCTGCCGTGCTGGCGCAGTTGGCGACCCTCGACAATGTCTCCCTGGTCACCTTGCCCGCCAATCAAGGCAAGGGCGGCGCGGTGATGATCGGCTTCCGTGAGGCGGCGCGCCTGGGCTTCACCCATGCGCTGCAAGTAGACGCCGACGGCCAGCATGACCTGCGGGAAGTCGGCACCTTTCTCGACGCCTCGCGCACCCACCCGCGCGCGCTGATCTGTGGCTACCCCGAATACGACGACAGCGTACCCAAGGGCCGTCTGTACGGCCGCTACCTGACCCATGTGTGGGTGTGGATCAACAGCCTGTCGCTGGAGATTCGCGACTCGATGTGTGGCTTTCGCGTGTACCCGCTGGCGCCGGTGCTGGCGCTGATGGACTCGGCCAGGATCGGCAAGCGCATGGATTTCGACTCCGATATCCTGGTGCGCCTGTCATGGCGCAACCAGCCAATGCGCTGGCTGCCCACCAAAGTGCACTACCCCGCCGATGGTCTGTCGCACTTTCGCATGTTCCACGACAACGCCCTGATTTCGTCCATGCACACCCGGTTGTTCTTCGGCATGCTGGTGCGCGCGCCGATGATCCTATGGCGGCGGTGGCAGGCATGACCCAGGGCAGCAAACACTGGGCCGACCGTGAAGAGCGCGGCAGTTTCTGGCTGATGAAACTCACCGCGTTCGGCGCCAAGGTACTCGGGCGCCGAGCATTGGCTCCGGCTCTCTACGGTATAGTCCTGTACTTCTTCCTGTTCGGCCGCACCGCCCGCCAGAGCGCCTGGCAATACCAGCAGCGCCTGGCCGACTGGAGCGGGCGTGACGACTTGCGCCCCACGCGTCGACGGGTATTCGGCCAGTTCATGGCCTTCGCCGACGCCTTGCTGGACAAGCTCGACGTATGGAACGGCAAGCTGCGCCTGGAACAGATCGAGATCATCGACCCGGCCCAACTGCGCCAACAACTACGCGGCGAACGCGGGCAGATGTTGGTGGGCGCGCATCTGGGCAACCTGGAAGTGTGCCGGGCCCTCGCCGAACTGGGCGAAAAAGTCACCATGAACGTGCTGGTGCACACCAAGCACGCCGAGCGTTTCAACCGCCTGCTGGGCGAAGCCGGGGCGACCAATCTGCGGCTGATCCAGGTCAGCGAGCTGGACCCGGCGATCATGCTCCTGCTCAGCCAGCGCCTGGACGACGGCGAGTGGCTGGCGATTGCTGGCGACCGTGTGCCGCTGCATGGCGGGCGCACGGCGCGGGTGGATTTCCTCGGCCATAACGCCGCCTTCCCCCAGGGCCCGTGGCTGTTGGCCGGATTGCTGAAATGCCCGGTCAACCTGCTGATGTGCCTGAAACACCAGGGGCGCTATCGCTTGATCATCGAGCCCTTCGCCCAACTGATCGAATGGAAACGCAGCGACCGCCAGCAGGTGATCGCGTTATGGACCGCCCGCTACGCCGAACGCCTGGGCCAGTTCTGCCTGGAAGCGCCCCAACAATGGTTCAACTTTTACCCTTTCTGGAAGACCGATGACGACGCATCTTGAGCCGGTAACCTTCGGCGAACTCCCTTTGCGCATCGAAGACGTGCTGGCCCTCGCCAACCGTCAGGCGCCGACTCGCCTGCAAGACGATGCCGAGTACCGCCAGCGCATCGCCAAAGGCGCGCAGTTCCTCGACTCCCTGCTGGACAAGGAAGGCGTGATCTACGGCGTCACCACCGGCTACGGCGATTCCTGCGTGGTAGCGGTGCCGCTGGAGCATGTCGAAGCGCTGCCCCGTCACCTCTACACCTTCCACGGCTGTGGCCTGGGCAAGTTGCTGGATGCGCAAGCAACCCGTGCGGTGCTGGCGGCGCGTTTGCAGTCGCTGTGCCACGGCGTTTCCGGGGTGCGCGTCGAGCTGCTGGAACGTCTACACGCCTTTCTCGAACACGACGTGCTGCCACTGATTCCGGAAGAAGGTTCGGTGGGCGCCAGCGGTGATCTGACACCGCTGTCCTACGTCGCCGCGACCTTGTCCGGCGAGCGTGAAGTGATGTTCCGTGGCGAGCGCCGCCAGGCTGCCGATGTACACCGCGAACTGGGCTGGGAGCCGCTGGTGCTACGCCCCAAAGAAGCCCTGGCATTGATGAACGGCACGGCAGTCATGACCGGCCTCGCCTGCCTGGCCTTCGCCCGCGCCGATTACCTGCTGCAACTGGCCACGCGCATCACCGCGCTGAACGTGGTGGCGCTGCAAGGCAACCCGGAGCACTTCGACGAACGCCTGTTCGCCGCCAAGCCGCACCCCGGCCAAATGCAAGTCGCCGCCTGGTTGCGCAAGGACCTGGCCATCGACGCGCCAACCGCGCCGTTGCACCGCTTGCAAGACCGCTATTCCCTGCGCTGCGCACCCCACGTTTTGGGCGTGCTGGCCGACAGCCTGAACTGGCTGCGCTCATTTATCGAGATCGAACTCAACAGCGCCAACGACAACCCGATCATCGACGCCGAAGCCGAACGCGTGCTGCACGGCGGGCATTTCTATGGCGGGCATATCGCCTTTGCCATGGACAGCCTCAAGACACTGGTCGCCAACGTCGCCGACCTGCTGGACCGTCAGCTCGCGCTGCTGGTAGACGTGCGTTACAACCATGGTCTGCCGAGCAATCTGTCCGGTGCCCCTGCTGACCGCGCGATGATCAACCATGGTTTCAAGGCCGTGCAGATTGGCACCAGCGCCTGGACCGCCGAAGCGCTGAAAAACACCATGCCTGCCAGCGTGTTCTCGCGTTCCACCGAGTGCCACAACCAGGACAAGGTGAGCATGGGCACCATCGCCGCCCGCGATGCCATCCGTGTGTTGGAGCTGACCGAGCAGGTCGCCGCCGCCACCTTGCTCGCAGCCAACCAGGGCGTGTGGCTGCGGGCCCAGGCCGAAGATGCCCGGCCGCTACCACCAGCGCTGGCCGCCATGCATGAAGAACTTGCCAAGGATTTCCCGCCCGTGATCGAAGACCGCGCCCTAGAAGGTGAACTGCGCCTGTGCCTACAACGCATCGCCGAGCAACACTGGAGGCTGCATGCGTAGCCAGGGCGTATTGCACAGCGACACCGAAATCCTCGTGCCGTTTTTCGACATCGACACCATGAACGTGGTCTGGCACGGCCATTACGTCAAATACCTGGAAGTCGCCCGCTGCGCCTTGCTGGACAAGATCGGCCACAACTACACGGCCATGCTTGAGTCGGGCTACGCTTGGCCGATAATCGATATGCAGCTGCGCTATGTACGCGGCGCCACCTTTGGCCAGACCATCAATGTGCGCGCCAGCCTGGTGGAGTGGGAGAGCCGCTTGAAGGTCAATTACCTGATCAGCGACGTCACCACCGGCGAACGCCTGACCCGCGCCAGCACCGTACAAGTGGCAGTGGAGATTGCCAGTCGCGAGATGCAACTGGCGTCGCCGACAGTGTTTGTCGAAGCCGTCGAAAGGGCCCTGAAATGATCTCTCCGTTTTCTGTAGGAGCGAGCTTGCTCGCGAAGGTCGTCAACGATAACGCTGGCATCCTGTTTAAACGCGGTGCCTTGGCGTTTTTCGCGAGCAAGCTCGCTCCTGCAGGAGTGGTGGTGTGTGTGCTGTTGGGGATTCCTGGCTTGGCCCACGCCTTCGACCTGCAACAGCTCAGCGATCAACTGGCAAAGCCCTCTGTGATCCACGGCAACTTCCTCCAGGAAAAACACCTGCGCGCCCTGCCACAGCCTCTGACCAGCAAGGGCTCCTTTGTTCTGGCCAAGGACCACGGTTTGCTTTGGCTGCTGAAAACCCCTCTGCAACAGGACTACCGCATCAGCGCCCAAGGCATTGCCAGGCGCGATGCCAACGGCTGGCAGCCGCTGCCCAACAAGAGCGCCGGGGCCGAGCAGAATCGTTTGTTCCTCGCCGTGTTACAGGGCGACAGCAGCGGCTTGCAGCGCGACTTCGAGTTGCAACTGCAAGGCGAGGCCACACAGTGGAAGCTAACGCTGATTCCGCGCTCGTTATTGCTCAAGCAGGTATTCACCCAGATCAATATCGACGGCGGCGACCTGGTGCAAAAAATCGAACTACTGGAAACCCAGGGCGACAGCACCGTACTGCGCATGCAGGACAGCACCAGCACGCAATCTTTGAGCGACGCGGAGCAACACGACTTTGCCCAGTGAGCGCTGGCTACCGCGCCTGTTCCTGATCCTGCTGGTGGCCGTGTTGGCCCTGGCCGGCTGGCAATGGCGCCAGGGTGCGCCACTGTCGGCCAACCTCATGGAACTGGTGCCCGGCACCGCGCCGGATGCATTGGAGCTGCGCGCCGAACAACGCATGCAGGAGCCACTGAACCGCGAAATGCTGGTGCTGGTGGGCCATGCCGACCGCCAGCAGGCGGTGGCCATGGCCCAACAACTGGGCGCGCGTTGGCAAGCCAGCAGCCTGTTTGAAAAGGTCCAATGGAACCTCCAGGCAGATCTGCCGGCCTTGCGTCAGCAGTTGCTGCAAGGGCGCCTGGCGATGCTCTCGGCCAAGGACCGCGAGCAACTGATCGAGCAGCCACACGCCTTTATTCAGCAACGGGTGCAGGCGCTGTTCGATCCCTTTACCGGTTTCAGCCTGGTGCCGAGCCAGGACGATTGGCTCGGCCTCACCGGACGCATCCAGAACAGCCAGCCGCAACACGGTTCGGTACAGTTGGATATTGGCAGCGGCGCGTTGATCGCCGATGCCGACGGCAAAAGCTGGGTGCTGCTGCGGGCGCGCACCAACGGCAATGCCTTCGACATGAAGTTGCCGCTTCAAGTGGCCGACTTGCTCCAATCCAGCCGCGAACAGGCCAGTAAGCAAGGCGTGCAATTGCTTGCTGCCAGCGGCCTGCTGTACGCGGCCAATGGTCAGCAGCAGGCAACCCGGGAGATGACCTGGGTCGGCGGCGGCGCCACCGTTGGCATCCTTTTGCTGTTGCTGCTGGCGTTCCGCCGCTGGCGGGTATTGTTGGCGTTTGTACCGGTGCTGGTGGGCATGCTGTTTGGTGCGGTGGCCTGTGTCGCGCTGTTCGGCCATATGCATGTGATGACCCTGGTGCTGGGGTCGAGCCTGATTGGCGTGGCGGTGGATTACCCGCTGCATTACCTGTCCAAGAGCTGGAGCCTGCAACCCTGGCGCAGTTGGCCAGCGTTGCGCCTGACCTTGCCGGGTTTGAGCCTGAGCCTGGCCACCAGTTGCATCGGTTACCTGGCGCTGGCCTGGACGCCATTCCCGGCCCTGACCCAGATCGCCGTGTTCTCCGCCGCTGGGCTGGTGGGTGCGTACCTGTCGGCGGTGTGCCTGTTGCCGGCCTTGCTCAAGGGCATGGATCTGCGCCCGGCCCAGTGGCCGCTGCGAATTGCCGAGTTTCTGCTGGGGGTGCGTGAGTCGTTGCTCAAGCGCCTGCCGAGCCCGGTGTTGCTGGTGTTGGTGTTGCTGTTTTGCGCCGGTGGTTTATGGCAGCTGAACAGCAAAAACGATATTCGCCAATGGATCGGCGCGCCGCCGCAATTACTGGAGGAAGCCCAGGCCATTGCGCGGATTACCGGCTATCAACCCACCAGCCAATTCTTCCTGGTGCGTGCGAACAATCAGCAGCAACTGCTGGAGCGTCAGACGGCGCTGAGCCAGCGTCTGGATCAACTGGTGAACATGGATAAGCTTCAGGGTTATCTGGCGCTCAATCAGTTGGTCAACCAGCCAAGCGAGCAACAACAAGTGCGCGAAGCCCTGAACAAGCTGCCGCAATTCTGGCAACCGCTGCTGGACCTAGGCGTACCGGCCAGCGCCCTGCAAGCGGAACTGGCGCAACTGCAAGCCCTGCCCACCGAAGACATCGACGCGGCGCTGATCGGCCCTCTGGCGCAGCCCTGGCGTACGCTGTGGCTCGGTGCAACCGACGATGGCGTGGCAGCCATGGTCAGCCTGCAAGGCCTGAACAACTCGGCGTTGCTGCGGGTGCAGGCCCTGGACTTACCCGGCGTGCAACTGGTGGACCGCCTCGACGACTTGAACCAGGTTTTCGCCGCCACTCAAATCAGCGCTGCCGAATTGAAATTGATGTCCTGCGTGCTGATCGTGTTGCTGCTGATCCTGCCTTTCGGCTTCGGTGGCGCCTTGCGCATTGTTGCCCTGCCGCTGCTCGCTGCGCTGTGCAGCCTGGCCAGCCTCGGTTGGCTGGGGCAACCGCTGACCCTGTTCAGCCTGTTTGGCCTGCTGCTGGTGACCGCCATCAGCGTCGACTACGCGATCCTGATGCGCGAGCAGATCGGCGGCGCCGCCGTGAGCCTGTTGGGCACGCTGTTGGCGGCCGTCACCACGTGGCTGTCATTCGGCCTGCTGGCGATTTCCAGCACGCCAGCGGTGAGTAACTTCGGCCTGTCGGTAAGCCTGGGCCTGGCGTTCAGTTTTATGCTGGCGCCGTGGGCCGGGCGTCAGGAACATGCGCAATGATGACCACCAACACCTTTGAATTGAATTTGATGATTGCCCAACCGGCAAGGAGCCACAGTGTCCACAGTTGAAATGGAACGTCGCCAGGTGGTGGTGATTGGTGCCGGTCCGTCCGGCGCCATTGCTGCCGCTCTGCTTAAACGTAACGGGCATGATGTGTTGATCATCGAGCGCCAGCACTTCCCGCGCTTTTCCATCGGCGAAAGCCTGTTGTCCCACTGCATCGACTTTATCGAAGAAGCTGGCATGCTCGACGCGGTCAACGCTGCCGGTTTCCAGGTGAAAACCGGTGCCGCGTTTGCCTGGGGCGAGCGCTACAGCGCCTTTGATTTTGGCGACACCTTCAGCAACGGCAAACCCACCACCTTCCAGGTGCAGCGCGGCGAGTTCGACAAGCTGCTGGCGGATCAAGCGGCGTTGCAGGGCGTGGAAATTCGTTACGGCCAGACCCTCGTCGGCGTCGACTTTGCCGCAGGCAACCGTTACCTGCACATACGCCGGGAGAACGGCAGCGAGTACCACCTCAAGGCCTGTTTCGTACTGGACGCCAGCGGTTACGGCCGCGTCCTGCCGCGCCTGTTGGACCTGGAGGCGCCGTCGAACTTCCCGTTACGCCAGGCGGTATTTACCCATGTCGAGGACCGTATCGAACATCCGGGCTTCGACCGCAGCAAGATCCTCGTCACCACACACCCGACCAAGCGCGATATCTGGTTCTGGACCATCCCGTTCAGCAACGGCCGTTGCTCGGTAGGCGTGGTGGCGGCCAAGGAGCATTTCGACGGCCGCGATGCAGACCTCGACGCTTGCTTGCGCAGCTTTATCGACGAAACCCCAAGCCTGTCCACAGTGCTGAAAAACGCGGTGTGGGATACCGAGGCCAGGACCATCGGCGGCTATTCGGCCAACGTCAAAGCCTTGCATGGTCCAGGCTTTGCTTTGCTGGGTAACGCGGCGGAATTCCTCGACCCGGTATTTTCCTCCGGCGTGACCATCGCCATGCGGTCGGCGAGCATGGCCGCCGGTTTGCTGCACCGACAATTGCAAGGCGAAACGGTCGACTGGCAAAGCGAGTTTGCCGAGCCGTTGAAGCGTGGAGTCGACACCTTCCGTTGCTACGTCGAGGGCTGGTACGCGGGAACGTTCCAGGATGTGATTTTCCATCCCACCAGCTCACCGGACATTCGTCGGATGATCAGTTCGATCCTCGCCGGATATGCCTGGGATGAGCGCAACCCGTTTGTCAGCGAGCCCAAGCGCCGGCTGCGGATGCTCTCGCAAATCTGCGCGGGAGATGGGGTATGAGCAGCCAATACCTGAGCAAAAACTACGTCGAGGAAACCAGGTTCGGCTTCTGGTTCCTGCGTAGCCACACCTGGCAGCACCATGTGCTGCGGGTAGCAATCAACGACCTGCGCAGTTTGTTCAGCGACCCGTTGCCGGTTGCGCCGGTGCTGCTGGATGCCGGTTGTGGCCAGGGCAAGTCGTTCCAGTATTTGCAGCAAGTGTTCGCCCCCGAGCGCCTGATCGGTCTGGACGCTGATCCCCACAGCCTGGACTTGAGCCGTGCTGAAGCGACGCGCCAGGGCCTCGCCATCGAGTTGATCGGCAGCGACTGCGCAACGCTGGATGTGGCCGATGCCAGTGTCGATATTCTGTTCTGTCACCAGACTTTCCATCACCTGGTGGAGCAGCAGCGCGCACTGAGCGAGTTCTATCGAGTGCTCAAGCCCGGCGGTTATTTGCTGTTTGCCGAGTCCACCGAAGCGTACATCGACACGTGGGTCATTCGCTGGCTGTTCCGCCATCCGATGCATGTGCAGAAAAGCGCTGCCGAGTACCTGGAGATGATTCGCGAACAGGGCTTCGAGTTCGAGCTGAAAAACGTTTCCTATCCGTACCTGTGGTGGAGCCGCTCCACGGATTTCGGCTTGCTGGAACGCTGGGGACTGCGCCGGGCCAAGCCGTTCGGCGAGCGGGAAGAAACCCTGGTTAACGTGGTCGCGCGCAAACCCCTCGCGGGCCCCGAGCAATGATCCGTGCGCTGCTGATGGGCTGTGTTTTATTGCTGAGCGCTTGCGCCAGCCAGCCGCCGTTGCCGGCGAAGAATCCGACCCTGACCTTGCCCCTGCAATTGCATGTAGAGCGCGAGCAGAACGGCCAGCGTCAGGATTGGCTGCTGGTGATCCAGCGTGAAGACGGCGCGATTCGCTGGTCGATGATGGACCCGCTGGGCATTCCCCAGGCCCGGCAAAAGCTGATCGACGGCGCCTGGCAGGCGGACGGTTTGCTGCCGCCCAACCCTCAGGCGCGGGAGTTGTTTGCCGCGTTGCTGTTTGCCCTGACCCCGGCAAATGAAGTGCCCGGCAACTATCCTGGCGCCCGTGAGTTCGACGATATCAGGGTGCTCAAGCCCCATTGGCAGATCATTTACCAATCGCCTCAGGTGTTCACCGTGAACCTGCCCGGCCAGGACCTGAACTACCACATCACCCCGCTGGAGGCTGCCCCATGACCGCCTACCTCAATGCCCTCGGCGTGATCTGCGCCTTGGGCCGTGGCAAGGGTGAAGTCAGCCGCAACCTGTTTGCCGCAGACTGCTCCGGCATGCGCGCGGAAAGTGGCTGGGTGCCCGAGCGCATACTGCCGGTGGCCGGCGTACACGGTGAACTGGCGACGATCCCACCAGAACTGGGCCAGCAGAGCAGCCGTAATAACCAACTGCTGCTGGAAGCCGCGTTGCAGATCTTTGATGAGATCCAACAGGCGATCGAGACTTTTGGTGCGGCGCGCATCGGCATCGTTCTCGGCACCAGCACTTCGGGTATCGACGAAGCCAGCCACGGCATCGCTCATTACCTGCGGGACAAGCAGTTCCCCAGCGACTACGACTACCAGCAACAGGAACTCAGCGCCCCGGCCAACTTCCTCACGGACTGGCTGCAACTGAGCGGCCCGGCCTACGTCATTTCTACCGCCTGCACTTCCAGCGCCCGCGCATTGATGAGTGCCCAGCGCCTGCTGGACCTGGGCATGTGCGATGCGGTGTTGTGCGGTGGCGTCGACAGCCTGTGCAAGCTGACCCTCAATGGTTTTTCATCCCTGGAAGCGGTGTCGGCGCAGCGCTGCAATCCGTTCTCGGTGAACCGCAATGGCATCAACATCGGTGAGGCGGCGGTGCTGTTCCTGATGAGCAAGACCCCGGCGCCCATCGCCCTGCTGGGCAGCGGCGCCAGTTGCGATGCCCACCATATTTCCGCACCGGAGCCCACCGGCAAAGGTGCGCTGCAGGCGATGAGCAAGGCCTTGGCCAGCGCGAAACTGCAACCCAAGCAGATCGGCTACCTGAACCTGCACGGCACCGCGACCCAGCATAACGACGCCATGGAAAGCCTGGCCGTGGCCAGCCTGTTCCCCTTTGGGGTGGCCTGTTCCTCGACCAAACCCATGAGCGGCCATACCCTGGGCGCCGCGGGTGCGCTGGAAGCAGCGTTCTGCTGGCTGAGCCTGTGCGCCGAGAACACCGCCCGCGCCTTGCCGCCTCACATTTGGGACGGTCAGGCCGACCCGGCGCTGCCCGCTTTAAAGTGGGTCGAGCCTGGTGACACCCTGGAAAAACGCTGCCTGATGAGTAACTCCTTCGCCTTCGGCGGCAACAACGTCAGCCTGATTATCGGAGACGCCCCATGATCGATTGGCCGCTCGCCGAACTGCTGCCTCACGCCGGTGACATGATCCTGATCGATCAGGTCCTGGCGTTCGATGAAGAACAGATTCATACCCGCCTCACCGTCACACCAGGCGGCCTGTTCAACCTGGACGACGGCAGCCTGCCCGCCTGGGTTGGCGTCGAACTGATGGCGCAAAGCGTCGCCGCCTGGGCCGGTTGCCGCGCCCGGCAGAACGGTGATGAAGTCGGCTTGGGATTTCTCTTGGGCACCCGAAAATTTGAATGCAATGTGGAGCGTTTTCCGGCTGGCAGCGAACTGACCATCCACGGCCTGTGCTCCCTGGAAGATGACAACGGCATGGGTGTGTTCGAATGCCACCTCACCGGGCCCGGTATCCAGGCCAGTGCGCGCCTGAACGTATTTCGACCGCCACAGGCGGCTACTTATTTAGCTGAATCCGAAGGAGTCCCTTCATGACTGAATCCATACTGGTCACCGGCTCCAGCCGTGGCATCGGCCGCGCCATTGCCCTGCGCCTGGCAAAGGCCGGCCATGACATTGTGCTGCATTGCCGAAGCGGCCGGGCCGAGGCTGACACCGTCCGAGACGAAATCGAGACCTTGGGCCGCAATGCTCGGGTGCTGCAATTCGACGTATCGGATCGCGCCAGCTGCAAGGCGACTCTGGAAGCAGACGTGGAAGAACATGGCGCCTACTACGGCGTCGTGCTGAATGCCGGGCTGACTCGTGATGGCGCGTTTCCCGCCCTGTCGGAAGACGACTGGGACGTGGTGATGCGCACCAATCTCGACGGTTTCTATAACGTGCTGCACCCGGTGATGATGCCGATGATTCGTCGACGCGCAGCGGGGCGGATTGTTTGCATCACGTCGGTTTCCGGGTTGATCGGCAATCGCGGCCAGGTCAACTACAGCGCCTCGAAAGCCGGGTTGATCGGTGCCGCCAAGGCATTGGCCATCGAACTGGGCAAGCGCAAGATCACCGTCAACTGCGTGGCCCCTGGGCTGATTGACACAGCGATGCTCGACGAAAACGTGCCATTGGAAGAACTGATGAAGATGATCCCGGCCCAGCGCATGGGCACCCCGGAAGAAGTCGCCGGCGCAGTGAATTTTCTGATGTCGGCCGAGGCGAGTTACATCACCCGTCAGGTGCTGGCCGTCAACGGAGGCCTGTGTTGATGAAGCGTGTGGTCGTCACCGGCATGGCCGGCATCACGTCCCTGGGTAGGGATTGGGACAGCATCGCGGCGAACTTTCGTGCCAAGCGCAGCGGTATTCGGCGCATGGATGAGTGGGATCGGTTTACCGAGTTGAATACACGGCTGGCGGGGCCGATCGATGATTTCGTGGTGCCGGCCCACTGGACTCGCAAGCAGCTGCGCAGCATGGGCCGGGTCTCGCGCCTGGCGGTGTGGGCAGCGGAACAGGCGTTGCAGGACGCCGGTTTGCTGGGCGACGAGTCGATCAAGGACGGTCGCATGGGTGTGGCTTGCGGCTCATCCACCGGCAGCACCGATGAGATCAAGGCCTTCGGCAATATGCTGCTCAACTCGGTGGCGCAAGGGCTGAATGCCAACTCCTACGTGCGGATGATGCCCCACACCACCGCGGCGAATATCAGCATTTTTTCGGCCTTACCGGGCGCCTGATTCCCACGTCCAGCGCCTGCACCAGCGGCAGCCAGGGCATCGGCTACGCCTATGAAGCCATCAAGTTCGGCCGCCTGCCGCTGATGCTCGCCGGCGGCGCCGAAGAGCTGTGCCCCACCGAAGCCATGGTGTTCGATGCGCTCTACGCCACCAGCCTGAAAAACGACGCTCCGCAAACCAGCCCGCGTCCTTATGACAGTGGACGCGACGGCCTGGTGATCGGCGAAGGCGGCGGCATGCTGGTACTTGAAGAGCTGGAACACGCCTTGGCACGCGGTGCACACATCCACGCCGAAGTGGTGGGTTTTGGCAGCAACGCCGACGGCCAGCACACCACCCGTCCCGAACAGGTCACCATGCGCCGGGCAATGGAACTGGCGCTGGAAGATGCCGGCCTGGCACCTGACGCCATCGGCTATGTGAACGGCCACGGCACGGCCACGGAACAGGGCGATATCGCCGAAACCCAGGCCACCAGCAACCTGTTCGGCAGCCGCATGCCCATCAGTTCGCAGAAGAGTTTCCTCGGCCACACCCTGGGCGCCTGTGGTGCGCTGGAATCCTGGTTCAGCATCGAAATGATGAATCACGACCTGTACGTGCCCACCTTCAACCTCGATGAAGTGGACCCACGCTGCGGCGAACTGGATTACCTGCGCGGCGAGTTCCGCGAAATGCACAACGACTACGTGATGAACAACAACTTTGCCTTTGGCGGCGTTAACACTTCGCTGATCTTTCGCCGCTGGCAGTAAGCTTTTTTAACTGATTGGAGAAACGGAATGTCTTCCCTGTTACGTGCCACCCTCATCGCCCTGGCCCTGCTGACCGCCGCTGGCTGCACCAGCAAGCCGGTGCTCAACACCCAGACCGACATCCCGGCCAACGTCCAGGCCAGCGACGAAAAGGTCAAACAGGCGATCCTCGCGGCCCTGGAGAAACGCGAATGGACCGTGCAGCGCGCTGATCCGCAACTGATCCAGGCCGAGATCACCGTACGCAACCAGTACCACGCTGAAATCGATATCCGCTACACCCGCACCAGCTACGCCATCACCTACCGCGACAGCCGCGACCTGGGCTACAAGAACGGCAAGATCCATCGCAACTACAACCGTTGGATCAGCATGCTGGATCGGGACATCCTGGCCGGCTTGCGCGCCAATGGGGTGACGGGTGTGAGTGGCAGCAACACGAGCCCGGCAGCGCAGCTGTTCAAGGAGACCGGGACTTCGAAGCAGAATTGAGGCATTTGCTACTTGCCCCTTGAAACGACAAAGGGCGCCTTTCGGCGCCCTCTTCACAAACAGGTTGGCTTGTCATCGCCGCTTCCTGCCTGGCTCTACGATGGCTGGTTGCCCAGGATCCTCAGAGTCTCACAAGCCCCTTTCGGGAACCCGGCCAGTATGCCTGAAAACAGGTAATCGGCAATTGGTGTCATATCGCCGCTCGTCACGTCTGACACTCATCACAACCCCAACGCACTGCGCACCGCCGCTTTCACTGCCAAGAATTGTTCACTGGTAAGTTCGGCTATTTTGTAAATGCGTTTTCCATGCCGATCTTTGCTCTTGATCCGATCAAGCCTGCCTAGATTAACGGTAGCGACGATATCGCATTTCGCCCAACAGACCGGACTCGCTCCTTGCAAATGGCTTTCCAACTGAAAATGGTGCTCAAGCACCGTTCGCGGTTCCGTGGTGCTCAAGGGCACCACTGTTACCAACAACTTATTGGTCCTGTGCTTGCGTATCACAATGACAGGCCTGACCTTGATGATCTCCGGAGCTTCATAGCCCCGAAAATCACAAATCAGCACACTGCCTTCTTTAGGCTGGTAGAGAAGTGCCATCCATGTCTCTCGCTTAAAAAGAAGCGATTCTGCGTAAATCCACAACAAACTACTAAGACGGTTCCGTTACTTGAGATGTGATCGTCGCTACACCACTGCCTTACGCCTCAGCAACTCAACAAACGCCTTGGCCATGGGCGATGGCTGGCCCTTGCGCTGTACCAGCCACACCGCCGTCACCGCTTCCTGATCAAGCAGGGTGCGGTAGACCACGCCATCAATACGGATGCGCTGATAGGACGCAGGCAGTACCGAGACGCCCAGGCCGGCGGCGACCAAACCGATGATGGTCATGGCCTCCCCCGCTTCCTGGGCGAAGTGCGGGCTGAAGCCGGCGTCGCGGGCCAGGTTAAGTAACTGGGCGTACAAACCACTGCCATAGGTGCGCGGGAAAAATACAAAAGGCTCGTCTGCCAATTGCGCCAGATGCAAACCGCGCTCGCTACCGTCCACCAGCGGGTGACCTGCGTTAAGTACAGCCACCAGCGGCTCACGCATCAACTCCACAACGCTCAAGGAGTCCGGCAACGGCAACGGCCGCATCAACCCAACCTGGATCGACTCGTCCACCAGCGACTCAGCCACCTCGGTACTGCTCATTTCCTGCAAGCTCAGATGCACCGCCGGGAAGGCCTGGCGAAAGGCGAATATTGCCTGTGGGATGCTGGAGTTGAACGGCGCAGAAGAGGTGAAGCCGATCTTCAGTTCGCCCAACTCCCCCAGTTGCGCACGACGCGCCACGTCCGCCGCTTTACCGACCTGGGCCAGCACCAATCGCGCCTCTTGCAGGAACAGTCGACCCGCTTCGCTCAGTTCGACCCGGCGATTGGTACGTTCAAATAAACGAGCGCCAATCTCTTGTTCCAACGCTTGGATCTGCTGGCTCAGCGGCGGCTGCGAGATGCCCAGCACCTGAGCCGCGCGGCCGAAATGGAGCTCTTCGGCAACGGCAATGAAGTAACGCAGATGGCGCAATTCCATGGAAACCCTATTAGGTCGTAAAAGCTATCAAACAGGTCGAACAATATATTGGAAAGAATCATTAGGCAGCTATATTCTTTTTCCCATTGCCAGCCCTGGCTGCTTTTCCGCCCCGAGGTCCCGCGTGAAATCTGCTGTCGCCCCACTTGCTCAAGAAGTCCCGCCCACCGCCCTGGATGAGGTGGTGGCGCAGCTCAATGAGCAGTACATCGAAAAAGGCACGCCGATGTTCATGCGCACAGTGCTGGCGCTGTTTTCCGGCGGCTTCGCCACCTTCGCCTTGCTCTATTGCGTGCAGCCGATGATGCCCGCGCTGTCCCACGAGTTTTCCATCAATGCCGCGCAGAGCAGCCTGATTCTTTCGGTAGCCACCGGCATGCTGGCCTTTGGTTTGCTGATTACCGGTCCGATTTCCGACACCCTTGGGCGCAAGCGAGTGATGGTTGCCGCGCTATTCTGCGCCGCACTGTGCACCATCGCCAGCGGCCTGATGCCCACTTGGGAGGGTATTTTGCTGATGCGGGCTTTGGTGGGCCTGTCCTTAAGTGGCCTGGCCGCCGTGGCGATGACCTACCTGAGCGAAGAAATACATCCACAACACATCGGCCTGGCCATGGGCTTGTACATCGGTGGCAACGCCATTGGCGGCATGAGCGGGCGCTTGATCATTGGTGTACTGATCGACTTCGTCAGTTGGCACACGGCGATGTTGATCATCGGCGCCCTGGCGCTGATCGCGGCCACGGTGTTCTGGAAAATCCTCCCCGAATCGCGCAACTTCCGCGCCAGCACCCTGAACCCGCGCAGCCTGCTGGACGGCTTCACCATGCACTTCAAGGACGCCGGCCTGCCGTGGCTATTCCTTGAAGCCTTCCTGTTGATGGGCGCGTTCGTGACGATGTTCAACTACATCGGCTATCGCTTGCTGGCAGATCCGTATGACTTGAGCCAAGCCGTAGTGGGCCTGCTGTCGCTGGTGTACCTGTCGGGCATCTATAGCTCGGCAAAAATCGGTTCACTGGCCGACCGCCTGGGCCGTCGGCGGGTGCTCTGGGCCACCATCGTGCTGATGCTCGCCGGCATCACCCTGACGCTGTTTACGCCGCTGGTGCTGGTGATCGTCGGCATGTTGATGTTCACGTTTGGTTTCTTCGGCGCCCACTCGGTGGCCAGCAGCTGGATCGGCCGGCGCGCGCTGAAAGCCAAGGGCCAGGCCTCGTCGTTGTACCTGTTCAGTTATTACGCCGGGTCGAGCATTGCCGGGACGGCGGGTGGGATTTTCTGGCACTACGCGGGGTGGAGCGGGATCGGCGGCTTTATCACCAGCCTACTGGTGATTGCTTTGCTGGTGGCATTGCACCTGAGCAAACTGCCGGCAAAAAACGAAAAGGGCCGCTAAGCGGCCCTGTGGAGATGTGTGTCAGTGGTCAGTTGATAATTTCCACACGGTCAACATCGATCTCACGGCTCATCAGGCCCTTGTCGACCTCACCGGTCAGCTTGACTTGGGTCTTCTCATTGAAGGGAACGGGTGGCAGGTCCTCATCATCGATTTCCACAGCGATGGTACCGGTGGTGTCCTTGAACTCGTACTTTTCGTGGTCTTTGAGGCGACTGACGATATGACCTTGCAATACCACAGGCGTATCGTCGGATGCAGCTTGGGCGCCAGCAACAGTGACCACCGATTGCGCACCGGGGCCAGTGTAACCAGCACCCGCCAGGGCTGCGGTGCTAAACAAGGGGGCCAACAGGAGAGCTAAGTAACGGGTTTTCATGGGAGTGATCCAATTTGGGTTTCGATGGGGTCAGCATAAACACCGCGCCTGAATTGAAACTTAATGCAAAACGCCCGGCACAGGCCGGGCGTTATTTGTTATCGCAACCTGGTTACTCGTGATATTGCGCCGACAACTCATGCACCGCCCGTATGAATGCGCCAGCGTGCTCCGGGTCAACTTCCGGCGTAATCCCGTGACCAAGGTTGAACACATGGCCGCTGCCTTTGCCGTAGCTGGCGAGGATGCGGCCAACTTCGGTGCGGATCGCTTCCGGCTTGGCGTACAGCACAGTCGGGTCCATGTTGCCTTGCAGCGCCACTTGGCCGCCCACGCGACGGCGGGCTTCGCCGATGTCACAGGTCCAGTCCAGGCCCAGTGCGTCCGCGCCAACATCAGCGATGCTTTCCAGCCACAGGCCGCCGCCCTTGGTGAACAGGATCACCGGCACCTTGCGACCTTCATGTTCGCGGATCAGGCCGCTGACGATTTTGCGCATATAGGCCAGGGAGAACTCCTGGTACGCCGCCGCCGACAGGTTGCCACCCCATGTGTCAAAGATCTGCACCGCTTGGGCGCCTGCCATGATCTGGGCGTTGAGGTAGGAGGTGACCGACTGAGCCAGCTTGTCCAGCAACAGATGCATAGCTTGCGGGTTGTCGTAGAGCATGGCCTTGGTCTTGCGGAAGTCTTTCGACGAGCCGCCTTCGACCATGTAGGTGGCCAGGGTCCACGGGCTGCCGGAGAAGCCGATCAGCGGCACGCGGCCGTTCAGCTCACGGCGAATGGTGCTGACCGCGTCCATGACGTAGCCCAGGTCCTTGTGAGGATCGGGGATCGGCAGGGCTTCGATGTCGGCCAGGGTGCTGACGACTTTCTTGAAACGCGGGCCTTCGCCGGTTTCAAAGTACAGGCCTTGGCCCATGGCGTCAGGGATGGTCAGGATATCGGAGAAGAGGATGGCCGCATCCAGTTGTGGATAACGGTCCAGCGGCTGCATGGTGACTTCGCAGGCGAACTCCGGGTTCATGCACAGGCTCATGAAGTCGCCGGCTTTGGCGCGGCTGGCGCGGTACTCCGGCAGGTAGCGACCGGCTTGACGCATCATCCACACAGGGGTGACGTCAACAGGTTGCTTGAGCAGGGCACGAAGGAAACGGTCGTTCTTGAGGGCAGTCATGTCGGCATCCGCATAAAAAGTGCGGGCATTTTCTCAGAGCGCGACGTAAAAGGCACGGTATGCGCCGTGCCTTTTGTCTATCGGGTCAATTAGTCGCAGAGGAACAGCTGCAAGTTATAAGCTGCAAGCCGCAAGCACCGTGGCTTTGAGCTTGCAGCTAATAGCTTGAAACTTGCAGCTGGCGTCGTCAGACGCCCAGGTAATCCAGGATCCCTTCAGCGGCAGTGCGGCCTTCGAAGATCGCCGTCACCACCAGGTCAGAACCGCGAACCATATCGCCACCGGCGAAGATTTTCGGGTTGCTGGTCTGGTGTTTGTACTGGGCTTGTTCCGGAGCCACGACGCGGCCCTGGCTGTCGGTCTGGATGCTGAACTGCTCAAACCAAGACGCCGGGCTTGGACGGAAGCCGAAGGCGATGACCACGGCGTCAGCCGGGATGATCTCTTCGGAACCCGGGATCGGCTCGGGGCTGCGACGGCCACGGGCATCCGGTTCGCCGAGACGAGTCTCGACCACTTTCACGCCTTCGACGCGATCTTCACCCACAATGGCGATCGGCTGGCGGTTGTAGAGGAATTTCACGCCTTCTTCCTTGGCGTTCTTCACCTCTTTGCGCGAGCCCGGCATGTTGGCTTCGTCACGACGATAAGCACAGGTCACCGACTTGGCGCCCTGGCGAATCGAGGTACGGTTGCAGTCCATCGCCGTGTCGCCACCGCCCAGTACCACGACCTTTTTGCCTTTCATGTCGACGAAGTCTTCCGGCGACTTTTCAAAGCCCAGGTTGCGGTTGACGTTGGCGATCAGGAAGTCCAAAGCGTCGTAGACGCCCGGCAGGTCCTCACCGGCAAAGCCGCCCTTCATGTAGGTGTAGGTGCCCATGCCCATGAACACGGCATCGTATTCTTCGAGCAGTTGCTCCATGGTCACGTCTTTGCCGATCTCGGTGTTGAGACGGAACTCGATGCCCATGCCGGTGAACACTTCGCGACGGTGGCTCAGCACGGTCTTTTCCAGCTTGAATTCAGGGATGCCAAAGGTCAGCAGGCCACCGATTTCCGGGTTCTTATCGAACACCACCGGAGTCACGCCGCCACGCACCAGTACATCGGCACAGCCCAACCCCGCAGGCCCGGCACCGATGATCGCCACACGTTTGCCGGTGGGTTTGACCTTGGACATGTCCGGGCGCCAGCCCATGGCGAACGCGGTGTCGGTGATGTACTTCTCCACCGAACCGATGGTCACCGCCCCAAAACCGTCGTTGAGGGTGCAGGCACCCTCGCACAGACGATCCTGTGGGCACACCCGGCCGCAGACTTCCGGCAAGGTGTTGGTCTGGTGGGACAGCTCGGCGGCGGCGAGGATGTTGCCCTCAGCCACCAATTTGAGCCAGTTGGGAATGAAGTTGTGCACAGGGCACTTCCATTCGCAATACGGGTTACCGCAACCCAGGCAGCGGTGGGCCTGGTCGGCCGAGTGCTGGGGTTTGAAGGGTTCGTAGATTTCCACGAACTCTTTCTTGCGTTGACGCAACAGTTTCTTCTTCGGATCTTTGCGCCCGACATCGATGAACTGGAAGTCGTTATTCAGACGTTCAGCCATGTTAAAACCTCATCAAACTCTTCAGGCGCATATCACTGCGGGTTGGCACGGGTGCTGGAAAGCAACGATTTCAGGTTGGCAGCCTTGGGCTTGACCAGCCAGAAACGACGCAGGTAGTCATCAAGGTTTTCAGCGAGGTTACGGCCCCATTCGCTGTTGGTTTCCTCGACGTATTCGTCCAGCACATGCTGCAAGTGGTTGCGATAGGATTCCATCGCTTCGCCGCTGATCCGCTGGATGTCCACCAGTTCGTGGTTGACCTTGTCGACGAAGGTGTTGTCCTGGTCCAACACGTAGGCGAAACCGCCGGTCATGCCCGAACCGAAGTTGTAGCCGGTCTTGCCCAGAACGGCGACAAAACCACCGGTCATGTACTCGCAGCAGTGATCGCCAGTGCCTTCCACCACGGTGTGAGCACCGGAGTTACGCACCGCGAATCGCTCGCCGGCAGTACCCGCTGCGAACAGTTTGCCGCCGGTCGCGCCATACAGGCAGGTGTTACCGATGATGGCACTGTCCTGCGTCTTGTAGACGCTGCCCACCGGCGGAACGATCACCAGCTTACCGCCGGTCATGCCCTTGCCCACGTAGTCGTTGGCGTCGCCTTCCAGGTACATGTTCAAGCCGCCTGCGTTCCAGACGCCGAAGCTCTGGCCAGCGGTGCCCTTGAAGCGGAAGGTAATCGGCGCCTTGGCCATGCCCTGGTTGCCGTGTTTACGGGCGATTTCACCGGAGATCCGCGCACCGATGGAACGGTCACAGTTGCAGATATCCAGGACAAATTCGCCGCCGCTGGCATCGTTGATCGACGAAGTAGCCATCTCGACCATCTTCTCGGCCAACAGGCCTTTGTCGAACGGCGGGTTGCGTTCCACCTGGCAGAATTGTGGTTTGTCGGCAGGAATGTGATCGCTGCCCAACAGCGGCGTCAGGTCCAGGTGTTGCTGCTTGGCGGTCTGGCCTTCGAGGATTTCCAACAGATCAGTACGGCCGATCAGCTCTTCGAGAGTGCGCACGCCCAGCTTGGCCAACCACTCACGGGTTTCTTCGGCGACGTAGGTGAAGAAATTCACCACCATGTCGACGGTGCCGATGTAGTGATCCTTGCGCAGCTTCTCATTCTGGGTAGCGACGCCGGTGGCGCAGTTGTTCAGGTGGCAGATGCGCAGGTATTTACAGCCCAGGGCGATCATCGGTGCGGTGCCGAAGCCGAAGCTTTCAGCGCCGAGGATTGCGGCCTTGATCACGTCGAGGCCGGTTTTCAGGCCACCGTCGGTTTGCACCCGAACCTTGCCGCGCAGGTCGTTGCCACGCAGGGTTTGGTGAGTTTCGGCAAGCCCCAGTTCCCATGGCGCGCCAGCGTACTTGATGGAGGTCAGCGGCGATGCGCCGGTGCCGCCATCGTAGCCGGAGATGGTGATCAGGTCGGCATAGGCCTTGGCCACACCGGCGGCGATAGTACCGACGCCGGCTTCTGCTACCAGCTTCACCGAGACCAGGGCCTTGGGGTTGACTTGTTTCAAGTCGAAAATCAGCTGCGACAAATCCTCGATGGAGTAGATGTCGTGGTGCGGCGGTGGCGAAATCAGGGTCACGCCAGGCACTGCGTAACGCAGCTTGGCGATCAGGCCGTTGACCTTGCCGCCTGGCAACTGGCCGCCCTCGCCTGGCTTGGCGCCTTGGGCAACCTTGATTTGCAGCACTTCGGCGTTGACCAGGTATTCCGGGGTCACACCGAAACGGCCAGTAGCCACCTGCTTGATTTTCGAGCTCTTGATGGTGCCGTAACGCGCTGGGTCTTCACCACCTTCACCGGAGTTGGAACGCGCACCCAGGCGGTTCATGGCTTCGGCCAGGGCTTCGTGAGCCTCAGGCGACAAGGCGCCCAGGGAAATACCGGCGGAGTCAAAACGCTTGAGGATCGATTCCAGAGGCTCGATCTCGCTGATGGCCAGTGGCGTGTCCAGGGTTTTCACCTTGAACATATCGCGGATCATCGACACCGGGCGGTTATCCACCAGCGCAGTGTATTCCTTGAACTTGGCGTAGTCGCCTTGCTGCACAGCGGCTTGCAAGGTGCTGACCACATCCGGGTTGTAGGCGTGATATTCGCCACCGTGAACGAACTTCAGCAGGCCGCCTTGCTGGATCGGCTTGCGCGCGCTCCAGGCTTCGGCTGCCAGGGCTTTCTGTTCGGCTTCGATGTCGACGAAACGCGCACCCTTGATGCGGCTCGGCACACCACGGAAGCTCATGTCGCAGACTTCTTCCGACAGGCCGATGGCTTCGAACAACTGAGCACCGCGATAAGACGTGATGGTGGAGATGCCCATCTTCGACAGGATCTTCAGCAGGCCCTTGGTGATGCCTTTACGGTAGTTCTTGAACACCTCATAGAGGTCGCCCAGCACTTCACCGGTACGGATCAGGTCGCCCAGCACTTCGTACGCGAGGAACGGGTAGACCGCCGAGGCGCCGAAACCGATCAACACCGCGAAGTGGTGCGGGTCGCGGGCGGTGGCGGTTTCCACGAGGATATTGGAGTCGCAACGCAGGCCTTTTTCAGTCAGGCGGTGATGCACCGCGCCGGTGGCCAGGGAAGCGTGGATCGGCAACTTGCCCGGGGCGATATGACGGTCGGTCAGCACGATCTGGGTACGACCAGCGCGCGCGGCTTCTTCAGCCTGATCGGCGACGTTACGCACCGCAGCTTCCAGGCCGATGCTCTCGTCGTAGTTCAGGTCGATGATCTGCCGGTCGAAGCCTGGACGCTCCAGGGTCATCAACGAACGCCACTTGGCCGGGGAAATGACCGGCGAGCTGAGGATCACGCGGGAGGCGTGCTCTGGCGATTCCTGGAAGATATTGCGCTCGGCGCCGAGGCAGATTTCCAGGGACATGACAATGGCTTCACGCAGCGGGTCGATCGGTGGGTTGGTCACCTGGGCGAACTGCTGGCGGAAATAGTCATACGGCGTGCGCACACGCTGGGACAGCACGGCCATTGGCGTGTCGTCACCCATGGAGCCGACGGCTTCGTAGCCTTGCTCGCCCAGTGGGCGCAGCACCTGGTCGCGCTCTTCGAACGTGACCTGGTACATCTTCATGTACTGCTTGAGTTGGTCGACGTCGTAGAAAGCCGAGCCGTGGTCGTTGTCTTCCATGGTCGCCTGAATGCGCAGAGCGTTCTTGCGCAGCCATTGCTTATACGGATGACGGGACTTCAAGCGGTTGTCGATGGCGTCGGTGTCGAGAACCTGCCCGGTTTCAGTGTCCACAGCCAGGATCTGCCCAGGGCCTACGCGGCCCTTGGCGATGACGTCTTCGGGCTGGTAATTCCAGACGCCGACTTCCGAAGCCAGGGTGATAAAGCCGTTGGTGGTGGTGACCCAACGCGCCGGGCGTAGACCGTTACGGTCCAGCAGGCACACCGCGTAGCGGCCATCAGTCATCACGACACCCGCCGGGCCGTCCCACGGCTCCATGTGCATGGAGTTGTACTCATAGAACGCCCGAAGATCGGGGTCCATGGTCTCGACGTTCTGCCACGCAGGCGGAATGATCATGCGCACGCCACGGAACAGATCGATGCCGCCAGTGACCATCAGTTCCAGCATGTTGTCCATGCTGGAGGAGTCGGAACCCACGCGGTTGACCAGCGGGCCCAGCTCTTCGAGGTCCATCAAATCGTTGGCGAACTTGGTGCGACGGGCTACTGCCCAGTTGCGGTTACCGGTGATGGTGTTGATCTCGCCGTTATGGGCGAGGAACCGGAATGGCTGGGCCAGCGGCCATTTCGGCAGGGTGTTGGTGGAGAAGCGCTGATGGAACACGCAGATTGCGGTTTGCAGGCGCTCGTCGCTCAGGTCTGGATAGAAGGCGGTCAAATCCGCCGGCATCATCAGGCCTTTATAAATAATGGTCTTGTGGGAAAAGCTGCAGATGTAGTGGTCAGTGTCGGCAGCGTTGGCTACGGACGAACGACGACGGGAAGTGAACAGCTTGATCGCCATGTCCTGATCGCTGAAACCGTCGCCGGAGATGAACACTTGTTCGATCTGCGGCAGACGTTCCAGGGCCAGGCGGCCGAGGACGCTGGTGTCGATGGGCACTTTGCGCCAGCCAACGAGTTGCAGGCCGGCAGCCAGGATCTCGCGGTTCATGTTCTCGCGAGCAGCTTGGGCTTTTACCGGGTCCTGATTAAAAAACACCATGCCCACGGCGTACTGCTTGGGCAAGTCGGCACCGAAATGCTCCTTGGCGATTGCGCGCAGGAACTGGTCGGGCTTTTGAATCAGCAAGCCGCAACCGTCACCGGTCTTGCCGTCGGCGTTGATCCCACCGCGGTGGGTCATGCAGGTCAGGGCCTCGATGGCCGTTTGCAGAAGGGTATGACTGGGCTCGCCCTGCATATGGGCAATCAGGCCGAAACCGCAGTTATCCTTGAATTCATCGGGTTGGTACAGACCTGCTTTCATAGACACTTTCTCACCAGGCTGCCTCTTTGATCGAGGCAAATTTCTTTTCAATTCAACCCGTTACCTTCCACGCCGGACGTACGCCGGCTTTGCGGGGGAAAAAGGGAGGTCATTGTACACACCGACACAGACGCTCACAAATTTAGCGACGAAATGTCGCAAATCTATGTCGCATTTATGAAAGGTTTAAAGCGATATGCTGTGCTAGTCAAAACTTTTTTAATTCTGACCGCTACGACTCAAAAGCGACGTGCGCAGACACCACAAAGCGCGCGGCCTGGAAGGCAGCACGCACTTGCGGTTTTTTTGAGGTGCCGGGAGAGGCGGCCTGGGTAAGGCCGCCGAATCTTCAGCGAGTTGCTGCCAGTTCCTGTTGGACGCTGGCGACAGTACGAGGCCAAGGTTTACCAGCCTGAACCTTCGCTGGCAAGGCCTTGATAGCGGTTACAGCTGCATCACGGCTGGCGAAGTTGCCGTAGGTGATCACGTAAAGTGGCTTGCCGTTAAGGTCTTTCTTGAAATAACGGTACTCGCCGCCCTGCTCCTTGACGAAGTTTTGCGCGCTGGCTTCGGAGCTGGTGCCGAGGATCTGCACCACGTAGTTCTTGGCCGGCTGGCTGGTGTACCAGCTGCTGCCAGCGGAGGCCTTGGCTACGGTCGCAGGCTTGGCAACTGGTGCTGGTTTAGCAACTGGCGCCGGGGCAGGCTTGGCGGTCGCCACCTGGACAGGTGCAGGCGCCGGCTTGGCTACTGGAGCCGGAACAGGCGCGGGGCTCGGTGCTACGCCAGCGGGTGGCGCGGTGGTGGTAACAGTCGGCGGAGTGGCGCTGGAGCCTTCCACTGGCACGCCGTCGTCGCCTTCGGAGATGGCGCCAGCTTCTTCCGCCAACGGGCCACGCATGACCGGCTGGCCGACCATCGGCAGGTTGGTAGGCTGGCCGGAGCCGGAAAATTCAACGGCTGGCGCGCCGTTAGTGGTTGGTTTGCCCAATGGCAGCTGTGCCTGTTCGGCAGGCGCGGTTGTCGGTGCCTTGCTGCGGCCTGGAATCAACCAGGCAGCGGCGACGGCAACCACGACAACAGCGGAAATTGCCAATACGTGTTTCTTCGGCATGGTGAACCCCATCTTTGGACGCTTTACCGCTGAGCGGCTGGCAATCATGGCTTCGATCATGGCATCCCGGGCGACCTGGTTGATGGTGCCAGGCCAGCCGTCGGAGCTTTCGTGAATATCAGAGATCTGCGAAGCGGAAAAAAGTTCGATTCCCTGCCCGGCACCTTCAAGACGCTGGGCCAGGTATTCGCGGGTTTCTTCTTCTTCGTAAGGCTGCAGTTCGATGACATGGAAGCGCTCTTCCTCACCGCTCAACTGCTCCAGATCGGCAATCAGCGACGACTCACCGAACAGGAACACATGAGGACGACCTTCAGGCGTACCGGCCGCCAGGGCCAGCAACGCTTCAAGGGCGGATTCGTCGAGCTGCTCGGCATCATCCACCAGCAGGTAGACTTCCTGGCCGGTCAGACCCAGTTGTACCACTTGCTTGAGGATCGCCGTCGGCTCGGCATTGGACACGTCCAGGGCCTGGGCGACCTGGCGCAGCACGCCCGCCGCATCACCGGCGCCACGGGCTGACACCACCACGCTCTGCACTGACTGCTTGTTGGTGCTGGCCACCAGCGCCTGACGCAACAAGGTCTTGCCACTGCCCAACGGGCCCGTGACCACCAGCAGCAGCTGGCTGTAACGCGCCAGGTGGTGCAACTGCCCCAACACCGGCTTGCGTTGGGCAGGGAAGAATTTGAAACCAGGCACCCGTGGAGCAAAAGGGTCGTGATTTAACTGGTAATGGCCAAGAAACGCCTCGTCAGCATGCAAACTAGTCATCGGGATCTTATTAACCTTTAAGCTGAGCCAGGGCGCGGTAGTCCGCTCCCAGCGTGGCCTGTAAAATCTCTTTCGGATAATCGTCGGTCACTACCGCTTCGCCCATTCGGCGCAACAGCACCAGACGCAGACGACCGTCGATCACTTTCTTGTCTATCGCCATGTGTTCGAGAAAATCAGCTTCAGTCATCACCTCGGGAGGAATGACCGGCAACCCGGCGCGCTGGAACAGGCGAATACCGCGATCACGCTCCTGGCTGCTGATCCAGCCCAGGCGTTGCGACATCTCCAATGCCATCACTGTGCCGGCCGCTACGGCCTCTCCATGCAACCACACACCATAGCCCATGTGCGTTTCGATCGCATGGCCGAAGGTGTGACCCAGGTTCAAAGTGGCCCGTACACCGGACTCGCGCTCGTCGGCATTGACCACCAGCGCCTTGGCAGCGCACGAGCGGGAAATGGCTTCGGTCAGCGCGACCTGGTCCAGGTCGCGCAGGGCGTCGACATGTTCTTCCAACCAGGTCAGGAACGGCTCGTCGCAGATCAACCCGTACTTGATGACTTCCGCCAGGCCCGCCGACAGCTCACGGGGTGGCAGGGTATTGAGGGTAGCGGTATCGATCAGCACCACGTTGGGCTGATAGAACGCACCGACCATGTTCTTGCCCAGAGGGTGATTGATGCCGGTCTTGCCGCCCACCGACGAATCGACCTGGGACAGCAGCGTGGTCGGCACCTGGATAAAGTCCACGCCGCGCTGGTAACAGGCCGCCGCGAAACCGGCCATGTCGCCGATAACCCCGCCGCCTAGGGCAACCACGGTGGTGCGACGATCATGACGGGCAGTGAGCAGGCCGTCGAAGATCAGTTGCAGGGTTTCCCAGGTCTTGAACGCTTCGCCATCGGGCAGAATCACCGAAATAACCGAATACGCCTCAAGGCTGCGACTCAGACGCTCAAGATAAAGCGGCGCAACCGTCTCGTTGGAGATAATCGCCACTTGTCGCCCGGCAATATGCGGTGCGAACAATTCGGGCTGGTCCAACAAACCTTCGCCAATATGGATCGGGTAGCTGCGCTCGCCAAGATCGACCTTAAGTGTCTGCATGTGTCCCCGCGTTGAAGATGGAAGCAGGCGTCTTGCCCTACATTAACGTTTGTCGGCAACGTAGCGATCTGACGCTGCCTGATGGCTCTACGCCACAACTCAGACGGTCATGACGCGCCGCCGAGGATAGCGCATTTCGCGCCTGGCTTTAACGGGGCGACAGTTGCTGCAAGCGCTCAAGAATGTCGAGAACCACCATTCGTGGCGGCCGCTCATCGGTTTCCACCACCAGATCGGCGATTTCCCGATATAGCGGATCGCGCAGCGTCAGCAAGTCCCGCAGGGTTTTCGCCGGATCGGCCGTACGCAACAGCGGGCGATTGCGATCGCGAGCGGTTCGACCGACCTGCTGCTCGACAGACGCATGCAAATAGACGACTCGACCACCGGCATGCAGTGCCCGGCGATTTTCATCGCGCATCACCGCGCCGCCGCCCGTAGCCAATACCACGCCATCGCAGCCACACAGCTCGGCAATCATCGCCTGCTCGCGGTCGCGAAAGCCCAATTCGCCTTCCTTATCGAAGATCCACGGGATATTGGCACCCGTGCGCAATTCAATTTCCTTATCGGAGTCTTTGAATGGCAGGCGCAGCTCTTTGGCCAGCAAACGGCCGATGGTGCTTTTTCCAGCCCCCATCGGTCCAACAAGAATCAAATTTCGCACAGAATCAACGACTCACAGCAATCGCCTGGTTATTCATAATACGCGGAGTCAGGAATACCAGCAGCTCGGATTTTTTCTCCGAAACCACATCCCGCCGGAAAAGGCGGCCAAGATACGGCACATCGCCCAAAAATGGCACTTTATCTACCACTTTGCTTTGGGTATTGGAGAAAACGCCGCCAATCACGATGGTCTCGCCATCCCTGACCAACACCTTGGCATTGACCTCGTTTTTCTTGATGGGCGGCACGTCGTTAAGTTTGTTCAGGTAGTCAGGCTCATCCTTGGTAACCCTGACCTCCATGATCACCCAGTCGTCCGGGGTGATTTGCGGTGTTACTTCCAGGGACAGCGAGGCCTCCTTGAACGACACGGAGGTGGCACCCTCGGACGTGGACTCCTGGTAAGGAATCTCGGTACCCTTGAGGATTCGGGCGGTTTCCTTGTCGGAAGTGACCACCTTGGGCTGCGAGACGATCTCTCCGTTGCCGGTTTTCTCCATGGCCGTCAGCTCCAGGTCCAGCAGCACATTGTCGGTAATAAAGGCGATGCCCAGGCCGGCTGTACCGTTGACCGCACCCAAGTCGACAAAAGGCGAACTGGACGAGTTCTCGGGTTGCTCGCCCTCACCCGATGGCGCTTTGTTGATACCGCCGCCACTCCAGTTGCCCTTGTTCTGGATCAAACCACCCCAGCGCACCCCCAGGCTTTTGTCGTAGTCGACATTGGCTTCGACGATCCGCGCCTCGATCATCACCTGGCGCACCGGGATATCCAGTTGCGCGACGATACGACGCAGCTCGTCCAGGCGCTCCTGCGTCTGATAGACGAGAATATTATTGGTCCGATCATCCACCACCACCGAGCCGCGCTCATTGCTCCCCCCCTCAAGGCCAGCCGCTGACTGGAACAGCTTGGCCAGTTCAGCCGCCTTGGCGTAATTGACTTGCAGCAACTCGCGACGCAACGGTGCCAGCTCGGTCAACTGCTGGCGCGATTCCAGCGCCAGCAACTCCCGCGCAGCCAGTTCATCGGCAGGCGCGACCAGTAACACATTGTCTTTCAGGCGCTTGTCTAGCCCCTTGGTTTGCAGCACCAGATCCAGGGCCTGATCCCAGGGCACATCCTTGAGGCGCAGGGTAATCGAGCCCTGCACCTCATCACTGGCCACCAGGTTGAGGCCGGCAAAGTCGGCAATCAGTTGCAGGACGGCTCGGACCTCGATGTTCTGGAAGTTGAGAGATAACTTATCGCCGCTGAACGCGCTGCGCTCGGTACTGAGGGGCGCACCACCGGGAGGTGGCAAGTGAATCAGGTCGACCCGATTGGGCACAGCCTTGACCATCGGTGCTGCGAACGCTATCCATAGCGCCACACCGAAGGACGAAAAAGTCCTTTTCATTATTTGAATTCCGTTATGAATGCACGTTCAAGGCAAGGGTTCGCGAGCGTTCCAGCCACGCGCCCTCACCATCAGGAAAGAGTTCAACGATCTCGACTTGATCCTCATGGATGGCCATCACCCGCCCATGGTCCCAACCCAGGTAATCACCGACTGCCAGACGGTGTACCCCCGCAGCGCCCCGCAGCAGGGCAAAGGTCTGAGCGCCACTGGACAGTGTGCCAACCATCTCAAACTCATCGATGGCAAAGCCTTCAAGAAACTGCCGAGGGCGGTCAGAGTCTGGCTTCAGCCCCGGCCGGCCCGATGGACGGCTGACAGGCTGGACCTCATTTGGCAGCTGGAAAGGATCGCGCAGTAACACTGGATCGTAGACAAAGCGCGGCACCACGACAGCGACCACAGGCTCCTCGACCAGCGCTGGTACCTGCTGACGAATCGCGTGCAAACGGGCTTCCAGCGCTTGCACATCGGTACCATTGCCGCACCCGGCCAGCGACCCCAGGCAAAGGAACCAGCACACACCATTGAGGCACCTCATGGCGATGCCCCCTGGTCGTTGTAGCGATAGGTCTTGGCGAGCAGGTTCAAGCGCAGCGGCGAGTCGTCTTGCAGATCGGCAGGCCTGATGACGAAATCGTGCAAGGTAACGATTCGCGACAGCCCCGACACACTACTGACGAAGGTCGCCAGGTCGTGATAAGCCCCGATGAGGCTGATCTGCATCGGCAGTTCGATGTAAAGCGGCTGAACTTGCTCATCCAACAGCCTGATTTCCTCGAGTACTAATCCGCCAGTCAGGCCCAGCCGGGTGATGTCTTCAAGTAGACCAGGCACCTCGGTAGCCGTCGGCAACCGGTGCAGTTGCTCAGCGAAGGCACCCCGCATGACCTCAAGCTGGCGGGCATAGGCCTCCAGATTGGCGGCCGGGCCGACCTTATCGGCAAATTGCTGCTGCAAGGTCACTTCCCGGGCTTCCTGTCGATGCAACTGCTCGCGCGACGCGCTCAAGTAGAGGCTGTCGCCCAACATCAGCAACAGGCAGGCGAACGCAATACCCAGCAGAATCTTGCGGGGCAAGGGCCAATGGGCGGCGTTATGGTACAGCGTGGAAAATTCGAGGGTTGTCAGCCTTGGCAGGCTCGACGACAGGCTCATTGCCCCGCCTCGCCGGACTCTCCATGGCCAACCATCAACTGAAAGGCACTGCCAGCCTCTTCGGCCCGCACATGTCGCAAGCTGGGAGTTTGCAGTCCATTGGAGGACTCCAGGCTGCGCATCAAGCGGGCGACGTCATGATTGGATGCTGCAGTTGCGCTGATCTCGACCGAGGTCCCACTCACAGTTATTTCTCGCAACCGCACCCCATCCGGCACAGCACGGGCCAGTTGGTCGAACAGTTGCCCGCCCGCAGAGCGATCACCCTGCAGATCCTCCACGACCTTCATCCGCTCCATCAACTGCCGCCGTTGCTCGCGCAGTTCGTCGATAGTCTTGATCCGCGAATCAAGCACCGTGACTACCTTGCTCAAGTGGTTGTTACGAGCCACCTGCCGATCGATCGCCTGACCGATAATACGATCCGCCAACCACACCGTAGCTAGCGCAATAAGAGCGCTCACCAGCAAAAACACCAAAAAGTATTTGCGCCGCCGCTCAGCCTGTTCTTCGCGCCAGGGCAAAAGGTTGATTCTTGTCATCAATCGAAACTCCTGAGGGCCAAACCGCAAGCGACCCGCAATCTCTGGGCATCAGCAGCCCATTGTGTACCATTGATCCAACTGCCCGGCGTGATGCTGGCAACGACCTGATCGGATGCACGCTCCAGCGCAAACGCCTCGACATCGACTATTTGCGTCGCCAACCCCGCCAGGGCCAGCACCGCCTCACGGGCCTCGACCTGCTCCTTGAGGCAAGCGGCGAGCAGCACATTGATACGCCCCGCCCCCCTGATCGAGGGGCCCTTGACCTGAAAGTCGATTGCCACCTCCTCCAGCGGATAGGGAATGTACTGATCCGCGTCCAGCCGCAGTCGACGCGCAATCTCGTCATCGTCGAGCCCCGCGTCCATCTCCACCAGCCGGGTAATGACCGACGGCCCCGCCACCGCAACGGCTGCCTTCCTGACAGACGTCTGCGACTGGAACAGTGCCTTGGAAAGCGCCTGCCCGACAACCTCCAGATCAACAATATTGCTGTCGATCACTGCATGGCCCGGCAAAGACTGGGTGGCGTAGGTTCGTACTGTGTAACCGACGCTTGAGCGAGCCAATTCCACCAGTCTCACCTGCGCATCATTGATGTCGATACCGAGAACGGTATCGGTTTTTCGCCTGAAAAATCCCTTTACCATAAAACTCCCTAAAGCTTTCCCTGTCTCAGGGCTGGCTACTGCCTGAATTGACGCATTCGGTCGGTTTGATTGAGAGGCGCCCATGACGCCCCAAGCTGAAAAATGCTTTAATGCCCAGCGTTTTTTCCCGCTTTTTATTTGCAGGTCGGGGCGACCCATCGTTTGCCGTGCATGCCCCGACACCTAACTCATTCTTTTCTCTGGAAATCCAAAAGCCTTGATTCGTCTGCTGAAGTTTTTCGGGTACTCCATTGTCGCTATCGTCTGCGGGCTGCTGCTCGTTCTCAGCGGGGCCTATCTCTACCTTAGTCCGGGATTGCCCTCCGTAGAGACCCTGAGAAGTATCCAGTTGCAGATTCCTTTGCGGGTCTACAGCAGCGATGAAAAACTGATCGCGGAGTTCGGCGAAATGCGCCGCACCCCGATCCTTTTCGCCGATATTCCACCCAACTTCATCAACGCCCTTTTGTCGGCCGAAGACGATAACTTCGCCAATCACTATGGCGTGGACCCCGGCAGCCTGGTCCGTGCAGCCACGCAACTGGTAAAAAGTGGTCACATTCAGTCTGGCGGCAGCACCATCACCATGCAGGTGGCGAAGAACTTCTTCCTCACCAGCGAACGCAGTTTTTCCCGCAAGGCCACGGAAATCCTCCTGGCGCTGCAGATCGAACGACAGCTGACCAAGGATGAAATCCTGGAGCTGTACGTCAACAAAATCTATCTGGGCAACCGCGCCTACGGTATCGAAGCGGCATCACAGGTGTATTACGGCAAGTCGATTCGTGACGCCAGCCTGGCGCAGATGGCAATGATTGCCGGTTTGCCGAAAGCCCCTTCACGCTTCAACCCCCTGGCCAACCCGGCGCGCAGCAAAGAGCGTCGCGATTGGATCCTGGGGCGGATGTACAAGCTGGGCAAGATCGACCAGAGCGCCTATGAAACGGCCGTGGCCGAACAACTGAACGCCAGCTATCACGTGCCGACGCCCGAAGTGAGTGCGCCGTACATTGCCGAGATGGCCCGTGCCGAGATGGTCGGCCGTTATGGCAGCGAGGCCTACACCGAAGGTTTCCGCGTTACCACGACCATTGCGAGCAACTTGCAGGAAGTGGCGAATACCGCCGTCCATGAAGGCCTGATCACCTATGACCAGCGCCATGGCTATCGCGGCCCCGAATCACGCCTGCCGGGCAAGACCCTCAGCGCCTGGACCCTAGAACTGGGTAAACAGCGCGCAATCAGCGGCCTTGAGCCAGCCATCGTCACCCAGGTGAAGAAGGATGGCGTGCAGGTGCTGACCCGCACCGGCGAAGAACACGTGGCCTGGGACAGCATGAAATGGGCACGTCCGTTCCTCAACACCAACAGCATGGGCCCGATGCCCAAGCAGCCGTCGGATGTGGCTCAAGTCGGCGACCTGATCCGCGTGCAGCGCCAGAAGGACGACAGTCTGAAATTCAGCCAGGTCCCGGTGGCACAAGGCGCCCTGGTATCGCTGGACCCACAGAACGGCGCCATCCGCGCCCTGGTCGGCGGTTTTGCCTTCGAACAAAGCAACTACAACCGTGCCACCCAGGCCAAGCGCCAACCGGGCTCCAGCTTCAAGCCGTTCGTCTACAGCGCCGCACTGGACAATGGCTATACCGCCGCCAGTTTGGTCAACGACGCGCCAATCGTGTTTGTCGATGAGTACATGGACAAGGTCTGGCGACCGAAGAACGACACCAACACCTTCCTTGGCCCGATCCGGGTTCGTGAGGCGCTGTACAAGTCACGCAACCTGGTGTCGATCCGCTTGCTGCAAGCGATGGGCGTCGACCGTACCATCGACTACATCAGCAAGTTCGGCTTCAATAAGCAGGACCTGCCGCGCAACCTGTCCCTGGCTTTGGGTACGGCTACCCTCACACCGATGGAAGTCGCCACCGGCTGGAGCACCTTTGCCAACGGCGGCTACAAGATCACGCCGTACCTGATCGACAAGATCGAAAGCCGCAACGGCGAGACGCTGTTCGTCGCCAACCCGCCGAGCGTGCCCAATGGCGTCGCCGCGACGGCTGGTTTGGCAGCGCCAGCCAACGGCGGTATCACCATCGAACCGATGCCGGGCGAAGTCCCAACAGGCGCTGCGCCTGCCCCGCAAACACCGGCAGTGGCCGAGCGCATCGTCGACGGCCGCACCACCTACATCCTCAACAGCATGCTGGAAGATGTGATCAAGCGCGGCACTGGCCGCCGAGCCCTGGCCCTTGGCCGCACGGACCTGGCAGGCAAGACCGGCACCACCAACGAGTCCAAGGATGCCTGGTTCTCCGGCTACAACGCCGACTACATCACCACAGTCTGGACCGGTTACGACCAGCCGGAAAGCCTGGGCCGTCGCGAGTTCGGTGGCACCGTTGCGCTGCCAATCTGGATGAGCTACATGGGCGCAGCCCTCAAGGACAAGCCAGCCCACACCCAGGCCGAGCCGGAAGGCATTCTTAGCCTGCGGATAGACCCGATCAGTGGCCGCGCCGCTGTGCCGGGCACACCGAATGCGTACTTCGAACTGTTCAAGAGCGAAGACACGCCACCATCGGTCAATGAGCTGGGCAATGGCACCGCACCAGGCAGCCCGCTGCCGGCGGATGAGGCGGCGCCGATCGACTTGTTCTAAGTACCGGCTCTCGGACAGATGAGACCTGTGTGGGAGCTGGCTTGCCTGCGATGCAGACAGCGCGGTGCTTCAGACATACCGAGCTGATGCCATCGCGGGCAAGCCTGGCTCCCACAGGGTTTACCTGAACATCGAAACAGCATTTGAGCCACACAACAAAAAGCCCCGACTCTTGCGAGTCGGGGCTTTTTGTTGGTGCGCTACAACGGCTTAGCCGTTGAACACATCATCCACGCTCTTGAGCGGGTAGTTTTTCGGATACGGCAGAGTCGCCACACCGGTCGCGATCGCGGCCTTGGCCACGGCGTCGGAGATCACGGTGATCAGGCGGGCATCCATTGGTTTCGGGATGATGTACTCACGACCGAACTCCAACTTGATACCGCCGTAGGCGTCGCACACTTCCTGAGGCACCGGCAACTTGGCCAGTTCACGCAGGGCGTTGGCGGCAGCCACTTTCATTTCTTCGTTGATGCGCTTGGCGCGAACGTCCAGGGCACCACGGAAGATGAACGGGAAGCCCAATACGTTGTTGACCTGGTTCGGATAGTCCGAACGGCCGGTGGCCATGATCACGTCGTCGCGGGTGGCGTGAGCCAGGGCCGGGGCGATTTCTGGGTCCGGGTTGGAGCAGGCGAACACGATCGGGTTAGCCGCCATCAGCTTCAGGCCTTCGGCGCTCAGCAGGTTCGGGCCGGACAGGCCGACGAATACGTCAGCGCCGTTCAGGGCGTCGTCCAGGGTACGTTTCTCGGACGGATGGGCGAACATCGCCTTGTACTGGTTCAGGTCGGTACGCTCGGACTGGATCACGCCCTTGCTGTCGACCATGTAGATATTTTCCAGCTTGGCACCCATGCTCACGATCAACTTCATGCACGAGATAGCTGCAGCGCCAGCGCCCAGGCAGACGATCTTGGCGTCAGCGAGGTTTTTGCCAACGATTTCCAGCGCGTTGATCATGCCGGCTGCGGTCACGATCGCAGTGCCATGCTGGTCATCGTGGAATACCGGGATGTCGCACTGCTCGATCAGCGCCTTTTCGATTTCAAAGCACTCAGGTGCCTTGATGTCTTCCAGGTTGATGCCACCGAAGGTGATGGAGATGCGCTTGACGGTGTCGATGAAGGCTTGCGGGCTTTCGGCATCGACTTCGATGTCGAACACGTCGATACCGGCGAAACGCTTGAACAGCACGCCCTTGCCTTCCATCACCGGCTTGGAAGCCAATGGGCCGAGGTTACCCAGGCCGAGAATCGCGGTGCCATCAGAAATGACTGCAACCAGATTACCCTTGCCGGTGTATTTGTAGGCCAGTTCAGGATCGCGGGCGATTTCACGCACGGGCTCGGCTACACCGGGGCTGTACGCCAGCGACAGGTCGCGGGCAGTAGCAGTGGCTTTGGTGAGTTCGACACTCAGCTTTCCTGGACGAGGAAAGGCATGATATTCGAGAGCGGCAGTTTTCAAATCAGACATATCGGCATTCCGCTTTTTACTGTTGGACGACGGACCGCCGAGGATACGCGTGTCGCAAAGCCCCTACAAGACTGGGCGGTCACGGGTGTCAAGGGCCCAGCCCTACAACTTTCGGCCAAGAGCCACGGGACACAAGGGCTTAACTGTTCACAATCATACGAAAAAATGTCTACAATTTTTTCTTATTGTGCCAGTTGCAGCATGGCGGGGTCGGTCAATGGCAGGAGCCAGCGGGCCTGGCCGTTTTTCAGGCCGCCACGGCGGGAACGATCCAACACCCAGCCACGGACTTCGATCTGCTGGCCCTGAAGGCGCTTGAGCAGAGCACTGTCAAATTGGCCCGTCAGATTGGGTGCAACGCGCAATACCATGGAGCCCTGCAATTCGATCCAGATTCCGCCACGATTGCGCTCGATCTTGCTCACCCGGCCGCTGACCACTGCGAAACCGGAACGCTCGATCGCTGAGGCTTTCTGCACCGGCGACTGACGCCATAGCCCCAGGCGGGCCTGTCGGGCACTGCGTTCGGCCGCCTGCTGGCAGGCGACCAGATCAACATTAGGTGCGACGGCCACCTGAAAACCCAAGCCTTCGGCGAGCAGTTGCGCCTCCATGTTCGCGCCATTGGCACCATAGAGGTGAGCCAGGGTGCGCCCGTAGTGATCTTTGCTCTCCTGGCCGAGCACCAGGCTAACCCGACCGGCGCTGGCATCTACCAGACCTTGTAAACGCTGACGCGCGGCCACTGCGAAGGGTTCGTCGGAACGACCTTTCTTGCCGGTTTCCGGCGCGTTGACACCGATCATGCGCACGCTGCGGCCGTCTTTGAGCCGAACCGTGTCGCCATCGACCACCCGCTGTACCTCGAAGGTACCGAGAGCCGCCGGCGCGGGGCAAAATACCTCGGCCTGAACGGGCGCCAGCCAAATCGCAGACACAAAAAAGGCGCCCGCAAGGGACGCCTTTTTTATCAACGAGGAGAAGCCCGGCAGGCTTTCCACGTCGTTTGCCTTACTCTGCTGCTGGAGCAGGAGCAACTTTAGCAGCGCCGAAAGCACCGAAACGGGTCTTGAACTTGTCAACACGGCCGCCAATATCCAGAGTCTTCTGCTTACCGGTGTAGAACGGGTGGCACTCGTTGCACACGTCGATTGGCAGAGCTTTGCCGAAGGTCGAACGAGTTTCGAACTTGTTACCGCAGCTGCAGGTAACGTCGATGGCAACGTAATTTGGATGAATATCGGCTTTCATGGTGTATTCCTCAGGCTAGCGTGCCGCCAGTCAACACTATTGTTGAATACCGCACGTAATTAGGCCGCGGATTCTACCAGACCTTTTTAAACGCGCAAGCGGCACCATAAGTCGTTTTCCATCAGAAAGGCCCCTTTCATCAGAAAACCGTGCCATACCCAACACCCTACTCGTCTGCTAGGCTCGCGCCCTTCTTCACCGCCTGTCATATGAGAACCCCCGCGTGCCCGACGCCATTTTGCGCCTCGCCCTGCCCTCGCCCCTGCGCCGCCTGTTCGACTACCGCGCACCTACCGGCGTGCTGCGGTCGCAGCTGCAACCGGGGATGCGCGTGCGGGTGCCATTTGGTCGGCGAGAGATGATCGGCATTCTGGTGGAAGTCGCCGACCACAGCGAAGTACCGGCGGAAAAACTCAAGGCCGCTCTGGCCATGCTGGACGCCACCCCGCCGCTACCACCCTCATTGTTCAAGCTGTGCCTGTGGACTTCCCAGTATTACCAGCACAGCTTGGGCGACACTCTCAGTTGGGCATTGCCGGTGCTGTTGCGCCAGGGCGAACTGGCCGAGGCCCGCCAGGAACGGTTCTGGTCAATGACACCCGGCGCACGCCTGGACGACCCGCGCATCGCCCGCGCCCCACGCCAGCGCGAAGCCCTGGCGACCCTGGCCCAGCACCCACACGGCGTCGCCCATCAGTTACTGAGCAAGCTGCTGTTAAGTAAGGACAGCCTGGACTTGCTGCTGGCCAAGGGTTTGGTCCAAGTAGCAATTCGCAAGCACGCCCCCGGCGAACGCCATGAACACTGGCTGGCCCAGCCGGAACTGCCGCTAAACCCGGAACAGCGCACCGCCTATGAAGCCATTCGTGCAGGATTCGACAGTTTCCATGCCTTCCTGCTGGCAGGCGTCACCGGCAGCGGCAAGACCGAAGTCTATTTGCAACTGATCCGCGAAACCCTGGAAGCCGGTAAACAGGCACTCGTGCTGATCCCCGAGATCAACCTCGGCCCGCAAACCCTGGCGCGTTTCGAGCAGCGCTTCAATGCGCGCATCGCCCTGGTGCACTCGGCGGTCAACGACCGCGAGCGCCTGGAGTCGTGGTTGGCGGCAAGGGATGGCGAGGCCGACATTATTATCGGCACCCGTTCGGCGCTATTCACCCCGATGAAGAATCCCGGGCTGATCATCATCGACGAAGAACACGACGGCTCCTATAAACAGCAGGAAGGTTTGCGCTATCACGCCCGCGACCTGGCCCTGGTGCGAGCGCGCCAGGAGAACATTCCGATTGTGCTGGGCTCGGCCACGCCATCCCTGGAAAGCCTGCACAACGCCTACACCGGGCGTTATGGCCTGCTGCGCCTGAATGAGCGGGCCGGTAGCGCCAAGCAGCCGCGCTTCCTGCGCCTGGATGTGAAAAGTCGTCCGCTGGACAGCGGGATTTCCGGGCCGATGCAGCAAGCCATCGGCCAGACCCTCGCCGCTGGCCAGCAGGTGCTGGTGTTCCTCAATCGCCGAGGCTTTGCGCCGACCTTGCTGTGCCACGACTGCGGCTGGATGTCCGAGTGCAACCGCTGCGATGCGCGCATGACCGTGCACCAACGTTCCGGCGAGTTGCGCTGCCATCACTGCGGCCATGTCGAACGCGTTCCGCGCAATTGCCCGCAGTGCGGCAAAGTCGACCTGCGTCCTGTTGGCGCAGGCACCGAGCGGGCTGAGGAACGCCTGGGGATTCTGTTTCCGGACTATCCGGTGCTGCGCGTCGACCGCGACAGTACGTCGCGCAAGGATGCGATGAATCAGCTGTTCGCCACTATCCAGAAGGGCCAGCCGTGCATTCTTGTGGGTACGCAGATGCTTGCCAAAGGGCACCACTTTCCACGGGTGACCTTGGTGTCGATCCTGGATGCCGATGGCGGGCTGTTTTCCGGGGATTTTCGTGCCAGCGAGCGCATGGCCCAGTTGATCGTCCAGGTCGCCGGGCGTGCCGGGCGTGCTGAGGAGCCGGGTAAAGTGATCATCCAGACCCACCTGGCCGACCATCCGCTGCTGATTCAACTGACCGCACAAGGCTATTTCGCGTTTGCCGAACAGGCCTTGAGCGAACGCCGCTGCGCCGGGCTGCCGCCGTTTTCCCATTTGGCCTTGCTGCGGGCTGAAGCCCATAAACCTGGGCAGGCCGAGGGTTTTCTCGATGAAGCGTGCAGCCTGGCTGAACGTTTGCTCGGTGAGCTGGGGTTGACCGGCATTGAATTACTGGGCCCCGTGCCAGCCCCGATGGAACGCCGCGCCGGTCGCTATCGCGCGCAGCTACTCTTGCAGGCTAACGCCCGCGCGCCGTTGCATCGTTTATTAAGCAGTTGGCTGCTGGCCCTGGAGCAAATGCCCAGCGGGCGGCAAGTACGTTGGTCGCTGGATGTGGACCCGGTAGATTTGTACTAACCCCCTTGCAGGAGCAAGCTTACTCCTTGGGGGTTGGGTTCTCCCGATAGAGCCTGAAGGTCCGCCAACCTGTCTGAGCGGTTGGCAAGCACGCCCTCGCAACGGATAATGTCCAGTTTTTCCACCTGCGCATCGCGCGCCGCTGCTTGCGGTCGAAAGAGAACACCATGAAAGACGCCATCCGCCAGTTGATCCAACAAGCCCTCACCCAACTCGTCAACGAAGGTGTTTTACCTGAAGGCCTGACGCCGGCGATTCAGGTGGAAAACTCCCGAGACAAGACCCACGGTGACTTCGCCAGCAACATCGCCATGATGCTGGCCAAGCCGGCCGGCCTGAAGCCTCGCGACCTGGCGGAAAAAATCATCGCCGCGCTGCCAGCCGACCCGCAAGTCAGCAAGGCCGAAATCGCCGGCCCCGGCTTTATCAATATCTTCCAGAACACCCAAGCCCTGGCTTCGCGCCTGGATGCGAGCCTTGCCGACGCCAAAATCGGCGTGCGCAAGGCTGGTCCCGTGCAGCGTGTGGTCGTCGACCTGTCGGCACCGAACCTCGCCAAGGAAATGCACGTCGGCCACTTGCGCTCGACCATCATTGGCGACGGCGTGTCACGGGTTCTGGAGTTTCTCGGCGACACCGTGATTCGCCAGAACCACGTAGGCGACTGGGGCACCCAGTTCGGCATGCTGATGGCGTACCTGCAGGAAAACCCAATCACCAGCAACGAGCTGGCCGATCTGGAAAACTTTTACCGTGCCGCCAAAAAGCGCTTCGACGAATCCGAAGAATTCGCCGACCGCGCCCGTGGCCTGGTGGTCAAGCTGCAGGCCGGCGACAAGGAATGCCTGGAACTGTGGGCACGCTTTCGCGATATCTCCCTGTCCCACTGCCAGGAAATCTACGAGCGGCTGAACGTCAAGCTGACCATGGCCGACGTGATGGGCGAAAGCGCCTATAACGACGACTTGATCAACGTGGTCAACGACCTCAAGGCCAAGGGCCTGCTGGTGGAAAGCAACGGCGCCCAGTGCGTATTCCTCGACGATTTCAAGACCGCCGACGGCGAGCCGCTGCCGGTAATCATCGTCAAGGCCGATGGCGGCTATCTCTACGCCACCACCGACCTGGCGGCCGTGCGCTACCGCAGCGGTGTTCTGAAGGCTGATCGTGCCCTGTATTTCGTCGACCAGCGCCAGGCCCTGCACTTCCAGCAAGTGTTCGAAGTGGCCCGCCTGGCCGGGTTCGTCACCCACCCGATGCACATGGAGCACATGGGCTTCGGCACCATGAACGGCGCCGATGGCCGTCCGTTCAAGACCCGCGATGGCGGCACCGTGAAGCTGATCGACCTGCTGAACGAAGCCCAGGAACGCGCCTACACCCTGGTGAAGGAAAAGAACCCGGAGCTGGCCGAAGCCGACCTGCGTAACATCGCCAAGGTCGTCGGCATTGGCGCGGTGAAATACGCCGATCTGTCCAAGCACCGCACCAGCGACTACAGCTTTAACTTCGAGTTGATGCTCAACTTCGAAGGCAACACCGCGCCGTACCTGCTGTATGCCTACACTCGGGTCGCCGGTGTGTTTCGCAAGCTGGGCAAGGACTTCAGCGAAGTCGAAGGCCAGATCAACCTGCAGGCGCCTCAGGAACATGAGCTGGCCACCAAGCTCGCTCAATTTGGCGAAGTGCTCAACAACGTCGGCGAGAAAGGCACGCCGCATATGCTCTGCACTTACCTGTACGAAGTTGCAGGGCTGTTCTCCAGTTTCTACGAGAACTGCCCGATCCTGAGCGCAGACGACGAAGCCCAAAAGCAAAGCCGCTTGCGCCTCGCCGCACTGGCTGGACGGACCCTCAAGCAAGGCCTGGAACTGTTGGGCCTGGAAACTCTGGAGCGTATGTAAGTTGGCTGCCAAGAAAAAACCTGCACCCAAGCGTGGCGCCAGCCGCTACCAGGCACCGGCAAAGAAACCGATTCCGGGCTGGATGTGGCTGGCCATCGGCCTGACGGTCGGTGCGTTTATTGTGTTTCTGATGAAGCTGGAGCCGGGCCAGGGCGATGACGTCAAACGGGTCAAGCAGGAGCAACAGAAGGCCAGCAGGATCGCCGAAGCGAACAAGACACCGCCCAGCCCTACTGCGCCAGTGAAGCCTAAATATGACTTCTACACCCTGCTGCCGGAATCGGAAGTGATTGTTCCGCAAGACGCCGTACCGGAAAAAACCCTGCCTACGCCACAAGTTCCGGTAACCCCGGCCGAAGCGGCGAAGATCGACACCGCACGGGCCCAGGCTGCTCTGGCGGGGATCACTCCGCCACCGCCGCCACCGGTCGCTACCACCAAGGCAGCGCCAGTGACCAAGTTCTTCCTGCAGGCGGGTTCATTCCCCAAGCAGGCGGATGCTGATCGTGTGCGGGCGCAAATTATTCTGCTCGGGCAGGCGGTGACAGTGGAATCGGGAACGGTGAAGGATGCGACCTGGTATCGCGTACTGGTAGGTCCGTTCAGCAACCGTGAACAGTTGACCGTGGCTCAGAAACAGCTGGCCGGCGCAGGGTTTAGCAACCTGTTGTTACAGCAACGCCAAAGCCGCTGATCGGAACGCCGATCCTATGGCGAACACCTATTGTGGCGAGGCGGCAAGCCCGCTCGCCACAAGTCCTACGGTTGAAATACTCCCCGCCACCCCCATATGAGTTCCATCAGGGCATTTTCGCCCCGCTGCGTGGAGACTCTCCCCTTGACCACCATCGTTTCAGTTCGCCGCCACGGCAAAGTCGTCATGGGCGGCGACGGCCAGGTTTCCCTTGGCAATACCGTGATGAAAGGCAACGCGAAAAAAGTACGTCGCCTGTACCACGGCCAGGTCATCGCAGGCTTTGCCGGCGCCACCGCTGACGCCTTCACCCTTTTCGAGCGTTTCGAAGGCCAGCTGGAAAAACACCAGGGCCATCTGGTCCGTGCTGCCGTCGAGCTTGCCAAGGAATGGCGCACCGACCGTTCCCTGAGCCGCCTGGAAGCCATGCTCGCCGTCGCCAACAAGGACGCGTCCTTGATCATCACCGGCAACGGCGATGTGGTAGAACCGGAAGACGGCCTGATCGCCATGGGCTCCGGTGGCGGCTACGCCCAGGCCGCAGCCAGCGCACTGTTGAAAAAAACCGATCTGTCGGCCCGTGAAATCGTTGAAACCGCCCTCGGTATCGCTGGCGATATCTGCGTCTTTACCAACCACAACTTCACCATTGAGGAGCAGGACCTCGCCGAATAAGCCGCTGGCTTTTCAGGCTTGAGGACCGTCAATTATTATGTCCATGACTCCCCGCGAAATCGTCCATGAACTCAATCGCCATATCATCGGCCAGGACGATGCCAAGCGCGCCGTTGCCATCGCCCTGCGTAACCGCTGGCGCCGGATGCAACTGCCCGAAGAACTACGCGTTGAAGTAACCCCCAAGAACATCCTGATGATCGGCCCTACAGGTGTCGGTAAAACCGAAATCGCCCGTCGCCTGGCCAAATTGGCCAACGCGCCGTTCATCAAGGTCGAAGCGACCAAGTTCACCGAAGTCGGCTATGTGGGCCGTGACGTCGAGTCGATCATTCGTGATCTGGCCGACGCTGCCCTGAAACTGCTGCGCGAACAGGAAATGACCAAGGTCAGCCACCGCGCCGAAGACGCCGCCGAAGAACGCATCCTCGACGCTCTGCTGCCACCGGCACGCATGGGCTTCAACGAAGATGCCGCGCCAAGCCAGGACTCCAACACCCGCCAGCTGTTCCGCAAGCGTCTGCGTGAAGGCCAGTTGGACGACAAGGAAATCGAGATAGAAGTCGCCGAAATCTCCGGCGTCGACATCTCCGCGCCGCCTGGCATGGAAGAAATGACCAACCAGCTGCAAAACCTGTTCGCCAACATGGGCAAGGGCAAGAAGAAAAGCCGCAAGCTCAAGGTCAAGGACGCGCTGAAACTGGTGCGTGACGAAGAAGCTGGGCGCCTGGTCAACGAGGAGGAACTCAAGGCCAAGGCTCTGGAAGCGGTCGAACAGCACGGCATCGTGTTTATCGACGAGATCGATAAAGTCGCCAAGCGCGGTAACTCCGGTGGCGTCGACGTTTCCCGTGAAGGCGTACAGCGCGATTTGCTGCCGCTGATCGAAGGCTGCACCGTCAACACCAAGCTGGGCATGGTCAAGACCGACCACATTCTGTTTATCGCTTCCGGCGCGTTCCACCTGAGCAAACCAAGCGACCTGGTGCCGGAGCTGCAAGGCCGCCTGCCGATTCGCGTAGAACTCAAGGCGCTGACCCCGGGCGACTTCGAGCGCATTCTCAGCGAGCCGCACGCATCGCTGACCGAGCAATACCGCGAGCTGCTGAAAACCGAAGGCCTGGCCATCGAGTTTTTGCCGGACGGTATCAAGCGCCTGGCGGAGATCGCCTGGCAGGTCAACGAGAAGACCGAGAACATCGGTGCCCGCCGCCTGCACACTTTGCTTGAGCGTTTGCTTGAGGAAGTGTCCTTCAGTGCCGGCGACATAGCGGGCACCCAGAATGGCGAGGCCATCAAGATCGACGCCGACTACGTCAACGGCCACCTTGGCGAATTGGCGCAGAACGAAGATCTGTCTCGTTACATTCTGTAAGCTTCAAGCGGCAAGCTATAAGCTGTAAGTTGATTGTGTTCAACTTGCGGCTTGTAGCTTAAAGCTTACCGCCCAAGGCGTTCCCATGACCAAACTACCTACCTCCATCAACCTGCACAAAGCCTCCAAGACCCTGTCCCTGACCTACGGTCCGGATGAGGTCTATCACCTGCCCGCCGAATTACTGCGAGTACATTCGCCTTCCGCCGAGGTCCAGGGCCACGGCAAACCGATCCTGCAATTTGGCAAGCTCAATGTCGGCTTGAGCAAGATTGAACCTGCCGGCCAGTACGCACTGAAATTGACCTTCGACGACGGTCATGACAGCGGACTGTTCACTTGGGATTACCTCTACCAGCTCGCCGTGCGCCAGGATGATCTGTGGACCGAATATCTTGCCGAACTCAAAGTCGCCGGAAAAACCCGCGACCCGAGTCAGTCAGTCGTCAGACTAATGCTCTAGCCCGCACCTCCTGCTCATTAGTGGGCATTTTCTAATTCCATCTGCTTGAATGCCCTGTCTCAGGGTCAGCGATTGGCCTGCTTGCGAAAAAAATTAAACTCGGGTAACCAATGTAACTGGCAAGTTCCCTGCATTTGATGATGCGGTATTAACGGTGACCCGAGCAGCAGTACCAGGCTTGTGTTGTGTGCCGAGAATGGGTGCACAGCGGTACCCGGTACTCGTCTTTCGGACAATGGAGCGTCGTAGATGAGTAACAAGAATAACGATGACTTGAAACGCCAGGCCTCGGAAAACACCTTGGGGCTGAACCCGATCATCGCCTTGCGTAAAAAGGATTTACTGGCTTCTGCTCGAATGGTGCTGACCCAGGCCATCAAGCAACCGTTGCACAGCGTCAAGCACGTCGCCCACTTTGGCGCCGAGTTAAAGAACGTGGTATTTGGCAAATCCGAGCTTGCGCCCGAGAGCGACGACCGTCGATTCAACGACCCGGCGTGGAGCCAGAACCCACTCTACAAACGTTATCTGCAAACCTACCTGGCGTGGCGCAAGGAACTGCACGACTGGATCGGCGACAGCAACCTATCGGAGCAGGACATCAGCCGCGGCCACTTCGTCATCAACCTGATGACCGAAGCCATGGCCCCGACCAACAGCGCCGCCAACCCGGCCGCCGTCAAACGCTTCTTCGAAACCGGCGGCAAAAGCCTGCTGGACGGTCTCTCGCACTTGGCCAAGGACATGGTCCACAACGGCGGTATGCCGAGCCAGGTCAACATGGGTGCCTTTGAAGTGGGCAAGAGCCTGGGCACCACCGAAGGCGCCGTGGTGTTTCGCAACGACGTCCTGGAGTTGATCCAGTACAAGCCAATCACCGAGCAAGTGCACGAACGCCCGCTGCTGGTGGTACCGCCACAGATCAACAAATTCTATGTCTTCGACCTGAGCCCGGATAAGAGCCTGGCGCGCTTCTGCCTGCGCAATAACCAGCAGACTTTTATCGTCAGTTGGCGCAACCCCACCAAGGCCCAGCGCGAGTGGGGCCTGTCGACCTATATCGAAGCGCTGAAAGAAGCGGTCGATGTGGTCACCGCGATCACCGGCAGCAAAGACGTGAACATGCTCGGGGCCTGCTCCGGCGGCATCACCTGCACCGCCCTACTGGGCCACTACGCGGCGCTGGGGGAGAAAAAGGTCAACGCCCTGACTCTGTTGGTGAGCGTGCTGGACACCACCCTGGACACCCAGGTGGCGCTGTTCGTCGACGAACAGACCCTGGAAGCGGCCAAGCGCCACTCCTATCAGGCCGGCGTGCTGGAAGGCCGGGACATGGCCAAGGTGTTCGCCTGGATGCGCCCCAATGATTTGATCTGGAACTACTGGGTCAACAATTACCTGCTGGGCAACGAGCCGCCGGTCTTCGACATCCTGTTCTGGAACAACGACACCACCCGTTTGCCGGCAGCGTTTCATGGCGACCTGATCGAGTTGTTCAAGAACAACCCGCTGATACGCGCCAATGCCCTGGAAGTGTGCGGTACGCCGATTGACTTGAAACAGGTCACCACCGATATCTATTCCCTCGCTGGCACCAACGACCACATCACCCCGTGGCAGTCCTGCTACAAGTCGGCGCAGCTGTTTGGCGGCAAGGTCGAGTTCGTGCTGTCCAGCAGCGGGCATATCCAAAGCATCCTCAACCCGCCGGGCAATCCCAAGTCGCGCTACCAGACCAGCGACACCATGCCAAGCAAAGCACTGGACTGGCAGGAAAATGCCACCAAGCACACTGATTCGTGGTGGCTGCATTGGCAGGTGTGGCAGACAGAGCGGTCGGGGAAGTTGAAAAAAGCACCGGCGGCGCTAGGCAATAAAACGTACGCCGCTGCTGAAGCGGCACCCGGAACCTATGTGCACGAACGATAGCGGCAAGCCTCAAATCACAAGCTGCAAGGTGATTGCACTCATCTTGCAGCTTGCGGCCTGAAGCTGCCTCCACTCACCCGCAGGGTAAGCCCATGCCGCAACCGTTCATCTTCCGCACCATCGACCTGAATGGCCAGACCATCCGCACGGCGGTGCGACCGGGCAAGTCTCACTTGACGCCGCTGCTGATTTTCAACGGCATCGGCGCCAACCTTGAGCTAGTGTTTCCGTTCGTCCAGGCCCTGGACCCCGATCTGGAGGTGATTGCCTTTGATGTTCCCGGTGTCGGCGGTTCCTCGACGCCCAGACGACCCTATCGCTTTCCCGGCCTGGCAAAACTCACCGCACGCATGCTCGATTACCTGGACTATGGCCAGGTCAACGTGGTTGGGGTTTCCTGGGGCGGTGCCCTGGCCCAGCAGTTTGCCTATGACTACCCGGAACGCTGCAAGAAACTGATCCTCGCGGCCACCGCCGCCGGTGCGTTCATGGTGCCCGGCAAACCGAAAGTGCTGTGGCTGATGGCAAGCCCACGGCGTTACATCCAACCGTCTCATGTAGTGCGCATTGCCCCGATGATCTATGGCGGCTCGTTCCGCCGAGATTCAAAACTGGCCGCCGAACACGCCAGCAAAGTGCGTTCGGCCGGCAAGTTGGGCTACTACTGGCAACTGTTCGCCGGCCTTGGCTGGACCAGCATCCACTGGCTGCACAAGATCAAGCAGCCGACCCTGGTGCTGGCGGGCGACGACGACCCACTGATCCCGCTGGTCAACATGCGCATGCTGGCTTGGCGTATCCCCAATGCTCAGTTGCACATCATCGACGACGGTCATTTGTTCCTGATTACCCGCGCTGAAGCAGTGGCGCCGATCATCATGAAGTTTCTCCAGGAAGAGCGCCTGCCCGCGGTGATCCACCCGCAACCGGCGCCGTTAAGCAACACCTGAGGCGCATCGGGTCAGGACGATCCTCCGCGCAACTTGGCCAGAACCGACTATGGTTCTGAATTGGCGTGCACGTTAGCGGATTGACGAAGGAGTGTTGACTCATGCGAGACAGACCCGTGACGAGCCCGGTGCCCACACCTGCTGCGTTCATCAATGCACAAAGCGCGATCACTGGCCTGCGTGGTCGGGATTTACTGTCGACCCTGCGCAGCGTTGCAGCCCATGGCCTGCGCAACCCGCTACATAGCGCGCGGCATGCCTTGGCCCTGGGTGGGCAGTTGGGCCGGGCGTTGCTGGGGGAAACCGTGCATGAACCCAACCCCCACGACAGCCGCTTCGCCGACCCCACCTGGCAGCTCAACCCGCTGTACCGGCGCAGCCTGCAAGCCTATTTGAGCTGGCAAAAGCAGACCAAGCGCTGGATCGACGACAGTAACCTGAGCACCGATGATCGGGCGCGAGCGCACTTTGCCTTTTCCCTGATAAACGACGCCGTATCGCCGTCCAACACCCTGCTCAATCCATTGGCGATCAAGGAGCTGCTCAACTCCGGCGGCAACAGCGTGGTGCGCGGCGTCAGTAATTTGTTTGACGACCTGCTGCACAACAACGGCTTGCCTCGGCAAGTCACCAAGCAGGCCTTTGAGGTCGGCAAGACCGTCGCCACCACTCCTGGCTCGGTAGTGTTTCGCAACGAGTTGCTGGAGCTGATCCAGTACAAGCCCATGAGTGAAAAACAGTACGCCAAGCCGCTACTGGTGGTACCGCCGCAAATCAACAAGTACTACATCTTTGACCTGAGCCCGGCCAACAGCTTCGTCCAGTACGCCCTGAAAAATAGCCTGCAAGTGTTTATGGTCAGCTGGCGTAACCCGGACGTGCGGCATCGGGAATGGGGCCTGTCCACCTATGTGGCGGCACTGGAAGAAGCGCTGAACATCTGCCGGGCGATCACCGGCGCCCGCGAAGTCAACCTGATGGGCGCCTGCGCCGGCGGCCTGACCATTGCTGCGTTGCAAGGCCATCTGCAAGCCAAGCGGCAGCTGCGGCGCATCTCCAGCGCCAGCTATCTGGTGAGCTTGCTGGATAGCCAGATCGACAGCCCCGCCACGCTGTTCGCCGACGAGCAAACCCTGGAAGCCGCCAAGCGCCACTCCTATCAACAGGGCGTACTGGACGGCCGGGACATGGCCAAGGTGTTTGCCTGGATGCGCCCCAACGACCTGATCTGGAATTACTGGATCAACAACTACCTGCTGGGCAAGGAACCGCCGGCGTTCGACATCCTGTACTGGAACAACGACAACACCCGCCTTCCCGCTGCCCTGCACGGCGACCTGCTGGATTTCTTCAAGCACAACCCACTGAGCCACCCTGGCGGCCTGGAAGTCTGTGGCACACCTATCGACTTGCAGAAGGTCACGGTGGACAGCTTCAGCGTGGCCGGGATCAACGATCACATCACCCCGTGGGACGCGGTCTACCGCTCGACCTTGCTGCTGGGCGGCGAAAAACGCTTCGTGCTGTCCAACAGCGGGCATATCCAGAGCATCCTCAACCCGCCGAGCAACCCCAAGGCTAACTTCGTCGAAAACATCAAGCTGAGCAGCGACCCGCGCGCCTGGTACTACGATGCAAACCACATCGAGGGCAGTTGGTGGCCGCAGTGGCTGGAGTGGATACAGCAACGCTCAGGGGTCCAGCGCGAAACGCTGACTGCTCTGGGCAACCAAAATTACCCACCAATGGAAGCTGCGCCCGGCACCTATGTGCGGGTCCGTTGATAACTTGACTCACCGATTACTTAAGAAGACTGGATGAAAACCCGCGACCGTATCCTTGAATGTGCCTTGCAGTTGTTCAACCACAAGGGCGAGCCGAACGTATCGACCATGGAGGTGGCCAATGAAATGGGGATCAGCCCCGGCAACCTCTACTACCACTTCCACGGCAAGGAGCCCTTGGTGCTCGGCTTGTTTGAGCGTTTTCAGGGTGAGTTGGCACCGCTGCTCGATCCGCCGCCGGATGTGCAACTGGCCGCTGAGGATTACTGGTTGTTCCTGCACCTGATCGTGGAGCGCATGGCCCACTACCGGTTTCTGCTCCAGGACCTGTCGAACCTGGCGGGGCGCTTGCCGAAACTGGCCAAGGGCATCCGTAACCTGCTGAATGCGTTGAAACGAACGCTGGCCTCGCTGCTGGCACGACTCAAGACGGGGGGGCAATTGGTCAGCGATACCCAGGCGTTGGGGCAACTGGTGGAGCAGATCACCATGACCCTGCTGTTTTCCCTGGATTACCAGCGGATTCTCGACCGCGAAGGTGAGGTGCGGGTGGTGGTGTACCAGATCATGATGCTGGTGGCGCCACATCTTCTGTTGCCGGCACGGCTGGCGACAGAGCGGTTGGCACTGCACTACCTGGATGAAGCAGATCTGTGAAAAAGCGCCGGCCAAATGTGGGAGCCGGCTTGCCCTCGATGCAGTCACCTCGCTAACACAGTCAGACTGAGGTTAATGCTATCGCGGGCAAGCCCGGCTCCTACAGGCCTTTGCAGGCCGGGCGTTTTTGCGTGTCCCGTGAAAATCAGGACTGACTGGTAGGCGTCGGGGTTACCGAAGTTGCAGTCGGGGTAGCAGCGGTCTGCGTCGGCGCGGTGGCCGAGTTGGTCGCGGGTGCCGGTTTGGCCGCAATGACTGGCTTTGGAGCGGCTGGCTTCTTGGCTACGGCAGGTTTCTTCGCTGCGGCTGGTTTTGCAGCAGCTTTAGCCGCGACAGGTTTAGCAGCAGGCTTGGCCGCTGTGGTTTTGGCCGCTGGCTTGGCAGCAGGTTTAGCCGCTGTTTTTGCTGGAACCTTGGCCGCTGGCTTGGCTGCCAGTTTGGCGGCGGCTTTGACCAACGGTTTGGCCGGGCTTTTCGCTGCTGGTTTGGCGGCAGCGGTTTTGGCGGCAGGCTTGGCAGCAGGCTTTGCGGCTGCGGTTTTCGCCGCCACTGGAGCCACTTTGGCGCCTGTTAGTTTTTCGATTTGCTTGGTCAAGGTATCGACCTTGCTGTGCAGCGCCTTCACTTCATTGCGGCTGGGTACGCCCAGTCGCGAAATGGCACTGTTCAGACGCTTGTCGAAAGCGCCTTCCAACTCATCCCACTTGCCCAGTGCCTGGTTTTTAACCGCATTGATGCGAGACTTGGCAGAACCTGCAGTTGCCTTTGCCGCATCTACTTGTTTACCCACTGTGCTCTTGGTCAACTTCTCGGCTTTCTCGCCGTCTTTAACCAAGGTCTCGAAGTATTTACCGCCGTCACTGCTGACCTTCGAGTACACGCCTAAACCAGCAAGCCAGATCTTGCGGGAGTATTTTTCGACTTCCCCAATCCACGAGTTGCCTTCTTTCTCAGTATTCTTTTTACCAGCCATCCCGTTATCTCCTTAATGTTTACGCGCGACACGTTCGAGCAATGCCGTCAGCTCATCGAGCTTAGCAGAGACTGTCTCCACGTCATGTTTAGACGCAATGCCGATTCGATTCAAGGCACTTGCAACACGAGTATCAAAAGCCTTCTCGACTTTATCCAGTTGCACTTCGACACGACCTTTGACGCTGAAGACATTACTTTTGACTTGATCAATCTGACTGTTGGCCGCATCAAGTTGTTCAATCGCAACTTTTTTGCCTTTGCTTTCAACATGTTGACCAGTCTTGATGAGTTCTTTGAAGTACTCGCCGCCCTCACTACCGACCTTGGCATAAGCCCCCAAGCCGGCCAGCCAAATCTTGCGGGCATAGGTTTTAACGTCGCTCAGGGTGTTAGTCGAAGCGTCGATTTTTTTCTTCAAAATAACTTTGGCCATGGTGCACCTCACGCATAAAAGGGTGGAGGAACTGCCCACAGGAGTTGAGGGCTTGGGCACAAAGTAGGCATAAAAATTAGAATCGGCACCCTAAGAACAGCACGAAAGCGCTTATAGCCACAGTCATCAACTGCGACTACACGTCGTGAATCAGGCCAGCGCCTTATCCAGTGCCTTCTCGATTTCAGATTTGATAGTGCCACTCATGGCCGACATCAACAGGCCCAGTTCAACCTCAATCCTGAGGGAATCTTCACCCACTTTCACGGTGCCTTTGACGCCGGAGCGCTTGAGGTTCAGCGTGTCGCCGGACCAGGACGGCTCCAGGCCATATTGTTCCTTGAGTTTGTGCGCCAACTTGTCAGCCTTTTCCCGGGCAGCTTCCTTACCGAGAGTGTGAGCACGCTCAACCTGTATACGGGCCATTTGAATGACTCCTCCTTATAGAGACTTATTGACCACCCATGCGGCAAAAGGTCTCGGTGGCCACCTATCTTACCTTCACCCTTGCCAAGACAAAGCATGCCTTGGGGATTAGAATGTCCCGCATTCTCTTTTGGTGACAGCGATATGACTGATCAGCGCAAAGGCAGCGATGCCGAACCCACCACTCACTTCGGTTTCAAGAACGTCCCGGAAAGCCAGAAAGCGGAAAAAGTCGCTGAGGTGTTCCACTCCGTGGCCGCCAAGTACGACCTGATGAACGACGTGCTGTCCGGCGGCATGCATCGCCTGTGGAAGCGCTTCACCATCGAGCTATCCGGCGTACGCACCGGCAACCGCGTGCTGGACATTGCCGGCGGCACGGGCGATCTGGCGGCAAAGTTCTCCAAACTGGTTGGCCCTACTGGCCAAGTGGTATTGGCCGACATCAACGGTTCGATGCTCAAGGTGGGGCGCGATCGCCTGCTGGATAAAGGCGTGGCCGGCAATGTCGAGTTCGTCCAGGCCGACGCTGAAAAGCTGCCGTTCCCCGACAACCACTTCGACTGCGTGACCATCGCCTTCGGCCTGCGTAACGTCACCCACAAGGAAGACGCCCTGCGCTCCATGCTGCGGGTGCTCAAGCCCGGCGGCCGCCTGTTGGTGCTGGAGTTCTCCAAGCCCACCAACGCGCTAATGTCCAAGGTCTACGACACCTACTCGTTCGCCTTCATGCCGTTGATGGGCAAGCTGATCACCAATGACGCCGAGAGCTACCGCTACCTGGCCGAATCGATCCGCATGCACCCCAACCAGGAAACCCTGAAGTCGATGATGGTAGAAGCCGGTTTCGACCGCGTGACTTACCACAACATGACTTCTGGTATCGTCGCCCTGCACCGCGGCATCAAGCCCTGATGCTGTTCACAGGCCTTCTCGCCAGCGTCGAACACGGCCTCAACCGTGTCCTGCGCCTGGACAGCACCGCCCTGGCGCGACTGGCGCACTTGAACGGCAAGATCATTGCCGTCGACTGCACAAGCCCCGCCTTGCAGCTGTTTATCCTGCCCAGCGATGAAGGCCTGCTGCTGGCATCCCATTGGGCCGCCGATTCCGACTGCACCCTGCGCGCCCCTGCTTCCAGCCTGCTGCGCCTGGCGTTGAGCCGGGACAAGACAGCGATCCTCCACGGCCCTGACGTTGAGCTTGAGGGCGACAGCGCGGTGCTGATGGACCTGGCCGCCGTGCTGCAAGACCTGGAACTGGATTGGGAATACGAGCTGTCCCGCTGGGTCGGCCCGGTGGCCACGCAGTTGATCAGCGGCCACCTGCGCAGCCGCACGCGCTGGTACCAGCAGGGCTTCGCCAGCCTGAACCAGAACCTCGCCGAATACCTGAGCGAAGAATCGCGCACCTTGGTCGGACAACGGGAAGCCGAAGCGCGCTTTCGTGAACTCGATCAGGCCAAACTCGACCTGGAACGTCTTGAGGCGCGCTTCGAGCGCCTGAGCCAATCCCTTGATTCAAGCGATAACGCATGAAGCTGCTCGCCGTCCGCCGTTTGTTTCGTATCCAGCGCGTCGTAATCCGCTACCGCCTCGATGACCTGCTGTTCGCCCTGCCTCTGCCGTGGTTCCTGCTGGCGGTGCGTTATGTGCTGCCGTGGCGCTGGTTCCCGCGCAAGCCCCTTACACTTACCCGTGGCGCCCGCCTGCGCCTGGCGCTGCAGGACCTGGGCCCGATCTTCATCAAGTTCGGACAGATCCTGTCCACCCGCCGCGACCTGCTGCCCGAAGACATCGCCGACGAACTGATGTTATTGCAGGACCGCGTACCGCCGTTTGATTCACAGGTGGCGGTGAAACTGATCGAAGAACAGTTGGGCAAGAAGATCAGCGAAGTGTTCAGCCGTTTCGACATTGAGCCACTGGCCTCGGCCTCGGTAGCCCAGGTTCATGCCGCGCAGCTCAAAAGCGGTGAAGAAGTGGTGGTCAAGGTGATCCGCCCCGGCCTCAAGCCCATCATCGGCCAGGACCTGGCGTGGCTGTTCATCCTCGCCCGCGCCGCCGAGCACTTCTCTGCAGATGCACGCCTGCTGCACCCGGTGGACGTGGTCCAGGACTACGAAAAAACAATCTACGACGAACTCGACCTGCTGCGCGAAGCCGCCAACGCTAGCCAGCTCAAGCGCAACTTCGAAGGCTCACAGCTGTTGTACGTGCCCCAAGTGTATTGGGACTGGTGCCGGCCGAAAGTGCTGGTGATGGAGCGCATCTACGGGATTCAGGTCACCGACCTGGCCACCCTGGCCGACCAGCGCACCGACATGAAAATGCTTGCCGAGCGCGGTGTGGAGATCTTCTTCACCCAGGTGTTCCGCGACAGTTTTTTCCACGCCGACATGCACCCCGGCAACATCTTCGTCAGTACCGTGAACCCGTGGAGCCCGCAGTACATTGCGATCGACTGCGGCATCGTCGGCAGCCTGACCCCGGAAGATCAGGATTACCTGGCCCGCAACCTGTTCGCTTTCTTCAAGCGCGACTACCGCCGTGTGGCGCAACTGCATATCGACTCGGGCTGGGTGCCAGCGGAAACCAAACTCAACGAATTCGAAGCGGCGATCCGCACCGTCTGCGAGCCGATCTTCGAAAAACCGTTAAAAGATATTTCTTTCGGCCAGGTGCTGATGCGCCTGTTCCAGACTGCCCGGCGCTTCAATATGGAAGTGCAACCGCAGTTGGTGCTACTGCAGAAAACCCTGCTGAACATCGAAGGCCTGGGCCGCCAGCTGTACCCGGACCTGGACCTGTGGAACACCGCCCAGCCGTTCCTGGAACGCTGGATGCGCGAGCGGGTCAGCCCGAAAACCCTGCTGGGCAACCTGCAAAGCCAGGTCGAACAGCTGCCGCACCTGGCCAACATGACCCGCGATTTACTGGAGCGCATGTCCCAGCCCCACGCCAAGGACACGGCGGCGCCGTGGCACAAACGCAAGGACGACTGGTTCCTGCGCCTGCTGGGCTCCGGGCACCTGGCCGGTGGCGCAGTGCTGGCAGCCGGCGGTCCATTGAATGAACTAGGTCACTGGCCGGCTGGCATCATGGTCGCCGTGGGTGTGTATCTGATCGTGCGTCGATAGCCAGTCCGGTTATACACTGTTGCAAATTGCCGAGGCGGGTAACGCCCGGTTGTCGGAGTCGAAGATGAAAGACTGGCTGGACGAGATCAAATGGGACAGTGACGGCCTGGTGCCGGCCATTGCCCAGGACTACAAGACCGGGCGCGTACTGATGATGGCCTGGATGAACCGCGAGGCCCTGAGCCTGACTGCCGCCGAGCAGCGTGCCATTTACTGGTCACGTTCCCGTGGCAAACTGTGGCGCAAGGGTGAAGAGTCCGGGCACGTGCAAACCTTGCACGAGATGCGCATCGACTGCGACGCCGACGTGGTGATCCTCAAGGTCGAGCAGATCGGCGACATCGCCTGTCACACCGGCCGTCACAGCTGCTTCTACCGCGTGTTTGAAAACGGCGAGTGGAAGACCGTCGAGCCCGTGCTCAAAGACCCGCACGCTATCTATTCGCCAGGACACTGAACATGACAGATACACTCAACCGTCTGGCCCAGGTGCTGGAAGACCGCAAAGGTGCGGCCGCCGATAGCTCCTACGTTGCCAGCCTGTATCACAAGGGCTTGAACAAGATTCTCGAAAAACTCGGCGAAGAATCCGTCGAGACGATTATTGCTGCCAAGGACGCCCAGATCAGCGGCGACTGCAGCGATGTGATCTACGAAACCGCCGATCTGTGGTTTCACAGCCTGGTGATGCTCGCCCAACTGGGGCAGCATCCGCAGGCCGTGCTTGATGAACTGGACCGTCGCTTCGGCTTGTCCGGACACACCGAAAAGGCCTCGCGCCCGTCCGCCTGAATAATTTTTTGACAGAGGAATTGCAGCATGGGCATTTTTGACTGGAAACACTGGATCGTCATTCTGGTAGTGGTTGTGCTGGTGTTCGGCACCAAGAAACTGAAAAACCTGGGCACCGATGTCGGCGAATCCATCAAGGGCTTTCGCAAGGCCATGAACGACGACGAAAAACCGGCCGACCCTGCCGCCAACCCGGCTCCACCGGCGCAGCCTGTTCACCCACAGGCCACTCAGCCGATCACTGAACGTCGCACCTTCGACGTCCAGGCAGAGAAAGTCGAAGAGCCTATCCGCAAAGACTCGTGAGCACTGACTAATGTTTGGTATCAGCTTCTCTGAACTGTTGCTCGTCGGTCTCATCGCCCTGTTGGTGCTCGGGCCTGAACGCCTGCCCGGCGCCGCACGTACGGCCGGCCTGTGGATCGGGCGCCTGAAACGCAGTTTCAACGCCATCAAACAGGAAGTTGAACGGGAAATAGGCGCCGACGAGATTCGCCGGCAACTGCACAACGAACACATTCTGTCTTTGGAGCAGGAGGCGCGGAAAATTCTCGCGCCGCAACAGCAGGCTGCTACCCCGGTTGAGCCTGTCGCCGAGCAGAGCATCGCGCCACCCGCCGCGCCAATATTGACCACCGTAGTCGATACCGTGCCCGTCGTGGAGCTCACGCCCGCCGCTCCAGCCGTTGCCCCGACAGAACCCGCGCCGACGCCCGCTGCGTCGCCCGCTCCCCACGACCCTACATTGCCGCCGCGAGCCCCATGAGCGCTGATAAACCGGAAAACGACCAGCACATGCCGCTGGTCTCGCACCTCACCGAGTTGCGCACCCGCCTGCTGCGTTGTGTCGCGGCAATCTTCGTGATCTTTGCCGGACTGTTTGCCTTTACCCAGCAGATCTACACCTTCGTCTCGACGCCGCTGCGCGATTACCTGCCGGTGGGCGCGACCATGATCGCCACCGACGTGTCTTCGCCGTTCCTCACGCCGTTGAAGCTGACGATGATGGTTTCGCTGTTCCTGGCGATCCCGGTGATCCTGCACCAGATCTGGGGTTTTATCGCGCCGGGCCTGTACAAGCATGAAAAGCGCATCGCGGTACCGCTGCTGGTATCCAGCATCATGCTGTTCTACACCGGCATGGCCTTCGCCTACTTCCTGGTGTTCCCGCTGATCTTCAAATTCTTCGCTGCTGCCACCCCGGCCGGAGTGGAGATGATGACCGATATCACCAGCTACCTCGACTTCGTGATGACGCTGTTCTTCGCCTTTGGCGTGGCCTTCGAGATCCCGGTGGCGGTGGTGCTACTGGTGTGGATCGGCGTGGTCGACGTCAAATACCTGCGCAAGATCCGCCCGTACGTGATCATCGGCTGCTTCGTGGTCGGCATGATTCTGACGCCACCGGACATCTTCTCGCAAACCTTGCTGGCCGTACCGATGTGGATGCTGTTTGAAATCGGCATCCTGTTTGCCAGCCTGGTGAGCAAACGCGGCGAACACCCGGACGATCAACCCGCCGACGCCGACCAAGGCCCGGACGACCAGCCGCCAGCGACCCAGCCGTGAACCTGCTGCTGCTTGAAGAGGCCGATTTTATCGCGGCCGACCGGGTGATCCTGCGTGATCGGCGCCTGGTGCACATGCAGGAAGTCCACCGCGCTGCGGTGGGCGACAGTCTGCGGGTCGGGCGCATTGGTGGGTTGATGGGCAGTGCCGAGCTGCTGCGCCTGGAATCCCATGAAGCAGAACTGCAAGTCACCCTCGATCAGCCACCACCGGCCAAACTGCCACTGACCCTGCTGTTGGCCTTGCCGCGCCCAAAAATGCTCCGTCGGGTGCTGCAAACTGTAGCGTCCATGGGCGTGCCACGGGTGGTATTGGTCAACAGTTACAGGGTAGAAAAGAGCTTCTGGCAGACGCCATTCCTGGAACCGGAAGCGGTCCGCCAGCAACTGATACTCGGCCTGGAACAGGCACGAGATACTGTGTTGCCTGAGATCATCATCGAAAAACGCTTCAAGCCCTTTGTCGAAGACCGCTTGCCCACCTTGGCGCAAGACACCCTCGGCCTGGTTGGCCACCCCGGCGACTATCCGCCCTGCCCTCGCGGCCTGGATGAGCCGGTAACCTTGGCCATCGGCCCGGAAGGTGGCTGGATTCCTTATGAAGTGGACTTGCTGGCCAAGGCCGGGTTGCAGCCGGTGCAGCTTGGCGCGCGGATATTGCGGGTTGAAACCGCCGTCACCGCCCTGCTCTCACGCCTGTTCTGACCCCGCAACCTCACTGTTACAACTAAGCCCGCTCGCCACAAAACCTTCTCGCCTACAGAATTCGCATTGCGAGCCGATACGCTCTGAATAAGTCCAAGCCTTGTTTCAGGGGAGTTCGCAGCATGTACCGTTGGTTAGCCGAGAAATTGGGGAATGTAAGCGTCAATCGCAAGCTGGGCGTAGGCTTTGGCCTGGTGCTGATCCTGACGTTATTGATCACCTTTACCGGCTGGACCGGGCTGAGTGGCGTGATCAGTCGAGGTGACAAGCTGGGGTTTATTTCCAGCCTCAATGAGCTAACCAAGGATCTGCGTCTGGCGCGTTTGGCCTACGAAATGCGCCATGGCGAACAAGGCCCAGCAGCTGTCAATGACTTACTCGGCCAGCTGGACACAGGGCTGAAAACCGCCCGCACGCTGATCGAACAGCCTGCCGGCATCGCCATGATCGATGAGCAATTGGCCGCAGTAGACCAGTACAAGCGCTCGTTCATCACCATGACCCAGGCCGGTGCCAACCGCGAAGATGCGCGCAGCAAGCTCGGCGATACCGCCGACAATGCCGTGGTCAAGGTCGGCGAAGTCGAGAAGACGCTGCTGCAAGGCGACAGCGTTACCCAGTTCAACAGCGTGGTCGACCTGAGCAAACTGATCCAACAGGCGCGCTTCCAGGTACGCGGCTACACCTACAGTGGCAAGCTTGAAGCGCAACAGCCCGCCCTGGATGCCATTGACAACGCGCTGAAACAGATCACTAACCTCAACGGCCAGTTGCCGGAGCAATACCAGACCAACCTGCAGCAGGCCAGCGTTTCGCTACAAGCCTACCGCGCGGCCGTCAGCCAGTATCGCGACTCCCAGGAGGCCAGTACTGCAGCAGTGAAAACCATGGCCGAGCAAGGCGATATCCTGCTGGACCGCAGTAAGAAGCTGACCACCTCGCAAACCGTAGTCCGCGACATCGATGCCGCGCAGGCCAAGCAACTGCTGCTGTTCGCTACAGCCCTGGCCTTGATCTGCGGCCTGGTGGCAGCCTGGGCCATCACCCGGCAAATCGTCATCCCGCTGAGCCAGACGCTGAAAGTCGCCGAACGCGTCGCCGCTGGCGACCTGACCCACAACCTGATTTCAGAACGACAGGACGAACTGGGCCAACTGCAACGGGCCATGCAAAATATGACCGTCGGCCTGCGTGAACTGATCGGTGGCATCAGCGACGGCGTCACCCAGATCGCCAGCGCAGCCGAGGAACTGTCCGCCGTTACCGAACAGACGAGTGCCGGAGTCAACAGCCAAAAGGTCGAGACCGACCAGGTGGCCACCGCCATGAACGAAATGGCTGCCACCGTACAGGAAGTCGCACGCAACGCCGAGCAAGCCTCAGAAGCGGCCGTTGCCGCTGACCAGCAGGCTCGCGAAGGCGACAAGGTGGTCGGCGAAGCCATCACCCAAATCGAGCGTTTGGCTCACGAAGTCGGCAACTCTACCGAAGCCATGGGCCACCTCAAGCGCGAAAGCGACAAGATCGGCAGCGTGCTGGACGTGATCAAGTCCGTGGCCCAGCAAACCAATCTGCTGGCTCTCAACGCGGCCATCGAAGCCGCTCGCGCCGGGGAAGCTGGACGTGGATTTGCGGTGGTCGCCGATGAGGTACGCAGCCTGGCCCAACGCACCCAGAAGTCCACCGAAGAAATCGAAGAGCTGATCGTTGGCCTGCAAAGCGGCACACAGCAGGTAGCGACCATCATGGACAATAGCCGCAGCCTTACCGACAGTAGCGTCGAGCTAACCCGCCGGGCTGGCACCGCCCTGGAAAACATCACCCGCACGGTCTCGACCATTCAGGCGATGAACCAGCAGATTGCCACTGCCGCTGAGCAACAAAGCGCGGTCGCCGAAGAGATCAACCGCAGCGTGCTGAACGTGCGCGACGTCTCCGAACAAACCTCGGCGGCCAGCGAAGAAACTGCTGCGTCCAGTGCCGAATTGGCGCGCCTTGGGGTTTACCTGCAAACCCTGGTAGGCCGCTTCCGGATCTGACCTTCCCCTGCGGCGGCCAATCATGGCCGTCGCGCTTTGTGAACTTGGGAAAGTTCCTACGCGACTTTCAGCCGGCCAGTGAGCAGGCAGCGGCGGCGAGTATTGAGCTGGCAAGGTTGGGAATCGATTTGCAGATGCGGGTGGGGAAGGTCAAGGTATGAACCGGCAGACCCGCATCCAGATCGCTCCCACGCAGCGCATGGGAACGATCATCGTCTACAAGACCTGGCGCAAAAACGCCTGGGCCCGCGGGTCCTTGGGCGCATCGAAGAATTGCGCCGGAGCGGCATCCTCCAGCAGCTTTCCATGATCGAAAAACAACACCCGATCCGCCACTTCCCGGGCAAAGCCCATTTCGTGGGTCACACAGACCATCGTCATGCCTTCCAGGGCCAGGGTCTTCATGACATCCAACACTTCGCCGACCATTTCCGGGTCCAGCGCCGAGGTGGGTTCATCAAACAGCATTACCTTGGGTTCCATGGCCAGCGCCCGGGCAATTGCCACGCGCTGCTGCTGGCCACCGGACAGCCGCGACGGGAACTCGTTGGCTTTCTGGGCAATACCGACCTTTTCCAGTAGTGCCAAGGCTTTGGCCTCGCGCTCCTTTTTGCCACGCTTGCGCACGACTTTCTGCGCCAGGCACAGGTTTTCCAAAACAGTCATGTGGGGAAACAAGTTGAAGTGCTGGAACACCATACCGACTTCACGCCGGTAGGCGTTCACGTCGGTCTTCGGGTCGGCCAGTTGCAGGCCGTCGATGCTGACCGAACCAGAATCGAACTCTTCCAGGCCGTTGAGGCAACGCAGAAACGTCGACTTGCCAGAGCCGGACGGGCCGATTACCACCAACACTTCGCCCTTGGCCACTTGGGTGGTGACGTTATCCACCGCGCGGACCACGTGCCCACGAGAGTCAAAAACTTTTACCAGATCGCGGACTTCAATCACTTTGCGCGAGCCTCCGCTCAAGCCGGCTGGCGACTTTCGACAGCGGCAGGTTGATCAGTAGGTACAGGCCTGCGACGCAGAACAGGATTTCAAACGGCGAGAACGAGGTGGTGATCACTTCGCGACCGCTCTTGAGCAGCTCGGTAATGGCGATCACCGACACCAGGGACGTGTCCTTGACCAGGCTGATAAATTGCCCGGCCAGGGGCGGCAGCACTCGTTTGAAGGCTTGCGGCAACACCACATGGCGCATCGATTGGCCAGCGCTCAAGCCCAGGGAACGGGCAGCTTCGCCCTGGCCACGGGCAATCGACTGCACCCCGGAGCGAACGATTTCCGCCACATAGGCGCCAGTAAACAGCGACAAGGCGGCGATACCGGCGAATTCCCGGGACAGGTTGAGCACCGTGCCAATAAAGAAGTAGAAAATGAAGATCTGCACTAATAGCGGCGTACCGCGTACCAGTTCGACGTAGATCGTCGACAGATCCCGCAAGGTCGGGTTGTTCGACAGCCGGCACAAGCCGGTTGCCAAGCCAATGGCCAGGCCCAGAATGCCTGACACCAGCGACAGCCACAGGGTGGTCCACAAGCCCCACATCAGCGGGCCCAACGCCCAATGCCGAGTTACGCCGATCACATCGCCCTCGGCCACATCATCGCCGCGAGCCACTTGCACGCTGTTATCTGCAACAGTGAGATGTTGCTCGTCACCGGCGCCATTGCGCAGGGTTACTTCGGCAGTATCGCCTTTGCGCACCAGTTCAACGACTGTGGAAATATCTGCCGCTCGCTGGGATTCCTCGGCCTGGTAGGCGAAGTATTGCGGCACGCGGTTCCAGCGCCATTCGTAGGACATCAGCGAGGTGGCGTAGTACAACGCCCCAGCCAGGCCGACCAGAACCAGCATTGTCAGCAGGTGCCAGGGCCATTGGGCTTTTTTCTGTTTCATTGCTTAACATCCATCAAGATCGGAGGGCATGCCCTTCTGTGGCGAGGGGGCTTGTCCCCCGTTGGGCTGAGAAGCAGCCCTGAAAGCCAGTCACCGCAATATTTCTGAAAACTTCACTGCCTGACTAGGCCTGCTTCGCAGGCCAACGGGGGGCAAGCCCCCTCGCCACAAGTCAGCCTTATTCCATGTCCTTGAGCCAATCACTGCTCTTGAACCACTTGTCATGGATGCGATCGTAGGTGCCGTCGTTGCGGATCTGGTGCAGGAAGTTATTGATGAAGTTGATGCTGTCGTAGTCGCCTTTCTTCAAGCCGAACGCCAGGGGTTCAAAGGTGAACGGCTGGTCGAGGTACACCAGCTTGCCGTTGCCGACCTTTTTCTCTGCTACCACGTTGTAAGGCGCGTCATAGACGAATGCATCGGCCTTACCGTTGACCACGTCGAGCACACCTTCCTGCTCGTTGTCGTAGCCGTGGTACTTGGCCTTGGAGATCAGTTTCTTGGCAACCATCTCGCCAGTCGTACCGAGCTTGGAAGTCAGGCGATATTTCTCGTCATTCAGGTCTTTATAAGACTTGATGGTGCCTTCCAGCTCCTTGCGGATCAGCAGGGTTTGGCCGACGACAATGAAGGGTTCGCTGAAGTTCAGGCGCAGGTTACGCTCCTGAGTCAGGGTCATGCCGCTGCCGATCATATCGAACTTGTTGGTCAGCAGCGCCGGGATGATGCCGTCATAACCGGTGGAGACCGTCTCCAGCTTGACGCCCATGGACTTAGCCATGGCCTTGAGGATGTCGACTTCAAACCCGATGATTTCACCGCGCTTGTTGGTCATCTGGAACGGCATGTAGGTCGGGTCCATCCCGACTTTCAGCGTTCCGCGCTTGACCGCATCATCGATGGCACCGGCCTGGGCAGCATTGACTGCTACCAGCGCCGTAACGCCAAGCAACAGCATCGAGAGATACTTTTTCATCATCAAGTCCCCTGAACTCATTTTATTGTGAGGTCGGTGCGCAAAAGGGCTGCACCATTTCGGGGAGCGATGCTAACCCACTCGCCCACCGGCACATAGGTCTAGGCGGAATTTGTTGGCGGATATGACAGAAAAAACCCATAAAGGCTGCGCGAACAGCACAGGTAGACCGCCTGCTGCGGGAGCCAGGCACTCCTTAGATGTGTAAGCAGTTATGACCTTCACTCAATTCCCACCAACCAGTCCGAGTCCCTGAACCACTTGTCATGCAAGCGATCGTAGGTGCCGTCCTGAGCGATTTGATTGAGGAAGTGATTGATCCAGTTGAGGCTGTCGTAATCACCTTTCTTCAAACCAAACGCCAGGGGTTCGTAGGTAAAGGGTCTTTTGTGTCGAAATAACAAGGCGTTGTCGCAATGTGACAGAAGGGAAAAACACTGCAGGAAGGGCGTTTCAAATGCCCCCGAGACTAGCCTCGGGGGCGTCTAAATCAGGCTGGTTGAGCCTGGGACGACAGCGGTTGCAAAGGCAGCAACGGCGCGTGGGGGTCGGACTTGACCGATTCACGCCAGGCACCTAGCCATTCCGCGTGACCTTCGCTCCAGACCTGCTCATGCAAGCGTCCCAGGGCGACTGGATCACTGAGCAAGGCCAGGCGTTCGCCGTTATTGAGGCCGGCTGGGCCGACGCTCAATGCATGACGAACACGTTCGATACGCAGCAACTCAATCGGCTCCGCGTGACCATGCCGAGAGGTCGCCAGGGCACAGGCCAGAGCGTTCTGCTGAGGATCGACCACGGCCCGCACGAAACCGTCATTGAGCGCGTGCCAACGGTTTTCGTGGGTGTACTGGTCGGTCGACAGCAGTGCCTGGGGCGGATTGTATTCCTCAGGGATCAGGAACAGGCTTTCGTCGCGCGACTTGAGGCCCAGCTTGACCCGGCTTGAAATCACCGAAACCGGGATCGACAGCATCAGCGAACCGACAATCGGCACCAGCCACCACAGGAAGCTTGGGTTCAACCACACCACCAGCAGCGCCCAGAAAAAGCCGAGCAACGTTTGCGGACCGTGACGCTTGACCGCCTCGCTCCACGGTGTGGAGTCGTCGTCACGCTGCGGCGAGTTCCAGGTCGCGGCCCAGCCGAGGAACGCGGCGAGCACGAAGCGGGTGTGGAAAATCATCCGCACCGGCGCCAGCAGCACGGAGAACAGCATCTCCAGCAGCATCGACAGGGTCACCTTGAACTTGCCGCCGAACTCTTTCGCGCCCTTGGCCCAGATCAGGATGATGCTCAACAGCTTGGGCAGGAACAGCAGCACGATGGTGGTGGAGAACAGCGCTACCGCCTTGTCCGGATGCCATTGCGGCCACAGCGGGTACAACTGGCGTGGCGCCATGAAGTACTGCGGCTCCATCAGGGTGTTGACCGCCAGCAGAGCGGTCGACAGCACCAGGAAGAAGAACCACAACGGCGCCGACAGGTACGACATCACGCCGGTAAGGAACACCGCACGGTGCACCGGGTGCATGCCCTTGACCAGGAACAGGCGGAAGTTCATCAGGTTGCCGTGGCACCAGCGACGGTCACGCTTGAGTTCGTCCAGCAGGTTGGGCGGCAATTCTTCGTAGCTGCCGGGCAAATCGTAGGCAATCCACACGCCCCAGCCGGCACGACGCATCAGCGCCGCTTCAACGAAGTCGTGAGAGAGGATGGCACCGGCAAACGCGCCTTTACCGGGCAATGGCGCCAGGGCGCAGTGCTCGATAAACGGCTTCATGCGGATGATTGCGTTGTGACCCCAGTAGTGGGATTCACCCAACTGCCAGAAGTGCAGGCCGGCAGTAAATAGCGGGCCGTAGACGCGGGTAGCGAACTGCTGCATGCGCGCATACAGCGTGTCCATGCCCGACGCCCGTGGCGCGGTCTGGATGATACCGGCGTCCGGCGTGGCTTCCATCAAGCGCACCAGGCTGGTCAGGCATTCGCCGCTCATCACGCTGTCGGCGTCGAGCACCACCATGTACTTGTAGTCACCGCCCCAGCGACGGCAGAAGTCGTCGAGGTTGCCGCTCTTGCGTTTGACGCGACGGCGACGGCGGCGATAGAAAATTTTGCCGAAGCCACCCGCGTCGCGGCACACGTCAAGCCAGGCTTGCTGTTCGGCGATGCAGATATCGGCGTCGTTACTGTCACTGAGGACGAAGAAGTCGAAGCGATCCAGGTCACCGGTCGCGGCAACCGACTCGAAAGTCGCCCGCAGGCCAGCGAATACCCGTGGCACGTCTTCGTTGCAGATCGGCATGACCAGGGCGGTACGAGCTTCCTTGGGAATTGGCTCATCGCCAGCGCTTTTCCCGGAAATACGGTACTTGTCGTGGCCGGTCAGCAGTTCCAGGAAACCCATCAGCGCGGTCCAGAAACCGGCCGAGACCCAGCAAAACAGTATCCCGAACAGAATCAGGATGCTGGTTTGCAGGGCGTAAGGCAGGACCTGGGTAGCGGTCGCCATCAGGGTCTGGTTGCGGATCTCGTCCATGTCGACGAAGGACCAGCCCTGATACGGCATGATGCCTTTCATGTACCAGCCGGCGACGATCGTCTGGCCGAGCATCAGTGTCAACAGGATGTAACGACGGATCGAACCGACCGTGCGCCAGCGGGCAGCGGGCAGCACGCGCTCGTCCTTCGGCGGTGCCGGAGGATTGGAGCGACCGGTCAGCCGGCGCCAGCCGCGTACCAGGATATTGGTGCGCCAAGGTTCAGGCACCACCTTGGTCCGACGGATCGGCGGCGTGGCCTTGAGGCAGACGCGACCGCTGGCGTCGAGCGCGAGCATCTCAGCATCTTGCAGCTCTTCGGCCGTGTTGAGGGTCAGTCGCCGACCTACCGACGCTTGGGCAGCGTCGGCCGGGGCGTCGAAGGTCGAAGACGAGAGGCGCTCGTGCAGTTCGGCGAAGGAGTTGCAGCCCACGAGTTCGGCGCGCTGCTCATCAGTCATCGGAAGATGCGCCAGATACTCGGCAAGCGTCTCTGGCTGGGCTTGAGAGTTACTCATCGGCAGGCAACTGATAGCTCCAGGTTTCGGTCAGGACTTGTTCAGTTTTGACCGGCTCCGGTGTGGCTGGGGCAGCTTCTGGCTGCTTGGCTTCCTTATCTTTGGCGTCTTTCTTGGCCTGTTTCTCATGTTGCTTGGCCAGTACTTTGTCCGCTTTCAACACTTGGGTCGAAGCCTTTTCCGGTTCCGGCACTGCAACGTCCTGGACCAGGGCCGCACGCATCTCGGTTGGCTTGCCCGCGTCCTTGATCTTCATGCGCAGGGTCAGGCGCCAGCCTTTTGTGTGCGGGTTGTAGCGAACGCTGTTTTCCACCAACTCGGCATTGTCGCCGACGCTGACCTGGCTGCGAACCTGGGCATCTGGCAGCAGGGCCTTGAGGGACGGGCCCTCGAAGTCCACCAGGTAGGCAACGCTGCCATCTGGCTGACGGATCAGGTTGGACTGTTTCACATCACCCGTAGAGCGCAAGGTCTGCTTGACCCAAGCACTGTCAGGGGAATGGAACGGTGCGTCATTGAGGGTCCAGTGCAGGCGGTAGCTGACGTCCAGCGGCTGGCCGGGCTCTGGCAGCTTTTCCGGGCTCCAGAAGGCAACGATGTTGTCGTTGGTTTCATCGGCAGTCGGGATCTCTACCAGGTCGACGGAACCCTTGCCCCAGTCGCCCTCAGGCTCGATCCAGGCGCTTGGGCGCTTGTCGTAGTTGTCGTCGAGGTCTTCGTACTGGCTGAAGTTGCGACCGCGTTGCAGCAGGCCGAAACCACGCGGGTTTTCCACGCTGAAGTTGCTGACCGACAGGTGTTTAGGGTTGTTCAGCGGACGCCAGATCCACTCGCCGTTACCGGCATGGATCGACAGGCCGCTGGAGTCGTGCAGCTCACGGCGGTAGTTGAGGACCTTGGACGGCTGATTGGCGCCGAACAGGTACATGCTGGTCAGCGGGGCAATGCCCAGCTTGGTGACTTTGTCGCGCAGGAACATCTGGGATTTGACATCGACGATGGTGTCGGTACCCGGACGCAGGATCAGGCGGTAGGCGCCGGTAGCCCGTGGCGAATCCAGCAGGGCGAAGATCACCAAGTGCTTGTCATCCGGTTTTGGACGCTCAATCCAGAACTCGGTGAAACGCGGGAATTCTTCGCCAGACGGCAGCGCGGTGTCGATGGCCATGCCGCGGGCAGACAAACCGTAGACCTGATCCTTGCCAACGACGCGGAAGTAGCTGGCGCCGAGCATGGTCATGATTTCGTCTTGCTTGTCGTCCTTGTTGATCGGGTACAGGACACGAAAGCCGGCATAACCCAGCTGTTCGGTAGCCTTGGGATCAACCTTGACGTCGCCGAAATCGAAACGAGCCGGGTCGTACTTGATTTCCTGGACGTCAGTGGCGGTGACTTCATTGATCTTTACCGGTGTATCGAAGTGCATACCCTGGTGATAGAAGGACAGCTTGAACGGAGTTTTCTGATCGGCCCACTCGGCTTTTTCATGGCGAAAACGAATTTTCTGGTAATCAGCGAATTTCATTTCGCGAAATTCGTTTGGCAGATTGCTGCGCGGGGCTTGGTATTTCTGCCCGGCCAGCTCTTTTGCCTTGGCCGACACATCATCCAGACTGAATGCCCACAGTTGACCCGCGCCGAGCAGGCAAAACAGGGCGGAGCCCGTTACCAGTGCGTTTCGTAACCGCTTGGCAGACAATTTTGGTGCATTACAGGGACTAACAATCACGAGCAACCCTCGCCGAAAACAGATCAAAAAACCAACGGCCAGCTATCTATATGCCAGGTTGGCGAGCATTGTTCCGACTCCCACGGGGCTAAATGATTCCCCAATGGCTATCGGACAAGTCTCTACCTAAGTCAAAAATGGACCAATTAACGCTGATCCCCGTAGCGCGCGATTATCTAGTAGCCCGCAAGACAACGCATCAGGGGCAACGAAGTATTTGTAGTGAAAACCTGTGTTTTTGGGCATTAAAAGTCGTTTTCAGTACATTCAGGTCTGTAACAGGAAGGTGACCGGCCCGTCATTGACCAAATGCACCTGCATATCCGCGCCAAAACGCCCCGCCGCCACCGTGCCATGCAATTGTTGCGCTTGTAACAACAAGTGCTCAAAAAGCGCCTCTGCCAGCGCCGGAGGGGCCGCCGTGGAGAAGCTGGGGCGCAGGCCACTTTTGGTATCCGCCGCCAGGGTGAACTGTGAAACCAGCAGCAACCCGCCGCCGATGTCCTTCAACGACAGGTTCATCTTGCCCTCGTCGTCGCTGAACACCCGATAGTTAAGCAGCTTATGCAAGAGCTTGTCGGCACTTGCCTGGGTATCTGAAGGCTCGACGGCCACGAGCACCAGCAAACCCTGGCCTATTGCGCCGACTACTTCCCCCGCTACTTCGACCCGGGCGCCTCGCACCCGCTGCAAAAGCCCCTTCATGCTTCTTCTGGAGGTAAATCAAGCAGACGTCGTGCCATTTGGCTCGCCGCACGCACCAACGCGTCAGTAATACCTGGCTCGGAAGCGGCATGGCCAGCATCACGGATCACCTGCAGTTCGCTGTTGGGCCAAGCCTGATGCAACGCCCACGCGTTATCCAGCGGGCAGATCACATCGTAGCGGCCGTGGACGATGACGCCAGGCAGGTGGGCGATCTTGTGCATGTCGCGAATCAGTTGGTTGGGCTCAAGGAAGGCGTTGTTGGTGAAGTAGTGGCATTCAATACGGGCAATGGACAGCGCGCGCTGCGGCTCGCTGAAACGATCAACCACCAACGAATTTGGACGCAGGGTGGCAGTACGGCCTTCCCAGGTCGACCAGGCCTTGGCGGCGTGCATCTGGGCAATCTGGTCGCTGCCGATCAGGCGCTTGTGGAAGGCGGTAAGCAGGTCGTGACGCTCGTCCTGTGGGATCGGCGCGATGTAGTCCTGCCAGTAGTCGGGGAACAGGCGGCTGGCACCGGCCTGATAGAACCATTCGATTTCCTGGGGACGGGCGAGGAAGATGCCCCGCACGATCAAACCGTGGACACGCTCGGGGTGGGTTTGTGCGTAGGCCAGGGCCAGGGTTGAACCCCAGGAACCGCCGAACAGCACCCATTTGTCGATGCCCAGGTGTTGGCGAATCCGCTCAAGGTCGGCCACCAGATCCCAGGTAGTGTTGTTTTCCAGGTTGGCGTGAGGCGTGGAGCGACCGCAGCCGCGCTGGTCGAAAGTAATGATCCGATACATGTTCGGGTCAAAATAACACCGGCTCTGGGCATCGCACCCGGCGCCAGGGCCACCATGGATGAACACAACGGGCAGGCCTTGCGGGGAACCGCTTTCGTCGACGTACAACACATGGGGTTCATCGACGGCCAGATCGTGCCGGGCGTAGGGTTTGATCTGCGGGTACAAAGTCTGCATTGCGCGCTCCGTAAGGGGTCGAGTTCATCCCTGGTGGGACATCTATTATTTTGCCGTCTGGCATCATAAACCCGAATGGTGCAATGAGCATGTCCTTGACGAATCAGACCTCGGTCAACAGAACCTCCCGCAGGTAGCTGAGCAGGTATTCGTACAGGCGATCCACCTCGGCCACCTGGCCCCGCGCCCGCAAACAACCGTGAATCAGGCCTTTGCCCGGGTACAGCGTGGCAGCCACCCCGGCCGCTTGCAGGCGCTCGGCGTAAAGCATGCCGTCATCGCGCAATGGGTCGAACTGCGCCACGGCAATCAGCAACCTCAAGAGCTGTGTAAATACCCATGGCTGCCGCAAGTCACCGATAATGCTTCTGCCCCCACGTCAGGAACCCTTCCAGCAATTCCTTCAACACCACCCGTGTCGGCTCAGCCACGTCCGCCCGATACCGGAACGGCTCAAACTCTTCCATATATGTGCACTGCCCCAACTCCAGCTGCACCGCATGGATATTGTCTGCCGGGTTGCCGTAATGGCGGGTGATATGCCCGCCCTTGAAGCGACCATTAAGCACATGGCTGTACTGTGGATGTGCGGCGCAGATGGCTTCCAGTTGGCTCGCCAGTTGAGGATCGCAGGCGGCGCCGTTGAAGGTGCCGAGGTTGAAATCGGGCAGTTTGCCGTCGAACAGGTGCGCGATCACTGAGCGGATCGAGTGGGCATCAAACAGCAGCGCGTAGCCGAACTCGGCCTTGAGGCGGGCCAACTCTTCTTGCAGGGTGCGGTGATACGGCGTCCAGATCTGTTCCAGATAGGTCGCGCGCTCGGCCTTTGAGGGCTCCAGGCCTTCGCGGAACAACGGCACGCCGTCGAACAGCGTCGCCGGGTACAGGCCGGTGGTGGCGCCGACGTACAGCGGTTTGTCGTCGGACGGCCGGTTGAGGTCGATGACAAAGCGCGAATACTCCGCGGCCAGGGTGCTGGCGCCCAGTTCTTTGGCGAAGTCATAAAGCGTGGGGATATGCCAGTCGGTGTCCGGCAGGCTTTGCGCCTCGGGGATCAACCCGGCCTCGACCACAGGGGTCAGGCGCAAACCAGCGTGGGGCATGCTGATCAGCAGCGGTGTGCTGCCTTGTTTGAAGCTCAAAACCTTATCCACAACGGTGCTCCTTAAACAGTGACGTCGACGCCGTGGCGCACGACGCGTTTATCCAACTCGCCGCCCAGCCAGTAAGCCAGGTCGGCGGGGCGATCGATCTGCCAGGCGACAAAGTCCGCCACCTTGCCCACTTCCAGCGAACCATGGGTATCACCCATGCCCAAAGCGGTAGCCGCATGTTGGGTCGCGCCAGCCAGCGCTTCCTCGGGGGTCATTCGGAATAAGGTGCACGCCATGTTCAACATCAGCCGCACCGACAACGCTGGCGAGGTGCCTGGGTTTAGATCGCTGGCGATGGCGATCTTCACCCCGTGTTTGCGCAGGACGTCCATGGGCGGCAGTTGGGTTTCGCGCAGGAAGTAGAACGCTCCCGGCAGCAACACCGCGACGGTGCCCGAGGCGGCCATGGCGATGGCATCGTCTTCGGTCATGAACTCCAGATGGTCCGCCGACAACGCCTGATAACGCGCCGCCAGGCTGGAGCCGTGCAGGGACGACAGTTGCTCGGCGTGCAGTTTCACCGGCAAGCCAAGTTGCTGCGCGGCGATAAACACCCGTTCCACTTGTTCCGGGGAGAACGCCAGGTATTCGCAGAAGGCGTCCACCGCGTCCACCAGCCCTTCGGCCGCCAGGGTCGGGAGCATTTCACTGCAGATGTGTTCGATGTAGGCGTCGGCACGATCGACGTATTCCGGCGGCAAGGCGTGGGCCGCCAGGCAGGTGCTGCGCACACTAACGGGAAGCTCGGTGCCCAGGCGACGGATCACCCGCAGGATCTTGCGTTCGCTGGCCAAATCCAGGCCGTAGCCGGACTTGATCTCCACCGTGGTCACGCCGTCACGCAGCAAGCTGCGCAGACGCTTGTGGGCGCTGGCAAACAGTTCATCTTCCGTGGCTGCGCGGGTGGCGCGCACGGTGCTGGCAATACCGCCACCGGCAGCTGCGATCTCGGCGTAACTCACGCCTTGCAGCCGCTGCTCGAACTCACCGCTGCGATTGCCACCAAACACCGTGTGGGTGTGGCAATCGATCAACCCCGGCGTGACCCATGCGCCTTGCAGGTCATGAGTCTTCGCATAGTCAGCACCCGGCAGTTCGCCGCGAGGGCCGATCCACTCGATGAGCGTGCCTGATGTCACGATGGCGGCGTCCTCGATAATCGAGTACTTGCCCTGGGCCATGGTTGCGACGTGGCAGTGTTGCCAAAGCGTTTTCATTCAACACCTGCGTTGGTTATCAATGAGACAAAGCTGGCTCGTAATGGACCTTGGCTGCTTGCCCGGCGGCGGGTTTTACCCACAACAAATAGGCAACGACCAGCAAGGCGATCCATGCAACACCGACCATAAGGGCTGCCTGAGTGTCCAGGAAATACCCCAGCACGCCGAAAATAAACAGCATGAACACGATGGCTGCTGCCGGCGCGTAGGGCCAGAACGGCACCGGGAACTTCAGTTCGGCTATTTGCTCTTTGGTCATGGAGCGCCGCATCGCCACTTGTGTGATGAGGATCATCAGCCAGACCCAGACCGTGGCGAAGGTGGCAATGGAGGCGATCACCAGGAATACGTTTTCCGGGATCAGGTAGTTCAACACCACGCCGCCCAGCAGCGCCGCGCCCATCACCACCACGGTCATCCACGGCACGCCCTGGCGGGACAGTTGCGCAAAGCCTTTGGGTGCCTGCCCTTGCTGGGCCAGGCCGTACATCATGCGGCCGGCGCCGAAGATGTCGCTATTGATGGCCGAAACGGCTGCCGAGATCACCACGATATTAAGGATGGTCGCCGCCGAGCCGATGCCCAGGTTGCTGAAGATCTGCACGAACGGGCTGCCCTGGCTGCCGATCTGCGGCCATGGGTAGATCGCCATCAGCACAAACAGGGTCAGCACGTAGAACAGCAGGATGCGCAGCGGTACGGCGTTAATCGCCTTGGGAATGACCCGCTGCGGGTCCTTGGCTTCGCCGGCAGTGATGCCGATGATTTCGATGCCGCCAAAGGCGAACATCACCACCGCAAAGGAAGCGATCAAACCACCGACGCCGTTGGGCATAAAGCCACCGTGGGCCCACAAGTTGCTCAGGCCGGTAGCCGGTGCGTCACCCGCTGAGTGAATGCCGAACAGCATGATGCCGAAACCGCCGAGGATCATTGCGACAATGGCGCCGACTTTGAGCAGCGATAGCCAGAACTCCATTTCGCCAAAGACTTTGACGCTGCACAGGTTCAGGCCGCCGATCAGGAGCACGATGCCCAGCACCCAGATCCAGCGCGCCACTTCGGGAAACCAAAAGCCCATATAGATGCCAAAGGCGGTGACGTCGGCCAGGCAGACGATGATCATCTCGAAGGCGTAGGTCCAGCCGAGGACAAAACCGGCCATGGGAACCAGGTAGGTGCTGGCGTACTGGCCGAAGGAGCCGGACACCGGGTTGTGCACAGCCATTTCGCCCAGGGCGCGCATGACCATGAACACCGCGGCGCCACCGATCAGGTAGGCCAGCAGCACGGCGGGGCCGGCCATCTGGATGGCTGAGGCAGAACCGTAAAACAGCCCGGTGCCGATCGCCGACCCCAGTGCCATGAAGCGAATATGGCGGGCGGAGAGCCCGCGTTTCAAACCCGTTTCTTGCTGGTGCATTTCTCGTCCCTAATTGTTCTTGTTTTCTGTAGGAGCGAGCTTGCTCGCGAAGAACCCAAGGACACCGCGTTTCTTCTGGCTCCCTGTGTCATCGTTAACGTCCATCGCGAGCAAGCTCGCTCCTACAGGGGGTATTGCGGGTTACAGGCTCGGCAACAGTTTCGCCGGTACCAACTCATTCAGGCAGCGCGTGGCCAGCAACTCTGTGGCGGCGTTGATGTCCGGTGCAAAGAAGCGGTCCTTCTCATAGAACGGCACTTTGCCGCGCAGGATGCCACGGGCTTTTTCCAGCTTCGGCGAAGTTTTCAGGCCGTCGCGCAGATCCAGCCCCTGGCAGGCCGCCAGCCATTCCACAGCGAGAATGCCGCGCACGTTCTCGGCCATTTCCCACAGGCGCTTGCCCGCAGCCGGGGCCATGGAAACGTGGTCTTCCTGGTTGGCGGACGTCGGCAAGCTGTCAACGCTATGGGGATGGGCCAGCGCCTTGTTCTCACTGGCCAGGGCCGCTGCAGTCACTTGGGCGATCATGAAGCCGGAGTTAACACCACCGTTGGCTACCAAAAACGGCGGCAGTTGCGACATGTGCTTGTCCATCATCAACGAGATGCGGCGCTCGCTCAGGGAGCCGATTTCAGCGATGGCCAAAGCCATGTTGTCAGCGGCCATGGCCACCGGCTCGGCGTGGAAGTTGCCGCCGGAAATCACGTCGCCTTCAGCGGCGAACACCAACGGGTTATCGGACACGGCGTTGGCTTCGACCACCAACACCTCTGCCGCCTGGCGGAGTTGGGTCAAGCAGGCGCCCATGACTTGCGGCTGGCAGCGCAGGGAGTACGGGTCCTGGACCTTGTCGCAGTTCTGGTGGGATTGCGAGACTTCGCTGCTCTCCCCCAACAAATCACGATAGGCCGCAGCCGAATCGATCTGGCCGCGCTGACCGCGAGCGGCATGAATGCGCGCGTCAAACGGCGAGCGCGAGCCCAACACCGCTTCCACCGTCAGGCCGCCACAGGCCAGGGCACCGGCAAACAGATCTTCGCCCTCAAATAGGCCGCGCAAGGCATAAGCAGTGGAAACCTGGGTACCGTTAAGCAGCGCCAAGCCTTCTTTCGCAGCCAGGGTCAGCGGGGTCAGGCCGGCGACTTTCAGCGCTTGCGTCGCCTCCAGCCATTCGCCTTTGTAACGAGCCTTGCCTTCGCCAAGCAGTACCAGGGACATGTGCGCCAATGGCGCCAAGTCACCGGAGGCACCCACCGAGCCTTTCAGTGGAATGTGCGGGTAAACCTCGGCATTGATCAGGGCGATTAACGCGTCGATCACCTGCCGGCGAATCCCGGAGAAACCCCGGCTCAAGCTGTTGACCTTGAGCACCATGACCAACCGCACCAACGCATCACTGATGGGCTTACCCACACCGGCGGCGTGGGACAGCACCAGGGAGCGCTGGAGGTTTTCCAGGTCTTCACTGGCGATACGGGTGGAGGCCAGCAGGCCAAAACCGGTATTGATGCCATAAGCGGTGCGGTTCTCGGCGAGAATCTGCTCCACACAGGCGACGCTGGCTTCGATCTGGGCCGAGGCGCTGTCATCCAGGGTGAGGGTGACCGGCTGCTGGTAGATATCACGCAGTTGGGCAAGGCTCAGTTGGCCTGGAATCAGGTTTAGCGCAGTCACATTCATGCTCCTTTTGAGAGTGTTGTTAACTACCAGTCGCTCCGGATGCTTCCGTTATCCGCCGTTGTCCTCTTTTAGATGACTGACGGCTTGGCACGCTGGTTATTGTTGGGATTTTTTATTACAAATCTGCTCAGCGCAAATTCGGTAGTGCGTTGTGCAGCAAGTCGGCGTTCTTGAGCAGCGTTGCGGCCGCCGTGATGTCCGGCGCCAGCCAGCGGTCCTGGTCGTAGGCCGGAACCTGTTCGCGCAGCAGACGCCAGGCGGTGTGGGTGCCTGCACCGAAGCGTTGCTCCTGGAGAAATTCGAAAGCCTGGGCCGCCAGCAGGTACTCGATGGCGAGAATCTGGGTGACGTTTTCCAGCACTTGGTGCAACTTCAGCGCGGCGTTAGTGCCCATGCTCAGGTGATCTTCCTGCAAGCCGGAGGTGACGAAGTTGTCGAGCACCGCCGGTTGCGCCAGTTGGCGGTTTTGCCCGCAGAGGGACGCGGCGACGTACTGCACGATCATCATCCCCGAATTGACGCCGGGGTTGCTCACCAGAAACGCCGGCAGCCCGCTGACATGGGGGTTGATGAGGCGATCAAGGCGACGCTCGGCGATGGAGCCTATCTCTGCCAGGGCAATGGCCAGCATGTCCGCTGCCAGTGCCACCGATTGCCCATGGGGATTGGCCTGGGACACCACGCGGTAGTTGTCCGGGGTGCCGAGCAGCAATGGGTTGTCGGTGGCGCCGTTGAGTTCGGTTTCGATCTGCCGTGTGGCGTGTTCCAGTTGATCGCGCGCCGCACCGTGGACCTGAGGAATCGAGCGAATGCTCAAGGCATCCTGGGTGCGAATGCCTTTGCTTGCAGCGATCACTTCACTGCCGTCCAGTAGTGCCCGCAGGTTGCTGCCCACTTGCTGCATGCCCGGATGCGGCTTGAGGGCGATGATTTCTTTGTCGAACGCGTCGATCTGACCGCGCTGCGCCTCGAAGCTCATGGCGCCAATCACGTCGGCCCATTGCAGCAGGCGATGGGCATCGGCCAGGGCCAGGCAGCTCAGGCCGCTCATGCACGGCGTGCCGTTGACCAGGCACAACCCGTCCTTGGCACCCAGCACCACCGGCTGCAAGTTTTCGGCGGCCAGGGCCTCGTGCGCCGAGACGATCTGGCCCCGGTAGTTGACGTTGCCGACCCCGAGCAAGGCGATGCTGATATGGGCCATGTGGGTGAGGTAACCCACTGAACCCTGGGACGGCACTTGCGGGGTGATACCGTGGTTGAGCAGGGCCAGCAGCGAATGCACCACCTGCGGATGCAGGCCAGACTTGCCCTGGCTGTAGTTGATAATGGCGGCGCAGATGATCGCGCGGGTTTGCTCGTTGCTCAGCGGCGCACCGACGCCGCAGGCGTGGCTGAGCAAGGTGTTGCGCGACAGTTGGCTCAGTTGCTCGCCTTTGAGGGAAACATTGCACAAGGCGCCCAGGCCGGTGTTGACGCCATAGGCCCGTTCGCCACTGCTGACAATGCACTGGACGATAGCCTGGGCATTATCGATCCGCGCCCAGGCTTGGCCCGACAGTTCGAGGACAGCACCGTGGCGAGCCACGGCGACCACGTCCTGCCAGCGCAATGGGGTGTCGGCGATGATGATTTTTTCAGCCTGGGACATCGTTGACCTCTTCATACAAATCTTGAATTTATGACTATCCCTGTGGCCAGCGGGCTTGCCACAACAAGCGCCCTCACCAAAAAAATCGGATCAAACCACCGCAGCCCGCCGTTTAACAAAGCGGTCCACATACTCATCCGCCGGTGAATGCAGGATCTCCCTGGGCGTGCCGACCTGGATCAGCTTGCCGTCCTTGAGGATCGCAATGCGGTTGCCAATGCGTACGGCCTCGTCGAGGTCGTGGGTGATGAAAACGATGGTCTTGTGCAGGGTCTTTTGCAGTTCCAGCAACTGGTCCTGCATCTCGGCGCGGATCAGCGGGTCGAGGGCGCTGAAGGCTTCGTCCATCAGGATGATGTCGGTGTCGGCCGCCAGTGCGCGGGCCAGGCCCACCCGTTGGCGCATGCCGCCGGATAGCTGGTGCGGATACTTGTTCTCGTAGCCCTTGAGGCCCACGATTTCGATCCAGTGCAGCGCCCGTTCGGCACACACTTGCTTGGTCTCGCCGCGCACTTTCAAACCGTAGGCGACGTTGTCCAGCACGCTCTTGTGGGGCAGCAGGCCGAAGCTCTGGAACACCATGCTGATCTTGTGCCGACGAAATTGGCGCAGGGCTTCCATGTCCAATTGCAGGATGTCTTCGCCGTCCACCAGGATCGCGCCACTGGTAGGGTCGATCAAGCGGTTGAAGTGGCGTACCAGGGTCGACTTGCCGGAACCCGACAGGCCCATGATCACGAAGATCTCGCCAGTGTTGATGCTCAGCGACAGGTCGTTCACACCCACCACGCAACCGGTCTCGGCCAGTACCTGATCCTTGGTCTTACCCTGGCCAATAAGAGCCAGCGCTTCCTTGGAACGGGAACCGAAGATCTTGAATACGTTTTTGACTTCAATCTTGCTGACGGTAGTCATTTGCTCGCCTCATGCAGTGGACGACCATAGGCCTGGGTGATGCGGTCGATGACCACTGCGAGAATCACGATCGCCAGGCCGGCTTCAAGGCCGCGCCCAACGTTGAGGGTCTGGATGCCCACCAGCACGTCTTCACCCAAGCCACGAGCGCCGATCATCGAGGCGATCACCACCATCGACAAGGCCATCATGGTGGTCTGGTTGATCCCGGCCATGATGCTCGGCAGGGCCAGGGGCAATTGCACACCAAACAGTTGCTGCCAGCGGTTTGCACCAAAGGCGTTGATGGCTTCCATGACTTCGCCATCGACCTGGCGAATGCCCAGGTCGGTCAGGCGAATCAGCGGTGGTGCGGCGTAGATCACCGTGGCGAAAATCGCCGGGACCTTGCCCAGGCCGAACAGCATCAGCACCGGAATCAAGTACACGAAGCTGGGCATGGTTTGCATGATGTCCAGCAGCGGCATCAGCACCGAACGCAGGCGATTGCTGCGGGCCGAGAGAATCCCCAGGGGGATGCCAATCAACACCGAGATCACCGTGGCCACCATCATCAGCGCCAGGGTTTGCATCAGCTTGTCCCACAGCCCGACCGCGCCCACCAAAAACAGCAAGCCGACGATCACCGCAGTCATTACGACCTTGCGGGTGGCGTGCCAGGCAATGCCACCGACAATCGCCAGCATCAACCACCAGGGCGCCGCGCGCAGCAACCCTTCCAGGTTGACGATGGCCCATAACAAGGTGTCGGAGATCTGCCGGAACACATCACCGTAGTTGGTCACCAGCGAATCAACCCAACCGTTGACCCAGTCAGCGATGGAAAACGTAAAACTCTCAGGAAACATATCGTGCTCTCGATCCAGTGGGTTGTGGCCAAGCGCCCGGTTACCTGTTGGGGCAACCGGGAACGCTCAACCTACAAGGCCGCGTCGATTTTCTTGGCTGCGTCGTCGCTCACCCATGCGTGCCAGATTTCAGGATGTTCCTTGAGGAAAATTTTCGCCAGTTTTGGCGATTCGATTCGCTCTTTAGTCATACGGGCCAGGTTCTGGTTGAGCAGGTCGATCGGCAGATTGACCTTCTCCAGTACCGCTACCAATTCCGGCGCTTGCTCGTGGAACACCTTGGACAGGCCTACTTTGATGGTCACGCTTTTATTCACACCCGGTTTTTCTTCCAGCTTCACCAGATCCACCTGGCCCATGAGCGGGGTAGGCGACCAGTAGTAGAACAGGATCGGCTCGCCACGCTTGTAGCTGGACAACACCGCCGCATCCAGCGCCGGGCCTGTGCCTGGGCGGAAGTTGGTGTAGGTGCTTTCCAGCCCGTAGCTTTTGAGCATTTCGCTGTTATCCAGCTCGCAGGTCCAGCCGGCCGGACAGTTGTAGAAGCGGCCCTTGGCCGGCTCTTCCTGGTCCTTGAACACGGCGGAATACTTGGCCAGGTCGGCGATGGTTTTCAGGTCTGGCGCCTTGGCTTCGAGCTTGCGCTTGGCGTCGCCTTCGATCACATAACGCGGCACGTACCAGCCTTCGATGGCGCCCACTACCGGAGCGCCGACGCCGACGACTTTGCCGGCCTTCTCGGCCTTGTTCCAGACTTCGCTACGGCCTACCCACTCCTCAGCGAAGATCTGAATGTCATTGCTGCCGAGGGCGTTTTCCATGGTGATGGAGTTGCCCGGCAGGCTGTCGGTTTTGCAGTTGTAGCCTTTTTCCAGGACGATTTGCAGGACATCGGTCAGCAACATGCCGCTTTCCCAGTTCAGGCCGGCGAATTTCACCGGCTTGCCCGACTCGCACCAGCCTGCTGCCTGAGTGGCACCAGCGCTGGCCAACAAGCTTGTGGCGAACAACGTGGTCAGCAGGGTCTTATTCATTTTCATTGTGTGACGCTCCCAATCATGAAATGGATTACGGCAGTCAAAAGGCATCCTGCCTTGTCCACGTCCCATCAGGCTTGTGCCAGCAGCCCGCTTGTTGTTGGTGCAGCGCCCTGCTCTACCGGCAGGATCAAGTGTTCAGAAAACGGGCTATGCCACTTTGGTTACTTGATCATCGGCAGGTTCAGGCCCTGCTCCTTGGCGCAATCAATAGCGATCTGGTAACCAGCGTCGGCGTGACGCATCACCCCGGTGGCCGGGTCGTTGTGCAGTACGCGGGCAATACGCTCAGCCGCTTCATCGGTACCGTCACAAACAATCACCATCCCCGAGTGCTGGGAGAAGCCCATGCCGACGCCGCCGCCGTGGTGCAGTGAGACCCAGGTCGCACCGCTGGCGGTGTTGAGCAAAGCGTTGAGCAGTGGCCAGTCGGACACAGCGTCGGAACCGTCCTGCATGGATTCGGTTTCACGGTTCGGGCTTGCAACCGAGCCAGAGTCCAGGTGGTCGCGACCGATTACGACAGGCGCCGACAGCTCACCGCTGCGCACCATTTCGTTGAATGCCAGACCCAACTTGGCACGCTGGCCCAGGCCAACCCAGCAGATACGCGCCGGCAGCCCCTGGAACGCAATGCGCTCGCGGGCCATGTCCAACCAGTTGTGCAGGTGAGCGTCGTCGGGGATCAGCTCTTTTACTTTGGCATCGGTTTTGTAGATGTCTTGCGGATCACCCGACAGTGCAGCCCAACGGAACGGGCCGATGCCACGGCAGAACAGCGGACGGATGTAAGCCGGTACGAAACCCGGGAAGTCGAAAGCGTTTTCCACGCCTTCTTCTTGCGCCATCTGACGGATGTTGTTGCCGTAGTCGAAAGTCGGTACGCCCATTTTCTGGAAGTCCAACATCGCTTTAACGTGCACGGCCATCGATTGCTTGGCGGCTTTGATCACAGCAGCAGGCTCGGTCTTGGCGCGAGCGCGGTATTCGTCCCAAGTCCAGCCAGCCGGCAGGTAACCGTTGAGCGGATCGTGGGCGCTGGTCTGGTCGGTAACCATGTCTGGACGCACGCCACGCTTGACCAGCTCCGGCAGAATTTCAGCCGCGTTGCCGAGCAGGGCAATGGAAATTGCCTTGCCTTCCTTGGTGTATTTGGCGATACGGGCCAGAGCATCGTCGAGGTCAGTGGCTTGCTCGTCGACATAGCGGCTGTTCAAACGGAAATCGATGCTGACCTGCTGGCATTCAATGTTCAGCGAGCAAGCGCCGGCCAGGGTTGCAGCCAGAGGCTGAGCGCCGCCCATGCCACCAAGGCCTGCGGTCAGAACCCAACGACCCTTGAGGTCATTGTTGTAATGCTGGCGACCGGCTTCGACGAAGGTTTCGTAAGTGCCCTGGACGATGCCCTGGCTGCCGATGTAGATCCAGCTGCCCGCAGTCATCTGGCCGTACATGGCCAGACCCTTGGCATCCAGTTCGTTGAAGTGTTCCCAACTGGCCCAGTGCGGCACCAGGTTGGAGTTGGCGATCAGTACGCGTGGGGCGTTGCTGTGGGTCTTGAATACGCCAACCGGTTTGCCGGATTGCACCAGCAGGGTTTCGTCGTCATTGAGGTTGGTCAGGCTTTCGACGATCTGGTCGTAGCATTCCCAGTTGCGCGCCGCACGGCCGATGCCGCCGTATACCACCAGCTCTTTCGGGTTTTCGGCCACTTGCGGGTCAAGGTTATTCATCAGCATGCGCAGCGGCGCTTCGGTCAGCCAGCTTTTGGCGGTGAGCGTGTTACCGCGAGCAGCGCGGATTTCGACGTCACGGTACTTTGTAGGCTTAGCCTCGGAAAAATCAGTCACGAAAAACTCCTCAACGATCAATGCGCGAACATGATTGGTGCGAAGAGGATGTTCATGGACTCTTACGCACACATCTTTACTTGTACATACAAGCATATGCAATCAAGCGGCCAACTTGGATGGGGAGGGTTGTAGATTTTTTTCGAACAGCCGCGCAAGCCTTGGAAAATAAGGCTTGGCGGCTTGATGAAGTTTTTTACAGTGACTTTTTAAAGCGAGGGAGGATTGTTACCAGGGCAGGGCTTTGCGCCATGCTGGGGCATTCGGTAACAAGTTGGTGCGGAGCCTGGAAACAGATCGAGAGACCAACGGAAAGCAACTGTGGGAGCGGGCTTGCTCGCTCCCACATTTTTAACCGCGTGCAGTCAGTTCGATGACGCAGCAGCGGCCGGCGACGCTGACGTCCAACAGGCCAGCGTTACCGTCCAATTGCAGGCAATCGTGCCGGCCCAACACCTCACCAAGCACCGCCACTTCATCCGCCACACTGAACACCAGCACGGTCTGCGCCTCACTAAAGAAGCGCTGCGCCCCATCCATCCACTGCAACCGCGCCTGATAGCGCTGCGGTGAATAGATCAGGTTGAAATCGCGGATCGGCCCGCCCACCAACTTGCAGGACACCTGGCTTTCACCCTTGAACGGGAACGGATCAAGCGGTAACAACCCATGCGTATCCTGGCCATCCACCGTCAGCACCATGCCCGCTCCTTGCAGCACCGTAATGATCCGCTGATACCCGGCATAGGTGGAGAACCCGCCCGACTCACCGATATCGGCAATCGACAGGCGCCAGCCAAAACCGTCCAGACCCTCACCCGCATCACGGGTGATCTCTTCGGTGCTACCGCCGCCGTTCTTCCACGGCATGCGTACGTAATCAGTGGCGCGCCAGACTTTCATCGAACTCATTTACTGAAACGTCCTTCCAGGCGGTGACGAGAGCCGGGGTGGATCAAACGGGCGGCGGTCACCGGCTGGCGGCCGGACCAGGTGCGACGGCGGATCAGCAGGCACGGCTCGCCAGCTTCGATCTGCAGCAGCTTGCATTCCTGGGCATCAGCGAGGATCGCTTCGACCACGTGCTCGCCTTCGGTCAGCGGCGCCACCTGGTTGAGGTACGCGTAAGGGGTTTGCAAGGTGAAATCCTGGGCCAGGTAGTCCGGCGCCACCTGGGCGTTGACGAAACGATCTTCGATTTGCACCGGAATATCGTTTTCGTAATGCACGATCAGCGAGTGGAAGACCTTCTGCCCTTCGCGCATATCCAGGGCCACGGCACGTTCGGAACCGGCGGCCTCTTCGCCCAAGGTGATGACCTTGCAGGTGTGGCGGTGGCCGCGGGAGGCGATTTCATCGGCAATGTTGTGCACTTCAAACAAGGCCGACTGGCTCTTGGGCTCGGCGACAAAGGTGCCGACGCCCTGCATGCGCACCAGCAGGCCTTCGACGGTCATTTCCCGCAGGGCACGGTTGATGGTCATGCGGCTGAAACCCAATTGGCTCACCAGCTCGCTTTCAGACGGAACGCGGTAGTGCGGCGGCCAGTTTCCGCTGAGGATCTGTTGGCTGATCATCTGTTTGACGCGGGCATACAAGGGCGCCGGACTTTCGTCCATGTGGGCAGCCAGCGGAGACTTGGCGGGCGGAGTCGGCACAGGAAATCCTTGCAGGTGAAAAAAGAAGCCTAGCTTGCCGGAGTTTACCGAGCAGGCAAACGTCTGTATATGTATATACAAATAACACACGATGGGGTGCTTGAACCATGTCCGCTTTCTTTGCCGAGCGCGCGCTGCTGCCTAATGGATGGGCCAATGATGTACGTCTTGAAGTCAGCACCGATGGCCTGCTGACAAAAGTTGAGGCCAACGCCAGCGCAGACGGCGCCGAGCGGCTCAGAGGCCCGCTGTTGCCGGGCATGCCGAACCTGCACTCCCATGCGTTCCAGCGGGCCATGGCCGGGCTGGCGGAAGTGGCCGGCAACCCCAATGACAGCTTCTGGACCTGGCGCGACCTGATGTATCGGATGGTCGGCAAGATCAGCCCCGATCAGTTGCAGATCATCGCCCGCCAGTTGTATATCGAGATGCTCAAGGCCGGTTACACCTCGGTGGCCGAATTTCATTACGTCCACCACGATGTCGACGGCCGGCCCTACGCCGACCCGGCTGAACTGGCGCTGCAGATCAGCCAGGCAGCGGCAAGCGCGGGCATCGGCCTGACCTTGCTGCCGGTGCTGTACAGCCATTCCGGTTTTGGCGGCCAGGCACCCAATGAAGGCCAGCGCCGTTTTATCAACAGCACCGAGAATTACCTGCAGCTGCAAGCGCGCCTGCAATCGCAACTGGCGGCACAACCGGCGCAGCACCTGGGCCTGTGCTTCCACTCGTTGCGTGCGGTAACACCACAACAAATCAGCGACGTATTGGCCGCCAGCAACAAGGCGTGCCCGGTGCATATCCACATCGCCGAACAGCAGAAGGAAGTCGACGACTGCCTGAGCTGGAGCGGTCGCCGCCCTCTGCAATGGCTGTATGAAAACACCGAAGTCGATCAACGCTGGTGCCTGGTACACGCTACCCACGCCAACCCGGAAGAAGTGACATTGATGGCCAGGAGCCGGGCGATTGCCGGTTTGTGCCTGACTACCGAAGCCAACCTGGGCGATGGGGTTTTTCCGGCGGTGGACTTCCTCGCTCAGGGTGGGCGCATGGGCATTGGCTCCGACAGCCATGTCTCGCTGAGCGTAGTGGAAGAATTGCGTTGGCTGGAATATGGCCAGCGCCTTCGAGATCAGCGGCGTAACCGGCTGTACCGCAGTGATCAGCCGATGGTCGGCCGCACGCTTTACGAGGCCGCGCTGGACGGCGGCGCCGAGGCACTGGGGCAGCCGATTGGCAAACTGCAAGTCGGCAAACGTGCCGATTGGCTGGTGCTGGACGGCAACGACCCGTACCTGGCGACAGCCCATGAAGACGCGATTCTCAATCGTTGGTTGTTTGCCGGCGGTGATCGGCAAGTGCGGGATGTGCTGGTCAACGGCCAGTGGGTGATTCGCGACGGGCGCCATGCTGGCGAAGAAGACAGCAGCCGGGCATTTACCCAGGTGTTGCGGGATTTACTGGGCTGAAAAAAACGCCGCCTGAATCAGGCGGCGTTTTTTTATTTACTGCGAAGTCTTCGCCATCTGCTTGTCCGACGTGCGCCAGATCAAGCGGGTGGTGTCGTAACCCTGTTGCCGTGCCCTGCTCAGCAGGTCTTCACGGGTTTCGGCGCTGACCGTCGGTGTGCGTGACAGCAGCCACATGTAGCGCCGGCTCGGGCTACCGACGATGGCAGTCTTGTAGTCATCGCTGATGTACAGCACCCAGTAATCACCCTTGGCGATGCCCGGTAGCAGTGCGGTAAACCAGTTATTGAACTCGACCCAAAGCTTGTCAGTCTTGCCTTCGACCTGCGGCGTGGCTGTGCCCTTGGCTTCTTCCCACTTCCAGTCTTCGGTCAGGCAACGGTTATACACCGCCATATTGCCGTCGGGCAGCAGGGAGTAACGGGCTTCGGACTGCGCACAGTTACGCTGGAAATACATCGGCAATCGAGCCAGCTCATACCAGGTGCCCTGGTAACGCTTGAGGTTGACGCTGCCAACGGTCTTGGGTTGAAGATCATCGCCAGAATGGCTGGCGCAGCCCGCCAAAAACAGGCTGGCGCAGAGGTATAGAACAAAACGCATCATTGTTTTTCTCCCGCAGGCTTGCGCCCCGGTTTACTTCAGGCCTTGCCCGGAAAACATCAGAGCTTTGTCACCGGCGTATTGCACGCTGATAAAGCTGTTTTTGTCGCCCCATGTGCAGCTGGACATGCCCAGCGCGCCGGAACAATCAGTCGGCTTACCCAGCAGCGATTCCACCTCGGCCTTGGGCATTCCTGCCGACAGCTTCGCGTAATTTTCCTGGGTGACCTTGCTGCAAGCGGCCAGCAGCACGCAAAAACACAACAGGGCGAGACGGCGTAACGACATGGAATAACTCCTGGAGAGACGAAGCAGCGTGGGTATCTGCCAGAAGCTTAGAAGGGAAAAGGGGTATCTGGTTCCCGACAAGCAAAAACAAAAAAGCCCCGAAAACGCTGAAACGTTTCGGGGCTTTTTGTTAGCTCAAGACCGACCTTAAAAATCAGTCCTTGTGGTAACCGGTCACACGTTCCACTTCTTCTTTCGAACCGAGGAATACCGCCACACGCTGGTGCAGGCCCTCCGGCTGGATGTCGAGAATGCGCTGATGGCCGTCGGTGGAGACACCACCAGCCTGCTCGACCAGGAACGACATCGGGTTAGCTTCGTACATCAGGCGCAGTTTGCCTGGCTTGGACGGCTCGCGGCTGTCGCGCGGGTACATAAACAGGCCGCCACGGGTCAGGATACGGTGTACATCGGCAACCATGGCGGCGACCCAACGCATGTTGAAGTCCTTTTTCAGCGGGCCAGTTTCGCCTTCCAGTAGCTCCTTGACGTAACGCTGCACCGGCGCTTCCCAATGACGCTGGTTGGACATGTTGATCGCGAATTCCTGGGTGTCTTCCGGAATCTTGATGTCTTCGTGGGTCAGTACGAAGCTACCCATTTCGCGGTCCAGGGTGAAACCTTTGACGCCGTCGCCCAGGGTCAGCACCAGCATCGTCTGCGGGCCGTAGATCGCGTAACCGGCACACACTTGCTGGGTGCCTGGCTGCAGGAAGGCTTTTTCGTTGAGGTTTTCGTTCTGGGTCAGGTATTCGTTCGGGCAACGCAGTACCGAGAAGATGGTGCCGACCGACACGTTGACGTCAATGTTCGACGAGCCGTCCAATGGGTCGAACACCAGCAGGTAGGCGCCTTTCGGGTATTTGCCCGGGATCTGGTAGGCATTGTCCATTTCTTCGGACGCCATGCCGGCCAGGTGACCACCCCATTCGTTGGCTTCAAGCAGGATTTCGTTGGAAATCACGTCGAGCTTCTTCTGCACTTCGCCTTGTACGTTTTCAGTGCCCATGCTGCCCAGGACGCCGTCCAGCGCGCCTTTGGAGACGGCGTGGCTGATTTCCTTGCAAGCACGCGCCACCACTTCGATAAGGAAGCGCAGATCGGCAGGCGTGTTGTTGCTGCGGGTCTGCTCGATCAAATAGCGACTCAGGGTAACGCGGGACATGGACGGCTCCGGAGAATGGGGGGGGCTAAAAACCCGCGCAGTTTAGCGCGAGTCGGGGCGTATTTCCTCCTATCAGACGAGATAACGCCGATAGAGTTCATGCAGAGCCTGCGTCAAGACTTGGCCGGAGGCTTGCGCAACAAACTGTTGGCCATCGCCCCCAGAGCCGCCACGCCCAGCAGCAGCACGGCCCATAAGCCTATCTTCTTCCAGTTCGTCCCCGTTGGCGCAGGTGCGACAGTGGAGTTGACTACCAGCTCCCCAACCATCCTGGCCTGACCCAAACTGGCCAGGCGCTTTGCGCTGTAATCGGGAATCAGCGTCGACAACGGCAAGTTGGCCGCTTTCACTGAAGGGTTGCCCAGCATCAGGGTAAACGGCGGCTCGCCCCGCGCCAGGAACACCAATTGCGTGGCCCTCACCGCAAAGGTCAACGCTGGCGCCTCAGCGCCCAGGCCACCGCCCCGCTCGTCCACTTCAAGCTTGAGCTGTTGAACGGTCTGCCCCGGTAACTGCAACTCGTCCTGCACCACTTCCTGGCCATTCTGCGTCAGCCGGTAGAGCAAGCCGCTGCTCAATGGCTGCCAGGCCTGACTGCTTTCACGGCGCCCGTACAAGGTCACGGGCGCCAGGCTGTTGGACTGACGCAGTTGAATGCGCAAGCGCTCAACGTTCAGCCCGGCGGGTAACTGCCAGCTGTATTCGCCCGTCTTCAGGCGGTTGCCCGCCAGAGGCTGGGACCACACCAAGGGCAAGGGCAGGCTGCTGGTGCTTTGCAGTTGGACAGACGTCAACGTCGGCGCCGCCTGGCCTTTCCACAACAACCGAAGATAACGGGCCGATTGCCCCGGCAAGCCGACTTCATGCTGCTCGACCCGTTCGTCGGCAAACGCCAGCCGTGCCACCTGCCCTTCGCCCCAGGATTGCCAGTGCTGCAAATCATCACTGGCTTCGATGCTGAAACGCTGAAAGCCGTCGCGCTCGCTGGTCCAGTCGAGGATCAATTGCTGCAACGGCCTCTTGATCGCACTGGCGTCGAGCAACCAGCCGCGCAGCACTTCTTCGCCGGCTTCCACCTGGCTCGCGGGTTGCACCTCCACCAGAGTGCCGCTGGCGCTCGACTGCACGCGTACGCTGGGTACCGTTTCGCTGGCATCGGCCAAGGCATACAGCGGGAACCACTTCACATTGGTGAGGCTGCGACTTTCGCTGCGTTGCGCAGACTCCCGTGCCAGGGCGTAGGCCTGGGGTTCGCCGGCAGCGTTGAATACACGCATATCGCTGAGGTCGACCTGCCGGGCGCTCAGTTGCACTGCCAGCGGTAATTCAAGTCGATACCATGGGCCTTCGCCGCTGACGGTTAGCGGCACCTGGGTGGTGAAGTCGGCGGGCGCTTCCCGAGCCCATGCGGATAACGTCATACACAGGCCCAATACCGCCACGCTCAGCTTACCGATCAAGAGGAAGCTCCTTGAGTTTCAATCACAGGTTCGGCGCGCTTGGGCGGCAGCGGTGCGAAATAACCCACCACCAGTAACAGCCCACCCACACCGATAAACGACACGATCCGCGCCAGACCGCCACGGTTGCTCAGTTCGACGAAGAACAATTTGGCGACCACCACGGCAATCAGCGCCGCGCCGATCAGCCAGACTTCCCGGCGATGGCGCAGGTGGCCGCCGATCATCAGGCTCAGAGCAATCAGGGTCCAGACAATCGACAAGCCGGCCTGGACCAGCATCGACTCCAGCAACACATCCAGATGGAACGGCACACCACTCCAATGGTGAGCGGTGCGCATCACCAGCGCGGTGAAGAAGGCGAACAGCGAGACTCCAGCGATTCCCTGGGCAATCTGCTCGCCACGTGGCCCCATGTGTGGAACCGCGCTGCGTGCCCACAGGTAGACGCCCAGCAGCGCAAACAGCAGGCCCAAATCCAGCGGATTGAGCAACGGCACGTAAGGCAGCGGCTCGGCAGTCCCGTCGCTGAAGATATTGGCCAGCCAGAACCAGCCAAGCATCAGCACCGCCAGAGGCAGCGCCGCGTAGAAACGGTATTGGCGAGGATAAGCCGACACCGGCCACGGCCAACTGCGCGGCGCGGCGGCCAGCACCAGATACAGACTCGGCAGGATCGCCCAACCCAGCCAGCGCCAGGCGTTGTACTGCTCGGACAGTAGCAACAGACCGTAACGCAGCTCCAGCGCCAGCACGCCGATCAGCAACCAGCAGCCAAGCACATGTGCCGCGCCCAGGGCTTTTTCCGGCAGTGTCAGCGCCAGGCGCCGCAGCGAGACAAAGTGCACGGCGAACACCGCGACCCAGGCAAGCCAGGCAAAATCCGCAGCCGGGTGATAGCGCGAATGCCAGGACGCCAGCAACACCACGCCGGCTGCTGGAATCAGCAGCGTGCACAACCATCCCAGCGAGGCCCATTGCAGACGCAAGGCCAACACCGCCCAGATCGCCACGCTCAGCGCCGCTACAGCCAACAGCAAGGTGCCTTGCAGCGCCAGCGGCGCGAAGCGCAGCACTTCGCCGATCAACGCCAACGCCCACCAGGCCGCACCCCACACCAGTAGCAGGTCCGACAGGCGCTGCAACTTCAATGCCTCGAACACCGGCGCATGCAGGCCGCGCTGCAAACGCCAGGCGCCCACCAGCGCCGCCAGCCCCAGCACCATCGGCGTCCAGAAACCGCTATGGCCCAGAGGCCGCAAGCCTTCGCTGGTCAACGGTCCGAGCAGGTCCGGCGCCGCCAACAGAAACGATCCACCGCCAATCACTTGCAGCAACAGCCCGAAGACAAAGCTGACCCGCTGTTGCAGGTACAGGCTCAACCAAATGATCAACAAACCGCTAGCCGCCCACACGCCGCTGGCGGTCTGCCATGGCAATACAAATAGCACCGCCAGATTGATCAGCACCAATCCGGCCAACAGCACCACCGACAGGCCTCGCAACAAACGCACATCGCTGCGCACCCTATCGTCACGCGCCGCCAGCAGCATGCCGCCCACCAGGGCCAGGCCGATCAGCGAGGCCGTGAGTAATCCGCTCCAACCGGCATTGAACACTGCCGCCGAGTCTGCGCTGGCGCCTTGCAGGCGCAGCAAAAACAGTGCGCCGCCCAGCAGTTGCACGGCAAATGCGCTGAACAGGAACGTGCGCGAGCCAATGCGCAGGCCCACAAACAACGTCACCAGGCCGGCCAGCGCCCAACTGATGGCAGTACCGTGGGTCGACAGCAGCAGTGGCGCGAGCAAATACACAAAGCCCAGGCCGACACTGGCCAGTACCGGCAAACCCTGACGCTCCCAACCTGAAGCCTGCTCCAACGGGGCCTTGCGCAGTTGATAGAAACTGAACAACAACGCCGCCCCCAACAGCAATGCACCCAATGGCGCACCGTCCAGTAGGCTGTTGTCGCCGACCCGTAGTTCACTGAGGAACGCCACCGCCGAACCGATCTGCAACAGCAAGCCAAACACCCGCGCCAATGGTCGTTGCTGGCGCAAGCCGAGCCAGAAAATCCCAGCGCCCTCGACAGCCCAAGCCGCTGCCGTCCAACGCGCATCCAGCCCGAGAGGAATCGCCAGGCTGGCAAAGATCACCCCCAGCGCCAGGCAGGTTTGCGCCAGCAGCAAGGCGCGGCCGCCGCTGAGCAGACGCGCCAACCCCATATAAATAATGCCCAACGCCAACGCGCTGAAGGCGGCGGCAAATTCCTGGTGCTGCACCAGCGCAAACTGCAAGCCAAAGCCCACCAGCGGCGGACCAAACAGCATGCTGCCGTCAACATAGTCACCCTTGGCCGCCGACCAACGCAGCAACGCGCCACGGCTTTCATCCTCGGGAGCGTCGGTCATCTCCAGCAATTTGCGCCGGGCGAACAACAGGCCGATGGCCAGGTACATCAGGAAAAATAGAATCAGGAACGGTTCGGTGCTCCACAGCAGCTCAGGCGTATAGGAGCGCATGCCCCAGGCGAAGCCAATGCCGAAGGTGCCGACAAAGCCAATCAGGTTGAGCAAGCGCCAGGCCTTGAACCAGGCAATGGCGAGGATGCCGGCGTTGAGCAGGGCGAAGTAGCTGAACAATGCCACATGGTTGCCGGCGCCGGTCGAGGTGAGGATCGGCGCGGCAAACCCGCCAAGGGCAGCAGCGCAGGCCAGGCCGAGGGCGTCCTGGGTGATTGCCAGAATCGCCGAGAACACGGTCACCGCGACCAGCAAACCGAGTGCGGCACCGGGATCGAGCAGCGGATGCAAACGCATGGCGGCGAACACCGTCAGGTACAACACGGCGATGCCGGTGCCTTGCAGCATCAACCCGTAGTTGCTGTTGCGCAGCCGCAGCCACCAACCCAGGCCGAGCAGGCCCACGGCACAGGCGGCAACCCCGGCGTAGCGCAGCTCCACCGGGACGACCATGCCTTCGGTGGCGTAGCGCAGCAAAAAGGCCAGGCCAAGGAACAACAACACCACGCCGACCCGCAGCACCGTATTGCCGCCAAACAGCCAGCTGCGCGCGCCGCTGATGGCGCGCTCGATCAGGTTGGGGCCACGGGAGATGACGGGCGCAGCAGGTTGCATCGCCGGCGCAGGTTTCCAGGCATCATCCGGCAACGGACGGCTTGGCTCAGCCGCCGCTGAATAGACCGGCTCCAACTCGATGGGCAGTTCCCAGACCAGCTCGGGAGCTGTCGGCAAAGGTGGCGGCTCGGAAATCGAGGGTTCAACCAATACACTGGGTGCAACCAGCACAGCCTCAGGTTTTTCCAACTGCGCCAGGCGTTGTTCCAGAGACTCAAACGCCTTTTGGGAGGTCTCCAACTGACGGCCCTGCTCGTCGGTGCGCGAAGCCAGCATCGACAGGCGAATCGCCTGGCCAATACCCAACCCCAGCAGCGCACCAATGCCCGCATCACTGAACGACTCATCGAGTGTCCAGCCGAGCACCAGGCCAATCAGCATGAAAATCCATTGCATGGTCGATATCCCTAAGCAGCCCGAGGCGGGCAAAGCTGGCGCTTAGTATATCTGTAGGAGCGAGCTTGCTCGCGAAGAACCTGAGGACGACACGTTTATTCAGAATGCACGCATAATCGTTAACGTTTTTCGCGAGCAAGAACTAGGCGTCCCCTCGCTCCACAAGGAGGCTAATCCAACGCTTTCCAGATATCTGTTGCGTACTCCCTGATGGTCCGGTCGGATGAGAACCAGCCCATCCGCGAGGTATTAAGCACCGCCGAGCGCCACCATTCCTTGGAGTCGTGCCAATGGGCCTCGACTCGCGCCTGAGCATCCCAATAGGAATCGAAGTCGGCGCATACCAGGAAGCGGTCGTAGTCGATCAAAGAATCGATCAAGCCGGCATAACGACCCGGATCATCCGGCGAGAATACCCCGCCACGGATCGCTTGCAGCACATCGCTCAAGCGATGGGACGCGGCAATTTCCGGCCCTGCGCTGAACTCGCCGGCGTGTTTGCGCGCTTCTACCTGCTGGGCGCTGAGGCCGAAGATAAACATGTGTTCGGCACCCACACGCTCGTGCATCTCGACGTTGGCACCATCCATCGTGCCGATGGTCAGCGCGCCGTTGAGGCCAAACTTCATGTTACTGGTGCCCGACGCCTCGAAGCCGGCGGTGGATATCTGCTCCGACAGGTCGGCAGCGGGAATGATGCTTTCCGCCAGGCTGACGTTGTAGTTGGGCAGGAACACCACCTTGAGCAGGCCGCGCACGGTCGGGTCGTTGTTGACGGTACGGGCGATGTCGTTGGTCAGCTTGATGATCAACTTGGCCTGGTGATAACTGGCCGCCGCCTTGCCGGCGAAGATCTTCACCCGTGGCACCCAGTCGGTTTCCGGCTCGGCACGGATCGCCTGGTACAGAGCGACGGTGTGCAGCAGGTTCAACAGTTGGCGCTTGTATTCGTGGATGCGCTTGACCTGCACATCGAACATCGCCGCCGGGTTGACCGAAATCCCCAGGCGCTCATGAATGATGTCGGCCAATGCCCTTTTACTGTGCAGGCGCTGTTCGGCGAAGGCTTTGCGAAACGCTTGTTTCTCGGCGAAGGTTTCCAACTCCACCAGGCGCTGCTCGCAAGTGTCGAGAATATCCGGGCCTAATGCCTCGACCAACATCGCCGTGAGCTTGGGGTTGGCCTGGTACAACCAGCGGCGAAAGGTGATGCCGTTGGTCTTGTTGTTGATCCGGTCCGGGTAAAGCTTGTGCATCTCGGAAAACACCGTGCTGCGCATCAATTGCGTGTGCAAACCGGATACGCCATTAACGCTGTGGGAACCCAGAAACGCCAGGTTGCCCATGCGCACGCGGCGGCCGTTGTCTTCTTCGATCAGTGAGACAGCGCGCAGCACGTCGAAATCGTGGATGCCCTTGGCCCGCAGCGAGTCGATGTGCTGGGCGTTGATCAGGTAAATGATCTGCATGTGCCGAGGCAGCATGCGTTCCATCAGGCCCACGGGCCAGGTTTCCAGGGCTTCGGGAAGCAAGGTATGGTTGGTGTAAGACAGCGTTTCGACGGTGACCTGCCAGGCCGCATCCCAGGCTATGTCGTGCAAGTCCACCAGTTGGCGCATCAACTCGGCCACGGCGATGGACGGGTGGGTGTCATTGAGTTGGATCGCCGCGTGTTCGCCCAGGCTCAGTACCGAGCCGTGCATGTTCTTGTGGCGGCGCAGCAGGTCCTGCAGCGAGGCGGAGACGAAAAAGTATTCCTGGCGCAGGCGCAGTTCCTGCCCCGCCTCGGTGCTGTCTGCCGGGTAGAGCACTCGGGAGATGCTTTCGGCCCGCGCCACTTCAGCGACAGCACCCAGGTGGTCGCCCGCGTTGAAGCGCTCAAGGTGCAAATCTTCCACCGCTCGCGCACGCCACAGCCTCAGGGTGTTGACGCTGGCACCACGCCAGCCGACCACTGGCGTGTCGTAAGCCACCGCGCGCACGGTCTCATTGGGCGACCAGACCTGGATCGACTTGCCGGACGCGTCCAGCACCGTTTCCACGCTGCCACCAAAACCAATGGGGTAAATCACTTCCGCCCGCTCGAACTCCCAAGGGTTGCCAAAATCCAGCCAGCGCTCGGTCTGTTCCTGCTGCCAGCCATCGACAATCGCCTGGCGGAACAAGCCGTGTTCATAACGAATGCCATAACCGTGGCCAGCAATGCCCAGGGTCGACATGCTTTCCATAAAGCACGCCGCCAGACGGCCAAGACCACCGTTGCCAAGGGCCGCATCGGGCTCCAGCAGGCGAATGCGCTCCATGTCCACGCCCAACTCGCTCATCGCTTCGCGCGCCACGTCCAGCAGGCCGAGGTTGCTCAGGCTATCGTAGAGCAGGCGGCCGATAAGGAATTCGAGGGAGAGGTAATAGACCCGCTTCTGGCCCTTGCGGTAAATGTTGCGGGTGTGATCCATCCAGTGTTCCACCATATGGTCCCGGGCAGCCAGGGCAATGGCTTCAAACCAGTCATGATCGAACGCGTGATCCGGGTCCTTGCCCACCGCGTAGGTGAGTTTGGTCAAGACAGCATCGCGGAATGCGGCTACCTCTGCTTCTCGTACAAGCGGTTCCTGAGACATTGATGCGACCTCGGGCGAGATAGAAGGAGTTGCTAGAGCCTAGTCGGTCTGACCCACCGCAGACGCTCTGGTTCGGCAGTTTTTTAATTCATTCGCATTTACCGAAAAGGATGCAGGGGCCGTGCCCGAACGCCCTTTGAGCCGAAAGCTTCGAAATATTGTTCAAAAAACCACCAATGCCGGTATGATCCCGCGCCCGGACAAAGCCCCTCTTGGAAACCTGATGAAGCCTCAACTGATTGCCGCCGCCGAACTCGACCGTCTCGAGACTTGGCAGAAGTACTCCAGCCATATGTGCGGCGGCTGCGTGTCCAGCTGCTGCACGCTGCCAGTTGAGGTGAAGATCAAGGATTTGATCCGCATTGGCATCGTCGATGAGTTCGAGCGCGGTGATCCGCCAAAGAACATCGCCAAGCGTTTGCAGAAGGAAGGGATCGTCGAGCGCTATAACCAGAAGTCCGAGATCTTCACCCTGCAGCGCATGAGCAATAACGATTGCCTGTACCTGGATCGTAAAAGCCGCTTTTGTACTATTTATGACAAGCGTCCGGATACTTGCCGCAATCACCCCAAGATTGGCCCGCGGCCTGGGTATTGTGCGTACAAGCCCAAGGAAGTGGTGCGCGATACCAAGGTTCGGGTTCTGGAAAAGTTCTAAACCGATACCTTGTGGCGAGGGATCAAGGTATTCACCGACCATAAAGCCCAGACAAACAAAAACGCCCCCGACCTTGCGGTCGGGGGCGTTTTTTTTGCCCGCTAACTAAATAACTTAGTTACCGGACTTCTTCGCAGCGCGGGTACGCTCGCTTTCGCCCAGGATCTTCTTGCGAAGACGGATGGACTTAGGAGTGACTTCGCACAATTCGTCTTCTTGAACGAATTCCAGAGCCTGCTCCAGGGTGAAGCGGATAGGCGGAACCAGAGCGATGGTTTCGTCTTTACCCGAAGCACGCATGTTGTCGAGCTTCTTGCCTTTGGTTGGGTTAACGCCCAGGTCGTTGTCGCGGCTGTTGATGCCGACGATTTGACCTTCGTACACGTCTTCACCGTGACCCAGGAACAGTTTGCCGCGAGCTTGCAGGGTTTCCAGCGAGTAAGTCAGAGCCTTACCGGTAGCAACCGAAACCAGCACGCCGTTTTGACGGCCGGACATGTCGCCGGACTTCATCACGTCGTAACGGTCGAAGATCGAGGTCAGGATGCCTGCACCGGAGGTCAGGGTCAGGAACTCGTTACGGAAACCGATCAGGCCACGAGCTGGGATGTTGTACTCAAGGCGCACACGGCCCTTGCCATCCGGAACCATGTTGGTCAGGTCGCCTTTACGGATACCGATCTGTTCCATGATCGCGCCCTGGGATTCTTCCGGCAGGTCGATGGTCACGTTTTCGTACGGTTCGTGCTTAACGCCGTCAACCAGACGAATGATCACTTCCGGACGACCAACACCCATTTCGAAGCCTTCGCGACGCATGGTTTCGATCAGTACCGAGAGGTGCAGCTCACCACGGCCGGAGACTTTGAACTTGTCGGCGGTATCGCCTTCTTCAACGCGCAGAGCAACGTTGAACAGCAATTCCTTGTCCAGACGTTCCTTGATGTTACGGCTGGTGACGAACTTGCCTTCTTTACCGCAGAAAGGTGAGTCGTTTACCTGGAAGGTCATCGAAACGGTTGGTTCGTCAACGGTCAGCGGCTTCATCGCTTCAACATTCAGTGGGTCGCACAGAGTGTCGGAGATGAACAGCTGGTCGAAGCCGCTGATGCAGACGATGTCGCCGGCAGCTGCTTCTTCAACGTCGATACGGTGCAGACCGTGGTGACCCATCAACTTCAGGATACGACCGTTACGGCGCTTGCCGTCCATGTCGATAGCCACAACTTGAGTGTTCGGCTTGACGCGACCACGAGCGATACGGCCAACGCCGATAACACCCAGGAAGCTGTTGTAGTCCAGTGCCGAGATTTGCATCTGGAACGGGCCGTCACGGTCAACTTGTGGAGCCGGGACGTGGTCAACAATGGCCTGATACAGCGGGGTCATGTCTTCAGCCATGTCGGTGTGTTCCAGACCGGCAATGCCGTTCAGGGCCGAGGCGTAGACAACTTTGAAGTCCAACTGTTCTTCGGTAGCACCAAGGTTGTCGAACAGGTCAAAAATCTGGTCCAGAACCCAGTCCGGACGTGCGCCTGGACGGTCAACCTTGTTGATCACCACGATTGGACGCAGGCCGGCTTCGAAAGCCTTCTTGGTCACGAAACGGGTTTGCGGCATAGGGCCGTCTTGAGCGTCAACCAGCAGCAGAACGGAGTCAACCATCGACATTACGCGTTCAACTTCGCCGCCGAAGTCGGCGTGGCCCGGGGTGTCCACGATGTTGATGTGGTAGCCGTTCCAGTTGATGGCGGTGTTTTTCGCCAAAATGGTAATACCGCGCTCTTTCTCCTGGTCGTTGGAGTCCATCACGCGCTCGTCGTTAAGCTCGTTGCGCTCCAGGGTGCCGGATTGACGCAAGAGTTTGTCTACCAGGGTGGTTTTACCATGGTCAACGTGAGCAATGATGGCGATGTTGCGTAGATTTTCGATCACTTGTGTATCTCGATCAGAGGATTCGGTGTGCTGACAGGTCGTGGCAGCGATTAACAGTAGAGTCAGGCCTTGCCGTTACAGCTTGACGGCAGAGTCGGGGGGCCGGTGACGCAGACCACAGGCGAACAGCCCCGGGCTCTTAGCTCGGTCGATAAACGCGCACATTGGCATGCCCCTCACTGAGCAAATGGTGGGCATGCAGGCGACTCATCACGCCTTTGTCGCAATACAACAGGTACTGACGGCTGTCATCCAGTTCCTTGAAACGTGCGTTCAATGCATAGAACGGCAACGTTTGTACGTCGATGCCAGCGATTTCCAGCGGCTCGTCCTCAGCAGCATCCGGGTGACGGATGTCGATGACGATGTGACCGGCTAGAGCCTCGCTGACTTCTTCGATCTGCAAATCCTGGCCCAACTCGTCGATTACGCGATCGATCGGCACCAGTTTAGCGTTCTCAAGCGCACGCTCGAGAATCGCCATATCAAACTGTTGTTCTTCGTACTCCACGCGGTTGCGCTTGGCGTGGGTCTTGGGGTTCACCGAAATGACCCCGCAGTATTCCGGCATGTGCTTGGCGAAATCCGCCGTGCCGATCTGGGTCGCCAGGTCGATGATGTCCTGCTTGTGACTGGCGATCAGCGGGCGCAACACCAGCTTTTCGGTCACAGAGTCTATCAACGACAGGTTTGGCAGGGTCTGGCTGGACACCTGGGAAATCACTTCACCGGTAACCAGTGCATCGATTTCCAGCCGATCCGCGATTCGGGACGCAGCGCGCAACATCATACGCTTCAATACTACGCCCATATGACTGTTATCGACTTTCCCGAGAATTTCTCCCAGGACTTCCTCGAAAGGAACGCTGACAAACAGCACACGCTGGGAGCTGCCGTATTTTTTCCAGATGTAATGCGCGACTTCCATCACGCCCAGTTCATGTGCACGCCCGCCCAGGTTAAAGAAGCAGAAGTGGCTCATAAGCCCGCGCCGCATGATCTGGTAGGCCGCCACCGTGGAATCGAAACCGCCAGACATCAATACCAGGGTCTGTTCCAGGGCGCCCAGCGGGTAACCGCCGATGCTGTCGTGCTGGCTGTGAATCACAAACAACCGTTGGTCGCGAATTTCCATCCGCACTTCGATTTGCGGCTCTTTCAGGGAAATTCCGGCGGCGCCGCACTGACGACGCAGCTGGCTGCCAACGTATTTCTCGACATCCATGGAGCTGAAGGTGTGCTTGCCAGCACGCTTGCAACGCACGGAAAAAACCTTGCCCGCCAACACATCGCCGTAGTGCTGCTTGCACTTGGCCGTGATGTCGTCGAAGTCGCCCAGCGGGTACTCGTCGACCTGCAGGAAATGCGCGATGCCCGGCACACAGCTCAGGCGCTCGGTCATGTCCTTCAAGGCTTTTGGGTCTGTAATGCGGGTTTCCAGTTCGATATTGTCCCACACACCGCTCACCACCACCGCCGGGTCCAGATCGCGGAGCACGGCACGGATATTTTTGGCCAATTGACGGATGAAACGCATCCGTACCGGTCGGCTCTTGATGATGATCTCAGGGAAGACTTTAACGATTAATTTCATGAAAACAGTGCGCGCAGGCCCAGCCGAAAAAGGGGGGCGCGGATTATAGCGGAAATCGCTCAAGGTTTAACCAGTTAATATGCAGCCGGCTTTTAGCGCACCAAATAAGTGCATTTGTGATTTCATGCGCTACATTGCAGTGCGTTATTTCCCCCCGCTTTGGCCCTTTGCACCTTTATAGGGGCCTTTTTGAGGTAAAAAAACCATGGCGGGGCACTGGCATGCAATTTGCTCTCTTGTGAGGCAGGTTGCCTTGGCAGAGTATTCGCGCCGGCATCACCCACATTTAAGGGCTAACTCCACTACCCAGCCCGAAGCCACCCGGAGGACACTATGTCGAAGTCGGTTCAACTCATCAAAGATCATGACGTCAAATGGATTGATCTGCGCTTCACGGACACCAAAGGCACTCAGCACCACGTGACCATGCCGGCTCGCGACGCGCTGGATGACGCCTTCTTCGAAGAAGGCAAAATGTTCGACGGCTCCTCCATTGCTGGCTGGAAAGGCATTGAAGCTTCCGACATGATCCTGATGCCGGACGACAGCACCGCCGTACTCGACCCGTTCACCGAAGAGCCAACCCTGATCCTGGTTTGCGACGTGATCGAGCCTTCGACCATGCAAGGCTATGACCGTGACCCACGTGCGATCGCCAAGCGTGCCGAGGAATACCTGAAGTCGACCGGTATCGGTGACACCGTATTCGTAGGCCCGGAGCCAGAATTCTTCATTTTCGACCAAGTGAAGTTCAAGTCCGACATCTCGGGCTCGATGTTCAAGATCTACTCCGAACAAGGTTCGTGGATGTCCGACCAGGACGTGGAAGGCGGCAACAAAGGCCACCGTCCAGGCGTCAAAGGCGGCTACTTCCCGGTTCCGCCGTTCGACCACGACCACGAAATCCGTACCTCCATGTGCAACGCCATGGAAGAAATGGGCCTGGTCATCGAAGTTCACCACCACGAAGTGGCAACTGCCGGCCAGAACGAAATCGGTGTGAAGTTCAACACCCTGGTTGCCAAGGCTGACGAAGTTCAGACCCTGAAGTACTGCGTACACAACGTGGCTGATGCCTACGGCCGTACCGCTACCTTCATGCCTAAGCCGCTATACGGCGATAACGGTTCGGGTATGCACGTTCACCTGTCCATCGCCAAAGATGGCAAGAACACCTTCGCTGGCGAAGGTTATGCCGGCCTGTCTGACACTGCCCTGTACTTCATCGGCGGCATCATCAAGCACGGTAAGGCCCTGAACGGCTTCACCAACCCGTCGACCAACTCCTACAAGCGTCTGGTCCCAGGTTTCGAAGCTCCAGTAATGCTGGCCTACTCGGCTCGCAACCGTTCCGCTTCGATCCGTATTCCTTACGTGTCCAGCCCTCGCGCTCGCCGTATCGAAGCTCGCTTCCCGGATCCAGCAGCCAACCCATACCTGGCCTTCGCTGCCCTGGTAATGGCCGGCCTGGACGGTATCCAGAACAAGATCCACCCAGGCGACGCCGCCGACAAAAACTTGTACGACCTGCCGCCTGAAGAGGCCAAAGAGATCCCACAAGTGTGCGGCAGCCTGAAAGAAGCCCTGGAAGAGTTGGACAAGGGCCGTGCGTTCCTGACCAAAGGCGGCGTGTTCAGCGACGACTTTATCGATGCCTACATCGCCCTGAAAAGCGAAGAAGAAATCAAGGTCCGTACCTTCGTACACCCACTGGAATATGAGCTGTACTACAGCTGCTGATCCGGTAGCGCTGCTTAACGTGGCGTGACGAAAAAAGGCCTCCTTCGGGAGGTCTTTTTTTTGCCCGAAAACCCTGTGGGAGCAGGCTTGCCCACGAAAAACTCAAGGACGCCGCATTTCTTCAATATTTACGCGTTATCGTTAACGACCATCGCGCCACTGCTCGACAGCATCGCCGAACGTCTGGCGATTGCCGACCAGGTGGCCTTGAGCAAATGGGACAGCCACAAGCCCGTCGAGGACCGTCCACGGGAGCAGGCTACAAACTGGCGCCGGCGCAGGCCGAGCAATTTTTCTCGGCACAGATTGAGGCGAACAAACTGGTGCAGTACGCCCACTTGTCCGATTGGCAGTTGCAGGGCAACGCGCCCAACGCGCCGCGTCCGGACTTGGTCGGGCAGATTCGCCCGCAACTGGATCAACTGCAAAAGCGCCTGCTGCAACAACTGGCAGACTTCACCCCCCAGCGTAGCGATCCACAATGCCCACAGTGGCTGGCAAAGGCTGTTCATCAACCCCTTGATCCATTACGGCAACTGGCAATGATCCGCGCCACCGCGCAATTGTGTATCTACAAAGGATAAGTACCCGTAGACACCTCATGCAGCCCTCACAAAATCGCACTATATTGGTGCGATGCCCTGCACTCTTCCCACATGACCAGCCCATTTTGGTTCGAAACTTCCCGCCTAGGTTGGCAGAACGCTACAGTTTCGCGCCTTAAACCCTTATTTCAGGGCTTTAACGCTTCTTTTCGGAGCCTTGGTTTGGTTTTTGCATTTTCCTTGTATCAGCGCATGCCTCAAGCCTGCGCCTTGCTCCAAAAGAGGTCCTAATGACCATCAGCGACGCACTGCACCGTTTGCTACTCGACAACCTGACCACCGCGACCATCCTGCTCAACGACGAACTGCGTCTTGAGTACATGAACCCCGCGGCAGAGATGCTGCTGGCCATCAGCGGTCAGCGCAGCCATGGGCAGTTCATCAGCGAATTGTTCACTGAGTCGGCTGAGGCCCTGAGTTCCTTGCGTCAGGCCGTGGAGCAGGCGCACCCGTTCACCAAACGCGAAGCGATGCTCACCGCCCTCACCGGCCAGACCCTGACGGTCGACTACGCGGTTACACCCATCCTGAGCAACGGCACTACCTTGCTGCTGCTGGAAGTCCATCCTCGTGACCGCCTGCTGCGGATCACCAAGGAGGAGGCGCAACTGTCCAAGCAGGAAACCAGCAAAATGCTGGTGCGCGGCCTGGCCCATGAGATCAAAAACCCACTGGGCGGGATTCGCGGGGCCGCCCAGTTGCTGGCCCGTGAGCTGCCGGACGAGAGCCTCAAGGACTACACCAACGTCATCATCGAAGAGGCTGACCGTCTGCGTAACCTGGTGGACCGCATGCTCGGCTCCAACAAGCTACCGTCGCTTGCGATGACCAACGTCCATGAAGTGCTGGAGCGCGTCTGCCATCTGGTAGAAGCTGAAAGCCAGGGCTGCATCACCTTGGTGCGCGACTATGACCCGAGTATTCCCGACGTCTTGATCGACCGCGAACAGATGATCCAGGCGGTGCTCAATATCGTGCGCAACGCCATGCAGGCCATCAGCAGCCAGAACGAGCTGCGCCTGGGCCGCATCAGCCTGCGCACCCGCGCCCTGCGCCAGTTCACCATCGGCCATGTGCGCCATCGCCTGGTGACCAAGGTCGAGATCATCGACAACGGTCCAGGCATTCCTGCCCAATTGCAGGAAACCATCTTCTTCCCCATGGTCAGCGGCCGCCCGGACGGTACCGGGCTGGGCCTGGCCATTACCCAGAACATCATCAGCCAGCACCAGGGCCTGATCGAATGTGAAAGCCATCCTGGCCACACCACGTTCTCGATCTTCCTGCCACTGGAACAAGGAGCCCCATCGACATGAGCCGTAGTGAAACTGTCTGGATCGTCGATGACGACCGCTCCATCCGCTGGGTCCTTGAGAAAGCCTTGCAACAGGAAGGCATGACCACCCAGAGCTTCGACAGCGCCGACGGGGTGATGAGCCGCCTGGTCCGCCAACAGCCCGACGTGATCATCTCCGACATCCGCATGCCCGGCGCCAGTGGCCTGGACTTGCTGGCGCGAATTCGCGAGCAGCACCCGCGCTTGCCGGTGATCATCATGACCGCGCATTCGGACCTGGACAGCGCTGTCGCCTCCTATCAGGGCGGCGCCTTTGAATACCTGCCCAAGCCGTTTGACGTCGACGAAGCCGTCGCGCTGGTCAAGCGCGCCAACCAGCACGCCCAGGAACAGCAAGGCCAAGAGGTTGTGCCAACCCTGACCCGCACCCCGGAAATCATCGGTGAAGCGCCGGCAATGCAGGAAGTGTTTCGCGCCATCGGGCGCTTGAGCCATTCCAACATCACCGTGCTGATCAACGGCGAGTCCGGTACCGGTAAAGAACTGGTGGCCCACGCCCTGCACCGGCACAGCCCACGGGCGGCTTCGCCGTTCATCGCCTTGAACATGGCGGCGATCCCGAAGGACTTGATGGAGTCCGAGCTGTTCGGCCATGAAAAAGGCGCGTTCACAGGTGCGGCCAACCTGCGTCGTGGCCGTTTTGAACAGGCGGATGGCGGCACGCTGTTTCTCGATGAAATCGGCGACATGCCGGCCGATACCCAGACCCGCTTGCTGCGAGTATTGGCGGACGGCGAGTTCTATCGGGTCGGCGGGCATACGCCGGTCAAGGTCGATGTGCGGATCATCGCCGCGACTCACCAAAACCTGGAAGCCCTGGTGCAGGCCGGGAAATTCCGTGAAGACTTGTTCCACCGCCTCAACGTGATCCGCATCCATATCCCACGGATGTCGGACCGCCGCGAAGACATCCCGACCCTGGCCCGCCACTTCCTCGCCCGCGCCGCGCAGGAGCTGGCAGTCGAACCGAAGCTGCTGAAGACCGAAACCGAGGAATACCTGAAGAACCTGCCATGGCCGGGCAACGTGCGTCAGCTGGAAAACACCTGCCGCTGGATCACGGTGATGGCGTCCGGGCGCGAAGTGCACATCAGCGACCTGCCGCCGGAACTGCTGAGCCTACCGCAGGATTCAGCACCCGTGACCAACTGGGAGCAGGCGCTGCGCCAATGGGCTGACCAGGCGCTGGCACGCGGCCAGTCGAACCTGCTGGACAGTGCCGTGCCGGCCTTTGAGCGGATCATGATCGAAACCGCCCTCAAGCATACTGCCGGCCGCCGTCGCGACGCCGCCGTATTGCTGGGTTGGGGCCGCAATACCTTGACCCGCAAGATCAAGGAGCTGGGGATGAAGGTCGATGGCGGGGATGATGACGAGGGCGACGAGGGCTGATTTGCGCCCTCCAACACACCGAAGATCCAGTGTGGAGCCGGGCTTGCCCGCGATCAAAACGTGCACCGCTTCAATGCACCACGATCCAGCACCGCGCACAAACCCCAGGCGTTAAACGCCTGCACTGCTTAAAAACTCTTAAGCGCTGAAAACGCAAAAGCCCCGTAACCCGGGGCTTTTCGCTTCTTGCTGAGTTTTTTTGGCACACCTGAACAACGTTGGCACGCCCCCTGCAATACCTCTATCACTACCCAGTTTCGGGGACCTTGGTACAGGCAGGCCGAGAATCCCCTTCTTTACATCCGGGGTGCTTGATGCGATCCGCGTCGCGCTTCAAACCGTTTTGGGAGCCCTGGTACAGGCAGGCCGGGAACTCCCTTCTTTACACCCGGGGCTTATGAGGCGACTCGCCCGTAGCCCCAGCCCGTTTTGGGAACCTTGGTACAGGCAGGCCGGGGATTCCCTCTTTTATTGCTCCTGGAGATGGATCTTGAGCCGCCAGCGGCCATCGACCTTCTCTCCCGACCATTCACCGCGCAATGGCCGAGCCGCCACCAGGTTCAGCAGCAAGCCACCGTCGGTCTTGCGTACCCGCCAGTTCACATCCTTGTCGCTGACCTTCAGTTGTCCGCCCTGAGCCTTGCCCAGCGCGTCGAACAACAGCGCCACGGTGCCATCAATGTGTTCGCCATGGAGCTTGGGTTCGCTGTTGAACCATACCAGCAGACCATCGGCCGTCGGCTCCACCTGTTGCAGCTCAACAGGGTCCGCAGTGGTCAAACGACCAATCATCAAACCCACCATCAACCCGACAATCGCCAACGAACCCAAAACCCGTGGCAATAGCTTCGGCCTGGGATCTTCTTCAGGGGTAGAATGCAGCGCATCTTTGCCTTCGGAGCCGTGCATGTTTCACGTCATCCTTTTTCAACCAGAAATTCCGCCGAATACCGGCAACGTTATCAGGCTGTGCGCCAACAGTGGCTGCCACCTGCATTTGATCGAACCCTTGGGCTTTGACATGGACGACAAGCGCCTGCGTCGGGCGGGCCTGGACTACCACGAGTACGCCACCCTGCAACGCCACGCAGACCTCGCCAGCTGCCTGGAAAGCCTGAACCATCCGCGACTGTTCGCCTTCACCACCAAGGGCTCGCGGCCATTTCATGATGCCAGCTTTGCCGAAGGCGATGCCTTCCTGTTCGGCCCGGAAAGCCGGGGCCTGCCGGCGGACGTGCTCGACGCCCTGCCCGATGGCCATCGCCTGCGTCTGCCGATGCGCGAAGGCTGCCGCAGCCTGAACCTGTCCAACACCGTAGCCATCGCCGTCTACGAAGGTTGGCGGCAGTTGGGCTTCAAATAAAAAAAGCGCCGGCAACGGCGCTTTTTTTGGCTGCATCGACGTATTACTGAACCGTCGGCGAGCCTTCCTGTTGCATGCGCTGCAGCTCTTGCGCATACAGGGCATCGAAGTTCACCGGAGCCAGCATCAACGCCGGGAACGAGCCACGGGTGACCAGGCTGTCCAGGGTTTCTCGGGCATACGGGAACAGGATGTTCGGGCAGAACGCGCCCAGGGTGTGGCTCATGGATGCTTCGTCCAGACCCTGGATCAGGAAGATACCGGCCTGTTGCACTTCAGCGATGAAGGCTACTTCTTCGCCATTCTTGACGGTGACCGACAGGGTCAGTACGACTTCGTGGAAGTCGCCTTCCAGTGCCTTTTGACGGGTGTTCAGATCCAGGCCGACGCTTGGCGTCCACTCCTGGCGGAAGATCGCCGGGCTTTTTGGCGCTTCGAACGACAAGTCACGCACGTAGATGCGCTGCAGGGAAAATTGTGGGCCTTGAGCCTCTTCTGCTGCCGCTTCGGTGTTCTGTTGGTCAGTCATCACAGATCCTTCTTGATCTTGGGGTCTTTTAGGGTTTAGGAGTCAGACGTGAAGCAGCGCATCCAATTTACCAGCGCTCTCCAGGGCGAACAGGTCGTCGCATCCACCGATGTGCCGGGCGCCGATCCAGATTTGCGGCACGGACGTGCGTCCCGCTTTCTGGACCATTTCGGCGCGCACCTGTGGCTTGCCATCGACCTTGATCTCTTCGAAGGCAACGCCCTTCTTTTCCAGCAAGGCCTTGGCCCGCATGCAGTAAGGGCACCAATCGCTGGAATACACGACAACCTGGCTCATATCACTTCACCAATGGCAGGTTATCGGCGCGCCAACTGGAGATACCGCCCGACAGCTTGGCGGCGGTGAGACCGGATTTCAGCATCTCGCGGGCGTGACCACCGGAGTGCTGGCCCTGGGCGTCGACCAGGATGATGGTCTTGTCCTTGTGCTTTTGCAGTTCGCCGAGGCGTGCAATCAGCTTGTCCTGGGGAATGTTCAGCGCGCCAACAATGTGACCGGCGGCGAAATCCTTGGCCGGACGAATGTCGACCACAACGCCCTCATCCTTGTTGACCAGCGCGGTCAGCTCAGCAGTACTGAGGCTGCGGCCACCGCGGCTCATTTCGTGAGCGATCAGCAGCGCCAGCAATATGACGAAGGCACCGACGAGCAAATAGTGGGAAGTGGCGAATGCAATCAGGTGATCAACCATCAAGGAGGTTCCAGGGCGTTAAAATGGCGGTAAGTATACACAGCCACCATGGCCGGCCAACCCCCGTAAAGCGGTGACGCCACCGGAACTTCGCTTTAAACTGCCACTCCCTTTTCAATTGCCTTCCTTTAATACCGCCGCGAGAGGATCTATGACTACCACGCCTAAACCTTTGGTCCTGATAATTCTCGATGGCTTCGGACACAGTGAAAGCCACCACGACAACGCCGTGTACTCGGCCAAAAAGCCTGTACTGGACCGTCTAAGCGCCACGGTGCCGAACGGCCTGATCTCGGGTTCGGGCATGGATGTAGGCCTGCCGGACGGTCAAATGGGCAATTCGGAAGTCGGCCATATGAACCTGGGCGCCGGACGAGTGGTATACCAGGACTTCACCCGAGTGACCAAATCCATCCGCGACGGTGAGTTCTTCGAGAACCCGACCATCTGCGCAGCGGTGGATAAAGCCGTCGCTGCCGGTAAAGCCGTGCATTTCATGGGCCTGCTGTCGGACGGTGGCGTACACAGTCATCAGGACCACCTCATCGCCATGGCCGAACTAGCCTTCAAGCGCGGCGCCGAAAATATCTACCTGCACGCCTTCCTCGACGGCCGCGATACCCCACCGAAAAGCGCGCAATCGTCCATCGAACTGCTGGACGAAGCCTTCAAGACCCTCGGCAAGGGCCGTATTGCCAGCCTGGTAGGCCGTTACTTTGCCATGGACCGTGATAACCGCTGGGATCGCGTCTCCCAGGCTTACAACCTGATTGTCGACGGCAACGCCGAGTTCAACGCCGCCACCGCCCAGGAAGGCCTGGAAGCCGCCTATGCCCGTGGCGAGAGCGACGAGTTCGTCAAGGCCACCACCATCGGTGAGCCGGTCAAAGTGGAAGACGGCGACGCCGTAGTGTTCATGAACTTCCGCGCCGACCGCGCCCGCGAGCTGAGCCATGTGTTTGTCGATGAGCACTTCAAGGACTTCGAGCGCGCCCGTCAGCCAAAAGCCCACTTTGTCATGCTGACCCAATACGCCGCCAACATCCCGGCCCCGTCGGCTTTTGCCCCAGGCAGCCTGGAGAACGTGCTGGGTGATTACCTGGCAAAAAACGGCAAGACCCAACTGCGTATCGCCGAAACCGAGAAATACGCCCACGTGACCTTCTTCTTCTCCGGCGGTCGCGAAGAACCGTTCCCGGGCGAAGAACGCATCCTGATCCCGTCGCCAAAAGTCGCCACCTACGACTTGCAGCCGGAAATGAGCGCACCAGAAGTCACCGACAAGATCGTCGATGCCATCGAGCACCAGCGTTATGACGTGATCGTCGTCAACTACGCCAACGGCGATATGGTCGGCCACAGCGGCAACCTGGAAGCGGCAGTCAAAGCAGTGGAATGCCTGGACCTGTGCGTGGGTCGCATCGTCGAGGCCCTGGAAAAAGTCGGCGGCGAAGCGCTGATCACCGCCGACCACGGCAACTGCGAGCAAATGTCCGACGAATCCACCGGCCAGGCACATACCGCCCACACCACCGAGCCAGTACCGTTCATCTACGTCGGCAAGCGCGACCTGAAAGTACGTGAAGGCGGCGTGTTGGCAGACGTGGCACCGACCATGCTGATGTTGATGGGGTTGGAGAAGCCGAAAGAGATGACTGGCACTTCGATATTGGTTTAACCGCAAAACCGACCGATGAAACCGCCATAAACGGCTTTTTATGACGAACGCCTCAAAGCAGTTGGCTTTGAGGCGTTTTTTTTGCAGCGCTTGGCGGGCATACTAGGCCGTCCCTTTCCCTGGTGTCGCCCGCCTCTATGCTTCGCGCCTTGATTACCCTTGCTCTTGCCTGCCTGCTCCAACCGGCCTTTGCCGACGAGCGCGCGCAAACCCAACAACAGTTGGACGCCACGCGTCAGGACATTACTGAGCTGAAGAAACTCCTCGGCAAACTCCAGGAAGAAAAATCCGGCGTGCAGAAAGACCTGCGCGGTACGGAAACAGAGATGGGCAACCTGGAGAAGCAGGTCCAGGAGTTGCAAAAAGAACTAAAGAAGAGCGAGTCGGAACTGGAGCGGCTCGACGGTGAGAAAAAAAAACTCCAGAGCGCCCGCGTTGAACAGCAACACCTGATCGCGATCCAGGCCCGCGCCGCCTACCAGAACGGCCGCCAGGAATACCTCAAGATGCTGCTCAACCAGCAAAACCCGGAAAAATTCGCCCGCACCCTCACTTACTATGACTATCTGAGCAAGGCCCGCCTGGAGCAGTTGCAAAGCTTCAACGAGACCCTGCGCCAGCTGGCCAATGTCGAGCAGGAAATCGCCCAGCAACAGACGCAATTGCTGGAGCAGAAAAGCAGCCTCGACACCCAGCGCGATGAGCTGGACAAGGTCCGCAAGGAGCGCCAGCAGGCGCTGGCCAAGCTCAACAATGACGTGAAGGCCCGCGATGCCAAGCTACAGGCCCGTCAGCAAGACCAGGCCGACCTGGGTAAAGTACTGAAAACCATCGAGGAAACCCTGGCACGCCAGGCTCGTGAGGCTGAAGAGGCGCGGCAAAAAGCGCTGATCGCCCAGCAGGAAGCAGAAAAAAAGCGCCAGCGTGAGGCCGAGGCGGTCGCCACCGACGCCCCGCGTAAACCGGCGCGCGCAGCCCCTGGCCCACTGGTTTCCAGCGCAGGCGAATCCTTTGGCGGACCTTTTGCTTCAGCTCGCGGCAAACTTCCATGGCCAGTTGATGGTCGATTGCTTGCACGCTTTGGTCAAACCCGTGGCGATGACACCCGCACCAAGTGGGATGGCGTGATGATCAGTGCCTCCGCCGGCAGCCAGGTGCACGCCGTTCACGGTGGCCGCGTGGTGTTTGCCGATTGGCTGCGCGGCGCCGGTTTGCTGGTGATTCTTGACCACGGCAATGGCTATTTGAGCCTTTACGGCCACAATCAGACTTTGCTCAAAGCGGCAGGTGATGTTGTAAAAGCCGGTGAATCCATCTCCACTGTCGGTAACAGTGGTGGCCAGGATACCCCGGCGCTGTACTTCGCTATTCGTCAGCAGGGTCGCCCGAGCGACCCTGCACAATGGTGTCGCGCCCAAGGATAAGGGCCGTACCTACATTAGGAGTTCGTTCGACATGCTGCATTTGTCCCGCCTCACTTCGCTGGCCCTGACGATCGCTCTGGTGATCGGCGCGCCTTTGGCATTCGCCGACCAGACCGCTCAGACAGCCACGGCCGCGACCACCAAGGCACCGTTGCCGCTGGACGAATTGCGCACCTTTGCCGAGGTCATGGACCGGATCAAGGCAGCCTACGTCGAACCCGTGGACGACAAGACCCTGCTGGAAAATGCCATCAAGGGCATGCTCAGCAACCTCGACCCGCACTCCGCCTACCTGGGCCCGGAAGACTTTGCCGAGTTGCAGGAAAGCACCAGCGGCGAATTCGGTGGCCTGGGGATTGAAGTGGGCGCCGAGGACGGCGTCATCAAGGTGGTCTCGCCCATCGACGATACTCCCGCTTCCAAGGCCGGAATCCAGGCCGGCGACCTGATCGTCAAGATCAACGGCCAGCCGACCCGTGGCCAGACCATGACCGAAGCCGTCGACAAAATGCGTGGCAAGATCGGCCAGAAAATCACCCTGACCCTGGTGCGCGACGGCGGCACCCCGTTTGACGTGACCCTGGCGCGGGCGACCATCACGGTCAAGAGCGTGAAGAGCCAGTTGCTGGAATCGGGTTACGGTTACATCCGCATCACCCAGTTCCAAGTCAAGACCGGCGACGAAGTGGCCACGGCCCTGGCGAAGATGCGCAAGGACAACGGCAAGAAACTCAGCGGCATCGTCCTCGACCTGCGCAACAATCCAGGCGGCGTGCTGCAGTCGGCAGTGGAAGTGGTCGACCACTTCATCACCAAGGGCCTGATCGTCTACACCAAGGGCCGTATCGCCAACTCCGAACTGCGCTTCTCGGCCACCGGCAACGACCTGAGCGAAGGCGTGCCAATGGTGGTGCTGATCAACGGCGGCAGTGCCTCGGCTTCGGAAATCGTCGCCGGCGCCCTGCAAGACCAGAAACGCGGCGTACTGATGGGCACCACCAGCTTTGGCAAGGGTTCGGTACAAACCGTGCTGCCGCTGAACAACGAGCGCGCACTAAAGATCACCACGGCGCTGTACTACACGCCGAACGGGCGCTCGATCCAGGCCCAGGGCATCGTGCCGGACATCGAAGTGCGCAGGGCCAAGATCACCAACGAGCAGGACAGCGAGTACTTCAAGGAAGCCGACTTGCAGGGTCACCTGGGCAATGGCAACGGCGGTGCCGACCAGCCAACCGGCAGCGGTACCAAAGCCAAGCCGATGCCACAGGACGATGACTACCAGTTGGCCCAGGCCTTGAGCCTGCTCAAGGGCTTGAGCATCACCCGCAGCCGTTGATATGCGCTGTGGACTGATCATCGCTCTGCTGTGCTGTGTGGGGGTTGCCCAAGGCAACCCTGCCAGCGTTACACCCTCCCCCCACAAAGCCTACCTGACCTTGATCATCGACGACCTGGGCCAGAACCTGCCGCGGGATAGGCGCGTGCTGGCGCTGCCCGGCCCGGTTACCACGGCGATCATGCCCGATACACCCCATGCCGCCGAATTCGCCCGCGAAGCCCACCGTGCCGGCAAGATCGTCATCCTGCACATGCCCATGGACCCCGCCACCGGTCCCTTCGCCTGGCATCCGGAGTTGCCCATCGAAGAACTGGGCAAGCGCCTGGACGCTGCCTTCAAGGCCGTGCCCTACACCGCCGGCATCAACAACCACATGGGCAGCCGCATGACCGCGCAACCTGAAGCCATGGCCTGGCTAATGGGTGAGTTGCAGCGCCGTCAAAAATTTTTCGTCGACAGCCGCACCAGTGCCAAGACCGTGGCCGCCGCCGAGGCGCAGAAGATCGGCCTGGCCAGCGTTTCGCGGGACGTATTCCTTGATGACGAGCGCACCGAAGCGGCGATTACTACGCAACTGCAGACCGCCATCAAGCTGGCTCATAAACAGGGCTCGGCGGTAATGATCGGCCACCCCTACCCGCAAACCCTGGCGGTGCTTGAGCGCGAACTGCCCAAGCTCAAGGCCCAGGGCATCGAGTGGATTGATATAAAATTGATGATCAGTGTGCGCAGTAATAAGGCCATGGCCGGGCACGGGAAGAATGGGGCTTACCGCTAGAGATACCGCGCCATGATCTCGTCCACCACGCCGTCCTTGCGGAGCTGATCAAGCGCTACCTGCAACTTGGCCACCACCTCATCAGACACGTCCTTATTCAGTGCCAGAAATAGCTCGGCACTGTTGAAGCGCAGCACGGTCTTGAGCCCGGTAATGCCGACCTGCCGCGCCAGGTAACGTCCGGCCGGGTCGCCGGTGGCCCACAGGTCGATCTGGCCATCGCGCAGTTTTTGCGCGTTGTCCTGGTCACGCAGCACAATCACCGGTTTGAGCCCCTGTTTTTCCAAGGTCTGGGCAATGGCATCGCCCTTGTAAGCGCCGATTCTGTAGCGCCGGGCCTGCTCAAGGTCTGTCAGCTGAATCTTGCTGTCGGCCTTGGCCAGCAGCACCCAATCGTCTGGGCCGATGGGGCCAACCCACTTGAACAACGCTTCGCGATCCGGCAGGCGCGCCATCACAAACACACCGTAACCCGGTTTTTCCAGGGCGAGCTTGTAGATTCGCTCCCAAGGGAAGCGCAGGGTCAGGTTGTAGGGAATACCGGCACGCTTGAAGGTCTCGCGGACGATGTCCACGGCAATACCTTCGATGTTCTCGTCCTTGGCGAAGTTCTTGCCGTTTTTCGCCATGTTGTAGGGCGGGAAATTTTCCGTCAGCAGCACCAGGGAGGCGTCAGGCCGCTCTGCGGCTTGGGCCGAACCTGCCAACAAAATCGAGATGCTGGCAAGGGCAAGAAGAAGGTCTTTGAACATGAAGAGTTACCGAAATCCATGGCAAGCCCAAGAGTGCCGCGAGCCTGCCATGGTGTCCAGTGACGTTTAGCGAACGACGATGCCGCGTGCGGCCATGTAGGCCTTGGCCTCGGGCACCGTGTATTCGCCAAAGTGGAAAATACTCGCCGCCAGTACCGCACTGGCGTGGCCTTCGATAACGCCGTCGGCCAGGTGCTGCAGGTTACCGACACCGCCCGACGCGATCACCGGAATGCCCAGGGCATCACTGATGGCGCGGGTCACACCCAGGTCGAAGCCGTTTTTCATGCCGTCCTGGTCCATGCTGGTCAGCAGGATTTCACCGGCGCCCAGGGCTTCCATCTTCATCGCCCACTCCACCGCGTCCAGCCCGGTAGGTTTGCGACCGCCGTGTGTGAAGATTTCCCAGCGCGGGGGTTCGCCAGGGCCTGAGACTTTTTTGGCGTCGATAGCAACGACGATACATTGCGAGCCAAAGTGCTGCGCCGCTTCGCCGACAAACTCCGGATTGAACACCGCTGCAGTGTTGATCGAGACCTTGTCGGCACCCGCGTTGAGCAAGTTGCGGATGTCCTGCACGGTGCGCACACCGCCGCCGACAGTCAGCGGGATAAACACCTGGCTGGCCATGCGCTCGACGGTATGCAGCGTAGTGTCGCGACCATCGACGCTGGCGGTGATGTCGAGAAAGGTAATCTCGTCGGCGCCCTGTTCGTCGTAGCGACGGGCGATTTCCACCGGGTCGCCGGCGTCACGGATGTTCTCGAACTTGACGCCCTTGACCACTCGACCGTTGTCGACGTCCAGGCAAGGGATGATGCGTTTGGCCAGCGCCATGGGCTTATCTCCGATAAGAGTTGCAAGCTTCAAACTACAAGCTGCAAGTAGAAGCAGATTTTCTTTTACTTGCAGCTTGCAGCTTACGACTTGGAGCTGACCGCGTAGCCATCACAAAAGGCTTGGGCTTCGGCCACATCCAGCGTGCCCTCATAAATCGCGCGGCCCGTGATAGCGCCGATAATTCCTGGCGCTTTGGCGTCCAGCAGCGACTTGATATCGCCCAGGTTGTGGATACCGCCGGAAGCGATCACCGGGATCTTCGTTGCTGCGGCCAACGCGGCGGTAAACGGCACGTTGCAGCCCTGCATCATGCCGTCTTTGGCGATGTCGGTATAAACGATGGCAGACACGCCGTCGGCTTCAAAGCGCTTGGCCAGGTCAATGACCTGTACAGTGCTGATTTCAGCCCAGCCGTCGGTGGCGACAAAGCCGTCCTTGGCGTCCAGGCCGACAATGATCTTGCCCGGGAACGCGCGGCAAGCCTCAGCGACAAACGCCGGGTCTTTCACGGCCTTGGTGCCGATGATCACGTAGCTGACGCCCGCTTTCACATAATGCTCGATGGTTTCCAGGGAGCGGATACCGCCACCGATCTGGATCGGCAGGTTCGGGTAGCGCTTGGCGATGGCAGTGACCACTTCGCCGTTGACCGGGCGGCCTTCGAAGGCGCCGTTCAAGTCCACCAGGTGCAGACGGCGGCAACCACCTTCCACCCACTTGGCAGCCATGCTCACCGGGTCATCGGAGAACACCGTGGAATCTTCCATGCGGCCCTGGCGCAGACGTACGCAGGCGCCGTCCTTGAGATCGATAGCGGGAATAATCAGCATCTGGCAAACCTTATTCGATATTCAGCATTGCTCGGAAAATCAGGGTTTTTCGAGCGCCCACAAGTCGCTTTCGATGCTTTCGAACCTTTCTTTAAGGTGCGTCTGCACATCGAAAATCGCCCTGTTGTAATAGTGCGGAGCAATTTCAGTGGTGAACAGTTCGAGGACTTCCGCCACCTCGAACGAGCCGAGCTTGAGCTCGAAGCGCTCCTCCATGAAACGTTTGATCTTGTCCGTGGCCTCACTCTCCTGCTGGGGAGTGAGGTTGAGGATCGGCGGCTTGGCCTTCTTGGCCATTACCAGCGCCCGTCCCAGGCAGCGAAGTTCTGCAGCAACTGCAGGCCATGGGTATGGCTCTTCTCCGGGTGGAACTGCACCGCAAAGCGCGACCCATCGGCCAGGGCCGCGGCGAAGTCGACGCCGTAGTGTCCGCCACCTACCACCTGGCGCGGGTTACCGGCGGCGATGTAGTAGCTGTGGACGAAGTAGAAGCGCGCAAGGTCAGGGACGTTGTGCCACAGCGGGTGATCCACGGTCTGGCGAACTTCATTCCAGCCCATGTGCGGGACTTTCAGATGCTCGCCGTCTTCATGCAGGTCTTTGCCGAAGAACTTCACCTGCCCAGGGAACAGGCCGATGCAGTCGACGCCGTTGTTCTCTTCACTGCTGTCGAGCAAGGCTTGCATGCCCACGCAGATGCCAAGGAACGGACGGTCCTGGCTGACTTCGCGCACCAGGGCGTCGAAGCCCAGGCGGCGAATCTCGGCCATGCAGTCGCGAATTGCGCCGACACCGGGAAACACCACCCGGTCGGCTTCGCGAATCACCTCGGCATCGCTGGTGATCAACACCTTGCCAGCGCCTACGTGCTCAAGAGCCTTGGCCACCGAGTGCAGGTTACCCATGCCGTAATCGATAACCGCGACCGTCTGCATTACAGGACGCCCTTGGTCGACGGCATTTGCCCAGCCATGCGCTCATCCAGTTCCACAGCCATGCGCAGGGCACGACCGAAGGCCTTGAACACGGTCTCGATCTGGTGGTGGGTGTTGGTGCCACGCAGGTTATCGATGTGCAGGCTGACGTTGGCGTGGTTGACGAAGCCCTGGAAAAATTCCTGGAACAGGTCAACGTCAAAACCGCCGACGGTGGCGCGGGTATACGGTACGTGCATCTGCAGGCCTGGGCGGCCGGAGAAGTCGATAACCACCCGCGACAGCGCTTCATCCAGCGGCACATAGGCGTGACCGTAGCGACGGATGCCTTTCTTGTCGCCGATGGCTTTGCTGAAGGCCTGACCCAGGGTGATACCGACATCCTCCACGGTGTGGTGGTCGTCGATATGCAGGTCGCCCTTGCTTACGATATCCAGGTCGATCAGCCCGTGACGGGCGATCTGGTCCAGCATGTGCTCAAGAAAAGGAACACCGATATCAAATCGGGCCTTTCCGGTGCCATCCAGGTTGATCGAGGCTTTGATCTGGGTTTCCAGAGTGTCGCGCTCGACTGACGCCTTACGTTCGGCCATCACCAGCTCCGCAAAATCATTGGGCGAAAAAGGCAGCCATTATAGGGGCGCGAGCGCTAAACAGAAACATCGGAGGGGATAAGACTGACGAGTTGAAGCGAAGGGTGTCGGGGATAGACATGTCAGTACAAGCGGGCGCTCCAGGATGGTGCGCCCGCTTGACGTTCTGCTTAGTGGAACAGTACCGCCGTCTTCTGCAGGGTCACCCAAACACCCCACGCCAACGGAATACCTACCGCGAGCCAGGCAGCCACAGCCAACGGCACGCTGCCTGAAGAGGCTTTCCATTCCAGCACTGTGCTGGAATCGGCGCCCTTGTCATGGCCCAGTGCCTGTTCGGCGGTCAGTTCAGCGTCGGTCATGAAGTACTTGTCTGCCACCGGACGTACCAGCATGTTGCAGACAAAGCCCAACACCAGCAGGCCGGCGAGGATGTACAAGGTGATGTCATAGGCTGCAGCGCGCTCCACGCCGATGCTCAACTGATACTCACGCAGGTAGTTGACCAGCACCGGGCCCAACACGCCCGCCGCCGCCCACGCCGTCAGCAGACGGCCATGGATCGCGCCGACCATTTGCGTACCGAACAGGTCCGCCAGGTAGGCCGGGACGGTAGCGAAACCGCCGCCGTACATCGACAGGATGATGCAGAACGCCGCGACGAACAGTGCCACGTTGCCCAGATGGCCCAGGTTCGGGATCAATGCATACAGGGCAAAGCCCAGGGCGAAGAACACGAAGTAGGTATTTTTACGGCCCAGGTAGTCGGAGAACGACGCCCAGAAGAACCGGCCACCGATGTTGAACAGGCTCAGCAGACCCGTGAAACCGGCAGCGATGGCAGCAATGGAAGCCAGTTGCCCTGCATCCAGTTGGCCGAACGCCAGGTCATTACCCAGCAACTTGCCACCAAACACTTCCTGCAGCAGCGGCGAAGCCATGCCAAGGATGCCGATGCCAGCGGACACGTTCAGGCACAGCACCAGCCACACCAGACGAAATTGCGGAGTTTTCCAGGCCACGTTCACGTGCACGTGACGGTGGGTGATCATCGAATTGCTGGCTTTTTTCGCAGGTGCCGTCCAGCCTTCAGGCTTCCAGCCGGTGGGCGGAACGCGGTAGGACAAGGCGCCACCGATCATGAACACGAAATAGATCGCAGCCATCACCAGAAAGCTCTGCCAAACGCCAACGCCGGTCGGCGAACCGAAGTGGCCCATCAGGGCTGCCGCCAACGGAGCACCCACCATCGCGCCGCCGCCGAAGCCCATGATCGCCATCCCGGTGGCCATGCCGCGCTTGTCCGGGAACCACTTGATCAGGGTCGAAACGGGCGAGATGTAGCCCAGGCCCAGGCCGATACCGCCAATGACCCCGGAGCCGATCCACATCAGCCATATCTGGTGGGTATAGATCCCCAACGCTGAGATCAGCAGACCGCCACACCAGCACAGCGCCGACACGACGCCAGCCTTGCGCGGCCCGGCATGTTCCAGCCAGCCGCCCCAGATCGCTGCCGAGCAGCCCAGGAAGATGAAGAACAGGGTGTAGATCCAGCCCAACATGGAGATGGGCCAGTCACACTGGGAAGAGAAAATTTGCGCGATAAAACTCATGTCCGGCGTACAAGCGACCGGCGCGGTGACGCCCAGGGCTTTGGACAGCGGCAACCAAAACACCGAGAAGCCATAGGCCATACCGATGCACAAATGGATGGCCAGGGCGGCCGGTGGTACCAGCCAGCGGTTGAACCCCGGCTTGGCGATAATGCGTTCCTTGGACAGGAAAGCAGGCTGTACGGCAATATGACCTGCCGCAGTGCTAGTGCTCATTGGTGTTTCCCCCAGTTATTAGTATGTGTCCGTCAGGCGCTCTCTCCCTCGGCCTTGCACGCAAAGCGTGGCCGTTTTGTTGAGTGAAGCTCCATTGAAGCGCGACGTTAAGTCGCAGAAGGCGGACGAACGCGCGCAGATTAGCATCTGTGGATGACAGAAAAACCAAACTGACATCACCTTTTTTGGTCTATCTGTTTTTTCTGACGCCAGGATTCCGTTTTACCGTGCCCACGGGGATCAGCAGGGGCCTCTAGATACAATGTAACGATCCGTGCACAGTCGCGGGCCTGCGGGCGTTATACTCTGCGGCTAAATTTTGAAATCGACATACAAGGACTCGCCCATGAAAGCGTTCGGCAAAATCCTGGGTCTGGTACTTCTCGGGCTGTTGCTGATCATTGTGGCTCTAGGCTTTGCCCTGACCCATCTCTTCGATCCCAACGACTACAAAGACGAGATTCGCCAGATTGCCCGCGACAAGGCCCACATCGAGCTGACGCTCAATGGCGATATCGGCTGGAGCCTGTTCCCATGGCTGGGCCTTGAATTGCACGAGGCCAGCGTTGCGACCCTGAGCAACCCGACCCAACCGTTCGCCGACCTGCAGATGCTCGGCCTGTCGGTGCGGGTGCTGCCGCTGCTGCGCCGCGAAGTGCAGATGAGCGATGTGCGTGTCGAAGGCCTGAACCTGCGCCTCAACCGCGACAAGCAGGGCCACGGCAACTGGGAAGACATCGGCAAGGCCGCACCTGCCGCCAGCACCGAAGCGCCAACTGCTGCGGTGCCGGCTACTGCGCCAACCCCGGAAAAACCGGCGCAACCGGTCCGCCTGGACATCGACAGCCTGACGGTCAACAACGCCCGCATCGAATACAACGACGAACAAACCGGCAGGCAGTACAGCGCCGAAAGTATCCAGCTGAGCACCGGCGCAGTGCATGAAGGCACCAGCATCCCGGTCAAGCTCACCGCGTTTTTCGGCAGCAACCAGCCGGTCATGCGGGTCAAGAGCGAACTCAGCGGCGCACTGCGCTTTGATCGCGCCCTCAAGCGCTATCAGTTCGAAGACATGAAAGTCGCAGGCGAAGCCACCGGCGAGCCGCTGCAAGGCAAGACCATAACCTTCGCCACCCAGGGCCAGTTGCTGGTGGACATGTCGGCCAACATTGCCGAATGGACCAACCTCAAGTTCTCGGTTAACCAACTGCGCGCCCTTGGCGAACTGAAGGTCAACGACCTGGACAAGACCCCACAGATCAGCGGCGCCCTGTCGGTTGCCCAGTTTGACCTGGCGAAGTTCCTCGACAGCGTCGGCCAACCCCTGCCAGCCATGGCCGAGGGCAGCCTGAGCAAGGTCGAGCTGGTCAGCCGCCTCAAGGGCACGCCTACCAGCATGGCCCTGGAAGACCTGAACCTGAAACTCGACGCCAGCACCTTCACCGGTCGCGTAGCCGTGGACGATTTCACCAAGCAATCCCTGCGGGTACAACTCAAGGCCGACACCTTCAACGCCGACAACTATCTACCGGCCAAGTCCGAGGCTGCCAACAGCGCAGCGGTCGCTCGCCAGGCTGAAGTGCAGAGCAGTGAAGCGGGCGCCATGGCCGCCGGCGGCACCACGCCGCTGCCGGACGCCCCGACCAAGGGCGCCTGGAGCACAGACAAGCTGCTGCCGCTGACCCGCCTGCGCACCCTGGACGTGGATGCCGACCTGTCGTTCGGCCAACTGACCCTGAGCAAACTGCCGATCCAGAACGCCGCCCTGAAAGCCTCCGGCCAAGGCGGCCAGCTCAAGCTTGATACCTTGAGCGGTGGCCTCTATAACGGCACCTTCCAGGCCAACGGCAACCTCGATGTGCGTGAGGATGTGCCGGTACTGGCGCTGCAAACCCACATCAAGCAAGTACCGGTTGAGCGCATCCTGCAAAGCCAGGGGCAGAACCCGCCGGTCAAGGGCCAGATCACCCTCGACAGCAATCTCAGCGGTCGCGGCAACAGCCAGAAAGCGCTGATCGACAGCCTCAACGGCACCGCCAGCTTTGTGATCAACAATGGCGTGCTGCTTAACGCAAACCTTGAGCAACAGCTGTGCACCGGCATTGCCCTGCTCAACCGCAAAACCCTCACCAGCGAGCCACGGGGCAAGGACACGCCATTCCAGGAGCTCAAGGGCAACCTGACATTCCGTAACGGCGTCGCCAGCAACCCGGACCTGAAAGTGCGCATCCCTGGCATGACCGTCAACGGCAACGGTGACGTCGACCTGCGGGTGCTGGGCATGGATTACCGCGTCGGCATCATCGTCGAAGGCGACAAGCGCGACATGCCGGACCCGGCCTGCCAGGTGGGTTCCAACTTCCAAGGCATCGAAGTTCCGTTGCGCTGCCGTGGCCCGCTGGAACTGGGCGCCAAGGCCTGCCGTCTGGACAAGGACGGCCTGGGCCAGGTCGCCGTCAAGGCGGCGGGCAACAAGCTCAGCGAAAAGCTTGAAGAGAAGCTCGACAAGGTCAACCCGAAGCTCAAAGACGCTCTGAAAGGCCTGTTCAATCGATGAGAACCGAGCAATTTTCCACCGCGGTGCTGGATTGGTACGACCGCCACGGTCGCCATGACTTGCCCTGGCAACAGGGCATCACCCCTTACCGGGTGTGGGTCTCGGAAATCATGCTGCAGCAGACCCAGGTCAGCACCGTACTGAACTACTTCGACCGGTTCATGGCATCGCTGCCAACGGTCGAAGCCCTGGCCGCCGCGCCGGAAGACGAAGTACTGCACCTGTGGACAGGGCTGGGTTACTACACCCGGGCCCGTAACCTGCAAAAGACCGCGAAAATCGTGGTTGCCGAATACGGCGGCGAGTTTCCCAAGAATGTCGAGAAACTCATCGAGCTGCCAGGTATCGGCCTGTCCACCGCAGGTGCCATTGCCAGCCTGAGCATGGGCCTGCGGGCGCCAATCCTGGATGGCAACGTCAAGCGGGTGCTGGCGCGCTTTACTGCCCAGGAGGGCTACCCAGGCGAGCCCAAGGTCGCCAAGCAGCTGTGGGCCACCGCCGAGCGCTTCACCCCTCACGACCGCGTCAACGCCTACACCCAGGCGATGATGGACATGGGTGCCACCCTCTGCACCCGCAGTAAACCCAGTTGCCTACTGTGCCCGCTGGAAAAAGGCTGCGAAGCCCACATGCTGGGCCTAGAGACACGCTACCCGATCCCCAAGCCGCGCAAGACCGTGCCACAAAAGCGCACACTGATGCCGCTGCTGGCCAACGGCGAAGGCGCGATCCTGCTTTACCGCCGCCCTTCCACGGGCTTGTGGGGCGGCCTCTGGAGCTTGCCGGAGCTCGATGACCTGAGCGACCTGGAACACCTGGCCAACCAGCACTCGCTGGCACTGGGCAGGCACCAGGAGCTGCCGAGCTTGATCCACACCTTCAGCCACTTCCAACTGGCTATCGAACCCTGGCTGGTCCAGGTCGAGGAATCCGCTCATCACGTGGCCGAGGCCGACTGGCTCTGGTATAACCTCGCCACCCCGCCGCGCCTGGGCCTTGCCGCCCCGGTGAAAAAACTGCTGAAGCGCGCGGCTGAAGTATTGAACGCAGGAGTTTCGTCATGACCCGCACCATCATCTGCCGCAAGTACCACGAAGAACTGCCCGCCCTGGAACGCGCCCCGTTCCCCGGCGCCAAGGGCCAGGACATCTACGATCACGTCTCCGCCAAAGCCTGGGCCGACTGGCAAAAGCACCAGACCCTGCTGATCAACGAAAAACGCCTGAACATGATGAACGCCGAAGACCGCAAATACCTTCAGGGCGAGATGGACAAGTTCTTTTCCGGCGAGGATTACGCCAAGGCCGACGGCTACGTACCACCTGCTGAATAAGTGATCAAAATGGGGGGTTGGCCCGTAAGCGACGGTAATAATTAAATATTTTTTGAAAACTTGCTTGACGACCCCCTGAAAAACCAGTTTAATGCGCCCCGTTGCCCAGATAGCTCAGTCGGTAGAGCAGGGGATTGAAAATCCCCGTGTCGGCGGTTCGATTCCGTCTCTGGGCACCACCTTTAGTTTTCAGGTGATGCCAAGCACACCTGAAAGCACCCAAGAAACCCGCCTAGTGCGGGTTTTTTGCTTTCTACGGTTCCCAACCGTTCCCTTGTAAGCCCAAACATATGTGAGTAGATTCGTGAGTAGATCCAGTTCGGTCTAGAAATCTACTCACACTAGGACGGCAATACGCCCGCCTGGTGCGGCCTGCAAGGAGGCTGCGTGCCACTCTCAGATACCACCATCCGTACTGCCAAGCCGAGGGACAAGCTGTATCGGCTGACCGACGCCAACGGCCTATGCCTAGAAGTGACCCCGACCGGCTCCAAGCTGTGGCGCTATCGGTACCGCTTCAACGGCGGCGCAAAGATGCTGGCGCTTGGCGCATACCCATCGGTCACCCTGCTGAAAGCTCGTCAACTTCGCGATGGGGCACGCCAGCTACTGATTGAAGGCACCGACCCCGGAGAGCAGAAGAAAACCGCCAAACAAGCACAGAAGGTCGATGGACTGACCTTCGAAACGCTGGCGCGGGAGTGGTTCGCCTACAACGCGCCTCGCTGGGCCGACAGCACCACCTACAAGGCCAAGCTGTACCTGGAGAATGATTTGGTTCCAGGTATTGGTTCTCGCCCTGTAAAAGCGATCACCCGGCCCGATCTGGTAGAGCTGGTGCGTAAGGTAGAGGCAAGAGGCACGCTCAATGCCGCTGGCAAGATCCGTCAATGGCTACACCAGATATTTCGGTACGGGCTGGCCAAGGGCGTCGTTGACGCCAACCCAGCTACGGATCTGAGCGTGGTAGCAGCACCACCGAAAGCTGCCCGCCATCATCCGCACGTCACCTTTGCTGAGCTCCCTGAAATGTTGGCCAAGAGCGAAGCTGCGAATATCCATTCGCTTACCCGGCACGCCATCCGCCTGCTGACGCTAACGGCCGTTCGACCGGGCGAGCTTCGCCAAGCCCCCTGGGCAGAGTTCGACTTGGAGCGCGCAACCTGGACAATTCCAGCCGAACGCATGAAAGCCCGCCGCCCTCACGTTGTCCCGCTGCCCCGTCAGGCTGTTGCAATCCTGCGCCAGCTCCAAGAGATCACTGGGCGGTATGAGCTCGTTTTCGCTGGCGCCAACCCTCAGCGCCCCATGAGCGAAAACACCGTTAACAAAGCGCTTCGCCACATGGGCTACGAAGGACGTCAGACCGGCCACGGGTTCCGCCACTTGCTGAGTACTGAACTCAACGGGCGGGGATACAACAAGGATTGGATAGAGCGCCAGCTCGCCCACGGTGATACCGACGAAATTCGCGGCACCTACAACCACGCAGCTTATGTCGAGCAGCGCCGGGAAATGATGCAAGCCTGGGCTGACTCGATAGATGCGCTATGCGCAGGAGCTAACGTGGTGAGCATCAGGCGGCCCGCTTAAAACTTATCCACACAAGACGGACTTGGGTAAATCTGGTTCCTGCTGGTAACATATGGCAGTCGCTGGATATTCATACAGCAATGAGTATCTAGCCACTGCTCAAGTACAGGCGGCCAATCGTCTGGCCAAACCCAAAAGTGCGCGGACAGGGCAAGTGAATGCTTCAACCCGGAGAGTACATACCGCTTGAACGCGCCATAGTCTCGCTAAAGCGCGACCACCCAGAAGTGTTAAAGGCCATCGCGAAGGCCATTAACTCGGTAGACCCGCACGCCGAGTTCAACCGCGAAACCATCACTGGATCAAAATACGGAGATAGCATTCCAGGCTTCGCCATCACTTATGGGCAGCTTGGCTCATATCTGAATACAGCTGTGACTAGGCTCGTTTCGGTTCTTATCGAGACCGAGGTTGGGGTTATTGAGTCGTCGCACGTCGCTGTCAATCGCGAATGGCTACTTAAACAGCGCGAGCACGCCGCACGCCAGCCTGAGGTGGTGCGAGAGATAGAGCTACGGTCCTATGCCTCACATGGCGCAACTGTAACCCCGATCATTCAACCGCTGGTGGACCAAGACCCGAAAGCCGCACGCGCCGAACTTCGCAAACTAAATATCCGCATAGAGCGGAGCTTGGTAATACGTCCAGACGACGAGCGAGACGCCGAAATTGAGCGCCTACGAATCCAATTGGAGGCGTCTACTGCGAGGGAAAAATCCATTGCGGCTACAGTCGACGCGTCCGAAAAAGCGATAAAAATGCTCACACGCGAGAACGACCAGCTACGCAAAGAGCGGTCCAGCACGCAGCTACCTACAGCGTCGATCGCGACCAGGAAGCCAGACAGTAAGCCCAGAAAGCTATCCAATGTGGAGATGCGAAACGAAAAAGCCAGGGCGTGCCAGGCACAGGTAAAGGAGCGAGCTACATCACTATGGCGGCATGCCGACTACGCCAAGCATAGAACCACGGATATGGTTAACGTTATTAGGCGACTCGCTGACTCGGAACCCGATTGGAATTTGCCAAAGAATGATGCGGCGCTAGCCAGGTGGATTTCAAGTTCTGCCCCGGAGTTTGCAAAGCGGCCTGGTCGTCCTCGTAAAGAAAAATAAAAGAATAAATCACACATCCGACCGGTTAACAGAATATCCGGCGCCGCTCAGCAATTTTAACTGCGCACACTCCCTGCCAACCTTTTCATCGTCGATTACCCAAACCGCCCTGGAGCGATTAGACGATGACAGCCATTACCCATCACATCCCTACACCAGCCAAGCAAGCCGTACTTGCCCACGGCGATAATCCGCCAATTCGTTTTATCAAGCGCCAGGCCGTGGAGGGCATCACCGGCCTTTCCTGTACCGAGATCTACCGCCGTATCGCCGCCGACAACTTCCCGAAGCAAGTAATGCTGGGGCCGAAGTGCGTTGTGTGGGTTGAGGCTGAAATTTACAGTTGGATGAACGACCGCATCGCCGAAAGCCGCGAGGTGGCCTAAATGAAAAAGAGCCAGCCTCTTTACCAGCAGACCAGCCCATCGCAAGGCGATATTACCACCCCCGCTCCCGCCAGCAAGGCGCCAAGCAAGATCGCTCGCGTGCTGGAGCACATGCTGTATGACGGCAGCCTGATCCGGTTTGAAGCCGAGCGCCTCGGCGACCACTGCCTACATTCGACCATCAGCAGCTTGGCGAACGGTTACGGACTGAAATTTCAGCGCCAGCTCGAGCGTGTGCCGAACCACTGGGGCGAACCTTGCACCGTGACGCGCTACACCCTGCCAGCCAGCGAACGTCGCCGCGCCCGCAACGTGCTGCTGATGCTGTGCAAGCCCTTGAAGCAACGCCAGAAGGTGGCGGCATGAACGCTATCGTCCTGATCCGATCCAAAGGCGAGGCCCGCGCCGACAGCCGCGTACTGGCCGAACAACTGGGCGTTAAAGCCAAGAACACGCTTGGTCTGATCGAGCGATACATCGGCAAGTTTGAGCGGTTTGGGGTTGTTCCGTTTGAAACGGAGAAACCGGGTGCCGGTACTGCTGGCGGCAGGCCGGAACGGTTTGCGCTGCTCAACGAGGATCAGTGCTATTTCCTACTGTCCCTATCTCGCAACACTGATCGCGTCGTGGAGCTTAAGGCCGATCTAATCATGGCCTTCCGCGAAGCGCGTTATGGGCACGCCTGCCAGACGCTGGAGGCTCGCAAGATGGAAGCCAGCAACAGTGGTCGCCGGCTGGCTCACTGGCGCTATGACAAGCCGGGCGTGTACGCACACGTCGCCCATTTGAGGGAGCAACTGAAGCTGCCGCTCGGTATGGAGGACGCACGCCATGACGGCTATGCTCATGATCGGCGATGAACGGTCGATAACTTTGGTTGCACGCGCCGGAAGTGATCGGTATGGTTCGCCCCAAGTCATGGCAAAATCCGTGGCTGGGTTTGACGGCCCGATTAGCAAAAGGCGCACAGGCGCCCCCATCACGATTGCAGGCGCTTTTTTTGTGCCCGCACATCAAGTTTATGGTGGCTGTGCGTGGGAGACCTTCGGGTCTGCCGGGTTCCTTTTGCCCCGGTCCGTCAACCCACGCACAGCTGCCACCCTAATTCGTTTGACGGCGAACCGTGGCAGCTCCTCAGCAAAAGGAGCTACACCCATGCCAGCCCTAAATCCGTCCGCGCTCCGCGCATTTGCTCACCGCCGCATGGCCCTGAGCGCCCTCCGCGCAAACTCCAGCCTCGCAACCCGCCTCAAGCGTTATTCGCACCACATGACCATTGCCCGCTCCCTTGAGTCTGTCGGGGGTACGCAATGAATACGTCCACTGATTTGATCCAGCCAGAAGTCGGCACCAGCCGTGAACAACTGTTTCGCGACCTGGTAGGTCTTGCCGTCCAACTGGAAAGCATCTTGATCCATGAAGTTGTTCCACTGATGAAGTCTGCGGGCCATCCACTCACCGGCCGCGTTCACTCTCTGCGGTCCGAGATCAAACTGTGCGCAATATTGCTTGGTGGTGCGCAATGAACAATCCCGTCCGCACCATCCAAGAAATCGCCCACGACGCTCTTGAGGATCTAGGCAGCGCACAGGTCGTTCTGGGCAAGCTTGAATCCCTGCCGTATGCCGCACTGGCAGACAATGGCACGAGCCAGCACGTCCGCAACCTGGTGGACATTGCGTGGAACCTGGCTGCTGATGGTGCCAACACCGCCAGCGGAGATTTTGAGGCGATCGGCAAGGCTCTCAGTGGGTGCGCGTCACAGAACGCGCAATCCGAAAACGTGGCGCGGGATTCGGAGGTGAAGCCATGACTCGTTCTCGCGAGCTCTACAACAACATCGATGCCCACCTGCGCGTCATTCGCGGCCTTGCAGTCATCCTCATGGATAACGACTGCTTTAAGACCGAGGCAACAGGTCATGCGCCAGCCCAGCTTGATGCTGAAAACGAGATGAGCATCCATGAGGCGGTCCACCTCCTTTCTGACCAGGCCCAGCACGAGCTGATTGAGTTGGTTGACTTGTTGGGAGGCACACCAGCATGAAGACCTCTATCCCGAAATCAAGGCGCCCACTGCCCAAAAGTAAGCAGATCGGCCTTCGGTCGAAGCCGGAAGGTAAGTGGGCATGGGATCGGCTGCCTTTCGTTGGTAAGGACCATGGGCGGCAATCCTTCTGGGATGTGCCAATGTTGGGCGGCCACTTCGGCGGTATTGACGCCGGTCGCGCAATGGCTTTGGTGTATCTCAAGTACGTCAGGGATCACCGCAGCGACGAAATCCACAACGCATCGGGAATTCTCAGTTCGATACTCGTGGCGATGGACGCGAAGAAGCCCTCAACCGAAGACGAGGCTGCGTCGTTACAAGGCCAGCGCACCGGCTTCATGAATGAAATTTGCAGTTGGATTAAGGCTGCCGCTGAGCGCCTCGGCTCGACTCTCGACGCTATCCCTGAGCGGTCCTTCGTCCAACAGGCGAATGAAGGCCTGGTAAGAACTGACGCGGCCTTTATGGCCTCGATTGAATCGAAGGTGAAACCATGACCATCGCCAAATTCCAAGACGGCGGTGCCCTCATGTCGGAGCAAGGGATCGTCCACCTTGATATTGATGAGCCCGAAACGACGGCCAAGTCACCCAAGCATCGTACCGGCGCCCTGACCTAAGAGGTTAATTATGAAAATTCAAAACGGCGCATCTGCGTCGACGGGATCGGCTTGCCTGAAGAAAGCCGCCGAGCTGTTTTACGTGACTCATCCAAAAGTGCCAAAGGCACTGCTGGGGCCGTTCTTAACAGAGGCTGACGCCGAGTGCGGGCGTGTCGTTATGCGAAGCGCGGATGCTCAGGTGACGGCCTGCCTGGTTGAAGCAATTGACGACATTACCCACTGGCACGGAGTGAACAACGGTCAAGTTTGTCGGGCCTTTGCTGGCGCTGATCGCCAAGGAGGTGGCCAGTGATCATGGTTCACCACTACACGACCGAACATCATCATCTGCCGCTGATCCTCACGTCTGGATCGCTTCGCCCAAACAACGCCGGTGCCGAGCATGAGCCTCCGCTAGTGTGGTTTTCCAAGGCACAACGCTGGGAGGGCACCGCGACCAAGATGGTCATGGGGGCGGATGGTCCGCGCTTGCTGACCTTTGCAGAGCAACTGGCCGAGTTTGGCTGTGCCCGGTTTTCCCTTCCTGCCGACGACGCGCGCCTGATGAGTTGGGTGGATGCCTGCAAGTACGCAGGTATCACCAGCACCACCCGCCGCAAGCTGGAATCTGTGGGACGCAAGCGTGGTGCCTCACCCATCAACTGGTTTGCCATTGCTGGCGACGTGCCGCTGGCCGACGTGCGCCTGCAACGCTTCGACGGCGCCGCCTGGGTCGGTTATTCGAGCGCCGAGGGGGTGACTCATGGGTAACGTGACCCCAATCAAACCCAAGGGCAGTGGCGGCCCACCCACTGCTGGCGCCCACATCGACAGCGCCAGCTATGTGTTGCTGGTGGAAACCCTGGTCGGCTTCCTGGAGCTGCGTATCTCGGAAGGCGACCAAGGCCGCCACTGCGATGAGCTGGAGCGCCTGACTCAGAAACTGGAGAACTTGGCCAAGCGGTTTACCCCGCCGAAGGGGGCCGCATGACAGACGTGACGATCCTATTCCGTGATGCGCTCCAGGCCGTCTATGGCCCGCTCGACTGGCTACCCGTGGAAGACGGAATCATTCACCGCTTCCACGTCCCTGGCGACAAGGCCGGCTCGTTCAATGGCTGGTACACGTTGTTTGCTGACGGTATCGCGTCCGGCGCGTTCGGTAGCTGGAAGGCCGGTGGCACCAGTACTTGGTGTAGTCGCGAACCGGTGGACGCCCGCGAAGCGGCCCAGATCCGCGAGCGAGTTGACCAGGCCCGGCGCCAGCGCGAAGCCGAGCAACACCGGCGCCAGCAGCAGGCCGCCGAGAAGGCTAACCACTGGTGGCGCAATGCGCGCCGCGCCTCACCCGACCACCCGTATCTGGTAGCCAAGGCAGTTCGCTCCTACGGCCTGCGCCAGCGTGGCACTGACCTGCTGATCCCGCTCTACCTGGATGGGCGCTTGGTCAACCTGCAACGAATTGCCCCGGACGGCGACAAGCGCTTCCTGTTCGGCGGACGGATCAAGGGCGCCTATTCGCCGCTGGGCATCATCGAGCCAGGTTCTGTGCTTTGCATCTGCGAAGGGTGGGCGACAGCCGCCAGCCTCCACCAGCACGGCGGCTATGTCGTTGCCGCTGCCATGAACGCGGGCAACCTGATCCCGGCGGCGATGAGCCTACGCGCTCGCTACCCGGGCCAGCCAATCGTCATCGCCGGCGACGACGACCGGCTCACCGATGGCAACCCGGGGCGCGCAGCGGCAAACGCAGCGGCGGCGGCGGTGGGTGGCCAAGTGGCTTTCCCTGAGTGGCCGGAAGGCGCTCCCGATGACCTCACCGACTTCAACGACCTCGCCAACTGGAAACTCGCCCATGTCCAAGCCTGACACCAACGTGATCAACCTTCGGCCGGACGCCGCGATCATTGCTCCAGATCGCCCCTGCTGGGCGGTGTACGAGCATTGGGTAATCAATGAGAAGGGCCGCAAGCTGCGCCCGGGCGTTTACTGGCATAGCTTCAAGCGCGCCGCCGCTGACCAGGACGACGCCGAGGGCGATACCGGCGACCGGCCTATCACTGATGAGTGGATCTCCAGCCCCGTCACCGTCGTCGCCCGCACCACCAACAGCGACGATGGCAGCGAGGGCCGGCTGCTACGCCTAGTCACAGAGGGCGGCATCAAGGAATGGATCATCGCCATGGAAGTGTTCGGCGGCAGCGGCGAGGACGCCCGGCGAGCCTTGTTCGGGATGGGCGTCATTATCGCCCTCAAGAAACGCGGCACGTTCATGGAGTACCTGCTCGACCAGCATCCTGCAGAAGTGTTTGCCACCACCAGCCGGCCAGGCTGGCATGAGTCGGGCGCGTTCGTGCTGCCTGGGCGAACCATCGGCAGCGCCAATGTGCGGTACCAGGCCAGCAACAAGGCTCAGGTACTTTTCAGTCGGCGCGGCGAGCTGACGCTGTGGCAATCGGAGGTGGCCGCCAAGTGTGCGGGTAACCCAGTGCTGACACTGGCGATCGGCTGCTCACTGGCTGGCCCATTGCTGAGTTTGGTCGGCGTGCTGGGCGGTGGCGTTCACCTGGTGGGCGATAGCTCGAGCGGTAAGTCGCTGGCGCAACTGATCGGATCGTCGGTATGGGGTGACCCGGGCGTGTTCGCCGCCAGTTGGGACATGACCAAGGGCGGCCTGGAGATCGAAGCGTCGAGCCGCAATGACACCATCCTGCCCTTGGATGAGATAAAGCGCGCCGACCCCAAGCGCGTACAGGAAATGGCCTACTCCCTCGCCAACGGCCAGGGCAAAGGCACCATGACCCGTGAGCGCGAAGGCCGCGCCAAATTGAGCTGGCGCCTGCTGACACTCTCCAGCGGAGAGCGCTCACTCTCTGAACACGCGGCCATATCCGGCAATGCCGCCCACGCTGGCGCTGAGTTACGCATGGTCGACGTGAACGCCGGTACCCGCACACACCGGGCCTTTGACGAGTTGCACGGACTTGAGGGAGCGGACTTTCACCGGCAGCTCACCGTAGCGGTCGGCGCCCACCACGGCCACCTTGGACCAGCGTTTGTGGAGCGCCTAGTCGCCGCCGACGATAAGCCCGGGCTGCTCAGTGACTTTGACGGCATCCGCGCCCAGTTCGTCGAGGACAACGCCCAGGCCGGGCGCGTGGCCGACCGGTTCGCCGTGATCGCGCTGGCGGGCGAGATGGCCATCGCCTACGGCCTGTTGCCATGGGAGCCGGGCACCGCCCTCTCCGACTGCCGCTTGCTCTACGGGGAATGGCTCTCCCGTGTCGGCGGGGGCAACGCAGAAGACCGCCAGATCCTGGCCGGCATCATCGATTTTATCGACAAGCACGGCAGCAGCCGATTCTCCGATGTCGACGCAGCAGAGGTGGATGCCAAGGTATTCAACCGCGCCGGTTACTGGGAGCTGGTGGCCGGCAAGCGGCTCTATCTGTTCAACAAGTCCGCACTGATCGAGGCCGCCCATGGGTTCGGCCTCACCCGCGTGGTCAAGGCACTGGAGGTTGGCGGTGCCCTGGCCAAACGCGACACCGACCGCGATAGCCGCAAAACCAAAAAGTACCGCATCCCCGCCGGCGGTTCGGCGCGCCTGTACGTGATCGATCCAGAAGCCATGGACAGCGAAGGGGGCGGCGCATGACCACCATATCCACCAAGTATGAATGCCCGAGTTCACAGGAACCTATAAACGTGGGGAACAGGGGGAACGGGGGAACAGCCAGTAAAACCGTGGGCTGTGGCCGTTCCCCCTTATTGAATGTATGGGGAACAGGGGGAACACAAACATGTTTTTGAATATAAGCGTGTCCGCGTTTCCGAGTATTTGGTTATCACTGTTCCCCACAAAAAAACGTGGGGAACAGAACCCCCCTCTGAAAGCCCCGAAAACACTGGCTGTTCCCACTGTTCCCCCGTTCCCCCGATTTTTTTCTAGAGACACATATGGGCAATGGAGCAATCAGGCCGAGGTAACGCCATGAGTCTGCTTTCCGGCTTGCTTGATCACATGCCGCCAGCCATTGCCAGTACCGACACGCCAAAAATGGATAGTCGGCCTCGCCCACGCCTGGTGCTGGCCAACCCTGTCGAGCGCACTCCCCGGCTCCTCACAAGCCCACACGCAAGCGCAGCCACCGCCACGCCCGAATGGCGGCAAACCCGTGACCAGTACCTCACCCACATTATGGTTTGTCGGAGCTGCTACGCACCCACCGGCCGCCATTGCATGGTTGGCGCCGACCTGCGCGCCTGCTACGACGCCACACCTATGGAGGCGCACCAATGACGCCCAGCCTTATCACACGCCTGTGCAACATCGGTATGAAACCCGGCATCAGCGCCGCAACGCAGCTCATCACCACCCGGCGGATCTGCCGCGCCATTGCTGACCAGCTCGACGTTATCCGCGGTGAACGGCGAGCCCTACGCCGGCAGGCGGGCAAGTTGAAAGCATTCCTCCCCTTCACCCGGCAAACCATTGCTGAATTGGAGGAGCGAGCCCAAGAACACCAAGAGGCCACCCGCAGCGGAGCGTGGAGCGCACTTGCTGGGTTTGGCCAATCACTGATGTTCGACCGTGAGGGGCTGGCGCAGGCGTTGGGCTTCGACCAGATGTGCGACCTGCTCAGCGTCAACCCAGTACATCGTCATCGGGCTATCGCAGACGGTGACACCAGCCTTCGCGGAGTGGCCTACCTATCCCAACTGGAGGACAGCGCCGACCGCAAGGGCGACGAATGGGGCGCCGGTGGCCCGCTGTATCGCGCCTGCCACGCCGCCATGATCAGGTTCATCAGGGAATGCCCGGAAGACCAACTACCCGACCCATTCGCCCCGGGTGCGCCGTTCGGCCCAAAGCTACCGCCCGCCCTGAGCATCGTCGGCAACTGACCATTTTCCGCGCCACGTTTTGCGAATCACGAAAACGTGGCGCGACACCGAGTAACACCACCGGGCACCAGCCCATGACCAGCGCCAACGGCGCAAAGGGGAAAACATGACTGACCAAGATAGCAACACAACGGGCCAGGCGCCTACGTACCGGGAGCGCTTCGCGGAGGCGTGCAAAATCATGGATTTTGCCGTCGCCCCAAACATGAATGGCGGCTACCTCGTCTGGGAAGTGCAACACGTCCGTGATGGGCAGAAGGTGACCATCGACGGGCCATTTTTCACAGAGGACGAGGGAGGGATCTCGGCCGACCTATTGCGCGGGACATTCCGTGGGGCTCGCGCCTACCAGGCGATCCATTGCTGGGCGTGGAACCCTGACCCACGCCGCGAAAAGGCTATCCGTGACGACGCCATGGCATCCCGAATGATGCTCGCCATGCAGATCGGCGCCGAAGTACCAACCCACGCCACCAACGACAAGTAGGAGAAATAAACTATGGCCGCATCAGTGATCGAATACACGCCAGTCATCAACTTCAAACTTCGCGGTGCCCTCCGCCAGTTCGGCAAATCCTATCCATTGGCCGTGCGCACACCGGCGGAAGCCGTAAAAGCCTTGTGTGTGCAGATCCCTGGCTTTGAACGCTACCTCTCGAACGCAAAGTCCAGAGGCTTGGAGTTCGCCGTGTTCCGAGACAAGCGAAACATCGGGGAGAGCGAACTGAACTTCAGTGGTACCGGCGACATCACGATTGCGCCGGTAATTACCGGCAGCAAGCGCGGAGGCTCATTGCAAACCATCATTGGGTCTGTCTTGATCGCTGCTGCCTTTGTGCTTTCATTCACCCCGTTCGCGGCAGCCTCCCCGTTCCTCTACCAAGTTGGCGCGGCCATGGCGATCGGTGGCATTATCCAAATGCTTAGCCCCCAGGCCGGCGGCCTCAAAACCAGTGCCGCACCAGAGAATACTCCCGGTTATGCATTTGGCTCAGCACGCAACACCACGGCATCCGGTAACCCGGTACCGCTCTGCTACGGCAAGCGGCGGGTAGGAGGCGCGATTATCAGCGCCGCTATCTACGCCGAAGACCAGATGTAGCGACGATGGTAAATTGCCTTTTTCAACGGAGGACGATGTATGCGCAGGATAGCCACAACAGCACTATTTGCCGCCCTGCTGGCGGGCTGTGCTACTTCCCCGGTGCCAATCAAAAACGCTGTTGCGGTGCCGCCTGAAAGGGTTCTTGCATACCAGAAAGATGCGCCAGGTACAGGTACGCTATCGGTGACCCGAGACTCTGGCCATACGGGAAGTCTTTGCTCGGTAGGCCTTTTCGTAGACGGGAAAGTGGCGGCATTACTCAAGCCTGGAGAGAGGGTTGCCCTCCACGTTCCAGCGGGGTCTGTTGTTGTCGGCGCGGCCTACCAAGGAGGCGGCATCTGCGGGATGGGGGCCGAGAGGCAGGAGCGAGAAACAATCGTCACCGGCGGGAAGGTGAAAAGCTACCGAATATCAACGAGCGGGGACGGCGTTTTAGACATCCTCCCAACCACGCTGTAGCGAAAAGACAGGGCCGCCTTCGGGCGGCTTTGTCACGCTCTGAGACAGACGATATGGGCTCATTCAGACCAAGTCGTCTGTTTCGCTGCTTCACCGGCAACCACTCGGGTAACCACCAAAAGTAACCACCCACGCCTGGTTACCATCTATCTTCGGGCTTACATTCGGATCTCACACCCTCTCGGCGCGTACTTCGGAAGGGTGCTCTAAGCAATGGACGCAAGAGGTCAGGGTCAGCGTTAAAGCTGGCGACGCTTTGATCATGCGTATAGACAAAGCGGGCCTAGTACGGGCCGAGCTTTAAAAGCTATAAATAACCTCCTACACTGCCCAGCACCGCTCACACCGTACCTGCGCAGCCTCGCTTTCCTGCTGGCACCTGCCTCGTATCCAATTAGGATCACCGACATGCGCCTGCCCGATTTCATTCTAGAGAACCTTGAGCCGATTCTGCAGGCCTGGGAAGATTTCGCCAGAACCATTGAAACGCCAGGCGCAGACCTCGATAGTGAGGCTTTGCGAGATCATGCTGAACAGATGTTGCTGGCAATAGTCAGTGACTTGCGAACAAAGCAGACAAAGCGAGAGCAAGCTGCGAAGTCTCAAGGCCAAGCCCCTTTAGATGATGAAGAAACCGCAGCTGAAATTCATGCAATGACGCGGTTAATGGCTGGATTCACGATTGATCAAATGGTGTCGGAATATCGAGCCCTGAGAACGAGCGTCGTCAGTCAGTGGATGAGGCAAGTTAAGGACGGCACGCCGATTAATGTTGACGACATGACCCGCTTCCATGAGGCCATCGATCAAGCTCTCGCAGAATCCGTCGCCAGCTACTCCCGAGCGGTTGAGGCGTCACGAAACGTGTTTTTAGGCATTCTGGGCCACGACCTGCGTACCCCCCTTGGGGCGATCTTGCTGGGTGCCGACGTGTTGAGGCGCTTAGAAGGGACCGGTGCCAGGGCAACCAAAGTTGCCAATCAGATATATACAAGCGTGCGTCGAGCCAGCCAAATCGTTGGAGATCTCCTTGATTTGACACGTTGCCAGATGGGGCCAGGCATACCTGTCAAACCGGCGAATATAGATCTTTCGCCCCTTTGCGAACGAGTCGTCGAAGAGATCAGAGCGTTTCATCCTGAGGCAAGGATCTTGTTCGAAGCGAAAGCCCCAGTTAACGGGCAATTTGACGGTGCCAGAGTGGAGCAAGTCTTCTCTAACATAATTAGCAACGCTGTACATCATGGAAATAATCAACTCCCTATCAAGGTGGAGTTAGAGACCTTTGAGGGGTGCGCTATTTTCACCGTCCTTAACGATGGCGAGCCCATACCAGAGGACGTACTCCCGTTTATATTTAATCCTCTAGGGCGTTTCTCTCAGAGAGCTGCAATTGATCACGGACCGACTGAGGGGCTCGGACTGGGCCTGTTCATCGCCTCAGAGATCGTGGCATCACATAACGGCTCAATCGATGTCAGCTCTAACGCAGATCAAGGGACAGTTTTTGTCGTGAAACTTCCCATCGCCTAATTTCGATTCCGTCAGCAATCGTTAACAGTCGGTGGGCCAAGGGGCGTTTCCAGGGACTAACTTTTGCTAACAGGCCGCGAGCGCTCTCATCCGCTCCAAGCCGATCCGATGTCAACATTTGTCAACATCGCGCCGGGCCTCGCACTCGATCCAATGTAAGGTTTTGTAAGGTTCTAGTGCTTGCTCGATGACAGGTTTTGACAGGTTCCTGCGCCGCTCCGATGTCAAGTTTTGACAAGTAGCTTCGGCAGGCCAGCGGCGGGTTCTGGCCGCGAAAAAAGGTTAAGTTTTGTTAAGTCGCTGGCGCTTACCAGATCAGGCTATTTCACCCGACTACAAAGGCCCAACGAAGAGCTAGAATTGAGCAAACTCATACCAATTTGGACTGCTCGATGAAAACACTCAGATCGCCAAGTGAGGCTAAAACCTGGCTGCGCGCCCACGGCATCAGTGTCCAGGAGTTCGCCCGCCAACATGACCTCGACCCCGCCACCACGTATCAGGTTTTGTCGGGAGCGAAAAAGGGGTATCGCGGAAAGGCCCACCGTGCGGCAATAGCGTTGGGCATAAAAGCCGAGCCAGACCTCCAGTAGGCAGCGGCATCACAGTCACGGTATCCACTCTGGTATCCACGGTATCGCGCTGGTGCGGAGCGGACACCTAGGACGTTGGCCGGGCCAGGTGCGCACTATGGACGGGGCACAACCATCAAGACGCCCGATTCTCGAAACAACCCCACGTAAGGCTGGCGCCCAGTTTCGGCCGGCGCGTGTTGCGCAGTGTTTCGCGCACGCCCATCGCGCACCTGGCCTGCGCGAAGCATCGCCCCGGCAAGATTTCACGCAGAGTTTCACGCAGCATATTCACGCACTGGAGCCGTGTAACAGCCGGTGTAACAGCAGATCGAGTTATGTCAGCGCGATGATGCAGAGGCTCCAGCGCCAGCAATGGCCCACCGGTTTCTGCGCAGCGATTGCGCAAATTGCGCACCGCTAATGCGTATTCTGGGTGCGTACCGGCAGCAGGTTCGCACTGAGGTTCGCACTCCTGGTTCGCACCCTCTTACGCGAACCAGGTGCGAACCAAGCCGCCAACCTGTTATCAAAAGTTATGGTTGCCAGGCGCTGGTTTCCACTGTGGTTTCCAGGGTTTTGCAGTGGTTTCCACTGGCAACCTGCCCGCCTTCGCGAAACACCCCATGAATGACCACATCAAAACCACCATTCGCTCGCTTTACCTCGGTCGACTCCCTGTCAGGTTTTGTCAGGTCCAAGCGTGTGGAAAACGACACTCTGTGTAGGAATCAACACGGTTTCGAGCGCACAAGGTGATGGGTTATGCCTATACCCTGGGCCGGCTTTTACTTTGACCACACTTTGACGGAATGTGAGACAGGCATGAGACGGAATCCAAGCTGGATGGGCGTCTGAGGCTTATTCCGTGGGGGCTGCGTCAAAGTAGGCTGTCTGGCCGTCTCACACCCCCGACAGACCCCAGACGATTCTCCAGGCGCCGGTGCTACGCTTCATTGAAACTCGGAGAGCCACCATGACGGATACCAAACTGATAGCCAGCCTGTTCGACCGCCTCAATCAAAACCAGCTCGCACTGGGCGCCGCAGTGGAGGGGCTTTCCTGCTGGGTCGAGCAGCGCGGATCGGCAGACATTGCCAACAACGTGCGCGGCGCGTTGGAAACGCTCGATGAGAACCTGGTGTTCATTCGCCAGGGCATTGCTGAGCTTACCGTCGCCGGCAGCCTGGGGCAGTCCTGACGCTGGATAGGATTCTGGACAGGCTCTGGACGGATCGCGCCGCGGCACGCAACCTGATTCAGGCCGGGAGCCCCAGCGATCAAGGGCTCCGACAGATCGGCGTAACAGTCCAGATACCCACCACGTCCAGAATTTGGGGCATACCCGTGGCGGGCGGCTCCGAGAGCCGAATCCTTGACCAGCCTTGACGAAATTCTTGACAGGTCTTGACGGATTTACCCGGAGCCATCAGCGGCTGGAGCGCTGAAAGCCACGCAGATCAAGGCTTTGCGAGCATTCGGGCTGTCTGACCAGCACCAGCCTCGTCTAAAACTCTAGAGGCGGCCGTCAAGGTAACTGCTCGATCAATATCAAGCCCGGGCTGGCGGGATGGGGTGGTGAAATACCGGGCCAGAAAAATGCTTAGCGCGCCAGGCAATACTAGACAGACCCTAGACGAATTTTCGCCGACAGACCACGGGCAAACTGCCCGCAGCCCACGCAGCGCGCCGCCGCCAGCGTGAAATGTGGTGTCCTGTCGCTAGATGCTCGTCAAGTATTTGCCGTGGCTTCCAGCGGCCTGACAGCAGGCCGGAGCAGGTGGTGAACGAGTTGTTCACCCTGGAGCGGAAACCGCTCAGCTTGCCAGCTTGGCCAACCCCCGGATTCCAGGTAGATGCTCACGTTCCGCTGGTAACATCTGCAGGTCATCTGCTGGCCCCGCTTCATTCCGGCGCCAGCACCCACCGCGTACCGAGGATAGAGCCGTGTCCGTTATTGACTGTGATTATCTACCCGCCGACAAGGTGGTGTTTCCGCCGGAGCTGGCGCTGCTGATCGTCAGGAAGGCCAGCGCAATGGCGGCAGCATTCGAGGAGCAAGCGCTCGACCAGCTCACCAAGGACGCCCGGCGCGCCCTTTCACGGGGAGCTGAGCCAAGGCGCGTCATCAGGGAAATGCGCTTGTAGCCGGAAAAGGGAGCCGCCGGAGCCTCGGTAGTTTTTCAAGTACCTGCCATACCGGAATGGGAGGTCAGGTTAATTATGGATAATCCCGCACACCACCCGTTCGCGAAACACCCCATGAATGACCACTACCCTGATCCGGGGTGGTGCTGGCGCGGGGAATGGCAAGAACGCCTCTGTGTGGTGGAACTGCCACACGGCGCCAGCACCATCGCCGCAAAAGTGTGGCGATGGCTCCTCAAAAGTGAGGAACGAGATAATCGGGCCACTTTTTGACTGATCCATCAAAGGAGTGGTGGTGATGGCCATACCTTTGCACTTGGGCGGGCTTATCAAGATGGCGTTACCACTCGTCGGGCATCGACAGAGGAAATCAGCACGGTTTCGGTCGCCGCCGGCAGGTTCAAAACAGAGCAGCATTCTGAAAAGAGAGTAGATTTGTGAGTAGATTTATATATCGACCAAAGACAAACCCTTTAAATACGTGACCTGTAGACAGTTGTTCGATTCCGTCTCTGGGCACCACCTTTCGTTTTCAGGTGATGCCAAGCACACCTGAAAGCACACAAGAAACCCGCCTAGTGCGGGTTTTTTGTTGTCTGCGATTCACTAGCCCATATTCGTTGATAGATCGGGGCTGGGTAAGGATAAAGTTTTCATCAATCGCGCGAACAAAACCTCGTCTCGGGAAAAAGGCTTCATACCAGAGCAACTGGATAGGCCCTATGCATAACCAGGTCTGGGGCAGACTCTCATTGAACGATCCTGAACACTCACCCGCTTACCGACCTGCGGGCCATACCAGCGCCGGAATCAGGCGGATATAGATCAATTCCCCCACCAGCTCCACCAGCGTTTGCATGATCACCGCGGCGGCGGCCAACCCGCGAATGTCTTCAGGCAACGCCAGCGCCAGGGGCAGCACTACCAGGGAGTTGCGGGTCGATGCACTGAACGTCACCGCCCGCGCCGTCACCGAAGGCAACCCGAGCAACCGCGAAGCCAGAGCGCCCATCAGCGGCGCCAGCAACACGAAGCCGATATACACCGGGATCACCGGCGCCAGCAGGCCGATATCGCGCACCACCGAAGTGATCTGCGAACCGATCACCACCAGCAACACCAATGCCATTGCTGGCACCGGCAACCAGGCCCAGGCATCGTTCCAGACGCTGATGGCTTTTGATCCCCGGGCCAAGGAAGTCGTCAGTACCGCCAGCAGCATCGGCGCGGCGATCAGCAACAGGAATGCCTCGACAAACGGCCCCGCTGAAACCACCACGCCCGACTGCGACCCCAGCATCAAACTCAAATACACCGGCAACAGCAGCAGTTGCAGCAGCAACAGAATCGGCGTCGCTGCCAGCATCAAGCGCGAATCGCCCTTGCCTATATGGGTGAACACCACCACGTAATCGATGCACGGCGTCAGCAACACCAGCAACGCCCCCACCAGCATCGCCGGGTGCTCCACCAGCCCACGGGTCAGCGCCCACACCAGCAGCGGAATCAAGATGAAATTAGCCAGAAGCAACGCCGACATGAAGCGCTTGTTGCTCAAGCCCTCGCGCAGGTCCAGAAACGGGATTTGCAGGAACATCGCGTACATCAGCACCGCAATGGCCGGCGTGACCAGCGCGCCCAGGCCTTGAGCCATCGAAGGCACCAGCAGGCCGAGGGCGGCGGCTAGCAGCACGGCGACGAAGTAGACCGGGATCTGGTTTTGTTCGAGGGTGTCGCGGGTCATGGGGCGTCTCGGATGGGGCGAAAGGCTGTCAGCCTATGCATCTGCGGGACCAAGGTCGAGCGTCGTAAAATCTCTACGCCTTTGGCGTGCGAAATTTGTTAGCTTCGATCTCCTATAAAACTGCGCATGGGCTTCTGTAGCCCCAACGAAAGCGCAAGGGATCGAGCCGCCATGAACCTGCCCACCCGACCGCAACCCGAAACATTCAGCGAGCCCGCCACCGACGGTCACCTTATCGGCGGCTTTACCTGGCGCCATATTCGCACCGACATCGAACGCCCCGTAGTGATCATCAACGCCGCCACGTCGGTACGTTGCCGTCACTATTCGCGCTTTGCCGATTACCTGTTCACTCACGGTTTTGACGTGATCACCTACGACTACCGTGGCATCGGCGAATCACGCAGCGGCTCGTTGCGCGGGTTCAAGGCGTCGTGGTCGGATTGGGGCGTGCTGGATTTCGAGGCGATATTGCAGCGAGCGCAGCGGGAGTTTCCAGGGCAACCAATTGATGTGGTCGGCCATAGTTTTGGTGGCTGCGCGGCAGGGCTCGGGGCCTCAGGGGCGGTGATTCGGCGACTGGTGACGGTAGGCGCGCAGTTTGCTTACTGGCGCGACTATGAAGCGAGCGGGCGCTGGTGGATGTTTGGCAAGTGGCATGTGGTGATGCCGCTGGTGACGGCGCTCTGTGGATACTTCCCTGGCAAGCGGCTGGGTTGGCTTGAGGACACGCCTGCAGGCGTAGTGCGCGACTGGAGTACGCCGACGCCAGGTTATGAAGGACGGCCTAGTGGGCGTGCCTTGGGCGAGCTGCCATTCTCACGGGTGAAAGCGCAGATCCTGGCGATCAGCATTACCGATGATCCGTTTGGGACGGTGGCGGCCATCGAGCGTCTGCTGGGTTATTTCAAGGCGGGCGAGCGCACGCATCTGCGGATTGCGCCGCAGGATATTGGCGAAGAGGCAGTCGGGCATTTCGCGTTTTTTCGCAGCCAATATCAGGACCGGTTGTGGCCGATTGCGTTGGCGTGGCTGCGACAAGGCGAACTGGCCGCAGATACACCGGGGCGCCGAGTGATGGATCGTACCTAGAAACCCTTGGGATTTTCGCAGAGCTGCGCTTCAATAGCCCACCCAGATCCTGACCCAAGGACGTGAGCCCATGGCCTCGCCGAACAAACAGCAAAAACGCGCCCACCGGGCAAAAGCCAAGGCCAAGCAGAACCGCACCCAGCGAGCCGGCGCGCCCAAGGATGCCTTTGACGGCGACGACAGCCGCATTGATCTTGAATCGGTGGATTTGACCGAGCTGTTTGTGGAAATGCGCAACGCTGGCGAAACCAGTCAACAGGCGCTGTGCGCGGCGTTCCTGGCACATCCATTGTTGGCACTGGTGTTGGAGCAGGAAGGCGAAGAAGAAGCGACCGACTTTATCATCGCGGCGCTGATCGAGTATCGGCAGTGGGCGACCGATAGCGATGATCAAGCGGCGGCGTTGGCGTGGGTTGAATCGCCGGAGTTTCAGGTCGATTACTTGGCGGCATCCCAGGCACTGACCAACTCAGAGAGTTAACACAAAACAAATGTGGGAGCCCGGCTTGCCCGGCTCCCACAGGTTTTCGCATTGCGCGGCAAAGGGTATTTCAACCCATCAGTTGAGCACTGCAGCCCCCACCTTTTGGCCCCTGCGCCGACGAGACACAAACAGCCCCGCCGCAACCACCAGCAAGCTCAAGATACCGGTGGACATGATCTCCACGCGGTGCGCTTCCTGGAACAGCATGATTGTCAGCACGCCGACGATAAACACGATCACCGCATAGGTCAGGCCCGGGAACAGCCACATCTTGAAGGCAACTTTCTCGCCCGCCGCTATACGCTTCTGACGCATGCGCAGTTGCGACACCGCGATCACCAGATACACCAACAGCGCGATGGCGCCAGAGCTGGCCAGCAGAAATTCAAATACCGCAGCCGGTGCCACGTAGTTGGCAAACACCGCCAGGAACGCCGCACCAGTGGACAACCACACCGCCCAATAAGGCGTGCCGCTCTTGTTGGTGCGCTTGGCCACAGCCGGAGCATCACCGCGACGACTCAGCGAGAACAGCATCCGCGAAGCGGTATACAGCGCCGAGTTCAGGCAACTGGTTACCGCGACCAATACCACCAGGTCGACAATCAGCTTGGCATTCGCAATGCCCATGCGATCCAGCACCGTCTGGTAGGAACCGACAGCCGCCAGCGCCGGATCATTCCACGGCACCAGTGCGACAACGATGAAGATCGACACCAGGTAGAACAGGCCAATCCGCCAGATCACCGAGTTGGTGGCCTTGGAGATTTGCTGGCCAGGGTTCTTCGATTCGGCGGCCGCGATGGTGACGATCTCGGTGCCCATGAACGAGAACATGGTGGTCAGGATCGCTGCCAATACCGCGCCCATGCCGTTAGGCAGGAAACCTTGAGTGTCAAACAGGTGCGAGACACCGCTGACCTGGCTGCCCGGCAAGAAGCCGAAAATCGCCAGAATCCCAAGGATTACAAAACCAATGATCGCCACGACTTTGATCAAGGCGAACCAGAACTCGAACTCGCCATAGTGCTTCACGCTGAACAGGTTGGTGGCGGTCAGCAGCAAGGTGATGATCAGGGTGAATGCCCAAATCGCCACGTCCGGGAACCAGGCATGCAAGATAGTCGCGGCGGCGTTGGCTTCCAGCGGAATCACCAAGACCCAGAACCACCAGTACAGCCAGCCAATGGTGAAGCCCGCCCAGTGACCGATCGCCCGGTCGGCGTACGTGGAAAACGAGCCGGTGTCTGGCGAGGCCACGGCCATCTCGGCGAGCATGCGCATCACCAACACCACCAGCGTCCCGGCAGCAGCATAGGCCAACAGCACCGCTGGGCCCGCTGCGGCAATCGCGTGGCCGGAGCCGACAAACAAACCGGCACCGATCACACCGGCAATCGACAGCATGGTGACATGCCGTGGTTTAAGCCCCTGTTCGAGGTCATTGGAGCTTTGCGTACGACTCATTGACACACCTTTGCGAGGAATTGCGAATACGGTCCACTCGGTCTGCCGTCTTTCTCGTGAAAAGAAACAAACAGAGCGTTCTTTATTTTTTACGCAAGATTTGCGCCAAAATGTAACAAAGCCAAGTTTGTCGCGGGCTGTAAGGAAATTCGTCATCCGCCGCAAGTCATTGAGATTACTGGCAATCCGCCACAACGTTACCCGGCGACTCACTTCAAGAACGAATGAACGCACCAAGAACACACATAAAAAGTACGTGGCGCCCCATTAGAGGGCTGATAGGGACCGTTTGCCCGTTTAACCCTTCCAACACCCGGCCAAAGCTGGCACCATCGCGCCTTTTTTTACGCGAAGCCTTGGGCGAATCGGGTTCAAACGGCTGTTCGGTTGTTGATGGCGCGACACACTGCTGCGCCGATGCGACAACCTGCCGCACACCGCCGATTTACCCCTGGTAACGCTGTTGGCTGTCATCCAGACGCTATGCTAGCTTGGCGCCTCGCCAGGAAGGCGGCCCAACAGCAGGAACGCAACGAACACAATGAGGACCCCACATGGCCGAGGCCACGCCCGCGCTTGAAATCCGCAACTTGCATAAACGCTACGGTGAGCTGGAGGTGCTTAAAGGCATCTCGCTGACCGCTCGCGACGGCGATGTGATCTCGATCCTGGGTTCCTCCGGTTCCGGCAAGTCCACGTTCCTGCGCTGCATCAACCTGCTGGAAAACCCCCATCAAGGGCAAATTCTGGTGGCTGGCGAAGAGCTCAAGCTCAAGGCCGCGAAAAACGGTGAGCTGGTGGCGGCCGACGGTAAACAGATCAACCGCCTGCGCAGCGAAATCGGTTTTGTGTTTCAAAACTTTAACCTGTGGCCGCACATGAGCGTCCTCGACAACATCATCGAGGCCCCGCGCCGGGTGCTCGGCCAGAGCAAAGCCGAAGCCATCGAAGTCGCCGAAGCCCTGCTGGCCAAGGTCGGCATCAGCGACAAGCGCCACGCCTACCCCGCGCAGTTGTCCGGCGGCCAGCAACAACGCGCCGCGATTGCCCGTACCTTGGCGATGCAGCCCAAAGTCATTCTGTTCGATGAGCCTACCTCGGCCCTTGACCCGGAAATGGTCCAGGAAGTACTTAATGTGATCCGCGCGCTGGCCGAAGAAGGCCGCACCATGCTGCTGGTCACTCATGAAATGGGCTTCGCCCGCCAGGTGTCCAGCGAAGTGGTGTTCCTCCACCAGGGCCTGGTCGAAGAGCAAGGATCGCCACAGCAGGTGTTCGACAACCCGCTTTCGGCGCGCTGCAAACAATTCATGTCCAGCAACCGCTAACGGAGCAACATGCATGCAGAACTATAAAAAATTCCTCCTGGCCGCCGCCGTCACCATGGCCTTCAGCGCCACAGCTGCAGCCGAGACGTTGAAAATGGGGATCGAAGCGGCCTACCCGCCCTTCAATAATAAAGACGCCAGCGGCCAGGTTGTCGGCTTCGACAAAGACATCGGCGACGCCCTATGCGCCAAGATGAAAGTCGAGAAATGCGAAGTGTACGTCTCCGATTGGGACGGCATCATCCCGGCCCTGAACGCCAAGAAGTTCGACTTCCTGATCTCTTCGCTGTCGATCACCGACGAGCGTAAGCAAGCCGTCGACTTCACTGACCCGTACTACTCCAACAAGCTGCAGTTCATCGCGCCTAAAACCACGACCGACTTCAAGACCGACAAGGCCTACCTCAAAGGCAAGACCATCGGTGCGCAGCGTGCGACCCTGGCCGGCACCTGGCTGGAAGATAACCTGGGCGACGATATCAAGACCACGCTCTACGACACCCAGGAAAACGCCTACCTCGACCTGACTTCCGGTCGCGTTGACGCGATTCTGGCGGACAAGTACGTGCAATTCGATTGGCTCAAGACCGACGCCGGCAAGGCTTACGAGTTCAAGGGCGAGCCCGTGGTAGAAAGCGACAAGGTCGGTATCGCCGTGCGTAAAGGCGACCCGCTTCGCGAGCGACTGAACAAGGCTCTGGCGGAAATCAAGGCCGACGGTACCTACAAGAAAATCAACGACAAGTACTTCCCTTTCAGTATCGAATGATCCTGAATTGCCTGCCCGGCGCGCTCGCTTGAGCGCGTCGGTCCTTCGCAATGCCTGCCGCGATATGAATAAACACCCATGACTATCGATCTCTACGGATTCGGCCCGGCGCTCGCAGCCGGCGCGCTGATGACCGTCAAACTGGCACTCACGGCCCTGTGCCTGGGGCTGGTACTCGGCCTGGCCGGTGCCTTGGCCAAGACTTCCCCGTACAAGTCGCTGCAATGGCTTGGCGGCACTTACTCGACGCTGGTTCGTGGCATTCCCGAACTGCTGTGGGTACTGCTGATTTATTTCGGCACGGTCAATATGATGCGGGCCCTGGGGGAGTTTTTCGGCAACCCCGACCTTTCCCTCAGCGCCTTCGCCGCCGGGGTGATCGCCCTGGGCCTGTGCTTCGGCGCCTACGCCACTGAAGTGTTTCGTGGCGCGATCCTGGCAATCCCCAAGGGCCACCGTGAAGCCGGTGTTGCATTGGGCCTGTCGAAGCTCCGAATCTTCACCCGTTTGATCATGCCGCAAATGTGGCGCATCGCTCTGCCGGGGCTGGGTAACCTGTTCATGATTTTGATGAAGGACACCGCGCTGGTCTCGGTGATCGGCCTGGAAGAAATCATGCGCCACGCGCAGATCGGCGTGAGCGTTTCCAAACAGCCCTTCACGTTCTATATGGTCGCCGCCTTCATGTACCTGGGCCTCACCGTCCTGGCCATGACCGGCATGTACTTCCTGGAAAAACGCGCCGCTCGCGGCTTTGCGAGGAGCACGCAATGAACGGGGACTACAGCTGGCTGTCGCATTTCGACCTGGGCCTGAACTGGACCGTTATCATCAAATGGCTGCCCAAACTGGCCCAGGGCGCAACCCTGACCATGGAGCTGGTGGCCATTGCCGTAGTCGTCGGCCTGCTGCTGGCGATCCCCCTGGGCATCGCTCGATCGTCGCGCCTGTGGTACGTGCGTGCCCTGCCCTACGGCTACATTTTCTTCTTCCGTGGCACGCCGCTGCTGGTGCAGTTGTTCCTGGTCTATTACGGCCTGGCGCAGTTCGACGCCGTGCGCGCGAGCGCCCTGTGGCCCTATCTGCGCGACCCGTTCTGGTGTGCCACCGCCACCATGACCCTGCACACCGCCGCCTATATCGCCGAGATCCTGCGCGGCGCAATCCAGGCCATTCCACCGGGTGAGATCGAGGCAGCGCGGGCCCTGGGCATGTCCAAGCCCAAGGCGCTGTTCTACATCATCCTGCCTAGGGCGGCGCGCATCGGCCTGCCGGCCTACAGCAACGAAGTGATCCTGATGCTCAAGGCCAGCGCCCTGGCCAGTACCGTGACCTTGCTGGAACTGACCGGCATGGCCCGTACCATCATTGCCCGCACTTACCTGCCGGTGGAGATCTTCTTCGCCGCCGGGCTGTTCTATCTGTTCATGGCTTACATCCTGGTACGCGGCTTCAAGCTGCTGGAAAGCTGGTTGCGGGTCGATGCCTGCCAGGGACGCTGAAACCCGGTTGACGGGTGAGTACCTGCTCGCCCGCTTCCAGGCGCTGGATGCCTTCCTCACCGAACATCAAGGGCTGTGGCAGCCACGGCCCTTTACCCATCTGCAATTGCCGTGGGAAGCCAGGCATCCCGAGCTGGCCCAATGGCTGCGCCGACGCTCCCTGGCCGAGGCCGAGAGCAGCCATAACCAGCCACATACGTTGCCAGCACCCGCACCGTTTCCTCAGTTGGCAGCCCAATCCCGGACGCTTAGTGCTGTGGATAACTTGCCGACGGCTGCCCTTGCTCCTGCGCCACCGCGCTTGAACGTAGACGTTCCCGGCCGCAAGTGGCAGCAGATCGAGGCCTTCGGCGCCGCCCTGCAGTTTGCCGACAGCTCCACACACTGGCTCGATTGGTGCGCGGGCAAAGGCCATCTCGGCCGCAGGCTGCTGCAACCAGGACAACAACTGACGTGCCTGGAATACGACCCCGCCCTGATCGCTGCCGGCATGGCCCTGAGCAAGCATCATCGATTGCCCACGAGCCATTGCCAGCAGGATGTGATGGCCGAGGATGCCGCGCTGCAACTCAACCGCAAACACACACCCGTCGCCCTGCACGCTTGCGGCGACCTGCATGTACGCTTGATGCAACTGGCAAGCACCGCTGGCTGTAATCAAATGGCCGTGGCTCCTTGCTGCTATAACCGCATCAGCGCCGAGCAGTACCAGCCGCTGTCCGACCCCGCCCGACGCTCGGCTTTGCGCCTGTCGGTGGAAGAGCTCGGCTTGCCGTTGAGCGAAACCGTCACCGCCGGCGCCAGGGTCCGCCAGCAACGGGACATCTCAATGGCCAGGCGCCTGGGGTTTGATCAGCTGCAACGGCAACTGCGCGGGCGTGATGACTACCTACCAACACCGTCGCTGCCCAGCAGTTGGCTGGGCAAGCCTTTCGCCGATTACTGCCAGGAACTGGCAGCGCTCAAGGGATTATCCACAGGCGAACAGGACTGGACGACGTTGGAAACGCAGGGCTGGCAACGCCTGGCCGAGGTGCGAAACCTGGAATTGGTGCGCGGCCTGTTTCGGCGCCCGCTGGAAATGTGGCTGGTGCTGGATCTGGCTCTGTTTCTCGCGCAAAACGGCTACAGCGTGCAGGTGGGCCGCTTCTGCGAAACGGCGCTGACCCCGCGCAACCTGATGGTGCTGGCCGAGCGCGATTTAGGGGCAGATTTTCCAGCCGCAGCCTGTGGATAACTCTGTTGATGAAATTCTGGCGAAGGCCGTAGCAGCAAGCGCTACAGAGCAAAATGCTGACTGATCATTTTTTGTTCAACAAATAAAACGCACGCAAAACAGGCAGTTGCAGCCCAATGAGTGCAGCGCTACAAAGTGGCTGTTTCAGCCCATTTCCAACCACCAGATTGTGCATAAGCATCTGGCGGTAACGGCATAACCCGGCCACTCAGGGCAAGATTCGTGGGCTGATCAGCAGGCGGCAAAGCTCATGGATATCGTCACAGGCCATGCTGGCGGCCTCGTTATCCAGCGGATCATCGCCAAAAGCCAGCGCCTCGCTGATAGCCGAGTCGCGATGCACTACCTCCAGCAGATTGTCCCCAAGACGCCTCTTGAACACATCGAGCATGTCCAGGCTGAAGGCTGAAGTCTCATCCAGTTGGTTGATCACAAAATGACAACGAAGCGGCGGATTGCGCTCAAGGTGCGGCGCCAGCAACAGGTCCATCTGCTCCAGGGTACCCAAGGACGCAGCATCCGCCTGGGCAATCACCAACACCACATCGGCGACCTCCAATGCCTGGTGCAAATAGACATTATTGCCAGCGGGGGTATCCATGATCACGATGTCTTGCTCGCCCAAGCCCAGGCCTGACAGGTGCTGCGCCAACCAGCCCGGCTCCTGTTTCAACCAACGCAGCAGGTCGTCTTGTTGATGGATATCCGTCTCGCCAAAAGACACCACCCGACAGCCGCAAAAACCCGACTGGACAAGCTGATCCCAACACTCATTGCGCAAGCTGGTGCGACCGATACCGGGCAAGGCGTGATTCAAGCCAAAGTGATGATTCAAGGCATTCTGCGGGTCCAAGTCCAGGGCCAGCACCGACTGCCCCAAACGCTGTAAACCGCTGCTCAATGCCGTCACCAGGGTACTGCGGCCGACACCACCATTGACCGACACCAACGCCACCACTCTGGCGTGGCGCGCAGTGGCATTGGCCGGTTGCGGCTGTTCATTGGCTGAGGGGGCATAACGCGAAAACGACGGACCCCCTCCCATGCCGGGGGCGGTACTCTCGTCGACCGGGACATCTTCGAAAAAGTGCCGCATCGAAGTCGTCTCATGATCATTACTGGCAGTGTTCTTATCGAACAACACAAAAATATCGTCGGCTCGGCTCACGACCTACACTCCCTTGTCACGGCGCATCAAAGACGTGAAAGGTCAGCTGGTACTGCCGCTTACCGAAGGTCTTTTTGTGGGCGCCTTTATTTGGGCATTGTGTGACAGGGTGATGTAGGTGTCATTATTTTGGTGTTTTCGAATTAACACTTTAGACAAGCGGTAAAAAGACAACTTAATGACGCATCAATCGCAAACTTAAACATCCCACAAATACGACTGCTGAAAACCGCCCGTTCGACAAACTCCTTCACCCGACCCCCTTCAACCTGCTCGACCGTGCCGACAAACCGCACATCCGCCCAATACATGCGGCCGTCAGGAAAACCGAAACTCCATGGGACATCCCCACGGCCTTGCGTCCTCCAGTGACTTGCGCTGGCCGAGTTCAGGAGGCCAGCGCGGGGTTGGGAGACTCTCGCGTGATAGCAATTGGCGACCACCCAAAAAATGGATAGCGGGGAATCTGCGGTGCATTGGGAAACCACCTTCGGGCGGTGTCGACGGCGCGTGCGGTGAGGTTGAATCCAAGGGGTTGCTACGAAGCGGATGGGGAAAAAGCTGGGTATCTGAAAAATAGTAAGAATTCAGGGGTTTACAGACGCTTGCCAATCGCTATAATCAGCGCCCTAACACGCCGGTATAGCTCAGTTGGTAGAGCAACTGACTTGTAATCAGTAGGTCCCGAGTTCGACTCTTGGTGCCGGCACCATATAGATCAACGACTTAGGCTCACCGCAAGGTGGGCCTTTTTCGTTTCTGCTCAACACTTTGCTCAACACTCCCGAATGGGTCAGCGTTCAGTAGCCTCAAAAAGCAACCATGCCAGAAGAGGCAACAAAACCTCCACCTGGGTCGGTACGCGGGGTTAGCAGCATCCCAAGTTCAGAAATTCGCGACCGGCAGCAGTCGGCTCTAATCTGTCGGTGATGACTTGCAGAGATCGACGATTTTGGCAAATCGCCCTGTTCGTCCATGTAGAACCTCGAACTTGTCCAACGGCAAATACGTTACCAGTTTCCAAGAGGACCAAGCAGTTCCAAGCGATGCGAAAATTACCGGCTACGGCTGGAAGCACGAAAACAAGAATGGCTCACGAGACAGACGCTTTAATGATAATAAGCAAATTCCATGGGTCACGTATGGTCGCCTGAGCTTAAAAAGCGATCGGGGGATTCATGAGGAATATCTATTTTCAGCGGCGGTGCTCAGTAAAGCGTTCGCCGGAGAATTCTATCGGCTGGCGCTTGCGGTGCAGGAGGCAAATAAGCCCCAGCCGCTTGGAGCCACTGGAAAGCTTGGAGTGTAAGGGCATAGGTATACCTATAACTGCCGTAGTCGCATGATGGCGCCTGTAATGTCTTGAGCATTCCGGTCCAGCGTTTCCATGGCCGCAATTGCGTTAGCGGCAACGTTCCCCACTCCATTCTCAGAAAGCCACTTGGTCACCTCCTCAATGGCCGCACATATGGCGTGCTGGTTGTGCAGGAGTAGTGTGAGTGCGTCTGCTGTGGCTATGTTGGCTTCAGAGTCATCTGACATTGGTATCGTCCTTGAGTAACTGGTCCGGGAAGACTAGCTGATCTCGCCGCTGGATCGAGCAACTTCTCCAGATCCGCTGATCTCTTGGGCAATTACACTGACTTGACCACCCATTTGCATTCGACCTAACCAGCCATCTGCGCCGGATTTGACCGGCCCCTTTAGCAAAAATGACCGGCAGTGAACGACCCATAGTTGCCAGTCATTTGTGTCTACAGAATCATGGGCAATTCACATCGTTCAGTAATAGCCACTCCCCCCACCGCCGCGGCACTATTAAATATCGTGCTCAAGCAGTGCGCCATGCTTCTGTAGCCACGCCTTGGCTTTTTCCATTGTTGGTGCCTGTGCGTTTACGATGTTCCAAAAACGGGCCGTGTGGTTAGGTTCGATGAGGTGGGCCAGCTCGTGTACGACTATATAGTCAATAACGAACATGGGCGCTTTGATCAAGCGCCAGTTGAAGATCACGTTGTCGTTCGGTGTACATGAGCCCCATCGGTATTTGCCGTCCCCGATTTTGGCTTCCTTGTAGGTAACACCGAGATTGTTGGCGTATATCTTCACGCGTGGCAGTATTTTTTCCTCGGCACGCGCCACGAACCAGTTGCGGAATGCCGCCGATTTTCCCGCCAGCGCTTGCGGCACCAAAAATCGCTGCTCGAAGCGAATGCCTCCATCGCCTGCCACCAGCTCAATGCGGTATTGCCGCCCCAGATAGGGCAGGGATTCTCCGGACACCAGTTCCTTTCCTGGCGGGTTTGGTGGAGAGCTGTATTTCTGCGCATGTCGGGTCTTTTCGTAAAGCCAAAGTTTGCGCGACTCCACGACCCGATGAATCTTTTCTAGCGATGTGCCTTCCGGCGCCTTCACCACGATAGAACGGTCACGCTCGACCGAGATGGTTAGGCTCTTGCGCTTCGAGTAGACAACTTTATAGACCAGTTCCATGTTAACTCGCGTACAGAATCAGGTCGTTGTTCTTCTCGGCGATTTCCATCACACGCGAAATAATCTGGTGACGCAAGGTAACTACTCCTGGCAACGAAGCAAAGGTCTCTGACAGCAGAATTTGCTGAATCTCCGCCTTTAACCTGTTACGTGCTGGCACACTTTCCCAAAAGCTTGCCAGTTTCAACTCACGTTCTATCACCAGGTAGATCTGTTGGGTTAGGTCGATCAGCACGGCGATACGCTCGTCCGGTTTCCCTGCATATCTTGGGTGCTGCTCCATGGCAGTAGCCAGCTCCGCCTGAAACATGCGAAAAAACGGCATCTGCTTTTTTTTGTGCAAGCCGTAAGTCGGCTCGTTCGCAGCGTCGATGATACGTTTACGCAGTATCTCCAGCTCTTCGTAGATCTTCTGCCAGTTGGTGGCGAATTCTTGCAGGATCTCCTCAAGTGCGACAGAAAAAGAAGCCTGCAGCTCCGGATCGTCGTCCAGCTCTATGTCCAGATGGTGGCGAATGGCGTGCTCAACTTCGGCAGCCTTCGTTTTGGCGCGCTTACGTTTGCCAACCTGCGTCTCGAAGTCCTCGTCGAGGATCGAAATCGGCTTTATCTTCTGATCAATTCCTTTTGAAGCCAGATATTCATCAGTGATCGCCCGCAGCTTGGGCGGAATGCCCTTCATGCTCAGGCGCTGATCGTTTAGGTGACGGCCGGCCAACACATTGATCTCGGTAAGCGCGTTGTAAGAACTCAGGTACCCCAGCGACTCCTTAGCAGGGAAAACCAAGTCGAGGCTGCGGGTCAACTTCTTGTATGCCAACATGAATTCAAAGCGCACATCCTCATCGTAAAACAGGTCAAAGAAGGCATCATGATCGTTGAGATCGGTCAGGCCGTACTGTTTTAGAAGATCCGTGATGGCCTTATAGTCGGCATGCAGGGCGCGCAATTCGTCCTCAGGGAAGCTGAGGCAGTCGAGCAACTCCTTCTGCTCGCGTTCGTCATAGTTATCGATTGCCTTCTTGAGGTGGTGGCCGACACCCACGTAATCAACGATAAAACCCTTTTCCTTGGCTGCTCCACCTACCCGGTTTACACGGGCGATGGCTTGCAGCAGGTTGTGGGCAACAATCACCTTATCCAGGTACATCACCTGCTCGATGGGCGCATCGAAACCAGTCAGCAGCATGTTGTTGACGATCACGATTCCGATTTCGCCAGTCACGCCTTCGTCGCTGCCGCCGAAGGGCAACTTGAAACTCTTGATGGCCCGTTTGTGGCGGGTGCTGTCGGTGTATGCCTTGATGTGTGGCAGGTCGTTGTGACTGCCGGAGATCACCACATCAGTCTTAAGACTTTTTAACCGCTCCAGGTCGAGAATGAGCGGATTGACATGCTCTAGCTTCTCGATGGCCGCCACCAACGCCGCGTCGAGCGCCCCCTTGTAGCGAACTGCCGCCTCGCGCGATGTCGCCACTACCTGGGACTTGAAACCGTTGGGGAACACGTGCTCCAGATAGTGCGTCACCATATCCGTAGCTTTGGCCTCGATGGTGGATCTGGCTTCTAGATAGGCGTCGCGGGAGCCGTAACCAAGGATCTCCATCCGCTGCTCTAGGTTGTATTCACTGAACACGTCCGCGAACAAAGTATCCATGCCAGGTTGGTTCACCACTTCGGCGTTGTTGGTCCGGCCTTCGTAAACAATTTCCAGCGTCACACCGTCCTCAATGGCCTGGCGCATGGTGTACTTGTCAATATAGTCGCCAAACACCCTTTCGGTCTTGTCGATGGGGGTGCCGGTGTAGCCAATACGCGCCGAGTTAGGGATAGCCTTGTCCAGATTCGCGCCGAGCAAAGAGTAGTGCGAGCGGTGCGCCTCATCGGTCATTACCAGGATGTTCGCGCTGCTGTTCAACTCCGGGAAGGTATCCGACAAATCCGTCTCGCGGAACTTGTGGATCATCGCCATCACCAGGTCGGAAGAGTCGCTGCGCAGCAATACTTTCAGTTCGGCGATACTGTCTGCCACCTTTACGGTAAAGCCGATACTGCCGCCAGTCTCTCCGAGTTGCTGCTCCAGTTGCGTGCGGTCGGTAACAAACACTACCTTCCATTTCGAGAGCTGGGAGTGTCGGTACATCTCACGCACCATAAACATCATGGTCAGCGACTTTCCGGACCCTTGGGTGTGCCAGACAATGCCGCTGCGCGCCCTCGGAGTCTTGCCACTCAATAGGCGCTGCACCGCCAGTTTCACGGCGCGGAACTGCTGATAACGCCCAACGACCTTGATCAGCTCGCCCTTTTCCGACTCCGAGAAAATGGTGAAGGTGCGGATAATGTCCAGTAGGTTCTGCCGGTCTAGCATACCCGCGACTAGACGCTGCTGGTCGTTAGGGCTGCTACCGCTGTGAGCGAGGTCTTCCACCGTACGTGGCCACGGGTCGGACCAGCGGTACAAGTGCTTTTCGATGTGGGTGGTAATTGTGCCGAACTTGGCCTGGTTGCGGCAGGTAGCCACAACGAACTGGTTGAAGTAGAAAAGTGGCGCGCTGCCCTCACCCTTTGCGCCGCGCTGCTCGCTGTAGCGCAACATCTGGTCGATAGCTTCAGGTATCGGCTCCTTCACTTTTGGCGACTTGCACTCGATCACCACCACCGGCAGGCCGTTCAGGAAAAGCACGATGTCAGGCACGATATGGTGCTCGGTACCGAGGATGCGCACCTTGAACTGGCAGATGGCAATAAAGCGGTTGTTCGTCAGAGTCGTAAAGTCGATGTAGCGCACCGTGGGGCGGCTCTCGCCGGTCTGTCGGTTCTCCGCCACACTTGTGTTTTCCAATAGCAGGTTAAGCACATAACGGTTGTTTTCTAGCAAGTTGTTACCGGGGAAGCTGACGGTAAGGCGTCTGACCACTTCCTCCACCTGGTCTTCCTCTAACCAGGGATTGATTACCTTCAACTGCTCTCGCAGCACCGGTCCTAGCACCACCTCGGTAAAGCTCTCGCGAAAGCTCTGGCACGGCGCCTGCTTCATCTCTAGGTCCATAGTTTCCCAGCCCAACCCAGCCAACTGATGAAGTAGCGGCGTCTCGACGTGATTGCGTTCGTCGATGCGGATATGGGCGGGCGTCTTGTCCTGATAGGCCATGCGGGTGTCCTGATTATCGTATTGCGGCTTTGGTAAGCGGCGTAACGAGACGTTCGCCGGTGAGCAAGTCGCGCATTAGTCCAGCTTTCTGAAGAAGCAATTTGTCTCTGTATTGAGCACTAGCCTGCCAAGCAGAGTGAATTTGTTCGAGCAATTGGTAAATTCGTTCCTGTTCATCCTCGGGAGGAACTGGAATTCTCAGCTTTCGCACTTCGGCGATATTAATGCCTTTTACTGCTTGCCCCAACGTCTGCAGATCAACTTGTGCTTGAACACCCTCTGACTGAAAGAGATAAAAGAAATAACCAGGGAGATGACCATCCATCAGCCTAATTCGAGCTGTGTCCTGTGTAATATTTGCCCCATCGAGAACTGGCGGCAGCAAAGCTACTCTCCCTGTTGTTCCCCGAATAGTGATGAGCAAGTCATTCGTGCGTAGACGCGAGCGCTTGTAAGCGGCATCTATCCTTGGGTCGGTCAGGAGAATGTCATCCAAGCAAATCGCGCCGTCAAATATATCCTTCACCTTGATAACGGGAACCCCATCGTCAACGCCTGACCCAGGCATAAGAATCCCGTAGCAAATTGGTGCATCCGACCTCACACAATCGTCGAGCAACTTGACCTTCCACTCCTGCGGAACGCGCCCAATCGAGGAGCCCTTAAACGCATGAGTGGCCTCGGAGCGGATGTTCCCTTGCTCGTCGATTCCCTTAGTGATCAAGTCCTGCATCAAGCCGGTCTTGATGCGCTGCTGCTTAGCGATCAGCGCCTCGGTTTGCTCGATAGCGCGATCAAGCGCTATAAGTATCTCAGCAATCTTTTCTTGTTCTTGAGGGCATGGTGTTGGAACCATAATTTTGTAGAGAAGCTCACGAGACAAACTCGGAACCCCAGTAGCCTCACTCAGCGATCGAAGGTCTACAGTCTGCAAGAAGTAATATAGCCACCGTACACTAGCCCCGTCTTTGAAAGCGCTTAGGAAATATGCCGTATCAATGGGCCAAAACCTGCCATTGATAAAAGACACCTTATCAATAGTTCCCTTCCGGCCGAGAATAATTGATGCACCGTCATGCAAGTAGTCGCTACCATACCTTTCTACTCCACCAGTACCGACAACAGGTATCTCCCCATCATCCGAAAGAATATTGTTAGCTGATTTCCCGTAATTGATCGTTGCCAACTCGTACAATGATTTCCATTGCCACGATTCAGGAAGAGTGCTGTTCACGCAATATACCCCAAGCTAGTGAGGAAACCTTTGAGCACCTTCAAAGAACTATCCCGATCCACTTCCAGCGTTTGACTAGAAACTGCATATTTGTCCCACAGGTTCTCGACGATGGCGAATAGCGCACGTTTCTCGGCATTCAGATAGCGCAACAGCTCCTTGTTGGCACTGTCGTGCAGTTTTTTCAGGATCAGGCGCTTCGCATCCTGCTCACCCAACTGGCCACCGATGGAGGTCAGCAGGTCGTCGATATGGGCAAGTCGCTTCTCCAGTACAGCCAGATCCTTTTGCAGGGCGGTGAGTTTTTTCTTCTGGTCCTTCACTGCCGGGTTCAGAATCTGTATGACGCCCTGGGCATGCGCGATAATCGTCTTGGTTTCAGCCTTTGCTTCTTCTCCACCAATACGTTTTAGTTGCAGCTTCTGCTCCAGCTCGCCCTGCTTGATCTTGAGTCGGTTCTTTAAGTCCTTGATGCGCTTTTCGATAGCGCTAATACCGTCGCGCAGGTTGACGTACTGTTTGCTTTCCTTTCTAGCGGAGTCGGTTTTGGCATCAGCTAGGTCGTCGATCAGGGTCTTCAGGTATTTCTTGATTACGGCGGCGGTGAGTTTGGCCTCGCCTTCGTCGCCTTCAGCATCTTCCGGCTCGTAGTTGGCAGCTTCGGTGGCGGCCTCAACAGCCTCAGCAAACTCTCCCTGGGCTTCGTTGAGCTTGCACTCCAGCGCCTCGATCTCTTCAGCCTCCTTCTGAAAGTATTCGAAGATGAGGTAGCTGTCCGGGATCAGCGTGTGGTGCCAGCCGGTGGAGACGACGGTTTTCAGGTCATAGCGGATGGCCTGCCACCAGTTGACGAACACGCCCGCGCTCTTGAATTCATCCAGCACACCTAGAGGCTGGAGCTTGTGCTTGAGCGTGGAGAGCAGTTCGCTGCGCACGTCGGGCAGCTTGCGCCCTTCCCTCAGTTGGGCGAAGTCGTCTCGCGCCACCTGCCACCATTGCTCGAGTGCGGCGTGATGCCCAGCGACCCTGGTTTGAAGGTTTCGGTCCGACTCCAGTATCGCCTTGATAGCAGGCTTGGTGTCCAATGCGGGACGGAAGGCCAGGTAGCCCGAACGCAGAGGCTCGAACAAGGTGTCGGGTTGTACGCCAAACTTGTCGAACTCGGACCGTTTGGCGGCGACCTCGCTCTCGGGAATGCCGCCGATGAGGTGAGCCTGAACATCTTCCGGTTCAGGGGCAGGGGTGTTGTCCACGTAGCGGCGGACGTTGAGGTTGTAGTCGTGCTGTTTGACGATCACCTCCTTATCCACCAGGCGGCTGTATTTATCGATGGTCAGCTTGTGAGTGAAGACGTGGTCGATCTTCTCGATGTCTTCGGGGCGAAGTTTGTTCTGGTTTTTGGCCTCGGCGTACTCACGGTCAGCATTGATGAACAACACCTGGTTGCGCAGCTCGTCGGGCTTGCTTTTATTGACCACCAGCACACAGGCGGGGATGCCGGTGCCGTAGAACAGGCCAGACGGCAGGCTGATGATGGCCTCTAGATAGTCGTCATCAATGAGCAACTCGCGGATGAGTTTTTCTTTGCCTCCGCGAAACAGCACGCCGTGGGGCATGACGGTAGCCATGTGGCCGTCCGGCTTGAGGCTGGCGATCATGTGCTGCACGAACATGAGGTCGGCCTTCTTGCCTGTTTCCGGACAGAACTCGCGGAAGCGGTTGGTGAAGCTCATAGTGGCGCGGCTGTAGTTCTGCGAGAACGGTGGGTTAGCGAGCACACAGTCGAACTTGCGCGGCTGGCTATTTTCAAGAATCTGCGGGTCTTCCAGAGTATCCCCGTGTTCGATGGTGAAGCGGGTGATGTTGTGGAGAATCATGTTCATGTTGCAGATGGACCAGACCGTACCGTTGGAGTCCTGCCCGTAGAGAGCGAGGTCATTCGGGTCCTGGCCCTGCTCTTCTACATACTGGTGCGCCTGAATGAGAAAGCCGCCGGAGCCAGCGGTTGGGTCGTAGACGGTATTGCCGGCCCGGGGCTTGGTAAGCTGCACCAGCAGGCGCACCACTTCGGCGGGGGTATAGAACTCACCGCCTTTCTTACCGGCGCTGTCGGCGAAATACTTAATCAGGTATTCGTAGGCTGCACCAAGCAGGTCGGGGAACTCGAAGTTGTCATTGACCAGCACGAATTGGGGCTGGTTGAAGTGATCGAGCAGGTCTTTCCACTTCTGATCAGGGATCTTGGTCTTACCCTTGACGGCGTTGAATTCGATGTTGTTCTTCAGTACCCCGTCCAGGGCGTCGTTCTCATCCTCGATGCCAGCAATGGCTTTGTTAAGCATGCTGCCTATGTCGTGCTTGAGGTGCTTTAGCGCCGGCACCTCGTTGCCCTTCTCATCCATCCAGCTCTCGTGCCAGCGGGCGCGGGGCGGCACAAAGAAGGTGTCGCCGTAGGAGGTCTTGTCATTGAGCAGTTCCTCCAGTAGCTCAGGCTGGCCCTTTAGGTGGGCGTAGGTGGTATTACGCAGCACCACGCGTTTGCGGTCGAACTCGTCAGACAGGCGTTTAATGAACAGCATGCCAAAGATGAACTCCTTGAACTCACTGGCGTCCATCTTGCCGCGCAGGATGTCGGCGGCTTTGAAGAGGAAACCTTCAAGCTGGGAGAGGGTTATTTTTTCTTGATTCATGAACAATTCACTTTCCTAGATTCTTGGCGATGTCGTCAGTCTGGCGAGCACTCAAACCTTCCATCGACTGCTGTTTGATCCACATGTCGATATCGGCGCGCGAGAAGCGCCATGTCCCTCCGACCTTAAAGGCCGGGATTTTCTTTGCTGCAGCCAAGCGATAGACCGTTCGCTTACCTACCTTAAGGTACGCAGCCACGTCGTCGAGGGTGAGTATTTCGCAGGTATCGGCTTTCATCGTGCGTTGACCCGCTGAGGCAGTGTGCACCAGCCGTAAATGGTAATTTTGGCAAGGATACGGCAAGCCTGAGCAGGATTGAACAAATGCCTAGGCGGTGCTCCGCCTCTGCTGTGCCCGGTAAATTAAAAAGACATTCGCAGAGATGATGCTTAACACTCCCGGCCCGCCTCAGACTGACATTCCCTTGGGTTGGATCTGAGACCTCATGGGTATCGACGAAGTGCTAAAGGACATTTTGTAGTGGTCTAATGAAACCGGACACCCATTTAGGCGAGAATGCTCGCCAGATTGTCGAAAACAGAAAATAGCTGTGCATTTGCCCTCCTAAGGGGGCTGGCAGTTCGAACCTGCCTTGGGACACCAGATACTTCAAGGCATTTAGCCGATTGCACGTATTGCTCGATCGCTCCGTGACAGCACTATGACTTCAAAAATATCTCTCACCACACTAAGGCTAAGCGCTCCAGCTCGACCTTCGGGATAGCGTGAAGCCCCAATAGCCCAGAAAGTTTTACCCCCGGGCCTGAAATCATCGCCTGTGATGGAATGACCAGTCCTGGCTCATATACATTCGCCCCGCGCCTCTCCTCAATGCTGAAGCTGACCACGAGCTGTTTTTGGTACAGATAAAGCGCTTCTAACGTCGTCTCGTGTGATTCCGGATGCCTCGGTTTATCTTTAGACCAAGGTTTGTCACGTGTCTCAAAGGATGCGATTTGATCAATGAGGCTAAGGAGGCAGAATTGGCGATAGGTCAGGCTTTCGGCAATGCTGAGAAGAAAGTTGGCCTCGGCTTTTTTGATGTAGGGCATGAAAACGAGATTGGAGTAAAAATTTGCGAGGTAGGGAAGCTTGAGCTGTTCATGCTCCTGCTTCGCGGCTAGGAGAACTCCTTCAAAGACCTCCTCGGCAGGCGAGGGGCAGTCCACGCTAGCTTCGAAAAAATCATCATCCCTTCTTTCACGCCACAGTAGCTGCTCGCGAATATTGTCGATTGCCAGTGCTGCTACCCCAGCAACACGCTGTTCTTCTCTTGGTGAAAGAAGCCTTTGGGCAAGATCGTCCAAAACGACCACGCAAGCTTCACCAACCGCGGCGCCAATGGCTGCGCCTGCAACTGTGCCGGCTGGCCCAGTGAGAGACCCAACGGCCCCCCCAACAGCGGCCCCGCCAATTTTGCTGCCATGGCTTAACAACGTTAGATAATTCTTCAAATTGACCTCTGTGAATTGGCCCAATTTAGCTAGGTAGCCGGTCGCGGATGCGTAGCACTGTAGTAGTTGAGCAGCTGGCGTGCCGTGCGGTGGCGCGGATGCCCAGACCCGCAGCGAGCAATTCCGCCACGCGTTTGTGCAGATCTGCATCGATTGGGCGCCCCTGGTACTTGCCGGCCGCCTTGGCCTTTTCGATACCTTGGGCCTGGCGCTCACGCCGCTGCTCATAATCCTTGCGTGCAATGTCGGCCATCATCTCTACCAGCATCGAGTTGATGGCGCCCAACATCCTGCTGGTGAACTCATCGCCCCTAGTGTCCTGCATCCCTTGATGGCTGGTTGGCAGGTCGAGCGCGACGATGCGCAAACCCTTGGAGTCGATGGCGGCTTTGAGCTTCTGCCAGTCTTCCACCGGCAGGCGGGAGAGGCGGTCGATCGATTCCACCAGCAGCACGTCACCCTTGCGCGCATCCTTGAGCAGGCGCAATAGCTCTGGTCGGTCGGCTGTCGCCCCGCTAGCAAAATTCAGCGGCAGTCAGCCGAATTCCATTCTTCGTGGACGGCAGCATGTCATGCTTTCTCATGATATTTGCTATGGCTCTTTCGCCACTCACCTATGAGGTTGCTGAGCAGAGAAGACCGTTTAGCGCGAGTATGCTTTGCGCCTTTGCTGAACCCGGGCAGAGGCCCCGAGTTTCCGATGAGGGCTTCAAGTTCCAAAGAAATCAGCACTAATGTAGGGAATGAGGCCTGGACGTAGGATGCAAATTTTCTTGAGTCGGCGGCAATTTCTGAAGCCCGCTCCTCCACCTCTTTCATTGATTGCTCGGTCCACCCTGTGGGTGACTCTGGGTCTGGTTGATAGCCGGGAAAAGGCTTTGACTTGCAATGTACGAGCTGATTTCTCGCCTTTATCAACGTACTGAGATTGTTTAGCGCCGGTCCTTTCTCTGCGAGTGAATGCCCGCAAATCAATCGGGGGACGACAAACCATTTTGCATTGATATCGAGTTTTTCCAGATAGTCGGTTGTAGTCGCATCTCCCAGGTTGATCGCAGCCAGCTCGAATACCCCAGCCTCCAATGCCATTGCCGTGAAGACGATGCTTTTGATACCGAGCTTGGTCATCAGGTCATCCTGCTCAACCCTTTTCTCAGAATAACCATCTTCGGGTGGCTCACGTACGCGGTTTGTCTTTTCGACCTGATAGGCCTCGTAAGCCTCCTCAGCCATCTCGGCGAAAACGCGCGTCAACGTGCCAGACCGTGCCCAAGTGTTCTGCACAAAGAAAGTTTTTGTGAAAGCCGTAGTGAATTCGCCCATCAGAGGTCCTTTTCTAAAACTGGTGATAACGTATTTTATCGTGAGTTTTTATGGTTTTGACGATTTCTGATAAATCTAATATATTGATTATCAGAATTATCATGAATTTGAAAAATGGCAAACGAACCTATTGATCCTTCAGGCTATGTCATCAAGACCGAAAGCCAGGCTATGACCAGGTCGCAAGTTGCGACCGCTCAACGATCCTTTCAAGAGATGAATGATTCCCTGTTGGCAGTCGAACGCCAGTTGCTCCACGAGGATCTTACTGCCGCTAACGTTCAGGAAATCGCAGAGAAGATGGTGTTGGCCTCCGATCTGCGGAGAAGGCTTCAAGCTGCCGCGCCAGTGTTGCAGGGCGTCACGCCCAAAGCGGGCAACGCTCGATTGACCGACCGAGAGCGCAGAGAAATACAGGGATACTACATGACCGGAAACTACACTCAGGAACAGCTTGCTGCTCAGTTTCAGGTCAGCCAAGCGACCGTCAGTAATATTGTTACGGATGATGAGCCCAACACCTAAGGTCCCACCAAATCACTTCTTCAACGCACAGCCATCGTGAGAACGTAAATGAGCAATTTTGAAGCTGGAAGGCAAACCGGTTTATCTGCCGATCAACCGTTTGAAGAAGCGTATTCGCTTTCAACGTACTACGACGACTACAAGGTTGGCTACGTGATTGGGTGTGCAGAAGTGGCATCCGTTCGAGCGGCTTATTCTGAGGGTTTTGCGATAACTGCCGGGCAGTTGGCTGCTCGCTATCACATCGCACCACAGCACTTCGACGCTCACGTCAAAAAGGAAGATCACTCCATTTTTGTGGAGGAGTACAACTCGACGCGTAACGAGATGGCCGAAGCATTCGCCGAGGAGGAAGGTGAGGAATAATCCGTAAGCACCTCTCACGCTGCCGAGATCGTCGATTCTTTTGATTTAGTGCTCTAAACGCACTTCCCTTCAAAACCGACCGGATTTCCGGTCGACTTCACCACTACCGCGAGATATAGCCCCAGAAAATACCTGGGGCCACGAGGACTGCCGCGCCCAAGACAAACAAGCAGGCGCCCTGCGGGCGCCCGCCAGGATGGCTTCATTGAGCCAGCCAACGAGTAAATACCGTTCTGGCAACAAGGTCAGTTGTCCTCGCCGTCGCTCCCCCAGTAGGCATTGAGCTTTTTTCGCAGTACCAACAAAGCCGCCGTTTCAGCCAGCGCAGCGTCCTTGCGGCGCAGCTCACGTTCCAGTTCGCGGATGCGATTTTTATCGTCTCGTGATTGTCCGGCATTTACATTTTTAACAGCCGATTGCTTGGTGCTGTTGGCGATAAACGCGTTGCGCCAATCAGTGATCTGCTCAGGAAAAATACCTTTGCGCCGGCAGTACTCACCGATTTCCAGCTCTGACAACGCTGACGTTTCGATGATGATCGACAGCTTCGATTCGGCTGACCAATTCTCTGCTGGTTGCTTGGCGTCGGACAATTGAGTTCCCCTGGCCGCAGCTTGCTTGCGCCAATAAAAGAGAGACATGTCGCTACAGCCCTCGCGGCGCGCGACCTCAGCCGCTGAAAGACTTAGTGGCGGAAGCATCATTTTCAGCAGTGAGCGGCAGTCTTCGACAATCCAGCTATCCACCGAATCGTTCCCAACCAAGGAAAGATTTTCTCTGAGAGCCCCTCCTGGTTGGCATCAAATGTCTCCAGACTATACGGCGGCCCCTCGTTAATACCCCGTTGGCTTAGGCAGTGTTTCTTTTTCAAGTATGAGAAGCGTCTGGAATTTACCTGTCTGGTCTGACGCTGCCGACATACCGGTATAGAGTGCTGCGAGAGATGCCATATCTGCGTGCAACGTCTGTCACATGGATTTGCGGGTCCCTGAGTAGGGCTTTGATTTCACGCGTTTGGCGCTCATCCAGAGATGGTTTGCGCCCCCCTTTTCGGCCGCGAGCACGTGCCGCGTCTAAACCAGCCTTCGTGCGTTCACGAGTTAAATTGCGCTCGAACTCGGCCAGGGCGGCAAACACATGGAAGATTAATTTTCCTGCCGCGCTGGTGGTCTCGATGTGCTCATTGATCGACTCGAATCCCACCGCTTCCCGCTCCAGTTGACCTACGATCCCAACGAGGTCAGGTAAAGATCGTCCAAGCCTATCGAGCCGCCAGACTATCAAGGTATCGCCAGCGCGAAGTGCTTTCAGGCAATGCCCCAGCTCTGGCCGATTCGCAGACTTGCCGCTCATGGTCTCTTCATAGATCACGCTGCACCCAGCCAGGTTGAGTGCATCGCGCTGTAGATTCAGATTCTGGTCGTCGGTCTGTTAATCAGCGTGCAAAACTTTCCAGATTTCCGGGGTAAACAGCGTCCAATAGTTTCCACCCCGGGGTGTGCAACCATCCGGTCTTTCGGCCGGAGAATCTGGGGTGTTATCGATGGATATAATTG
>NZ_VOBG01000002.1 GCF_008369295.1 Pseudomonas sp. ANT_H4 | reverse complement strand
GCGGCGCCGCCGCTCCTGACCCAAAAGCTCACCACTCTTATCGTTGCTATTAGTCATAAACATAACCGTTTGCCTATCCCTTATCGTAAGGGGGAAACGGTGTCCTGTCTTTCATGGGGCTCGTTCACCCCCAAGCAACAGCAATCAGAGACCCACCCCACAAGGAGATAGGATTTAGCCTACAAAAAAACGTCAGCAAGGGTGTATCGCATGTTATTTGGCCTTTCAGAACATTCCGTAGGCAAACATATTTTGAGTGAAATACTCCTACGCAAAGGGGTTCAGCGTAACCATACCGCACACGAGTTCCAGGCAATGCCCCTTGCTTGCCTTTAACCTTACGCTGCTGACGCGCAGAGCATTAACGTTGCAAATGCTCTCAAGAGAAGTTAGCCGTTAATACCCCTGTAGATCTGACGTATAAGCCAATACCACACACCTATTAATTTTTCCGACATCATGAAGAAGACATCTAAACTTCAATACCTCAATATTTCCTACAGCAAGCCAGGCGAACTAAACGTAGCGACACATAGACAGAGTTGCCAAACCAGTATTTAAAAATAAAACCGATGCGACGCACTGGCTCCTCTCTATCAATAAAACACGATAAACAAAGTTCAGACTCCCAATAATTTTCAGTAAAAAAAAGGCCCCTTAAACAAGGGACCTTTTCACAACAGCTCAAATATTTCAGAACAACTTACGGCCCTTGTTGGCTGCAATGCGCATGCGCAGTGCATTGAGCTTGATGAAGCCGGCCGCGTCTGCCTGATTGTAGGCGCCGCCATCTTCTTCAAAAGTGGCGATATTGGCATCGAACAGCGACTCGTCCGACTTGCGCCCGGTGACGATGACGTTACCCTTGTACAGTTTCAGGCGCACAACACCGCTCACGTGGGCCTGGGAAGCGTCGATCATCTGTTGCAGCATCAGACGCTCAGGGCTCCACCAGTAGCCGGTGTAGATCAGGCTGGCGTACTTGGGCATCAACTCGTCTTTGAGGTGAGCGACTTCACGGTCCAGGGTGATGGACTCGATGGCGCGGTGAGCACGCAGCATGATGGTGCCGCCCGGGGTTTCGTAGCAGCCACGGGACTTCATGCCCACGTAACGGTTCTCGACGATGTCCAGACGGCCAATACCGTGTTCGCCACCGATACGGTTCAAGGTCGCCAATACGGTGGCCGGGGTCATTTCGACGCCGTCCAGCGCGACGATGTCGCCGTTGCGGTAGGTCAGCTCCAGGTACTGTGCAGTGTCAGGCGCGTTCTCCGGGGAGACAGTCCATTTCCACATGTCTTCTTCGTGCTCGGTCCAGGTGTCTTCCAGCACGCCGCCTTCATAGGAGATGTGCAGCAAGTTGGCGTCCATCGAGTACGGGGACTTCTTCTTGCCGTGGCGCTCGATCGGAATGTTGTGCTTTTCAGCGTAGTCCATCAGCTTTTCACGAGACAGCAGGTCCCATTCGCGCCAAGGGGCAATCACTTTCACACCAGGCTTCAACGCATAGGCGCCCAGTTCGAAACGCACCTGGTCGTTGCCCTTGCCGGTGGCGCCATGGGAAATGGCGTCAGCGCCGGTTTCGTTGGCGATTTCGATCAGGCGCTTGGCAATCAGCGGACGTGCAATGGAGGTACCCAGCAGGTACTCGCCTTCATAGACGGTGTTGGCGCGAAACATCGGGAAGACGAAATCGCGGACGAACTCTTCGCGCAGGTCGTCAATGTAGATCTCTTTCACGCCCATGGCTTGCGCCTTGGCACGTGCAGGTTCGACCTCTTCGCCCTGACCCAGGTCAGCGGTGAAGGTCACCACTTCACAGTTATAAGTATCCTGCAGCCACTTGAGGATCACCGAAGTGTCCAGGCCGCCGGAATACGCGAGAACGACCTTGTTTACGTCGGCCATGCCATCACTCCACGGGTTTTACGGAAAGGCGTCGATTCTACCGATCAAAACCGTGAATTTACAGGGGCGCGACAGCAAATGAAGATAAAGCGACAGATTCTGTCGGGCGAGCGACTAATAGCCGCACCTCAGGAGGTGGTGGCGGCGCTACTCGGGGCCTTCGCCTGGGGCGTCGGCTTCTCGGGAGCCGGCACCCGCTCCAGATGAATATTGACCCGGCGATTCTTCGCCCGGTTGCCTGGATTGGTGTTCGGTGCCAGCGGGTAACGTTCACCGTGAAAACGCAGGACAATCTGCGATTCAGGGATACCGTTGGCCTTGAGAAAGTCCATCACCGCCAGGCCGCGACGCCTTGAAAGGTCACGATTGGTCAGGCGATTGCCGCTGTTGTCCGAGTGGCCGTCCAACTCGATATGATTGACGGTCGGATCGGCCTTGATGAATTCCAGCATCACCAACAGCTTGGCCTTGGCAGCGGCGTCCAGATCGATGCCACCACCGGGAAAACCTACCTCGGCCTGTTTGACCTGCTCGAAATTCATCGGCAGCAGTTTCGCGGTACACAACTGGTAGTCGCTGTAGGCTTTGTTGAACTTCACCGGCAATAGACGTATTTCGGAGTAACCCCCATCGCGGCCGTAGTGGCGTACCGTCGGGCTGCGGCCATCGAGCAAGCCATTGAACAAACGCCCGGCCTGGGCTTGGGAGCTGTTGAACAGCACATCACCGCTACCGGCACGCACTGCTCCCAGATTGATATCACCGCGCCCCGGCTGCCACGGCGCTGCTGCCGCTAATAGTGTCGCGGAACCTGCGCCCAGGGAGCCGTTATAGGCTTTCAGGCGAAATGTTGCCTGCTCGCCCGCACGGCGCACGAACTCGCCAGAACCAAAATCGCTGATCGACTGGCTCAAGCGACACTCGAATTTGTCGCCTTCTACCTTCCACTCAATATTCTCCAGACGGGTCTGGAACGTGAGGGCCATCGCGGGCAAGCTGGCGAACACACTGAGCAGGGCTAGATAATGCTGGCGCACGGGAGGCTCCATTGGTTTCTACAACACATCAAGGCGTCATACATCGTTAAGGCATACCCAGGGATATCGGTCGCATCCTGCAAAACTTGATAGCGAGTGCCTGCAAGAGTCTTTTCCGGTAGCATTCCCACCAGATTGACCCGCCTGGAATCCCCAATGTCCGACCGCCTGACCCTGCTGCGTCCCGACGACTGGCATATTCATCTTCGCGATGGTGCAGCGTTGCCCCAAACCGTGGCCGATGTAGCGCGTACGTTTGGCCGCGCCATCATCATGCCTAACCTGGTACCTCCGGTGCGTAACGCCGCGGAAGCCGACGCCTATCGCCAGCGCATTCTCGCTGCACGACCGGCCGGTAGCCGCTTCGAACCGTTGATGGTGCTGTACCTGACCGACCGTACCCAGCCCGAAGAAATTCGCGAGGCCAAGGCCTGCGGCTTTGTCCACGCCGCCAAGCTGTACCCGGCCGGCGCAACCACCAACTCAGATTCTGGCGTGACCAGCATAGATAAGATCCTGCCGGCTATCGAAGCCATGGCCGAGGTCGGCATGCCGTTGCTGATCCACGGCGAAGTCACCCGTGGTGATGTCGACGTATTCGATCGCGAGAAGATCTTTATCGACGAGCATATGCGTCGCGTGGTCGAGCTGTTCCCGACTCTCAAAGTCGTGTTCGAACACATCACCACCGCTGATGCCGTGCAGTTCGTCACCGAGGCCTCGGCCAACGTCGGTGCGACCATCACCGCGCATCACTTGCTGTACAACCGCAACCACATGCTGGTGGGCGGGATTCGGCCGCACTTCTACTGCCTGCCGATCCTCAAGCGAAACACCCATCAGGTCGCACTGCTCGATGCCGCCACCAGTGGCAGCGAGAAGTTCTTCCTCGGCACAGATTCCGCGCCCCACGCCCAGCACGCCAAGGAAGCGGCGTGTGGTTGTGCCGGCTGCTACACCGCCTATGCCGCAATCGAGCTGTACGCCGAGGCGTTCGAGCAACGCAACGCCCTGGACAAGCTTGAAGGTTTCGCCAGCCTCAATGGCCCGCGCTTCTACGGGCTGCCGGCGAATACCGACCGCATTACCCTGGTTCGTGAAGACTGGACCGCCCCAACCAGCCTGCCATTTGGCGAGCTGACCGTAATCCCGCTGCGCGCCGGTGAAACACTGCGCTGGCGCCTGCTGGAGGAACACCCGTGAGTGAAGACCATTTCGACGACGACCAGGAACACGGTGGTGGTGGTTCCCGTCACCCGATGGCCGAGCGTTTCCGTGGCTACCTGCCAGTGGTCATTGATGTAGAAACCGGCGGTTTCAACTGCGCCACCGACGCCTTGCTGGAAATTGCTGCCGTCACCATTGGCATGGATGAACAGGGTTTCGTGTTTCCGGAACACACCCACTTCTTTCGCGTCGAACCGTTCGAAGGCGCCAACATCGAGGCGGCCGCCCTGGAGTTCACCGGGATCAAGCTCGATCATCCGCTGCGCATGGCCGTCAGCGAAGAAACCGCGCTGACCGATATTTTTCGCGGTGTACGCAAGGCATTGAAGGCCAATGGCTGCAAACGCGCCATCCTCGTAGGCCACAACAGCAGCTTCGACTTGGGCTTCCTCAACGCCGCCGTGACGCGCCTGGACATGAAACGCAACCCGTTTCATCCGTTCTCCAGTTTCGACACCGCAACGTTGGCAGGTCTGGCCTATGGCCAAACCGTGCTGGCAAAAGCCTGCCAGGCCGCCGGTATCGACTTCGACGGCCGTGAAGCCCACTCGGCCCGCTACGACACCGAGAAGACCGCCGACCTGTTCTGCGGCATCGTCAACCGCTGGAAACAGATGGGTGGGTGGGAAGACTTCAACGACTGAGGTTAAATCCCGCGCATAAAAAAACCGGCCCTATCAGGCCGGTTTTTTTTGCCGCTAACGTGGCGATTACAGCTTGCTAGCGTTCTCGGTCAGGTAAGCAGCAACGCCTTCTGGCGAAGCGTTCATGCCCTTGTCGCCTTTTTTCCAGTTGGCAGGGCAGACTTCACCGTGCTCTTCGTGAAATTGCAGCGCGTCAACCAGGCGGATCAGCTCTTCCATGTTACGGCCCAGCGGCAGGTCGTTGATGATCTGCGAGCGGACAACGCCCTTGTCGTCTATCAGGAACGCACCACGGAACGCTACGCCGCCTTCGGACTCAACGTCGTAGGCCTTGGCGATGTCGTGCTTCATGTCGGCAGCCATGGTGTATTTGACTTTGCCGATGCCGCCATCATTGATGGCAGTGTTGCGCCAGGCGTTGTGGGTAAAATGGGAGTCGATGGAAACGGCTACCACTTCAACATTACGCGCCTTGAAATCGTCCATGCGGTGATCCAGAGCGATCAGCTCCGATGGGCAGACGAAGGTGAAGTCCAGCGGATAGAAGAACACCAGGCCGTATTTGCCTTTGATGGCTTCAGACAGCTTGAAGCTGTCAACGATTTCGCCATTGCCGAGGACGGCAGGTACATCGAAATCCGGGGCCGGTTTGCCGACGAGTACGCTCATTGGATATCTCCTGATGCAGTGCTGATAAAAGCATGATTGAAGTAAAAAAGGACCCGCTCCAGTCTGCCTTGGGTAAACGACAGGACTGTGACGCGATCACGCTTCGTGAAGACCGACCATCATACACGGCCACTTTGAGCTGTCCTTAGTGGATTTTCCAAATCCCCTGCGCGGGCAGAATGATGGCAAAACGCCCTGCGCACAAACCGTTCATCGGTAAGGGAGCGCTCTAGCCAGGAGCTGATAGAAACTATTTTGACAATCATTCTCGTTAACATTAAGATCTATCGCACTTAAGCCTCAAACCCGCGATGGTTCTCCCTTATGTATGTCTGCCTCTGCACTGGCGTCACCGACGGACAAATCCGCGAAGCAATCTACGAAGGTTGCTGCAGCTACAAAGAAGTGCGTGAAACCACCGGCGTTGCTAGCCAATGCGGCAAATGTGCCTGCCTGGCCAAGCAAGTGGTACGGGAAACCCTGACGAAGCTGCAAAGCGCCCAGGCTGCGATCCCCTACTCTGCAGAATTTACACACGCATAATTGGCGTGTTTTAAAGAACCGGACTTAGTGTCCGGTTTTTTTATGCCCGCAATTCAATCAGTTACCGTCAAGACGCGGAACAAAAACATTCTTATTCCGATTAATTTTCATATATTATTCAATAACTTAGGTTTGACAGTAATCATTGCGCCGCTCAAACTCCTGCCTATATACAGCGAATATAGGGCAGGACCCCATCATGAAAGGCGACGTTACAGTCATCCAGCATCTCAACAAAATTCTTGCCAATGAACTGGTCGCGATCAATCAGTACTTCCTGCATGCGCGCATGTATGAAGATTGGGGCCTGGAAAAACTGGGCAAGCACGAGTACAAAGAATCGATCCAAGCCATGAAGGACGCGGACAAACTGATCAAGCGCATCCTGTTCCTGGAAGGCCTGCCGAACGTCCAGGACCTGGGCAAGCTGCACATCGGTGAGCACTCCCAGGAAATGATTACCTGTGACCTGAACTTCGAGCGCAAGAGCCACACCAACCTGAAGGCCGCCATCGCTCATTGCGAAACCAAGGGCGACTTCGGCAGCCGCGAGTTGCTGGAAGATATCCTTGAAGACCAGGAAGAGCACATCGACTGGCTGGAAACCCAAGTCGGCCTGATCGACAAAGTAACGATCGAGAATTATCTGCAATCGCAGATGGGTGAATAACCCAAGGATCGAGCTTGCTCGCGAAGAGCGTTAACGATAACGCAGCGCATCTGGTGTTTCGCGGTGCCTATAAATTCTTCGCGAGCAAGCTCGCTCCCACAAGTTAGCCACTAAAAAGCCCCGCTCTCTTATGGAGAAGCGGGGCTTTTTTATTGCCGGCGCCTAAAACAAATCAGGCTTCGGTCTTGTTTGCAGCAGCCGCTTCAACAGCCGCCTTGATAGTGGTCTGCAACGAACCGTCAGCCGCCATCTCGGTCATGATATCGCTACCGCCGACCAGCTCACCGCCGACCCACAGCTGCGGGAAGGTTGGCCAGTTGGCGTACTTCGGCAGGTTGGCGCGGATTTCCGGGTTCTGCAGGATATCCACGTAAGCAAACTTCTCACCGCAAGCCATCACGGACTGGGCGGCCTTCGCGGAAAAGCCACACTGGGGGGCATTCGGCGAACCTTTCATGTAAAGCAGAACCGTGTTGCTGGCAATCTGCTCTTTAATCGTTTCGATGATATCCATGGAGCACCTCGGCTGGAACTTTGCGACTCACGGGTCGGCACGGTGGCGCATTGTAACGCAAAGCCTGGCGTGGTGCTCGGACTCCCCGACGGACAAGTCACCACCCCACCTCCACTGTCACGCCGCAACCACCTGCACCGGCACGCCGTTCAACGCCGCATTGCCCGACAGCTCATCCAACTGCCGCTCATCCGTCAGGTCATTGGCGCTCGCCCCTGGCTGCCCGCTGGCGATGGTCATCTGTACCCCGGGGCGACCATGCCCCCAACCGTGAGGCAAGCTGACCACACCCGCCATCATGTCCAGGCTGGCCACTACTTCCACTTCAATCATGCCAATGCGCGAACTCACGCGAACCCGCTGACCGTCACTCAACTGGCGGCTGGCAAGGTCATCGGGATGCATCAGCAACTGATGCCTAGGCTTGCCCTTCACCAAGCGATGGTAGTTATGCATCCACGAATTATTACTGCGCACGTGACGACGACCAATCAGCAGTAACTCATCAACCGCAGGCAGTGGCTGCGCGGCAAAGCGCACCAGGTCCGCGAGAATCACCGCTGGCGCCGCCTGTACCCGGAGATTGGCCGTTTTCAGTCGAGCAGCCAGGTTGGCTTTCAGCGGCCCCAGGTCAAGGCCATGGGGATGATCGGCCAACGCCGCTACCGACAACTTGTGGCTGGAAGTATCACCGTAGGCACCGGCCCTCAGGCCGAAGTCGATCATCTGCGACGGCGCCATGGTCGGCTTGAGTACGTTGCCGGTTTTCGCTGCAAACGCCTGGGCCAAGCCAACAAAGATTTCCCAATCATGCAGCGCGCCCTCGGGCTTGGGCAAAATCGCGCGATTGAACCGCGTGACATTGCGCACCGCGAACATATTGAAAGTGGTGTCGTAATGATCGTTTTCCAGGGCCGAGGTGGACGGCAGGATCAGGTCGGCATAGCGCGTGGTTTCGTTGATATAGAAGTCGATGCTGACCATGAACTCAAGACCATCCAAGGCCTGCTCCAGTTGCCGCCCGTTGGGTGTGGACAACACCGGATTGCCCGCTACCGTTACCAGGGCGCGGATTTGCCCTTCGCCTTCGGTGAGTATTTCTTCAGCCAGTGCCGACACCGGCAACTCGCCGCTGTACTCCGGACGCCCGGAAACGCGACTCTGCCAGCGATTAAAATGCCCGCCAGAGGTCGCCGCCACCAGGTCCACCGCAGGTTCGGTGCACAACGCACCACCTACGCGGTCAAGATTGCCGGTAACCAGGTTGATCAACTGCACGAGCCAATGGCACAACGTGCCGAACGCTTGGGTCGAGACGCCCATGCGGCCATAACAGACGGCCTTGTCCGCTGCCGCAAAATCCCGCGCCAGCTGACGAATCTGCTCGGCCGGCACCGCGCACTGGCGGCTCATCGCCTCGGCCGTGAAGCCTGAAATGGCGCGACGCACTTCATCCAGCCCGTCTATCGGCAGGTGGCTGTCACGGGTCAGGTTCTCGGCAAACAGCGTATTGAGCAGCCCGAACAACAACGCGGCATCGCCACCGGGACGAACGAACAGATGCTGGTCAGCCATCGCCGCTGTCTCGCTGCGGCGCGGGTCGACCACCACCACTTTACCGCCATGGGCCTGGATGGCTTTCAGGCGCTTTTCCACATCTGGCACGGTCATGATGCTGCCGTTGGACGCCAACGGGTTACCGCCGAGGATCAGCATGAAATCGGTGTGATCGATGTCTGGAATCGGCAGCAACAAACCATGGCCGTACATCAGGTGACTGGTCAGGTGATGAGGCAACTGGTCCACCGAGGTGGCGGAAAAGCGGTTGCGTGTCTTCAACTGGCCAAGGAAATAGTTGCTGTGGGTCATCAAGCCATAGTTATGCACGCTGGGATTACCCTGGTACACCGCGACCGCATTTTGCCCGTGACGGGCCTGAATCCCCGCCAGCCGCTCGGCCACCAGGGCGAAGGCCTCATCCCAGGGGATCGGCTGCCATTCGCTACCGACCCGCAGCATCGGTTGATGCAAGCGGTCCGGATCGTTCTGGATATCTTGCAGGGCCACAGCCTTGGGGCAGATATGACCGCGACTGAAACTGTCCAGTGGGTCGCCCTTGATTGAGGTGATGGTCATGCTGCCATCTTCTCCCTGAGTGGTTTCCAGGGTCAGGCCGCAGATGGCTTCGCACAGATGGCAGGCACGGTGATGGAGAGTCTTGGTCATAGCCAGTCTCTTTTATTGGGGGCAGCGTCGTCGAGGTGAGCGCTTTGGCTAAAAATATGGCCCGCCACTGACAACGGCGCCAGCAACGTTCGTCGCGTGAATCGAAGGGCATCAGGCCAGGCCATGGCGAAGCATTAGAAAACGTTTCAAAAACGTCCGACATATCCCTCTTCAGCCACTTAAACCGACGCAGCCTGGCCCGCGCCCGCCTTCGCGCATTGCAAAGTTGCGCGACGCCAGTGTACAAATGACCCGCTGCTGTCAGGAAACAGGCTTCAAAAGCGCTATCCCCGCTCCTTTGAACACCCCTAAAAACCGTAGCCTATTGGTAAGGCGCGACATTTAATGTCAATATCGCGCCTCCCCCTATTTCGTCGCCCTGTGCGGCTTTCGCCGCAGGTCTCGCCCGTTTTCAAAATAAACCAGGCTTTGAGCATCTGCGGTCTGTTGCAAAAAGGTAGTTAATGATGAGCGCAAGGCACTTTCTCTCCCTGATGGATTGCACGCCCGAAGAGCTGGTCAGTGTGATCCGTCGAGGCATTGAGCTTAAAGACCTGCGTAATCGCGGTGTACTGTTCGAGCCTTTGAAAAACCGCGTACTCGGGATGATCTTCGAGAAGTCGTCGACCCGCACCCGTTTGTCCTTCGAAGCCGGCATGATCCAGCTCGGCGGCCAGGCTATTTTTCTGTCGCCTCGGGACACCCAGTTGGGCCGTGGCGAGCCGATCAGCGATTGCGCCATTGTCATGTCGCGCATGCTCGATGCAGTGATGATCCGCACCTTCGCCCATAGCACCCTCACCGAGTTCGCTGCCAACTCCCGGGTACCGGTGATCAACGGCCTGTCCGATGACCTGCACCCGTGCCAGTTGCTGGCCGACATGCAAACTTTCCTCGAACATCGCGGTTCGATCCAGGGCAAGACCGTGGCCTGGATCGGCGATGGCAACAACATGTGCAACAGCTATATAGAAGCGGCGATCCAGTTCGACTTCCACCTGCGCATCGCTTGCCCTGAAGGCTTTGAGCCCACTGCCGAATTCCTCGCCAAGGCCGACGGCCGTGTGCAGATCGTTCGCGATCCGCAGGACGCCGTAGTCGGCGCGCACCTGGTCAGCACCGATGTCTGGACCTCCATGGGCCAGGAAGACGAAACCGCCAAGCGCCTGACTTTGTTCGCGCCGTTCCAGGTTACCCGCGCCCTGCTCGACCTCGCGGCGCCGGACGTGTTGTTCATGCACTGCCTGCCCGCCCACCGTGGCGAAGAAATCAGCCTCGACCTACTGGATGACCCACGCTCGGTGGCCTGGGACCAGGCGGAAAACCGTCTGCATGCCCAAAAGGCCTTGCTGGAACTCCTGGTCCCGCCTGCGTACCACCACGCATGAGCCAGCCATTACTGCTTAATCTGCGCAACCTGGCCTGCGGTTATCAGGGCCAACGGGTGGTGCAAAACCTCAATCTGCACCTCAACGCCGGCGACATTGGTTGCCTGCTGGGCTCCTCAGGGTGCGGCAAGACCACCACTCTGCGGGCGATTGCCGGCTTTGAGCCGGTGCACGAAGGGGAAATCAGCCTGGCCGGTGAAGTCATCTCCAGCGCCGGCTTTACCCTGGCGCCGGAGAAACGTCGCATCGGCATGGTTTTCCAGGACTACGCATTGTTTCCTCACCTCAGCGTGGCCGACAACATCGCCTTTGGCATTCGCAAGCACCCGCAAAAAACGCGAGTAGTTGAAGAACTGCTGGAGCTGGTCAACCTCAAGAGCCTGGGCAAGCGCTTCCCCCACGAGCTGTCCGGCGGCCAGCAACAGCGCGTAGCTCTGGCCCGGGCACTGGCCCCCGAACCGCAACTGCTGTTACTGGATGAACCGTTCTCCAACCTCGACGGCGAACTGCGGCGCAAGCTCAGCCATGAAGTGCGCGATATCCTCAAGGCTCGAGGCACCAGTGCGATTCTGGTGACCCATGATCAGGAAGAAGCCTTCGCGGTCAGCGACCATGTCGGTGTGTTCAAGGAAGGCCGCCTGGAACAATGGGATACGCCCTACAACCTCTACCATGAGCCGCTGACGCCCTTTGTCGCCAGCTTCATTGGCCAGGGTTACTTCATTCGTGGCCAGTTGAACACGCCGGAATCGGTGACCACCGAGCTGGGTGAACTGCAGGGCAACCGCGCCTATACCTGGCCGATTGGCGGCGCGGTGGATGTGCTGCTGCGCCCGGATGACATCGTCTATGCACCAGACAGCACATTAAAAGCGCTAATCGTCGGCAAGACCTTCCTCGGTGCGTCGACCTTGTATCGCCTGCAACTGCCAACCGGCGCACAGCTGGAGTCGATTTTCCCCAGCCATGCTGACCATCAAGTCGGTACCGAGGTTGGCATTCGCGTGGCAGCTGAACATCTGGTGCTGTTCCAGGCGTCGGGCAGCACGGCGGCGCACATTCCTCAGGTTGACTCAGGTGTGCGGCGCTACAGCACCGTGTAGAAGCTCGCTCTTACAGAAAGCATCAAGCCCGGCCAATTTCCGCGAACTTGGCCTGGGTATGCTCGGCCAACGCTGCCGCTGCCAACTCCACCTCAAGCCCCCTCCTCCCCGCACTGACAAAAATCGTCGCGAACGGCTGCGCCGTCACATCGATAAAAGTGCGCAAGCGCTTCTTCTGCCCCAGTGGGCTGATCCCGCCCAGCAAATAACCAGTGGATCGTTGCGCCGCTGCAGGATCAGCCATCTCGACTTTTTTCACCCCCGCAGCCTGAGCCAGCGCTTTTAAATCCAGACTTCCGACGACTGGCACCACCGCCACCAACAACTCACCTTTTTCGCTGCTGGCAAGCAGGGTCTTGAACACCTGTGCCGGATCAAGTCCCAATTTCTCTGCGGCCTCCAGGCCATAAGAGGCCGCCTTGGGGTCATGTTCGTAACTGTGAATGCGATGTTCGGCACGAACTTTTTTCAACAGGTCCAATGCAGGCGTCATGAGAGCTCCAGGCTTGGGGCAAACGTGGAAAAACTGATGGTCAATTCTAGGCCATGCCACCGCAAAAGGCTCTAGTCCGAAGCGCTCTGCGGCTCACCCGCGCAAATCCTGACAGCACTTTGGGCGAGCCTGACCACGTATTCGCCACGATCATTCACGAGACCAATAGTTAGAAAATGACTGACAGTTCACTTTCGACCTTTGACAGCCGTGTTTCTTGTCTATATTTTTTCGTTTCCGAATGCTGTAGGAATAGCGCCTCAGTATCCAAGCAGTAAGCCGCGAACAGGATGGAGATCCTCGCCACGGTGAAAATCGCGCTTCTTTTGCAAAGAGCCTCCGTGAGGCAAAGCGCCAGACAACAACAAAAACAGAGGTTTTCAATGACAACTGCTCTTCAACAGCCTTCACTCTCAAGCCAATGCATGGCCGAATTCCTGGGGACTGCGCTGCTGATCTTCTTTGGTACCGGTTGTGTTGCCGCGCTCAAGGTCGCGGGTGCCAGTTTTGGCTTGTGGGAAATCAGCATCATCTGGGGGATCGGCGTCAGCATGGCGATCTACCTGAGCGCCGGCATTTCCGGGGCTCACCTCAATCCAGCCGTCAGCATCGCCCTGTGTATTTTTGCCGATTTTGAAAAGCGCAAACTGCCGTTCTACATCATCGCCCAAGTCGCTGGCGCCTTCTGTTCCGCCGCGTTGGTTTACACGCTCTACAGCAATCTATTTTTCGATTACGAACAAACCCACCATATGATCCGTGGCTCCCAGGCCAGCCTGGAGTTGGCGTCGGTGTTCTCCACTTACGCTCATCCACTGCTGACTACCGCTCAGGCCTTCCTGGTTGAAATGGTCATCACCGCAATCCTGATGGGCGTGATCATGGCCCTGACTGATGACAACAACGGCTTGCCGCGCGGCGCTCTGGCCCCGCTGCTGATCGGTTTGCTAATCGCCGTGATTGGCAGCGCCATGGGCCCGCTGACCGGGTTTGCGATGAACCCGGCTCGTGACTTCGGCCCCAAGCTGATGACCTTTTTCGCCGGCTGGGGTGAAATGGCCTTCACCGGCGGGCGCGACATTCCCTATTTCCTGATTCCGATCTTTGCACCGATTGTCGGTGCCTGCCTCGGCGCTGCGGCTTATCGCGGGTTGATTGCCCGGCACCTGCCCAACGCCGCACCTGCTACAACTGATGCAACTGATACCGCCGCCGCCAGCGGTAAAACCCGAACGTCCTGAAAACGCTAGCCTGAGTCTTACTGCCCTTTGCATCCCAGGCTACTTACTCACTTCTTTTTTCCGTCCAAGGCAATCGACATGACCGACATTCAGAATAAGAACTACATCATTGCCCTCGATCAGGGCACGACCAGTTCCCGGGCGATCATTTTTGATCGTGACGCCAACGTGGTCTGCACTGCCCAGCGTGTATTCACCCAGCATTACCCCCAACCTGGCTGGGTCGAACATGACCCGATGGAAATCTTCGCCACCCAGAGCGCGGTAATGGTCGAAGCCTTGGCACAAGCCGGCCTGCACCATGACCAGGTTGCCGCCATCGGCATCACCAACCAACGTGAAACCACCGTGGTCTGGGACAAGGTCACCGGCCGCCCGATCTACAACGCCATTGTCTGGCAGTGCCGCCGCAGCACCGAAATTTGCCAACAGCTCAAGCGCGACGGCCATGAGCAATACATCAGCGACATCACCGGCCTGGTCACAGACCCGTACTTCTCCGGCACAAAACTCAAGTGGATCCTCGACAACGTCGAAGGCAGCCGCGAACGCGCGCGCAACGGCGAGCTGCTGTTCGGGACCGTCGACAGCTGGCTGATCTGGAAATTTACCGGCGGCAAGACCCACGTCACCGACTACACCAACGCCTCGCGCACCATGCTCTTCAACATCCACACCCTTGAGTGGGATGCGAAGATGCTGGATATCCTCGATATCCCCCGCGAAATGCTGCCTGAAGTGAAATCCTCTTCAGAGATTTATGGTCACACCAAAAGCGGCATCGCTATCGGCGGTATCGCCGGCGACCAGCAAGCAGCACTGTTCGGCCAGATGTGCGTAGAACCAGGCCAGGCGAAAAACACCTACGGCACCGGCTGCTTCCTGCTGATGAACACCGGCGACAAAGCGGTCAAGTCCAAGCACGGCATGCTCACCACTATCGCTTGCGGCCCCCGTGGTGACGTGGCCTACGCCCTGGAAGGCGCCGTGTTCAATGGCGGTTCCACAGTGCAATGGTTGCGGGACGAGCTGAAAATCATCAACGACGCCCATGACACCGAATACTTCGCCAGCAAAGTCAAAGACAGCAACGGCGTGTACCTGGTCCCGGCCTTCACCGGCCTGGGCGCACCGTACTGGGACCCCTATGCCCGTGGTGCGCTGTTCGGCCTGACCCGTGGCGTACGAGTGGATCACATCATTCGTGCAGCACTAGAGTCGATTGCCTACCAGACCCGCGACGTACTCGACGCCATGCAGCAGGATTCCGGCGAACGCCTCACATCCCTGCGGGTGGACGGCGGCGCGGTAGCGAACAACTTCTTGATGCAGTTCCAGGCCGATATTCTCGGCACTCAGGTGGAACGTCCGCAAATGCGCGAAACCACCGCACTGGGCGCCGCCTACCTGGCTGGCCTGGCTTGTGGCTTCTGGGGCAGCCTGGACGAGTTGCGCGGCAAGGCGGTAATTGAGCGCGAATTCGAGCCGCAGCTTGAAGACGCAGTGAAGGAAAAACTCTACGCCGGCTGGAAAAAAGCCGTCAGCCGCACCCGCGACTGGGAACCCCACGAAGGCGCCGAATAAGCCAAGCGCTGGACCCATATAGGGTTGTAACTGGCAGGGAGCAGATTCCTGCGTCATCATGGGCCACTTTTGTACGGCAGCCCAAAGGACGCCCCATGAATCTGCCTCCCCGCCAGCAGCAAATCCTCGAACTGGTCCGCGAACGCGGCTATGTGAGTATCGAGGAAATGGCGCAGCTGTTCGTTGTCACCCCGCAAACCATCCGCCGTGATATCAATCAACTGGCGGAAGCTAACCTGTTGCGCCGCTACCATGGCGGCGCGGCCTATGATTCCAGCGTTGAAAACACCGCGTACGCTATGCGTGCCGATCAGATGCGCGACGAGAAACAGCGCATAGGCGAAGCCATTGCCGCGCAAATCCCCGATCACGCCTCGCTGTTTATCAATATCGGCACCACCACCGAATCCATCGCCAAGGCGCTGCTCAATCACAGCCACCTGAAAATCATCACCAATAACCTCAACGTCGCCATGATGCTCAGCGCCAAGGACGACTTCGACGTGCTGCTGACCGGCGGCAACGTGCGTCGTGACGGCGGCGTGGTGGGCCAGGCCAGCGTCGATTTCATCAACCAGTTCAAGGTCGACTTTGCCTTGGTGGGCATCAGCGGCATCGATGAAGACGGCAGCCTGCTCGACTTCGACTACCAGGAAGTGCGGGTTTCCCAAGCGATCATCGCCAATGCACGCAAGGTAATCCTCGCGGCGGACTCCAGCAAATTCGGGCGCAATGCCATGATTCGCCTGGGACCGATCAGTTTGATTGATTGTTTGGTCACAGATCAGCAGCCGGTACCGGCGTTGCTGCAACTGCTCAATCAGAACAAGATTCGCCTGGAAGTGGTTTAAGCAACACCCCATACCTCTCTGTGGCGAGGGGGCTTGCCCGCTCGCCAACGCAGCAACTCACACACCCATCGCAGTGTTCACAAATTTTCCTTTCCCCACCCTTCGATCAGTATTTTCAATCGAAGTTGGCTGGCTGTGCCCGCGTTTATGAGCTACCATTTTCGAAAATGAACATTAATGTTCGAATTCAAATATGAAAAAAAGATCGTGAGGCCAGCCGATGACCCCTTCTACCTTGCCTGCTCCACCGCTTGCCGAAGTCTATGACGTTGCCGTTATTGGCGGCGGGATCAATGGCGTCGGCATTGCAGCAGACGCAGCCGGTCGCGGTTTGTCAGTATTCCTTTGCGAAAAGGACGACCTGGCCAGCCACACCTCCTCCGCCAGCAGCAAGCTGATCCACGGTGGCCTGCGCTACCTTGAACATTACGAGTTCCGTCTGGTGCGTGAAGCCCTGGCTGAACGGGAAGTGCTGCTGGCCAAGGCCCCGCACATCGTCAAGCAAATGCGCTTTGTCTTGCCGCACCGCCCGCACCTGCGTCCGGCTTGGATGATTCGAGCCGGTCTGTTCCTCTATGACCACCTCGGCAAACGGGAAAAACTCGAAGGCTCCAAAAGCCTCAAGTTCGGCCCGGACAGCCCGCTGAAAAGCGAAATCACCAAAGGCTTCGAATACTCCGACTGCTGGGTCGACGACGCACGCCTCGTGGTGCTCAACGCCATGGCCGCGCGGGAAAAAGGTGCCCACGTCCACACCCAAACCCGTTGTGTCAGCGCCCGTCGCTGCAAGGGCCTGTGGCACCTGCACCTGGAACGCGCCGATGGCAGCCTGTTTTCGATCCGCGCCAAGGCGCTGGTGAACGCTGCCGGCCCATGGGTCGCCAAGTTCATCAAGGATGACCTGAAGCTCGATTCGCCCTACGGTATCCGCCTGATCCAGGGCAGCCACCTGATCGTGCCGAAGCTGTATGAAGGCGCCCATGCGCACATCCTGCAGAACGAAGACCAGCGCATCGTCTTCACCATTCCGTACCTGAGCCACTTCACCATCATCGGTACTACCGACCGCGAGTACACCGGCGATCCCGCGAAAGTGGCGATTACCGAGGGTGAAACCGACTACATGCTCAAAGTGGTCAACGCCCACTTCAAGAAACAACTGAGCCGCGACGACATCGTCCACACCTATTCCGGCGTGCGTCCGCTGTGCAACGACGAATCCGACAACCCGTCGGCCGTGACCCGCGACTACACCTTGGCTCTGTCCGGCGGTACCGATGAGGCGCCACTGCTGTCGGTGTTCGGCGGCAAGCTGACCACCTACCGCAAACTGGCAGAGTCGGCGCTGGCGCAGCTGGCCCCGTACTTCAAGAATATCAAACCAAGCTGGACCGCCAAGGCGACCCTGCCCGGCGGCGAAGACATGACTACGCCAGAAGCCTTGGCCGAGGCTATCGGCAGCAAGTTCGACTGGATTCCCAGCGAGATCGCCCGACGCTGGTCCACCACCTATGGCAGCCGTACCTGGCGCCTGCTGGAAGGCGTGCAATCGCTGGCCGACCTGGGCGACCACCTCGGTGGCGGCCTGTACACCCGGGAAGTCGACTACCTGTGTGCCGAAGAATGGGCCCTGCACCCGCAGGACATCCTCTGGCGCCGCAGCAAGCTGGGCCTGTTCACCACCGCGCAAGAACAGGAAAGCGTGCAGCGCTACCTGACCAAGGTGGAGCAGAACCGCAGCAAGATTGAAGCGGCCTGATTGATCGACCGTCACCAAGCCCCTGCACCGAAAGGTTCAGGGGCTTTTTCATACCTTTCCAGGGATTCGGTTTTCCGAACACCATAAGCCGAACCATTCGGTTTGCCGGATCGCGACACTATAAAAATCCGTTCATATAAAATTAATCTACTTATAAATCAAATAGTTAACCTTTTATATCGAGCCTGGCACGACTCATGCTCTACACTTCTGGTGCAATTGCCTGAGATGCCTCAGGAGCCGTCATAGGCATTCGCTGTAGCTGTGTATATAAAAATGGCCGTCTTAACCGGCTTCATAAAAAAAACAAATGTCGAGGAAGTATTGATGCGCATCGTTCCCCATCTTTTGGGCGCAGCTATCGCTGCAGCTCTGATTAGCACTCCAGTTTTCGCCGCCGAACTCACCGGCACACTGAAGAAAATCAAAGAGTCCGGCACCATCACTCTGGGCCACCGCGACGCTTCCATTCCGTTCTCCTACATTGCGGACGCATCCGGCAAGCCAGTGGGCTACTCCCACGACATCCAATTGGCAATCGTTGAGGCCATCAAGAAAGACCTCGACATCCCGGACCTCAAGGTCAAATACAACCTGGTCACCTCGCAAACCCGTATCCCGCTGGTGCAGAACGGCACCGTGGACGTCGAGTGCGGCTCCACCACCAACAACGTAGAGCGTCAGCAACAAGTCGACTTCTCCGTCGGCATCTTCGAAATCGGTACCCGTCTGCTGTCCAAAAAGGACTCGATCTACAAGGATTTCGCTGACCTCAAGGGCAAGAACGTGGTGACCACCGCCGGCACCACGTCCGAGCGCATCCTCAAGTCCATGAACGCCGACAAGCAAATGGGCATGAACGTCATCTCCGCCAAGGACCACGGTGAATCCTTCCAGATGCTGGAAAGTGGCCGTGCCGTTGCTTTCATGATGGACGACGCACTGCTGGCTGGCGAAATGGCCAAGGCCAAGAAGCCAACCGACTGGGAAGTGACCGGCACTGCGCAATCCTACGAAATCTACGGTTGCATGGTCCGCAAGGGAGACGCTCCGTTCAAGAAGGCTGTGGACGACGCGATCGTCGCGACCTACAAGTCGGGCGCGATCAACACTATCTACACCAAGTGGTTCAGCTCACCGATCCCGCCAAAAGGCCTGAACCTGATGTTCCCGATGAGCGACGAGCTCAAGGCCCTGATCGCTAATCCGACCGACAAAGCGGCTGACGACAAGACGGCCGAAAAAAAGTCCTGATTCCGAACTAACCTTATCTCCTGAGGGGGCCAAACCTCCCTCAGGCGTCTGTTACTACCTGCTGGCTTTTTTTGGAACACTCGACCTGGTGGTTTTCGAGCCGATCGTGTGTGCCTGACGATCAACGTCGGGCGGGAATGGATTTTTCCCAAGCGGGTGCTTGTACATCGATCGAACTTGAGGGGAGACCCTAATGAATTACAACTGGGACTGGAGCGTGTTCTTCAAGTCCACCGGCGTGGGCAGCGAGACTTATCTCGACTGGTACATCTCCGGATTGGGCTGGACCATCGCCATCGCCATCGTCGCGTGGATCATCGCCTTGCTGCTGGGCTCCATACTCGGCGTCATGCGCACCGTGCCTAACCGCATCGTATCGGGCATCGCGACCTGCTACGTGGAACTGTTTCGTAACGTGCCGCTGCTGGTTCAGCTGTTCATCTGGTACTTCCTGGTGCCCGACCTGCTGCCGCAGAACCTGCAAGACTGGTACAAACAAGACCTCAACCCGACCACCTCGGCCTACCTGAGCGTTGTCGTGTGCCTGGGCCTGTTCACCGCCGCCCGTGTGTGCGAACAAGTGCGCACCGGCATCCAGGCGCTGCCACCAGGCCAGGAGTCTGCTGCCCGAGCCATGGGCTTCAAGCTGCCGCAAGTCTACTGGAACGTGCTGCTGCCCCAGGCTTACCGGATCATCATTCCACCGCTTACCTCGGAATTCCTCAACGTCTTCAAGAACTCCTCCGTGGCGTCCCTGATCGGCCTGATGGAACTGCTGGCGCAAACCAAACAAACCGCCGAGTTCTCGGCCAACCTGTTTGAAGCCTTCACCCTGGCCACGCTGATCTACTTCACCCTGAACATGAGCCTGATGCTGCTGATGCGCGTGATCGAGAAGAAAGTCGCAGTGCCCGGCTTGATTTCCGTGGGGGGTAAATAATGGACTTCGATTTCAGCGGCATCATCCCGGCTATTCCAGGTTTGTGGAACGGCATGGTCATGACCCTGCAACTGATGGTCATGGGCGTGGTCGGCGGGATTGTCCTCGGCACGATCCTGGCGCTGATGCGCCTGTCCTCCAGCAAGCTGATGTCTCGCGTGGCCGGCGCCTATGTGAACTACTTCCGCTCGATCCCGCTGCTGCTGGTGATCACCTGGTTCTACCTGGCGGTACCGTTCGTGCTGCGCTGGATCACCGGCGAAGACACGCCGATCGGTGCGTTCACTTCCTGCGTCGTGGCTTTCATGATGTTCGAAGCGGCGTACTTCTGCGAAATCGTGCGGGCCGGCGTGCAGTCAATCGCCAAGGGCCAGATGGCCGCCGCGCAAGCCATGGGCATGACCTACAGCCAGACCATGCGACTGATCATCCTGCCCCAAGCGTTTCGCAAGATGACGCCGCTGTTGCTGCAACAGAGCATCATCCTGTTCCAGGACACCTCGCTGGTGTACACCGTCGGCCTGGTGGACTTCCTCAATGCTTCGCGAGCCAATGGCGACATCATCGGTCGTTCCAATGAGTTCCTGATTTTCGCCGGTGTCGTCTACTTCATCATCAGCTTTGCCGCCTCGCTGCTGGTCAAGCGTCTGCAAAAAAGGTTTGCCGTATGATCTCTATCAAGAACGTCAACAAGTGGTATGGCGACTTCCAGGTGCTGACCGATTGCAGCACCGAGGTCAAGAAAGGCGAAGTGATCGTGGTGTGCGGGCCTTCCGGCTCGGGCAAGTCCACCCTGATCAAGTGCGTCAACGCCCTGGAACCGTTCCAGAAGGGTGACGTGATCGTCGATGGCACCTCCATCGCCGATCCGAAGACCAACCTGCCAAAGCTGCGTTCGCGTGTGGGCATGGTGTTCCAACACTTCGAACTGTTCCCGCACCTGACCATCACCGAAAACCTGACCATCGCGCAGATCAAGGTGCTGGGTCGCAGCAAGGAAGAAGCCACCCAGAAAGGCCTGCAACTGCTGGAGCGCGTCGGTCTGTCGGCCCATGCCCACAAGCACCCTGGCCAGCTCTCCGGCGGCCAGCAACAACGTGTGGCGATTGCCCGCGCCCTGGCCATGGACCCGATCGTCATGCTGTTCGACGAACCGACCTCGGCCCTGGACCCGGAAATGGTCAACGAAGTACTGGACGTGATGGTGCAACTGGCCCAGGAAGGCATGACCATGATGTGCGTGACCCACGAAATGGGCTTCGCCCGTAAGGTGGCCGACCGCGTGATCTTCATGGACCAGGGCAAGATCATCGAAGACTGCCAGAAAGAAGAGTTCTTCGGCGACATCAGCGCCCGCTCCGAACGTGCGCAGCACTTCCTTGAGAAAATCCTGCAGCACTAAAAAGCCAAGCCGCAACTCGCCCCTCCCTGTAGGAGCAAGCTTGCTCGCGAAAGACCTCAACGATAACGCGTGCATCCTGGATAAACGCGGTGTCCTTGAGTTCTTTCGCGAGCAAGCTCGCTCCTACAGAAGCCAGGCGAACGGTAGCTGACCCAAGGCATCTGTGATGAAATGCGACCCCACTCTCTATCGCGCCGCGCCGCCATCCCTTGCCGTGAAGCCTCGTCTGATTCGCCAATTGTTCCTGCCACCGTTGATCATCCTGCTGATGATCGGCCTGGGCTATATCGGCTTCTGGACCAGCGAATACTATGGGATCCGTGCCCTGAGCGAGAACGGCGAGCGCCAGTTGGAACTGCACGCACGAACCGTCGAGAGTGAGATCAGCAAATACACCTACCTGCCCAGCCTGCTGGAGCTGGAGTCCAGCGTCTCCAGGCTGCTGGCCGACCCGAATCCAGAACACCGGCAGAAGGTCAACGATTACCTCGAAGGCCTGAACCGGCGCAGCCGCAGTCGGGCCATTTATGTGATGGACACCACCGGCCGCGTGCTGGCCACCAGCAACTGGCGCGATGTCGACAGTTACCTGGGCGAAGACCTGTCCTTTCGCGCCTACTTCCAGAATGCCGTACGCGGCCAGCCCGGCCGTTTCTATGGCATCGGCAGCACCAATGGCGAACCCGGCTACTACCTGGCCCATGGGTTGGAAGAACACGGCAAGATCATCGGCGTAGCGGTGGTCAAGGTTCGCCTGGAAGCGTTGGAAGAACGCTGGCAGCGGGCGCGCCTAGAAGCCTTCGTCAGTGACGAGAACGGCATCATTATCCTGTCCAGCGACCCGGCCCGCCGCCTCAAGGCCCTACGCCCCCTGAGCGAAGACACCAAGGAACGCCTGGCCCGCAGCCTGCAATATTACTGGGCGACCCTCAACGAACTGCAACCCCTGGCCCGCGAGCAACTGAACGAAGGTACGGAAAAACTGACCTTCCCGGCCAACAGCGAGGTGGTGGCCGACGACAAGGAAGTCAGCTACCTGGCCCAGACCCGGCCCCTGAGCGACACGCCCTGGAACTTCACCCTGCTCACGCCCCTGAAAGATCTGCGCCAGGCAGCAGTCAATCAAGGCATTCTTGTGGCCGTGGCCTTTGCCTTGGTGGCCTTCCTGCTGATCGCCTGGAATGAGCGGCGCAAGGTTATCGCCACCCGCCTCGCCGCCCGGGAAGCCTTGCAGGAAGCCAACAACCAACTGGAACGACGGATTGCCGAGCGCACCACCGACCTGCGCGCCAGCAACGAGCGGCTCAAGGCGCAGATTCGCGAACGGCGCCAGGCCGAAGAAACCCTGCGCCGAGCCCAGGACGAGCTGGTCCAGGCCGGAAAACTGGCAGCCATCGGCCAGATGTCCACCAGCATCGCCCATGAATTGAACCAACCGCTGGCGGCCCTGCGAACCTTATCCGGCAATACCGTGCGCTTTCTGGAGCGCGGTGCCCTGGATACCGCCAGCGCCAACCTCAAGACCATCAACGAACTGATCGACCGCATGGGTCGCATCACCGCCAGCCTGCGCTCCTTTGCTCGGCGCGGTGACGACCAAGGTGAAGCCAGCCTGGGCAAGGCGGTAGATGCCGCCTTCCAGGTACTGGGCAGTCGCCTGGACAGCCTGCCGATAACCCTGCACCGCGACTTCGCCAGCGTGCAATTGCTGATCGACCAGACCCGTCTGGAGCAGATTCTGGTCAACCTGATCGGCAACGCCCTGGACGCCATGCAGGCGCAACCGGCCCCGCAGCTGTGGCTGGAAGGCAAGACCGTTGACGGTAAATACCGCCTGCGGGTACGCGACAACGGTCACGGTATCGACCCCGAGGCCCGCAAGCATTTGTTCGAACCATTCTTTACCACCAAACCCGGCGAGCTGGGCCTGGGCCTGGGCCTGACCCTTTCGGCCAGCCTCGCAGCGGCCACCGGCGGCAACCTCGCCGTCGAGCACCCGACCGGTGGCGGTACTGCCTTTGTCCTGAGCTTGCCCCTGGCGAGCCCTCATCAAGCCGAGTCGAAATGAACACCGACCTAAACACCGACCTGACCGTCCTGATCGTCGAAGACGATCCCCATGTGTTGCTCGGCTGCCAGCAAGCCCTGGCTCTGGAGGACATTCCAAGCGTTGGCGTGGGCAGCGCCGAAGAGGCCCTGACCCGGGTCGGCGAAAATTTCGCTGGCATTGTCATCAGCGATATTCGCCTGCCCGGCATTGATGGGCTGGAGCTGTTGACCCGCCTCAAGGCCCTGGACAAAAGCCTGCCGGTGGTGCTGATTACCGGTCACGGCGATATCTCCATGGCTGTCGGCGCGATGCGCGATGGCGCTTATGACTTCATGGAGAAACCCTTCTCCCCCGAGCGCTTGGTGGACGTCGCCCGACGCGCCCTGGAGCAACGCGGGCTGGCACGGGAGGTCTGGTCGCTGCGTAGGCAACTGGCCGAGCGCGACTCGTTGGAAGGCCGGATCATCGGCCGTTCACCCGCCATGCAGAACCTGCGGGAGTTGATCGCCAACGTCGCCGACACCTCGGCCAACGTGCTGATCGAAGGTGAAACCGGAACCGGCAAGGAACTGGTCGCTCGCTGCCTGCATGATTTCAGCCGTCGCCATTCCCAACAATTCGTCGCGTTGAACTGCGGTGGCCTGCCGGAGAACCTGTTCGAAAGCGAAATTTTCGGCCACGAAGCCAACGCCTTTACCGGCGCCGGCAAGCGCCGTATCGGCAAGATCGAACATGCCCACAACGGCACGTTGTTCCTCGATGAAGTGGAAAGCATGCCGCTGAACCTGCAAATCAAACTGCTGCGGGTCTTGCAGGAGCGCACCCTGGAACGCCTGGGCTCGAACCAGAGCGTGGCGGTGGATTGCCGGGTGATCGCCGCCACCAAGTCCGACCTCGATGAGCTGAGCCGCGCCAACCAGTTTCGCAGCGACCTGTATTACCGCCTGAATGTGGTGACCCTGGAACTGCCGCCTTTGCGTGAGCGCCGGGAAGACATCCTGCAACTGTTCGAGCATTTCCTGCAGCAGTCGTCCCTGCGTTTCGACCGTACCGTGCCGGACCTGGACAACCAGACCCTGTCCAACCTGATGAGCCTCGACTGGCCAGGCAACGTGCGCGAACTGCGCAACGTCGCCGAACGCTTCGCCCTGGGGCTGCCGGCCTTCAAGAAAAGCGGCGCCAGCAGCGACAACCACGGCCTGGCCTTTACCGAAGCGGTGGAAGCCTTTGAACGCAACCTGCTCAGCGACGCCTTGCAACGCAGCGGGGGCAACCTGACCCAGGCCAGCCAGGAACTGGGGATGGCCAAGACCACCCTCTTCGACAAGGTCAAGAAATACGGTCTGAGCCACTAGGAGCGCGTTGTGGATTTAGTATTTAAAGCCGCCTTGGGCGCTGGCGTGGTGCTGATTCTCGCAGCGCTGGCCAAGACCAAAAACTATTACATCGCAGGCCTGGTGCCGCTGTTTCCGACCTTTGCACTGATCGCCCATTACATCGTCGGCAAAGGCCGGTCGGTGGATGACTTGAAGACCACCATCGTGTTTGGGATGTGGTCGATCATTCCGTACTTTGTGTACCTGGCGACGTTGTATGTGATGGTGGACCGGATGCGGCTGGAGGCATCGCTGGCTGTCGCCGCGGTGGCGTGGTTGATGGCGGCGACGGTGTTGGTGACGGTGTGGGTCCGCATTCACGCCTGACTTTGCGGGGTCAGTTCAAAGCATGGGAACGATCTTCAGCGAACGATCTTGTCCACCTGAATCCCCAACTTCTTCAACCGATACCAAAAGCTGCGTTCGGAGATGCCGATCTTCTGGGCCGCCGCTGCCTGCACGCCATTGCTCTCCTGCAATGCAGCCAGAATATAGGCCTTCTCCACTTGCGCCAGCGCCGCATCCAAGTCCTGGGGCACCCCTGGCCCGTCGCTGAGTATCGCCCCGACGCTATTGTCCGAAGGCCTTGAGGCAAACAGATACGTCGGTAAGTCGATGTCTTCAATCACCGGGCTGGCCGCCACAATAGTCGCCCTCTCCACGCAGTTCTGCAGTTCACGGATATTGCCCGGCCAGGCATAGGCGGCCATGGCCTGCAACGCTTCGGGGCTAAAGCCGGTGATGCGTTTGCCTGCGGTGGCGCTCAAGGTCTGGGCGAAATGCCGGGCCAGGGGCGCGATGTCTTCCACCCGTTCGCGCAGGGCTGGCAAGGGGATTGGAAACACATTGAGGCGGTAGTAGAGATCCTCGCGAAACTCCTTGTTGGCCACCGCCTCCAGCAGGTTTTTGTTGGTAGCGGCAATCACCCGTACATCGACCTTGCGCTCGCGCGGGTCGCCCACCGGCTCGATCACTCGCTCCTGCAAGGCCCGCAGGATCTTCGCCTGCAACGCCAGGGGCATGTCGCCCACTTCGTCGAGAAACAGCGTGCCCTTGTCGGCCTGCATAAAACGCCCGACCCGATCCGCCACAGCGCCGGTAAAGGCGCCCTTGCGGTGGCCGAACATTTCGCTTTCCAGCAAGCCTTCGGGAATCGCCGCGCAGTTGACCGCTACAAACGCCTTGTCGGCGCGGTTGCCATGTTTGTGGATGGCCCGGGCGACCATTTCCTTGCCTGTGCCACTTTCGCCGGTCAGCAAAATGGTCGCGTTGCTCTCGCGCACCGAATCCACCGCCTGCAACACACGGCGAAAGGCCGGACTGTCGCCCACCAGGCTATCGAATTGTTGATGTTCATCCAGCTCGGCACGCATCCGCGCGTTGTCGCGCATGATGTCGCGAAACTGCAGGGCCTTGGCCACGGTGATGTCCAGCTCGTCAATATCGAAGGGCTTGGCGATGTAGTCGTAGGCACCGTTGCGCATCGATTGCACGGCGTTTTTCACGGTGCTGTAGGCGGTCATGACGATCACCGGCAACTGCGGGTAGCGCACTTTGATCTCAGCCAGCAGCGCCGGCCCGTCCATGCCGGGCATGCGCCAGTCGCTGATCACCAGGTCGATGTCTTCCTGCTCCAGCACCTTGAGGGCGTGCAGGCCGTTGCCGGCGGTGAATACCTGGATGCCGTTCTGGCTCAGGGCCGAGGATAGCAGGTCGCAGAGTTTGGGCTCGTCGTCGACCACTAATACGTTATGCGTCATGACTGTCCTCATCATCGCCTTCGTCTTCACCGTTAGCCGGAATGTACAGACTGAAGGTGGCGCCGGCATCTTTCTCGCTCACGCATTCGATGCTGGCGTCATGACTCTCCATGATCGAGAACACTTTTGCCAGGCCCAGTCCGGTGCCCGACGCCTTGGTGGTGACGAATGGCGTGAAGATCCGTTCGACCATCTCGGCGGGGATGCCCTGGCCGGTATCGGCGATGCTGATCACCGTGTTGTCGCCCACAGTGCTGATGCCCACAGTCAAGCGCCCACCTTCGGGCATGGCGTCGATGGCGTTGAGGATCAGGTTAAGGCAGGCCTGCTTGAGTTGCTTGGCATCAACGTAGATCGTCGCGCCAGGGGCCTGGTCGTCGATGTGGGCGTCGATGGTGTGGGTGGACAACTCTGGGGCACAAAACCCAAGGATTTCTTCCACCAACGGACGGGCCAACTGCACGCTGCGCAACGGCTCGCTGGGTTTGGCGAAGTCGAGGAATTCGGTGATCAGGTCGTTGATCCGGCTGACTTCGCTGATCACGTATTCCAAGTGACGCTTGTCGGTGTCTGCCAGGTCGGCACGGCGGTGCAGCAGCTGCGTGGCAGTCTTGATAATCCCCAATGGGTTACGGATTTCATGGGCCAGACCCATAGCCACTTCACCCAGGGCATGCAGGCGATCACGTCGGCGCAGTTGGGCTTCCAGGTGATGCAGTTCACCGAGGCGTTCAGTCATGTGGTTGAAGGTGCTGCTCAACTGGGCCAATTCGTCACCGCCACTGACGGCGACGCGATGTCGATAATCGCCGCAAATCACCGCGCTGACCCCTTGGGATAAATCCCGTAACGGGCGGGTCAGGCGCTGGGAGACCAGCCAGCCTGTGCCCAGGGACAGCGCCGAGCTAAGCAGGAAGATCAGCACGAACAGGTTGCTCTGGTTGACCAGTCCTACCAGGCTGGTGTGGCGCAGCAGGCCGCTGAAGATCACGCCCTGCAACTCGCCGGTGTCGTTGAAGATCGGCCAGTACAGGCCGCTGTAGTTGCTGGTGAACTGCTCGCTGGGCTGCCTGGTGCTGCGCAGCAGGGCTTCGATGGTTTTCGGGATCTGGGTCGGATGATCTTCGAAGCGCTGGGTGGAAAAGATTTCCGAGAAGCCGGCGGTGTTGCCCAGGTACAGCCGCAAGTCCAGGGAATGCACCTCGGCGACGCTGGTGAGAAAACTGCTGTCCAGGTAGGTACCGACCAACAGTTTGTAATCAACCCCGTCCTGAGTGGTTTCAAACGTGGAGATCACCGCGCCGATGGGCACACCGCCGACCTGAACCGTCTGCAATACCGCATTCGGCGCCAGGCTGATCTGGCTGATCACATCGTCGGAGGCGGTGCTGTACACAACTTTGTGATCGCTACTGCGGATCAGCGCCACCACGTCGATGTCGGTGGCGCTGGCGATGTCGGCGGTGAGCTTGTCGTGGCGCTGATCCTGATGGGTCGACGGCGGGCGGATGTAGCGCAGGAACAACTGCGCGACCCGTGCGTTGTCGTGAAGGATGTCGCCGATCTCATCCTTGACGATACGGGTCGACTCCTGCAGCCAGATGCGCACGTTGCTGTCGAAAATCTGCGACAGGGTGGTGGCGGCCAACTCGGCGGCAATCATGGTCGGAATAACGCTGACCAGCCAGAACGCCAGGACCAGCTTGCGCTGGACGCTCCAGCGCGAAATGGCAAAGGGGCGGGCTTTTCGGCGGGTCTTGTTGATCATCAGGTTTCGCTTATCGCAGCAGCCATGGCAGGGTCGGAACGGTCCGGACGAATAAACACTTTTACGACGTTGAGCAAGGTGTTGAGCAGCCAGTTGCGATGACGGAAGAACACGCTATTGCCCTGGAACTCACAGCCCAGGCGCAGCTTACTGGCATAACCGGCCTGCCCGCACTCATACACCGCAATATTGTGTGCAATGCAGTAGTCGACGTTGGTCAGCCAGCTGCGAAAGTACAAGTTGTGCTCGCGGCTACGGGCCAGGTCATGGGCAAAGAACTTGTCGATCAGGCGATGCTGGTCCAGCAGGATCAGGTTGAATGCCACCAGTTGCTCGTCCACCCAGTAAAGTACACAGACCGCCCGCTCTTCAAGCTGTTCGAGGATCGCGGTGAAATAGCCCGCAGGTAAACGCTCGAACTGCAGGTCGGCGCGGGCCAGGGTGGCTTCGTACAGGCGCATGATTTCGGGCAACACATCATCGATATTGCGCCGCCACTCGACCCGTGGCCCCGGCGCCCGCAGTTTGCGGCGCAGGTCCTTGCGGGTGGATTTCCCCAAGGAGCCGAGGTAGGCATCTACCGAGCCGTAGGGCACCGGCAACGAGGCCGACGGCAAGCTTTGCATCCGTTGAAAGCCTGCCGCCTTGCAGCTGTTAGCCCAGTGTTCATCCTTGGTCGGTGCATCCTTGACCGCCAGCAGGCCAATGTCGAAATCATCGGCATCCCGCCGAGCGGCTACCAGCAACTGCTCCAGTAACGCCTGGCGCCGCGACTCAGGAATATGACTGGCAATGCCGGTATTGCACTGCTCGGCCACGGGCGAACCAATGGCGTACAGGCCCAGGCGCAAGACGCCCGGCCACAGTCGCTCCAGGCGCTGGGTAAAGCGCTTGCCGATGCCCGACACAGTGGTGTCGAGGCGGTAATGGGTGATGAACGCCGGGGCGACTGCTACCAGCGTCCCGGCCTCGAACACCGCCAGGTAACGCCACTGAAAATCATCAATGGCGGCGCTTTCCACGGCGACGTAGTAATCCCAATCCTCCAGGGCACCGGGAAAGCAGTCATTCCAGGCACTGCGCTCGATGGCCCGAATAGTCGAAAAGGCTTGGGCGCTAATCACGGGTTTTCCTTGTGTAGAGAGGGGGACGTTTAGTTCTTACTCGCGATGGACTTGAAGGCACCGCATCAAACCAGGCAGCCTGCGTTATCGTTAACGACCCTCTCGAGCAAGCTCGCGACTACAGGGGCGGCATGCTGTTGGATAAAGTCAGCACTCAACTCGATCACCCGACGGTATTGCAGGTCGACGGTGATCATGTGGTAGCAGTTGTCCAGCAGGATCTTGGTCACCGGCCCACCAAGATGGCGCTCCACATAATCGGCGTTCCAGCGGCTAGTAATGTCGTCCTCGACAGAATGCAGCACCAGCGCCGGCGTCTTGATCGACGGCATACGTTTTTTGACCACGGCATTCATCCGGTGCAACTCGCGCACCGTCACACCTTCCATGGTCAACAAACCAGCCTGGCTGCTCTCCCCCGCCTTCATCTGCCGTTCGACGATGGCCCGCAGGCGTTCGTTCTTGATGCCATAGGGCGGTTTCTCTTCGAAGCTGCACAGATGCACGCCGAATGGGATCTTCATCAGCAACGGCGTGAGGAACGCCAGCTTGTTGATGCTCCAGCCGTCGTACTTCAACGTCGTGGAGTACATCAACAACCCCGTCACCTGGCCCGCAAATTCCGAGGCCAGGTACATCGACATCACCGCGCCCATGGACAGGCCGCCGACGAACGCCTGGTCGTGGTGCTGCCGCACACCGACGAAGGTTTTGCGCACGCCTTCGTACCAGTCCAGCCAGCCGGTGGCCTGCAGGTCGCTGTTGCCCCCGCAATGCCCGGCCAGGGTCGGCACGTACACCGTGCACGTCCCGTCCTTGGCCAGGCCCTGGGCCACCCGACGCAGTTCCGTCGGGGTGCCGGTCAGGCCGTGAATCAACAGAACCCCAACCGGACCGTTGCCGAGAACGAAGCCTGAGTCACCTTCGCCCAGATCGATCTCAGCGCGGTTCACCGCTTCATTACCCGATTCAGCAACTGCTCAAGCAACTTCAGCCCCAGGTCGATTTCCGGGTAGCTGATTTCCAGGGACGGCGCCAGGGTAATCACGTTTTTGTAGTAGCCGCCCACGTCGAGGATCAAGCCCAAACGCTGACCGTCAACCACCATGTCACCCTTCATGCCTTCGTCGACCATGTAGTCCAGCGCTGCCTTGTCCGGAGTGAAACCGTCCGGGCCGCAGATTTCGCAGCGCAGGGCCAGGCCCAGGCCGTCGACATCGCCGATGATCGGGAAGCGCTTCTGCAACTCTTGCAGGCCATCGAGGAAGTATTTGCCCTTGGCCATGACCATCGCGCCGTAGTCGACTTCGCTGGTCATCTTGAACATTTCCAGGCCCACCGCCGTGCCCAACGGGTTGGAGGCGAAGGTGGAATGTGTCGAGCCTGGCGGGAATATTTTCGGGTTGATCAATGCTTCCTTGGCCCAGATGCCGCCCAGTGGGTTGAGGCCATTGGTCAAGGCCTTACCGAACACAATGACGTCCGGTTTGACGTCGAAGTGCTCGATGGACCACAGCTTGCCGGTGCGCCAGAAACCCATCTGGATTTCGTCGACCACCATCAGGATGCCGTGCTGATCCAGCACATGTTTGAGTTCGCTGTAGAAGTTCATCGGCGGGATCACGTAGCCACCGGTGCCCTGAATCGGCTCGACGTAGAAAGCTGCGTATTCGCACTGGCCGACTTTCGGGTCCCATACACCGTTGTATTCGGTCTCGAACAGACGGGCAAACTGCTGCACGCAGTGGCTGCCGTATTCTTCCTTGGTCATGCCTTTGGGGCCACGGAAGTGGTACGGGAACGGAATGAAATTGGCGCGCTCGCCGAAGTGGCCGTAGCGGCGACGGTAGCGGTAGCTGGAGGTGATCGACGAAGCGCCGAGGGTACGGCCGTGGTAGCCGCCTTCAAAGGCGAACATCATGCTCTTGCCGTTGGTGGCGTTACGCACCACTTTCAGCGAGTCCTCGATGGACTGCGAGCCGCCGACGTTGAAGTGCACGCGCCCGTCCAGGCCGAATTTTTTCTTGGCGTCGACGGCGATCATTTCTGACAGCTCAATCTTGCCCTTGTGCAGGTACTGGCTGGCGATCTGCGGCAGGGTGTCGATCTGCTGTTTCAGCGCGTTGTTCAGGCGTGGGTTGGCGTAACCGAAGTTGACCGCCGAGTACCACATTTGCAGGTCGAGGTAGGCCTGGTCTTCGGTGTCCCAGACATAGGAGCCTTCGCAACGACTAAAAATACGCGGCGGGTCGATGTAGTGAACGGTGTCGCCGTAGGAGCAGTACTTGGCTTCTTTATCCAGAAGCACCTGGTCTTCGGCGGTAGCGATACGGATATCAGACATGATGGAAGAGTTCCTGATTGTCGGAAGACGAGTTGAAGGAAGTAGTGTTGGCGGCGATGCCCTGGGGTAGCTTGGCCAGCAATGCAGGCAGCTCGGCAAAGGTGTCGAAGCGTGCGTAAGGAATCTGGTTGCGCTGGCAATGCTCGGCCAGGCGGCTCTTGGCGAAGACGAAGTCGGCAGTGGAAGCCACGCACATATCGGACTGTCCGTCGCCGATCACCAACACCCGCTTGTTGCGCGGCGTGGATTTGCACTTGCAGTTGCCGGAGGCGGCACGGCAGGCATCGCTGGAATACGGGAAGTCGATGCGCCAGCTGTTCTGGTCGACCTGGCGCAAGCGGTTGGCGAGGATCGGCAGCAAGGTCACGTAGTTGCGCGACAGAATCCGCGCGATGCCTTGTTCGATACCGTCGCTGACCACTTCGAGGGAGGCGCCCAGGCCGATGACGTGGTCGACGAAGTCGGGGAAGTCCGGGTCGATCTCGACGCTGTCGAAGTACGCCAGCAGCTCGGCAGGCGTCGCCTTGATCAGCGCCAGTTGGCGGCTCAGGCATTCGCGGGAACCGATATGACCATCCAGCCATTGCTGCTCGATGGTTTCCCACGAAGGATCAGCGAAGCGTTGGAGGACGTTGTCAATGACATCGGTGGGCGTGATGGTCCCGTCGAAGTCACACACGATATGCCAGTCAATCATCTGCATTTACCTATGAAGTAGGAGCGCGCTGTTGCGCTTGCAGAGGGATAGAGCAGGGAGTGTGCCAACTGATTAAAGCCCAGCGGGGCTGGGCTCTTGCGGCATTCTAGGCAGAAAATGTATCGACCTAGCTACAATTTTTGTAGGTTGCTACAAACAACATGAGTGCTTGCACAAGCCCTCACGCCTGCGCGTTCATACGCGCATGTTCAGAGAAGGGAAAGGCACCATGCTCAGGGTTACTTCAGCTGTACTCGCAGGCGTGCTCGGTCTGTGCGCCTGTTCGGCATTGGCCGAAGGGATCACCGGCGAAGCCGGCCTGGGCGTCAGCTATCAACCGCGCGAACCCAGCGGCAGCCGCCATGAAACGGTACCCGTTCCCTACTTCGACCTGGATTGGGGGAATGTCAGCCTGGGCACCGACGACGGCCTGACCTGGAGCGCCTTCAACCGCAACGGTTTAAGCGTCGGCCCTTACCTCAATTATCTGCCGGGGCGTACCGCCAATGGTTCGTTGCAGGGCTTGCGGGATGTGTCGGACATGGCCGAAGTGGGAGGGTTTATCCAGTACGCGCCGGCCGATTTCTGGCGGGTCTATGCCCAACTGGGCCGAGCCGTGGGCGGCGCTCGCGAGCAGAGCGGCGTGTTGGGCAAGGTCGGCGGTGAGCTGGGTTATCCGCTGGGCGGCGGGATCATTGGCAGCAGCGGCCTGATGGCGCGCTTTGCCGATGATCGCCAGGCGCAGACGTTTTTCGGCGTTGATGATCATGAAGCGGCGGCGTCGGGGATTGGGCCTTATAACGCCAGCGGCGGTTTCCAGAACCTCACATTGACCCAGAGCTTCAAGTTTCCCCTGGCGCCAAAATGGTCATTGCTGACCAGCGCCAGTTGGGTACATCTGGTGGGCTCGGCGGCGGACAGCAGCATCGTCAGGCAGACCGGCGAGGTGAACCAAGGGCAGGTGCAGACGGCGATCAGCTACACATTTGATTGACCACACCTCTGTGACGAGCGGGCAAGCCCGCTCGCCACAGGGTTCGCGTCAACCAACGGACTGGTCAGTTCTCTTCACCCTCGGCCAACAACGCTATCCCGCCAATAATCACCACCACGCCCACCCAGTGCAGCACGCTGATGTGCTCGCCCAGGCCCAGCCACGAGCCGAGTAGCACCACCACAAACACCAGCGAACTCAGCGGAAACGCCAGGGACAGGCTGCTGCGCCGCAGAATCAGCATCCACACGAAAAACGCGCCGATGTAGCAGGCAATCGCCGCGAGGATTCCCGGATTGCCGGCCACGGCCAACAGCCATTGCACGGTAAAATCCATCTGTCCCAGTTGATCACCGGCGATCTTGGTAAACAGCTGCCCGGCGCTTTCGGTGCAAATCAGCAACGCCCACAGCACCACGGTGCCCAAGCGCCCATGCAGCCAGCCGACCGGGCTCATGGAAATATTTTCTGAATTCATGATTGAGTCCCTGCAATAGCCACCAGCATCACGCCGGCCGTAATGACCAACGTGCCCATCCAACGACGGCGGCTGACGGTCTCGCCGAGGATCATTTTCCCGGCGAACACCACCCCGCAATATGCCAGCGCCGCCGCCGGAAACAACAAGCTCAACGGCGCACGGGACAAGGCCTCAAGCCAGACGAAAAACTCGATGACATAGGCGCCGATCCCGGCCCACAGCAACGGCGCGTTAAACACCTGGCCCCAGAAGGCAGTCAGGCGAAAACCACCGTCCAGTTCTGGCAAACGGTCCAGGCCCAGTTTGAAACACAATTGGCCAATCACATCGAGGACGATGGAAAAGGCCACCAGCAACACCACGGTCAGGGTCACGGGAACAGCTCCTCGAACAGGTTAATCAACGCTTCATTGGTGGCCGAGTTGCGCAGCAAATCCTCCTCGCTCCAGCGCTCGGCGGGCGGTTGGTCGGACTTGGCTTCCCAGCGTTTGAAGGCGTTGCTGAAGGCCGGTTGAGCAAACTCGCCGCAGACATCGATGCCGATGATCCGCTTGCTCGCCGCCAACGCCCGCAAGGCTTGCAGCAGGTGGGTCAGGCGCATGCCGCCCTGGTCCCAGTTGGTGGCGGCGTCTTCGCTGGCCAACACATCCTTGTCGATGGTGATCCAGATCGCCTCGGTGGGCAGACTGGCGATCATCTGCTCGAGGAACTGCACCCAATCCAACTCGGCCAGGTTGCGCCAGTGCAAGTGATTTTCCTGTTGCTGGTGACCGGCGCCATCGCCCACTCGCCCCCAGACTTTCGAGGGCGCGTGCTGCCAGGGAAACAGCTGCAAATCCCCGCGTTTGAGGGCGCCAAGGTTACCGCCACGCAGTTGCGGGTTATGCAGGTCATCGCTGCACGGGCCGAGGGTGACGATGCGTTTGATCGCCGGCATCTTCAGCGCCCGGTTAACCCAGGAACCGCAGTGTCGACGCGGGGCCAAGCGGACCCAATCGGGATGGTTGTCGAAGTGGATCAGGCTGACCGGCTCTTTCAAGTCGGCGAGAAACGCGGGGGTCAGATGGTGATAATCGCCGGAGCCAACAAAGAAAATTTCCGGCCGCGCATCGATGGGCCGGGGCCGTTGTACCAGGCGTTCGGCGAAGCGCTTATAGGTTTTTTCGGTGGACCACAGGCGCAGTTTCGGGCCAAGGTCGAGCAGGTCCATGCGTGTCGCCTGGCCGCTGGAAAGACGCCGGGCAATCGGTGCCTGGGCCGTGAGGCTGTGGTCGAGGTCAAGAATGTTCAAGGTAATGTTTCACCCATGGCAGTGCCCATTCAGACACTGGGCTCATCACTCATGAACACCAGCCGAATGGGCTTTGCAGGGTGAATGCAAGGGACGGGCCAGGGGTTAGCCTTTGGCCTCGCTGAGAATCTGCCGAATCGCGCCGACAAAGGCTTCGGCCGGTTGCCCACCGCTGACCGCGTACTGATCGTTGAAGACAATGGTCGGCACCGAAGTCACACCACGGGACACCCACAACTGCTCCTGCTCGCGAACCTCGGCGGCGTATTCATCCGACGCCAGAATCTGTGCCGCACGTTGCAGGTCCAGGCCAACACTTTCGGCAATCAGCGCCAGGGTGGCGTGATCGGAAGGGTTCTGCTGGTCGGTGAAGTAAGCTTTGAAGAGCGCTTCCTTGAGGTTGTACTGCAACCCTTCAAGCCCGGCCCAATGCAGCAGGCGATGGGCGTCGAAGGTGTTGTAGATGCGACTTTGGCCGTCGGTACGGAAGGCAAAGCCAACCTCTGCGCCACGGTCGCGGATCATCGCCCGATTGGCCTGGGACTGTTCAGCGGTGGAGCCGTATTTCTCGGTGATGTGCTCGGTGATGTTCTGCCCTTCGGCAGGCATGTTCGGGTTCAGCTCGAAGGGCTGGAAGTGGATCTCGGCTTGCACCTCAACACCCAACTGGTCCAGGGCTTCGGTCAAGCCGCGCAGGCCAATGATGCACCAGGGGCAGGACACGTCGCTGACGAAATCGATTTTCAGGGGAGTACTCATAACGCAACCTCGCTGGCTAAAACGCGCCGCAAAGGTCGCACCATACACCCCGCGCCAGCCTCACAAAAGCTTCGAAGGCGCCACCGGCTCGATCTGGGCCCAATGCGCCGCGTCTTCGCGATGGGCTTGCAAGTACGGCAACACCGCCCCCAGCAACGGCGCCTTGAACGCCTCCTGGAAACGGTGGGCCAAACCGGGAATCAGTCGCAACTGGCTGCCCTGAATGTGCGCCGCCAGGTGCACGCCGTGCATCACTGGCAGTAACGGGTCAGCGGTGCCGTGGACCACCAGGGTCGGCACACGCAGTTGGTTGAGCAGCGGCACCCGGCTCGGCTCCGCGAGGATCGCCATGATCTGACGTTTCACCCCTTGCGGGTTGAACGCCCGGTCGTAGGATAGCGCCGCCTGGTGCAGCAAAGCCTGACGATCATCCGTGACCTCAGGGCTGCCCAGCGCCGCCAGTAAATCGGCCTGCTGCTCCAGGGCAGCTTCGCGATTGGGCGCGCCACGTCGCGAAAGCAATTGCACCAGCGCCGAATTGGGCGCAGGCAGGCCTTCGGCCCCGGAGCTGGTCATGATCAGCGTCAAGCTTTCCACCCGCTCAGGCGCCATGGCCGCCAGGTGCTGGGCGATCATCCCGCCCATGCTCGCGCCCAGCACATGGAACTGCCGGACCTGCAATGCATCCATCAAGCCCAGCGCATCGTCGGCCATGTCTGTCAGGGTGTAGGGCGCCGCCACCGGCAGGCCCAATTTGTAGCGCAGCACTTCAAAGGTCAGGTTGGCACTGGCAGGCGCCTGGCGCCAAGTGGACAGGCCGACGTCGCGGTTGTCGTAGCGAATCACCCGAAAGCCTTGCTGACACAGGGCAACTACCACTTCGTCCGGCCAGTGGATCAATTGCCCGCCCAGGCCCATCACCAGCAACAACGCCGGATCGGAAGCACGACCGATGCTCTGGTAGGCCAGGCTGACCTGTTCCAGATCGACGTGTTCCGTCGGGACATTGACATCACATCGAGAAGCCGCAAAAGACGGCAGGCCGAACAAGAGAGCGGCCAGAAATAGCAACACGCGCATGAAAAACACCGAAACGCAGAACCCCAGTAGAGCCCGAGTCTGATGAAGTTTGTTCAAGCGCGCTGCCACAGTTACGTGACAGTTTGATGAAGAGCGCCCAGCGGTCGGTGTCGACAGCTAACGCAACATGAGACAAACTCAACCCATCCGAATTTGTCACAAGTTATTCTCATGGAGAGCCCATGCTCGAAATCCGTCATCTCAAGACCCTGCACGCTTTGCGCGAGGCCGAAAGCCTGGTGGAAGCCGCTGAGCGCCTGCACCTGACCCAGTCCGCGCTGTCCCACCAGTTCAAGGAACTGGAAGAGCGCATGGGCATGCAGTTGTTTGTGCGCAAGACCAAGCCGGTGCGTTTCACCAGCGCCGGCCTGCGCCTGCTGCAACTGGCGGACGCCACCCTGCCCTTGCTGCGTGGCGCCGAGCGCGATATCGCGCGCCTGGCCGGCGGCACTGCCGGGCGCTTGCACATGGCCATCGAATGCCACAGCTGCTTCCAATGGCTGATGCCGACCATCGACCAGTTCCGCGATGCCTGGCCGGAAGTCGAGCTGGACCTGGCCTCTGGTTTCGCCTTCGCGCCACTGCCGGCCCTGGCTCGTGGCGACCTGGACCTGGTGGTGACCTCCGACCCGCTGGAGCTGGCGGGCATTACCTATGTGCCGCTGTTCACCTACGAAGCCATGCTCGCGGTGGCCAACCAGCACCCGCTGGCGAACAAGCCCTACATCGTACCTGAGGACTTGCTTAACGAAACCCTGATCACCTACCCGGTGGAACGGGATCGGCTGGACATCTTCACCCGCTTCCTGGAGCCGGCCGACGTGGAACCAGCCCAGGTCCGCACGTCGGAGCTGACGGTGATGATGATGCAACTGGTGGCCAGCGGTCGCGGCGTGTGCGGCATGCCCCATTGGGCGCTGCATGAATACAGCTCACGGGGTTATGTGAAGGCCAAGCGGCTGGGGGAAAAAGGGTTGTTTGCCACGCTGTATGCGGGTATCCGCGCCGACATGCTGGATGCGCCGTATATGCGTGACTTCTTGCTGACGGCCAAGGACACGTCGTTTTCGACATTGGATGGGGTGAGCGCGGTTCGCTGAAATTCAGTCGCCGTACAGTTCGCGCCACAGGTGAATCTTGTCGAAATACTCGATCCCCACCCGCACCGCCAACGGCTCCAGCCCGTACTGCACGAAACCGCATCGCTGATAAAGCGCAAACGCCGCGTCATTGCCGGCGGTGACGGTCAGTTGGATCAACTTTACCCCGGCATGATGACGCGCCTCAACGAACGCGGCTTCCACCAATTGCCGGCCCAGCCCACGCCGCTGGAAACCTTCGGCGACGTACATGCCAAATAGCGTCACCTTGTGCCGGGCTTTTTCCCTGGGTTCGAACGCCAGGCCAACAATGCCCGCCAACTGATCCCCTGCAAACCCGCCGAGCACCCGATCCAGCGGACTCTCCAGTCGCTTCCGCCACCAGCTCAACGGCAATGCCGCACGCTCGGCGACGCTGGAGGTAAACGCCTGTGGATAAGTTTCATAGGCCTGGAGCATCAACGCCCGATAGGCCTGCGCGTGGCTGGCATCCAGCGGCTGAATAATCATGCGCCGCGACGCTGCTCAAGCATCAGGCGAATCGCCAAGGCCGCGAGGACAAAACCCATAAAATAACGCTGCACCGACAGCCAGGTTGGATTGTTGATAAACCAGCCGGCGATGGTCGCGGCGAACAACGAGATCAGCAGGTTGACCGTGAAGCTGACGCTGATCTGGGTGATCCCCAGCACCAGGCTCTGGGTGAACACCGAGCCGTGCTCCGGGGAGATGAACTGCGGGAACACCGACAGGTAGAACACGGCGATTTTCGGGTTTAGTGCACTGGTCAGAAAACCCATCGTCACCAGCTTGCGTGACGAGTCCGGCGGCAGTTGCTGAGCCTCGAACGGTGAGCGAGCGCCAGGCTTGACCGCCTGCCAGGCCAGCCACAGCAGGTACAGGGCGCCGGCCCATTTCAGCGCTTCATAGGCCATTGGCACCGCCAGAAACACCGCAGTCAAACCGACTGCCGCCGCAAACAGATGAACAAAAAACCCGGCGACCACCCCCAGCAGCGAAGTGACCCCGGCCTTGCGGCCCTGGCAGATCGAACGGGAGATCAGATAAATCATGTTCGGGCCGGGCGTCAGCACCAGCAATAAGGAGGCAGCAGCGAAAATCAACAATTCGTTGAGGGGAATCACGGTTCAGTCCTTCGAGCCTGGCGCTTCAGGCGATTGTGGCCAGCGATGAACGATAAAACGGCAGGATAAGGTCACGTGTCAAGGGTGCCAACAGCAGGTCACCGTCGCCAGCCGGGTCGATCCAGCGTACTTCCTCAATCTCGGCAGCGGGGGTTACGGCCACATCAATGTTGACCTGAAACAGCTCGGCTTCCACGACGAAACCCGGCTCATTGGCCGCCGGTGCCGAGAAGTGGCCAAGGTACACAGACTCTGCCGGATCGATGCGCAGCCCCAACTCTTCGTGCAGCTCACGAGCCAGGGCTTCGGCCGGCTGCTCCCCGGCGTCGATCTTGCCGCCCGGCTGCATGAAGGCCAGGGTGCCGCGCTTGCGCACCAGCAGGGTTTGGCCGTCGCTGCCGATCAACAGGGCGGCGGCGATGCGAATGGTGGTGGAGGTCATGAGAGGTGAGCCTTGAAAGCAAAGGCGCAAGGATCACATGAGTATCCGGCGTACTGCAATCCAATGTGGGAGATGGCTTGCCTTCGATGGGCTTACAGGCACCGCGTTCATCCAGGAAGCCCGTGTAATCGTTAACGACCATCGCGAGCAAGCTCGCTCCTACAGTGGCAGTCGATCCGCTCTTGCTTCTCACCACTCAGGTCGGCTACCAGGCCGCCGTGCTTTTGATCTTGATCTTGATCTAAGGCGCCCCGTTAACCACGATGGCTGAACGCAGGCATTGAGCCGTGGGTAAACCGGCAGGACGCCGGTTTAGCCGTGTTGGGCCAAGGATGGCCCATCGCGGCGGCCCACGGAGAAATGCCGCAGAGAGGGCATGCCGAGCCACAGCGAGGCACCAAGTGGTGGGGCAAGAGCCCTTTTGGTTACTTTTGGGGCTCTTTTCCAAAAGTGACACGCCGTAAGGGCGTAACCCTAATCCGCCCTGACCAAAATAACGGATAGCCCCCCCAGCCCACACTCGATCCCACTTATCCCAGGATCACTGCCTCTTCGGGTTCCTTGATAAATACACTGTACTTGGCCCCCTCCATCGCCTCGAAGGCAATCAGCTTGTCCACCAGCGGCAGGTTCAGCACCTTGCCTGCGTTGAGCAGCAGCATGCCGTTATCGGCGTTGAGGTTACGCGCCAGGATCATGCCTTCGGCCAGCTCACGGGTAGTGAGCACTTTGACCGTTGGATCGCCCAATGTCACATCACTGAGGAACGCCGCGCAGGCCTGAACGAAATCTTCCACCAGGTCCGGGTCATAGAGTCGACCCGCGTATTTGCGGATGTACAACAGTGCTTCGTCGCTGTTCATCTGCCGTTCGAGGATCAACCCGCGCTGCAACTCGATAAAGTCCACTGCCAGTTTCAGCAGCCGAGAGCCAAATGGAATCGCCTCGCCCTTAAGATGATCGGGGAAGCCGGTGCCGTCCCAGCGCTCCTGGTGATGACGGATCAGCCGCGCTGCATCCTTCATCGGCTCCAGAGTCATCAGCAGCGACTCACTTTGCGTGGGATAGGCCCGATAACGCTCGCGGTCGGTGCTGTGCAGCTGGTCGGCCGGGGCGATCATCATGCTGTCGCTCCAGCTCAATTTTCCGATGTTGTACAGCGCCGCAGCCATGGTCAGGTCGCGAACACTGGCCTCGTCCATCGATTGGGCTTTGCAATAAACCCGGATCAACTCGATCAACTGGCGGTTGGTCTGTTTCTCCTTGGGCAGACGCAGGTTGGCCAGCAAGGAAAACACCTCGGTGCCGGTGACATAGCTGCGCTTGAGCTCATCGTAGGCCAGGTCAAGCATGTCGGCGGTCTGCTGCAACTCGGACGTACGGGCCACCACGCGCTTTTCCAGGGTGGCGTTGAGGCCCTTCAACTGGTCGTTTTGCTCGCGGGTCAGTTGCTCCAGGCGCAGCCTTTCACGCTCGGAGTGCTGGTGATCGAGGGACTGACGCAGGGTCAGGAGCATTTCCTCGTCATTCCAGGGCTTGCTGATGTAGCGGTGGATCTGCCCTTCGTTGATCGCCTTGATGATCATCGTCAGGTCGGCATAGCCCGTCAGCAGGATGCGGGTGGTGGTCGGATAGAGCCGGTGGGTTTCGGCCAGCAGCATCGCACCGTCCATCGCCGGCATGCGGGCGTCGGTCATCACCAGGTCGACAGGCTGGGCGGCCATGATATCCAGGGCCTGGGCACCACTGCCAGCCAGCAACACGTCGTAGGGTTGGCCACGCAACAGGCGGCGCAGGCTATTGAGGATCGACTCTTCATCGTCGACCAGCAAAACGGTGGGTCTGTAAGGGGACGTCGTAGCGAACTGCTCATCCATGGCGACACCTCCTTCCAATAATACCAATTTGAACCATTGTGACCCTGTGTTGATCAACCGCTGTACTTGCGGGCGCCAATGGGCGCTAGATGGCTCACCGGGGAAACTGACGTCGATTTGACGCCAACTTGCCGACTTATTCAAGGAGCCTACTACGCTTAGGGCAAGAAGCCGATAAGCGCCCGCGCACAGCCATGCAGTCATTAAGGTAAGGAAGCCACATGCGCCAGAATATGCAGTCGCGCGCCTCCGGGTACCACCCATGAACCCGCGTTCAGGGCGGGCCAATCGACGGATCCTGATCGTCGATGACACAGCATCGATCCACGAAGACTTTCGCAAGATACTCTGTGCCGACGCCAACGGCGGACAGTCCCTGGACAGCATCGAGGAAACGCTGTTTGGCACCGCACCTGCGTTGCGCCAGACCTACCTGCTGGACTCCGCCTACCAGGGTCAGGAAGCCCTCGGCCTGGTAATTCAGGCCCTGGCCGACGTCTCACCCTACGCCCTGGTGTTCATCGACATGCGCATGCCGCCGGGTTGGGATGGCCTGGAAACCATCGAACAGCTGTGGAACGTCGACCCCAACCTGCAAATCGCCCTGTGTACCGCCTATTCCGATTATTCCTTCGAAGCCATCGAAGCGCGCCTGAAGTTCGACGATCAGTTGCTGATCCTGAAAAAACCCTTCGATAACCTGGAAATCCGCCAGATGGCCAGTGCCCTGACCTGGAAATGGCAGTTGGCGCAGGACGCCGCTCTCAAGCTGTTGAGCCTTGAACGCACCATCGAGGAACGGGTTCAGGAACTGCTCAAGGTCTCGCACTTGCTGCAATACGACAGCCTCACCGGCCTGCCCAACAGCACCCTGCTGGGTGACCGGCTGACCCAGGCCATCGCCCTGTGTCGGCGTCACGATACCCAGTTGGCGGTGATGTTTATCGGCCTGGATCGCTTCAAGCGCATCAATAACGCCCTCGGTCATCCGGTGGGTGATGAGGTGCTGCAGCAGGTCAGCCGGGACCTGGTGGCGACGGTGCGCGAGTCCGACTCGGTGTTCCGCTACGGTTCCGACGAGTTCGTGATGATCCTCAACGACGTTCATCACCCCCAGCAGACCCAGATCATTGCCGAGAAAGTGCTCAAAGCTATCAGCAGTACCCGCCATGTGGCCGGCCATGACCTGAGCATCACGGCCAGCCTGGGCATCAGCGTGTACCCCAATGACAGTTTCAGCGCCATGGAGTTGATCAAGAAAGCCGAAACCGCCATGCGTAACATCAAGGATCACGGCCCCAACGACTTTAGTTTCTTCATCGACGACATGAACCTGATCGCCCGCCAGCAACAAACCCTGGAGGCCGAGATTCGGCTGGCCCTGGAGCGCAAAGAATTTGTCTTGCACTACCAGCCGAAACTGAACCTGAAGACCGGACGGATCGTCGGCGCCGAGGCCTTGATTCGCTGGCATCAACCCGACCATGGCTGGATCTACCCGTCGGCGTTCATTCCGGTGGCCGAGGACAGCGGCCTGATCATCCCCATGAGCCAATGGGTGCTACGCCAGGCTTGCGAGCAGGCGCAACGCTGGCAAGACCAGGGCCTGGCGCCGATCTGTATTTCGGTAAATATCTCGGCCATTGATTTCCGCCAGCGGGATTTTGTCGCCAACCTCGCCGCCATCCTCGAACAGACTGGCCTGGCGCCCGCCTTGCTGGAACTGGAGATTACCGAGAACGTGCTGATGCAAAACGTCGACGACACCGTGAACACCCTGCGGTCGATCAAGACCATGGGCGTGCGCCTGGCTATCGATGATTTCGGCACCGGCTACTCCAGCCTCAGTTACCTGCGTCGTTTCCCCATTGATGTGCTAAAGATCGATCAATCGTTTATTCGCGGCCTGGGGGAAAACGACCAGGACTTGCAGTTGATCAGTGCCATTATCAGCCTGGGCAAGAGCCTGGACCTGACCGTTATCGCCGAAGGGGTGGAGACCGTCGAACAACTGAACGTCCTGCTAGCCAAACACTGCGAAGAAGGCCAGGGCTACCTGTTCAGCAAAGCTATCGCCGCAGAGGACTTTGCCCGGCTGTTGGAAACTGGAAAACGCACCCTCATGCCCAATCAATAACCCCCTGCTCACAAGGAATTCACGTTGAGCGAAGCACCACACCCTCATTGTTATCGGCCGTCACACAGGATCAGCCTTGCCTTGGGCCTATGGCTGGGCAGTTGCGGGCCGGCGGTTGCGGCGCCCTTGGACGAGGCTCTGAAACCGCTGCCCGCCATGCCCATTCTGGATGCGGCGCGGGTCGAACTGGGGCGACAACTGTTCAACGAAAACCGCTTGTCAGTCAACAACACCCTATCCTGCGCCAGCTGTCATCACCTGGAAACGGGTGGCGCCGACAACAAGGCGTTTTCCCTGGGTTACGACGGCAAGCCGGTGGTGCTCAACACGCCAACCGTGTTTAACGCCAGCCTGAACTTCAAACAGTTCTGGAACGCTCGGGTGGACACCCTGGAGAAGCAGATTGAACAGGTGGTCACCAGCCCCATGGAGATGGGCAGCGACTGGGAGAAGGTGGTCGAAACCCTGGCCGCCCTGCCCGTTTACCAGAGCGCATTCACCCATTCCTACCCCGATGGCATCACGGCGGCCAACGTGCAAAATGCCCTGGCCACCTATGAGCGCACCCTGCTCACACCCAATTCGCGCTTTGACCAGTACCTGCTGGGCAACACCGAGATCCTCACCCGCGAGGAAAAATACGGCTACCAACGCTTCAAGGACTACGGCTGCATCGCCTGCCATCAGGGGATCAACATCGGCGGCAACATGTACCAGAAGTTCGGCGTGATGGGCGACTACTTCAAAGCCCGGGGCACCCCCAGCGAAACCGACCTGGGGCGCTACCTGCTGACCAAGGACGACGAGGATCGCAACGTATTCAAGGTGCCGAGCCTGCGCAACGTGGCCGTCACCGCCCCGTATTTTCACGATGCCTCGGCCAGGACCCTGGAAGAGGCGGTCGACGTGATGTTCAAGTACCAGTTGGGACGCACGCCTTCGACTGAAGACAAAACCCTTATCATCCAATTTCTCAAGACACTGACCGGCGAATGGGCGGGCAAACCGTTATGAACAGGCCTTTATGAAAATATCCCGCCGCGCCAGCCAGCTTCTGCTCAGCGCCATAACCCTGGTGCTGGCCTCGACCCTGTTGTTTTTGTACGTCAAAACCTCGATGGACCAGACCACCAGCTACACCCAGTCACGGGACCTGATTCGCCATATCAAGCAACTGAACGCGCAATGGGACAGTGAGGTGCTCAAGGCACGAATTGCCCTGACCCACAACTATGACCCGCTGGTGGCGCCCCTCACCGAGATGACCAGCCTGTGGGCGAGCCTTGAGGCGAGAGAGTCGCAACACAATCATGCGGACCTCGCCCGCTGGAATGCAATCGAGGATGCCTATCGCCAGGCGATCCAGGAAAAGGCCCGGCTGGTCGACCAGTTCAAGTCACACAATGCGCTGCTGCGCAACTCACTGGCGTTTCTGCCGACCGCCGAGGACGACATCCAGGAGCAGTTCGCCCGCCTGGATGACAGTGAGAAACTGGCACTGCAAAACGTCGCCACCGACACCTATGACCTGCTGCTCAGCAGCCTGGAATTCGCCCAGGTAACCAGCGACGAAAAGGCGGCCGATATCCTCGTCGGGCTGAACAAGCTGGTGCTTAACAAGGAGCGACTGCCCGAGGAATTCCAGGCACCGGTGGAGATCCTCAGCAACCACATCTCACTGATTTTGCGCGAGCAACCGCTGGTTAACGACTTGCTGGAGCGTATCGCCGCAATTCCGCTGTCCGTGCACCTGGACGATCTGACCAACCAGCTCAACCAGGACCAGCAGGCCGCCGACCTGGTCGACCAGAAATACCACCGCTACCTGCTGGTATTCTCGACCTTGCTGGTGGTGTTGCTGCTCTACCTGGCGGTTCGCCTGTTGCGCAGTTTCGCCGAGATCAACCGGGGCAATCGTGCCTTGCACTCGGTCAACGAAAGCCTCGAACAACGGGTCGAAGAACGAACCCAGGAACTCAAGGACGCCCAAAGCGAACTGCTGGACAGCGCTCGCCAGGCCGGCATGGCGGAAATCGCCACCAACGTGCTGCACAACGTCGGCAATGTGCTCAACAGCGTGAACATCTCCGCCGACCTGGTGGCCCGCAAGCTGCGCACCAGCAAGGCGTTGGGGCTGGGCAAGGCCATGCAACTGATCAACGAGCACCGCCATGACCTGGGCACCTTCATCACCGAGGATGAAAAAGGCAAGCTGTTGCCCGGTTACCTGAACCAGTTGGTGGACGCCATCGCCGTCGAACAGCAAGGCATCGCCGACGAACTGGCGCAGTTGAGCAAGAGCGTCGATCACATCAAGGACATCGTCTCCACCCAGCAGTCCTATGCCGGCGCCTCCAGCCTGCTGGAACCGGTGCACATCAGCGCGTTGATGGAAGACGCCCTGCGCATGAATTCAGGGGCCCTGAGCCGCCACCATGTGACGGTGGTCAAGGACTACCACGAAGTGCCAGAGATCATGGTCGACAAGCATCGTCTGCTGCTGATTCTGGTCAACCTGATCAGCAACGCCAAGTACGCCATGTCCAACCTCGCCGACCGACCACGGCAGATGACCCTGTCGATCCTCCCCCTGGATGACGGCACCTTGCAGATCAGCGTTAAGGACGAAGGCGAAGGCATCCCGGCCGAGAACATGACGCGGATCTTCACCCACGGCTTCACCACCCGTAAGGAAGGTCACGGCTTCGGCCTACACAGCTGCGCACTGGCCGCCCTGGAAATGAAAGGCCGCCTGAGCGCCCACAGCGATGGGCCCGGCAAAGGCGCGCTGTTCACCTTGCACATCCCCCTTGACCGCGCAGAGACCTGACCATGAATCAACTGCCGAACCGGCGCATTCTGCTGATCGACGACACACCGTCGATTCACGAGGATTTTCGCAAGATCCTAACCCCGCCCGTGGAGCAGAACCTGGAACTCGATGAGATGGAAGCCGCACTGTTCGGCGGCACCGTCAAACCCCAGGCCCAGGTCCAGGCCTTTGAGCTGGACTCGGCCTACGGCGGGCAGGAGGGCCTGCAACGGCTGTGCGCGGCCATGGAGCAGGATCGCCCCTATGCCCTGGCGTTTGTCGACATGCGCATGCCTCAGGGTTGGGACGGTGCACAAACCATCGAAGAACTGTGGAAAGTCGATCCGGACCTGCAAGTAGTGGTGTGTACCGCGTACTCGGATTATTCCTGGGAAGAGCTACTGTTTCGCCTGCAGGCCCACGACCGCCTGCTGATCCTGAAAAAACCCTTCGACAACATCGAAGTCCAGCAAATGGCCAACACCCTGGCCGCCAAATGGGAAATGGCCCGTCGTGCCAGCCTGCAAACCAGTCACCTGGAGCAGTTGGTGGAGCAACGCAGCCATGCACTGCAACTGGAAATCGACGAGCGCAAGCAGCTGGAAAGCCAACTGGTGCAGTCGGAAAAGCTGGCGTCCCTGGGGCAGTTGGCAGCGGGCGTAGCCCATGAAATCAACAACCCGGTGGGGTTTATCTCCTCCAACCTAGGCACCCTGGACGGCTATTTCAAGCAGCTACAACAAATGTTCGACGCCTATCAACAGGCCGAAGAAGCCCTGGCGCCAGGGGAATGCCTTGAGCACTTGCAAACCCTGCGCAAAGGCATGGACCTGGAGTTTCTCAAGGAAGACATCCCGATTCTGATCCGCGAAACCAAGGAAGGCATCGGCCGTGTGGCGCAAATCGTCAAGGACCTGAAGGATTTCTCCCGGGTTGATAACGACGACAAATGGCAATGGGCAAACCTGCAGCAGGGCATCGACTCGACCCTCAACATTGTCGCCAGCGAACTCAAGTACAAGGCGGATGTGGTCAAACGCTACCAGCCGTTGCCGGACATCGAATGCCTGGCTTCACAGATCAATCAGGTGGTGATGAACCTGGTGATCAACGCCGCCCAGGCCATGGGCCCGGAGCGCGGCACCATCACCATCAGCAATGGCACCGAGGGCGATCGGGTCTGGCTGGAAGTCGCGGACAACGGCTGCGGGATTGCGCCAGAAAGTGTGCAGAAAATCTTTGATCCATTCTTCACTACCAAGCCGGTGGGGGAAGGGACAGGGCTGGGGCTGTCGCTGTCCTATGGCATCGTCAAGAAACACCACGGCGATATTTCGGTGACCAGCGAAGTGGGCAAGGGCACTACGTTTCGGGTGATATTGCCGATCCGTCAGACGGCGGTGGAGCAATACCCTCTATCTACAAGCTGATGAAGATCTAATGTGGGAGCCGAGCTTGCCTGCGATGGGCATAGGTATCAGCGCTCACAAAAAGAGATGTAGGGTCATGCTTGGCAGTTGCTCCAGCAAGGAAATCACTCGTAAGCTGCAAGCCTGTGTTGAAACCGTGAAAGCCCATAAAAGGCATCTGTACAGCAAGCCAGGGATCAAATCCCGGTCCGAGCTGTTATCGATTTTTCTCCAGGCACAGAACGCCTGAAAAACCGTATGCCTGATGAGTCCGAACCAAGGAAAACAGAATGAGCCTGTCGTTGCTAAGCCGTTACGCCTTTTTTGCTGTCTGTGTCATTTTCACCCTCGCCAGCATCCCCTTTATCCAACACGAATGGTTGTGGCCCATCACCCTGATCACCGGTGTGCTCAGCCTGATTGGCATCTTCGATCTGCTGCAAAGCCCCCACGCGGTGCGCCGCAACTATCCGATCCTGGGCAATATTCGTTACCTGGTGGAGGCTATTCGTCCGGAAATCCGCCAATACCTGCTGGAATCCGACAGTGATGCCCTGCCCTTCTCCCGGGCCCAGCGCTCGCTGGTGTATTCGCGGGCCAAGAATGAAAGCGCCGACAAACCCTTCGGCACGCTGATCGACGTGTACCAGTCCGGTTTCGAATTTATCGGCCACTCCATGCGCCCGGCGCCGTTGAGCGACCCCAGCGCCTTTCGCGTGATAGTCGGCGGCCCGCAATGCAAGCAGCCGTATTCGGCATCGGTGTTCAACATCTCGGCCATGAGTTTCGGTTCCCTGAGCGCCAATGCCATTCGCGCGCTAAACCAGGGCGCCAAGCTGGGCAACTTTGCCCATGACACTGGCGAAGGCAGCATCAGCGCCTATCACCGGGAAAACGGCGGCGACCTGACGTGGGAACTGGGCAGCGGTTACTTCGGTTGCCGCACCAGCGACGGCCGCTTCGACCCGGAACGCTTCGCCGTGCAAGCACAGAGCCCGCAAGTGCGAATGATCGAAATCAAGATGAGCCAGGGCGCCAAGCCTGGTCACGGCGGGATTCTGCCCAAGCACAAGGTCACCCGAGAAATCGCCGAGACCCGCGGCATCATGATGGGTGAGGACTGCATCTCACCGTCGCGCCACAGCGCGTTTTCCACCCCCATTGAGCTGATGCAGTTCATCGCGCAACTGCGTGAACTGTCCGGCGGCAAACCGGTGGGGTTCAAGTTTTGCCTGGGCCACCCATGGGAATTCATGGGCATCGCCAAGGCCATGCTGGAAACCGGCATCCTGCCGGACTTTATCGTGGTCGACGGCAAGGAAGGCGGCACAGGTGCTGCGCCCGTGGAGTTCACCGACCACATCGGCGTGCCGCTGCGTGAAGGCTTGCTGTTCGTACACAACACCCTGGTGGGCCTGAACCTGCGGGACAAGATCAAACTCGGTGCCAGCGGCAAGATCGTCAGCGCCTTCGACATCGCCAGCGTCCTGGCCATCGGCGCCGACTGGGCCAACTCGGCGCGGGGCTTCATGTTCGCCATCGGCTGCATCCAGTCACAAAGCTGCCACACCAACAAATGCCCCACCGGCGTCGCCACCCAGGACCCACTGCGCCAACGGGCGCTGGTGGTGCCGGACAAGGCCCAGCGGGTGTTCAACTTCCACCGCAACACCCTCAAGTCCCTGGCGGAAATGCTTGCCGCCGCGGGGCTGGATCACCCGTCGCAACTGTCAGCCAAGCATTTGGTGCGACGCATGTCGGCCACCGAGATCAAGCTGTTCTCGCAACTGCACGTGTTCCTCAAACCCGGTGAGTTGCTCACCGGTGAAGTGAACGGCGAGTTTTATTCACGGATGTGGCAGATGGCACGTGCCGACAGCTTCGAACCTCATGAAGTGGCTGCCGCTTAAAAATGATCCAGGCGCCGGAAACGGCGCCTCCCAAAGGACTGACCCATGTTGAAAGTGATTGCCGAAGACTTCATCAAACACGAACACCTCGACACCGTGCACCCCTGGTACCTGGAGCTAGTGGAAAAAACCCGCCTGGAGGCGCTGTGCATTGCCTACGATCTGTTCGTCGACCAGAAAGACCCGGGGCACTTTATCTTTATCGAGCAATGGCCCGACCAGGCCGCGCTGGACACCCACTGCCAGACTGAGCATTTCACCCGGCTGGTGCCGCAGATCAATGCCTATCAGGCCAAGCCCTGCCGAGTGCTGCTGATGGACGCTTTTTAACAACACCCACTTCCCGCTGAACCCGGCTATTGCGCGTCCCGGTTATTCCTCGCGGGCAGCCACAGTACGCTGGTGATCATCGATGTTTAGTCGAAGCAATGAGACATCCAGTAAAACCTAAGCTTTGCAATTGCTTATAAATAGCGCCAACCTGCGCCCGACGTGCGGTGTGAGCGATCGCCGCCGTCCGCTTGTCATTACTAAACCATCTATTCAAGAGCCCGCTGCCATGCTTAACGGACGCGACCCGCGCATCGACTTTTTTCGGGGCCTGGCGTTGATCTTCATTTTCTGGGATCACGTCCCCCACAACCCCCTCGGTCAAATCACCCTGCGTAACTTCGGTTTCAGCGATGCAGCGGAAATCTTCGTGTTCCTCGCTGGCTACGCAGCAGTGCTGGCCTACGGCAAGATCCTGCAGCGCGAAGGCTATTGGATCGCCTGCGTGAAAATCCTTCGGCGCGCCTGGGTGCTGTACGTGGTGCACATCTTCCTGCTGGCGATGCTGATGGGCATCGTGTTCTTTGCCAACAGCCATGTAGAAACCCGCGACCTGGTCCAGGAAATGGGCCTGACCCACTTCATCACCAACCCTCAGCAAGCCCTGACGGATGAGTTGCTGCTGCGTTTCAAACCCAACCTCATGGACCCGTTACCGCTCTATATCGTGCTGCTGGCTGGCCTGCCACTGGTATTGCCATTGCTGGTGCGCAAGACCTGGGCGGTGGTGGCGGTGTCGCTGGCGGTGTACCTGCTGGCGCCAAGGCTTGGCTGGAACCTGGCGGCGATTGCCGACGGCGTGTGGTACTTCAACCCGGTCACCTGGCAGTTGCTGTTTGTGCTCGGCGGCGCTGCGGCGATTCACGGGCAGCGGCCACGCTTGCCACAAACCCGCCCGCTGTCGCGCCAGCCATTGTTTATCGCGGCGGCCAGCTACGTAGTGGTGACCGGGATCATCACTGTCTCCTGGCGCTGGCCGCACATTCACGATGCATTCATGCCCAGCGTGTTGAGCGATGTGTTGTACCCCATCAGCAAGACCGATCTGTCGCCAGTGCGCCTGCTGCACTTCCTGGCCCTGGCCTACGTCACCGCCAAGCTGCTGCCCGGTCGCGAGTGGACGCAAAACTGGCTGGCGCAACAAACCAGCCGGATGGGACGCTACTCCCTGGAAGTGTTTTGCCTGGGTGTGTTGCTGGCACCTTTGGCAGATATGGTCAACGCCATGGCCGGCGATGCCTTCGCCATGCAGATATTCACCGCGCTGGTAGGTGCCGGCTTGATGGCCTTGCTCGGCGCCTGGTTGGACTTGAACAAGCGTTTGACGCAACCGGCACGGGCCACAACGGCCTGATCATCGCCGTAAAAACAAAAGCCCCGATCATCTGACCGGGGCTTTTTTGTGACTCACGTGTGGGTCAGGACGCTGAACGCACCGCGCCTTGGGTGGTGTTGATCGGTTGCAGCTTGAACGCGTAGAACAGCACCGTCAGCAGCACCAGGAACGCCGGGCCCACATACAGCGCAACACGGGTGTCCGGGAAGTACGCCATCAGGCCCACCACTAATACCAGGAACGCCAGCGCCAGCCAGGAGCTGAACGGGTACAGCCACATGCGGTACTTCAAGGCGGCTCGTTCAGCCGGGCTCAGGCCTTGGCGGAACCTGAGCTGGGCCAGGAGGATCATCGCCCAAGTCCAGATCGCGCCAAAAGTAGCGATGGCGGTGACCCAGACGAAGACTTTTTCCGGTACCAGGTAGTTGAGCAGCACGCCCAGCAACAAGGCCACAATCGACAACAGCAGCGCACGGCGCGGTACGCCATTGCTGGAAGTGGTGCCGAACGTTGCTGGAGCCTGGCCGTTCTGCGCCAGGCTGTAGAGCATGCGCCCGGTGCTGAAGATCCCGCCATTACAGGACGACAGAGCGGCAGTGATCACCACGAAGTTGATGATGCCTGCGGCGGTCTTGATGCCCAGGCGCTCGAACGTCATCACGAACGGACTGCCCTGGGTGCCGATTTCATTCCACGGGTAAATCGACAGAATCACGAACAACGCACCCACGTAGAACAACAGGATGCGCCAGAATACCGAGCCGATGGCATTGGGAATGGTCTTCTGCGGGTTCTTCGCTTCACCGGCGGTCAGGCCGATCATCTCTACGCCCAGGTAGGCAAACATCACCATTTGCAGGGACATCAGCACGCCCTGCACGCCATTGGGCATGAAGCCGCCGTGGGCCCACAGGTTGGAAATCCCCAACGCCACGCCATCGTTGCCGAAGCCGAAGGCGATCACCCCAATGCCGCCGATGACCATGGCAATGATGGTGACGATCTTGATCAGGGCGAACCAGAATTCGAACTCACCAAAGGCCTTGACCGCGATCAGGTTGATGGTGCCCATGCTGATCAGGGCCGCCAGGGCCCAGATCCAGCGCGGCACATCGGGGAACCAGACGCCCATGTACACGGCCACCGCAGTGATCTCTGCGACACAGGTCACCAGCCACAGGAACCAGTAGTTCCAGCCGGTGAGAAAGCCCGCCAGCGGGCCGAGGTAATCCTGGGCATAACGACTGAACGAGCCGGCGACTGGGTTATGCACAGCCATCTCGCCGAGGGCGCGCATGATCACCAGGATGGCCAGGCCACCAATGATGTAAGACAGCATGATCGCCGGGCCGGCCATTTCGATGGCCTTGGCCGATCCGAGAAACAGGCCGACACCGATACAGGCGCCGAGCGCCATCAGGCGAATATGCCGTTCGCCCAATTCGCGTTTAAGCGGGCCGCCCGAAGCGGTCTCGCCGTGGGGCAGGTGATTGCCAGCGGGCATAGGAGTACAACCTCATGTTGTTATTGGATATGAATCACCGAGCGTTCGACGTCACAGCAGGTCGCCATGACGCCTTCCTGCCAGGCTCACCTTTTGGGCGAACCTGCCTGGCCGAGTAAACCGGCCAGCTCAGCGGGCGTGCAGTATAAAAAGCCATGAGCAGGGCTTTTCACTCTATAAACAGTAAAATTCAGCTAGAACTCTTGGAAAAAGCCCCCTATACGAAGGGTCATCGCCTGGAGGATGCAGAAATCACCCTCAATAAACGGCGGCGAGTATTGCACAGCAATGGTGCACCGTCATGCCCCTACCTTGGGTGTATTTACCTGGAAAGAAGGCTCTAGGACGGACCTTCTGTAGCCAGTCACCGAGTTGTTGTGGCGAGCGGGCTTGCCCGCGTTGGGCTGCGTAGCAGTCCTAATAAAGTCACCGCATTTTTCCAGACAGATCTCCATGACCGGTTTTAGGGCGGCTTCGCCACCCAACGCGGGCAAGCCCGCTCGCCACAACAGGCCCGCTTGCCACAAGAGCCAGCCTGCTAGTCACAAGAGTCTGATCACAGATATATCCGCACATTGATCTCACGATCGCCCTCCGCTGCCAGGTGCTAGCGTCAATGGGCTACTCATCCATTCAAAGGAGCAAAGGATTGCCCCATCACCCCAACTCTCACCTGCTACGCCGTGGCCGATATTCACAATCAGGTCGCGCCTACCTGATCACTGTCGTGGTTCATGACAGACGGCCACTGTTTCGCGACTTTCACCTGGGAAGGTTGCTGGTTGCCGAACTCAAGCAAAGCCATGACCTGGGCTTGGTCAACTCATTGGCGTGGGTCGTCATGCCGGATCACTTTCACTGGTTATTTGAACTGCAAGAAGCGCCGCTATCTCAGGTAATGGGAAGAACCAAGTCCCGGAGTACGCTGACCATCAACCGTGCTTGCGGCAGCTCAGGTGCTTTCTGGCAACGGGGCTATCACGATCGTGCGGTTCGAGCAGAAGAAGACCTTTGCCCGATTGCCCGCTACATCATCGCCAATCCACTTCGCGCTGGACTGGTGGAAAATATTGGCGACTATCCACTCTGGGACGCCGCTTGGCTCTGAGCCAGACATCTACCCCTGTTGGCAAAAGGGCCTGTTGTGGCGAGCGGGCTTGCCCGCGTTGGGCTGCGTAGCAGACCCAATAAAGTCACTGCGTTTTTCCAGGCAGATCTCCATGGCCGGTTTTAGGGCGGCTTCGCCGCCCAGCGCGGGCAAGCCCACTCGCCACAACAAGCACTCACCTCAACTATCGATTGCCTACACAAATCCTTCCTACATGCCCACCACCGTCTAAGCTTCAGGCAAGTCCGATCAATCTGCGTGAATGGATCAATCGACTATGGGCGCTTTATGGCAAACCGGTTCGACCAAGACTGCGGTGCCAACCGACAGCACGGGTGAACAGCCATTGCCACAAAGCCCCCGCCAGCGGTGGCTGGGATGGCGGCTGTTGTGGCTGTTGCTGGTGATCGGGTTGATCGCCCTCGGTTTCGCCGTCTCTCGGGAAATGCGTACGTCCAAGTGGCAAGCCCGAGAGTTCAGTCGGGTCGCGGCGAACTTGACGTACGACCTGCAACCCGGCCCCAGCGATGCCATCGTCTACCCCGGTGCAGGCCCCTTCGACCAGCGTCTGGGCTACAGCGCGCTCGGTGATTTTTTGCCGCGCCTGCTCAAGCGCGACTATGTGATACAGAATCAGGCCCGCTTCTCCGAGGCCCTGATGGACTACACCCGCCACGGCTTGTTTGTGCCCTACCCCGAAAAAATCCAGGCAGGCCTGTCGATCACCGATTGCCGCGCTGAACCGCTGTACCGTTTCAGTTATCCCCAACAGTTTTACCCGACCTTCGCGGCCATTCCGCAGGTGGTAGTCAACAGCCTGCTGTTTATCGAAAACCGGGACCTGCTGGACCCCGCCCAGCCCCAGGCCAACCCCGCCGTGGATTGGCCTCGCTTTGCCAGGGCGGCCTGGTCCCAGGTGGCAAAGCTGCTGCACCTACCTGGCCAGACGGCGGGCGGCAGTACCCTGGCCACACAATTGGAAAAGTACCGCCACTCTCCTGACGGCCTGACCCTGTCCGGTGGCGAGAAAATTCGCCAGATGATTTCCGCCAGCGTGCGCACCTACCAGGACGGCCCGGGCACCTTACAGGCGCGGCAGAACATCGTGCGCGACTACCTCAATAGCGTGCCGCTGTCCGCCGTTCCGGGCCACGGCGAGGTCCATGGCATGGCCGAAGGGCTACGTGTCTGGTACGGCGCCGACTTCAACCAGAGCAATGCCCTCCTGACCAGCACAGACCCAAAAAACCTGACGCAAAAAGCCCTGGCCCTGCGTGAAGTGTTATCGCTGATGATCGCCCAGCGCCGGCCCTCCCACTATTTGTCCAAGGGCCGCGCGGAGCTGGCCGACCTCACCGACAGCCATATCCGCCTGTTGGCGCAAAACAACGTGATCGACCCGGCTCTGTCCGCTGCCGCCCTGGCCAGCAAAGTAAGTTACCGCGACTGGCAGCAACAGCCCACGATCCAACCCATCGAAACCAACAAGGGCATCAGCGTCGCCCGCAGCCGCCTGGCCGCGCTGCTCAAGCGGCCTCTGTACGACCTGGACCGCCTTGACCTGTCCGCCACCAGCACCCTGCAAAGTGACCTGCAAACCCAGGCCACCGCCTACCTCAAGCACCTGGCCGACCCGGCCTTCGCTGGCCAACTGGGCCTGCTCGGCCCGCGCCTGCTGACCCCCGCCAGCACCGCCCAGGTACGCTACAGCTTCACCTTGTACGAGATGACAGCCGACGGCGCCCGTGTACGGGTGCAGACCGACAGCACCGACCAGCCCTTTGACATCAACGAAGGCAGCAAGCTGGAGTTGGGCTCCACCGCCAAGCTGCGGGTGCTGACTACCTACCTGCAAATCATCAGCGAACTGCACGACCGCTATGCCGGCCAAACGCCTGCCGCGTTGCAGAAAGTCGAGGTCGGCGACCAGGATCGCCTGTCCCGCTGGGCCCTGGATTACCTGGCGCAAAACACCGATCAAAGCCTGCCGATAATGCTCGACGCGGCACTCAACCGGCAGTATTCCGCCAACCCCGGCGAAAGCTTTTTCACCGGTGGCGGCTTGCATCGCTTCCATAACTTTCGCAACGAAGACAACGGCCGTAACCCTACCCTGCGTGAAGCACTGCGCGAATCGATCAACCTGCCCTTCATTCGCCTGATGCGCGACCTGGTGCGCTACAGCACCTACCAGGCACCAGGCAGCAGTGCCCAATTGCTCAAGGACGACAGCGACCCGCGCCGTCAGGAATACCTGGCGAAATTTGCCGACCGCGAAGGCACCTCGTTCCTACTGCGCTTCTGGAAAAAGTACCGCAACAAGGACACCCAGGCCCGGCTCGACACCTTCCTCGACAGCCTGCACCCCACCGCCATCCGCCTGGCCGCCGTGCACCGCTACCTGCTGCCCCAGGCCAGTCAAAAGAGTTTCAACAGTTTTGTCCGTGCCCATTTGACCAGCACCAAGGCCCCGGAAAAACTCACCGATGAGCGCCTGGAAAAGCTCTATCAAAACTACGGCCCCGGTGCCTACGACCTGCCGGACCAAGGCTACATCGCCAAGGTCCACCCCCTGGACTTGTGGCTGCTCGGCTACTTGTTGAACAACCCCGACGCCACCTTCACCCAGGCCGTCGCCGCCAGCGAGTATGAGCGTCAGGAAGTCTATGGCTGGCTGTTCAAGAGCCGGCACAAAAGCGCCCGGGACAGTCGTATCCGCACCATGCTGGAGATCGAAGCGTTTCTCGATATTCATCAACGCTGGCAGGCCGTCGGCTACCCCTTCGACCACCTGGTGCCGTCCCTCGCCACCGCGATTGGCAGCTCAGGTGATCGCCCGGCCGCCCTGGCGGAACTGGTGGGAGTTATCCTCAACGATGGCGTGCGCGAGCCGACACTGCGCATCGACAGCCTGCATTTTGCTGCAGGCACTCCCTATGAAACGCGCTTGATCAATGACCCCAATCGCAGTAAACGGGTGATGCCCAGCGACGTCGCCAGCGCCTTGCGCGCAGCGCTATCGCAAGTGGTGGACGCCGGTACCGCGAAACGGGTTTCCGGCAGTTTCAAACTGGCGGATGGCACGCCCCTGACCATGGGCGGTAAAACCGGCACAGGTGACAACCGCATCGAAGCCATCGGTGCCGGTGGACGCATTCTCAGTTCCAAGTCCATCAATCGCACCGCCACCTTCGTGTTCTACATTGGCGAGCAGCACTTCGGCACCCTGACGGCGTTTGTGCCAGGCAGCTCGGCGCAAACCTTCACGTTCACCTCGGCACTGCCCGTACAGGTACTTAAGGGCATGGCGCCCCTCCTGACGCCTTACCTGCAACCTGGCGAGCACACCGCGTGTCAGGCGCCCTGAACATAGCAAAAGTGAAGACATTCACGTCCTGGAACAATAGTTACTCTATTCAATAGTTATTTGCGTTTGCGGACAATCTAATCACCGTACCTGGCTCGACCCTGTCGGAAAACCGTTCGTCGGAATGGATCTTGCTCAGCCAGTAAGATATATCTTAAGTTATGTCTAACTAATACGCAGAGAGCATGACCATGAGAGACCCTCATTCCCACCGTGAACCCGGTGACGGCCGCGATGGCTTCGAGAAACGCCCAGGCCGCGAACGCGGTGGTCGTGGCCCACGGGTCTTCGCACCGGGGGATTTGAAACTACTGTTGCTAGCGCTGATTGCCGAGCAGCCGTGCCACGGCTACGACCTGATCCGCCAGATTGAAGGTTTGTTCGACGGCGCCTACAGCCCCAGCCCAGGGGTGATCTACCCAACCCTGACGTTCCTGGAAGAAAGCGAATTGATCACCGGCGACGTCGATGGCGGAAAAAAACGCTACACAATCACCGACGCTGGACGTCTTTCTTTAAGTGAACAAGCCGTTGCACTGGACGGCGTACGCATGCGCATCGATGTCAGCAAGCGTTCGCTGCGCGGCCATGACCGGCCGCCGGAAATTCACGAGGCGGTACACAACCTGCGCCATGCCCTGCAACTGCATCACGGGCGCTGGAGCGCGCAAGAAATCACCCGCGTCGCGGGCCTGCTCAACGGCACCGCCCACGCCATCGTCGACGGCCCGGTCGTCCAACCTGTACAGGGGGAAAATCCATGAACACACCCGTCATCCACCGCGTCACCCACGAGATAAAACGCCGTCGCCTGGACGTGCTGCGGGTGGTCGATATCACCCCGCGCATGCGCAGGATTACCCTCAGCGGTGAGCAACTGGCAGGGTTTGTCAGCCTGGGCAGTGATGATCACATCAAGCTGCTGTTCCCGCAGACCGCCGCCGAGTACGTGGCGCTGCAAAGCCCGACCTTCAGTATCAAGGGCGACGGGCCACAACCGGCCATGCGCGACTACACCCCGCGGCGGTTCGACCTGGCCATTGGCGAACTGGACATCGACTTCGTCTTGCACGGTGATGGCCCCGCATCGACCTGGGCCGAACAGGCAGCGGTCGGCCAACACCTGTACATCGGCGGACCTCGAGGCTCGATGATCGTGCCGGACATCTTCGACAGCTACTTGCTGATCGGCGATGAAACCGCCCTGCCGGCCATTGCCCGGCGCCTGGAAGAATTACCAGCAGGGCGCGAGGTGCTGGCGGTGATTGAAGTGGCCAATGCGGCTGAACGACAAACACTGGAGAGTGCTGCAGATGTGGAGGTGATCTGGGTTCTACGCGGTGTGGACAACTTGCTCGCCACCGTCCAGCAATTGCGCGTACCGGACGGATCGTTGTATGCCTGGGTGGCAACAGAAACCAAGCTGTCGCGGCAAGTTCGCCGGGTGCTGCTCGATGAGCACAAGCTCGATGACTCGTTCGTCAAGGCCGTCGGGTACTGGCGTGCCGACAGCAGCGAAGACGAATAAAGCGTAAGCCGGACTCAACCACAATGAAGATCAAATAGAGGTGGCGACTGGCAAGTCTGCCACATTAGCCCTGCGGTGATTTAGCGACCCTGTCCAGCCCGACTATCGCCAAGGCAATCACCACAAATCCCAGCAATATCGCCCCGGCATTCACAAACACCTGTGGATAACCCAGGGTATCCACATCAATGAACGGGTACTGATACTGCCCCAGCAAATGCCCGCGCAATAGCGCGTAAGCAAAGTACACCAGGGGGTAGATCACCCACAGGCCAATGTGTTTGAGGCGCAAGGTGCCTTTGGGCACGCCGAACCACCAATAGCCAAGAAACAGTAGGGGCATCACGTCGTGCAGCAACTCGTCGGCGATGAACTGAAAACCCTGCGGGTGCCATAAATGTCGCAGCAACAGGTTGTAGGCCAAACCCACCACAACGATGCTCACTGCTATCGCGCTGCTCACCGCAGGCTGCAGGAAAAACCGTCGACCGGCTGAAGGATGATTCACCCGTGCATAACTCAAGACCACCACCGCCAGGATGTTGGTCAGCACAGTGAAGAAGCTGAAGAAGTTGACCAGGCCGCCCAGCAAGCTGGCGCCTGAAGTCCAACGGGAATAAAAAATCAGGTACTGCTGAATCACCAGGCCCGTCCAACCGGTGAGTGCCGCCACTGCCACATAGCCAGGCAACCTGCCACTCACGCCATCAATCCTGCGGACGTTTGGTGCGCATCAGCTTGACGTACAGCCCTTCGACCTTCTCCCGTGCCCATGGCGTCTTGCGCAAAAACGACAGGCTCGACTTGATGCTCGGGTCGCTGGAAAAACAGCGGATGTTGATGCGCTCGGCCAGCCCTTCCCATTGATAGTGAGTCACCAGTGCGGTGAGAACCTGTTCCAGGGTGACGCCGTGCAGGGGGTCGTTATTTTGTGCAGTCATGCCGGGCCTTTGCCAAGAATTCAAGAATGAAGCCGCGCACCTTAGCCGAGGGGCGATGCCGGTGGAAGCGATGCCTTCACTATAGCCCTTGAAAAAAGTTCCCATCCTCAGAGAGGAAAGTAATGTTATATTGTAACTATAGCTATCAAAATTACCGTCTTCATCCTTCTCTTTTCGACTCAGGGCGTGCGTATGTGCGCCGCTTGCCAAGGAATAACCGATGTCTAGCTCATCTCCCCGTCCATTGCTGTGGCGCCTTACCCCCGTAGCTGCCGCGCTGTTGATCAGCAGCGAAGCCCATGCCCTGGAGCTGCAACCTCAAGTCATCACCGGCAACCCGCTGGGCAGCGAACAACTCGCCTCGCCCACCACCGTGCTGGAAGGCGACGACCTGACCCTGCAACAAAAAGGCAGCCTCGGTGAAACCTTGAACAAGCAGCCCGGCGTGTCGTCGTCCTACTTCGGCCCGGGCGCCAGCCGTCCGATCATTCGGGGCCAGGACGGTGACCGCATTCGCATCCTGCGTAACGGCGTTGGCGCGCTAGATGCCTCGTCGCTGTCCTATGACCACGCTGTACCGCTGGACCCGGTCAACGTCGAACGCATCGAAATTGTCCGTGGCCCGGCCGCCCTGCTCTACGGCGGCAGTGCCATCGGTGGCGTGGTCAACACCTTCGACAACCGCATCCCCACCGAAGCCATCGAAGGCATCCACGGTGCCGGTGAATTGCGCTACGGCGGCGCCGACACCACCCGCAGCAGCGCCGGCAAACTGGAAGCCGGCAACGGCAGCTTCGCCTTGCACCTGGACGCCAACTCCCGGCAATTCAACGACCTGAAAATCCCAGGCTACGCCCGCAGCCGCCACGCCGCGCCAAGTGATAATGGTGATGGCAAGCGCGGCCGGCTGGGCAACAGCGACGGGCGTCAGGACGGCGGTGCGCTCGGCGGTTCCTACACCTGGGACGATGGTTACGCTGGACTTTCCTACAGCAACTACGACAGCAACTACGGCTCGCCCGCCGAACAGGACGTGCGCATCCGCATGAAGCAGGATCACTACGCCTTCGCATCCGAGATCCGTAACCTGCAAGGCCCCTTCACTTCGGTGAAACTCGATGCCGGTTACACCGACTACGAACATCGGGAAATCGAAGGTGGCGAAACCGGCACCACCTTCAAGAACAAGGGTTATGAGGCGCGGATCGAGGCGCGGCACCTGCCCATCGGACCATTCAACGGGGTGATTGGCGCCCAGGTCAGTCGCAATGAGTTTTCCGCGCTGGGCGAAGAAGCCTTCGTACCGCAAACCGACACCAATGCCGGCGCGCTGTTTATCCTCGAAGAAATGCAGGCCACCGAACGCCTGAAACTGAGCCTGGGCGGGCGGCTGGAACACACCACGGTCGACCCGGACGGCAAAGGCAACGAGCGCTTCGCCAGTGCCGACAGTTCCAACAGCTTCACCGCCGGCAGCCTGTCGTCCGGCGCGGTGTATACCCTAACGCCGATCTGGTCCCTGGCCGCCACCCTGAGCTACACCGAACGCGCCCCGACCTTCTACGAGCTGTATGCCAACGGTGCCCACGTTGCCACCGGCACGTATGAAGTGGGCGACGCCAACCTGTCGAAAGAAAAAGCCGTCTCCAGCGACCTGGCCCTGCGCTTTGACAACGGCACCCACAAGGGCAGCTTCGGGGTGTTCTACAGCCACTTCTCCAACTACATCGGCTTGCTGGGCAGTGGGCGGACCTTGAACGACGAAGACAAGGAAGACGCTGGCGGCATCCCTGAGTACAAATACTCCGGCGTGCGCGCCCGTTTCGCCGGTTTTGAAGCCCAGGATCACTGGAAGCTGGGCGAAGGTGCCTACGGCAAGTTCGCCCTGGAACTGTCGGGTGATTACACCCGCGCCACCAACCTCGATACCGGCGAAGCCTTGCCGCGCATTGCGCCATTGCGCTTGAACAGCGGCCTGCTATGGGAACTGGACCGCTGGCAGGCACGGATCGACATCGAACACGCCGCAGGCCAAGGCCGGGTGCCCGACAACGAAAGCGGCACCGACGGCTACACCACCCTGGGTGCCAGCGCCGGCTATCGCTTCAATGTCGGTGGTAGCCAGTGGCTGGCCTTCGTCAACGGCGAAAACCTGACCAACCAGACCGTGCGCTATGCCAGCTCAATCCTGCGCGATATTGCGCCAGCGCCAAGACGTAGTGTTGAGTTCGGCGTGCGTACTACCTTCTAAATCCACTGTGGCGAGCGGGCTTGCCCGCTCGCCACAAATATCAACCTTTCACCTCACTGTTACCAAATCCGAAACGATCCATCTTGCGAATGCCCCTTTCTCTCCCAGAGCAGGCGCTTTATCCTTGCTGGCAACAAACTGAAACGTTTCATCACCCTTCTCCACCTTTCTGAACGCGGTTTATCCCTTTCGATGTCGCCCCCTGAACGATGTATCCAGCCCCTGGACAGCGCTGTCTTTCAAAGACAGAGCGCCATCGAATAACTCGCGAGCAGTGTTTTGCGCGCTTTTTGGAGAAAAAAAGCCAAACAGAGCTTTTTAAAGCTGAACCAAGCCCGTGCTGAATCGTCATCTACAGTGAACATGCACGGGACTACAACATTTGAAACATTTGAACGTCACGGAGAACACACTTATGAGCGCTGATGGTGCTTCGAGTCCAAGCCGCCTGCTGCCCAGGCTGCTGGGGATTTTGCTGCTGATAATGGGCCTGGCCATGCTGGCCGGGGGTATCAAGCTGAGTCTGCTCGGCGGGTCGCTGTACTACCTGCTGGCCGGTATTGGCCTCACCCTGACCGGCATCCTGCTGCTGGCCACACGTCGCGCCGCCCTGGGCCTGTACGCGCTGGTGCTGTTTGCCAGCACCGTCTGGGCGCTATGGGAAGTCGGCCTGGACTGGTGGCAACTGGTGCCGCGCCTGGCCCTGTTGTTTGCACTGGGCATCGTCATGCTGCTGCCGTGGTTCCGTCGCCCATTGCTGCGTGGCCAAACGGCCCCGCTGGGCACCGGCGCGCTGAGCGTGGCCGTGGTGTTGGCCGGCGCCGCCGCCTTGGCCAGCCAATTCACCAACCCTGGTGAAATCAAAGGCCAACTGGACCGTGATGCGGTACCGGGCATGGCCAACGCCGCGCCGACCCAACCCGATGGCGACTGGAATTCCTACGGCCGCTCGGCCTTCGGTGACCGTTACTCGCCGCTGGCGCAGATCACCCCGCAAAACGCTCACAAGCTGGTACCAGCCTGGACCTATCGCACCGGCGATCTTCCTGGCCCAGGCGATCCCGGTGAAACCACCGCGGAAAACACCCCGCTGAAAGTCAACGGCATGCTCTACGTGTGCACGCCCCACAGCCAGGTGATTGCCCTTGATCCGGACACTGGCAAGGAAATCTGGCGTTTCGATCCGAAGCTCTCGACGCAAAAAGCCGAGAACTTCAAGGGTTGGGCGCACATGACCTGCCGTGGCGTTTCGTATCACGATGACGCCGCCTATGCCGCCACCGAGCAAAGCCCGGCCACCGACGCTGCTGCGCCGACCGCCAACGCTTGCCCACGCCGGATCTTCCTGCCGACCGCCGACACCCGCCTGATCGCCCTGAACGCCGACACCGGCAAGATGTGCGAAGACTTCGGCGACAAGGGCCAGGTCGACCTGGGCGCCAACATCGGCACCTTCGCACCCGGTGGTTACTACTCCACCTCGCCACCTGCGGTCACCAAAAACCTGGTGGTGATTGGCGGTCACGTTACCGACAACGTTTCCATCGACGAGCCAAGCGGCGTGATCCGCGCGTTCGACGTACACACCGGCAAACTGGTGTGGAACTGGGACAGCGGCAATCCGGACGACACCACGCCGATTGCCGAAGGCAAGACCTACACCCGCAACTCGCCCAACATGTGGTCGATGTTCGCAGTCGATGAAAAGCTCGGCATGCTCTACCTGCCAATGGGCAACCAGACCCCGGACCAGTTCGGTGGCTATCGCACTCCTGCCTCGGAACTGCATGCCGCCGGCCTCACTGCCCTGGACATCGACACCGGCCACGTGCGCTGGCACTACCAGTTCACGCACCATGACCTGTGGGACATGGACGTGGGCGGCCAGCCAAGCCTGATCGACATCAAGACCGCCGCTGGCGTGAAACAAGCCGTCATGACATCGACCAAGCAAGGCAGCATTTACGTGCTGGACCGTGCGACCGGCGAGCCAGTGGTGCCGATCAATGAAATCCCTGTGCCGCAAGGCGCTGTGGCTGGCGATCACACCTCACCAACCCAACCCAAGTCGGACCTGAACTTCATGCCACCGCCCCTCAAGGAGCGTGACATGTGGGGCGTGACCCCGTTCGACCAAATGCTCTGCCGGATCGACTTCAAGTCCCTGCGCTACGATGGCCCGTTTACTCCGCCGTCGCTGCAAGGCTCGATCGTTTATCCAGGCAACTTTGGTGTGTTCGACTGGGGCGGCATCTCGGTTGACCCAGTGCGTCAGATCGCCTTCGTCAACCCAAGCTACATGGCGTTCAAGTCGACCATGATCCCGGCGGAAAAAATCGCCGCCCAGGGCCCACGGGTCAGCGAAACCGAAGGCGTGCAGCCAAACAAAGGCACTCCGTATGGCGTCGTCCTGGAAGCGATGCTGTCGCCGATCGGCCTGCCGTGCCAGGCACCTGCCTGGGGTTACGTGGCGGCGGTCGACCTGACCACCCACAAAACCATCTGGATGCACAAGAACGGCACCGTGCGTGACAACTCGCCGGTTCCGCTCCCGTTGAGCATGGGCGTACCAAGCATGGGCGGGCCTTTCACCACTGCCAGTGGCGTGGCCTTCCTCAGCGGTACCCTCGACCAGTACCTGCGTGCCTATGACGTGAAAAACGGCAAGCAGTTGTGGGAAGGCCGCCTGCCAGCAGGCGCCCAAACCACACCGATGACCTACACCGGCAAGGACGGCAAGCAATACGTGCTGGTCATGGCCGGCGGTCACGGCTCCCTGGGCACCAAGCAGGGTGACTATGTGATGGCGTTTAAACTGCCGGATTAAGCGGGACTGGCGGTAAAACAAAGGCGGCTACCTCAGGGTAGCCGCCTTTTTTTGTGCTTGCCCTACCCCCCTGTGGCGAGGAAGCAAGCTCCCTCGCCACGGGTCGATTGTGTGCCGTTACACCTGCATATGCTCGCGGCGCATCCAGATCTCAAACGCCATGGCATTCAACGGTCGGCTGATCAAGTAGCCCTGGGCGGTGTCGCACTTCCATTGCCTGAGCAGTTTCAGGCTGGGCTCGAACTCCACCCCTTCGGCCACCACCTTGAGCCCCAGGTTGTGGCTCATCTCGATGGTCGAGCGCACGATTACCCCATCGCCGCTGGCGCTGTCCAGATTACGCACGAAGGACTGGTCGATTTTCAGTTCCTGCACCGGCAAGCGTTGCAGTTGAGCCAGGGACGAGTAGCCAGTGCCGAAGTCGTCCACCGACAGGCTGATACCACAACCACGCAGTTGCTCCAGAACCCGCAGCGCCTGCTCCGGGTTGTGCATGATCGCACTTTCGGTAATTTCGAAAATCAGTTGCTCGGCCAATACCGAGTACTGCCCCAGCAAATCGGTGACGCGCAGCGCCAGACCATCATCCGCCAGGTCATCCACCGAGATATTCACCGACAACTGCACCTGCAGGCCCCGATGGTCCCACTCGGCCAGTTGGCGAATGGCCTCTTCTATCACCCAGTGGGTCAGGCTGGACATGCTACCGGTGCGCTCAGCGAGGGGAATGAACTCAGCGGGCGAGACCAGGCCCAGGGTCGGGTGCTGCCAGCGCAATAACGCTTCGGCCTGGCGCACATGGCCGTGGTTCAAGTCCAGTTTGGGCTGATAACACAGGAACAGCTCGCGCTCGACCACCGCCCGGCGCAGGTCGCGGATCAGGCTGATCTGGCGCTGATGGGCCAGGTCGCGGTCCTGTTGGTAGATCTGCAAGTGGCCAGGCAATGCCGCCGCATCGTGGCGAGCAATGGCCGCGCGGCTGATCAGCTCCTCGACCTGCTGGCCATCGGCAGGATAAGCGGCGATGCCGATACTCACTTCATGCCTGAGCTCATCGTTACCAATGCGCTGCGGCTCCGTCAACAGGCCGTACAACCGGTCGGCCCGAGCCACGGCGCGGTCGATCTCGGTGTTTTCCAGCAACAGCAAGAATTCGCTGCCGGTGATCCGCGCTGCCGTATCGCTGGCTGACAGGCTCGACAGCAGGCAGCGGCTGGCTTCGCGCATCATTTCTTCGACACCCTGTGGGCCAAATCCCTCGTTGATCACCCGATAATTTTCAATGCCCAGGTACAGCAACACCACCGGCCGCCGGGCGCTGATGGCGCTGCCCAAGCGCTCCATGGCCAGCGCGCGGTTGGGCAGGCCGGTCAGCGGGTCGTGCAAGGCGTTGTGGGCCAACTGTCGTTCGCGCACGGCGATGCCACTTTGCATGGCGTTGAAGGCCCGGGCCAGCAGGCCAAACTCATCGTTACTACGCACCACCACCGGCGAGCGATAGTCGCCAGCGCCGATGCGTTCGGCAGCTTGCACCAGCGCATTGAGCGGGCGCGACACCCGCCGCGCCATGAACAACGCCCAGACCAGTGACACCAGCAACGCCGCCAACGCGATGCCGAGAAATTGCCGATCAAGGGGCGCGAAGGATTGCAATGCGTGGTCCAGAGGGCTTTGCAGCAGCACCATCACCTGCCCGCCGTCACCGGTATTGGCCAATAGCAAGGTTTGGCTGAGAAAGCGCTGGCCGTGAAACAGGCTCATCTGCGCCATCGGGTTGATCCGTGAACCTTGCAGCATGCTGATGATGCTTGCCCGGTCGGCCGCTGGCTGCGTGCTGAACAGCGTACCGGGCTGGTCGTTCTGCAGCGTCATGAACGACACTTCCAGGTTGCTCATGGAGCGCAGTTCGCTGGCGAAAATCTCGTCCATGGCAAAGCCCATGACCACGCGGGCGATGGGCAGTGAATCAACGACTTCTTCCTGGACCAGCAGATAAGGCTGACCGGCCAGAGCAACGATCAACATTTGCAGGGAGCTGCGCCGCGCCCGGCGCAACGCATCGGTAAAGGGAAAGGCCTGCCCCTGGGGAACGCCTTGCAGGGTACTGACGATAACTTGCCCATCGAGCCCCAGCACAAACACCTCGCTGGCGCGGATGCCGGTGCCATGGCGCTGCAGTGCAGCAAGGATGTCTGCCGTGCGGCCCTCGGCGACAGCCTGGCGAAATTGCGCGTCTACCGTGAGCCAGTCCAGGCCGTATTGAAGACGGCGCCCGCGCAAGTCCAGCAGGCGTTCGAACACTCGGCTGCCGGTTTCCAGTTGCACCTGAGCCTGGTTTTCCACGGCGCTAGTGGTGGCCGCCTTCACCGCGAAATACACCGCACCCACCACCACCAACAGCAGCAAGGCCAACACCGCGGCAAGTCGTGTCTGAAACGAGTGGCGCCACCTCATCCGCCTCCCCTCTGGCAGCGCCTGTCCCCTCCAGCCGAAACGTCCCGTCGTCATACGCGTCCCTCGCGACTACAGACCTGCCGTCAAGTAAATGTCTTTTCATTAAGAACATTTGATCGATCCAGATTAGCTGTCAGCGAGCAGAAGTAAACCTAATAAACACGGGAGATTTACTGTCATTAATTTGGCGACAGATCGCTGCCTACTTACATCCGTGCCCGCATGAAATCGCCCCAGCGCCGCACCAGGTAGTTGTGTTCATCCATCACCGAGTTCCACACCGCGATATGCCCCATGCGCTGCTCGTAGGAGCCTCCATCGCGCACTTCACCGATGTCGATCAGCGGCAAACCATCGCTGCCCAGCAGTTCCTCGCGGGCCGGCAGGCCTGCGTACCAGTAGTCCCATTCAGCGCTGCTCAAGTGGTCGCGACTGCGAGCCGGGTTACCGATGTAATAACCCTGGCGAGCCATCACCGCGCCGGGCCAACCGCAGAGCCACCAGTTGAGATAGGCGTAGGCGGCGTCCAGCACCGGCCCCTTGGCATGGCGCGACAGGGACAGGCCGCCAAACCAGGCGCGATAGCCTTCCTTGGGTACCGCGAGACGGTATTTGACCCCGGCCCGATGCAGGCGCATCAAAGTGGGTGACCACAGACTCTGGATATCGATGCTGGGGCTGAGCATCAATTGCGCCGCTTCTTCATCATCGGACCAGAAAGCGGCGAAGTGGCCTTCCTTCTGTTTGCGCACCAGGATATCGGCCAGCACATCGATCTCTTCGATGCTCATGTTGCCGATGTCCTTGAAGCTCGCAAGGCCAGCACCCTGCACCGCCAGCGCAGCATCCAGAGCGCCAATGGCAGCATCACTTTGCAGCGCGGCGCGGGCACTCCAGGCCGGGTCGAGCAGCCAGCCCCAACTTTCATTGGCACGGCTAAAACCCTCGGGCAGACGCTCAGGGCGATAAGCAAAACTGTCGACGTTGTGGGTCAGGGGCAGCATGCTGATGCGTTCGGTAACGGTGCTGCCAAGGCTGCCGTCGTGCTGTACAAACAAGCGCTCGCTGGGCACGCTGCCGCTGCCGAGGCGGTCGCCGGCCGACAACCGACCGCGCTTGGGCAGGTCGTTGATTTCATGCCACAGGGCGATACGTCGGGTATCGATGGGCTGGATCGCCCGCGCCGGCCAGACGAAGTCGACGTTGTGAAACCACTGGTCGTACAGGTCGTAGCTGTCGGGCTGCATCACGGCGATGCGCTGGGCCTGTTCGACGTCGTGCACCTGGTAGACCAGGCGAATGCCCAGATCCTGTTCGGCGCGTACACGCAAGGCTTCAAGCAAAGTCACCGAAGTGCCGAGGACACGTAAAGTAATCATGCGGCGAACCGTCGAGAGAAGACTTCAAAGGAGCGGCGCAACAATGCCGGATCGAGGCCGCGCAAGATAAACACCAGGCGCGATTGGCGATCCGTACCCGGCCACTCGGGCAAGTGGACCGGGGCATGCAGGCAATGCTGCACGCCATGAATGACGATAGGGGCCAAGCTTGCGTTCACGTTGAGCAGTCCTTTGACGCGAAGAATACGTTCGCCGTGGCATCTTAACAGCATCGATAACCAGACCCCGAAGCCGACCCAGTCCAGTGGCTGGTCTAAGGTCAGGCAGCAGACTTGCGCCGCGCCATGGGTCGAAGGTGTCGATGAGGCCTGATGCAGCTTCCAGCGGCTGACTTCCAATGCGGGTGTCGAACTGCGCAACCCTTCACCGAGCAGCAGTTGATCGCCGCTGTCGACCTCATGGGTGTTAAGGATCGGCGTGCCTGCATTCAGGGCCTGCAAGTGTTTGCGCAACTGATCACAGTCGTCGACAAGATCGGTCTTGCTCAACAACAAGCGATCCGCCGCCGCCACCTGCGCCAACCATTCCGGGTGCAGGCGCTCTTGCAACGCGGCGTGCCTGGCATCCACCAACGTCACCACCAGACCAATATGAAAGCGCCCGCGCAGTTGCACGTCGTTGTTCAAGGTGGCGAGGATCGGCGCCGGGTCAGCCAGGCCGGTGGTTTCCAGAATCACCCGTTTGAAGGCTGGGATCTCACCGCGCTCGCGGCGTTGCAACAACCCGAGCAGGGCGTCTTTCAACTCGCCACGAATGGAGCAGCAGACGCAACCGCTGGGCAGCAACACCGTGTCTGGCGCCACTTCCTCCACAAGCAGATGGTCGATTCCGACGTCACCGAACTCATTGATCAGCAACGCCGTGTCGCCCAGGCTTTCGCCTTGCAGCAGGCGTTTGAGCAAGGTGGTCTTGCCGCTGCCGAGAAAGCCGGTGATGACGTTGAGGGCGATACTCATAGGTTCACCTGTAGAGCGAGCTTGCTCGCGATGGTCGTTAACGATGACGCGTACTGTCTGAGTAAACGCGGGGCCTTTGAGTTTTTCGTGAGCAAGAACTAGGCGTCCTGTTGCTCCAGGTGGTCTAGCAGGCGCGGGTCGAGGGGGTCCAGCGGTCGGCCGAGCATGGTTTCTGCCGCCCGCCACAATTGATCCAGGCCGCTGGCCAGTTCCTGTTTTCCAGTGGCGCCCAGCAGCAGGTAGGACGCACCTTGGAAGTCTTCGACCTTGAGCCGAAACACCGCCAGCACCTGATTGATCGCAGCGATCCGGCGCAAACGTTCGCGACGACGAGGCAGCTCATCGCCCAGGGGATCGCTCCAGTGCAGGTCTTCACCCAGCAGTCCGCAGAGTCCGCACATGGTTATTGCTCGCTCATGGCATGACGTCGCCGGAGTTCGGGCCCAGGGTCTGGCCGACAAATAGGTTGCCACCGGGCTCGCTGGCGAGCAGCACGGCGGTGGGTGCCACTTCGTCCGCGAGACCAAAACGGCCCAGGGGCAACTCGGCGGCCTTGGCGCGTTTCCAGGTGTCGCTGATGCCACCGACCAAGGGCGTTTCAATCGGGCCAGGGGCAATAGCATTGACCAGCACGTTGTCCTTGGCCACTTCCAGGGCCAGGGACTTGGTGAAGCCAATCACACCTGCCTTGGCCGCCGCGTAATGGGTCAGCTCGGCGCCGCCCTTGATGCCCAGTTGCGAGGCAACATTGATGATCCGCCCCCAACGCTGGGCGAGCATGTGCGGCAAGGCGCGCTGGCTGGCGACGAAGACGCTGGTGAGGTCGACACGCAGCATGTCGTTCCACATGTCTATGCTCAGGTCGACGCAGCGGGCCTGGGTCAGCATGCCGGCGTTGTTGACCAGGATATCGATGCCGCCCAGGTGGGTGACGCAGGCATCGACGCTGGCCTGGGCACCTTCGACAGTGCCTACGTCGGCCACGCACTCGAAGACTTCGGCGCCCAGGTCGCGGCAAGTTCGGGCGGTTTCTGCCAGCCGTGAGCCGTCGCGGTCGGCCAGCAGCAGACGTGCGCCTTCAATAGCGTAGGCGCGGGCGATGGCGGCACCGATGCCGCTGGCAGCGCCGGTAATCACGGCGCGGCGGTTATGCAGTTGGGGCATTTTGAACTCCTGGTTAGTCACACTAAATCTATGGCTGATTGCATTCCCTGTGACGAGCGGGCTTGTCGGATCGCCACAGTAAGCCCGCTTGCCACAACAGCCCCATCGCCTACAAATAGGTAATGTATTAATCCGGCCAGCGCACCGTCAGCCCACCATCAATCACAATGCTCTGCCCGGTCAGGTAACTCGATTCCTCGCTGGTCAAGAACCGCACCAGTGACGCGACTTCATCCGCCCGCCCTACCCGGCCCAATGGAATCGCCCGCGCCGCTTTCGCCAGACCTTCCGGTCCCAGGGAGTTCTTCGCGTCCAGCGACTGCGGCGTCTCGATCAACCCCGGAATCACCGCATTGCAGCGAATCCCCAACGGTGCCAGCTCCACCGCCAGCGAACGGCACAACCCCGGCACCCCAGCCTTGGCCGCCGCGTAATGGGAATGCTCCTGCCAGCCATACACACCACCGGCAATCGAGGAGATCGCCACCAACGCCCCGCCCTCGTGCATATGCCTTGTCGCCGCGCGGAAGGTACGCATCACCCCCGTCAGGTCAACATTGAGCATTTCGTTCCACAGCTCGTCGGTCATCTCCAGCAGCGGCGCGCGGCGCAGCAGGCCGGCGTTGGCGACGGCGTAGTCAAGGCGGCCGAAGTGCTGGATGGCTTGCTCGGCCAGGGCATCGACGGAGGCGGTATCGCCCACGTCCAGCGCCAGCATCAGGCATTCGCCACCGGCGTCTTCCACCAGGGCTACAGTTTCGCGCGGGTCATGGGGGTCGGCCGGGTAATACCCGCCAACCACTACTACGCCGCTGCGGGCATAGGCCAACGCGAGGGCCTGGCCGATGCCGCTGGCGGCACCGGTAATCAAGGCAACTTTACGAAGCATCTAACTGACTCCTTACTTAACGGTTTCCGGACGCACATGGCGCGCGGCAAACATCAGCGCGCCAGAGAGAAAGCACGGCAGCGCGCCGAAATACAGGGCCGAGGTCTGCCAGTCACCGCCGGCGGACAACACCTGCGTCGCACCGAAACCTGCGACTACAGCACCAATCGGCCCCATGGCATGGATGATCGCGCCACCGGTAGCGCGGATGCTGGTGGGAAAGCTTTCACTGATGAAAAACAGCGCCGCCGAGTACGGCCCGATCAGAAAGAACAGGCCCAGGCTATACAGCCCAACCACCATCGGCATATTGCTCGGGCCATACAGCATGCCGGCAAACGCCAGCCCGCCGAGCATCCAGCCCAGGCCGATGACATTGCGCCGACCAATCTTGTCGCCCATCCAGCCGTGGCTCAGGTAACCGCAGTAACCCACCAAGTTCGACAGCACCAGAATGATCAGCGAGTTTTCAAACGAGATGTGGTGCACGCTGACGATCACTGACGTGCCGAGCACACTGAATACCTGGATCGCCGCCCAGTTGAGCAGGATCGCCGCGCCAATCACCAACGTTGCACGACGTGCCGGGCCACGGAACGCGGCTTTCAGGCCTGCCTTGCTGTGTTCGTCGTAGTCGACGTCGTAAGTCACGGCAACGCTTTTCGCCTCAGTCACCGCGCCGCTTTTACGCAGTTGGGTGATGCGCTGGTGGATCTGGAACTGCGGGCTCTCCTTGAGCTTGCGGGCCATGATCGCAATCACGATGGCCGGGACCGCCGCGAAGATGAAGCAGCCCTGCCAGCCAATGACCGGCAGCAGCAACGCAGTCAACCCCGCCGCGATCAGCGCGCCGACCGGCCAGCCGCCCTGCACCAGGCTATAGATAAAGCCACGACGCTTGGCCAGTTTCGGATCATCCGACGCGGCGTACAGCTCGCTCAGGTAGGTGGCGTTGACCGTTTCCTCGGCATACCCCAGGCCGCCCAACGAGCGAATAAAGATCAACGGTGACTTACCCCACGCGCCGCCGATGGCGGTCAGCGCCGAGCACAAGGCAGAACCTGCGACGGTGAAGATAATCCCCGTGCGCCGCCCCAGTTTGTCCACCAGCGGGCCGATGGCCAGTGCAACGACGGCGGTGCCCACCGCCACCCAGGTCGCGATTTCAGCCTGCTCCACTTCACCCCAGCCGAAATGCCGGCCAATCTCAGGAAGCAAGGTGCCGAACAGAATGAAGTCGTACACCGCAAATACCCAGGCGAAAAACGCGATCCAGGTGGCGAAGCGCACTTCCTTAGGCGTCAGTTGCCGGGGTTTCCAGCCAGTCAAATCAAGCTTGTTGTAGATAGACATGAATCGCGCCTCGATGGGGTGGCAAAGGGTCAGGTACGGGGTTGGCGGCGGATAAAGTCATCGGCGATTTCGTCGAAGGTGACGAAGCGCACACCGGCATGGCTCTGGATGTGTTCGATCAACCGTTCCAGCATCAACAGCACTTGTGGGCGGCCGGAAACGTCGGGGTGGATGGTCATGGTGAACACCGCATGTTCGTGTTCGCGGTAGACCCAGTCGAACTGGTCGCGCCACATCTCTTCCAGGTGGCGCGGGTTGACGAAGCCGTGGCTGTTGGGGGCCTTTTTGATAAACATCATTGGCGGCAGGTCGTCGAGGTACCAGTTGGCCGGGATCTCCACCAGGTCGGTTTCTTCGCCACGCACCAAGGGTTTCATCCAGGTGTCGGGGTGCTGGCTGTAATCGATCTTGGTCCAGCTGTCGCCCTTGCGCACGTAGTACGGGTGGAAGTCGTTGTGCATCAGGCTGTGGTCGTACTTGATGCCCTTTTTCAGCAGCAACTCATTGGTCACCTTGCTGAATTCCCACCACGGCGCGACATAGCCGGTGGGCCGTTTGCCGGTGACCTGGGTGATCAGTTCAATGGACTTGTCGAGGACGATTTCTTCCTGCTCGGCGGTCATGGCGATGGGGTTTTCGTGGCTGTAGCCGTGCACACCAATTTCGTGGCCGGCGTCGGCTACCGCTTTCATCTGCTCGGGGAAGGTTTCCATCGAGTGGCCAGGGATAAACCAGGTGGTGCGCAAGCCGTAACGTTCGAACAGCTTGAGCAGGCGCGGCGCGCCGATTTCACCGGCGAACAGGCCACGGGAAATGTCGTCCGGGGAATCTTCGCCGCCGTAGGAACCGAGCCAGCCGGCGACCGCGTCGACGTCGACGCCAAATGCACAGAGGATGTCTTTAGCCATGATGTGTCTCCTTAAAGAATGAGTGCTGTTTCGACTGACAGGGCAGCCCTGAGCAGGCGTGCGTCTTCGCCGCTGGGCGCGCTGAGCAAGAGGCCGGTGGGCAGGCCCAGTGCATCGCGGCCGCTGGGCAGGGTCACGCCGGGCATGTCCAGCAGGCTGCCGGGCATAGTCAGGCGCAGGGTGGCAAGGTTGGTGCTGACGAACAGTTGATCGTCGGCTTCCAGCGGTGCCAGAGCCGGGGCGACATGGGCCACGGTGGGGGTGATGAGGATGGCGCCGTCGAGTTCGTCGATCAGTTGCTGTTGCAGACGGCGACGAGCGTCATACAGGCCGAGCAACTGACTGGCCGGCAGCGTGCGAGCAGCTTCAAGGCGACGGCGCACGCGGGGGTCGAGTTGAGCTGCGTCAGGGCTGTCGAGCAGCGCTTCGTGGAGGGCGAAGGCCTCAAAGGAGCCGAGCCAGCCTTGGTGCTGGATCAGCTCAAGGGTGGTTTGAAAGGTCTTTGAGGGACGCACGTCCAGCACCGCACCGCTCGCTTGGAGTTGCGCAACACAATGCTGAAGGTTCTCACGCACGCTGTGTTCGACCCCGGAATCCTCCAGCACGCCTTGCTCTATCCAGAAGCGTTGGCCTTTGATGCTGCGTACGTTGCGCGGCTGCTGGTTATCACGACCATTGAGCACGTCGTCGATGACCAGCGCATCACGCACGCTGCGGGTCAACGGGCCGAGGCTGTCGAGGGTATGTGCCAGGGGAAAAACACCGTCGCGGCTGTAGCGCCGGCAACTGCTGCGATACCCCACCAGGCCGTTGAGGGCCGCGGGAATGCGGATCGAGCCGGCGGTGTCGGTGCCCATGGCAATTGGCACGATGCCGGCGGCCACCGCCACTGCGGAACCTGAGGACGAACCACCGGGAATGCGTGGCTGATCGGTGCCGTGAGGGTTGTGGGGCGTGCCGAAATGCGGGTTCAGGCCCAGGCCGGAATAGGCCAGCTCACTGAGATTGGTCTTGCCGACGCTGATCATGCCAGCGCGGCACAACAGGCCCACGCTTGGCGCATCGAGCAGGGCTTCGGGTGCATCACGACGAAATGCAGCACCGGCAGTGGTAACGCTGCCTGCCACATCGAACAGGTCCTTCCAGGCCAACGGCACGCCATCGAACACACTCAACGGCTGCCCAGCGCGCCAGCGGGCGGCCGACGCTTGGGCTTCCCGCAGGGCGCGCTCCGGGGTCAGCGAGATAAATACACCTGGGACTTGGCTCGCCTGATCGAGTGCCTGTTCGAGGGCTTGCACCGGGTCGCTGCGACCGCTGGCGAAGTCCTCGGCCAATGAAGTGGCGTCTGACATAGGAAGGACCCTTTATAAATGTACATATTAATAAAATATACATTTTACAAAGGCAGCTTTCGTGCCAATCTCAGTCACATGGAGATACACAGCGCTTCAGGGGAATCAGGAATATCTCCCAGACATACGGGATAGATGGGTTTAACCCCGCAACAAAAATCCCACAGGCCTGCGGAAACACCCCCAGAGTCAAATAATGTATTATTTATTAATAAGTACATTTTGGTGCAGAAAAGTAACATTCTTACCTGCAAGGCCCCAAAAAAGTGCCACCGACGTGGCGCAGAGTGACAGGCACATCTATGAGAGAATCCGAGGCCACCGACCCGTTTGCTCCAGAGAACCCGATGAAAGCAGTGTCAACCTCGGCTTCCCGTTACGCGATGATCCACCAGGTATTGCGCGACGCCATCGTCAACGGCACCGCCCGCCACGGCCTAGTACTGCTGGAAGCGCCGCTGGCCGAGTTGTTCGGCACCAGTCGCGTCCCGGTGCGCAAGGCCCTGGACCTGCTGCATGAAGAAGGACTGATCTGCCGTTTCGATGGCCGTGGCTACCTGATCAACCCCGATGGCCTGGACATGGAGCCACTGCGCCTGCCCTTGAGCCATGCGCACCTGGGCCTTAACGGTGAGGCCGAACTGATGGACACCCGGCCCCTGGGCGAGCGAATCGTCGAGGAGATCGGTGCGGCTCTGTCCACCTGCATTGCCTTTGGTCATTACCGCCTCGATGAACAAGCCGCGGCCGAACACTACGGTGTCAGCCGCGCGGTGGTGCGTGAAGCACTGATGCGCCTACGAGACCGCGGCCTGGTGGAAAAGGAACCCTATTCCCAATGGCTGGCCGGGCCGCTGACCGCCCGGGAGGTCACCGAAGACTACGAGTTGCGGGCCTGCCTGGAACCCGAAGCCTTGCGCCAGAGCGCGCCGGGCCTTGCTCGCGAGATGCTGGAGGCCATGCTGCAGCGGGTGATCGATGCGCAAAACAGCGACCATTGCAGCCTGGAAGAAATCGAACAACTTGAAGAAGATCTGCACCAGCACTGCCTGGCGGGCCTGCAAAACCGCAAGATCGCCGCGCTGATCCGCCAGGGCCAGAGCCCGATGATCATCAGCCGGATCTTCTACAGCCTGTTGGGTATCGGCGCCGATCCGGCGATGCTGGCCGAGCACCGGCTGATCCTGGAGCTACTGCTGCACGGCGCGTTCGACGCCGCCGCGCTAAACCTGCGCGAGCACCTGCAACGGGCCCGACAGCGGATGTTGCAGCGCTTGAAGGTGTTGTCGGTGCTGCCGGAACAGCCGCTGCCAGGCTACCTCAACAAAATCAGCTGAATGTACCCGATCAAAATGTGTCGCAGCAAATACCATGCAATTTGTTGCTAACAACGCCCCACCATTGAAACCACTGCTGACCTGCCCCATCTAACCTGCATACTTCCCCATGCAGGTGCCCCATGAGCGACCAGCAAGAATTCCCTGATATCGACCTCAACGACTACGCCGATCCGGAAAACGCCGAACACGCCTCCACCAACACCGGCCTGGCCCTGCCTGGGCAAAACCTGCCGGACAAGGTCTACATCATCCCGATCCACAATCGGCCCTTCTTCCCGGCGCAAGTGCTGCCAGTGATCGTCAATGAAGAGCCATGGGCCGAAACCCTGGAGCTGGTGAGCAAATCCGATCACCATTCCCTTGCCCTGTTTTTCATGGACACGCCCCCTGACGATCCGCGGCACTTCGACACCTCCAGCCTGCCGCTGTACGGCACTCTGGTGAAGGTCCACCACGCCAGCCGCGAAAACGGCAAGCTGCAATTCGTCGCCCAGGGCCTGACCCGCGTGAGGATTCGCACCTGGCTCAAGCACCACCGCCCACCGTACCTGGTGGAAGTCGAATACCCACACCAACCGAGCGAGCCGACCGACGAGGTCAAGGCCTATGGCATGGCGCTGATCAACGCGATCAAGGAACTGCTGCCACTCAACCCGCTGTACAGCGAAGAGTTGAAGAACTACCTCAACCGCTTCAGCCCCAACGATCCGTCGCCACTGACCGATTTCGCCGCCGCGTTGACCTCGGCCACCGGTAACGAATTGCAGGAAGTGCTGGACTGCGTGCCCATGCTCAAACGCATGGAAAAAGTCTTGCCAATGCTGCGCAAGGAAGTCGAAGTCGCGCGCCTGCAAAAAGAAATCTCCGCCGAAGTGAACCGCAAGATCGGCGAGCACCAGCGCGAGTTCTTCCTCAAGGAACAGCTCAAGGTCATCCAGCAGGAGCTTGGTCTTACAAAGGATGATCGCAGTGCCGATGTCGAGCAGTTCCAGCAGCGCCTGGAAGGCAAGGTTTTGCCGGCCCAGGCGCAAAAGCGCATCGATGAAGAACTGAACAAATTGTCGATCCTGGAAACCGGCTCGCCGGAGTACGCGGTCACCCGCAACTACCTGGACTGGGCCACCTCGGTGCCGTGGGGCGTGTATGGCAAGGACAAACTCGACCTCAAGCACGCTCGCAAGGTGTTGGATAAACACCACGCTGGCCTGGGCGACATCAAGAGCCGCATCCTCGAATTCCTTGCCGTCGGCGCCTATAAAGGCGAAGTCGCCGGCTCCATCGTGTTGCTGGTTGGGCCGCCGGGCGTGGGCAAGACCAGCGTCGGCAAGTCCATCGCCGAATCACTGGGTCGGCCGTTCTACCGCTTCAGCGTCGGCGGAATGCGTGACGAGGCCGAGATCAAGGGCCATCGCCGCACCTACATCGGCGCCATGCCCGGCAAGCTGGTGCAGGCGCTTAAAGATGTAGAAGTGATGAACCCGGTGATCATGCTCGACGAGATCGACAAGATGGGCCAGAGCTACCAGGGCGATCCGGCCTCGGCCCTGCTGGAAACCCTCGACCCGGAACAGAACGTGGAATTTCTCGACCACTACCTGGACCTGCGCCTGGACCTGTCAAAAGTGCTGTTCGTCTGCACCGCCAACACCCTGGACTCAATCCCTGGCCCGTTGCTGGACCGGATGGAAGTGATTCGCCTGTCGGGCTATATCACCGAAGAAAAAATCGCCATCGCCAAGCGTCACCTGTGGCCCAAGCAGCTGGCAAAAGCCGGTGTGGCGAAGACCAGCCTGTCCATCAGCGACGGCGCCCTGCGTGCAGTGATCGATGGCTACGCCCGGGAAGCCGGAGTGCGCCAGTTGGAGAAACAGCTGGGCAAACTGGTGCGCAAGGCGGTGGTCAAGCTGCTGGATGAGCCCACGTTAGTGATCAAGATCGGCAACAAGGATCTGGAAACCTCGCTGGGCATGCCGGTGTTCCGCAACGAGCAAGTGCTGTCGGGCACCGGTGTGATCACCGGCCTGGCCTGGACCAGCATGGGCGGCGCCACCTTGCCGATCGAGGCGACGCGCATTCATACCCTCAATCGCGGTTTCAAACTCACCGGGCAACTGGGTGACGTAATGAAGGAATCCGCCGAGATCGCCTACAGCTACATCAGCGCCAACCTCAAGTCGTTTGGTGGTGATCCGAAGTTTTTTGACGAGGCTTTCGTCCATCTTCACGTACCGGAAGGCGCAACGCCCAAAGACGGCCCGAGCGCCGGAGTGACCATGGCCAGTGCGCTGCTGTCCCTTGCCCGCAACCAGCCGCCGAAAAAAGGCGTGGCCATGACTGGCGAGTTGACGCTCACCGGGCATGTGCTGCCGATTGGCGGGGTTCGGGAAAAGGTGATTGCAGCGCGACGCCAGAAGATTCACGAGCTGATCTTGCCGGAGCCCAATCGCGGCAGTTTTGAAGAGTTGCCGGAGTACCTGAAGGAAGGCATGACGGTGCACTTCGCCAAGCGGTTTGCGGACGTGGCGAAGGTGTTGTTCTAAGTAACCCGTAGCAGCTGTCGAGCTCCAGCGAGGCTGCGTTGGCAGCACCACCGACTCCGAGCCAGGCACGACACCGCGTCGCGCCTGACGCAGCCTCGCTGGGGCTCGACAGCTGCTACAGGAAAGCGACCTGTCGGACCTCCCTCTTGTCACACCTTGTCTCATCTTCGGTTATGCTCGCCCTTCGTCGTGAATGAATGGAGCCCCCATGACCGCTGCCCGTCTGCTGCTTCCCCTGAGCCTTGCCTTGCTCGCCGCGTGCGCCAGTGCACCGAAGCAAAACGTCACTTTGGAAAAACAGAGCGCCTGCCCGCTCCAACTCAAAACCGGGCAAACCCTGATTCTCACCTTACCCAGCAACCCCACCACCGGTTACCGCTGGGCCATCCAGGATTCGGCTGGCGGCGTGCTGCGCAGCCTCAGTCCCGAGGTCTACAGCAACCCCGAAAACGCCGGAGTGGTGGGCGCAGCCGGGCAATCCACATGGCGCTTCCAGGCCGTTGCCGCAGGCGAAGGCCGTTTACGCCTGACCTCCCAGCAACCCTGGGCCCCGGAAGTAAACCCGGTGGAGACCTTCGACTGCGCCATTACGGTGAACTGATATGCCTTGGCTGATTCTCGCGCTGATGGGTGCCGCCACTTTCATGTACGGCCTGAACACCCACGCCACCCTGCTCTGTCTGTTGGTCAAACCCTTGCCGGTGCTGGCGCTGCTGGGCTGGCTGCATGACGCGCCGCCCAGCGACTATCGACGCTGGATCAGCCTGGGCCTGATTTTTTCCCTGGTGGGTGATGTGCTGCTGGCGTGGCCCGGCGACCTGTTCATCTTTGGCCTCGGCGCCTTCCTGTTCGCCCACCTGGCGTATTTGAAAGCCTACTTAAGCGATTGCCGCCGCCCGGCACTGTTGCCGTTGGTGTTGGCGCTGGTAGTGGGCGCGATCTTGCTGAGTATTCTGATTTCCCATGGCCTGGGGCCATTGCTGGTGCCTGTGGTGATTTACGCCTTGGTAATCAGCGCCATGCTCTGGCGGGCGCTGGCACGCTTGGGCAGCGACGTGCCCAAGCGCTCGGCGCAACTGGCGGCGGTGGGCGCGGCGGCGTTTGTGTTTTCTGACACGCTGATCGGGATCAATCGCTTTGTGGTGACGTTTGAGGCAGCGCCGTATTTGCTGATCATCAGCTACTGGCTAGGGCAGTGGGGAATTACCGCCTCCGCCTTTCATCAGAAACAACCCGCCCCCCTGTAGGAGCGAGCTTGCTCGCGAAGAACGCAGCAGCACCGCGTTAATCCAGATTCCCGCGTTATCGTTGGCGTTTTTCGCGAGCAAGCTCGCTCCTACAGGGGCAGTGGGGAATTACCGCGTCGGCGTTCCATCAGACAACCCGCGCATCCCAAAGCCAACTTGGCTAAAATGCCCGCTTTTCCCCCTTCGTCGCCGGAACAGCCGTGAGCAAAGAACCCGATCGTCTATTCGCCCAGCCCTTGCCCCAAGTGCCGGACTTCGCCTTCAACGAAGACGTGGTGCGGGTGTTCCCGGACATGATCAAGCGTTCGGTGCCCGGTTACCCGACCATTGTCGAGAACCTTGGCGTGCTGGCAGCGCAGTTCGCCCAGCCGGGTAGCGTGCTCTACGACCTGGGCTCGTCCCTCGGCGCGGTGACCCAGGCGCTGCGCCGACACGTACGCACGGACGGTTGCCGGGTAATCGCTGTGGATAACTCTGCGGCGATGGTCGAACGGTGCCGGGAATACCTCAACGGCCAGGACTCGATGTTCCAGGAACTGCTGCCGGTGGAGGTGATCGAGGGCGATATCCTCGCACTGCAATTCCAGCCGGCTTCGGTGGTGGCGCTGAATTTCACCCTGCAATTTATCGCCCCCGAAGAGCGCCTGGCATTGCTCGGGCGAATTCGTCAGTCATTGCTGCCCGGTGGTGCGCTGATCCTCTCGGAAAAGCTGCGTTTCAACGACCTTGAAGAACACGCACTGCTGACCGACCTGCACATCGCCTTCAAACGCGCCAACGGCTACAGCGAACTGGAAATCGCCCAGAAGCGCAGCGCCATCGAAAACATCATGAAGCCCGACAGCCTCGAAGAACACCGCGAACGCCTGCTGGCCGCCGGGTTCTCGAAAGTCGTGCCGTGGTTCCAGTGTCTTAACTTTGCCTCGTTGATTGCCCTGCCATGATTGATCTGTCTCCCCTCGCCCGCCACCTAGTCGGCACTCCCCTGGCTGTATGGGCCCAAGGCCTGCAAGCGCAACTCGATAGCAAGATGGAAAAGGGTCATGGCGACCTGGAGCGCTGGCAAGGTGCGCTGGATGCGTTGCCGAAGATCATGCCCAGCGAAATTGACCTGCTGAACGGCCTGATCCTCGACACTGATTGCGACGACGAAACCCGCGTACAAATGCGTACCGCGTTGATGGGCCTATGCCCGTGGCGCAAAGGGCCTTTCGACCTGTTTGGCGTGCATGTCGACACCGAATGGCGCTCGGACTGGAAGTGGTCACGAGTGGCCCCGCACCTGGACCTCAAGGGCAAGCGCATCCTCGATGTCGGTTGCGGCAACGGCTATTACATGTGGCGCATGCTGGGTGCCGGAGCCGACAGCGTGATTGGCGTCGACCCGAACTGGCTGTTCTTCTGCCAGTTCCAGGCGGTGCAGCGTTACCTGTGCGCGCCGAATGCCTGGCACTTGCCGTTTCCCTTCGAAGACCTGCCGCCGAACATGGAAGGCTTCGACACAGTATTTTCCATGGGTGTGTTTTACCACCGTCGTTCACCCATCGAGCATTTGCTGGCGCTCAAGGACTGCCTGGTCAAGGGCGGCGAGTTGGTGCTGGAAACCCTGGTGATTGAAGGCGATCAGCAGCAAGTGTTGGTGCCGGAAGACCGTTATGCGCAGATGCGCAACGTGTGGTTCCTGCCGTCGGTGCCGGCGCTGATGCTGTGGCTGCGCCGTGCTGGCTTCAGTGATGTGCGCTGTGTGGATGTGAGCGTAACCACAGTCGAGGAACAACGTGGCACGCAGTGGATGAAGTTTCAGTCCCTGAGCGACTTCCTCGACCCCGAAGATCACAGCAAGACTATCGAAGGGCTGCCGGCGCCGATGCGCGCCGTTATCGTCGCCCGCAAGTAATCTCCCCCCGTAGCAGCTGTCGAGCCGGGGCGAGGCTGCGTGGCGAGTACCGCGCATTAATGGGTGCTGCCGACGCAGCCTCGCTGGCGCTCGGCAGCTGCTACGAGAATATAACGATCAACCGGGGGGGTTGGCTCTTCGCGCCTTGAAGAACTCACTCAACACCGTCCCGCATTCCTCAGCCAGCACCCCGCCTTCAAACAGCACCCGATGATTGAGAAAACCCTGGGTAAAGAACTGCCCCTGGCTTTGCACGATCCCGGCTTTTGGCTCCAGCGCACCGTACACCACCCGCGCAATACGCGAATGGACGATCAAGCCGGCGCACATGCTGCACGGTTCCAGCGTCACGTAGAGGGTGCTGCCCGGCAGGCGGTAATTGCTCGCCGCCTGGGCAGCCGCGCGGATGGCGACCATCTCGGCATGCGCACTGGGGTCGTTGCCACTGATAGGGCAGTTGAAGCCTCGGCCAATGATTTCACCGTCCTGCACCAACACCGCGCCCACCGGCACTTCGCCGAGCGCCGCGCCTTGGGCGGCGAGGGTCAGCGCTTCGCGCATGAAGTCCTGGTCGCGGCTACGATCAATAATCGCCATTGGGCGAATCTGGCGCATCACGCCACCTCGATGGCGGCCATCAGGCCGGTTTCCATGTGGTCGATCACATGGCAGTGGAACATCCACACACCAGGGTTATCCGCCACCAGGGCCACGCGGGCGCGTTCGTTCTTGCCCAGCAGGTAGGTGTCGGTGAAGTACGGGATGACCTTGTGCCGGTTCGAGGCGATGACCTTGAAACTCATGCCGTGCAAGTGGATCGGGTGTTGGTACTGGGTCATATTCTTCAATTCGAAAATGTAGCTCTTGCCCTTTTCAAGCTTGGCAATCGGGCGGTCGGCGCAGGTCTTGTCGGTGATATCCCAGGCCTGCCCGTTGATCTGCCACAGGCTTGGCGGCTTATTGTCGACATTCACCGACACCGAACCCACCCATTCGAAATTGAAGTTGAGTTTCTCGGCATTGGCCAGGTCCGGCTCGGCAATCGGGTTTGCCGGCAGCGCGGGCGGCCACTCGGTGGGCGCGTCAGTGTTGACCACCGAACGGAACGTGCCAAGGCGCACCGGGCCGTTACGGATCGACAATTCTTCTCCAGCAGCCGGTGCCTTGATTGCCAGACAAATGCGCATGCCCGGCCCCAGCCAGTATTCCTTGCCCAAGGGCCGGGGCTCGATGGGGTTGCCGTCCAGCGCATAGATCTGCGCTTCAACTCCGGGGATGTTGAGGCGATAGGTCAGGGTATTGTCGAGGTTGAGCAGCCGCACACGGGTGATCTGCCCGGCCGGGAGGTCGATCACTGCCTGGGACACACCATTGATGGTCGACAAGCGCCCAGCGGTGCCACCACGGGCTGCTTCACGGGGAATGCTGAAGACAACAAAGGCGCCCTCTTCGTCCACGTGCCAGCTTTTCAGGCTCAGGGTGCATTCGTGCTTGAAACCGGTGGGCTCGCGCTCTTCGATGATCAGCGGGCCCACCAGGCCACGGCCCAGCTCTTCACTGCTGTTCACATGGGGGTGATACCAGTAGCTGCCGGCGTCGGGCACGCGAAATTTGTAATCGAAATACTCGCCCGGCAACACCGGCAGTTGCGAAACGTAGGGCACGCCATCCATTTCCAGCGGCAGGCGAATGCCGTGCCAGTGGATGGTGGTAGCAACCGGCAGGTGGTTGATAAAGCGCACCCGCAGCCATTCGCCCTGACGCACCCGCAACTCGGTGCCCGGCGCCGATGGGCCAAAGGCCCAGGCTTGGGTCTTGTGCCCGGGTACCAATTCCACATCCAGGGGTGCTGCGATCAGCTCGTAATCGTGACCCGCCTCGGCGTCTGCCATTTTCCCCAGCCAGTAGCGGTAGGCGCCACCGGCACCGACGCCAACCACTGCACAACCTGCAAGACCACCGAGGATTTGTCGACGGGAAAAGGATAGGGACACAACAACCTCACGTATCTACCGCGGGTCCGAGACCCGCAAAGGGCAAATACGATACACCCGCAAATGCGAAACAGTAAGGGCGCGGGTTGCCGCAGTGGCGTTTTCAGGCCTTGGCAGCAGCCAGAATCAGGGCTTTCATCTCGGCGACCGCGCCTTTGAAACCGACGAACAGCGCGTGGGCCACCAGGGCATGGCCGATGTTCAGCTCGTTGATGCCCTTGATCGCAGCCACCGCTTCGACGTTGTGGTAGTGCAGGCCATGGCCAGCGTTAACGATCAGGCCTTGGGCAAGACCACAGGCCACGCCGTCGACGATGCGCTGCAACTCATCGGCGACTTCGGTCGGCGTAGTGGCGTCGGCGTAACGGCCAGTGTGCAGCTCAATGGCCGGGGCGCCGACGCGTTTAGAGGCCTCGATCTGCCGCTCATCAGCGTCGATGAACAACGAGACTTCACAACCGATCGTCGCCAGGCGCTCAACCGCCGCCTTGATCCGTGCTTCCTGGCCGGCAACGTCCAGGCCGCCTTCGGTGGTCAATTCCTGACGGGTTTCCGGGACCAGGCAGATATGCGCCGGACGAATACGCTCAGCGAACACCATCATTGCTTCGGTGACGCCCATTTCGAAGTTCATGCGGGTTTGCAGCACGTCCTTGAGCAGCAGCACGTCGCGCTCCTGGATGTGCCGGCGGTCTTCGCGCAGGTGCACGGTGATGCCGTCGGCGCCCGCTTCCTCGGCATCCAGCGCGGCCTTGACCGGATCAGGGTAACGGGTGCCCCGTGCCTGGCGCAGGGTGGCTACGTGGTCGATGTTCACGCCGAGAAGAATGCGATTGCTGGTGGTCACGAAAAGCGCTCCTGAAGAGGGAAGGAATCGCTGCACAGCATACACGGGGATGTCAGGGCTTTCGAAACAACTCGCGACTGACCAGCGGCCGACCACCCAAGTGCACGGCCAGGGCCTGGCGCATCAGACGCTTGGCGGCAGACAGGGCGCCGGGAGCGGTCCAGTCGGCCTCGGCCATGGCCAGCAGCTCAGTGCCCTGAAAAAGGCCGGGTTGCAGCAGGTAGACCCGTTCTAGACCCGCGTCCACCTGCAGGCGATACATACCGTCGGCGGCGATGGGGTCGCCGTGCAGGTCCTGGCTCAGTTCGAAGCCGTAGCCCAAGTCGTCCAGCAGGCGCCACTCGAAAGCCCGCAGCAACGGCTCCAGGGGGCGGCCTTCGGCCAGGGCCAGTAAGGTGGCGGCGTAGTGATCGAAAACGGCGGGGTGCGGGTCTTCAGCGGGCAGTAGGCGAATCAGCAGTTCGTTGAGGTAGAGGCCGCTGAACAGCGCTTCGCCATTGAGCCAGTTGGAAGCCCCGGCGCTTTCCATGCGGCCGACGTTTTTCAGCTCGCCGCGTCCGCGAAACTCCACTTCCAGGGCCACGAATGGTCGCGCCAGCGTCCCCGCCTTGCCCCGCGCACTGCGCAACACCGCCCGCAGGCGACCTTGTGGCGTGAGGAAGTCCACCAACGCGCTGTTTTCACGGTAGGCACGGCTGTGCAAGACGTAAGCGGGCTGGCCGGTGGGTGGGGATTGAGACATGGGGGCTCGCTGAGGGAACACGGTCTTCAAAGCGATGGGCATCACTGTAGGAGCGAGCTTGCTCGCGAAGAACCTGAGAACGACACGCCTATTCAGAAAGAACGCGTCATCGTTAACGTTTTTCGCGAGCAAGCTCGCTCCTACAGGGGGAAGCAGCGTATTACAGGTCGCCGTAACCCAGGGAGCGCAATGCCCGCTCATCATCGGACCAACCACCCTTAACCTTGACCCACAGGTTGAGCATGATCTTGGAATCAAACAGCAATTCCATGTCCTTGCGCGCTTCGGTGCCAATGCGCTTGATGCGCTCGCCCTTGTCGCCAATGATGATTTTCTTCTGGCCGTCACGTTCGACGAGGATCAGCGCGTGGATATGCAGGGTCTTGCCCTGCTGCTTGAACTCTTCGATTTCCACGGTGATCTGGTACGGCAGCTCGGCGCCCATCTGGCGCATGATTTTCTCGCGCACAAGTTCTGCGGCGAGGAAACGGCTGCTGCGGTCGGTGATCTGGTCTTCCGGGAAGAAGTGCTCGTTCTCCGGCAGATACCCGGCAATCACCCGCTCCAGGGCTTCGAGATTGTGCCCATGCTGGGCCGAGATCGGCATGATCTGGGCGTTCGGCAGTTGTTCCTGCAGCCAGCTCAGGTGCGGCATCAGCTCGGCCTTGTCTTCGATACGGTCGGTCTTGTTCAACGCGACGATCAAGGGGCCGGTGACGTACTGCACGCGCTCGAGGACCATCTGGTCTTCGTCGGTCCACTTGGTGCGGTCGACCACGAAGATCACCACGTCGACGTCTTTCAACGCCGCCGAAGCGGTCTTGTTCATGTAGCGGTTGAGGGCTTTCTCGCCGCCTTTGTGCATGCCCGGGGTATCAACATAGACCGCCTGGATGTTGCCTTCGGTCTTGATTCCCAGCATGTTGTGGCGGGTGGTCTGGGGCTTGCGCGAAGTGATCGCCAGCTTTTGCCCGAGGATGTGGTTCAGCAACGTGGACTTGCCCACGTTGGGGCGGCCGACGATGGCAACATAGCCACAGCGAGTTGCGGTTGAATCAGTCATGGCCATTCTCCACGCCCAGGGCTATCAGTGCTGCGGCGGCCGCTACCTGTTCGGCAATACGACGACTCACACCCTGACCTCGGCTTTTTTCATTCAGTAAGGTGATTTCACATTCGACGAAGAAAACTCGGCAATGAGGCTCACCCTGGATATCCACCACTTCGTAACGTGGCAGCTCACACCCGCGCGACTGCAGGAACTCTTGCAGGCGGGTCTTGGGATCTTTGTTGGTGTCCACCAGCGTCAGGCTGTCGAACTCCGAGGTCAGCCAGGCCAGTACCCGCTCGCGGGCCATGTCCATGCCTGCATCGAGGTAGATCGCCCCGATCAGCGCTTCAAGGGCGTCGGCCAGAATCGACTCGCGACGGAAACCGCCGCTTTTCAACTCGCCGGAGCCTAGGCGCAAGTATTCGCCCAGATCGAAACCCCGGGCCAGCACGGCCAGGGTTTCGCCTTTCACCAGGCGCGCGCGCAGGCGCGACAACTGGCCTTCACGGGCCAGAGGGAAGCGAACAAACAGGGCTTCACCGGCAACAAAGTTAAGGATGGCATCACCGAGGAATTCCAGGCGCTCGTTGTTACGCCCGGCAAAACTGCGGTGTGTCAGGGCAAGGACCATCAATTCCTGGTCCTTGAAGGTGTAACCGAGCTGACGCTCGAGACTGCTTAAAGAAACGCTCACGGTTTACCCACATTCAGTTCGTGGCCGAACTTCACCACTTGAAGGGCGAGGCACCGGCGGCCATCGACGATTAACGCTGTGTTCAAATTTACATCCTGGCTATTGTTGTGTGCAGCACCGCGTAGGTGCTGCACAGGACCGGACGATTTGTCCAAGGCCCAGAAAAGCATTCGGCGCTGTGTTCACAGCGCCGCATGGATTACTTGATCAGCCCCACCCGCGAGAAGTTCGGCAGGTGGCTGAGCTTGGGTTCCGGCCAACTCATCCAGACCGCAAAGGCCTTGCCGACGATATTCTGGTCGGGGACCATGCCCAGCAGCTCCTTGGGAATGTTCGGATCGTCCCAGTAGCGGCTGTCATTGGAGTTGTCACGATTGTCGCCCATCATGAAGTAATGCCCTGCAGGCACTGTCCATTGATTGTCGGGCGGGGAACGGTAGCGGCTCATTTCCTTGCGGATCTCGTGCTCTACCACTCCGAGTTTTTCCTGGTACAGCTCGGCGCTGCCCAAGGTGTTCGGTTCGGAACCGATCAGTTTTTCCGCCACCGACTCGCCGTTGACGAACAGGCGCTTGTCGCTGGTGTAGCGAATCACATCACCCGGCAGGCCCACCACACGCTTGATGTAGTTGACGTTCGGGTCGCTTGGGTAGCGGAACACCATCACATCGCCGCGTTGCGGATCACCGATCTCGATCACTTTCTTGTCGAGCACCGGCAAGCGAATCCCGTAGGAAAACTTGTTCACCAGGATGAAGTCACCCACATCCAGGGTCGGCTTCATCGATCCCGAAGGAATCTGAAACGGCTCCACCAGAAACGAACGCAACACCAGCACGATGAACAATACCGGGAAGAACGACTTGCCGTATTCAACCAGCAGCGGCTCTTTGTTGAGTTTCTCGATGACCACGCCATCGGGCTGGCTGACGCTGCCCTGATAGGACGCGATAGCCGCCCGCCGACGCGGGGCGAAGAAAAGCAGATCGAGCAACGCCAATAGACCGCAAACGGCAACGGCGATGACCAGCAACAGCGGGAAATTTAGTGACATAGGACCTAACTATCCAACCTGAGCACCGCAAGGAAGGCTTCTTGTGGAATTTCCACGTTGCCCACTTGCTTCATGCGTTTTTTACCGGCCTTTTGCTTTTCAAGCAGCTTGCGCTTGCGGCTGACGTCGCCGCCATAGCATTTGGCCAGTACGTTTTTTCTGAGAGCTTTGACGGAGGTCCGTGCAATGATCTGCCCGCCAATGGCGGCCTGGATCGCGACATCGAACATCTGGCGCGGAATCAGTTCTTTCATCTTCTCGGTCAACTGGCGACCTTTGTAGTGCGCGTTTTCCTTGTGCACGATCAGCGCCAGGGCATCGACCTTGTCACCATTGATCAGCACGTCCAGCTTCACCAGATTAGCTGATTGATAACGATCGAAATGGTAATCCAGCGAAGCATAGCCGCGACTGGTGGATTTGAGACGGTCGAAGAAGTCCAGGACCACTTCGTTCATCGGCAAATCGTAGGTCACTTGCACCTGGGTACCGAGGAACAGCATGTCGTGCTGCACGCCACGCTTTTCGATACACAGGGTAATAACGTTGCCCAGGTGTTCCTGCGGCACAAGAATATTCACCCTCACGATCGGTTCGCGCATGTCTTCGATGGCAGACAGATCCGGGAGCTTGGACGGGTTATCAACGTAAATCGTTTCACCGGTTTTGAGCAACAGCTCAAAAATAACCGTTGGCGCCGTGGTAATCAGGTCCAGGTCGTACTCGCGCTCCAGGCGCTCCTGGATGATTTCCATGTGCAGCATGCCGAGGAAGCCGCAACGGAAGCCAAAGCCCAGGGCATCGGAGCTTTCCGGGGTGTACTGCAACGACGAGTCGTTGAGGGTCAGCTTTTGCAGCGCTTCGCGAAAGTCTTCGAAGTCGTCGGAGCTGACCGGAAACAGGCCGGCGTAGACCTGCGGCTGGATGCGTTTGAAGCCCGGCAGCACGTCGACATCAGGGGTGGAGCTCAAGGTCAGGGTGTCGCCGACCGGCGCACCGTGGATGTCCTTGATGCCGGCGATGATGAAGCCTACTTCACCAGCTTTCAGATCAACGGTCGCGGTGTGTTTCGGGTTGAATACACCAACGCTGTCCACCAGGTGGATCTTGCCGGTGGATTTGACCAGGATCTTGTCGCCCTTCTTCACACGGCCGTGGCGCACGCGTACCAAGGAAACAACGCCCAGGTAGTTGTCGAACCAGGAGTCGATGATCAACGCTTGCAGCGGATCTTCGTAGTTGCCGGTAGGAGCGGGAATGGTGTGAACCAGGCGTTCGAGCACTTCGTCGACGCCCTGGCCGGTCTTGGCGCTGCACTCGACGGCATCGGTGGCATCGATACCGATGATCTTCTCGATTTCTTCTTTCACGCGGTCTGGATCGGCCTGTGGCAGGTCGATCTTGTTCAGCACCGGCATGACTTCCAGTCCTTGTTCGATGGCGGTGTAGCAGTTGGCCACGGACTGGGCTTCCACGCCCTGCCCCGCGTCTACAACCAGCAACGCGCCTTCACAGGCCGCCAGCGACCGGCTGACTTCGTAGGTGAAGTCAACGTGGCCTGGGGTGTCAATGAAGTTCAGTTGGTACTTGATGCCATCGCGGGCGGTGTAATACAGAGTAACGCTGTGGGCCTTGATGGTGATCCCGCGCTCGCGTTCGAGGTCCATGGAGTCCAGTACCTGGGCTTCCATTTCACGCTCGGCAAGGCCGCCGCACATCTGGATGAATCGATCGGCCAGCGTCGACTTACCATGGTCAATGTGGGCGATGATGGAGAAATTGCGGATATGACTCAAATCACTCACGGATCAACACTCAAAAAGGCTGCAGGCAGACTGCCCGCTGAAAAATAGCCGGGAATTGTACCTGATGCCCGGGCGTGACGTCACCAACAGTGACCAAGAACAAAAATGCCCCGATCTCGCAATCGGGGCATTTTTTTGTTCATAAGCGCAGGATCAACCGGCTCGGCGTAACAGCCAGAACCCGGCCAAGGCGCAGATAGTGGTCGGCACCAGCACCGCGAATAACGGTGAGAAACCGAAAACCAGGCTCGACGGCCCCAGCAAATCCTGGGCGATACGGAAGGTAAAGCCCACCAGTACGCCTGTGAATACACGCTGACCGAGGGTTACCGAACGCAGCGGGCCGAAGATAAAGGAGATCGCCATCAGCACCAGGGCGGCCGTCACTACCGGTTGCAATACCTTGACCCAGAACGCCAGCCAGTAGCGGCCGTTGTTCAGGCCCTGATCCTTGAGGTAGTGGATATAGCCCCACAAACCGGTGATCGGCAGGCTTTCCGGGATCATGATCACGGTATTGAGCAGTTGCGGGCTCAAGGCAATGTCCCAACGCTCTGTCGGCACATTGATCACTTCAGTGCTGGCCTGGGTGCCCATGCCAACATTACGAAAGTAAGTGGTGGTCACGTCGGTCAACTGCCAGTGATCCTGGCCGAACTGTGCGCGCTTGGCAAAGCTGGACGACAACATGTGCCGTTCTTTATCAAAGTGATAACGGGTGACACCAATCAGCAAGCCGCCAGGCTGTACGGCGTTGATGTGGATAAATTCATCACCCTGGCGGTGCCAGAGGCCGTGCCTGGAGCTCTGGGCATCACCCGAGCCCTGGGCCAGGGCGCGATTGGCCTGACCCAGCGCTTCAGCAGGTGGCGCCACATACTCACCGACCAGGACGCTGGCCAGCACCAACACCAGCATCGGCTTCATGACCGCCCAGACGATGCGACCGATGGAAACACCCGCCGCGCGCATGATGGTCAGCTCGCTGTTGCTGGCCAGGCTACCGAGGCCGATCAGGCAACCGATCAGCGCGGCCATCGGCATCATGTCGTAGAGACGACGAGGCGCCGTCAGCGCCACATAGCTCAGCACGTCAGTCACAGTGTAGGTGTCGCTGACACTGCCGACTTCGTCGATAAAGGCAAACAACGACGCCAGGCCCAGAATAATCCCCAGTACCGCGAGGATTGCGATCAGTACGCTGCTACCTATGTAGCGGTCGAGCTTAACCACGAGCCAACTCCTTCATGCTGCGGCGACTCGCCATCTTCAACCGCAACGGTTCCCAATAAAGCAGCAACAGCCCAATCGCCAGGAAGATTCCGTGAACCCACCACAAGCCCAGGGTCGGCGACAGCTTGCCTTTCTCCAGGGAGCCACGGGCGGAAATCAGGATCGTCAGGTAAGCCATGTACAGCAAGATCGCCGGCAACAGCTTGAGGAAGCGCCCTTGGCGCGGATTGACGCGCGACAGCGGCACGGCCATCAGGGTCACGATAAACACCAGTAGCGGCAACGACAGGCGCCATTGAAGCTCGGCGGTGGCCCGCAGCTCCTTATTGCCGATCAGGTCGAGGGTCGGGATGGCGTCGCGGTCGGTGACTTCGCTGCTGATATCCGGCTTGGCCAGCATCACGCCGTAGGTGTCGTACTTAATGGCGCGATAAGTCGCCTGGCCAGGGTTACCGTCGTAGCGATAGCCGTTTTCCAGAATCAAGTAGCGACTGCCGTCTGGGCGCACTTCCTGGCGGCCCGAGTCAGCTACCAGCACAGAAATACCACGGTCTTTCTTGTCCTGGCTCAGGCGCTTCTCGGAAATGAATACGCCACCCAGGTTCGCGCGATCGTCGCTCAACGTCTCGGTATAGGTCACCCGAGTACCATCGTTGAGCGCCTGGAAGCGACCCGGTACCAAGGTGTCGAACTCGGTCATGGCGTCCTGTTTATTGAGCAGCAACTGGAACTGCATGGCGCCCTGGGGGGCCAGGCTCAGGCTCAGCCAGGCCACCACCAAAGCGACGCCGGTGGCCGGGACCATGGTCATGGCCAGCAGACGCTGCTGGCTCATGCCGGTGGCCGAGAGCACGGTCATCTCGCTTTCCAGATACAGCCGGCCATAGGCCAGCAGAATCCCGAGAAACAGGCCCAACGGCAAAATCAGCTGCAGGAAACCCGGCAAGCGAAAGCCCATGATCAGGAACAGCGAGCCCGGATCAAGGGCGCCCGAGGCAGCCTGGGCCAGGTATTTAACGAAGCGACCACTCATGATGATGACCAGCAATACCGCGCTTACGGCACTCAGGGTCAACATGACTTCGCGGGACAGATAACGGAAGACGATCAAACCAGACACTCCAGGGTTGTCAGGCTAAGGCGGCCAAACAAGCAAGTATAACGAGTCGACCCATTGGCACGGGCCGGCTAAAAAGATGACGCATTATCATGGGATTGTCCGCGCCTGTCACTGCACATGCTCAAGCAGGCGCACAAAGCTGCCGGCAAGGGTTGTCAGGCGAAGACCGCGAGGTTCAAACTGCGGCCTTTGTCGCAGGCGGCCTACAGGCCGCCAAGCTTATAAGCCGGAGTACAGACTCCAGGCTCACTGACCTTTATAAGGGACCCGAAAATGGAACTGGTTGTAAAAAGCGTTAGCCCCGAAACGTTGAAAACCGCCACCCTCGTGGTCGCCGTCGGCGAAGGCCGCAAGCTTGGCGCTGCCGGCAAACAACTGGACGAACTGAGCGGTGGCGCCATCAGCGCCGTGCTCAAGCGCGGCGACCTGGCCGGCAAGGTCGGCCAGTGTCTGTTGCTGCAGAGCCTGCCTAACCTCAAAGCCGACCGCGTATTGCTGGTGGGCGTGGGCAAGGACGCCGAACTGGGCGACCGTCCGTTCCGCAAGATCATCAGCGCCATTCTCAATACCCTCAAGGGCCTGGGCGGCAGCGATGCAGCACTGGCACTGGACGAAATCGTGGTCAAGGGCCGCGACAGCTACGGCAAGACCCGTCTGCTGGCAGAAACCCTGTTGGACGGCGAATACGTCTTCGATCAGTTCAAGAGCCAGAAAACCGAACCCCGTGCCCTGAAGAAAGTCACCCTGCTGACCATCAAGGCCGCCCAGGCGGAAGTTGAACGCGCCGTGACCCACGCCCAGGCCATCGCCGGCGGCATGGCGTTTACCCGTGACCTGGGTAACCTGCCACCGAACATCTGCCACCCAACCTTCCTCGGCGAACAAGCCAAGGCGCTGGGCAAGGAATTCAAGGGCCTGAAAGTCGAAGTCCTCGATGAGAAGAAGATCAAGGAACTGGGCATGGGCTCGTTCTACGCCGTGGGCCAGGGCAGCGACCAGCCGCCACGCCTGATCGTGATGCAATACAACGGCGGCAAGAAATCCGAGAAGCCGTACGCCCTGGTGGGTAAAGGCATCACCTTCGACACCGGTGGCATCAGCCTCAAGCCTGGCCTGGGCATGGACGAGATGAAGTACGACATGGGCGGCGCCGCCAGTGTCTTCGGTACCCTGCGCGCCGTGCTCGAACTCAAGCTGCCGATCAACCTGGTGTGCATCCTGGCCTGCGCCGAGAACATGCCAAGCGGCGGCGCAGCGCGTCCGGGCGACATCGTCACCACCTTGAGCGGCCAGACCGTGGAAATCCTCAACACCGACGCCGAAGGCCGCCTGGTGCTGTGCGACGCCCTGACCTACGCCGAACGCTTCAAGCCACAAGCGGTGATCGACATCGCCACCCTGACCGGTGCGTGCATCGTTGCCCTGGGCTCCCACACTTCGGGCCTGCTGGGCAATAGCGACGAATTGATCGAGCAACTGCTCAGCGCCGGCAAGCAAGCCGACGACCGCGCCTGGCAGTTGCCGCTGTTCGATGAGTACCAGGAGCAGCTGGACAGCCCGTTCGCCGACATCGCCAACATCGGCGGCCCAAAAGCCGGCACCATCACGGCAGCCTGCTTCCTGTCGCGCTTTGCCAAGAACTTCAACTGGGCCCACCTGGACATCGCGGGCACGGCCTGGACAAGCGGTGGCAAGGACAAGGGCGCCACTGGCCGTCCGGTGCCCCTGCTGACCCAATACCTGCTGGATCGCGCCAAGGCCTAAGCCCTGGAGAGCGAGTTTGCTCCGGGCGGCCCTCCGACGAAGATCGTCAACGATGACGCGGGCATTCTGAATGCACGCGGCGCCCTCAGGCTTTTCGCGAGCAAGCTCGCTCCTACAATTCCCGGGTCGGCTCCATACTAGCCGGCCAGGGTTCAGGAACCGCAATGACCCAAGTCGACTTCTATATCCTGCCCAGCGCCGATCCTTCGGCACGCCTGGACTTTGCCTGCAAACTCACCGAAAAAGCCTGGCGCATGGGCCACCGCATTTACCTGCATTGCATCGATGCCGCCCAGCGTGATGACCTTGACGCCCGCCTGTGGCGCTTCAAGGGCGAAAGCTTCGTGCCTCATGGGCCCGCCGAATCAGAGCCCGATGGCCTGGTAGTACTTGGCTTGGGAGATAGCTGCGGCGATCATCATGACCTGTTGGTCAACCTGGACCTGAAAGTACCGGCCTTCGCCAAGGGTTTCGCCCGTGTGGCAGAAGTGGTGGTGGAAGACCCAGCTATTCGTCAGGCCGCGCGGGAGAGTTTCCGTTTCTACCGCGAACAGGGCTATTCTCTGCAAGATCACCGGTTACAGCGACTCTGAGCACACGATGGACACTCCAAACCCGCTAAAAACGTCTGACCATCTGCTGGATGACCTTGAGTCGATCCGCCAGTTGCTCGGTGAAGACAATCTGCAGCCGCCGCTTTTGACTGATGCCGTCACTGGCGACGTACAAATTCCCCTGTTGCTCGATATGGTCGGTGGCAAACCTGTCGCGCCAGAGCCTGTCGAAACGCCTGCTGTACAAGCGGTACCCGAACCTGCTGCCGAAAAAACGCCCGACGCCCTTCTGCTGCACCTGGACAACGAACTGCGCGCCGCGGCGCAGTTGATCATGCAGGACGTGATCGACGACTTCGCCCCGCATATCGAAACCGAGATCAAGCGTCGGCTGGATGCGCGAATGGAGCGGTTGCTCAGCCAGTATCAAAATTAAGCAGTTCCCCTGGAGCGAGCTTGCTCCTGCGGCGTTCCGACGAAGGTCGTGAACGATAACGCGGGCGTTCAGAATGAACGCGCCGCCCTCAGGTTTTTTGTGAGCAAGCTCGCTCCTACCCCTCTCCCCTATCCCCCGTTATACTTGTCGGCTTTCCTGAATAAATGCCAACTAGGGTCCCGCCGCGCATGGATAAGACCTACCAGCCGCACGCTATTGAAACTTCCTGGTACAAGACCTGGGAGTCCGAGAACTATTTCGCTCCGCAAGGCGCGGGCGATGCCTACACCATCATGATTCCGCCACCGAACGTCACTGGCAGCCTGCACATGGGCCATGGCTTCAACAATGCGATCATGGATGCGTTGATCCGCTTCCGCCGCATGCAGGGCCGCAACACCCTGTGGCAACCGGGCACCGACCACGCCGGCATCGCCACCCAGATGCTGGTGGAACGCCAACTGGAAGCCGCAGGCCAGAGCCGTCACGACCTGGGCCGCGAAAAATTCCTGGAAAAAATATGGGAATGGAAAGATCAATCCGGCGGCAACATCAGCCGTCAAATTCGTCGCTTGGGTTCGTCCGTCGACTGGAGCCGCGAGCGCTTCACCATGGACGACGGCCTGTCGGAATCTGTGAAAGAAGCCTTCGTGCGCCTGCATGAAGACGGCCTGATCTACCGCGGCAAGCGCCTGGTCAACTGGGACACCAAGCTGCACACGGCGATTTCCGACCTTGAAGTGGAAAACCACGACGAGAAAGGTTTCCTGTGGAACCTCAAGTATCCGCTGGCCGACGGCGCCAAGACCGCCGAAGGCAACGACTACCTGATCGTCGCTACCACTCGTCCGGAAACCATGCTCGGCGACGCCGCCGTGGCCGTGAACCCGCAAGACGAACGTTATAAAGCACTGATCGGCAAGTTCATCGACCTGCCTTTGGTTGGCCGTCGCATCCCGATCATTGCTGACGACTACTGCGACCCAGAATTCGGCACCGGCTGTGTGAAAATCACCCCGGCCCACGATTTCAACGATTATGAAGTCGGCAAGCGCCACAACCTGCCGCTGCTGAACATCTTCGACAAAAACGCCGCTGTACTACCGGCCTGTCAGGTGTTCAACCTCGACGGCAAACTAAACGAAAGCATCGACGGCAAGATCCCGGCCCAATACGCCGGCCTCGACCGTTTTGAAGCGCGCAAGCAGATAGTTGCAGCTTTCGACGCAGCGGGCCTGCTGGTCAGCGTCGACGACCACGGCCTGAAAGTGCCGAAAGGCGACCGCTCCGGCACCATCATCGAGCCTTGGCTGACCGACCAGTGGTATGTCTCCACCAAGCCTCTGGCTGAACCCGCGATTGCGGCAGTGGAAGACGGCCGTATTGTGTTCGTGCCTAAACAGTACGAAAACATGTACTTCTCGTGGATGCGTGACATCCAGGATTGGTGCATCAGCCGCCAGCTGTGGTGGGGCCACCGCATTCCGGCCTGGTACGACGAGTCGGGCAAGGTCTACGTTGGCCGCGACGAAGCCGAAGTGCGGGCCAAGCACAACCTCGGCCCGGACATTGCGCTGCAACAGGACAACGACGTACTGGACACATGGTTCAGTTCGGGCTTGTGGACCTTCTCCACCCTGGGCTGGCCGCAGCAGACCGAGTTCCTGAAAAAATTCCACTCCACCGACGTGCTGGTTACCGGCTTCGACATCATTTTCTTCTGGGTCGCCCGGATGATCATGCTCACCATGCACCTAGTGAAGAACGAAGACGGCACGCCGCAAGTACCGTTCAAGACCGTGTACGTCCACGGCCTGGTACGCGATGGCCAGGGCCAGAAGATGTCCAAGTCCAAGGGCAACGTCCTTGACCCACTGGACATCATCGACGGCATCGACCTGGAAACCCTGGTGCAAAAACGCACCTCGGGCCTGATGCAGCCAAAACTGGCGAAAAAGATCGAAAAGCAGACCCGCGACGAGTTCGCCGACGGCATTGCCAGCTACGGCACCGACGCTCTGCGCTTTACCTTCTGCTCGCTGGCGTCCACCGGTCGCGACATCAAGTTCGACATGGGCCGCGTCGAAGGCTATCGCAACTTCTGCAACAAGATCTGGAACGCCGCCCGCTACGTACTGGATAAAGGCGAAGACTGTGGACAGAACGGCGAAGAAGTCGAGCTGTCCCTGGCGGATCGCTGGATCATCTCCCAGCTGCAGCGCACCGAAGCCGAAGTGACCCGCCAACTCGACCAGTTCCGCTTCGACCTGGCCGCCCAGGCCTTGTACGAGTTCATCTGGAACCAGTATTGCGACTGGTACCTGGAGCTGTCCAAGCCAGTGCTGTGGGACGAGAACGCGCCAATCGAACGTCAGCGTGGCACCCGTCGCACCCTGGTGCGCGTTCTGGAAGTGGCACTGCGCCTGGCCCATCCGTTCATGCCGTTCATCACCGAGGAAATCTGGCAGCGCCTGGCGCCGCTGGCTGGCATCGAAGGCAAGACCATCATGCTGCAACCTTGGCCGGTGGCCAACGAAGCGCGCATTGATCAGGCGGCTGAAGACGATATCGAATGGCTCAAGGCGCTGATGCTCGGCACCCGCAACATTCGCGCCGAGATGAACATTGGTCCTGGCAAGCCGCTGACCTTGTTCCTGAAGAACGTCAGTGCCGAAGATCAGCGTCGCCTCACCGAGAACGATGCACTGATCAAGAAGCTGGCCAAGCTGGAATCGATCACCGTATTAGCGGCTGGCGTCGAAGCACCGCTGTCGGCTACCGCACTGGTAGGCGAGATGGAAGTGCTGGTGCCCATGGCCGGCCTGATCGACAAAGCGGCTGAGCTGGCGCGCCTGGACAAGGAAATCCTGCGTCTGCAAGGCGAAGTGCAGCGGGTTGGCGGCAAGTTGTCCAATGCTGCCTTCGTTGATAAGGCTCCGGCGGAAGTCATCGACAAGGAACGCGCCAAGCTGGCCGAAGCCGAACAGGCGTTGGGCAAGTTGGCGGAACAACATGCGCGGATTTCCAGCCTGTAAGGTGGAGCCCGTGTAAAAAAGAGACCTTCGGGTCTCTTTTTTTTGGCCCGGCAGAACACCGATATTTCCTGTTGAAAACCCGATCAATGTGGGAGCTGGCTCCCACATTTGACCGAAATCGACTCTGGAATGTGTGACAATACCCGCCACTCTTGAAGCAAACCCAGAATCGACGCAGCCATGACCACCCCCAGCACACCCAAAGCACCGCGCAAGAAGCCTAAACCCGTAACCCCGGCCAAGGTCGTCGTTCCACGGGAAAAGGCCAGCCTGCACCCGCGTAACCGCCATCAGGGCCGTTACGACTTCCCGGCGCTGATCAAGACCACGCCAGAACTGGCCAAGTTCGTGATCCTCAACCCCTACGGCAAGGAAAGCATCGACTTCGCCAGCCCGGATGCGGTGCGGGTGTTCAACCGGGCGCTGCTCAAGTCCTTCTATGGCGTCAATCACTGGGATATCCCGGCTGATTACCTGTGCCCACCGGTTCCTGGGCGTGCCGACTACGTACACTTTCTGGCCGACCTGCTGGCCAGCGTCAACGAGGGCGTGATCCCCCGTGGCGCGCCGGTCAAGGTGCTGGACATCGGCATGGGCGCCAACTGTGTCTACCCGTTGATCGGCTATAGCGATTACCGCTGGCACTTCCTCGGTTCGGAAGTCGACCCGACAGCCGTGGCCGCTGCCAAGGCCATTGTGCAGTCCAACGGGCTGAACAAGTCCATCCAGCTGCGCCTGCAAAGCAACCCCAAGCACATCCTGCTAGGCCTGCTGGAGCCGGGCGAGCGCTTTGACCTGACCATGTGCAACCCGCCGTTCCATGCCTCCATGGATGAAGCGACCAAAGGCAGCGAGCGCAAATGGCGCGCCCTAGGCCGGGCCGACCCGAAACGTAAACTGCCTGTGCTCAATTTTGGTGGCCAATCGGCCGAATTGTGGTGTGAAGGCGGCGAAGCACGGTTTGTCACGCAGTTGATCGCCGAGAGCACGAACTTCCAGCAAAAGGTGTTGTGGTTCAGCACCCTGGTATCAAAAGCGTCCAACCTGCCAGCAATCCAGACCGCGCTGAAAAAGGCCGGAGTGCTGGAAAGCCAGGTGGTGGAAATGTCTCAGGGGCAGAAACAGAGCCGCTTCGTTGCCTGGACCTTCCAGACCAAATCCGAGCAGCAGACCTGGCGTCAGCGCTGGGCCCGTAAAGACTAAACCCAAGGAGCAAGGGCTCCGCGCTTCTCCGGAATGCCCGCGCTATCCTGGCGTTTTTCACGAGCAAGAACTAGGCGTCCCCCTCGCGTCTACAGTTAAAACAAAATCGCAGGCAACAAAAAACCGTGCCCGGATCGCTCCGGAGCACGGTTTTTTTTGCTGCGTCTTACTTGTTGATCGAGTCGGTCAGGCCTTTGGCCACAACCAGCTTGATAACTTTCTTTGCAGCGATTTCGATGGCAGCGCCAGTCGAAGGGTTACGGCCAGTACGGGCAGGACGCTCGGTCACTTTCAATTTGCCAACGCCTGGCAGAGTGATTTCGCCGCCGTTTTCCAGCTGGTCAGCAACGATCTGGCTCAGTTGGTCCAGAAGTGCGCGCACGGTAGTTTTCGGTGCGTCTACAGCTTCAGCCAGATCAGCGATCAGTTGGTCTTTAGTAATAGCCATTGTGGTGTTCCTTCCCTATCAAATTCATGTGGATTGCAGAGTGCAGTGTCAGCCATCGAGCCCGACCGTAAGGCCTGGCACCCGAGGCTATAACCACGAAGATCGGGGTTATAGATGCCTGAAACGGGGTTTGGTTCGACCTGACAAATGCTGAATGCACGCTTAACGCCGAGACATCGCGTAAGACGGGGCAAAACTAGCACAGAGACGGGGAAATATCCGCCTCTACCTACCCATTTGGTCAGCTTTATCGTTCTAAATCGTGAAAAAAACACATATGGGTCGTCGGACGACTCCCGAAGTACCCTTCGGACACCGCCGCGACCAGCGGGTGCGGTACACTGGCGACTTTTTCCGGGAGGCCAACCACTCCCACTCAACCAGCCGAGAAGCCTATGCCGATCCGTCATTGCATCGTCCACCTGATCGACAAAAAACCCGACGGCACCCCTGCAATTCTCCACGCCCGCGACTCCGAGCTTGCCGAGTCGGCTGCCATCGAGAACATGCTTGCCGACCTCAACGAGAGCTATAACGCCAAACAAGGCAAGGCCTGGGGGTTTTTCCATGCCGAGTCGGGCGCGCACCCGTTCAGCGGCTGGTTGAAGGAATATTTCGACGGTGGCCTGGATTTCACTGCCTTCAGCCGCGTGGCGGTCGAGCATCTGCAAAAGCTGATGGAAGAGTCCAACCTTTCCGTCGGCGGCCATGTGCTGTTTGCCCACTATCAACAAGGCATGACCGACTACCTTGCCATCGCCCTGCTGCACCATAGTGAAGGCGTGGCGGTGACCGATGAGCTGGACGTGACGCCCTCGCGCCACCTGGACCTGGGCCAACTGCACCTCGCTGCGCGGATCAACGTGTCCGAGTGGCAGAACAACAAGCAGTCCAAGCAATACATCTCCTTTATCAAGGGCAAGAACGGCAAAAAGGTCTCGGAGTACTTCCGCGACTTTATCGGCTGCCAGGAAGGTATCGACGGCCCGGGCGAGACCCGCACCCTGCTCAAGGCCTTCAGCGACTTCGTTGAAAGCGAAGACCTGCCGGACGAATCCGCTCGCGAGAAAACCAAGACCTTGGTGAACTACGCCAGCAGCCAGGCCAAGCTTGGCGAGCCCATGGGCCTGGAAGAACTGTCGGGGCTGATTGACGAAGAACGGCCGAAAGCCTTCTACGATCACATCCGCAACAAGGATTACGGCTTGTCGCCGGAAATCCCGGCCGACAAACGCACCCTTAACCAGTTCCGCCGCTTCACCGGGCGCGCCGAAGGCCTGTCCATCAGCTTTGAAGCGCACCTGCTGGGCGACAAGATCGAATACGACGAAGCCGCTGGCACCCTGATCATCAAGGGCCTGCCGACCCAGTTGACTGACCAGCTCAAGCGCCGTAACTGATGCTGGGTGGTGCGCTGAAGAAAGTTCTGCTGGTGTTGCTGGTGGTTGTGGTTTTCCAGAACTGGGGCAAGATCGAGCGGGTATTCAACCCATCGCAGGTAGTGTCAGAGCAGGTCAGGGTCAACGCCAAGGTGGTGTTGTACGCCACCGACTGGTGCGGCTACTGCAAGCAGACACAACGTTTTCTCGATCAGAAGGGCATTCCCTACAAGGTCGTCGATATCGAAAAGGACGCCCAGGCGCGCAAGGCCTATGAGGCCCTGGGCGGTGGTGGGATTCCGTTTGTGGACGTGAATGGCACGCTGATTCGCGATTACAACCCGGATGCGATCATGGCGGCGCTCAAATAACCAAAGCCGCACACGGATTTGTCTGAGAGCTGGCTTGCCTGCGATGGCCGTTGGTATCTACACCTCTCTTGAGGTTGTTGATGCTGATATTTTGGGGCAGGTTTGAGTACATATCCGTTGCTGCGGTAACGGCGGCTTAGGGTTACCCCCTGGCCCAGCGCGGCTAAACCGGCATCCTTGCCGGTTTACCCACTGCGCAATACCTGCGTTCGGCCTCTGGTTTTATGGGCAGGCAGATCCAGAGCCTGATCAAAAGCAGAGCAAAAGCTAGTGCCGGGGTCGATCCGCTTCTCTGTAGGAGCGAGCTTGCTCGCGAAGAGCCTGAGGGCACCGCATTCATCCAGGAAGCCCATGTCATCGTTAACGACCATCGTCGGAACGCCGCCCGGAGCAAGCTCGCTCCTACAGTGGGCAGTGGGCAGTGGGCATGGGATCTGCTCTTGCTTTTCACCACTCAGGTCGGCTACCAGGCCGCCGTGCTTTTGCTTTTGATCTAAGGCGCCCCGTTAAACCACGCTGGCTGAACGCAGGCATTGATCCGTGGGTAAACCGGCAGGACGCCGGTTTAGCCGCGCTGGGCCAAGGATGGCCCATCGCGGCGGCCCACGGAGCAATGCCGCAGAGAAGGCATGCCGAGCCTAAGCGAGGCACCGAGTGGTGGGGCAAGAGCGCTTTGGTTACTTTCGTCTGGGCCGGCATTCCGGCTTTTCGAAAGTGACACGCCGTAAGGGCGTAACCCTAATCAGCCCCAACCAAAATAACGGATATGTACCCACCCAGCCCAACCCAACCTATTGCCCACAACCCCAGAATCCTGTCCGCAACAATACATAGATCCCTATGCGACGACCCGACAAGCCAGCGCCTACATTAAACCGCCTGCCTACTGAGCCTGAATGCGAAACCCGAATCGTGGAAAGTGCACATGCACTGTGCCGCCACGCTCATCGGTACGGCGCAGGATCAACGCCTCGCGACCGGCGAACATCAACTCACCCGCCACAGGGTCGACGCCATAGTCGGTCGCAGCGATGGTTACCTGCTGGCCGGCCTTGAAGCCATTCGGCTCTTCGAACAACTCATCCGGCAATGCTGCTGGCGTGGCGTTTCGTGCCACCTCCAGGGCTTGCTCGGCGCTCATTTCAGTCGCCGAACCATGGCCAAACCCCATGACCCGTGCATGCCAGGTAGATACGGCGGGATAAACGTCGACCAGAGGCGATGTCACGGCCGTCGCTTTGAGAAACCACAACGGATGCGCCATGGCGAAGTCGGCAATCGACGGTTCGCCAAACAGGAAGTCCCCCTGCTCACGCTGCAACTGTTGCTCCAGGCGCGCCATAATGGCTGGCCATTGATGGCGCGCCTGCTCGGCAGGCACACGGACGGCCGCGCCACCGGAGAACAACGCGGTCCGGTCGGCGACAAATGCCTTGACCGCTTCCGGCGGTAACTTGGCAAAGCGCACCGCCACCGACTCAGGTTGGAACACCAGGCTGACGGCATGGGCGAACACCACCGAATCGACCCAGGCGGCAAAGGTTTGGGTGATCATCTCCTGGCCTTCAGGAAAGAGCGCCGGGGTGGCTTTTGCCTGTTCCAGGCGCTGGGCAATCATCGCGGTATCGCAGTAAATATCGGCCCCAACCTGCAACACCGGGGTTTTGCGGTAGCCGCCGGTCAGGGCGGTCAGATCGGGCTTGGGCATCACTGGCGAGATATGCACCGACCGCCAGGAAAGGCCTTTGAAGCCCAGCATCAGACGAGTTTTTTCCGCGAATGGGGATGCCGGGTAATGGTGAAGAATCAACTCAGACATGCTGGAATCCGCTAAACGAGTGGACTTGCAGCTTAGCGTGAGAAAACCAGACAGCCTACCCATCTGCCTGATGGGAACTTATCAGTCAAATTGATAAGCCACTGGCCGCCAGGCATTCCTTGGCGCTTTTTTTCAGCTTTTTGATCAGCCGCTCCTGACGCAGGGCTTCGCTCTTGCTGGAACAAACCTCGGTGTAGACCAGCGCCACCGCCGGGCTGGAGAGAAAAAACCGTGCGCCCTTGCCGCTCTGATGCGAGGCAAAGCGGCGCAGCGGATCATTGCTGATCCCGCAATACAGCGAGCCATTGGCTGCGCGCACCAAGTAGACGAACCACGTTTTGGGCGCTGCTGGCTCAACTTCAGCACAGGTAGAAGGACTATTCACAGACTGTTCTGGCAAACGAAAAGAGCGCCAATCTTATCAACGACTGGCCTGGAACGCCTTCAACCCTTTCAACGCCTGGGCACGCACCGCATTGCGCACCAGCGGCGTCCAACCCAGCAGCAGGCCCTTGGTACCGAGAGCCTGGCGGGACCAGCGCCACAAGTCGAAGTGATCGTGGTGTTCGCAGATCTTGCCATCGCGAAAGACAAAGCGCGCCTGGATGACGTTGACCACTGTATTGCCGGTCTGGCTGAACAGATACGTCGCCACCCAATGGGCGCTACCGGTGATTTCATCACTATGTACCCCGTCGAAGGTCAGAGAAAAATCCTTGGCCCGTGTGGTCAGCATGCGCCACATATCCCCTGCATCTCGCCCGCACAACTCGCCAAATGCCGGATCGCTGAACACCACATCATCGGTGTAGCAAGCGCTCATGGCCTCAGCATCCAACCGCTGCAAAGCGCTGTAGAACTCAGTGATCAGGGCGTTATGGGCGTCGCTCATGGGCAGGCTCCGAAAGGGTGGCGGCTACGTAAGATAGTGCGCAAGCACCTGGAACACTATCGGCATTTATGGCGGGAATGCCGCGGGTAAGGCCATAAGGCACCATGCCGCAACTGCGAGCATAGGCGCCACTGGAAGTGGTCTATCTGTAGGTTCAGAGCTTCTCGCTGGTGACTTGCACATACAACGCACGCCCGGCGCCGAGGCCCGCAATGATCGCACCGAGACCGATCACCGCGAAAATCCAGCCCACGGCCGCCCAGCCGCCGGTCCAGTCATGCACCAGGCCGACCGCGAAGGGGCCGAGGGACGCCAGGGTGTAGCCAAATCCCTGGGCCATGCTCGACAAGTTGGCCGCCACGTGGGAGTCCCGCGAGCGCAGCACAATCAAAGTCAGCGCCAGGCTGAACGTACCACCCTGCCCCAGGCCCAGCAGAATCGCCCAGCCCCACAAACCGTCCAGCGGTGCATACAGGCAACCGAACAGGCCGCCGAGGGTCAGCAGCATCACCACCACGATAGCCAGGCGCTGGTCCTTGCCGCGCGTAGCCAACCAAGGCGCCGCCAGGGAGCTGGCCAGTTGCACGAGCACCGAACCTGAAAGCACCAGGCCTGCCTGGGTCGCCGTCAAGCCACGACCGATCAGGATCGACGGCAACCAGCCAAATACGATGTAGGCCAGGGACGATTGCAGCCCCATGTACAACGTCACCTGCCAGGCCAGCGGATCACGCAGCAAGCCGCGCACGCGATAGGCCACGTGGTGGGCGCCGTGTTTCTGGCCAACCTGGGGCAGCCAGAACAGTGCAGCCACCAACGCCGGAAGAATCCAGAAACCCAGGCCGATGGCCCAGCTATCACCAAAATACTGGCTCAACGGCACAGTGGCACCGGCCGCCAGCGCCGCCCCCAGGCACAGGGCCATGGTGTAGACGCCAGTCATGGTTCCCGCCTGCTTGGCGAAGTCACGCTTGACGATACCGGGCAATAGCACGCCGATGATGCCGATGCTGGCGCCGGCCAGCAGGCTGCCAGCAAACAATCCGACTTCGCCGAAGGAACTGCGCAGGATGATGCCGCAAGCCAGGGTCAGCAAAATCCCCAACACCACCCGCTCGGCACCAAAACGCCGGGCGAGGATTGGCGCCAGCGGCGCGAACAGCCCCAGGCACAACACCGGCAAAGTGGTCAGCAGACCAGCCTTGGCCGCCGACAGGCCGAGGCTGACGGACACTTCGCTGAGCAAGGGCGACATGCTCGACAACGCCGGACGCAAGTTCAGCGCCACCAGGATCAAGCCCAGCAGCAACAGCCAGGGGCGACTCACCAGCGGATGATTGTGCTGAACCTCGTCATCATCGGCTTCGGCATCGATCAGCAGCTCTTCCAGCTCGGCCTTGCGCGGGGTATTTTCAGGCCGGAGCTTTTCTGTACGGCGCTTTTCTGTACGGCGCTTTTCTGTACTGAACATGATGTTCTCGGCTTCAAGGTTCATTGATCAACTGCCGGCAAAGGGCCTTGGCACGTTCCGGGTCCTGTTGCTCCACCGCATCGAGCAGCTCGGCATGCAGGTCGAACACCGATTGGCGGCGAGGTTTGATATTGAGGGTTTGGCGCAACTGGGCGCCGACGATGCTGGAGAAGTACTGGTACAGCTCGCTCAAGGCGGGGTTGTGGGCGGCGTCCACCAGGCGTTTGTGGAACACCAGATCGCAGCTGATGTAGTGCTCCAGATCGCCGTGGTAATGCTCGCCGCTGGCGCTTAATGCCAGGCGCAGGGCGTGTAGGTCTTCATCGGTACGGCGTAGCGCAGCCAGGCCTATGGCTTCGACTTCGAGAATCTGCCGCGTCTCCTGGGCCTGGGCCAGAGAGCAGTGGGACAAGGCTTTCATCGCCCCCAGCGGGTCGGTCATTGAGCGCAGGTAACTGCCATCGCCCTGGCGAATCTCGATCAACCCGCAAAACGCCAGCACGCGCATGGCCTCGCGCACGGTATTGCGGCTGATGCCCAGTTCGGCGGACAGCTCGGGTTCGGTAGGCAGGCGCTCACCGATCGCCCATTTCCCCTGGTTGATACGCTGGCGCAGTTGCTCCAGGGCCTGATCAACCAGGGAGCGTTTTATCAGTGGAGCAATGTCTGTCATAGGATTCGCCTTTCATCCAATCATAGGATGAATTTCCCTGCATGGTAGTCAGACTTACCTACAAGGGCAACGTACTAGGGTTGTTTACGTGACAACGCCATGACGGGTTTCAAGGGTCGCTGCGCAACCATTAGCGTCAAAGGCATGGAGCGGCGTGTCGATGATCTTTCTGGCGGGGAATTCCAGAAGTGCGGGGAACCTTCAAATACACCGAGCACAAGGAACATGAAAACCTCACGGTTTCCTGAGCCCCAAACAATAAACCCGGCACTAGGCCGGGTTTACTTTTAAGCATCATCCACAGATCAATGCAGAATCTGGCTCAAGAACAACTTGGTCCGATCATTCTGCGGATTATCGAAGAAGTCATTCGGCGCCGCCTGTTCAACGATCTCACCCTTGTCCATGAAGATCACCCGGTTCGCCACAGTACGGGCAAAGCCCATCTCGTGGGTTACGCAGAGCATGGTCATGCCGTCTTCAGCCAGGCCGATCATGGTGTCCAGCACCTCTTTCACCATTTCCGGATCGAGTGCCGACGTCGGCTCATCGAACAGCATGATTTTCGGCTTCATGCACAGCGCCCGGGCAATCGCCACGCGCTGTTGCTGGCCGCCGGACAGTTGCCCCGGGAACTTGTGGGCCTGCTCCGGAATGCGCACGCGCTCCAGGTAATGCATGGCAATTTCTTCAGCCTTGCGCTTGGGCATCTTGCGCACCCACATCGGCGCCAGCGTGCAGTTTTGCAGGATGGTCAGGTGCGGGAACAGGTTGAAGTGCTGGAACACCATGCCGACTTCACGGCGGACCGTTTCGATCTGCTTGAGGTCGTTGGTCAGCTCCACGCCATCGACCACGATGCGGCCTTGCTGGTGTTCTTCCAGGCGGTTAAGGCAGCGGATGGTGGTGGACTTGCCGGAACCCGACGGGCCACACAGCACGATACGCTCGCCCTGCTTGACGTTGAGATTGATATCTTTCAACACATGGAACTGGCCGTACCACTTGTTGACGCCCTGCATCTGGATAATGCCTTCAGGGCTTGCAGGCTGTTTGATCGCTTCGCTCATCACTTAATTCCTAAATTAGGTACAGCCTTAGCGCTTGTGGCCTGTGTCCAGCTTGTGTTCCAAATGAATGGAATAGCGAGACATACCAAAACAGAAAATCCAGAACACCAGGGCCGCGAACACGTAGCCTTCGGTGGCCATCCCCAGCCATTTCGGGTCGGCGGCGGCTTGCTTGACGCTGTTGAGCAAGTCGAACAGGCCGATGATGATCACCAGACTCGTGTCCTTGAACAGCGCAATGAAGGTGTTGACGATGCCCGGAATCACCATCTTCAACGCCTGGGGCAAGATCACCAGGCCCATGCTGCGCCAGTAGCCCAGGCCCATCGCCGCAGCCGCTTCGTACTGACCCTTGGGAATCGCCTGTAAACCACCGCGCACTACTTCAGCGACATAGGCCGACTGGAACAGGATCACGCCGATCAAGGCCCGCAGCAACTTGTCGATGCCCATGCCTTCAGGCAGGAACAACGGCAACATCACCGAAGACATAAACAGCACGGTGATCAATGGCACGCCGCGCCAGAACTCGATGAAGGTCACGCAGACCACCCGAATCGCCGGCATGTTCGAGCGGCGCCCCAGCGCCAGCAGAATGCCCAACGGCAAGGCCCCGGCGATACCGACGGTAGCGATCACCAGAGTCAGCATCAGGCCGCCCCATTGGCTGGTCGCCACGTTGGTCAGGCCGAAGATCCCGCCATGCAGCAGGAAGTAGGCAATGATCGGATACAGCACCAAAAAACTCAGGCCGTAGACTGCCTTGCGTTGAAAGCGCGAGATAAACAGCGGCGCCACGCCAACGATGGCCAGCCACACAGTCATGTCCACACGCCAGCGCAGCTCGCTGGGGTAGTAGCCGTACATGAACTGCCCGAAGCGCTGTTGGATAAACACCCAGCAGGCGCCCTCCTTGGTGCAGTCGGCGCGGGTTGTACCGACCCAGTTAGCGTCGATGATTGCCCAGCTGAGAATCGGTGGCACCACCAGGTAGATCAGGTAGAACGCCAACAGCGTCAGCAGGGTATTGAGCCAGCTGGAAAACATGTTGGCGCGTATCCACGCCATCGGCCCGAAAATTTTGCTCGGTGGCGGCATATCGGGTTTGAAAGTATGCGTACTCATGGGCGTTTCCTCACCGCTCGATCAGCGCAATGCGCTTGTTGTACCAGTTCATCAGCAGGGAAATGCTGATGCTGATCGCCAGGTACACGCTCATGGTGATAGCAATGACTTCGATGGCCTGGCCGGTCTGGTTGAGCACCGTGCCGGCAAACAACGAAACCATTTCCGGGTAACCGATACCGGCCGCCAGAGACGAGTTTTTCGCCAGGTTCAGGTATTGGCTGGTCAGCGGCGGAATGATCACCCGCAACGCTTGCGGAATGATGACTTTGCGCAACGTTGGGCCAGGGCGCAGGCCCAGGGAGCGGGCTGCTTCGGTCTGGCCGTGGCTGACCGACTTGATCCCGGAGCGCACGATCTCGGCGATAAACGCCGCGGTGTACACCGTCAGGGCCAGGGTCAGCGCCAGCAGTTCTGGAATCAACACCCAGCCGCCAACGAAGTTGAAGCCCTTGAGTTCCGGCATTTCCCAATGCACCGGTGCACCGAACAACAACGCGCACAATGCAGGCATCACCAGGATCAGGCCCAGGCCCACCCAGAACTTGTGGAACGGCACGCCAGTGGCTTCAAAGCGCTTGTTGGCCCAGCGGGTCATCAGCACGATGGCGATGATCGCCACCACAACGCTGACCACGAACGGCCAGAATCCGTCCGCCGCAATGGCGGCCGGCATGTTCAGGCCACGACTGCTGACAAAGAAGGTGTCACCGAAGTTATGACTGTTACGCGGCCCCGGCATGGTCAGGAACACCGCGAAGTACCAGAACAGGATTTGCAGCAGCGGCGGGATGTTGCGGAACACTTCCACATACACAGTCGCCAGTTTGCTGATGATCCAGTTCGGCGACAGCCGCGCCACACCAATAATGAAACCGAGGAGGGTCGCCAGGACCACGCCGATAACGGTCACCAGCAAGGTGTTGAGCAGGCCGATCACAAAGACCCGGGCGTAGCTGTCCGATTCCGTGTAGTCGATCAGATGCTGAGCGATGCCGAAGCCGGCACTGCGCTCAAGGAAGTCAAAACCCGAGGTAATGCCCCGGTGCTGAAGGTTGGTTTGCGTGTTGTTGAACAGGTACCAGCCCAGCGAGACCACCGCGACAATGGTGATGATCTGAAATAGCCACGCACGCACTTTTGGATCGCTGAAGCTGAGCTTCTGCTTTGGTGCGCCGATTTGATTTTGCATGAAGTGCCCCAGAAATAATGGTACAGAACATCACCCGGCGGTTGGCCCACCGGGTGATAGAACCATCAGCGATCAGCGCACAGGTGGTGCGTATTGAATGCCGCCGTTGTTCCACAGCGCGTTCAAGCCACGGTCGATAGCCAGAGGGGTGTTCTTGCCCAGGTTCTTCTCGAACACTTCGCCGTAGTTACCCACTTGCTTGACGATCTGCACGACCCAGTCCTTGCGAACCTTCAGGTCCTTGCCGTATTCACCGTCGGCGCCCAGCAGACGAGCGACGTCAGGGTTCTTGGTGGATTTGGCTTCGGCTTCAACGTTTTTCGAAGTGATACCGGCTTCTTCGGCGTTGAGCATGGCGAACAGGGTCCACTTGACGATGCTGAACCACTCTTCGTCGCCTTTACGCACGACCGGGCCCAGAGGCTCCTTGGAGATGGTTTCCGGCAGAACCACGTAGTCGCCAGGGGACGCCAGCTTGCTGCGTTGTGCGTAGAGCTGGGATTTGTCCGAGGTCAACACGTCGCAACGACCGGATTCCAGCGACTTGGCGCTTTCGTCGGAGGTGTCGAAGGTGATCGGGGTGTACTTGAGGTTGTTGCCACGGAAGTAGTCGGAAACGTTCAGCTCAGTGGTGGTACCGGCCTGGATGCAGATGGTCGCGCCGTCCAGTTCCTTGGCACTTTTCACGCCCAGCTTGTTGTTTACCAGGAAGCCGATGCCGTCGTAGTAAGTCACGCCAGCGAACACCAGGCCCATGCCCGAATCCCGGGAACTGGTCCAGGTGGTATTACGCGACAACACGTCAACTTCGCCGGACTGAAGCGCGGTGAAACGCTCCTTGGCATTCAACTGGCTGAATTTGACCTTGGTTGCGTCGCCGAAAACGGCAGCGGCCACGGCACGGCAAATGTCAGCGTCGATCCCGAGGATCTTGCCGCTGGCATCCGGTACCGAGAAGCCCGGCAAACCGTCGCTCACGCCACATTGCACAAAGCCTTTCTTCTGCACGGCATCCAGAGTGGCGCCGGCCTGGGCGAAACCACTGACACCCAATACGGCGGCCGCGGTCACGATGGCCAGGGTGGATTTCAATACCTTCATTCAAACCTCCAGTTTGCTCTTGTTGTGTCGGAGCTTGAGCCCTGCCGCACCCTTTTGAGGCGAAATCGACCCGTGTTGGCTTTTTTTGGGGTCAAACGGCATCAGGCTGTCGCTATAAGTCCAGTAGGAGAAAGTCCATCAATGGATCGTCTTGCCCTCACTAAACAGCCGAACGGGCGATAGCCCTTTCATGTTTGCGAAGCCCGTAACAGGCAGTGGCAAACGTCCATCAATGGTCTTGCTATCCCCCATACGGTTGTGACTGATAGTGTTACCGCCGTAAGAGAGAGCTGACCTCAGCTTCTGCATAGCAAGCGCCGTACCACAGTGACGGCTAAAGCGATTCAGCCGCAGGTCAAGAGCAAAAGATTCAACCTTGCGACATCTTCTTAACTGATTAACCGACTGCGCACCGTCCCGACGCACCCAATCGGAGCGAGCGCACATTAATGGAGCAGACATGACCGAACCCTTGATTCTTCAGCCCGCCAAGCCCGCAGACGCCTGCGTTATCTGGTTGCATGGCCTGGGTGCCGATCGCTACGACTTCCTGCCGGTAGCCGAAGCCCTGCAGGAAACATTGCTGACCACACGCCTCGTTTTGCCCCAGGCACCGACTCGCGCGGTGACCATCAACGGCGGCTATGAAATGCCCAGTTGGTACGACATTCTGGCCATGAGCCCGGCCCGAGCCATCAGCCGCGAACAGCTTGATGAGTCGGCGAAAATGGTCACCGACTTGATCGAGGAGCAAAAAACCAGCGGAATAGACCCTTCGCGAATTTTTCTCGCCGGCTTTTCCCAAGGCGGCGCAGTGGTATTACACGCAGCCTTCCTGAAATGGCAGGGTGCCTTGGGTGGCGTACTTGCCCTCTCCACTTACGCACCGACCTTCAGCGACGAGCTGCAATTATCTGCCAGCCAACAGCGTATTCCCGTGCTGTGCCTACATGGTCAGTACGACGACGTGGTACAGAACGCCATGGGCCGTAGCGCTTATGAGCATTTGAAGTCCCGTGGTGTCACCGTGACATGGCAGGAATACCCAATGGGCCACGAAGTGTTACCCGAGGAGATACGCGATATCGGTGCCTGGTTGACCACTCATTTGGGCTGAAAACCACACATTGTGTAGCCGTATGACCAACGCACTACGCCGCGCCCGATTCTTGCATTACACTGGCCGGCGTACATTCCTTAACCAATTGATGAGATGACCGTGCTCAAAGCACTCAAGAAAATGTTCGGTAAAAGCGAGGCTGAGCAGCTCGCGCCTGGTTCCAGTGCCCACGCCCACGTTCAAGGCAGCCGCAATGACGGTCAGCAGCCAGGCCGGACCGCACCTGTTGCCTCGCCAAAAAAAGAGCCGGTGACCACACCCGCCACGGTTGAAACCGCGCAAGAACAGCCCGCTGAGAAGCCGCTCCAGGAGAAGCCTCGCCGCGAGCGAGCGCCCAAACCTGTGGTCATTCCCTGGAAACTGGAAGACTTCGCAGTCGAACCCCAGGAAGGCAAAACCCGTTTCCACGACTTCAAACTCGCCCCGGAACTGATGCACGCCATCCAGGACCTGGGTTTCCCGTACTGCACGCCGATCCAGGCGCAAGTACTGGGTTTCACCCTGGCGGGTAAAGACGCCATCGGTCGCGCGCAGACCGGCACCGGCAAGACCGCCGCGTTCCTGATCTCGATCATCACTCAACTGCTGCAAACCCCGCCGCCCAAAGAGCGCTACATGGGCGAGCCCCGTGCGCTGATCATCGCTCCGACCCGGGAGTTGGTGGTGCAGATCGCCAAGGACGCCGCCGACCTGACCAAGTACACCGGCCTCAACGTCATGACGTTCGTGGGCGGTATGGACTTCGACAAACAGCTCAAGCACCTGGAAGCGCGCCACTGCGACATCCTGGTAGCCACACCGGGCCGTTTGCTGGACTTCAACCAGCGCGGCGACGTGCACCTGGACATGGTCGAAGTGATGGTGCTGGACGAAGCCGACCGCATGCTCGACATGGGTTTCATCCCGCAAGTGCGTCAGATCATTCGCCAGACCCCGCCGAAAGACGAACGCCAGACCCTGCTGTTCTCCGCGACCTTCACTGAAGACGTGATGAACCTCGCCAAGCAGTGGACCACTGAGCCGTCCATCGTCGAGATCGAAGCGCTGAACGTTGCCAGCGAAAACGTCGAACAGCACATCTACGCCGTTGCCGGCGCCGACAAGTACAAGTTGCTCTACAACCTGATCAACGACAACGGCTGGGAACGGGTCATGGTCTTTGCCAACCGCAAGGACGAAGTGCGGCGCATCGAAGAGCGCCTGGTGCGTGACGGCGTCAACGCTGCGCAATTGTCCGGCGACGTACCGCAGCACAAGCGTATCAAGACGCTGGAAGGTTTTCGCGAAGGCAAGATTCGCGTGCTGGTAGCCACCGACGTGGCTGGCCGTGGGATTCATATCGAAGGCATCAGCCACGTGATCAACTTCACCCTGCCGGAAGTACCGGACGACTACGTACACCGCATCGGCCGTACCGGTCGCGCAGGTGCCGCAGGCGTGTCCATCAGCTTTGCCGGTGAAGATGACTCCTATCAGTTGCCGTCGATCGAAACCCTGCTGGGCCGCAAGATCAGTTGCGAAACGCCGACCACGCATTTGTTGCGAGCCGTAGAGCGCAAACGCCCTTAAGGACTACGCCGCTTTCTGTAGGAGCGAGCTTGCTCGCGAAAAACGTTAACGATAACGCGTGCATCCTGGATAAACGCGGTGCCCTTGAGTTTTTCGCGAGCAAGCTCGCTCCTACAGAAGAGCCTTCAAGGAGGAACACATGAACCAGGCCGACTACATCATTATCGGCGGTGGAATCGCTGGGGCCTCCGCCGGTTACTGGCTGTCGCAACATGCCCGCGTCATCGTGCTGGAGCGCGAATCGCTGCCGGGTTACCACTCCACCGGCCGCTCGGCCGCCCTGTATATCGCTGCCTACGGTACGCCCCAAGTGCGTGCCCTCACCCTCGGCAGCCGCGCCTTCTTCGATCACCCGCCCACAGGTTTCGCCGAGCATCCACTGCTCACGCCTCGTGGTGAATTGCTGGTGGACTTGATTGGCGATCCCGCTGAGTTGCAGCGCCAATACCTGAGTGCTAAGGCCCTGGTGCCCGAAACACAGCTGCTCGACGTCGAGGAGTCGATGGCCATGATGCCGATCCTGCGCCGGGAGAAGGTCCATGGAGGAATTTACGATCCGACGGTCTGTGACATCGATACCGACGCGCTGTATCAGGGTTACTTGCGTGGCATTCGGCGCAATGGCGGTGAAATCCACACCGACAATGAGGTGCTGCAACTGACCCGCGACAGCCAGGGTCAGTGGCTGATCCGCACCTCACAACAACGCTTCAGCGCCCCGGTTATTATCAATGCCGCTGGCGCATGGGCCGATACTCTCGGCGAACTGGCCGGTGCCCGAAAAATCGGCCTGCAACCCAAGCGGCGTAGCGCATTCATCTTCGCGCCTCCTCCCGAACTAGACATCCATTCCTGGCCGGAGTTGGCGGCCCTCGACGGTTCGTTCTATATGAAACCCGACGCGGGCATGTTCCTCGGCTCACCGGCCAATGCCGACCCCGTCGAGCCCCATGATGTGCAGCCTGAAGAGCTGGACATTGCCATGGGCATCTATCAGATCGAAGAAGCCACCACCCTGACTATCCGCCGCCCGACACGAACGTGGGCCGGGTTGCGCAGTTTTGTCAGTGATGGGGACCTGGTGTGCGGGTTTGATCCGCAGGTGGAGGGGTTGTTCTGGGTTGCCGCTCAGGGTGGTTATGGGATTCAAACATCGCCAGCCATGGGTCAGGCCAGTGCGGCGCTGGTGCGGGGTGAGAAGTTGCCGCAGGCACTGGCAGGGTTTGGGTTGACAGAGGCGATGTTGTCGCCACACAGGCTGAAAACCTCAGAATAACCCTGTGGCGAACGGGCTTGTCGGATCGACACAACAAGCCCACTCACCACAAGTACAGCACCCACTATTTATTTCCAGCGATCGGCCGCAGCATGATCGCTGTCGCGCCCTTCCACCCAGCGCGCCCCTTCGTTGGTGTTTTCTTTCTTCCAGAACGGCGCACGCGTCTTCAGGTAGTCCATCACAAACGCGCAGGCATCAAAGGCCGCCTGGCGATGAGCACTGGCAGCGGCAACGAAAACAATAGGTTCGCCGGGCTCCAAGGCGCCGATGCGGTGCAACACTTCCAGTTTGAGCAACGGCCAGCGTTGTTCAGCCTCCACGGCGATCTTGCCGAGGGCCTTTTCGGTCATGCCTGGATAGTGCTCCAGGAACATTCCCGCCACATCGAGGCCGTCGTTGAAGTCGCGCACGTAACCGACAAAACTCACCACCGCGCCAACACCAACGTTAGCCGCGTGCATGGCGTTGACTTCCGCGCCTGGATCAAAGGGCTGGGCCTGCACACGAATCGCCATGCTTAGCCTCCGGTCACTGGGGGGAAAAAGGCCACTTCATCGCCGTCAGCCAGCGGCTCGTCGAGCGAGCAAAGCTCTTCATTGCGAGCGCACATCAAACCGGTTTCGTTGAGCACTTCAAATTCGGGATCTGCTGCCAACGCCTGGCGCACGGCCTCAACCGTGGCAAAATCGCCTTCGACCTCCAGCGAGTCCAGATCCACGGCTTCGCGGTAGCGGGCAAAAAACAGCACTGTGATACTCATTGTTCATCCGCCTTGAAATGCCCACTTTTGCCGCCGAGTTTTTCCAGCAGGCGAATACTTTCGATGGTCATGCCACGGTCCACGGCCTTGCACATATCGTAGATCGTCAGGGCAGCGACACTGGCCGCGGTCAGCGCTTCCATCTCCACGCCAGTCTGGCCGGACAGCTTGCAGCGGGCGACGATATGTACCGCGTCGTCGCCTTCGGCACTGAGTTCAAGCTTGACGCCAGTGAGCATCAGCGGGTGACACAGGGGGATCAAATCACTGGTCTTCTTCGCCGCCTGGATCCCGGCGATCCGCGCCACGGCGAATACGTCGCCCTTGGGGTGGGCGCCGTCGACGATCATTTTCAGGGTGCCGGGCAGCATACGCACCCGCGCTTCGGCCACCGCTTCACGGAACGTCACGGTTTTTTCAGTGACGTCGACCATGTGGGCGCGACCTTGGGAATCGAGATGAGTTAGCACAGGGATACTCCTGATCAGAAGCAGGGATTGTAAACCTGTAGGTCAATTTTGCGTACGCGCGTTTATGTCGCAGTAGAAACCGGGCGACAGCATCGTCGCCCGGTTGCAGTTGGTGTTACAGATGGGATTCGGCGTATTCCGCCAGAATCGAACGTGGAACCCCTTGCAGGGCGATGTGCACGCCGTTGGGGAAGTCCTTGAAGCGTTCCGTCAGGTAGGTCAGCCCGGAGCTGGTCGCGGACAGGTAAGGGGTGTCGATTTGTGCCAGGTTGCCCAGGCACACCACTTTAGAGCCCGCGCCGGCACGGGTGATGATGGTTTTCATCTGGTGCGGCGTAAGGTTCTGGCATTCATCGATCAAAATCAGGCTTTGCTGGAAGCTGCGACCCCGGATGTAGTTGAGGGATTTGAACTGCAACGGCACTTTGCTGAGGATGTAGTCGACGCTGCCATGGGTGTTTTCGTCATCCATGTGCAAGGCTTCGAGGTTGTCGGTGATCGCCCCCAGCCACGGCTCCATTTTTTCCGCCTCGGTGCCGGGCAGGAAACCGATTTCCTGGTCCAGGCCCTGCACGCTGCGGGTGGCGATGATGCGGCGATAACGCTTGGTGACCATGGTCTGCTCGATGGCGGCGGCCAGGGCGAGGATGGTTTTCCCCGAGCCTGCGGCGCCGGTCAGGTTGACCAGGTGGATGTCCGGATCGAGCAGGGCATACAGCGCCAGGCTCTGGTAAATGTCACGCGGTTTCAGGCCCCAGGCTTCCTGGTGCAACAGGGGTTCCTGATGCAGGTCGAGGATCAGCAATTTATCGACCTGGATCTCCTTGATCCAGCCGACAAAGCCCTGTTCGTCGATGATGAATTCGTTGATGTGCACGGCCGGCAGGTTGTCGATCAGTTGTACCTGGTGCCAGGTGCGGCCATGGTCCTGACGGGTTTCGACCTTGCTGACGCGATCCCAGAACGAGCCGGTCATGTTGTGATAACCACGGGACAACATCGACACATCGTCGACCAGTTGATCGGTACTGTAGTCCTCGGCAGCGATCCCACACGCTCGTGCCTTGAGGCGCATATTGATGTCTTTGGTCACCAGCACCAGGCGCAGGTCCTTGTCGCGTGCGTGCAGGTCGATCAATTGGTTGATGATTTTGTTGTCGTTCAGATTTTCCGGCAACAGGATGTTGGGCTCGCTGCGCTTGTTCATCAGAATCGACAGCAAGCCCTTGGGCCCACTTTTACCGCGCTGGATCGGTACGCCCACCTCGACGTCGGCGGGTGACGCTTCGCCCAGGGTCTTGTCGATCAAGCGGATGGCCTGGCGACATTCGGCGGCAACGCTGTGAGGCCCGCTTTTAAGTTTGTCGAGTTCCTCAAGCACGATCATCGGGATGGCGACGTGGTGTTCTTCGAAATTAAGCAGCGCGTTTGGATCGTGGATCAATACGTTGGTATCAAGCACATAAAGGATTGGCTGGTTGGAAGAAGGGTTACGTCCATGATCATCCATACTCGGTCACCTTTGTGGGAGCCAGTCGACGCAATACCGTGACAGTGCTGCGCCTCGATTCGACCACCGAACACACCTGAGGGACGTCAAGTGCGTTGCACACAAGAGGAGTCTTGGAAGACGCCACCTGTGTTGCAGGTTTCGGCTGTCTGTCTTCGTAATACCGCAAAACCCATGACAGAAAAAAGCACTTTGACGCTTTTTTGAAGTTTATTTTTCAGGATGACGAATAGCACTAGGCGAGCGTCCGATGCACCGTTAAAGTCAGAAGTCCGCCTGTATCGAAATTTCTTCCGTTTTCGCCCCGAAAAACCCTCATCCCCAACAGGGCCGGGCATCTCGCCGTTTCAGCGAAACGCTTCGCGACAATCCTGCCAGCCGAGTCCACTTTCAGCCGTCGCCTGCAACAGCCAGGGCAGCGCCACTCGTGCCTTGTCCTGAGTGTCATGGAACACAATTACCCCCCGGCGCCACAGCAGCATCAACGTCAGTACCCGCTGGCCGGACTCATCGGCCTTGAGTTTGCCCGCCTCATCCTCCGAATCGATGTCCCACAACGCCACTTGCAGCCCCTGAGACTGGAAAAACCCCTGGGCATCAGCGCGACGCTGGCCATACGGCGGCCGGAACAACGGCACATAGTTTTCCGGCAACAGGTTCTGCACCAGCGTGGCACTGCGGGTGATCGAACTTTGCCAGTCGACCCAATGACTGTGGGAGCGGTACTGCCAGCCCTGGATGCCGACACACTGGCCCTGATAAAGCGCCTGCACATCGGCAGACGAACTTTTCTCCAGACGCATCTGCAGGCTGTTGCCGAGGGCGAAAAACGTGGCGTTCATTTTCTGTTTGCGCAGGTAGTCGGCGAGCCAATCGGTATTGCCGCTGGTCGGCGCCGGGCCGCCGTCGAAGGTCAACAAAAACAGGCGGTCGTTCAGCTCATTGCCGTTACGCTCATGGTCGCCGAAGCGCGCCACTTCGCTGCTGATTTGCGGGAACAGCGCGGCCTTGCGCAGTTGTTCATCCAGATAACGCTCGTGGAAAGCCCGGCTTGGCGCGGCCCAGCCTATGTAGAAGGAGCTGTCGCTGACCTCGAACTTGCTGGCCTGCTCACGCAGGTCGTCCATGCTTTCCACCAGGTAGCAGAACGAGGCGTCCTGCTCACAGCTTTGCTGGGCGAACGTGTAGTTTTCCAGCAGCCGTTGCCACAGCTGGCGGCGCAGGTCGTCGATGGACCCCAGGTTGATGATCTTCAGGCCCAGGCGCTGTTTGAGGGCAGGCTCATCAAGCGCCTCGCTGGCCAGCAAGGCACGGGCGAACATCAGGATTTCCGCCCGGGATGCCACATCGAACAGCGCCGGGCTACTCAATTTCTCGGGCCAGGTGCTGCGGTCCAGGCTGGCCACATCCACCGGTGCCGCCTGGATATTCAGACACACCAGCCAGGCTGACAACAAAAGCGCAATTCGCACAGAGGGTCTCCATCTCCAGAGTCGTCGGGCACTATAGCCGATCAGCCCCTATCAGCATCATAGGTGGAGTCAAACCGCCCCAGCCCCTAGAATCCCCCGACGATTACAGGAGACGACTTCATGCTGATGGTGATTTCCCCAGCCAAAACCCTCGATTTCGAGTTACCGCCGGTGACCCCGCACTTTACCCAGCCGCAATATCTCAACCACTCCCAGGAGCTGATCGAGCAATTGCGCGAGCTAAGCCCAGCGCAGATCAGCGAGCTGATGCACGTCTCCGACAAGATTGGCGGCCTTAACGCGGCACGCTTCGGCAGTTGGACCCCAGCCTTCACACCGGCCAACGCCAAACAGGCGTTGCTGGCGTTCAAGGGCGACGTCTACACCGGCCTGAATGCCGAGACCTTCAAGGACGCCGACTTCGCCTACGCCCAGGATCACCTGCGCATGCTCTCCGGCCTGTACGGCCTGCTGCGCCCCCTGGACCTGATGATGCCTTACAGGCTGGAGATGGGCACCAAACTGGCCAACGCCCGTGGCAAGGACCTGTACGCCTTCTGGGGCACCCGTATCAGCGAGTGGCTCAACGAAGCCTTGGTCGAACAGGGCGATGACGTTTTGCTCAACCTGGCCTCCAACGAGTACTTCTCGGCGGTCAAGCGCCCGGCCTTGAACGCACGGATCATCAACACCGAGTTCAAGGACCTGAAAAACGGCCAGTACAAGATCATCAGCTTCTACGCCAAGAAGGCCCGAGGCATGATGAGCCGCTTTGTGATTGAAGAACGCATCAACGACCCGGCCTTGCTCAAGCAGTTTGATGCCCAGGGTTATCGCTTCAATGCCGAGCAGTCCAAGCCGGATAACCTGGTGTTTTTGCGCGACCACGCACCGGAATAAGGCTACCCCCGACAACGCACAACTTGTGGAGAGCGGGTAAGCGCCCTCTCCACAAAAGCCTCTCCTCTCCCTTTCCGTCGCGAAAAATCGTCATTTATTTGGCGTCAAAAATTATTATTCAGAATTTATAACGATTCTTTCACTCGACATTCGTCAGTTTTTTTTGTAGTGGCACCACTTTTTTAAATCAGTAGTGGCACAAAACCATTTAAGCCCCGCAACTCCCTGCAACTACTGACTAAAGCAGCAAGTGCTATCACTCCACTACCAGTGCCATCTTTCTCAATATTTCAAGAAATTTCCGGAAACAGGATGAGCGGCCAGGAACTATGTCCTAAAGCACCGCTCATACCACCGGTAACGATTATCTCTTTCCTTGTACGAGATTACTTACACAGCGACCAACGGAAGTAGCAAAGTTGTCACATACACTTTGGCTCGATGGTCAAACCATCAACTGATTAGTTGAGGACGGGCGATAAGGCTTCACAGCCATCCCCTACAAGGCCAAGGCTGAGCTTACCTGTATGAGCCAGTGAGACAACCCAAGGCTCTGATATTAAAGACCTAATAGTCAATATCGAAACCTTGCGGCACTGGCACCAGGCATTCCAAAAGGAAGCCTGGCTGCATTTCAGGGCAAGCCCCAATAACAAGGCCAAGTTGCGCACAACTTGAGTGCATTAGTTGGTCACTCGATTTTTAATATGCCTGTACGTGGCAATGGGGCGTCTATTCGCTGCATTTCCTAGTGCATGAGTGACGCCTTAAAACATGAACTCCGGCCATCTAATGGCATGATTAACACAGAGGTAAATGCGATGCGCATCAGCATATTTGGTTTGGGTTACGTTGGCGCAGTATGTGCCGGTTGCCTGTCTGCACGGGGCCATGAGGTCATTGGCGTAGACATCTCCAAGGATAAGATCGACCTGATCAATGCGGGTAAATCCCCCATCGTTGAACCGGGTCTGGGCGAACTGTTGAGCCAGGGTATTAAAACCGGCCGACTGCGCGGCACCACCAACTTCGCCGACGCAATCCGCGATACCGACCTGTCGATGATTTGCGTCGGCACGCCGAGCAAGAAGAACGGCGACCTGGAACTCAACTACATCGAAGCGGTGTGCCGCGAGATCGGTTTTGTCCTGCGAGACAAGACCACCCGCCACACCATCGTGGTGCGCAGCACCGTATTGCCGGGCACCGTGGCCAATGTGGTGATCCCGATACTCGAAGACTGCTCGGGCAAGAAAGCCGGCGTCGACTTCGGCGTCGCGGTCAACCCTGAGTTCCTACGTGAAAGCACCGCCATCGCCGACTACGACTTGCCACCGATGACCGTCATCGGCGAATTCGACAAAGCCTCCGGCGATGTCCTGCAGTCGCTGTACGAAGAGCTCGACGCGCCGATCATCCGCAAGGACATCGCCGTCGCCGAGATGATCAAGTACACCTGCAACGTCTGGCATGCGACCAAAGTTACCTTCGCCAACGAAATCGGCAACATCGCCAAGGCAGTGGGTGTCGATGGCCGCGAAGTGATGGAAGTGGTCTGCCAGGACAAGACCCTCAACCTGTCCCAGTACTACATGCGTCCGGGCTTTGCCTTCGGCGGCTCCTGCCTGCCCAAGGACGTGCGCGCCCTGACCTACCGCGCCAGTTCCCTGGACGTGGAAGCACCACTGCTCAACTCGCTGATGCGCAGCAACGAGTCCCAGGTGCAGAACGCCTTCGACATCATCTCCGGCCACGACAAGCGCAAGGTTGCCCTGCTGGGCCTGAGCTTCAAGGCCGGCACCGATGACCTGCGCGAAAGCCCCCTGGTGGAACTGGCGGAAATGCTGATCGGCAAGGGCTTCGACCTGAGCATCTACGACAGTAACGTCGAGTACGCCCGTGTCCACGGCGCCAACAAGGATTACATCGAGTCGAAGATCCCCCACGTGTCGTCCCTGCTCAACTCGGACTTCGACGACGTGATCAACAACTGCGACGTAATCGTCCTCGGCAACCGCGACGAGAGATTCCGCGCCCTGGCCCAGACCGCGCCCCACGGCAAGCAAGTGGTCGACCTGGTCGGTTTCATGTCCAAAGCCACCAGCGTGAGTGGCCGTACCGAAGGTATTTGCTGGTAAGAGCAGCAGCGAGCTGCAAGCTTCAAGCGGCAAGTTAAAAGCGCTTCACTTGCAGCTTGTAGCTTGCGGCTTGAAGCCTCCTTCACCTTCGGATGACGCTTATGTCCAAGCTAAAACACGTGCTACTTCAATCCGCTGGCTGGCTTTTGTTTTTAAGCCTGTTGATGGGCCTGGCCCTGGCATTGCCGGCGACCATCTTCGACTCCGAGTCCAAGGACTTCATATTCCTGATTGGCGCCGTCGGCATCTGGCGCTACTCCATGGGTGCCACGCACTTTGTGCGCGGCATGCTGTTTCTCTACGTGGTCTACCCGCACCTGCGGCGCAAAGTGCGCAAATTGGGCAAGTCGGCAGACCCGTCTCACGTATTCCTGATGGTCACCAGCTTTCGTATCGATGCGCTGACCACTGCCCAGGTCTACCGCTCGGTGATCCGCGAAGCCATCGAATGCGGCTTCCCCACCACCGTGGTCTGCTCCCTGGTGGAAATGTCCGATGAGCTGCTGGTCAAGAGCCTTTGGGAAAAGATGAACCCACCGGCCCACGTTGAGCTGGACTTCGTGCGCATCGCCGGCACCGGCAAGCGTGACGGCCTGGCCTACGGTTTCCGCGCCATCTCCCGCCACCTGCCGGACGACCGCGCCGTGGTTGCAGTGATCGACGGCGACACCGTGCTCGCCGAAGGCGTCGTGCGCAAGACCGTGCCGTGGTTCCAGCTATTCGGCAATGTCGGCGGCCTGACCACCAACGAGTTCTGCGAAGTGCGCGGCGGCTACATCATGAGCGAGTGGCACAAACTGCGCTTCGCCCAGCGCCACATCAACATGTGTTCCATGGCCCTGTCCAAGCGCGTGCTGACCATGACCGGGCGCATGTCGGTGTTCCGCGCCAGCGTCGTCACCGACCCGAGCTTTATCGCCGACGTCGAAAGCGACTCGCTGCAACACTGGCGCCTGGGCCGCTTCAAGTTCTTGACCGGCGATGACAAGTCCAGCTGGTTCAGCCTGATGCGCCTGGGCTACGACACCTTCTACGTGCCGGATGCGGCGATCAACACCGTCGAGCATCCACCGGAAAAGAGCTTTATCAAGGCCAGCCGCAAACTGATGTTCCGTTGGTACGGCAACAACCTGCGGCAGAACTCCCGGGCCCTGGGCCTGGGTGTGAAACGCCTCGGTGCGTTCACCAGCGTGGTGCTGTTCGACCAGCGCGTGTCGATGTGGACATCCTTGCTGGGCCTGACCGTAGCGATCATCGCCAGCTTCAAATACGGCGGCGCGTTCATCCTCGCCTACCTGCTGTGGATCGGCATCACCCGCCTGATCCTGACCCTGCTGCTGTCGTGTTCCGGCCACAAGATCGGCCCGGCCTACCCGGTGATTCTCTATTACAACCAGATCGTCGGCGCGCTGGTAAAAATCTACGTGTTCTTCCGCCTCGATCAACAGTCCTGGACCCGCCAGGACACCAAACTGACCCGCGATTTGGCCAGCTTTCAACGTTGGTTCAACACCTGGTCGTCTCGGACCATGACCTTCTCCGCCGGCAGCATCTTCGTTGCTGTGTTGCTGATGATGGTCTGACCCTGCCAAGCCTGAATTAACTAGGAATTACACCGCCATGAATAGCCCAATGAATTCTCCAGTAAACGCCAATGTTGTTCACGAGTCCGAAGCCCAGCGCCAACACGCCCGGGTCAAAATCCCGGCCAAGCTGCGCTTCTTCGGCGCCGACCGCACGCCCATGGAAGTGCGGGTCATCGACCTGTCTGCTGGCGGCCTGGCCTTCAACGCCGCCCAGCAACCGCTGAAAGTCGGCGATGTGCATAAGGGTCGCTTGCAGTTCGTCATCGACAACCTCGGCCTAGCGATGGACGTCGAGCTGCTGATTCGCTCTTACGATCGCCAGACCGGCCGCACCGGCTGCCAGTTCCAGAACCTGGAGCCGCAAGATATTTCCACCCTGCGTCACCTGATCACCTCGCACCTGTCCGGTGACATCGTGACCATGGGCGACGTGCTCGCCACCCTGCAGCGCGACAACTTCACCAAGGCGCGCAAGGTCAAGGACGGCGGCAGCGGCATGAGTGCCTTCGGTCGCCTGCGGGCCGTGACTTTCAGCCTGGCGATCTTCCTCGTCGGCCTGGCCGCTTTCGGTTTCATCTTCAAGTCGGTGTACGGCATGTACTTCGTCAGCCACGCCCAGGCTGGCCTGGTCAGCGTGCCCGGCATGAACATCACGATGCCTCGCGACGGCACCGTGCAAAGCCTGATCAAAGGCGATGCGGTGGCGGCCAAAGGCGCGCCACTCGCCACCTTCAGCACCAGCATGCTCGACGTGCTCAAGGGCCATCTGGACGAAGACCAGTTGCAACCGGCCAAGGTTGAAGAGCTGTTCGGCAAGCAAATGACCGGCACCCTGACCTCCCCGTGCGACTGCATCGTGGCTCAGCAATTGGTGGCTGATGGTCAGTACGCCAGCAAGGGCGACGTGATCTTCCAACTGGTGCCGCGTGGCAGCCAGGCCACCGTTGAGGCACGTTTCTCCTATCGCCAGTTCGGTGATGTGCGCCCAGGTACGCCGGTGAGTTTCCAGGTCGCCGACGAAGAACAGACCCGCACCGGCACCATCGTCAGCAGCACCAGCCTCAACAGCGCCGACCTGTCCTCCGACATTCGTGTGCAGATCAAGCCCGACGCTCCGCTGGACAGCGCCTACGCCGGCCGCCCGGTGGAAGTGACCAGCGACCGTGGCCCTTCCCTGAACTGGCTGATCGACAAAGCCATGGCCGCCGGTCTTTAAGCAGAGGACATGCCTGTGACTAGCCCACTTCGACTCCTGCCGGTACCACTGGCCCTGGCCCTGGCCATCGCGCTCGCCGGTTGCGCCGGCCTGCCCGACCAGCGCCTGGCCAATGAAGCCCTCAAGCGTGGCGACACGGCGATGGCTGCGCAGAACTATCAGCAACTGGCCGACCTGGGCTACAGCGAAGCCCAAGTGGGCTTGGCTGATATCCAGGTAGGCACCCGCGACCCTGCGCAAATAAAACAGGCCGAAGCCACCTACCGCGCGGCGGCCGACATCTCGCCCCGCGCCCAGGCTCGCCTGGGTCGCCTGTTGGTAGCCAAGCCCGGTTCCACCGAGGCCGAGCAACACGAAGCTGAAGGCCTGTTGAAAAAAGCCTTTGCCAATGGCGAAGGCAACACCCTGATCCCCCTGGCGATGCTGTACCTGCAATATCCCCACAGTTTCCCGAACATCAACGCCCAGCAGCAAATCAGCAAATGGCGCACCGCCGGTTACCCAGAAGCGGGTCTGGCCCAGGTGCTGCTGTACCGCACCCAGGGCACGTACGACCAGCACTTGGACGAAGTGGAAACCATCTGCAAGGCGGCACTGAGCACCACCGACATCTGCTACGTCGAGTTGGCCACCGTCTACCAGAAACGCGACCAGCCTGAACAACAAGCTGAACTGCTCAAGCAGATGCAAGCAGGTTTCAGCCTTGGCACCGTCACCGCCCAACGGGTGGACAGCGTAGCCCGTGTGCTGGGTGATGCGAGCCTGGGCAAGACCGACGAAAAAACCGCGCAAGCGCTGCTGGAAAAAATCGCCCCTGGCTACCCGGCCTCCTGGGTCAGCCTGGCGCAATTGCTCTACGACTTCCCCGAACTGGGCGATGTCGACCAGATGATGAAGTACCTGGACAACGGTAGCGCCGCCGACCAGCCCCGCGCCGAACTGCTGCTGGGCAAGCTCTACTACGAAGGCAAATGGGTACCGGCCGATGCCAAGGCCGCCGAAGCGCACTTCCAGAAAGCTGTCGGCCGCGAAGTCGCCGCTGATTACTACCTCGGCCAGATCTACCGCCGTGGCTACCTGGGCCAGGTCTATCCGCAAAAAGCTCTGGACCACCTGCTGACCGCTGCGCGCAACGGCCAGAACAGTGCCGACTTCGCTATTGCCCAGCTATTTTCCCAGGGCAAGGGCACCAAGCCCGATCCCCTCAACGCCTGGGTCTTCAGCCAATTGGCCAAGGCACAGGACACACCGCAAGCCACTGAACTGGCCGCGCAGCTGGACACGCAACTGCCGCCAGCCCTGCGTGCCGAAGGCCAGCGCCTGCTGCAACAAGAACAGGCCGCCCGCGGCGCTTTGAGTCAAAACACGCTGCAACTGCACGCCCTGCAAGAAGAAGACGGCGAGGAATCCCTATGAAGCTCAATCCATTCGTCAAGGCCGGTATTGGCCTGACCTTCGCACTGCTGTGGTCGTGCCCGACCCTGGCCGCATTGACCGAAGAAAAGAACTTCGGCCTGGAAGTCAAAGTCACTGGCCAGTCCGAAGACGATCGCGACCTGGGCACGCAGAAAGAGGGCGACGTCAACGGCATAGGCCTCGACCTGCGCCCGTGGGTCTACGGTGAAAGCGGCAACTGGAGCGCCTACGCCATGGGTCAGGCGGTAGCGGCCAGCGACATCATCGAGACCGATACCCTGCAACAGTCCGACGCCGACGCCACTGAGCAGTCGAGCAACGACGACCGCAAGACCAAGAAAAACTACCTGGCCCTGCGCGAGTTCTGGATCGGCTATAGCGGCTTTACGCCCTACCCCGGCGAGCAACTGAAACTCGGGCGCCAACGCCTGCGCAACGACGACGGCCAGTGGCGCGACACCAACATCGAAGCGCTGAACTGGACCTTCGACACCACCCTGCTGCGGGCTAATGTCGGCGCTGCCGAACGCTTCAGTGAATACCGCACCGACCTCAAGGAACTGGCGCCCAAGGACAAGGACCGCCAGCACCTCTACGCCGACGCGGCCTATCAATGGACGCCGGGGCAGTGGATCGGCCTGCGCGGCCATCACACCCATGACGACGGCAAGCTCGACTTCCCGGAACCGGGCGTAGCTGCTGACTCCCTGGACAAGCGCGAAAACGGCGACCTGACCTGGCTCGGCATCGAAGCCAACAGCGACGCCTACAACTGGCGCAACACCAACACCGTCAACTACTGGGCCAGCATCACCGGCATGAAGGGCGATCGCGACACCGTCAACGCCTTGAACGCCGACGGCACCCGCCCGGCCACCGCCAAACGCAGCGACGACGTCGACGGCTGGGCAACCGACCTGGGTGTGCGCCTGCGCCTCGACCCGCAGTGGCAAGTCGGTGCGGCCTATGCCCGTGCCAGCGCCAACTACGAACAGAACGGCCTGCAGAGCAACCGCTCCAACTACACCGGCACCCAATCTCGCGTACACCGTTTCGGTGAGGCATTTCGCGGCGAGATGAACAACATGCAGACCGCCACCCTATTCGGCTCCTGGCAACTGCGCGACGACTACGACGCCAGCCTGGTCTACCACAAGTTCTGGCGCGTGGACGGCAACAAGCCAGTGGGCAGCAACGGCATCGACGCGGTGCAAAACAACACCGACGACGTCACCGGCGCCGTGCTCTCCACCTCGTCCCTACCATTGGAAGACGGCAAGAAAGACCTCGGCCAAGAGGTGGACCTGGTGGTCACCAAGTACTTCAAGAAAGGCCTGCTGCCGGCCGCGCTCAGCCAGTCGATCGACGAACCGTCGGCCCTGGTGCGCTTTCGTGGTGGTGTGTTCAAACCGGGCGATGCCTACGGCAAACAAGTCGACTCGTACATGCACCGCGCCTTTGTCGACGTGATCTGGCGCTTCTGATGGGAGCCTGCGCAATGAACCCTCAAGCCCTCAAAGGCTCGGTCAGCCTGCTGGTCGCAGCGATGCTGCTGGCCAGCGCTTCGGCCATGGCCAATGCAGAGCCGGCAGTCAAAGCGCCGACCATCGCCAAGGAACTGCAACAGGCCAAGACCTACACCATCACCAGCCCGCCGACTGCGCCGCTGGAGATGCCCAAGCCTGCGCTGCCGGACGTCTCGGGCTACACCGCAGAAGCCGCTGCAAAAAAAATCGTGCGCAGTAAGGTCGGCAAGGTCAGCGTGCGCCGGATGATGCAGGAAGACGCCCTCAAGGACTTTATCGGCGGCGATAACAAGATGGCCGAATGGGTGGTGCGCCAGCACGGCATTCCCCAGGCGATCTTTATCGACGACGGCTACATGAACCTCAAGGACCTGCTCAAGAAAGTGCCCAAGCAGTACCTCAGCGAAACCTCGCCGGGCGTGTTCCTGGCCAGGTTACCGATTGTGGTCGGGAACAAAGGCATCCTCGAAATCGACAAGCAGACTCAAGAGTTGCGCCTGTCCCAGGAAGCCGGCTCGTTCCTGGTCAACGACGGCAAGCTGTTTGTGCGCGACACCAAAATCACCGGTTGGCGCGAGAAAAGCAACGGCCCGGCGACCTTCCAGTCGTCCAAGGAATTTCGCCCGTTCCTGCTGGCCTGGGGCGGCACCGAGACCTACATCGTCAACAGCAAGATGGCCAGCTTCGGCTACGCCAACAGCAAGTCCTACGGGGTGAGTATTTCCCAGTACACGCCGAACATGGCCAAGGTGCTCAAGCGTAAAGAGCCGACCGGCTGGATCATCGGCTCCGAGTTCTCGGACATGTGGTACGGTTTCTACTGCTACGAGACCGAAGGCTTTGTGATCAAGGGTAATACCTACAAGGACAACCTTGTCTACGGCATTGACCCCCACGACCGTTCCCACGGTCTGATCATCACCGACAACACCGTCTACGGCACCAAGAAGAAGCACGGCATCATCATTTCCCGGGAAGTAAATGACAGTTTCATCTTCAACAACCGCAGCTACGACAACAAGCTCTCGGGCCTGGTGATCGACCGTAACAGCGTCAACAACGTGATCGCCGACAACGAGATTTACCAAAACCACACCGACGGCATCACGCTCTATGAGAGCGGCGACAACCTGCTGTGGGGCAACAAGGTGATCAGTAACCGCCGCCACGGCATCCGGATTCGTAACAGCGTGAACATTCGTCTGTACGAAAACATCGCCATGGCCAATGGGTTGACCGGGGTCTACGGGCACATCAAGGACCTCACCAACACCGACCGCGACTTCGATCTCGACCCGTTCGACACCAAGGTCTCGCTGATCGTGGTCGGCGGTGAACTGGCCGCCAACGGCAGCGGGCCGCTGTCCATCGACTCACCGTTGAGCATCGAGCTGTTTCGCGTGTCCATGCTCGCCCCGACCAAATCCAGCGGCATCAGCTTCTCGGGGATTCTCGGCGAACGCCAGGATGAAATTCTCGACCTGCTGGTACGCCAGCAGAAAGCCGTGCTGATCGACCCTGTCGAACGCCAGACCGAATTGCAGGACTGAGGATGACCCTTATGCACCCACACATGATCAAACTGCTCAGCCTCTCGGGTTTGACCCTCGGCCTGCTGGCTGCCAGCCAAGGCGTGCGCGCCGATGAGGTCAAGGCACCGGCGTTCACCGCCGACCCGTGCTGCAACCTGTGCCCCGAAGCCCACGACGCCAAGAACTACACCACCCGCTATCAGCAGAACTTCACCACGCTGGTGCAAGCCCAGGGCGACTGGCTGTTCCGGACCCAGGAAGATTTGCGCACCGAGTTCAACACCAGCCCCGCCGGCTACAAACGCATGCAACTACTGCACGATGCGTTCAAGAGCAAAGGCGTGGAACTGGTGGTGGTCTACCAGCCAACCCGTGGCCTGGTAAACCGCAACAAGCTCAATGCCGAAGAGAAAGCCAAGTTCGATTTCGACAAGGCCCTGGGCAACTACAAAACCATGCTCGGCCGTTTTGCCAAGATGGGTTATGTGGTGCCGGACCTGTCGTCGCTGACCAATGAAGATTTATCACCAGGGCAGCCCGACGAACTGCCGGCCCACGATTTCTACTTCCGTGGCGACCAGCATTGGACCCCTTACGGCGCCCAGCGCACGGCAAAAATTGTCGGCGAACAAGTCAAGCAAATGGCCGCCTTTGCCGACATTCCCAAGCGTGAATTCCAGACCAAGAAGTCTGGTCGCATGGGCAAGACCGGCACCCTGCACAACATGGCCGGGCAACTGTGCGGCACCAGCTACGCGATCCAGTACATGGACCAGTTCACCACCGAGCCCAAGGGCGAAGCGGGCGACGGCGATCTGTTCGGTGATTCCGGCAACCCGCAGATCACCTTGGTGGGCACCAGCCACAGCGGCAAGAACTACAACTTCGCCGGTTTCCTTGAAGAAGAAATCGGCGCCGACATCCTCAACGTCGCCTTCCCCGGCGGTGGACTGGAAGGTTCGATGATCCAGTACCTGGGCAGCGAAGAGTTCCAGAAGTCGCCACCGAAGATCCTCATTTGGGAATTCTCGCCGCTGTACCGCCTGGACCAGGAAACCACCTACCGCCAGATGATGTCGCTGCTGGACAACGGCTGTGAAGGCAAGACCGCGCAGATGAGCGCCAGCACCACACTCAAGCCCGGCAAGAATGAATTGATGGTCAACAGCAAGAACATGGACCTGCGCAACAGCAACCACCAGGTCGACATCCGCTTCGCCGATCCGTCGGTGAAAACCCTGCAAGCCACCCTCTGGTACATGAACGGGCGCCACGAGGACATCAAAATCGACAAACCCGAAACATCCGATACAGACGGGCGTTTCGCCTTTGAACTGCGCACCGATGAAGACTGGGCCACGCAAACCCTGCTGGCCGTGGAAGTACAGGGCCCCGAAGCGGGCGCTGCTGCGCAGAAAGTCGAAGCGAAAATTTGCACACGCAACGTATTCCCTGGCGCCGGGCAAAACACCGCCCAGTTGCCCTTAGAGAAAGTCGTGCAATGAGGTTACTTATGCCAATTCGAAAACTACTGACGCCGACCTTGCTGGGCCTGGCGATTTTCGCCGGCTCCGTCAACGCCGCCGCCCCACTGCGCCCGCCTCAGGGCTACTTCGCGCCGGTGGAAAAATTCAAGACCGGTGACTTCAAGGACGGCTGCGATTCCATGCCGACGCCTTACACCGGCCCGTTGCAATTTCGCAGCAAATACGAAGGCTCCGACAAGGCCCGCTCGACCCTGAACGTGCAATCGGAAAAAGCCTTTCGCGACACCACCGCCGACATCACCACGCTGGAACGTGACACCAGCAAACGGGTGATGCAGTTCATGCGCGACGGCCGTCCGGAACAGCTGGAATGCACGCTCAACTGGCTGACCGGCTGGGCCAAGGCCGATGCGTTGATGTCCAAGGACTTCAACCACACCGGCAAGTCCATGCGCAAATGGGCACTGGGCAGCATGGCTTCGGCCTATATCCGCCTGAAGTTTTCCGACTCACACCCGCTGGCAAACCGTCAGCAGGAGTCGCAGTTGATCGAAGCCTGGTTCAGCAAAATGGCCGATCAGGTGGTCAGCGACTGGGACAACCTGCCGCTTGAGAAAACCAACAACCACTCCTACTGGGCCGCCTGGTCGGTGATGGCAACGTCCATCGCCACCAACCGCCGCGACCTGTTTGATTGGGCGGTGAAGGAATACAAGGTCGGCGCCAATCAAGTGGACGATCAAGGTTTCCTGCCCAACGAATTGAAGCGTCAACAACGAGCGTTGGCGTACCACAACTACGCCCTGCCACCGCTGTCGATGATTGCCAGTTTCGCCCTGGTCAACGGCGTGGATGTGCGGTCGGAAAACAACGGCGCACTCAAACGCCTGGGAGACAAGGTACTGGCCGGGGTCAAGGACCCGCAGATCTTCGAGAAGAAGAACGGCGAGAAACAGGACATGAAAGACCTGAAGCAGGACATGAAATTTGCCTGGCTGGAACCGTTCTGCAGCCTCTACACCTGCCCGCCCGAAGTGCTTGAGCGCAAGCACGGGATGCAGCCGTTCAAGACGTTCCGCCTCGGGGGTGACCTGACCAAGGTCTACGACCCGGCGCATGAAAAAGGCGACAAAGGCAGCTGATACACCGGGCTGATCACGCATAAAACCGTCCGGTTTTTCACGGGGGGTCTGGGGGGGCCGTTGGCCCTTGACTGTTGGTTAAACATGGAGAGATCGGGATGGTTTTCTCGTCCAATGTGTTCCTGTTTTTGTTCTTGCCGATCTTTCTCGGCTTGTACTACTTGAGCGGGCAACGCTATCGCAATCTGCTGCTGCTGATTGCCAGTTATGTGTTCTACGCCTGGTGGCGAGTGGACTTCCTGGCGCTGTTTGCCGCCGTCACGCTGTGGAATTACTGGATCGGCCTCAAGGTCGGTGCGGCAGGCGTGCGCACCAAGCCGGCCCAGCGCTGGCTGTTGCTCGGCGTAGCGGTCGACCTGTGCATCCTCGGCTACTTCAAGTACGCCAACTTCGGGGTCGACAGCATCAACGCGATGATGACCTCAGTCGGTCTTTCGCCCTTCATCCTCACCCATGTGCTGTTGCCGATCGGGATCTCGTTCTACATTTTCGAGTCCATCAGCTACATCATCGACGTCTACCGTGGCGACACGCCGGCGACCCACAACCTCATCGACTTTGCGGCGTTCGTGGCGATCTTCCCGCACCTGATCGCCGGCCCCGTGTTGCGCTTTCGAGACCTTGCGGACCAGTTCAACAACCGTACCCATACCCTCGACAAGTTCTCCGAGGGGTGTACGCGGTTCATGCAGGGTTTCATCAAGAAGGTGTTTATCGCCGACACCCTGGCGGTGGTCGCCGACCATTGCTTCGCCCTGCAAAACCCCACCACCGGCGATGCCTGGCTCGGCGCGCTGGCGTACACCGCGCAGCTGTACTTCGACTTCTCCGGCTACAGCGACATGGCCATCGGCCTGGGTCTGATGATGGGTTTCCGCTTTATGGAAAACTTCAAGCAGCCCTACATCAGCCAGTCGATCACCGAGTTCTGGCGGCGCTGGCACATCAGCCTGTCCACCTGGCTGCGTGACTACCTGTACATCACCCTGGGCGGTAACCGCAAAGGCACGTTGACCACTTACCGCAACCTGTTCCTGACCATGTTGCTCGGCGGTCTGTGGCACGGCGCCAACATCACCTACATCGTTTGGGGCGCCTGGCACGGCATGTGGCTGGCGATTGAAAAAGCCATCGGCCTCGACACCTCACCGCGCAGCTTCAACCCGATTCGCTGGGCGCTGACCTTCCTGCTGGTGGTAATGGGCTGGGTGATCTTCCGCTCGGAAAACCTGCACGTCGCCGGTCGCATGTACGGCGCCATGTTCAGCTTCGGCGAATGGTCGCTGTCGGAACTCAACCGCGCCAACCTCACCGGGCTGCAAGTGGCAACCATGGTGATGGCCTATGCAACGCTGGCGTTCTTTGGCCTGCGGGACTTCTACAGCAACCGTCCGGCACAAAAAACCAAGCCTGCAGATCCAAGCCTGATCAAGGCCGTACCCGGCGAAAACCCCGGCAGCATCCAGGAACCCGGCTACACCGTCGGCAGTAATGCCCAGGTGCAACCGGCCTACTGGGCCGCCGCCTGGCCACGCTACGCCATGCGCGCCCTAGTGCTGTTGTTGTTCGTGGCGTCGATTCTCAAACTTTCGGCGCAGAGTTTCTCGCCGTTCCTTTACTTCCAGTTCTGAGGGAGCCGACCATGACCCGTTCATTACGCGTCCTCTATATCAGCCTGTTCATGGCCGTGCTGCTCGCATTGGGCGCCTGGTCGATGCGCAGCTTCCTGGGCTTCAGCACCAACGCCGATGCCACGGTGCTTAACGGCCGCTGGGCCAAGGCCGTCGAGACCCATTACGACGAAGAGTTCCCGATCAAGCGCCTGGGTACCAACCTGTGGGCGGCGCTGGACTACAAGCTGTTCAACGAAGGTCGTCCCGGCGTGGTGCTGGGTCGCGATCACTGGTTGTACAGCGACGAGGAATTCAACCCCGCCGTCAACGAAGAGCAGAACCTGCAAGGCAACTACGCCCTGGTGGAAGGCGTGCGCCAGACCCTCAAGGCCAAAGGCATTCAACTGGTGATGGCGATTGTGCCGGCCAAGGTGCGCCTGTACCCGGAACACCTGGGTGATGTGCGCCCGGCGAGTATTCATGAAGGTCTCTACAAGGATTTTCATGCTCGCGTCGCTGCCGACAAAATCATCGCTCCCGACCTGCTGGGCCCGCTGCAACAGGCCAAGCACAACGGCCATCAGGTGTTCCTGCGCACCGACACCCACTGGACGCCCGACGGCGCCCAGGTCGCCGCGCAGCAGTTGGCCAAGGCTATCACCGACAAGACCCCCCTCAGCGGCGAGCCCCAGCGGTTTGTCACCGAAGCCGAGAAAACCGAACCGCACAAGGGCGACCTGCGCCTGTTCCTGCCCCTGGACCCACTGTTCGAAAACTTGATGCCGCCCCAGGAGCCTCTGGAGAAACGCGTGACTCACGCCGTGCAAACCAAGGCCGATGGCGACGACGCCCTGTTCGCCGACAGTGAAATGCCGGTGGCCCTGGTGGGCACCAGCTACAGCGCCAACCCCAACTGGAACTTCGTCGGTGCCTTGAAACAAGCCCTGGGCAGCGACGTGGTGAATTACTCCGAAGACGGCCACGGCCCGATCCTGCCGATGCTCAGCTATTTGAAAAGCGACGACTTCAAGAACAGCCCGCCACAAGTGCTGATCTGGGAGTTTCCGGAACGTTATCTGCCTGTGAACAACGAAATCGGCGATGCCGACCCCAAGTGGGTCGCGCAGCTTAAAGAAGCCGGTACACGCCAACAGAACATGGCACTGAACACCCAACCAAACACCCAAAAATCCGAGACGCCCGACCGGGCGCAAAACTGAAAGAGGTAACTCACATGACTTTCACTACTACTCCTCGTCGTCTCGCCAAGTCCTTTGCACTGGTGGCCGGCATGAGCTTCTTGTCGATGACCGCCTTCGCTGGCGACGCCGCGCTCTACGGCCCTGTCGCACCGAAAGGCTCCAGCTTTGTGCGCTTGTTCAACGCCAGCAACCAGGAAGTTAGCGCCACCGTCGGCACCGCCAACCTGAGCGACATCGCCCCGCTGGGCAGCAGCGACTTCAGCTTCATGCCGGGCGGCGACTACAGCGCCAAGGTCGGCAGCGCGACCCTGCCGGTCAAACTGGCCGCTGATCACTACTACACCTTGGTCAACAACGGCAGCGGCCAGCCGCAACTGATCGAAGAGCCGCCGTTCAAGAACAAACAGAAATCCCTGGTGCGCGTGCAGAACCTCAGTGACAAGTCGCTGACCCTGAAAACTGCCGATGGCAAGACCGACGTGGTCAAGGCCGTAGCCGCCAAGAGCCGTGGCGAGCGCGAGATCAACCCGGTGAAGGTCAGCCTGGCGCTGTATGAAGGCGACAAGAAAGTCGGCGACGTCAAACCAGTAGCCCTGGAGCGCGGTGAAGCGGCGGTGCTGTACATCACCGGCAGCGGTTCCAGCCTGTCGCCAGTGTGGGTGAAACGCCCAGTGTCGACTCGCTAATTATATTTCCACATTGACGCTCCCCCTGTAGGAGCCGGGCTTGCCCGCGATGAACTCAAGGGCACCGCGTTTATTCTGGTGCCCCGCGTCATCGTTGACATCCACCGCGAGCAAGCTCGCTCCTACAGAGATAGCGATCAGCCTGGACCGAGACAAAAACAAGAGTGAAACGACAGAACGCAGTAGCTCTAACTCATATCGATTCAAGGAGAAACACCATGATTCCAGTCATCCTGTCCGGTGGTAGCGGCTCACGTCTTTGGCCGCTTTCGCGCAAACAGTTTCCCAAGCAATTCCTGGCCCTGACCGGTGAGCAAACGCTGTTCCAGCAAACGCTGGAACGCCTGGTATTCGACGGCATGGAGCAGCCCATCGTGGTCTGCAACAAGGACCATCGATTTATCGTCAACGAACAGTTGTCCGTCCGCAAGCTGGAAACCCAGCGCATCCTGATGGAGCCTTTCGGCCGCAACACTGCGCCGGCCGTGGCCCTCACCGCGATGATGCTGATCAACGAAGGCCGCGACGAGCTGATGCTGGTGTTGCCCGCCGACCACGTCCTGGACGACCAGAAAGCTCTGCAACGCGCCCTGGCCCTGGCCACCGTGGCGGCCGAGTGTGGCGAGATGGTGTTGTTCGGCGTACCGGCCACCCGTCCCGAAACCGGCTATGGCTACATCAAGTCCACCAACGATTCGCTGCTGCCCGAAGGCGTCAGCCGCGTGCAGCAGTTCGTCGAAAAACCTGATGAAAAACGCGCCACCGAGTTCGTCAAAAGCGGTGGTTACTTCTGGAACAGCGGCATGTTCCTGTTCCGCGCCAGCCGCTTCCTCGAAGAGCTGAAAAAGCACGACCCGGACATCTACGACACCTGCCTGCTGACCCTGGAGCGCAGCAACCAGACAGCCGACACCGTGGACATCGACGATGCCACCTTCGCCTGCTGCCCGGACAACTCCATCGACTACTCGGTCATGGAAAAAACCCAGCGCGCCTGCGTGGTGCCGCTTAGCGCCGGCTGGAGCGATGTGGGTTGCTGGGCGTCGCTGTGGGACGTGAATGAAAAAGACGCCAACGGCAACGTCAGCAAGGGCGATGTGGTTATCCAGGACAGCCACAACTGCATGATCCACGGCAACGGCAAACTGGTGTCGGTGATCGGTCTGGAAAATATCGTGGTGGTGGAAACCAAGGACGCGATGATGATTGCCCACAAGGACAAGGTCCAGGGCGTCAAGCAGATGGTCAACACCCTCAACGAACAGGGCCGCAGCGAAACCCAGAACCACTGCGAGGTCTATCGTCCGTGGGGTTCCTACGACTCGGTGGACATGGGCGGGCGTTTCCAGGTCAAGCACATCTCGGTCAAGCCGGGTGCGTGCCTGTCGCTGCAGATGCACCACCACCGCGCCGAACACTGGATCGTGGTCAGCGGAACTGCCGAAGTCACCTGTGACGAGAACGTGTTCCTGCTCTGCGAAAACCAGTCCACCTACATCCCGATTGCCTCGGTACACCGTTTGCGTAATCCGGGCAAAATCCCCTTGGAGATTATCGAAGTGCAGTCGGGTAGTTATTTGGGTGAAGACGATATCGAGCGGTTTGAAGATATCTATGGTCGCTCGACGCCGATTGAGCGTGGCGTGTCGGTGAAAACCATCGCGCAGTAAAAAGCAGCACAAGAAGCCCCCGTCCAGCCGACTGCGTCCCCTATCCGCAGCCGGTTGGGCGGGGGCTTTTTCTTGGGATCGGCAGTGCCTTTGAGGGCCTCATCGCAGGCAAGCCAGCGCCCGAAAGAACACCACCCCATCATCAGATAGGCAACCTCACCCAGCCACGGGTAGGATGGTTTATCCGTTTGCGAGGTTGTCATCATGTTCTTCGGTGTTTTGCTGATCATCACCTGGCTGATCCTGCTGCTACGCTATCCGGCCAGGGCCTTGCCGGTGTCTTTGGCAGCAGCGGTGGGCCTGGGGCTGGTGGCGGTGTGGGTGGTGTGGCTGGACAACCGCGAGGCGCAGCAACTGGCGCGATTGGAATTGCGCATCAGCTATGCGCCGCAAAGCTGCCCGGCAGATCGCCCGTTGCAACTTAAGCTGAACAACGGCAACGAGGTGCCTCTCACCGAATTGCGCTGGCGTGTCGCCGCCTATGCACCAGGAGACACGGTGAACCTGGCGGACAACGTCTACGCCGCCCCTCGCTATCGCGGCCCCGGCGAATTGCAGGCCGGCGCCACTTGGGACGATTGCCTGCCCGTGCCCCCACTGCGTCCCGGCTACCGTCCACAAACCCTGGAGTTTCGCGCCGAGCATTTGCAAGGCAGCTTCTCCGACTAACAACGACAAAGGACTGATTCATGCCCAACGTGCTCATCACCGGTTGCTCCAGCGGCATCGGCCGCGCCCTGGCTGATGCCTTCAAGATTGCCGGCTATAAAGTATGGGCCAGCGCCCGCCGCCCTGAAGACGTCGCCGTCCTCGCCGCCGCGGGCTTTAACGCAGTGCAACTAGACGTCAACGACAGTGCTGCCCTGCAGCAATTGGCCGGGCAAGTGGGCGAGCTTGATGTGTTGATCAACAACGCTGGCTACGGCGCCATGGGTCCGCTGCTCGACGGCGGCACCCAGGCGATGCAGCAGCAATTTGAGACCAATGTCTTCTCGATCGTCGGCGTAACCCAGGCGCTATTCCCCGTGTTGCGCCGCAGCAAAGGGCTGGTGGTGAATATCGGCAGCGTGTCAGGCGTGTTGGTCACGCCGTTTGCCGGCGCCTACTGCGCCTCCAAAGCCGCCGTCCACGCCTTGAGCGACGCCCTGCGCATGGAGCTGGCACCGTTCGGCGTGCGGGTGATGGAAGTCCAGCCCGGTGCCATCGATACCAGCTTCGCAAAAAATGCCGGTACTCAGGCCGAGTTGTTGATTAACGAGCAGTCGCCCTGGTGGCCGCTGCGCGACAGCATCCGCGCCAGGGCAAAAGCTTCCCAGGACAGGCCGACCCCGGCCCGCGAGTTTGCGGCGCAGGTGCTCAAGGCCGTACAACAAAGTGAACCACCGCGCCTGCTGCGCTCGGGCAATGGCAGCCGGGCATTGCCATTGATGGCGGCGTTACTGCCCAAGGGTTTGCTGGAGAGCGTGTTGAAAAAGCGATTCGGGTTGGGTGGGGTGTTGTAATCACTGCAGCAGAACTATTGCCCCGAATCTCCCAAAAACTGTACCGAGCCCTCAATGATTGATTACAGCGATTTTTTCGAAGAAGTGATCCAGACCCACGTCGAGATCGAACAATGGTTCGCAGGCGTTGCTCCTGAAGGAACACTGGGCAACTTGTTGGCGCGCTTCTCGCCCGACTTCAGCATGATTACGCCCTCCACCGGCAACCGCATGGACGTTACCGCCGTCAGCGAACTGTTCCGCCGCCTTGGCGGCCAGCGCCCTGGGCTGAAAATCACCCTCAGCGAACTGACCGGCATTGACCGCCATGCCCGTGGCGCCATCGTGTCCTATCGGGAACACCAGATTGACGACAGCGCCACCCAGACGGATCGTCGCGCCACCGTTGTGTTTGAAAAGCAGGCAAGCGGCGCGCTGCTTTGGCGCCATCTGCACGAGACGTTTTGCTGACTTGTGGCGAGCCCGCTCACCACAGGGAGTTAGTTCTGTGCCTGGTTGACGATCACCGTACACGTAATCCCCGCCGCCAACAGCACGCCCTCGGGCACCTCATCTATGTGAATCCGCACCGGCACCCGCTGGGCCAGGCGCACCCAGTTGAAGGTGGGGTTCACGTCGGCGATCAGCTCGCGGCTTTGCGGGTTGTCGCGGTCGTAGATACCACGGGAGATGCTCTCCACGTGGCCCTTGAGGGTTTCACCGCTCATTAATTGCATGTCGGCTTTGTCGCCCACTTTCACGTGAGGCAGTTTGGTTTCCTCGAAGTAGCCGTAGACCCAGAACGAGTTCATGTCCACCACTGCCATCTTCGCTTCGCCGATGCGCGCGTAGTCGCCGCGATGAACGTTGAGGTTGGTGACATAACCGTCCACCGCCGCCAGCACCTGAGTGCGCTTGAGGTTCAGTTCGGCCGCTTCGAGTTGCGCCTGGGCGTGTTGATAGTCGGCCAGGGCCGAGTCGGCGATGTTGCTGGCGTCGTCGCGGTTTTCCCTGGAGATCACCAGGGCGTCAAGATCGGCGCGGCGGTGGGCGTTGACCTTACGCATCTCCCAGGTGGCCTTGCGCGAGGCCACCAACGATTGCGCCTGTTTCACGGCGATCCGGTAGTGCTCGGGGTCGATCTGCATCAGCAGGTCGCCCTTTTTCACCAACTGGTTGTCGCGCACCGGGACGTTGACTACTTCGCCGGTGACGTCGGCGGCGACATTGATGATATCGGCGCGCACCCGGCCATCGCGGGTCCAGGGTGTCTCCATGTAGTTCACCCACAGCGTGCGGCCAATCCATATCGCCAGGGCCAGTACCAGCAGGGTCGCGAGCAGGCTGAAAAACTTTTTCATCGGGGCATTCTCAACGGTAGACGGTCAGCGACAGAGCGCCGAAAAGACAAGCAAACAGGCTCAGGCGCAGCAGCGCCGGGTGCCAGAAAAAACGGTACACGTCGAACCCGGCAAGGAAGCGATCCAGCGCCCAGGCAAGTCCCGCAGCGATGAAAAACATCAGGGTCATGGTCGGCATGTAGATGCCGTGGAAGGCGATTTCACGAGGCATTGACGACTCCGGAGGGCTTGAGAGCAGCCAGGGGCGATTGCGGGTCCAGCAGGGAGGTGCGGATAAAGTGCAGGTAGCTTTTCACCCGGCGCAGGGCCGAGGTGTCGAAGTGCGGGGCGAAGGGTTCGTCGGTCGCCTGGACGCGGCTGATGGCGTGGTCCACGGCGATCAAACCACGTTCAAGATTGCTGTGGCTGGGTTGCAGGAACAACCGCATCAGCGAGCGCCCCATCACCCGGATCGCCTGGCGCCACGGCTGGGATTGGGCGTAGGCCGGGTGGATCGGCAAGATCGCCTGTTCCTTGCGCAACTCGATAATGGCGTGGCCAACTTCCAGCACCACGAACATCCAGCGCAGCAGGTCGCGCTGCACCTGAGGTTGGCCGGCGGCCAGGCCATAGGCCTGGTGCAGCAGGTCGCGGGTGCGGCTTTCGAAACTCGACGCCATCCCCTTGAGCTTGCCGCTGATGGCGTACACCACTTGCTCGCGCAGGTTCTGCTCCAGGCGGCGCCACAACCAGCGGCTGTTGGGCGGCAGGATGATCGCCCCGGCGGCGGCACACACCAGCATGCCGATGATCATGGCGATGTAGTCGTTGATGAAGGTGTAGGGGTTATAGATCGTCACGTTGTCCGGCACCGAGCCGGTGCTGAAGAAGATCAACAACCCCAGGCCAACGCCGGCGTATTTCGGCCGCGATGAAAGGAACGCGCCCAGCATGATCACCGGTGCGAGCATCACGCACAGCAACGGGAAGCCGTCGATCCTGGGAAATACGAAAAACATCTCGACGAAGCCCACCAAGGCACCGATCAACGTACCGCAAGCCATTTGAAACGCCATGCGCTTGGGGTTCGGCGTCGCAGCCGAAAGGCCCACGGTGGCCGCCGCGATCAGGGTCATGGTGGCGCCGCTGGGCCAGGCCGTGGCCACCCAGTAGCTGCCCAGCACCACCAGAATAAAGGCGGCGCGAATACCCGATGCAGCGCAGGCCAGCCAGTTGGTTTGCGGGGTGTAGGGTTCGTCCCAGTGTTCACGCGCATGGCTGTGATCGGCCAGGGACGCGTGAGTCTGCGCATAACCGTGCAGGTCATCGACAAAGCGGTACAGCAGTTCATAGGCGGTATGAAAATCCAGCTGCTCGGCGTCGCTCGGCGCGCTTTCCTGGAAGGTCGTACGCAGGCTGCGCACCTTGGCCGGCAGGTCTGACTTGTAGGCGGTCAATTGGCTGACAAGCCGCGCGGCGTCGGGGCTGGTGAGGGCACGGCCGGAGAAACCGTCGAGCAACTCGGCCAAGTCCTGCAAGCCTGGTTTGATCGCAGCAACTACATGATCAGCATCGTGGGCACGCAGGCGTTCCAGCAACTGATGCAGCGCGTTGAAGCGGGTGGTGATGCCCATAAATTCGCTGTTCAAGCGACTGAGCCGACCGTTGCGCCGACGCATGTGCGGGTCTTCAAACACGGTGACGCTGCGCAGCCCTTCCAGGCCCACGGCTTCGGCGATAAAGCGCACGTTGCTGCTTTCAAAACCCTCGCGTTGACTGCGCCCGCGCAAACCGTCAGTGACAAACAGCGCAAACACCCCGAAGCGCTGATACAGCGCGTTGCGCATGGCGGCGCTGGCGGTTTGCGGCAGGATCGCGGCGCTGATCAACGTGGCACAGAGAATCCCCAGGGAGATTTCCAACACTCGCCAGACCGCCGCCATAAAGGCACCGTCCGGATGAGCCAGCGCAGGCAAGCCAACCATTGCCGCCGTGTAGCCGGCGAGCACAAAACCATAGGCGCGAAAGTTGCGATAACGGGCCGCGCCGGCCGAGCAGATGCCGACCCAGATTGCCAGTGAGCCGAGAAACAACTCAGTGTTTTGCGCAAACAAGGCGATCAACAACACCATCACCGCAGAGCCCGCAAGGGTGCCGAGAAAGCGATAGAAACTCTTGGCAAACACCTGGCCGCTTTGCGGCTGCATCACGATAAACACGGTGATCATCGCCGTGCGCGGTTGCGGCAGCTCCAGGCGCATGGCCAGCCACAGGGTCAGGAACGCAGCGATCAACACTTTGAAGATATACACCCAGGTCACGCCATCGCTGCGTGCCCAGTCGAAAAAGCCACGTCGCCATTCCAGGGAATGCAGCCAGCGCAGCGGTGCAGGCAAGGGAGTCATGGGAACCTGATTAGTGATCAAAGACGGCCAGTGCCGCCGGGGTCTTGCTCGGTAAGGTCTTGCTCGGCTCAGGCACGTCGTTGCCTGCGCCCAGGCCACCGCCCAGCGCGGTCACCAGTTCGGCGTGTGCACTCAGGCGCGCGGCCTGGACCTGTTGCTGGATCTGCTGTTGGCGGAACAACAGGCTCTGGGCGTTCAGCACGTTGAGGTAATCGGTGAGGCCGCGCTGGTAGGCGATCATGGCGATGTCGTAGGTTTTCTGCGCCGAAGCCACCGACTCGGCGGCAAAGCCTTGCTGCTTGTCCATGGATTCGCGGCGAATCAACTGGTCGGAGATGCCCTTGAGTGCGTTGACCAGGGTCTGGTTGTAACGCGCCACGGCGATGTCAAAACCGGCGCTGGCCTCTCCCAGTTGCGAGCGCAGGCGGCCGCCGTCGAAAATCGGCAAGGTGATGGCCGGGCCGACGCTGTAGTTGAGTTTCTTGCCGGTCAGGAACGCCAGAGCCCCGCCACCCGTGGCGACGTAACCGAGGCTGCCCACCAGATCGACGTTGGGGTAGAAGCCGGCGTGGGCCACATCGATGCCCCGAGCCTGGGCTGCCACTTGCCAGCGGCTGGCGACCACGTCCGGACGTTGGCCGAGCAATTGGGCGGGCAGGCTCGAAGGCAATTTCAGCGGCGCGCCCAGCGATAAGGTCGGGCGTTGCAACTGCGCGCCTTCACCTGGCCCTTTGCCGGCCAGCGCCGCCAATTGGTTGCGGCTCAAGGCAATTTCCTCATCAAGGGCATCCAGCTGCCGATGGGTTTCCGGCAACGGCGTTTCGGCCTGGCTGACTTCGAAATGGGTGCCGATACCGCCGGCCAGGCGCTTTTGCGCAAGCTCCAGGATCTGCTGTTGCTGGGCCAGGGTTGCGGCGACAATATCGCGCTGGGCGTAGTGCAAGGACAACTGGATATAGGCGCGTACCACGTTGTTCTGCAATTCCAACTGGGCCTGTCGCGCTTGGGCGGCGCTCATATGGGCCAAGTCAACGGCGCGCTCGCTGGCGTTGCTTTCCCGGCCCCAGAGGTCTAGCGCATAACTGAAGCCCAGGGCGGCGCTGTTGTCCCAGGTGGTGGAATTGTCCAATTTACCGGGGCCGTAGAACTGATCGCTGGGCCAACTGTGGCGCTTGAGGGTTGCGTCGCCATTGATCTGCAACGACTCGGCCGACTCGACAATCCCGGCCATCGCCCGCGCTTCACGAACCCGCGCTGCAGCCATGGCCATGCTCGGGCTGCCTTGCACGGCGAGGTCGATCCAACGATTGAGCTGGGGGTCGCCGTAGGCCTGCCACCATTGGGCGGTGGGCCAGTGGGCATCCTGGGCGGCGCTGCGGATCGCTTCGTCGGTGACCAAGGTGTTGGCGGCGAGGGACTGACCTTGGGGAGCAATGCCCCCGGTTCCGATGCAGCCGCTGATTGCTAACGATAAAACCCAAACACTGAGAGTCTTCAGCTCTCTGTTGATGCGACGCGGCACTGCTGCGAATTCCTGAGAGGGTGTTGCGGGGAAGGTGGTGCAATTCTAGGGGGCCATCTGGATGGCGATAAGGTGGGATTCCTGTGAATCTTTATTACCATTCAGGCGATAATCCGTTAGTAGGGATCACTGGCCCCTGCAACTTCGTGTCACAATTTGCCATCTCCCTTGAGAGCACCCCATGGATACTTTGCAAAATATGCGCGCGTTCAGTAGCGTGGCCGAGGCCGGCAGCTTCACCGCCGCCGCCGTGCAACTGGACACCACCACGGCCAACGTCTCGCGCGCGGTCTCAAACCTTGAGGCCCATCTGCAAACCCGCCTGCTCAACCGTACGACCCGCCGCATCGCCCTGACGGAGGCTGGCAAGCGCTATTTATTGCGCTGCGAACAAATCCTGGCATACGTCGAGGAAGCTGAAGCCGAAGCCAGCGATGCCCACGCGCGGCCCTCCGGACAGTTGAAAGTGCACACCATGACCGGCATCGGCCAGCACTTCGTGATCGATGCCATCGCCCGCTATCGCCGCACTCACCCGGACGTGACCTTCGACCTGACCCTGGCCAACCGCGTGCCGGACCTGCTGGACGAGGGTTATGACGTGTCCATCGTGCTCGCCAGCGAACTGGCGGATTCGGGTTTTGTGTCCCAGCGCTTGGGGATAACTTACAGCATCGCTTGTGCCTCGCCCGCCTACGTCAAAGCCAATGGCTGCGCGCAACGGCCCGGCGACTTGCTTAACCATTCCTGCCTGCGCCTGGTGAGCCCGGTGATCCAACTGGACAAATGGACCTTCAACGGCCCGGACGGCCAGGAGAGCGTCAACATCAACCGGTCACCCTTTCTGGTGAACTCCGCCGACGCGATGAAAACCGCCATCATCAGTGGCATGGGTGTAGGTCTGTTGCCGGTGTATGCGGCCATTGAAGGGCTGCGCAACGGCACATTGGTGCGGGTGATGCCCAACTACCGCTCCCAGGAGCTGAACCTGTACGCCATCTACCCATCGCGCCAGTACCTGGATGCGAAGATCAAGACGTGGGTGGAATACCTGCGCGGCTCGTTGCCGGAGATTCTGGCGGCCCACCAGGCGGAGTTGGCGGCGTATGAGTTGAGTGGGAGTTTGGGTGGGGCGCGTTTGAGTAACTGATCCACAACCCCCTGTAGCAGCTGTCGAGTGAAACGAGGCTGCGTTGGGAGCGGCTCGGTTCTGGGGGCGGTGGTGTGGCCGACGTAGCCTCGCTGGGGCTCGACAACTGCTTGAGTTTTCGTCTTAACACCTATTCCTCGCACCTGCGGTGGTTTTGCAGTGCCCGGATAAATGTTAGCGTGCTTGGCATTCTCAGCCGTATTGATGAGCCCGCCTCCCATGAAAAAGACCGTTCTCGCTTTCAGCCGTGTCACTCCCGAAATGATCGAGCGCCTGCAACAGGACTTCGAGGTTATCGCCCCCAATCCCAAGCTCGGCGATATCAATGCCCAGTTCAATGAAGCCCTACCCCACGCCCACGGGCTGATCGGGGTGGGCCGCAAGCTCGGGCGGGCACAGTTGGAAGGTGCGACAAAGCTGGAAGTGGTCTCCAGCGTCTCGGTGGGCTATGACAACTACGACGTCGCCTACTTCAACGAACGCGGGATCATGCTCACCAACACCCCCGACGTGCTCACCGAAAGCACCGCCGACCTGGCCTTCGCCCTGCTGATGAGCAGCGCCCGCCGAGTGGCCGAGCTGGACGCCTGGACCAAGGCCGGCCAGTGGAAAGCCAGTGTCGGGGCGCCGTTGTTTGGTTGTGATGTGCACGGCAAGACCTTAGGAATAGTCGGCATGGGCAATATCGGCGCGGCCATCGCCCGTCGTGGCCGCCTGGGCTTCAATATGCCGATCCTCTACAGCGGCAACAACCGCAAGACCGCGCTGGAGCAAGAGCTGGACGCGCAATTTCGCAGCCTCGACCAGTTGCTGGCCGAGGCAGATTTTGTCTGCCTGGTGGTGCCGTTGAGCGAGAAGACCAAACACTTGATCAGCCATCGCGAGCTGGGGCTGATGAAGTCCAGCGCGATCCTGGTAAATATCTCCCGTGGCCCAGTGGTGGACGAACCCGCGCTGATCGAAGCCCTGCAAAACCAGCGAATTCGCGGCGCCGGGCTGGACGTCTACGAGCGGGAGCCGCTGGCCGAGTCGCCGTTGTTCCAACTCAGCAACGCAGTGACTTTGCCGCATATCGGCTCGGCCACCCATGAAACCCGCGAAGCCATGGCCAACCGCGCCCTGGATAACCTGCGCAGCGCGCTGCTGGGCGAGCGCCCGCAAGATCTGGTCAACCCGCAGGTGTGGAAGGGCTAAGCTCCCTCGAAGCGCTGCTACTCTCGTAGCAGCTTGCGTCGGGTGCGATGATTGCGGTGGTGCGTGCGTCGTAGCCTCGCTGGGGCTCGACAACTGCGGGGTTCCAGTAGCTCCCGCTTTTAATGCTAAAGCATGGGCCACTCAAGTCGATAACCCCCTATAGATCGTCATCCCTGATCCACAGAAGGTTTCTATGTCCACCACCAAAGCCCGCGCAGACTCACTCTCACTTCTGCTTTTTACCTTGCGCAGCGGCAAGCTGATGGCCATCAATCTGCTGAAAGTCAGTGAAATCATCCCTTGCCCGCCGCTGACCAAGCTGCCGGAGTCTCACCCTCACGTCAAAGGCATCGCCACCCTGCGCGGCGCGGCGTTGTCGGTGATCGACCTGAGCCGGGCCCTGGGGGAAATGCCCCTGGAAGACCCGGATGGCGGCTGCCTGATCGTCACTGACGTCAGCCGCTCCAAACAAGGCCTGCACGTACAAGCGGTAAGCCGGATCGTCCACTGCCTGACCACCGACGTTCGTCCTCCGCCCTTTGGTTCCGGTGGCAGCCGTTCGTTCATTACCGGCGTGACCCAGGTCGACGGGGCATTGGTGCAGGTGCTGGACATCGAAAAAGTCATCCACGCCATTGCCCCGGTGCAGATTGAAGTAGCGCCCACCGACTTGAGCATGGAAGAGGCCGAAGTGCTGGGCCATGCACGAATCCTAGTAGTTGATGACAGCCAGGTGGCGTTGCAACAATCGGTACATACCCTGCGCAACCTCGGCCTGCATTGCCACACCGCCCGCAGTGCCAAGGAAGCCATTGATCGCCTGCTGGAGCTGCAAGGCACCGCCGAACAGATCAACGTGGTGGTATCGGACATCGAAATGTCCGAGATGGACGGTTATGCCTTCACCCGCACCCTGCGGGAAACCCCGGACTTCCAGGACCTCTATGTGCTGCTGCACACCTCCCTGGACAGCGCCATGAACAGCGAAAAAGCCCGACTGGCCGGGGCCAACGCGGTGTTGACCAAGTTTTCCTCGCCGGAGCTGACCAAATGCCTGGTGGTCGCCGCGCAGACCGTGGCGCAACAGGGCCTCTGACCGATGGGCGAGTATTTCCAGTTGCTGCGCCGAGACTTGCGTGGCGCCCTGCCCGCGCCGCAATGGCCTGCAGATATTCGCCTGGAGCACTACCACGAAGAACTGGCCCCGGCGATCCACGCCGTGCTGCTCCTGGGTTATCAACAGGGCGGTGGTCGGGTTGCCCCCCTTGAGCAGTGGTGCCAACAGTTCGTCACCGACGCCGAGTTCGACCCGACCCTGTGCATCGTCGCCAGTAACGCCAGCGGCATCGTCGGCGTGGCGCAATGCTGGACCAGCGCCTATATCAAGAATCTGGTGATCCATCCCAACGCTCAAGGCCAGGGCCTGGGCCGGGCCTTGTTGCAGCAGGTGTTCCAGGTGTTTCAGCAGCGCCGAGAAGGCTTCGTCGATCTCAAGGTGCTGGAAACCAATGTGCGGGCCCGGCGCCTGTATGAAAGCGCGAGCATGGTGTTCGTGCTGCGAGACCTCCTCCCTGAGGAATAAAGGCCTGGCGCATAACTTGCTTCGGACAAGGCCTGGACGCTGGACAGAGGTGTAAACCCGTCACCGTCCAAGTGAGCCCCTGAACCTGGCCTGGTGACCGAACCCTCATGACCACCCACTTTTCCTGTGTCGGCTGCGGCAAATGCTGCACTGACCATCATGTGCCCCTGACCCTCGACGAAGCCAGGCAGTGGGCGGCGGACGGCGGTAACGTCATCGTTCTGGTGGAGGGTTTCCTCGGCAATGGCCTGGGCCTGCCGGAACAACAACGCGAACATGCCCAACGCCGTTCCTGTGTTGTCCCCAGCGGCAATGCCCAGGCGCATGTGGCGATTACCTTTGCTGCCTATAACGTCGGTCCCTGCCGGAATCTTGACGAAGACAAGCTGTGCCGCATCTATGAGCGCCGGCCACTGGTCTGCCGGATCTACCCCATGGAGATCAACCCGCACATCCCGCTCAACCCCGCCGCCAAGGACTGCCCGCCCGAATCCTGGGAACAGGGCCCGGCGCTGATTGTCGGTGGCGAGTTGGTGGACCAGGGACTGGCCGAGCTGATCCGCCGCTCACGCCAGGCCGACCGCGACGATATCCAGGCCAAGGAAGCGGTGTGCACCTTGCTGGGGATTCACACCACTGCGCTCAAGGGCGATGGTTTTACCGCTTACCTGCCGGACATGGACGCGTTTGCCCAGGCGCTCGAGTTGGCGGCTGAACAGCCGTCCATGGCCAATGAGTGGGTGTTCCATGTGTCCGGGTTGGATATTGCCGAGCAGTTGCTGGATGCCGGGGCTCGGATTGCGACTGAAGTACCAGTCAACTATGCGTTTATTTCGTTGCGGGCAGATTAGGTCTTTCAGCGAGGCTGATGGTTTCATCGCCAATGCCGGTGATACGCCGGTCGGGCAAACGCTAGCGATGCATTTAGTTACCCGGTGCTCCTGCGAAGGCAAAAAAACTTAGCGTTTGCCCATCGAGCGACGGGTGCCGGGCGGAGCTACGCCAGGGCTCTTGGTATGACCGTTCTTGGCGCCGTTCTTGTACCAAGGTTGGCTGGCTTTCTTTGCCTCGGCCAATTCGCCCGGTTTGAACGGGAACTTGAAGGCTGGGATCTCGGCCTTGGCTTCGCCATCAACGCTGTCAGGGTTGGCCTGTTCGTCGATGTCGACGCTTTCAACAGGAGGTTGTGTCGGGGAATTCATGGAAGCTCCGGGGAGTACAAAAGATGACGTGGGCCCGGCTTGCGGACCACACCGCCGGGCAGTATACCTGCGCGCCCGGGATCTTTAACCACTGCCTGTACGAATGGTCGCTCTTTACTGACAGCACCGTCAGTTAGCAGTCACTTTGCTGACCGGGTTAGCGGGCTATAAAGAACCTTTATTCTTCCGATCTTCTGTCCGGGCGCCATCACCCCATGGGAATTCAACGAAAAACCGCCTTGATCGTCGGCGTCCTCGTAGTACTGGCTATCGTCGCCTGGGTGTTGACCCGACCAGCCAAGACCAGGCTGATCGCGCCCACGGCGATTCCGGTTCGAGTGATCAGCGTCGCGCAACAGGACATCCCGCGCTTCGTCAGCGGTATCGGTTCGGTGCTTTCGCTGCATAGCGTGGTCATTCGCCCGCAAATCGACGGCATTCTTACCAAACTCCTGGTCAAGGAAGGCCAACGGGTCAAGGCCGGCGATTTACTGGCGACCATTGATGATCGCTCGATCCGTGCCAGCCTCGACCAGGCCCGTGCGCAGTTGGGTGAAAGCCAGGCGCAGCTGCAAGTAGCCCTGGTCAACCTCAAGCGCTACAAGCTGCTGAGCGTCGACGACGGTGTATCGAAGCAGACTTACGATCAGCAACAGGCTCTGGTCAACCAGTTGAAAGCCACCGCCCAGGGTAATCAGGCGGCAATTGATTCGGCTCAGGTGCAGTTGTCGTACGCGCAGATTCGCTCGCCGGTCAGCGGACGCGTCGGTATTCGTACGGTAGATGAAGGCAATTTCCTGCGCATGAGCGACACCCAAGGCCTGTTCTCGGTCACCCAGATCGACCCGATTGCCGTGGAGTTTTCCCTGCCACAACAGATGCTGCCGACCTTGCAAGGTTTGATCGCCGCGCAGCAGCCAGCCAGTGTCGACGCCTACATGGGCGCCGATACCGACGGCCAGACCGGTGACCTGCTGGGCGAAGGCTACCTGAGCCTGATCGACAACCAAATCAGCGCCACCACCGGCACTATTCGCGCTAAGGCCGAGTTCAACAACGCCACGCAAAAACTCTGGCCAGGGCAACTGGTGACCGTGAAGATCCAGACCGCCCTCGACAAGAACGCTCTGGTGGTGCCGCCAACCGTAGTCCAGCGCGGCCTGGACTCGCACTTCGTGTACCGGATCAACGGTGACAAGGTCGACGTCGTGCCGGTGCAGGTGGTTTATCAGAACAGCGACCTCAACATCCTCAAGGGCGTGCAGGCCGGTGATGTGCTGGTCAGCGATGGTCAGTCGCGGCTCAAGGCCGGGGCTCAGGTTGAAGTTCTCAAGGAACCGCCGCAAGTGATCCAGACAGCCGACGCGCAGGCACAGCCATGAAGGGCCATGGCTCGGTGTCTGCCTGGTGCGTCGACCACCCGGTCGCCACCCTGCTGCTGACCTTCGCCCTGGTGCTGCTGGGGTTGATTGCCTTCCCGCGCCTGCCCATCGCGCCACTGCCGGAAGCGGAATTTCCGACAATCCAGGTCAGCGCCCAACTGCCCGGCGCCAGCCCTGACACCATGGCGTCCTCGGTGGCCACGCCACTGGAAGTGCAGTTCAGCGCCATCCCCGGCATGACCCAAATGACTTCCAGCAGTGCCTTGGGCTCAAGCCTGCTGACCCTGCAATTCACCCTCGACAAGAGCATCGACACGGCTGCGCAAGAAGTGCAGGCGGCGATCAATACCGCGTCCGGCAAGCTGCCCAGCGACATGCCGAACCTGCCGACCTGGAAGAAGGTCAACCCGGCGGACAGCCCGGTGCTGATCCTCAGCGTCAGTTCCAATAACATGCCCGGCACCGAACTGAGCGACTACGTGGAAACCCTGCTGGCGCGGCAGATCAGCCAGATCGATGGCGTCGGCCAGATCAACATTACCGGCCAGCAACGCCCGGCGATTCGCGTGCAGGCATCGCCGGACAAACTGGCGGCCATCGGCCTGACCCTGGCGGACATTCGCCTGGCGATCCAGCAATCAAGCCTGAACCTCGCCAAGGGCGCGTTGTACGGGCAGAACAGCGTGTCCACCCTGTCGACCAACGACCAATTGTTCCACCCCGAGGAATACGGCGAACTGATCGTCTCCTACAAAAACAGTGCACCGGTTCAGTTGCGCGATGTAGCAAAAGTCATCAACGGCTCGGAAAACGCCTACGTGCAGGCCTGGTCCGGCGATACGCCGGGGGTCAACCTGGTGATTTCCCGCCAGCCCGGCGCCAATATCGTCGAAACCGTAGACCGTATCCAATCGGAACTTCCGCGCCTGGAAGCCATGCTGCCGGCGTCGGTGGAGGTCAGTGTGCTGTCGGACCGCACCAAGACCATCCGCGCGTCCTTGCATGAAGTGGAAGTCACCCTGCTGATCGCCGTGTTGCTGGTGGTGGCGGTGATGGCGCTGTTCCTGCGCCAATGGTCGGCGACGATGATTGTTTCCAGTGTGCTCGGGGTGTCGCTGATTGCCAGTTTTGCCTTGATGAATGTGATGGGGTTCAGCCTGAACAACCTGACCCTGGTGGCCATCGTCATCGCCGTGGGGTTTGTGGTGGACGATGCGATTGTGGTGGTGGAAAACATTCACCGTCATCTGGAGGCTGGCCTGGACAAACGCGAGGCGGCCATCAAGGGCGCCAGCGAGATTGGCTTTACGGTGGTGTCCATCAGCTTCTCGCTGGTGGCGGCGTTTATCCCGCTGCTGTTCATGGGCGGCGTGGTCGGGCGATTGTTCAAAGAGTTTGCCCTGACCGCCACCTCGACCATCCTGATTTCGGTGGTGGTGTCCCTGACCCTGGCGCCCACCCTGGCAGCGCTGTTCATGCGCGCCCCAACTCATCACCCCCACGACAAACCCGGCTTCGGCGAACGCCTGCTGGCGGGTTACGCCAAAAACCTGCGCCGTGCCCTGGCCCATCAGCGGCTGATGCTGGGGATCTTCGTCGTGACGCTGGGCCTGGCCGTCGCCGGTTACGTGTTTATCCCCAAGGGCTTCTTTCCGGTGCAAGACACCGGCTTTGTCCTGGGCACCAGCGAAGCAGCGGCGGACGTGTCTTACCCCGACATGATCGCCAAGCACAAGGCCCTGGCCGAGATTGTCGAAGCGGACCCGGCGGTGCAGACTTTCTCCCACTCCGTAGGCGTGACCGGCAGCAACCAGACCATCGCCAACGGCCGCTTCTGGATCGCCCTCAAAGACCGTGGTGACCGCGATGTGACCGCCAGCCAGTTCATCGACCGCATTCGCCCGAAGCTGGCGAAGATCCCGGGCATCGTCCTCTACCTGCGGGCCGGCCAGGACATCAACCTCAGCTCCGGCCCCAGCCGCAGCCAGTACCAATATGTGCTCAAGAGCAATGACGGCCCGACACTCAATACCTGGACCCAGCGCCTGACCGAAAAACTGCGGGCCAACCCGGCGTTCCGCGACCTATCCAACGATCTGCAACTGGGCGGCAGCATCACCCACATCAGTATCGACCGCCAGGCCGCCGCACGCTTCGGCCTGACCGCCACCGATGTCGACCAGGCGCTGTATGACGCCTTCGGACAACGCCAGGTCAATGAGTTCCAGACCGAGATCAACCAATATCAGGTGGTACTGGAACTGGACACCCAGCAACGAGGCAAGGCCGAAAGCCTCAATTACTTCTACCTGCGCTCACCGCTCAGCGGCGAGATGGTGCCGCTGTCGGCGGTAGCCAAGGTCGATCCGCCGACTGTCGGGCCGTTGTCCATCAGCCATGACGGCATGTTCCCGGCCGCCAACCTGTCGTTCAACCTGGCGCCCGGCGTGGCCTTGGGCGATGCGGTGATTATGCTTAACCAGGCGAAGAACGAGATCGGCATGCCAGCCAGCATCATCGGTAACTTCCAGGGCGCGGCCCAGGCGTTCCAAAGCTCGCTGGCCAGCCAGCCGTGGCTGATCCTGGCGGCGCTGGTGGCGGTCTACATCATCCTGGGTGTGTTGTACGAAAGCTTCGTGCACCCGCTGACCATCATCTCCACCCTGCCCTCCGCCGGTTTGGGCGCGCTGATCATGCTCTGGCTGTTCGGCCAGGACTTTTCGATCATGGCGCTGATTGGCCTGGTGTTGCTGATCGGCATCGTCAAGAAGAACGGCATCCTGATGATCGACTTTGCCCTGGAAGCCCAGCGCGTGCGCGGGTTGCCGGCCGATGAAGCGATTTATGAAGCCTGTGTCACGCGGTTCCGGCCGATTATCATGACTACCCTCGCCGCGCTGTTGGGCGCCGTGCCGCTGATGCTGGGTTCCGGTCCCGGCGCCGAGTTGCGCCAGCCACTGGGGATCGCGGTAGTCGGCGGGCTGCTGGTGAGCCAGGCGCTGACGCTGTTCACCACGCCGGTCATATACTTGTACCTTGAGAAATTCTTTCATAGACCCAAACCGGCTCTCGGGCTGGCGACCACACACTGAGGCGGGGTCATGCGCGTCCTGATTATTGAAGACGAAGAAAAAACCGCCGATTACCTGCATCGCGGCCTGACCGAGCAAGGCTATACGGTCGATGTTGCCCGGGAGGGTGTCGAGGGTTTGCACATGGCCCTGGAAAGTGACTACGCAGTAATCGTGCTCGACGTGATGCTTCCGGGCCTGGACGGCTTCGGCGTATTGCGCGCGCTACGAGCCCGCAAGCAGACCCCGGTGATCATGCTCACCGCGCGCGAGCGGGTGGAAGACCGCATTCGCGGGTTGCGTGAAGGCGCTGATGATTACCTGGGCAAACCCTTCTCCTTCCTGGAACTGGTGGCACGCCTGCAAGCCCTGACCCGACGCAGTGGCGGCCATGAGCCGGTGCAAGTCACCATCGCCGACCTGTGGATCGACCTGATCAGCCGCAAGGCCAGCCGCGCAGGCATTCGCCTGGACCTGACCGCCAAGGAGTTCTCGTTGCTCAGCGTGCTGGCGCGGCGCCAGGGCGAGATTCTGTCCAAGACCTCGATTGCGGAAATGGTCTGGGACATCAATTTCGACAGCGACGCCAACGTCGTCGAAGTAGCGATCAAGCGGCTGCGGGCCAAGCTCGACGGGCCGTTCGAACAGAAACTGCTGCACACCATTCGCGGCATGGGCTACGTGCTGGAGAACCGCGGTGTCGACTAACTCGATCGCCCTGCGCCTGAGCGGCATGTTCACCCTCGTGGCGCTGCTGATCTTCCTGTTGATCGGCGGTGCGCTGTATCAGCAGGTGGACAAGGGCCTGGACCTGTTGCCGGGCGCCGAGTTGGATGCGCGCTACAGCGTGCTGGAATCGTCCCTGGGGCGCTACGGTACGCCGGACCACTGGGTGAAGATCAACAGCAAGCTCAAGCTGTTGGGGGAGGAAGACAAGCGCATCCGTTTCTGGGTGGTGAGCAGTGATCCGGCCTACGAATATGGCAACGCTGATGCGCAGATTCGCACCTTCGCCGAGGGCCCGACCGGCAAACGCGACTTGTACCTGCCGGGCCATGATTACCCGTTCAAGGTGCTGGTCAGCCAGTTTCCCGCCAAGGACCAGCGCCCGCCGCTGCGCTTCATGATCGCCATCGACACCGAGAACTTCCGTGCCACCCAGCATCACTTGCTGACGGCCTTGGTCAGCCTGGCGTTTGTCGGGGTGCTGCTGGCGTCAGTATTCGGCTTCTGGGTGGCGCGCATCGGCCTCAAGCCGCTGATCAAACTCTCGGATGAAGCGCAAAAACTGGCGCCGCCGAAACTCTCCGGGCGCCTGCAACTGTCGCCGCTGCCGCCGGAGCTCAAGCAGTTCGTCAACTCGTTCAACTCCACCCTGGAGCGGGTGGAACAGGCCTACTCACGCCTGGAATCCTTCAACGCCGACGTCGCCCATGAGCTGCGCTCGCCGCTGACCAACCTGATTGGCCAGACCCAGGTCGCCCTGACCCGCGGGCGCTCGGCGGAGCATTACTTCGAGGTGCTGCAATCGAACCTGGAAGAGCTGGAACGCCTGCGTTCGATCATCAACGACATGCTGTTTTTGGCCAGCGCCGACCAGGGTAGCAAAGCCACCAAGCTGATCAGCAGCTCGTTGGCCGATGAAGTCGCCACCACTCTGGATTACCTGGACTTCATCCTTGAAGACGCCCAGGTGCAGGTGCAGGTGACCGGCGACGCCCAAGTGCATATCGAAAAGGCCCACTTGCGCCGGGCGCTGATTAACTTGCTGAGCAATGCTGTGCAGCACACGGCGCCGGGGCAGATGATCGAAGTGAAGATCGAGGTGCTGGAGCATCAGGTGGCGATTGGCGTGACCAACCCTGGCGAGGTGATTGCCAACGAACATTTGCCTCGTTTGTTTGAGCGCTTTTATCGGGTGGATGCTTCGCGCAGCAACAGCGGCGCCAATCATGGGCTGGGGTTGGCCATCGTCAAGGCGATTGCGTTGATGCATGGCGGGGATGTGTTTGTGCGCAGTGACAGCAGCGGCAATACCTTCGGAATAACCTTGCCGGTCTAACAGTGGAGAGGAAGCTTGCCTGCTCGCTACAAAAGCTCTGCCCTCGTTCAACTGTTGCGATTTTGGCAATGGTAATTATCTTGTTACACTCTGTATACCGCCACTCACCTGCGCTAATTTATCGCATCGACGAGCGCGACGGCAAAGACAGCTGACCCGCCCTCCCCAGATTTCCCTCGACTTATTTCCAGGGCTCTACACTGGGAATCTGTCCTAAAGCCGCTGACTTCAGCGGCTTTTTTTTGACCGTAAAAAAGGCCAGGCAAACCCAACAACATTAGCCGGTTTCGATTGACCCAAAGGAGCTCCAACCAGGTGAAAACCTCGCTGACGTTAACCCCATTATTCCTCGCAATTGCTGCCACTATCGTCCCTTTCGCCCACGCGGCAGACACCACGCCCACCGACGGTTTCGTCGAAGGCTCAAGCTTCAAAATCAACACTCGCAACTACTACATGAACCGCGACCGTCGCGACACTCACACCGATGACAGCAAGGAGTGGGGCCAGGGGTTTCTCGGCATCTTCGAATCCGGCTACACCCAAGGCACCGTCGGTTTCGGCCTTGATGCCCACGCTATGCTCGGCCTCAAGCTCGACGGCGGTGGCGGCACCGACGGCTCCAGCATCCTCCCTTACGGCAGCGGCAACGGCAAGGCACCCGGCTCGTTTTCCACCGCGGGCGGCACCCTGAAAATGCGCGCCTTCGACACCGAGTTGAAAGCCGGCGACCTGTTCCTCAACAACCCGGTGATCGCCGGCGGCATGACACGCATGCTGCCCCAGACCTTTCGTGGCCTGAGCCTGACCAACCACAGCTTCGACGGGCTGATGATCGAAGGCGGCCAGGCCAGCTTTACCAAGCTCTACAACCAGAGCGGCCACCAGCGCATCGGCACCAGCTATGGCGCATTGCAGGGCGGCGACGACAGCCAGCATCTGAACTGGGCCGGCGTGGCCTGGAGCGGCGTTCCTGGGTTGACCAGCAGCCTCTACGCCTCCGAACTCAAGGACGTATGGAACCAGTACTACTACGACCTGGACTACACCTACGCGGTCAACGACCTGGTAAGCCTTAACCCCGGCTTGCACTACTACCATACGCAAGACACCGGCAACGCCCTGCTGGGCAATATCGACAACAACACCTACAGCCTGCATTTCACTGTCGGCGTCGGCAATCACAGCGTCACCGCTGCCTACCAGCGGGTCAACGGCAATACGCCGTTCGACTACATCACCCAGGGCGACAGCGTATACCTGGACAACTCCCAGCAATACTCGGACTTCAACGGCCCTAACGAGCGCTCGTGGAAGCTCAAGTACGCCTACGATTTTGTCGGCCTTGGCCTGCCGGGCCTGACTTCGGCCGTGTCCTACTCCAGCGGCAAGACCGACCTGACCAAGGTTGATCCCGACAGCCGTGGCTATGCCTCCTGGTACAGCGCCGATGGCAAGAACGCCAAGCATTGGGAGCGGGACATCGATTTGAAGTACGTGGTGCAAGGCGGTAAAGCCAAGGATCTGGCCGTGCGCCTGCAGTGGGCGACCAACCGTGGCAGCAACGGCTACTCGGCCGTGGACCGGGACGTGGATGAATACCGGGTGATTGTGGATTACCCGATTGATGTGTTTTGAAACCACCGAAAGCGCCACCACGCTAATCTTTCTTTCACCGGTAATGACTTAATTCACACGGCTTCGAATTAGACTGCCAGCATCGTCGTCGCCGAAGTCAGTCCGATGAATCAACGCCCTACCTATAGTCGTCCTGCACGCCCGGAGCTTTTTCTGATTCTGGGCAGTGGCCTCACCGTCACGCTGATCATCGTCATCATCGCTGTGTTGTTGATTCGCGAGCATGCCAGCGCCCTGCAGGCGGCCAAGCGCTCAGCCAGTAACATCACCCAACTGATCAACGCCGATGTGCTGCGTAACGTCGAACTCTATGACTTGGCCCTGCAAGGCCTGATCGCGGCTACGTCGCGCAAAGATTTAGCGCAGGTGTCGGCGGACATCCGTCACTTGGTACTGTTCGACCAATCAACGGCAGCCCCCTTCAAGGGCGAAATCCTCCTGTTGGACAAGAGCGGAGCAGTAACCGCCGACTCATCGATGCTCACCCCCACACCCCGTAACTTCGCCAACCACGATTATTTCCAGATCCATCAACAGAGCACCGATGCGGGGCTGTTTATCAGCCGCCCGTTCAAGGTCCCCTGCGACTGCGAGCAGGTATGGCGCATCGCGTTCAGCCGCAGGGTGCAAGGGGTCAATGGCGAGTTTTCAGGGGTAGCGGTGGCCACCATGCGCCTGGCGTATTTTGATCAGTTGTTCAGCAGCCTCACGATCGGCAGTGGCAGCACCATCAACCTGCTAAACAGCAACGGCATTCTTCTCGCCCAGCAACCCTTGATGGAACGCGACATGATCGACAAAGACCTCAGCTCACGGTCAAACTTTAAAAGAATGCTGCGCGAAGGCAGCGGCAGTTTCAGTGGGGTCTCCAGCCTCGACGGCACACCTCGCCTGTACACCTTCACCAACGTCGGCCGGCTGCCGCTGATCGTCGTCGTGGCGTTGTCCAGCGAGGACGTGTTTGCCGCCTGGAAACGCGCGGCGCTGCTGGTCAGTGGCGCCACCGGAGTGTTGTGCGTAGGCCTCCTGTGGCTGACGTGGATGTTGCGCCTGGAGTTGCGCCGCCGTTACCGCGCCGAAAAAGTGCTGTCGGAACTGGCCGCCACCGATGCCCTGACGAGCCTGGCCAACCGCCGCACCCTGGACCAGCGCCTGCGTATGGAGTGGGATCGCACGCAACGTTCGGGGGAGCCGCTGGCGCTGTTGATGATCGATATCGATCATTTCAAATCCTTCAACGACCGCCATGGCCATCAGGGCGGCGATGAAGCGTTACGCAACGTGGCCCAGGCCATTGCCAGCAGTGTGCGGCGCCCCGCTGACCTGGCTACCCGTTATGGCGGCGAAGAATTTGCAGTGATCCTGCCTCATACCGACAGCAACGGCGCCGGAGTCATTGCTGAATATATACGCAGCGCCGTCGAACACCTGCCTCGGGTGGCTGGGGATACCCTGCCGATCACGGTGAGCATCGGCATCAGCGTCGCGGACAAAAACAGCCATGGCTCTCTGGAAGAACTGCTGCTCTGTGCCGACCGGGCGCTGTATGAGGCCAAGCACACAGGGCGAAATCGCATCGTCGACGCCCAGGGTCTGTGATGATCGTTGCCATGCAACAGGAACGTTCACACATGGGCATGTATCAGGAACTACGCTAAAGGCATCCTCGAAGCAGAAGTACGCCTGATGAGCCCAAGCATTGCCCGTCTACCACGTCCTAGCCGCCGCCCGGAGTTCCTGTTGATCCTGGGCAGCGGCCTCACGGTCCTGCTGATTGTGGCCATCGTCACCATCCTGCTGATTCGCGAACACGCCAACGCCCTGCAGGCGGCCAAGCGCACAGCGAGTAACATTACCCAACTGATCGACGCCGACGTGCTGCGTAACGTCGAGCTCTACGACATGTCCCTCAAAGGCCTGATTGCCGCCACCGAACGCAGCGACTTGCAGGATGTGTCGGCGAACATCCGCCATTTGGTACTGTTCGACCGGTCAGCGGCAGCGCCGTACAAGGGCGACATCCTGTTGCTGGACAAGGCTGGCGAGGTGATCGCCGACTCTTCGTTGCTGGCACCCATGCCCGGCAACTTCGCCGACCGCGACTATTTCCAGACCCACCAGCAGAATCCCGACAGCGGGCTGTTTATCAGTCGCCCCTTTATGGCCTGCAGTGTGTGCGAGGACAAATGGCGCATCGCCTTCAGTCGCCGGGTGTCCGCCTCGGACGGGCGATTCCTCGGGGTGGCGGTAGCCTCCATGCGCCTGTCGTACTTCGCCCAGTTGTTCAACAGCCTCAATATTGGCAGCAACAGCACCATCAACCTGATTAATCACCAGGGCATTCTGTTGGCCCAACAGCCGTTGCTGGAACAGGACATGATCGACAAGGACCTCAGCGCGCGACCAAACGTTGCGCGCATATTGCGCGAACGTAACGGCAGCTTCACCGGCATCTCTAGCGTCGACCGCCACCCGCGCCTCTATACCTTCTCCAATGTCGGCACCTTGCCGCTGATCGTCGCCGTCGCGTTGTCGTCCGATGAAATCTTCGCCCCCTGGAAACGTGCCGCGCTGTTGATCAGCAGCGCAACTGGCGTGCTATGTCTCGGCTTGCTCTGGCTGACCTGGATGCTGTGCATGGAACTGCGTCGGCGATACCGCGCCGAAGGCGTGCTGTCAGAACTGGCAGCCACCGATGCCCTCACCGGCCTGGCCAACCGCCGCACGCTTGACCAGCGCCTGCGCCTGGAATGGGAGCGCGCGCAACGCTCCAACGAACCCCTGGCGTTGCTGATGATCGACGTCGACCACTTCAAGGCGTTCAACGACCGTCATGGCCATCAAGGTGGCGACGAAGCCTTGCGCGCCGTGGCACAGGTGATCGACAGCAACATCCGGCGCCCGGCCGATTTGGCCGCCCGCTATGGTGGTGAGGAATTTGCTGTGATTCTGCCCCACACCGACAGCAGTGGTGCAGGGGTGATCGCTGAGCATATCCGCAGCAGCATCGAGTATTTGCCACGGTTGGCCGCAGATACCCAGCCGATAACCGTGAGCATCGGCCTCAGCACTTGGAACAAAAGGAGCGCAGCATCGCTGGAAGAACTGCTGCTCAGTGCCGACCGCGCCCTCTATGAGGCCAAGCACGGCGGTCGCAACCGTATCGTCGAGGCCGATTCGCAGGCGTAAAAAAAGGCCACCCGCAGGCAGCCTTTAAAAACAAAAGGAAAGAGAGTTGTTACTTACACCGCCGCAACGGGACGCATGTAAGAGATCGGTGCGGTGCTGGCATCTTCGAAGGTCACGACTTCCCAAGCGTCTTTCTGCTCAATCAACTTGCGCAGGAGCTGGTTGTTCAGTGCATGGCCCGACTTGAAGCCTTTGAACTCGCCTATCAGGCTATTGCCCAGCAAGTAGAGGTCACCGATTGCATCGAGGATCTTGTGCTTCACGAATTCGTCTTCATAACGAAGACCGTCTTCGTTCAGTACACCATCCGCGTCGACCACAATGGCGTTTTCAACGCTACCGCCGAGTGCGAGGTTGTGCTTGCGCAGGTACTCGATGTCACTCATGAAACCAAAGGTACGGGCGCGGCTGACTTCTTTTACAAACGAAGTGCTGGAAAAATCCACGCTTGCACTTTGGGTGCGGTCACGGAATACCGGGTGATCGAAATCGATCTCAAAGCTCACTTTAAAGCCTTCGAACGGAACGAAGGTGGCGCGCTTGTCGCCGTCTTCTACTGTCACTTCCCGCAGAATGCGAATGAACTTCTTGGCTGCGTCCTGTTCTTCCAGGCCGGCAGATTGAATCAAGAATACGAAGGGTCCAGCGCTGCCATCCATGATTGGGACTTCGGACGCGGAGAGCTCGACGTAGGCGTTATCGATGCCCAGGCCAGCCATGGCCGAGAGCAAGTGCTCCACCGTGTCTACTTTGACGTCACCGTTGACCAATGTGGTCGACATAGTGGTTTCGCCAACGTTTTCCGCGCGAGCAGGAATCTGCACGACAGGGTCCAGGTCGGCACGAACAAACACGATGCCGGTGTCGACAGGCGCAGGCTTGAGGGTCAGGTATACCTTCTCCCCGGAGTGCAGACCTACACCTGTGGCACGGATAATATTTTTCAGGGTGCGTTGTTTAATCATGGCTTGGACCGCTTCAGCGCAAATTGCGAACTGGTATCAACAAAGGCTGGCGATAATAGCAGACCAGACCTTTGCTGAACACCAATCACCTTCATAGCCCTGATACATTCCATTAATCGGCCTGACGACGCAGGAAAGCCGGGATGTCCAGGTAGTCCAGGTCATCTTGCGGATTCAAGCGAGTCGACGCAGCAACCCCGGCCTGAGCCTGGTTGCGCATCACGGTCGGACGATCCAGGTCACGGTAGTTCACCGACGGCAGTTCCTGGCGCGAAGGCGCAGAAGCGGCAGCCGACTGGCTGTTGTGGCCGGTATGAACGGTATTGTCGATAACCTTCACAGGCTTCTCGATTTTTGCACCCAGGCCGGTAGCAACTACGGTCACGTGCAGTTCATCGCGCATGTCTGGATCGATAACGGTACCGACCTTGACCATGGCGTGCTCGGAAGCGAAGGCTTCGATGATGCTACCCACGTCGGAGTACTCACCCAGGGACAGGTCAGGACCGGCGGTGATGTTCACCAGGATGCCGCGTGCGCCTTGCAGGTTCACGTCTTCCAGCAATGGGTTGCGGATGGCCGCTTCAGTAGCTTCACGTGCACGGTTGGGACCGCTGGCGCAGCCAGTGCCCATCATCGCCATGCCCATTTCGCTCATCACGGTACGTACGTCGGCAAAGTCGACGTTGATCATGCCCGGACGCTTGATGATGTCGGAGATACCGCGAACGGCACCAGCCAGTACGTCATCGGCCTTGGCGAAAGCCGACAGCAAGCTGGCGTCCTTACCGAGGATGGTCAGCAGCTTCTCGTTGGGAATAGTGATCAACGAGTCGACGCTTTCGGACAGCAGACGAATGCCTTCATCGGCGATCTGCATGCGTTTGCGACCTTCGAACGGGAACGGACGTGTCACAACCGCGACAGTCAGAATGCCCATTTCCTTGGCCACTTCGGCAATGATCGGTGCAGCACCGGTACCGGTACCGCCGCCCATGCCAGTGGTGATGAACACCATGTTGGTGCCCTGCAGCACTTCGGCAATACGCTCACGGTCTTCCAGGGCGGCTTGACGGCCGACTTCCGGATTAGCGCCAGCGCCCAGGCCCTTGGTCACGCCTGTGCCCAATTGCAGGATGGTGCGTGCGCCGATGCTTTTCAGCGCCTGGGCATCAGTGTTGGCGCAGATGAACTCGACGCCTTCAATGTTGCTCTTGACCATATGGTTGACTGCGTTGCCGCCGCCACCGCCAACACCGATCACTTTGATGACCGGGCTTTGCGGGATGTTGTCTACGAGTTCGAACATGTTCCCTCTCCTTTCATTTCTCTAGTTTTTTCGCCTACTACTTGCATCGATGCATCTACAACAGTGAAACGGTGTCACGGTAAATCTAGAAGTTACCTTTCACCCAGGCTTGCAGGCGCTCGAACAACGGCGTTTTCGGCTCGTCGTTGCTGTAGCTTTCGCGGCTGCCAATGCCCGACAGGGAAATGCCGTCGGTCTGCTTTTGCAGGCCGTACAACAGCAAGCCCACGCCGGTGGAATAAATAGGGTTGCGCACCACGTCGCCCAGGCCCTTGACGCCATGGGGAACGCCCAGGCGCACTGGCATATGGAAGATTTCTTCGGCAAGTTCCACCGCGCCTTCCATCTTCGAGGTGCCACCGGTCAGCACGATGCCGGCCGGGATCAAATCTTCGTAGCCGCTGCGGCGCAGCTCAGCCTGGATCAAGGTGAACAGTTCGTCGTAGCGCGGCTCGACCACTTCAGCCAACGCCTGGCGCGACAGTTCGCGCGGCGGACGGTCGCCAACACTCGGCACCTTGATGGTTTCACCAGCGCCGGCCAGCTTGGCCAGGGCGCAGGCGTAACGGATCTTGATTTCTTCGGCGTACTGGGTCGGTGTGCGCAACGCCATGGCGATATCGTTGGTCACCTGGTCACCGGCAATCGGGATCACTGCGGTGTGACGGATCGCACCCTCGGTAAAGATCGCAATGTCGGTGGTGCCGCCGCCGATGTCCACCAGGCATACGCCCAGTTCTTTTTCGTCGTCGGTCAGGACCGAATACGCGGAGGCCAGTTGCTCGAGAATGATGTCGTCGATTTCCAGGCCGCAGCGGCGCACGCATTTTTCAATGTTCTGTGCAGCGTTTACGGCGCAGGTGACTACATGGACCTTGGCTTCCAGACGTACGCCCGACATGCCCAGGGGCTCGCGAACACCTTCCTGATTGTCGATCACATAGTCTTGCGGCAGGGTGTGCAGCACCCGCTGGTCGGCCGGGATCGCCACGGCCTGGGCCGCGTCAAGTACCCGTTCCAGGTCAGCAGCGCTGACCTCACGGTCGCGAATCGCCACGATGCCGTGGGAATTCAGGCTGCGGATGTGGTTGCCGGCAACACCGACGAACGCCGAGTGAATTCGGCAGCCGGCCATCAACTGCGCTTCTTCGATGGCGCGCTGGATCGATTGCACAGTGGACTCGATGTTGACCACCACGCCCTTCTTCAGGCCACGGGACGGATGCGTGCCGATTCCGACGATTTCCAGCGTGCCGTCGTCCGCAACCTCGCCTACCAGCGCCACCACCTTGGAGGTGCCGATATCGAGACCGACGATCATTTTGCCGCTTTGCACGTTTGCCATGGGTCCTGCCTCTTCTTAATTCTTCGCGACAGCGGGCTGCGCTGCCGTGGGCGCAGCCGGTTCACGCCAGCCAACGGCAAGGCCGTTGGCGTAACGCAGGTCGATGCTCGCAATGTTCGTAATCTGTTCTTTCAGTGTCTTGTCATAGATGGCGATAAAACGGCGCATCTTCTCCACCAAGTGGTCACGTCCCAGTAACAACTCGATGCCCGGGCCGGAACTGCCTGCCCCGGTGGTCAAAAACCAGCTGCCCCGCTCGCGCAATTCCAGTCGCGCAATGGAGAAACCCAGTGGCCGCAGCATCTGGCTCAAGGCCTGGTACTGCTGCATCACTTGTTGTTGCGCCCGTTGTGGCCCGAGCAGCTTCGGCAGGTGCTCGTAATTGGCCAGTTCGCGCGGATTAAAAGCCTGGCCCTGGTTATTCAACAGCGCTTCTTCGCCCCAACGGGCCACCGGCAGTTGCTCTTCCAGGCGAATCGTCACTTGGTCCGGCCACACTCGACGCACTTCGGCGTGGGCAATCCAGGGCATTTGCTCTAGCTCCGCACGCATGCCAGCCAGGTCGATCGTGAAGAAGCTCGCGCTCACATAGGGCGCAATCCGCTGCTGTACCGCCTGAGGGCTGATGTAGCTCAAGTCGCCCTGCACGCTGATCTTGGTGATCGGCCGGTCGGCGTAAGGCAGCAGACGCTGGGCACCTTCATAAGTACCGAAACCCAACGCCACCAACAGCACCGGCCAGAACAGGGCCTTGAGAAAACCAAAGTTGGCTTTCGGCAGGCGCGCCGACATCGGCTCTTTAGCCACCATTCGGCTGGCACCACGCGGCACCGGCTTGCGGCCGGGAGCGGGTTGCTGATGTCGAAGCGATGCGCCTTGCATGGTCTTAATCTCTCGGCTCTTCGTTACTGGCGACACTGGCGGCCAGAATGGCCAGCACCAACTGCTGGAAATCCAATCCGGCCGCACGAGCTGCCATGGGTACCAGGCTGTGATCGGTCATCCCTGGTGCGGTATTGACTTCGAGGAACCAGAAGTTCCCTTGGTCATCTTGCATCACGTCTGCCCGCGCCCAACCGGCGATACCCAGCGCCTCACAGGCTTTCGCCGTGAGGTCCATCAATTGCTGTTCCTTGGTTGCATCGAGGCCACACGGAATCCGGTACTGGGTATCGGAAGCCAGGTACTTGGCGTCGTAGTCGTAAAAGGTGTGGGGCGTGCCCAATGCGATAGGCGGCAATACCTGGTCACGAAGAGTCGCGATGGTGAATTCGGGACCGCAGATCCACTGTTCCACCAACACTTGCGAGTCGTAGGTACTGGCCGCTTTCCATGCGTCAATCAATTCGGCGGCTGAGTTCACTTTAGCCATGCCGATACTGGAACCTTCATGGGCTGGTTTGACGATCAAAGGCAGGCCCAGTTCCTTGGCTGCACAAATACAATCTTCTTCGCTACGCAGAACACTGTGACGCGGCGTCGGAATGCCCAGGCTGTGCCACACTTGCTTGGTGCGCAGCTTGTCCATGGCCAGCGCCGAAGCAAGAATGCCGCTGCCGGTGTAAGGAATACCCAGGCACTCCAGCAGGCCCTGCATGCTGCCGTCTTCACCGCCACGGCCGTGAAGAATGATGAAGGCGCGATCAACCTTTTCGGCCTGCAGGCGCGACATGAAGTCGTCGCCCACGTCGATACCGAACGCGTTCACGCCAGCACTGAGCAGCGCCTCCAGCACGGCATTGCCGGACTTGAGGGACACTTCACGCTCAGCGCTCTTGCCGCCGAACAGCACAGCCACACGACCAAAGTCCGCTGGCTTGATGGTGGAGAACAGGGAGCCGTAGTCAGTAGTCATTTCGACTTCCCCTGTGGTGCGGCCACGGCGCCGGCAAACAGCGGGCTGGCGAGCAATTTAGGGGCAAGGCCGCCGATATCACCGGCGCCCTGGCACAGCAGGATGTCACCAGCACGCAGCAGCGGCTTGACGATAGGCGCCAGGTCGACACCGCGCTCGATGTAGATCGGGTCCAGTTGCCCGCGCTGACGAATGCTGTTGCACAGCTTGCGGCTGTCGGCACCAGGGATCGGTTCTTCACCGGCCGGATAGACTTCCATCAGCAGCAGTACGTTGGCATCGGCCAATACATTGACGAAGTCGTCGTACAGGTCGCGGGTACGGCTGTAACGGTGCGGCTGGTAGACCATCACCAGGCGGCGTTCCGGCCAGCCACCACGCACGGCCTTGATCACAGCGGCGACTTCGGTTGGGTGGTGACCGTAGTCGTCCACCAGCATCACGTTGCCGCCTTCCACCGGCAACTCGCCGTAGACTTGGAAACGCCGGCCCACACCTTCAAAGCACGACAGGCCTTCGACGATGGCTTCATCGCTGACACCCTCATCGCTGGCGATGCAGATGGTTGCCAGGGAGTTGAGCACGTTGTGGTTACCAGGCATGTTCACCGACACGTCCAGCGGCTCGCGATCAGGGCGCAGCACGGTGAAGAAGGTCTGCATGCCTTGCTGGCGCACATTGATGGCGCGCACGTCGGCGTCTTCGCTGAAGCCGTAGGTCAAGGTCGGACGCTTGACCAGCGGCAGGATCTCGCGCACCACCGGATCGTCCAGGCACACCACCGCCAAACCGTAGAACGGCAGGTTGTGGAGGAACTCAACGAAGGTTTTCTTCAGTTTGTTGAAGTCGCCGTCGTAAGTCGCCATGTGATCGGCGTCGATGTTGGTGACCACGGCCACCAACGGCTGCAGGTGCAGGAAGCTGGCGTCGCTTTCATCGGCTTCGGCAATCAGGTAGCGACTGGTACCCAACTGTGCATTGGTGCCTGCTGCATTCAGCCGGCCACCGATCACGAAAGTCGGGTCCAGGCCGCCAGCGGCGAATACCGAGGCCATCAAGCTGGTGGTGGTGGTCTTGCCGTGAGTACCGGCGACGGCGATGCCGTGGCGGTAGCGCATCAGCTCGGCCAGCATCTCGGCGCGAGGCACCACGGGAATGCGGCGCTCAAGGGCGGCGGCCACTTCCGGGTTGGAAGTGTTCACAGCGCTGGACACCACCAGCACATCGGCATTGGTGGCGTTTTCGGCACGGTGGCCGATAAAAATCTGCGCACCGAAAGACTTCAGGCGCTCAGTGACCGGCGAAGTTTTCAGGTCGGAACCGGACACCTGGTAGCCCAGGTTCAACAGCACCTCGGCAATCCCGCACATGCCCACGCCGCCGATGCCCACGAAATGGATGCGACGGATGCGGCGCATTTCCGGTTGCGGCATGGCTTTTTGATTCTCAACCATGGGCCACCTCCAGGCAGATATCGACCACGTTGCGGGTTGCATCAGGTTTGGCCAGGCGGCTTGCGGTGCTCGCCATGCTATTGAGTCGTTCCGGTTGCATCAAAACCTCGGTCAGGCGTGCGGCCAATTCGGCGGCGCCAGTCGTTCTTTGCGGCAGCAGGAAGGCAGCGCCCTCCCCGGCCAAATATTCGGCGTTGCGGGTCTGGTGATCGTCGATGGCGTGGGGCAAAGGCACCAGCAAGGACGGCAGACCGGCGGCAGCCAGTTCACTGACGGTCAACGCACCTGCGCGACAGACCACCAGGTCGGCCCAGCCATAGGCTTGGGCCATGTCTTTGATGAAAGGCTGTACGTTGGCCTCGACACCTGCATCGCGGTAACGCCCAGCGGTCACTTCATCGTGATTCTTGCCCGCCTGATGGAAGACCTCGGGACGCAGTTCCACCGGGAGCTGCGACAGGGCTTCAGGCAGCAATTTATTCAGCGGCTCGGCCCCCAGGCTTCCGCCCAGGATCAGCAGATGTACCTTGCGCCCGGCCAGGGCCTGACGGGAGATTTCCATAAACAGTTCGGTACGTACTGGGTTGCCGGTGGTGCGGCGTTTGTCCGATGCAGCAAAGGTATTGGGGAACGCTTCGCAGACCCGAGCAGCCAACGGCACCAACAGGCGATTTGCAGTCCCGGCGACGGCGTTCTGTTCGTGGACGATCACCGGCACGCCAGCGAGCTTGGCCGCGACACCACCAGGCCCCGTCACATAACCGCCAAAGCCCAACACGCAGACCGGTTTCAATTCACGGATCACCTTGCGTGCTTGCCATACGGCCTTAAGCAACACAAACGGCGCCTTGAGCAGGGACAATTTGCCCTTGCCCCGCAGGCCGGTGACGTTGATCAAATGCAGCGGTAACCCGGCATTGGGTACCAATTCATTTTCAATCCCGCGCGGGGTCCCCAACCAATGCACGCTGTAACCGCGCGACTGGAATTCACGGGCACAGGCCAGCGCCGGAAACACGTGGCCGCCGGTGCCGCCCGCCATGATCAGCACGTTAGCGCCCATGGGTCGGCTCCTCGGCAAAGTCGCTTTCGCTGAACTCCATCTCCTCACTGCCCAAATGGGTTCGACTCTCCCACTCGATACGCAGCAACAAGCCCAGACAGGCGCAGCAAATAACCAGCGAACTACCGCCATAACTGAGGAACGGCAGCGTCAGACCTTTGGTTGGCAACAGGCCGACGTTCACGCCGATGTTGATCAGGAACTGGCCGATCCACAGGAACGCCAGCCCGTACGCCACATAAGCGGCGAAATACTGTTTGGCTTTCTCGGCCCACAGGCCGATGTACATGGCCCGCACGCAGACGAAGACGAACAGTGCGACGGTAGCCAGGGAGCCAACCACGCCCAGCTCTTCGGCCAAGACCGAGAATACGAAGTCGGTGTGGGCTTCCGGCAGGTAGAACTGTTTCTGCACGCTGTTGCCCAGGCCCACGCCCAGCCACTCGCCGCGACCGAAGGCGATCAAGGCCTGGGTCAACTGGTAGCCGGAGCCGAACTGGTCGGACCAGGGGTCGGTAAAGGTGATCAGACGGGCCATCCGGTAGGGTTGCGCCTGAACCAAGATCGTCACCGCCGCTACTGCCAGCCCGACCATCAAGGCAAAGCGGAACAAGCCCACTCCACCCAGGAACAGCATCGCCGCCGCCGCACCCATCATCACCACGGTGGCACCGAAGTCCGGCTCCATCAGCAACAGGCCGGCCATGGGCAGCAGCACGATGAAGGGCTTGAAGAAGCCCATCCAGCTTTCGCGCACTTCCTTCTGTCGCCGCACCAGGTAGCCGGCGAGGTAGATCACCACGAACACCTTGGCGATTTCCGACGGCTGCACGTTAAACGCACCGAAACCGATCCAGCGCATCGAACCGTTCACTTCGCGGCCAATGCCGGGGACGATCACCATCACCAACAAGCCGAAGGCACCGATCAGCATCAGCCAGCCCAGGCGTTGCCAGGTGGCGATGGGGATCATCATGGTGACGATGCACGCGCCCAAACCGATCACCAGGTAAATCAGGTGGCGGAGCATGTGGTACAGGGTGTTGCCCGACTGAACGGCGGCCACTTCCGAGGACGCCGAAGTGATCATCACCAGGCCAAGGCCCAGCAACGCCAGGCACCCGACGAGCATTGGGAAGTCGAGATCAATGCCACGCCCGGTAATGAGCGGCGACGGGTATGGCTTGATGATGTTGCGCAGATCGAGCGTCATGCCAAGGCCTCCACGGCGCGGGCGAACAACTGGCCGCGCTCTTCGTAGTTCTTGAACATGTCGAAACTGGCGCACGCTGGCGACAGCAACACTGCATCACCCGGCTGAGCAAGGGCTCGGCATTGGGCGATGGCGTCATCCAGGGATTGCGCGCGAACCTGTGGCACCGCTTCGCCCAGGGCAGTGGCGATCAGGTCCGAATCACGGCCCATCAGGACGACGGCGCGGCAATGAGCAGCCACCGGAGCCTTGAGGTCCTTGAAGTCGGCACCCTTGCCGTCGCCGCCGGCGATCAGCACCAGCTTGCCTTCGATATCAGCACCCAGGCCTTCGATGGCGGCCAGTGCGGCACCGACGTTGGTGGCCTTGGAATCGTTGTAGTAGCTCACGCCATCCAGGTCGCGAACCCACTGGCAGCGGTGTTCGAGACCGGTGAAGGTGCGCAGGCTTTCGAGCATGGCGTCGAACGGCAAACCGACGGCATGCCCCAGGGCCAGCGCCGCCAGAGCATTGGACTGGTTATGGGCGCCACGAATTTTCAACTCACGCACCGGCATCAGGTTCTGGAATTCGAAGGCCAGGTATTTCTCGCCATTCTCTTCCCGCAGGCCGAAAGCCTTGAAGTCCGGCTTGCTCAAACCAAAGGTCCAGCACGGCAAACCTTCGCCAATCAGCGGACGGCTCAGGGCATCCTGGCGGTTGACCACCACTTGCCGCGCACCACGGAAGATCCGGTGCTTGGCCAGGTGATACGCCGGCAGTCCGCTGTAGCGGTCCATGTGGTCTTCACTGACGTTCAACACGGTGGCCACTTCGGCGCCCAGTTGGTCGGTGGTTTCCAGCTGGAAGCTCGACAACTCCATCACGTACAGCTCGACGTCGTCGCTGAGCAAGTCCAGCGCCGGGGTGCCAAGGTTGCCGCCCACGGCCACACGCTTGCCGGCCGCAGCCGCCATTTCGCCGACGAGGGTGGTAACAGTGCTCTTGGCGTTGGAACCGCTGATGGCCACGATCGGTGCCTTCGCGTTACGCGCGAACAGCTCGATATCGCCGGACAGCTTCACGCCACGGGCCGCTGCCGCTTGTAGGGCTGGAGTCGCCAACGCCAGGCCGGGGCTCACGTAGAGTTCGTCGGCACGGCAGAGAAACTCGACATCCAGTTCGCCACAACGCACTTCCACGTGCGGGTAGTCACGGCGCAGCGTGACCAGCTCCGGTGGATTTTCCCGCGTATCGGCCACGGCAAACGACGTGCCCCGGTTCGCCAGGAAGCGAACCAGGGACATGCCGCTCTTGCCGAGGCCGACAACGATGCGGAAGTGGTCAGAAGCGATCAGAGACACTCGTTCTACCTCAGCTTCAGGGTGGCAAGGCCGACCAGTACGAGAATCACGGTGATGATCCAGAAACGGACAATCACACGCGGCTCAGGCCAGCCCTTGAGTTCAAAGTGGTGGTGAATCGGCGCCATGCGAAACACACGGCGACCGGTCAACTTGAAGGAGGCCACCTGGATCACTACTGACAAGGTTTCCATTACGAAGACACCGCCCATGATGAACAGGACGATTTCCTGACGGACGATCACAGCGATGGTGCCCAGTGCGGCGCCCAGCGCCAGTGCGCCGACGTCGCCCATGAAGACTTGTGCCGGGTAAGTGTTGAACCACAGGAAGCCCAGGCCGGCGCCGATCAGCGCGCCGCAGAACACAATCAGCTCACCGGCCCCCGGGACATATGGGATCAGCAGGTATTCAGCAAATTTCACGTTACCCGACAGGTAGCAGAAGATGCCCAGGGCGCCGCCCACCATCACCGTCGGCATGATCGCCAGGCCGTCGAGGCCGTCAGTCAGGTTGACTGCGTTGCTGGAGCCGACAATCACGAAGTAGGTCAGCACCACGAAGCCTGCGCCCAAGGGAATGCTGATGTCCTTGAGCATCGGCAGGATCAGTGTGGTTTCCACCGCGCTTGGTGCGGTCATGTAAAGGAAGATCGCCGCGCCGAGACCGAACACCGATTGCCAGAAATACTTCCAGCGGCTTGGCAGCCCCTTGGAGTTCTTCTCGATCACCTTGCGATAGTCATCGACCCAGCCGATGGCGCCAAACAGCAGGGTCACCAGCAGCACCACCCAGACGTAGCGGTTATGTAGGTCAGCCCACAGCAGGGTGCTGATGCCAATGGACGAGAGGATCAGAGCGCCGCCCATGGTCGGAGTGCCGGACTTGGCCAGGTGCGACTGAGGGCCGTCGCTACGGACCGACTGGCCAATCTGCAGGCTTTGCAGGGTGCGAATCATCCAGGGCCCCAGGCACAGCGACAACGACAGCGCGGTCAGCACCCCGAGAATCCCGCGCAGGGTCAGGTACTGAAAGACCGCGAAGCCTTTATGGAACTGTTGCAGATACTCAGCCAGCAGCAGCAGCATTAATGTTTCTCCATACTTGAGCCACACAAGGCCGCGACGACGTTTTCCATCACCGCGCTGCGCGATCCCTTGATCAAAATAGTGGTGTGTTTGTCTTGTTCTGCGGCGTTCAGCGCCTGGATCAGCTCGGCCTGAGTAGCGAAGTGCTGCGCGCCCGGCCCGAAGGCGTTCACGGCGTAGGCCATGTTCGATCCCACGGCGTACAGCGCATCCACTTTGCCTGCGGCATAAGCGCCGACTTCGCGGTGAGCTTGTTCAGCCCAGTCGCCCAGTTCGGCGATATCGCCAAGAACCAGCACCTTGCGACCCTCGAAGCCGGTCAGCAGGTCGATGGCGGCACAGATCGAGGACTGGTTGGCGTTGTAGGTGTCATCAATGACGCGCATGCCGTTAGTTGCCAACTGCGCAACGGTGCGGCCCTTGACCGGTTGCACCGCGCCAAGGCCGGTAGCAATACCGAACAGCGAGACGCCCAATACGTAAGCGGCAGCAGCAGCGGCCAGTGCGTTGGCGACGTTGTGGTTGCCCAGCAGATTCAACTGCACGTGTTCATCGCCTTGCGGGCTATGCAAGGTGAAAGCCGGGCAGCCCCGTGCGTCGACGGTGATACCTGATGCGTGAAAATCGGCGGCGGCATTACGCACCGAGAAGCTCAAGACCTTGCGACCGGCGGCGCGTACACGCCAGATCTCAAAAGCCTTGTCATCAAGGTTCAGCACCGCGGTGCCGGAAGCATCCAGGCCTTCAAGAATTTCACCCTTGGCCTCGACGATTTTCTCCGGGCCGCCGAACTCGCCAACGTGGGCAGTGCCCGCATTGTTGATCACGGCGACATGGGGCCGGGTCATGGCCACGGTGTAGGCGATTTCGCCAAGGCGCGAAGCCCCCAACTCGATCACCGCCGCCGTGTGTTCCGGGGCCAGTTCGAGCAGGGTCAGCGGGACGCCGAAATCATTGTTCAGGTTGCCACGAGTGGCCAGTACTGGCCCGCGCGTGCGCAGGATGCCGGCCAGCAGTTCCTTGACGGTGGTCTTGCCGCTGGAGCCGGTAATGGCCGCGACAGGATTGCCGAAGGCGGCGCGGTTCAGGTCACCCAGTTGGCCCAAGGCCAGACGAGTGTCGGCCACCAGCAACTGCGGCAGCATCGAATCAGCGACTTCATGTTGTACCAGGGCGCCGACAGCGCCTTTGGCAGCAACGTCATTCAAGTAATCATGGCCGTCGAAGCGAGGACCGGCCAAGGCGACGAACAGTTGCCCAGGCTTGATCGCCCGGCTGTCGATGCTGACGCCGTCAAAGCTGCAATCGGCCGACAGCACACGAGCCGACAAAATCTGGGTAAGTTCGCTGAGTTTGAGCGCTTTAAGCATGGGCCACCTCCCACGCAGTCAAGGCGTGATCGGCTTCTACCAGATCGGAGAAGGCATGGCGTTCGCCGTTGATTTCCTGGTAATCCTCGTGGCCTTTACCGGCGAGCACCACCACATCGTCAGCGCCGGCGCTGGCAATCAGTTGGGCGATGGCGGCGCCGCGGCCGGCAACAAAGGTCACTTTCGCGACGTCGACAAATCCTTCGCGGATATCGTCGAAAATCTGGCTCGGTGCTTCGCTGCGCGGGTTGTCGTCGGTGACGAGCACGCCATCGGCCAAACGCTCCACCACTTCGGCCATCAATGGGCGCTTGCCGCGATCGCGGTCACCGCCACAGCCGAACAGGCACAGCAACTTGCCCTTGGCGTGGGGGCGCAGGGCCAGCAGGACTTTTTCCAGGGCATCGGGAGTGTGAGCGTAATCGACCACCACCAACGGCTGCGTGCCGCCGCCGAGGCGCTGCATGCGACCAATTGGCCCTTCGAGCTTGGGCAGCACTCGCAGGATTTCGTCCAGGGCGTAATCCAGACCGAGCAAGGCGCCGATGGCAGCGAGGACATTGCTCAGGTTGAAGCGACCCAGCAAGGTGCTGCGCAAGTGGTGCTCACCCTGAGGCGTCACCAGCGTGGCGCGCACGCCTTCGTCGTCAAACCGGGCTTCGCGGCAATAAAGGTACGCGCTGGAATCTTCCAAGCTGTAGCTGATCAGGCGTGCTTCACTTTTTTGTGCTGCCAACCGCCGACCGAATTCATCATCCAGATTGACTACCCGGCACTTCAGGTCATTCCAGGCAAACAGCTTGGCCTTGGCATCAGCGTAAGCCTCCATGGTGCCGTGGTAATCCAGGTGATCGCGAGACAGGTTCGTCATCACCGCCACGTCGAAGGCCAGGGCGGTGACCCGGCCCTGATCCAGGCCGTGGGACGATACTTCCATGGCAACCGCCTTGGCACCGGCCTTTTTCAGGTCGGCGAGGGTCGCCTGGACGGCAATCGGGTTGGGCGTGGTGTGCAGGCCGCTTTGCAGCGCGCCATAAAAACCAGTGCCCAGGGTACCGACAATGCCGCAGTGCTGGCCTAGCAGGTCTAGAGCCTGGGCGACCAATTGGGTCACGCTGGTCTTGCCGTTGGTACCGGTGACACCAATCAGGTTCAGGGTACGGCTCGGGTCGCCATAAAAGCGTCCGGCGATATCCGACAGCTGCGCCGCCAGGCCCTTGACCGGAATCAAGGGCACATCGGTAATTGGCAGTACGGTAGTACCATCGACTTCATAGGCCACTGCTGCCGCACCACGCTGCAAGGCGTCGGCGATATGGGAGCGGCCGTCGAACTTGCCGCCTGGCACCGCCAGGAACAGGTCGCCGGCACGTACGTTACGGCTGTCCAAAGTCAATTCGCGAATCAGCAGATCGCGGCCAGCGTGGGCAAAAATTTTGTTCAGGCTAAGAGACATCAGCCGCGCCCTCCATTGGCTTTTACAGCAGCGGCCGGTGGTCCGGCGTTCGCTTGTTGAGTAGGCGGCAGATTATCCGGCGTGATGTTCATCAGGCGCAGGGTGCCGGACATCACTTTGCTGAATACCGGTGCCGAGACCAGGCCACCGAAGTAGCCGGCCTTGCTCGGTTCGTCGATGACCACAACGATGGCGTAGCGCGGGTCGCTCATGGGGCCGAAGCCAGCGAACAGCGAGCGATAAGAGTTTTCTGCGTAGCCCTTGATGCCGACCGAAGTTTTACGGGCGGTACCGGACTTGCCGGCCACGTGATACGCCGGTACCTGGGCACGGAACACACCGCGCGGCGCCTCGATCACTTGTTGCAGCATGCCTTGTATGGTCTTGGCGACGTTTTCCGGGATGACCTGAGTCGCCTTTGGCGCTTCGTCGACATGGATTAGGCTCAGCGGCACCATGCGGCCGTTGTTGGCCAACACGGCAAAGGCATGGGCCAACTGGATCGCCGTCACCGACAGTCCGTAGCCGTAGGACAGCGTGGCGGTCTCGGCCTTGCGCCATTCGCGGTAGTTCGGCAGGTTACCGACGCGCTCACCCGGGAAGTCCAGGCCGGTAGGTTGACCGAGGCCGACCTTCTGGGCCAGGTGGTAAATGGCTTCACCGCCAATATCGAAGGCGACCTTGCTCATGCCGACGTTACTGGAGTTGATCAGGATGCCGGTCAAGTCCAGTACCGGACCTTCGGTGCGGGACACGTCACGAATGGTGTACTTGCCCAACTGCAGGGTGCCCGGATAAACCTCGACCTTGTCGCTGGGCTTCCAGCGTCCGGTTTCCAGAGCGGCACTCATGGAGATAGCTTTCATGGTCGAGCCCGGCTCGAACACGTCAATCATGGCGCGATTGCGCATCATCGCCGGTTGCAGGTTGCGACGGTTGTTGGGGTTGTAGGTCGGCTGGTTGACCATGGCGAGGATCTCGCCGGTCTTCACGTCCATGATCACCAGGCTGCCGGCCTTGGCGCCGTTCTCGATGATGGCGTTACGCAGCTCGCGGTTGGCCAAGTATTGCAGGCGCAGGTCAATCGACAACGCCAAGGGCTTACCGGCCTTGGCGTTTTTGGTGACCTGGACATCCTTGATCAGTCTGCCGCGCCGATCCTTGATGACCTGTCTTTTGCCGGGGACCCCGGCCAGCCATTCATCGTAGGCCAGTTCCACGCCTTCGCGGCCGTGGTCATCAATGTCGGTGAAGCCAACCATATGGGCAGTGGTTTCACCGGCCGGATAGAAACGCCGAAACTCCTCGATGCCATAGACACCAGGGATTTTCAGGTCGAGCACCTGCTGACCTTGCTCAGGGGTCAGCCCTCGAACAAGGTAGATGAATTCTTTATTGGCCTGGGCTTCCAGGCGTTCCTTCAGGGCTTTCGGGTCCTGGCCCAGGGCGGTGGCCAGTTCCGGCCATTTGTCCTTGGCGACTTGCAGTTCCTTGGCGTTAGCCCACAAGGTGGTCACCGGCGTACTAACGGCCAGAGGCTCGCCGTTGCGGTCGGTAATCAGCCCGCGGTGCGCAGGAATCGGAATATGACGCAGGCTGCGGGCATCGCCCTGACCGATCAGGAAGTCGCGATCTACCACTTGCAGGTCGACAATGCGCCAGACAATCGCGCCGACCATCAGTGCCAGCAAACCCAGCACCACACGGAAACGCCATGGGTAGAGTGCGCCTTCGAGTTTCATCATGGCGCCACCATGCGAACTTCTGCAGCGCCCGGAATGCGCATCTTCAGCTGTTCGGCGGCCAGCACTTCGATCCGGCTGTGGGCCGTCCAGGTGCTTTGCTCAAGAATCAACCGGCCCCACTCTGCCTGCGCCTTGTCGCGAACGCTTAACTCCCCGTACAGGGAGTTAAGCAATTGGCGGTTCCAGTGGGCGCTATAGGACACCGCAATCGCGGACACCAGCACGCCGATAAACAGCAGCAACATAAAGAAGCTGCCGCCCGGAAGGGGCTTGGCGAAGAGCTTGCTCACCGCAGCTTCTCCGCGACGCGCATGACAGCGCTGCGAGCACGTGGGTTGGCCTTGAGTTCGGCTTCGGAGGCGAACTGCGCTTTGCCATGGATTTTTATTTTCGGCACAAAGGCTTCGAAACGTACCGGCAGGTTGCGCGGCAGGTTATCGGTTTCGCCCTTGACCAGACGACGCATGAACAGCTTGACGATACGGTCTTCCAGGGAGTGGAAGCTGATCACCACCAGGCGACCACCCACTTCCAGGGATTCCAGAGCAGCTTCGAGGCCGGTCTCCAGATCGCCCAATTCGTTGTTGACGTGAATGCGCAGCCCCTGGAAAGCGCGGGTGGCCGGGTTCTTGCCCTTTTCCCACGCAGGGTTGGCAACTTTCAGCACTTCGGCCAGGTCGGCGGTGCGTTCGAACGGTTGGATTACCCGGCGCTCGGCCACGGCGCGGGCCATGCGACCGGAGAAACGCTCTTCACCGTACTCCTTGAACACACGGGCGATTTCTTCCACTGGAGCGGTGGCGATGAACTGCGCGGCGCTGACACCACGGGTCGGGTCCATGCGCATGTCCAGCGGGCCGTCGTTCATGAAACTGAAGCCGCGCTCAGGGTCGTCCAGCTGTGGAGACGACACGCCCAGGTCCAGCAGGACCCCGGCCAGCTTACCTGCCATGCCACGCTCAGCGACTTCCGCACCGAGCTCGGCAAAACTGCGCTGCACAACGACAAAGCGGCCGTCTTCGGCCGCTAGCGCTTGCCCGGTGGCAATCGCTTGAGGGTCTTTGTCGAACCCGAGGAGTTTCCCGTCGGAACCGAGCTGACTGAGTATCAAGCGGCTGTGCCCGCCACGCCCGAATGTGCCATCTAAATAGCAACCATCAGGGCGTACGGCGAGAGCCTGGACGGCTTCGTCAAGCAGTACGGTGATGTGGTTAAAGCCGCTATCAATAGTCACAGGATCAAATCACGCAGTTCATCAGGCATGGCGCCCGGTTGTTGAATAGCAGCCAGGTCCGCTGCAGAAACAGCATCCCAGGCATCCTCGTCCCACAATTGGAACTTGTTCAGTTGGCCTACCAGCATTGCGCGCTTATCCAGCTTGGCGTATTCGCGCAGACGCGGTGGGACCAGGAAACGACCACTGCCATCGAGCTCAAGGTCGACGGCATTACCAATCAGCAAACGTTGCAGACGGCGGTTTTCTTCACGCAATGAAGGCAGGGCACGCAACTTGGTTTCAATCAGTTCCCACTCGTCGAGTGGGTAAACGCACAAACAAGGGTCAACGGCATCGATAGTGATGATTAACTGTCCGGAACTTCGCGAAATAAGCTCGTCACGATACCGGCTCGGCATAGCGAGACGGCCTTTTGCATCGAGACTGATAGCGTTAGCTCCGCGAAACACAGATGCGCTTCTCCCATTTTTAGCGTTTTACGTTCAAAAAACCCACTTTGTGCCACTTTCCGCCACTTGCGCACACTATAGGAATGCGCCTACCACACCGTCAAGGCGCGGATTAAAGGAAAAGCCTTACAGAACGGAGATTTAGGAAGGTAAAAGGAAGAGAAACGAGAGTTCCAAGGCGGTTTTGACTCAACAACCACAAGTGACTCAAAGAACTAGAGATTGAAGTTAAAGTAATTTATTAAGAGTAAGATTTTTTCGGTATTACGAAGACGCATCTGCCAACGATTTGGCAGGGAGGGATTCTTGCGTTACTACCAGGTTTCTGCCCGAGAGTCGGACAGAGGGGAAAAAGGTGGAGAGTCGATCTATAAGCCGGGTTCTGTCTTGAACAGTCATTCGTCTACGATGGCCATCACTGGACATCTTTAGCAACCTACCCGGTTCCAGCGCGGGCCACGCCTTGGAACCCTATTTGGTCTTGCTCCAAGTGGGGTTTACCTAGCCACGAACTGTTGCCAGTCGTGCGGTGCGCTCTTACCGCACCTTTTCACCCTTACCGGCACCGAAGTACTTAGGCGGTTATTTTCTGTGGCACTTTCCGTAGGCTCACGCCTCCCAGGCATTACCTGGCACTTCGCCCTATGGAGCCCGGACTTTCCTCCCCCCCCTAATTTTCATAGAGGGCAGCGACTGTCCAATCGACTCTCCGCCGCGAAGATTAACGGCACGGGCCCTTCAGAACAAGCTTTAAAGCCAGCAGTGCCATCATCTTCCGACGTATCGCAGGTTAAACGGCGGAACTATTCACTCTTCTGCTTATCGAGCGCGGCTTGATAAAGCACATTCTTGCGCACGCCGGTAATTTCCGCCGCCAGGGCGGCTGCACGCTTGAGGGGCATCTCTTTAAGCAGCAAATCCAGGACCCGCATCGCCTCGCTACCGACAGCATCTTCGCTTTCCGGTGCCGACCAACCCGCCACCAGCACCACGCATTCGCCGCGCTGCTGGTTACTGTCACCCTCGACAAACGCGCGCAACGCTTCCAACGGCAGGCCCTTGAGGGTTTCGAAAGTCTTGGTCAGCTCCCGTGCCAGCAACGCCAAGCGCTCACCACCAAACACCAGCTCCATATCTTGCAGGCATTCAAGAATGCGGTGTGGGGCTTCATAGAAGATCAGGGTGCGCGGCTCTTCCTTCAACAATTCAAGACGCGCCCGTCGCCCTACGGCCTTAGCCGGCAGAAAGCCTTCAAAGATAAAGCGGTCCGACGGCAAACCGGCCGCAGACAATGCCGCAATCAGCGCGCACGCTCCCGGAACAGGCACTACATTGATACCAGCAGCCCGCGCCTGACGCACCAGGTGGTAGCCAGGATCGGAGATCAACGGCGTGCCGGCATCGGAGATCAGCGCCACATCATCGCCAGCCAGCAGTCGGGTGATAAAGCGGCTACCCTCCTCACGCTCGTTGTGCTCATGGCAAGCCGCAAGCGGTGTGGAAATACCGAAATGCTGCATTAAACGCAGGGAGTGGCGAGTATCTTCAGCGGCAATCAGTTTGGCTTCACGCAACACTTTCAATGCCCGTGCACTGATGTCGTCCAGATTGCCAATGGGCGTCGCCACCACAAAAAGCGAGCCAGCAGTGGAATTCAAAGGACCTGGAGCAGTCAAAGCGCACACCTCGATGATTGGCAAAAGCCACATTGTAGCGCGTAGACGTCAAAAAAATGCGCCACCGGGATCGCTCGCGGCCGGCCTGTTTGTTGACTTTGGTAGTGCCCGGCAATATTTACACGATCTAAATAGACGGTTTCACGCCAGTAACATCGCGCCCCGGCCAGTGCTTGGGTACAATTCCACGCTAATTTGATCGGTATCAGGAACACTTACATGATCGCTTGTCTGCGGCTGTTCTCTGCCCTCTGCCTCGCTGCCCTGTTGGCCGCTTGCGCCAGCTCGCCCTCGTCCAGCCTTGGCGACCTCCCACGGACTCCGGATGCCAGTATCGAGCAACTGCTCGAACAGGCCGCTTCGGCCAAGACGCCTGAAAAAGCCTCGCTGCTGCGCCTGAGCGCGGCGGACCTGGCTTTTCACCAGAACAATCCCGGACGTTCCGCGCAGATCCTTGCGCAAGTGCCACTGGATAGCCTCAAGCCTGCGGGACAGGTGTTCGCCAGCACCCTGGCGGCAGAACTGGCCATGACTCGCAACCAGCCCAAGGCGGCGTTGACGGCCCTGAACCATCTGAGCCTGAAAAACCTCAAGGAGCTGCCGCCGGAACAACAGATCCGTACAGGCACCGTGCATGCACGCGCTTATGAAGCTGATGGCCAGACCCTGGCCGCCGCTCGCGAGCGTGTCGACATGGCCCCGCTGCTCAGCGGCGACGCCGCCAGCAGCAACCATGAAGCCATCTGGACCTTGATTGCTGCCTTGCCTGCAGAGCAACTGCAAGCGACCAATAACCCAACGCTCGACGGCTGGATCAGCCTCGCCCTTGCAGTCAAGAGCGCCGGCACTCTGGAACAACAGCAAGCCGCCATCGACACATGGCGCGCCCAGAACCCTGGCCACCCTGCTGCAATCCAACTGCCGCTGCCGCTGACCAAGCTCAAGGAACTGGCCAGCCAGCCCCTGAACAAAATCGCCCTGCTGCTGCCCCAGGAAGGTCCGCTGGCCGCAGTAGCCAAGGCTCTGCGCGAAGGCTTCATGGCTGCGCACTACCAGGCTGAACAAGCCGGGCAAAAACCACCGATCATCGAGTTTTACGACAGCTCGCGCCTGACCTCCATCGATGATTTCTACAGCAAGGCCCAGGCTGCCGGTGTGCAACTAGTGATCGGCCCGCTGGAGAAACCGCTGGTCAAGCAACTCAATGCTCGCCCGCAATTACCTATCACTACCCTCGCCCTGAACTACAGCGAGGGTGACCAAGGTCCTGCGCAACTGTTCCAGTTCGGTCTGGCTGCCGAGGACGAAGCCCGCGAAGTCTCCCGCCGCGCCCGCGCCGACGGCCTGCACCGCGCAGCCGCCATGGTGCCGAAAGGCGAATGGGGTGACCGTGTATTCAAGGCCTTCCGCCAGGACTGGGAAGCCAATGGCGGCACCGTGATCGGTGTCGAACACGTTGACCAGCCGGTCGCCCTGGCCCAGCAGATTGCCGATCTGTTCCAGTTGCGCCAAAGCGAAGGTCGCGCCAAGAGCCTGCAAAGCACCGTCGGCACCGATGTTTCCGCGCAGCCATCGCGCCGCCAGGACATCGAGTTCATCTTCCTGGCCGTAACACCGCAGCAAGCCCAGCAGATCAAGCCGACCCTGAACTTCCAGTACGCAGGTGATGTTCCGGTGTATGCCACCTCCCACGTGTTCAGCGCCAGTGGCGACAAGAACCAGTACCTCGACATGAACGGCATTCTGTTCTGCGAAACGCCATGGCTGCTCAATACCACTGACCCGTTGCGCAATCAGGTCGCCGCACAATGGCCACAGGCCAACGGCAGCCTGGGCCGACTCTACGCAATGGGCGTTGACGCCTACCGCCTGGCCCCACGCCTGGGTCAGCTCAAGGCACTGCCGGATACTCGCATTGACGGCCTCTCCGGCAGCCTGGGCATGACCCCGACTCAGCGGGTCGAACGCCAGATGCCATGGGCACAGTTCGTCAGTGGCCAGGTTCAACGCCTGCCCGATACCCCGCGCTGATGCCCCAGCGGTCAAGCGCACAAAGCGGCAAGGACGCCGAACTTCAAGCTCTCAAACACTTGCAACAACAGGGCCTGCGGCTGGTGGCGCAGAACTGGTTGTGCAAACGCGGCGAGCTTGATCTGGTCATGCTTGACGGCGATACAGTAGTATTCGTCGAAGTCCGCTACAGAAAACACGCACAATGGGGTGGCGCGCTCGCCAGTATCGACGGGCGCAAGCGTCAAAAGCTGATACTCGCCGCGCAGTTTTTCCTGCTGAGCGAGCGTCGCTGGGCCGATTACCCCTGCCGTTTCGATGTGGTCGCCATAGAAAGCACCCCGCACGGAACCGCCGATCTGAACTGGCTGCGCAACGCGTTTGACGGCTGACCAGCACTCAGGCCGGGCCGAACATCTTCACCGCACACTTTTGCTCTTTGCTTTGCGGGCTGCACATTCTTGTGCCAAACAGCCGCGCTACTTAAGGTCACACAGATGGACATGCAATCCCGAATTCGCCAGCTTTTCCAGGCCAGTATCGATACCAAGCAACAGGCGATGGACGTACTTGCACCGCACATCGAGCAAGCCAGCCAAGTCATGGTCAACGCGCTGCTCAACGAAGGCAAAATGCTTTCGTGCGGCAACGGCGGCTCGGCCGGCGACGCCCAGCATTTCTCTTCCGAGCTGCTTAACCGCTTTGAGCGTGAGCGCCCGAGCCTGCCGGCCATCGCCCTGACCACCGACACCTCGACGATCACTTCGATCGCCAACGACTACAGCTACAACGAAATCTTCTCCAAGCAAATTCGCGCCCTCGGCCAACCGGGCGATGTACTGCTGGCGATTTCCACCAGTGGTAACTCGGCGAACATTATTCAAGCGATCCAGGCCGCACATGATCGTGAAATGATTGTCGTAGCATTGACCGGCCGTGATGGCGGCGGTATGGCCTCGCTGCTGTTGCCCGAAGACGTGGAGATCCGCGTCCCGGCCAATGTCACCGCACGTATTCAGGAAGTCCACCTGCTGACGATCCACTGCCTGTGCGATCTGATCGACAGCCAACTGTTTGGGAGTGAAGAATGACCGTTAACCGTCTCAGCCTATTGGCCCTTACGCTGTGCCTCGGCATCAGCGGCTGCAGCTCGGTAATCACCGCGAGCCGCGACACACCGATCAACGATGACAAGGGCACCCGTACGTTCGGCAGCAAGATCGATGACTCGTTGATCGAAACCAAGGTCGCCGTCAACGTCGCCAAGGCCAGCCCGGATCTGGGCAACGGCGCGTCGCGCATTGTCGTGACCAGCTTCAACGGTGTGGTGCTGCTCGCCGGACAAACTCCGCGCACCGACCTCAAGGCACAGGCTGAGCAAGCGGCCTCCACCGTGCAACGGGTCAAAAAGGTCCACAACGAGCTGCAGGTACTGCAACCCATCACGCTCCTGGCAATCAGCAGCGATGCGCTGCTGACCACCAAGATCAAGACACAGATGCTGACCGATAGCGCGATTCCCGGCTCACGGATCAAGGTCGTCACCGATAACGGCATCGTTTACCTGATGGGCCTGCTGACCCAGCAGGAAGCCACTCGCGCCACCAACCTGGTGCAGGGCGTATCCGGGGTTCAGAAAATTGTAAAGTTGTTCGAGTACATCGATTGATGTAACCGGGCCGCAACGAAAACGGGCGCCGTGCATTGATTGCACGGCGCCCTTTTTATTGGCTTGCGGTTACTGGTACTGCTGGTAAGGATTGCCCTGGAACTGGTTGTTCTGCTGCGGCGCTTGTTGCTGCTGTGCCGGTTGGCCGTACTGCTGGCCAGGAATCGCCTTGAGGTTGACCTCGACACGGCGGTTCTGCGCGCGGCCATTGACGTCGGCGTTGCTGGCAATCGGGTTATCCGGGCCGGCACCACGGGCCGACAGGTTGGCACCGCTGACACCCTGGGAGGTCAGGTAGGTCGCCACGCTTTGCGCACGACGTTGGGACAGGTCCATGTTGAGCTGACGAGTGCCGGTGCTATCGGTATAGCCGACAATTTCGATCTGGTTCTGGTTGAACTCCTTCAAGGAGTTCGCCAGGTTATTCAGGGGCTGGTAGAAGCTGGGAGCAATGTCGGCACGGTTGGTGGCAAAGGTGATATTACCCGGCATGATCAGCTTGATCTGATCGCCCTGGCGCTGAACCTCGACACCGGTATTGGCCATGCTTTCGCGCAGTTTCTTTTCCTGCTGGTCAGCGTAGTAGCCATAACCTGCAGCGCCGATACCGGCGACGGCGGCGCCGATCAGCGCACCCTTGCCACGGTTGTTATGGTCAATGGCCGCACCGGCCAACGCACCAGCCAGTGCGCCAAGCCCGCCGTACTTGGCGGTTTTGCTCATGCCTTGCGAACCCTCGTTCGCCTGTCCCTGGCTACCATCATAAGGATTGGGTGAAGCACAGCCCGACAACAAGGCTACAGCCGTAGCAACAACAAGCAGACGACGCGAAGTGAACATGGAGAAGCTCCTACTTTTGCATTCTATGATGCAGAGGACATTGGCAATGGACCTGTGTCGAGGTTTGAACACGACAAACGGTAAAAATTCCGTGTTCGGCTCCGGTCCTGTAACAAAAAATCAGGGCAAGCGTGGCTACAGAAACCGTAGCAGAAGCTCACAAAATCGGACCTGCCTTTTTGCTACAACGCCTCTCAACATCAAGCCCTGACAAAGGGGTTCTCACGCATTTCATCCCCCAGTCGCGTGTCCGGGCCATGGCCGGTTACCACCGTCGCGTCCTCATCCAGGGTGTAAAGCCGTTGTTTGATGGACCGCACGATGGTCGCCTGATCTCCACCCCACAGATCCGTGCGCCCGACGCCGCGCCGAAACAGCGTGTCCCCGGCGATCAGCAACTTGGCATCGGCAAACCAGAAACTCATGGACCCCGGTGTATGCCCAGGCGTGTGCAAGGCCACACCGCAGCCACAGGCCAACTCCTCATCGTCGGCCAACCAGCGGTCCGGCGAAGGTACCGGCGTGTAGGGCACACCAAACATCTGGCATTGCATTTCCAGGTTGTCCCAGAGGAATTGATCCTCCTTGTGCAGGTGCAGCGTGGCGCCGGTCTTTTCCTTCAACTGACCGGAAGCCAGGAAGTGATCAAGATGAGCATGGGTATGGATGATGCTCACCACTTTCAGGCCCAAGGCATCGAGCCGCGCCAGGATCAGCTCATGGTTGCCCCCTGGGTCAACCACGATGGCCTTTTTAGTGATGGGGTCGCCGATGATGGTGCAGTTGCACTGCAACGGGCCGACGGGGAAGGTTTCGCGGATCAGGGCGGGCACTTGGGACATCGGGTTGGCTCGGTATGCTGTGATGAGGCGATTCTGGCACAAAATGCACGACACCTACCCCAACAACCCCATCTCCTGCGCCCTCGCCACAGCCTGCGTGCGGCGCTCAACCCCCAGCTTGCTGTTGATATGGCTGGCGTGGGTCTTGACCGTGTGCAGGGAAATAAACAGCTGATTGCTGATTTCCTGGTTCGAGCACCCTTGTGCGATCAGGTGCAGCACCGCCAGCTCTCGCACACTCAGGGTTTCACAGGTGTGTGCAGCCTCGATGGGTTCGCGAGGGACGATGGCCGGCAATAACGCCAGCAGGCTTTGGTTCAGCAGGTCATGGGGGGCGTAGCCGAGTTGTTCCCGCGCCCAGTCGGGATAACGCTTAAACAGTGGCTGGAAGGGCTGCAATGCGCCTCCGGCGGCCGCTTCAAGTGCCTGGGCAAACACCGGGCGGGCCAGAGGTTCCTGACCACACTCCAGCAGCAACAGCGCCTGCTGGGTCAGTGCCATGAGATCGATCATCTGTCGGCCGTCCTGTCGAGCCCGCTGTGCCAGTTCGTCAAGCCTTTGGAGCGAGGCAGCGGGCTGATGACGAATCGCGTCCAGTGCAGCTTGTTGCAGCTCGATATGTTGTGGCAGGTGTGGATGAAACTCCGGCGCCGCCGCAGCCTGTCCACCGTTATAGGTTTGTCCCAGGCGTGTCAGCCAGGCTTCGGCCAGGTCGGTGCGACCCTGGGCCAGCCACAATTCGCATTTGATCAGGGTGATCATCGCCAGGTAGTAGATCGGCGGCACATCCCAGATATGCATCAGCCGTTCAGCCTCGGCCAGTTCGGCAAAGGCCTTGGGGAAATCCCCCCGATGGCCTTCAAGATTGGCGATTACGCAATAGCCGATCAGCACGCTGATATCCCGGCAGGCACGGGCCTCGACCAGTCCAGCGCGTAGGCGCAACAGGCCTGCCTCAGGCTGGCAGCGCATCAGCAACAGATATCCCTCGTACAACGCCAGACGCGCGCGCACTGCATACAGTCGCTGGGGTGCCAAGCCTTGCAGACGTTGCAGGCCCTGGCGCACCTCATCCAAAGAGCGCAGGATTTCGCCGCGTGCCTGCAGCACGCGCGCGCGGTCGTAGTGGGCCAAGGCCTCAAACAGCGGATTACCAACCCGTTGCGCCAGCTCCAGGGACTCGCGATTCAGACCACGGGCGCGCCATAGGTCGGCGTCGACGATGGCCAGGTTGGACAGCGTCGACAGGCACATCAGCCGCTGGCCATAACGCTTCTGCGGCAGGCTTTCCAATGCCTCGTTGCAATACAGCTGGGTCAACTCGCGGTTACCGCGCCCACGGGCGATGATCCCGCTAAGCGCCAACCACTGGGCAAGCATCGACTTCTGCGCGGTGGCCGACGGTGCTGGCAGGAATCGGCTGAGGTGGCTGGATAACTCTTGCGCCGCATCCAACTGGCAAGCAAGCCCCAAGGCCCAGCTATAAAGCACGATCAAGCGCGGCGTGCTGATCAGCAAGCTGTCGGGCAAGTCCATCTTCCAGCGCAGGAGCATGCCAACGTTCTGTTCGGCCAACAGTTGTTCTTCGGAAAGGTTTTGCACCAGGTTCGCCGCCACATCCAGATGGCCGGCGCGCAACGCTTGCTCCACGGCCTCATCGAGCAAGCCCTGGGTATTGAACCAGCGACATGCCCGCAGGTGCAGAGTGGCGGCCGGCAACACCGCATTGGTCGCACGCCGGGTACGCAACAGGTCGGAGAACAGATGGTGATAACGGAACCAGTGGCCCTGCTCATCCAGCGGCACCAGGAATACCTGATGAGCTTGCAGGTAACGCAGGATCTCGGCGCTATCGTGGGCTTCACGCACAGCGTCACACAGTTCGCTGCAAAAGCGTTCCTGGGACGCAGTGTCGTAGAGAAACCCCTGCACCTCCGGCGGCAGACAGTCGATCACCTCTTCAAGCAGGTAATCACGTATCAGCCCTTCCCCGCCGTGCAAGCCTTGGGGCAAGGCGCCGTCGCTACCGGCTTCGGAAGCCGCCAGCAACCAGAAGCGCAGGCCAGCAACCCAGCCTTCGCTGCGGCGGATCAGGTTGTCCAGCGCCTCGCCGCGCAATGAACTGCTGTGCCGGTCGAGCAAGGCCAGGGACTCATCGTTGGTCAGGCGCAGGTCTTGCTCATGCAACTCCAGCAAATGCCGGGACAGGCGCAAGCGCGCCAGGTGCCAATCCGGACGCTGGCGACTGGTAACCAGCACCAGCAGGCCATCGGGCAAATGATTGAGGAAAAATTGCAGGCAACGGTCGAGCACCGGGCCCTGGGCCAGATGGTAGTCATCCAGCACCAGCAACAGAGGTTTACGGGTGGACAAGTGGACCGTCAGCTCATCGAGCAGGCCATCGAGCCATTCTTCAAAGGCGAACGGTTGATGGCGCTGACGCATTTTCAGCAGGCCCAGGGCCTGGGCGCCCAATTGCGGGAAATACTGTTGCAAGCCATCGAGCAGACGCTCAAGGAAACGCCCCGGATCACTGTCACGCGAGCTGAGCCCCAGCCACAGGCTTTGCCAGTGGGGCGCCAGGCTCTGGCAGAACTCCACCGCCAGCGAACTCTTGCCGAACCCGGCCGGTGCGCTGACCAGCAACAAGCGCCCATGCAGGCCAGCGCTCAGCCGTTCGCACAGGCGAGGGCGCAACACATAGCCATCCGGCAGTGGGGGTCGATAGAAGCGCGCTTCCAGGGACGGGATTACCGCGCTGGCAGGCCCTTGAATTCGGGACAGATCAGTCATCGCCGGGCTCTTGTAATAGGCTGTGGTCGGCATTGCAGATGTCCGCAGACTAGCGGTAAAAGCTGCAGCTTTGTAGATCTTTGCAACAATTGTCTGAAAAAAACTACAACAAGAAATATTCAGAGCTGCAGAAAAACGCCCCGAACCAGTCGGGGCGTTTTACGAGGATGCGGCCTCGTTTAGAGCACGTTAGCGAACACCCTCTTGGCGCAATGCCGCAGGGGTGAAGTCGCTGGTGGTGGCGGTGAAGCCGAAGTCATAGGCCTGCTTCTCTTCGTTCTTCATGCCCAGTGCCAGGTAGCGGCCGGACTGCAGGTCGTAGAGGGTTTCCAGGGCGTACCACGGCACTTGCTTGTCGTAGTAGTTTTCGCCATGGGCTTCAGCCACACGCCACAGTTGGCCACGACCGTCGTAGTGATCGATCACAGCTGCCTGCCAGGTGTCTTCGTCGATGTAGAAGTCACGCTTGGCGTAGATGTGACGCTGGCCTTCCTTCAGGGTGGCGACCACATGCCAAACCCGGCGCAGCTCGTAGCGAGCCAGGTCCTGATTGATGTGGCCGGCCTTGATGATGTCGGCGTACTTGAGCTTCGGATCGTCGAGCTTGTAGCTGTTGGAGGCGATGTAGATTTCCTTCTTGCCTTCCAGTTTCCAGTCGTAGCGATCCGGGGCACCGTTGTACATATCGAGGTTATCGGAAGTACGCAGGCCATCAGCAGCAGTACCCGGCCCGTCATAGGACACTTGCGGCGCCCGACGCACACGACGCTGACCGGCGTTGTAGACCCACGCCGAACGCGGTTCCTTCACTTGGTCGAGGGTCTCGTGCACCAGCAGCACACCACCAGCCAAACGCGCCGGCGCGGTCACTTTCTGCTTGAAGTAGAACAGGATATTGCCCGGATTTTTCGGGTCGTAGTCCTTCATCTTGTCGCGGAACACGAACTGGTCCTGGAAGTACACCAGGCTGTAGGAGCCGTTGGGTTGTGGCGTGGCTTGGGTCACCAGACGCGTCACACTGCCGCCGCGGTAGCGGGTGATGTGGTTCCAGATCACCTCAACGCCAGTCTTGGGAATCGGGAATGGCACGGCGCTCTCGAAGTTTTCCAGGCCGTTGCCGCCGGACACCAGATTGGTGCTGGTAGCATTTTTCTTGATAGAGGCGAACACCTCTGCCGGCACGGTCGCGCCGCGATGGGACGAATACACCGGCATCTTGAAGGATTCCGGGTAGCGCTTGAACATCGCGTACTGCCCCGGCGCCAGCTTGTCCTTGTACTGCTCGACGTTCTGCGCGGTGATGGTGAACTGTGGTTGCTCACTGGCGTAAGGGTTGGCCAGGAATCCCCGCGCGTCCACAGCACCGGCATTGGTCGCCAACGGCTTCCAGGCCGGGATGGTACCCGCCGCGTTACCGGCCATTTCCGCACCCATCGGGGTCAGGCTCGTGCCCAGCTTGGCGGCTTCATCCGCCGACACCGCCGCCATGACGCTGCCGGCCATTATCGACAGCCCAAGCACACCCACGTGCAACAGACTTTTGGTTATTTTCATGTTCTGGTCTTCCTGAAAATACATGCTGCTTGAAAGAGTGTGCTTAGAAGTTCACGCCGGCGCTGAGTGCGACAAAGTCGCGGTCATCCACAGTGCTGAAGTCGCCACCGAAGAAGTTGGTGTAGTTCAGGCTGACGGTGTAGGTGTTCTGGTACTCGGCATCGACACCCAGGCTGACAGCCTTGCGACCCTCTTCGAAGTTGGCGCCAGGGCCAGGGGAGTAACCCTTGACGTCATGGGACCAGGCCACGCTTGGCTTGAGGTTGACCCCAGCAAACACGTCCGGGTATTCCCAGATGGCCCGAGCGCGGTAGCCCCAGGAAGTCGCTGTGGTGAAGCCGTCGTTGTTACAGTTGGTGTTCAGGCCGGCTGCGTTCGGCAGCCCTGCGCCCGCTGCGGTGGAGTTGTTGAGGGCATTACAGAAACCACCAGGCAGGGTGCCGGGGCCGAACACCGGGTCGCGGCCATAACGGGCCTCGGATTTGCTTTCCAATCCACCCACATGCGTCACACCGATTTCGCCGACGGTGGTCAGGCGGCTGGCGCCCATGACCTGGTCGAAGAAATGCGTGAACGTGGTCTGGAACTGGGTGACTTCCTTGCGGTTGTAACCGTGCAGGTCCTGGCCTGGGCTGCCTTTCAATACCGAGGCATTGCCATAACCCGGGATCGGTGTGACGCCGGCGAAGAGGATGTCGGTAGTACTCAGCTGGACCGGCGCGTTTGGCCGATAGCTCAACTCACCACTCCAGGCGGTGCCGGTAGGCAGCGTGGTGGAGAAGCTCAAGCCGTAAAGACGAATATCTTCAGGGTACTCGATGAAGTAGTTGGAGCTGCCCGCGACAATCAACGGCCGCAATGCAGCCAAAGGTCCCAGTGGCCGGGTGAAGGCCGATGCTGGAGCACCATGCGCGCTGAAGATCGGCGCACGGCTGTGGTAGTTCATGAAGTACGCGCCAAACTCGGTGTCCAGCGGTTCGAAGTTGTAGTGCATGGCCACGCCGAACTGGCCGCTATCGCGCGCATCACGGTCAGGACCACGACGCACCAGGACACCTTCGCTATTCACGTCCACGCCGAGAGCGTTGAGGGTCGGCAAAGCGGCGCCAGGTATGGTCGAACGCTTGTTCAGCACCCGCAGATTATTGTCGCAACCATCGGACACCACATCCGGCTGGGAGAAGAACGTCCCGCAGTTATCGGTAACCGTCTGGTCCCATTCCAACTGATAGAAGGCTTCCGCCGACAGGTTATCGGTCAGGGTTTGCGACACGTAGAACATGTTGACCGGGATCAGGCCTTCCTTGATCTCGGCTCCCGGACGACGGAATGCGGACACGTCGATCGGGTTGATGGAGTTGATGCCGCCGCCGATGAAAGTACTCTCACCCCAGCTCACCACCTGCTTACCAAAACGCACGGAACCCGGCTGATCGGCAATCGCATAGTTGTGATAAACGAACGCATCGAGAATCTGTCCGCCAGAAGACTTGGCGCCCTCTTTGCGGTTGTTGTCGCTGATGTCCTTGAACAGACGACTTTCATCCTTGAGTTCAAAGTCGTACCAGTACTTGCCACGCACAAACACACCGGTGTCGCCGTATTTCAGCTCCAGGTCATGAATGCCCTTGAAGATCTTCGAGAACGTTTCACCGCGCTTGAAGTTCAAGTGGCCGTCATCGGAGGTTTGCGACAACCCCTTGCCACCGTTGTTGGCACCGATCAGGTCTTTGTTGGCGTTGGCCGTGGACCAACTGGCCCCCACGGAAAGGGACGAATCGAAGCTGCCTTCGATTTCACCGATGTTGAAACTGACGCCGAATGCGGGCCCGGCGAGGGTCGAGGCAAGACTGACAGCCAGGGGCAATCTCGCCCGGCGCCAGAACTGGTTTACTGAGGTCATCGACGCTACTCCATGTGCATTATTGTTATGGCAGTGAGCCCTTTCAAAACATGCTTGTAACGGCCGGAATACAACGATTCCAATGCCGGACGACCGTCGAACCTCCATGGCCCGCAGCGCTGCACCCTTGAAAAACTCTGGGAAGGACTATAGCCAGCAGGGGGTACCGCTTGATCCCTCTAAAGTGTGATTTGCATCACCAACCCGTCTGCCGCAGTCCTTTCACCATGTCAGCGAGGGCTGACGCGAGAGAGGATGGCTGAAAATCGGCAAATGACAAGGCGAAGGCTTGTGATAGAGCTTTGCCGTGCTCCGAAGAGCACGGCAAAGGGCATCAAAGGGTGGAGAGGAAGGTGCTGTTATTAGCTTGCCATTCAATGATGTCAATGCGGATACGTTTCTTGTCGAGCTTGCCAACACTGGTCTTGGGAATTTCCGTAACAATGGCAATCTGACTCGGGATCGCCCACTTGCTCAGATGGCCCTGCTCGACAAACGGCTTGAGGTGTTCCTTGAGTTCACGTGCGCCAATTCCATGCCCCTCACGCACCACCAGCAAGGCAAACGGGCGCTCGCCCCACTGCGGATCGGCAATCCCCACCACCGCTACTTCGCGTACCGCCGGGTGGCGACTGACCAGGTCTTCAAGAGCCAGCGAAGAGATCCATTCGCCGCCGGTCTTGATCACGTCCTTGATGCGGTCACGAATGTCGATTACGCCAAAGGCGTCAAGGGTTGCCACGTCACCGGTGTGCATCCAGCCGCCGGCCCACAGCTCGGCGCCCTTCTCCGGTTCTTTGAAATAGCCTTCGCTGAGCCACGGCGCCCGCAGCACCAGTTCGCCCTGGGATTCGCCGTCAGCCGGCAGGAAGTTACCGTCGCCGTCGATGATCGCCGCTTCCACCAACGGGCCAGGCACACCGGCCTTGATGCGGTAGGTGGTGCGTTCGTTTTCGGTGCCGGCGATCAACTCATCGTTGAGGTGCGCGCACGACACCAGCGGGCCGGTCTCGGACATGCCGTAGGCGGCGGTCAACTGAATGCCGCGAGCCTTGGCCGCTTCATACAGCGAGTGGTTGAGAGAGCTGCCGCCGATGACGATTTTCCAGCCGCCAAAATCCACGCCCTGAGCGGCCTTGGCGTTGAGCACCATTTGCAGGATGGTCGGCACGCAATGGGAGAACGTGACCTTCTCCTTACGCCACAGCTCCACCAGGTATTCCGGGTCGTAACGTCCGGGATAGACCTGTTTCAGGCCGAGCATGGTGGCAACGTACGGCAGGCCCCAGGCATGCACATGGAACATCGGCGTGATGGGCATGTAGACGTCGTTGGTGCCCAGCAGGCGCACGCTGTCGACGCTGCCCATGATGGTCGCCACACCTATGGTGTGCAGGACCAGTTGGCGATGGGTGAAATACACCCCTTTCGGGTTGCCGGTGGTACCGGTGGTGTAGAAGGTGGTAGCGACCGAGTGCTCGTCGAAGTCTTCGAAGGTGTATTGCGGGCTGGCGGCGGCCAGCAATTGCTCGTATTCGCCCACAAAGTTGGGCAGGTCGGCGGTTTTTTCCGCACCATCGGTCAGCAACAGGGTTTTATCGACGGTGGTCAACTGCCCGGCAATGGCCTGGTAAAGGCCGACGAACTCGCTGTTGACCAGCACAAAGCGGTCCTCGGCGTGGTTCATGGTGTAGAGAATCTGTTCCGGCGACAGGCGCACGTTGATGGTGTGGATCACCGCGCCAATCATCGGGATGGCGAACATGCATTCCAGGTAACGATGGCTGTCCCAGTCCATCACCGCCACGGTGTCACCGGCCTTGACCCCGGCTTCGGTCAGCACGTTGGCCAGGCGGGCAACCCGCTCAATAAGGGTTGGGTAGGTGTAGCGAAGCTTGTCGCGGTAGACGATTTCCCGGGTTTTCTCGTAGCGGGCGCCGGACATCAACAGGCGTTTGATCAACAGCGGGTATTGGTAGGCGCCTTCGGCGGGCGGGATAATACGAGTCTGCAACATACGAATCCCTTTTCTGACTGCACGGTCTGGGCTAAAGGATTTGCACTTTAGAGACCTTGCGCGCCGCTCAAATCAGCCAAAGGAATGATTTGCAGAACCCTGTGGATACTAGCCTTGCGCCATCAACCGCCTCATTTCATCTCGGTAAACGCCAGCTTCACACCAATGGTAATCAGCACTACGCCCATGGTCCGGTCGAACCAATGGCCCATGCGGGCAAACCCGGCGCGCACCCGCTGCTGGCTGAACAGCATTGCCACCAGGCAAAACCAGATCGCCGTCGCCACTGCCAGATAAACCCCATAACCGGCCTGGATCGCCAACGGCGTGTGGGGATTGATAACCACGGTGAACAGCGACAGGAAAAACAGCGTGGCCTTGGGGTTCAGGCCATTGGTGACAAATCCCGAGGTAAACGCCCCGCGCGCAGTGCGCTCGCCCGCTTCACGGTGCAGATCGTCTTCGCTCGCAGGCTTGGCCGGTTGGGCACGCAAGGCTTTGAAACCGATGTACAGCAAGTAAGCTGCTGCTGCCCATTTCAGCGCATTGAACAGCACGATGGACTGGGACACGATCAAGCCAATACCGAGCAACGAGTAGCCTACATGCAGGAAAATCGCTGAACCAACACCCAACGCCGTCCATGTCCCGGCACGCCGGCCATGGGTCACGCTCTCGCGCACCACCACGGCAAAGTCCGGCCCAGGGCTGGCCACCGCCAGCAGGTGAATAAGGGCGACGGTCAAGAACTCGGTGAGGTACATGCACACTCCAGGAAGTAACTGATTATTTCATCTGATAGGCTCGGCAGATTACGCCTTTGAACCCTGCCGCAAAAGGTACAGTTGATGACGAACAATCGCCGCGCCGTCTTTCTCGATTACAGCTCCCTGGACCTTGGAGACCTTGACCTGAGCGGGTTGCGAAAAACCTTCAGCGACTTGCAACTCTGTGAACAGACCTCGCCTGCGCAAGTTGTCGAGCGCCTGCACGGCGCTCAGGTGGCAATCAGTAACAAGATCCTGCTCAACGCCGAGACCCTGGCAGCGTGCCCCGACCTGAAGCTGATCCTGATCGCCGCCACCGGCACCAATAACGTCGACCTCGCCGCCGCCCGCGCCCAGGGCATTACCGTGAGCAATTGCCAGGGTTACGGCACACCTTCGGTGGCGCAACACACGATCATGCTTTTGCTCAACCTCGCCACGCGCTTGCAGGACTATCAAAAGGACGTCAGCGCCGGTCGCTGGCAGCAGGCAAAACAGTTCTGCCTGCTGGACCACCCGATCGTCGAGCTGGAAGGTAAAACCCTCGGTTTGCTCGGTCACGGTGAGTTGGGCAGTGCCGTGGCGCGCCTGGCCGAAGCCTTCGGCATGCGCGTGGTGCTGGGAGCAATACCGGGGCGTCCGGCCCGCGCCGACCGGGTGCCTCTGGATGAGCTGCTGTCCCAAGTCGACGCCCTGACGCTGCACTGCCCCCTCAACGAACATACCCGCCACTTCATCGGCGCTCGGGAGTTGGCGCTGCTCAAGCCCGGCGCGTTCGTGGTCAATACCGCGCGCGGTGGCTTGATCGACGAGCAAGCCCTGGCCGACGCCCTGCGCAACGGTCATCTAAGCGGTGCGGCTACCGATGTGCTGAGCGTGGAACCGCCGACGGTGGGCAATCCATTACTGGCTGGCGACATTCCACGGCTAATCGTCACGCCACACTGCGCGTGGGGCAGCCGTGAAGCACGGCAACGAATCGTTGGCCAATTGACGGAAAACGCCCAGGGGTTTTTCAGTGGCGCACCGCAGCGCGTCGTCAGTTGCTAAACTGCGCCCCTTTTCAAGGAGCAGACCATGGATCCGCGCAGTGAAGTACTGCTTCGTCAGGCCAAACTTTTTCAGGGTGACTTGCTGCTGGCCGGCTTGCCCGCCGACGACTTGCTCGGTCACCTGCCCAATGCCCATGGCTGGTGCTGGCATGCCGGTGATCAGGCCGCACTGGATGCGCGTTTCGCCGAGCGCAGCCATTTCGGCGTGAATGTGCCCCAGCGTTCATTCGACTCGGCGGTGGTGTTCCTGCCCAAGTCCAAGGAGCTGACCGATTACATCCTTAACGCCGTGGCTGCGCGCCTGCCCGGCGCCGAGGTGTATCTGGTGGGGGAAAAACGCGGCGGTATTGAAAGCGCCGCCAAGCAATTGAACCCGTTCGGCAAACCCCGCAAGCTCGACAACGCGCGGCACTGCCAGCTGTGGCAAGTCACGGTGGCCAACGCCCCGCAAGCGGTTGAGCTGGAGAGCCTGGCCCAGGTGTTTGAGGTACCGCTGGCCGAAGGGCCACTCAAGGTGGTCAGCTTGCCGGGCGTGTTCAGCCATGGGCGCCTGGATCGCGGCACCGCGCTGCTGCTGGAGCACCTGGATAAATTGCCGAGCGGACATTTGCTGGACTTCGGCTGTGGTGCTGGGGTGCTTGGGGCTGCGGTCAAGCGCCGCTATCCTCACAACACCGTCACGCTGCTGGACGTCGACGCCTTCGCCGCCGCCAGCAGTCGCCTGACCCTGGCCGCCAATGGCCTGGAAGCCGAGGTGTTGACCGGCGATGGCATCGACGCAGCACCGATGGGTTTGAACGCAATCTTGAGCAACCCGCCGTTCCATGTCGGCGTGCACACCGACTATCATGCCACCGAGAACTTGCTACAAAAAGCAGCCAAACATCTGGCAAAAGGCGGCGAACTCCGGTTAGTCGCCAACAGCTTCCTGAAGTACCAACCGCTGATCGAAGAGCATCTTGGCGTGTGTGCGATCAAGGCCGAAGGCCAGGGTTTTCGTATCTACCGCGCCAAGCGCGGCTAACGGGCGTTTGAAAAAGAAGGCTTGCCGAATGGATTTTGCCGAGGCAGAATCCGCTCCGTCCTAGGGGAGTAGTCTCCCACGAGCGCCATGCTCGTCCGGCATACGTCAACATACTTGGTCAACAGGCCATGGCGTATGCGACCCAGGAGTCCGCACAGACGGACCGGGGTTTGACAAGACCTATGACACGAACACCTTACCCGGGGCGGGAAGGCTGTACGTGTCATAGCCGTGTCGACCCGCCCCTGGAAGCCTACCTGATGCTGGATTCACTTCTCGTTCCTACCGCAATCGTTGCCTTGGCCGAAATTGGCGACAAGACGCAACTGCTCGCCCTCATTCTTGCCGCACGCTTTCGCAAGCCCTGGCCGATCATCGCCGGCATCGTCGCCGCGACCCTGGCCAACCATGCCGCCGCCGGTGCCGTGGGCGCCTGGTTCAGCACTTTCTTCTCGGATGCAATGTTGCACTGGATCCTCGCCGCGAGCTTTTGCGCCACAGCCCTATGGACCTTGGTGCCGGACAAGCTCGACGATGACGAAGCCAGTACCTCCCGCAAGTTCGGACCGTTCCTGACCACGCTGATTGCGTTCTTCCTAGCGGAAATGGGCGACAAGACACAAATCGCCACGGTGATGCTGGCGGCGCAATACCCTGAGCTGTGGCTGGTGATTATCGGCACCACCCTGGGCATGTTGATTGCCAACGTACCGGTGGTTCTGGCAGGAAATTTTGCGGCAGAGAAACTGCCGTTGACCTTGATTCGGCGCCTGGCAGCTTCGGCGTTTTTCATTCTGGCAATTGTGGCGGTTTACAAGGCCATGCAGAGTAGTGGGTGGGTCTAGCTGCAAGCTGTTTGCTTCTGACTTGCAGCTTGCAGCTTGAAACTTACTGCGGCTTGTAAAGCGGCATCACCTTGGGGATCGCCGCCTGCAGCGAGGCGATCCGGCTTTCGGAGGCGGGGTGAGTGCTCATGAACTCAGGTGACGAGCCTTGCGAAGCCTTGGCCATTTTGTTCCACAGCGTGATGGCGGCGTTCGGGTTGTAACCGGCACGGGCGGCCAGTTCCAGGCCGATCAGGTCAGCTTCGTTTTCATTGCCGCGACTGTTAGGCAAGGTCATGCCGTAGTTGGCCACGGTATCGGCCAGCGCCAGGCTGTCCTGACCCAAACCAAACAACGCGCCAGCGCCCTGCTTGGCCATTTCAATGCCGTAGGCCTTGGACATGGCTTCGCGGCCGTGCTCGCGCAAGGCATGGGCAATTTCATGGCCCATCACCGCCGCCAGTTCGTCGTCGGTCAGCTTGAGGCTGTCGATCAAACCACTGTAGACAAAGATCTTCCCGCCAGGTCCGCAGTTGGCGTTAATCTCGTCGCTCTTGATCAGGTTCACCTCCCACTTCCACTGGGCCGCATCGGGCCGGAAGGTGGGCGCCTGGGCAATCAGGCGAGTGGCAATAGCCTGTACGCGCTTGGCGTTGGCACTGGTCTTGTCCACCATGCCTTTGCCGCTCGCCTCACCCAGCGTCTGCTGGTAAGACTGGGCATACATCTGGTCGACTTCCTGGCTCGACAACATGCTGAACATGTACTGCTTGCGCTCCACACCCACGGCGCCGCCGCTGGTGGTGTTAACCGACTGACAACCGGCGAGCAGCAACGCTGCACCCAATGTACATACCACCAATGATTTCTTCATGAACACGCTCCCTGAAAACATGGCGCGTATCGTAGGCGGGGAATTGTATCGGCGCCAGATACACCAGACGTTTAACCGTTAAATTTCGGATACTTCCCACAACGTCGCAAAAAACTCATAACCGGCCAGCCCCATGACAGCACAGGTATCTACACATCGTGTAGCCCTGCTATTTCCCATAGCAGCCGTCGAGCGCCTGCGATGAAGCGGGTGCTTGCACCACAAAAATCCAGGATCAACCCGGCGTCAGACACTCCGGCCCATTAAGCTTGGGATCATTCACCATATTGGCCAGTACCCGCTCGCGCAGCGCAGCGGGTTCGCTGGCCAGTAAAGCCTGCAAAACGTGCAGCGGGGTCTCGGGGTTTAGCCACGCTTCTTGCCCCGCCGCATCGAGAATCAACGGCCGACGCTGATTCGACGCCGCCTGCGTCACCACCGCCGCGCTCAGCCACACCTGCTCCTGCACCGGATAAGCTTCCCAGATAGCGGCGAAAAACAGCGTCGAACCCTCTCCCGGCGTCAGCCAGTACGGTCGTTTACGCTGGGTACCACGCCATTCGTAGAAACCATTGGCCGGCAACAGGCAGCGACGCTGGCGAAAGGCCTCGCGAAACATTGGCTGCTCCGCCAGGGTTTCCGCGCGGGCATGGGCCGGCGTGCGGGACAAGTCGGTCAGCCACGGCGGAGTCAGGCCCCAGCGCGCCCGCGCCAGCTCGTGTTGACCGTTGGTCGCGCGCTGGATCAGCACCGAATCATTGGGGGAAATGTTCCACTGGGCCTTTTGATCGGCCGGGAAGCCCGGCAAGGCAGCAAAGGCAGGGTTCCAGCGAAACAGGGCATAACGTCCACACATGGGGCAACACGACTCTTGGGTAAACCGGCCAACAGCCTAACAGACCAGCACGTCGGGGAAGCTGTCGGGTTCATCGCCGGGCATCGGCAGCGCGCCGTTGTAGGCGGTGATCAACTCCCGGGCGTAAGCGGCCTGTTCGTCCTCCACTGCCAGGGCCAGCAGGCCATAGATCGGCAACTCGCCGGTGCCGCCCAGCAAGTCACGCCCCACCAGGTGGGCCTTGATGCCTTCACTGGCGAGCATGCCCTGGAGCAATTCGCCTTCCATCAGGTTTTCCGGTTCGTAGATTCGCTGCATGGCGTACCTTTTTATTCCTTCTCGCGACGCATTATTCGTTTTCGCTGCGCACTTCGAGCATCCATTCACCATCGTGGATCTGCAGTACGAAAGTAATGGGCCGGCAGCACACCGGACAGTCTTCAATATAGGTCTGATCGCCACCGGACAAATCCAGTATCGCCTCGACCGCTTCACCACAATAAGGACAATCGTAGACTTCAGTTTCCAGCATCGCGGTCTCCCAAGTGACTTGTGCGTATAATCGCCGGTCTATTTGCAGGGCTATTGTCGTTTGATCCCATTGTTCAGACCGCGCCCTGTCACTTATCGATCCAAACCTTTTACTTACCCTAGCCGTTTCTAACAAGAGAGCATGATGGGCGAATTCGATACCATCCGACCTTACAACGACAGCGAAGTCCCGGCAGTGCTGGCACGGCTGTTCAGTGACAAGGCCTTTCTGGACATCCTGACCCACTTTCGCTTCCCGCGCTTTGCCGGCGCCTTTGGCTGGCTGCTCAAGCCGATAATCGCTTACAAACTGCGCCGTGAGTTCGCCAGCGTGACCACCGTCGCCACACTGCAGGACAAAGTCGAACTCTACGTCGACCACACTATAGATCGCGCGACCGACGGCGTGACCTATACCGGTGTCGAGCAGTTCAAGTCTGGCAGCGCCTACCTGTTTTTGGCCAACCATCGCGATATCGTGATGGACCCGGCCTTCGTCAACTACGCGATATACCACGCCGGCCTGCCGACGCCGCGCATTGCCATTGGCGACAACCTGCTGCAAAAGCCGTTTGTCAGCGACCTGATGCGCCTGAACAAGAGCTTTATCGTGCACCGTTCAATCGCTGGGCGGCGCGAGAAGATGGCGGCGTATCAGTTGCTGTCGGCCTATATCAACCACTCGATCCGCAACGACTGCGAGTCGATTTGGATCGCCCAGGCCGAAGGTCGCGCCAAGGACGGGGATGATCGCACCGAGTCAGCGATCCTCAAGATGTTCCACATGAGCCGCAAGGACGAGCCGTTCGCCGAGGTCATTCAGTCGCTGAACCTGACGCCGGTGTCCATCAGCTACGAATACGACCCGTGCGATTCGGCCAAGGCCCGCGAACTGTACATCCGCGCCACCACCGGCACCTACAGCAAGGCGATGGGCGAGGACGATGGGAGCATCGCCTTGGGCATTACCGGCTACAAGGGCCGGGTCCACGTCAACTTCGCCTCGCCGATCACCGAACGCTTCGAAGACACCAAACTGCTGGCTATCGAGATGGATCGGCAGATTCTGGGCGGTTATCGGTTGTTTCCGGTGCATTACCTGGCGTATGCCCAGTGGTGCGATACCGACCCGCTATTACAGGTACCGGCAGCTGCCGAGATGTTCCCGACAGATGAACTGGCCAAGGCGAAAGCGGAGTGGGAGCGTCGATTGAATGCGTGCCCAAGCGAGCATCGGCCGTATCTGGTGCTGCAGTACGCGACACCGGTACGTAATCAATACCGAGTCAAAGCCGGCATCCCCCTGTAAACCCGACCCACTGTAGGAGCGAGGGGACGCCTAGTTCTTACTCGCGAAAGTCGTTAACGATAACGAGGGTTTCCTGGTTTAGCGCGGTGCCCTCAGGTTCTTCGCGAGTACGCCGGCTTCTACAGGCGGGTGCTGAACCAAGAAACCAGCAGCGCAAGCCCAAGGCCGGCAAAACCGAGCCGGTAGGAAAGACGGTGGACACGCTCGGTCCTCACGTCCAAAAACAGCATCGGCTGGTCGATAGCCCGCTCCTCGCTCTGCGCGGCGAGATTGGCCATCGCTCGTTGCTCTCGCAGACGGGTGATGAACAGCAGACATGCACCGGGGCAAGCCAGCAACAGGGCAAACGCATTGATCAGTATTGCAGGCAGCACCATCACAAACCTCGGTGTAACAGTGTATTGGTATCCATTCAGATACAAACCTGAACGATATGCGCAGCCTGCGCCTGCCAACTCCCTCCTCCATTGACGGCTAATGTATCGAGTAATTTACACCGTCACCTGAACGTCACCTTAACAAGCCACGCTGTTGCCCTTCGAACGCCCGGGAGCTTGTCATGTTGCACGCGCAAAACCAGGATCGGCTGTATCTGATGCCTCAAAACGACGAGCAAGAGGCGCTGGTCGACGGCCTGGCGTTCAATGTGCAGGACCGCCACTGGCTGGTGTATTGCGCCCTCGGCGGGCATCAGCATGCCGACCTGCCGGAGCTGGATTTGCTGACCGGGGTGAGTGTGCTCGACTTTTACGTCGAAACAGCTGCGTGACAGTTACAGGCAATAAAAAACCGGGCTCATCACTGAGCCCGGTTTTTTTTGAAGCAATTACTGCGAGCTGAGGATCTGCCCGATGCTCGGGTCCTTGAACAGGCGCGTCAGGGCATCGCTCAACACGTCGCTGACCAGCTTGGTGTTGGTGTCCTGATTCGGCGCCATGCCGAAGCGCTGATCCAGGGAAGCGCCATAACGGCCGCTATAACGACGGCTGCCGGCGGACACGTCGGAGCGGAAGGTCGCGGCGATGGTGGCTTCGGTCACATACAGCCCCTCTTTAGGCGACTGGTATTTCAGCTCAGCCAAAGTCACGGTCAATTGCGGCGCGCCCGGGGAATTGCTGGTAGGGGTGAAACCCAGCAGGCGTACCGCCGCTTCAGCCTGGGCTTGCAGCTTGGGCAGCACATCAGCACCGGTCACCGTAATGGCGCTGGTTTCCGGGTACAGGCCACCACGAGTGCCCAGGGTAGGCGACGGACGACCATCGACCACACGCACCGACACCGGCTGGCCATGGCCGACAGCTGCCAGCTGGCTGGTGATTTTCGGCTGCGGGCTCAGTTGTTGCGGGCTGTGGGCGCAGCCAACCAGGGTCAAACTGGTCACAGTGATCAAACCGAACAACAGGCGTTGCAACATGCGTTTCTCTCCAGAAATCAGGTACCGACAGGCCGGCAGTATAGCGGTGCGCCATGTCCTTGAACTAGCACCAGTTACAACTCAGACCCGACGGGCTTGTAGCGGTTCGGTGTCACTGATATGTCACAGCGGTTACACGCTGGCGTCATGCCTTGCAGGCAACCTTGGCCTCAACTCACAGGAGGTTGATCGCCATGCACTTTTTCTGGTCGTTGTTCATGCGCAAACCCGCTCACCGGCACTTTGCCCTGCTCGATCAACAAGGCCGCTGCCAGGCTTTCAAGCAGTGCAGCCTGCCCCCCGTGGGCAATGGCTGGGTCGAAGTCGAAGAAATTCGCTTGAGCTGGATGCATCACCCCTTGCCCGCACGAGCACGTTTGAGCCCACGTATTTCAAGGTCATTGCAGCGCCAGCCGTTGACCGCCTGACCGAACGGCTAATAAAAGTCATAAAACACGACCATTTACCCGCACTTCTTCGCTACAATCTCCCCCCGATTATAAGGACGTCTCCTGATCGGGCCTCGCAGCATCGCTAATGCTCCTGTATTAGCTCCCCCGCACCGCCCACAGAGAGCCGCCCACACAGATTAAGTGAAGCTGGCGTGCTTGCTGTTTTTCTGCAAAACCACCTCCTTTACCCAATCTGCCAGAGCTGCCATTGCGCTCGGCCACTTGAGTTGTTTGCCCGTTATGCCGCTTGTCGGCAGTGATTTCGGGCCAGGTGCCAGACTGGGGCAGCCCTTTTTTGAGGTTCACGTCTTCAAAAGAGCGTGAAAAAAACGGGTTTTCACAACTTCACAAGAGTGTGGCGAGCAAATGAATAGTTTTGCGTTTGTACAAGCACCATCAGCGTCTGGCACTGCCCAACCACACAGGACCGAGTACTCCTCAAGAACTGGAGCTTGAAGCCTGTCCGCTACGGATTTGGTTGCACGATCGGACGTACTTGACCATAAGTCGAATTGCCACAGGCGCCCTTAAATGCGTTCATATGCAGATAAGGCCCGATAGGCAGTGTGCGCCGATGTTGTAAAGAGATGCGAAAAATTGCGAAGCGGACATGGCGATCCTGACCATGGGTAACCTGGGGCATCATATGAACCGCCCCGTCACTCCTGGCAGCCATGCCGTCAATTTTGTGCTGCAGATTTTGGAGACGCGTTAAATGGCGCATAACGAAGCAGTCGACGTAGTACTGGTAGGGGCAGGCATCATGAGTGCCACCCTCGCCGTACTACTCAAAGAGCTCGACCCCGGCCTCAAGCTGGAAGTCGTTGAGCTGATGGATTCGGGTGCCGCGGAAAGTTCCAACCCGTGGAACAACGCCGGGACCGGTCACGCCGGGCTGTGTGAGTTGAACTACACACCCCAGGCTCAAGACGGTTCGATCGACATCAAGAAGGCCGTGCATATCAACACCCAGTTCGAGGTGTCGAAGCAGTTCTGGGCGTACCTGACCAAAAAAGGCACCTTTGGCTCGTCCAAGTCCTTTATCAGTGCAGTTCCGCACCTGAGTTTCGTGCAGGGCGAAAAAGGCGTGTCGTTCCTCAAGAAGCGCTTTGAAACCCTCAGCCAGCACCACGCCTTCGCGGACATGCATTACACCGAAGACCGTGCGCAGATGGCCGAATGGATGCCGCTGATGATGCCCGGCCGCCCGCTTGACGAAAAAATCGCTGCTACCCGCGTACTGAACGGCACCGACGTCAACTTTGGCGCCCTGACCAATCAGTTGCTGGCGCACCTGACCAGCTCGGCCGATGCCCAGGTCAAGTACAGCAAGCGTGTTACCGGCCTCAAGCGCAACAGCGCCGGCTGGACCGTGAGCATCAAGGACGTCAACAGCGGCAACTCCCGTGACGTCGACGCCAAGTTCGTATTCCTTGGTGCCGGTGGCGCGGCACTGCCGCTGTTGCAAGCCTCGGGCATCGAAGAAAGCAAAGGCTTCGGTGGCTTTCCGGTCAGTGGTCAGTGGCTGCGTTGCGACAACCCGGAAGTGGTCAAGCACCACCAGGCCAAAGTCTACAGCCAGGCGGCAGTGGGTTCGCCACCGATGTCGGTGCCGCACCTGGACACCCGCGTGGTCGACGGCAAGAAATCCCTGCTGTTCGGGCCATACGCCGGTTTCACCACCAAGTTCCTCAAGCACGGCTCCTTCCTCGACCTGCCAATGTCGGTTCGCGCCGGCAACATCGGTCCGATGCTGGCCGTGGCCCGGGACAACATGGACCTGACCAAGTACCTGGTCAGCGAAGTCATGCAATCCATGGAACAGCGCCTGGAATCCCTGCGCCGCTTCTACCCTGAGGCGAAAGCCGAAGACTGGCGCCTGGAAGTGGCCGGCCAACGGGTACAGATCATCAAGAAAGACCCGAAAAAAGGCGGCGTGCTGCAATTTGGCACCGAGTTGGTAGCGGCCAAGGATGGCTCACTGGCGGCACTGCTGGGCGCTTCTCCAGGCGCGTCGGTCACCGTTTCGATCATGCTCGACCTGATCGAACGCTGCTTCCCGGACAAGGCGTCCGGTGAGTGGGCCACCAAGCTTTCGGAAATCTTCCCGGCCCGGGAGAAAATCCTGGAAACCGATGCTGCGCTGTATCGCAAGATCAACGCGCAGAACAACATCAGCCTGGAACTGGTTGAGCAAAGCAGCGAGACCGAAAGCTACGCTTAAAGCCCGCTCATAAAAAACGCCCCGTTCTCCATAGTGAGAACGGGGCGTTTTTTTTTCGCCAGGCAAAATCAGCCGCGAGCTTTGTCGATCAGTTCCATGTACTCGGCAGCGTTGCGCTGGTCCTTGATCACTTCAACGAAGGTCAAGCCGTGCTCATCCTTACCGTCCAGGTCCAGGCTCGCCTCTTTGAAAAAAACCAGGAACCGCTCGAAGTCGTCGATGCGCAGGCCACGGTAGGCTTTGATCAGTTTGTGGTGGGAAGGCGAAGTGGCATCGACCGGTTCAAAATCCAGGAACAGCTTGATCTGCTCATCGCCGATTTCATCACCAATCAATTGCTTCTTATCTTTACGCATTGCTGACTCCAGCTTGCAGACATTTACACGGGGTGAGCAGTTTACCTGCGCTCTTACCTTGAGCGCACCGCCCCGGTGTGCAAATCCGCCCAGATATGGCCGTTGGCATAGCTTAAAAACTGCACATACAGGGTTTCATTACGCAGCAAGTCGATGATCACCCGGTACTGAGCCAATGGGTAATACAGGGTCAGAGTTTTGCTTTTACCGTCGAAGGCCGGTTTTTTCAGGCTCTTGCTTTCGCCGTCAAAGTTAAGGATCACCTGGCTGATGCTCGCACCCTTGTTCAGGGATTTGCCCTTGAGGCGTACCAACAACGGTGATGTCACCGGAATCGGCTGCTGATTGGATTGACGCTGGTTGCCCACCACCACCGAATACTCGGTAACTTGCAGCAGTTGCTGCTGCTCGGGACTCTCGCCGCGCAGCGTCAGGTCATCAGGTGGCAGAAATTGGCTGTGCATCGGCGCTGGAGCCGCGGCCAGAGGCAGGCTGACGATCAGCGCCAGGATGGCGCAACTGCGGATCAAAAGGCTCATGGGCCGCTCCGTGGAAGATGGCCCAGCACTGTAGCTCAATCGAACTGGGCAAGCATCCAGCGCTGATAGGCAGGCACCTCGGGATCGCCTTCACGGGGTGCCCAGGTCGCCAGCTCGCCTTCGCCCACCGGCCGATAAGGCCCGGCCTTGCATTCGAACATCAGCGAGTCAGGCTCCAGCACCACTAGCCCATGGAACACCCCCGGCGGCAAATCGACGCCCTGGCACTCGCCACCGGCCTGCATGACACGCTTGGCCAGCACCTCGCCGGTCTCGCTGAAAATCAACAAACCCAGGCAGCCCTTGAGCACCAACAGGGTTTCCGCCTTGTCGGCACTCAAGTGACGATGCGGTGGCACGTAGGTGCTTGGCTGCATGCCCACCGCCATGCGGTGGCACGGCTCGTCCATCTGGTGGAAGTTGTGATGGTGACGGCCACGGGGGCTGGCGGATGCTTTCTCGGCCAACTCGGCAAACAGTGATTGATCGAGAAAGCTGACCATCGATTACATCCCCTTGACGGCGTAGATGCCCGCAGCATTGCGCCAGTAACCCTTGTAGTCCATGCCGTAACCGAAGAGGTAACGGTCGATGCACGGCAGGCCCATGTAATCGGCTTTCAGGTCTGGACGAGCCTTGCGGTCGTGGTCCTTGTCGATCAGTACGGCGGTGTGTACAGCGCGGGCGCCAGCGTGCTTGCAGAAGTCGATGATCGCGCCCAGGGTGTGGCCTTCATCAAGGATATCGTCAACGATCAGCACATCGCGGTCGACCAGCGAGACTTCCGGCTTGGCCTTCCAGAACAGGTCGCCACCAGTGGTTTCATTGCGATAGCGGGTGGCGTGCAGGTAGGACGCTTCCAGGGGAAACTTCAGATGAGTGAGCAATTTTCCGGCGAAAATCAGACCGCCGTTCATTACACAGAACACCACCGGGTTGGTGTCGGCCATTTCCCGAGTGATCTTTTCGCCGACCTTGGCGATCGCCTCTTCGACTTGCGACTCGGTGTACAGGCAGTCAGCCTCTCGCATGATTTGACGGATATGCTCGAGATCAGCGGACATGGCGCTCTCCAAGGGTACTGTGGCAAGAAAAGCGGGCGAAGGTACGCTTCTGGGACGCAACGTTCAAGCCTTTATGGACTAATGTGCCAGATGTCTATAGGACAACACCCTCAGATAGATTAATCTAATCCGGTTTTTTTGCCCGCCGCCGGAGCCCTTCCCCATGCCCATCCGTGAGATCCGCCATCCGCTGATCCGACACAAACTTGGCCTTATGCGCCGCGCCGACATTAGCACGAAGAACTTCCGTGAGCTTGCTCAGGAAGTCGGAGCGTTGCTCACCTACGAAGCGACTAAAGATTTGCCCCTGGAAACCTACGAGGTTGACGGTTGGTGCGGTCCCGTCCAGGTCGAGAAGATCGCCGGCAAGAAAATTACCGTGGTCCCGATCCTGCGCGCCGGCATCGGCATGCTTGAAGGCGTGCTGAGCCTGATCCCGGGCGCCAAGGTCAGCGCCGTAGGCGTGGCCCGCAATGAAGAAACCCTGCAGGCCCACACCTACCTGGAAAAACTGGTACCGGAAATCGACGAACGCCTGGCGATGATCATCGACCCGATGCTCGCCACCGGCAGTTCCATGGTTGCCACCATCAACCTGCTGAAGAAAGCCGGCTGCAAAGACATCCGCGCCATGGTGCTGGTTGCTGCTCCCGAAGGCATCGCCGCCGTCGAGAAAGCGCACCCGGACGTGGTGATCTACACCGCCTCCATCGATGAGCGCTTGAACGAGCACGGCTACATCATTCCGGGCCTGGGCGATGCCGGCGACAAGATCTTCGGTACCAAGCAGAAGGACGCGTGATCATGCAGGATGAATTCAACGACCCGCTTTGGCGCCAGATCCTGTCTGGCGCACAGATGCTCTTCGTGGCATTTGGTGCGCTGGTGTTGATGCCTCTGATCACAGGTCTTGATCCAAACGTTGCGCTGTTTACCGCAGGCCTGGGCACGTTGCTGTTCCAGGTAGTCACAGGACGGCAAGTGCCGGTGTTCCTGGCGTCGAGCTTTGCCTTTATCACCCCGATCATTCTCGCCAAGGAGCAGTTCGGCCTAGCGGCAACCATGGGCGGGGTGATGGCCGCCGGCTTCGTTTATACCTTCCTGGGCGCTGCGGTGAAGATCAAGGGCACCGGTTTCATCGACCGTCTGCTGCCGCCGGTGGTGATCGGCCCGGTGATCATTTCCATCGGACTGGCCATGGCGCCGATTGCCGCGAACATGGCGATGGGTAAAGGCAGTGATGGTGCCGAGCTGATTCATTACCAGACGGCGATGCTGATCTCGATGCCGGCGCTGCTGACCACGTTGATCGTGGCGGTCTTTGGCAAAGGCATTTTCCGCCTGGTGCCGATCATCTCCGGCGTGCTGGTGGGTTTTGCCATGGCGTTCTACTTTGGCGTGGTCGACACGGCCAAGATTGCCGCCGCACCCTGGTTCGCCCTGCCCCACTTCACGGCGCCAGAGTTCAATTGGCAGGCGATTCTATTTATCGTCCCCGTGGCGTTGGCGCCTGCCATTGAGCACATCGGCGGCGTGATTGCCGTGGGCAGCGTTACCGGTCGCGACTACCTGAAAAAACCCGGCCTGCATCGCACGCTGCTGGGCGACGGTATCGCCACCACCGCTGCCGGCATGCTCGGCGGCCCGCCCAACACCACCTACGCCGAAGTAACGGGCGCAGTGATGCTGACCAAGAACTACAACCCGAAAATCATGACCTGGGCGGCGGTGTTTGCCATCACCCTGGCTTTTGTCGGCAAGTTCGGCGCGCTGCTGCAAAGCATCCCGGTACCGGTGATGGGCGGGATTCTATGCCTGCTGTTCGGCTCGATTGCCGCAGTGGGGATGAACACCCTGATTCGTCACAAGATCGACTTGGGGGAAGCGCGCAATCTGGTGATTGTTTCGGTGACCCTGGTGTTCGGGATTGGTGGCGTGTTGATCGGCACTGGGACTGGCCCGGACGACTTCGGCCTCAAGGGCATCGCCCTGTGTGCGGTAGTGGCAATGGGGTTGAATCTGCTGCTGCCGGGAAATGATGGCTGGAAGAACAAAAAGCCGGATGAGCCGTTGCTGTAAGGCACAACTTTCGGCTGTGCTCCCCGTGGCGAGAGAGCTTGCTCCCTCGCCACATAACGCTCTTAAATCCCTTAGAGCTCGCCCAGCCCGTCGATCAACGCCTGGTTCTGCTCGGGCGTACCGATGCTGATGCGCAGGAACTGGGCAATCCGCTCCTGCTTGAAGTGCCGCACAATCACCCCTTGCTCGCGCAACTTCGCAGCCAAACCGGCCGCGTCGTGTTGTGGGTGTCGGGCAAAGATGAAGTTCGCTGCCGACGGCAACACCTCAAAACCTTTCGCCTGCAACTGCCCGACCACCTTGTCACGACTGTCGATTACCAGACGGCACGTCTTCTCGAAGTACTCTCGATCCTCGAATGCCGCCGCCGCCCCGACAATCGCCAAGCGATCCAGCGGGTAGGAGTTGAAGCTGTTCTTGACTCGCTCCAGCGCCTCTATCAGGTCCGGATGGCCCACTGCCAGGCCCACGCGCAATCCTGCCAGGGAGCGCGACTTGGACAGGGTCTGGGTCACCAGCAGATTTGGGTAACGGTCCACCAGGCTGATGGCAGTTTCGCCGCCAAAGTCGATATAGGCTTCATCGACCACTACCACTGAGTCCGGGCTAGCCTTGAGGATCTGCTCCACAGCGTCCAGCGCCATCACGCAACCGGTGGGCGCGTTCGGGTTGGGGAAGATGATTCCGCCGTTAGGCTTGGCGTAGTCCGCAGCACGGATCTGGAACTGTTCATCCAGTGGCACCGCGTCGAAGGTAATGCCGTAGAGGCCGCAGTACACCGGGTAGAAGCTGTAGCTGATGTCCGGAAACAGCAGCGGCTGATCGTGCAGGAACAAACCGTGAAAGATATGGGCCAGAACTTCATCGGAACCATTACCCAGGAACACCTGTGCCGTTTGCACACCGTAATACTGCGCAACAGCCTGCTTGAGCAGGTCGCCATTGGGGTCCGGGTACAAACGCAGGTTGTCGTTCAACTCGCCTTGCATGGCCGCCAGCGCCTTGGGCGATGGGCCATAAGGGTTTTCATTGGTGTTGAGCTTAACCAACTTGGCCAGCTTCGGTTGTTCACCAGGCACATAGGGCACCAGGTTCTTGACGAACGGGCTCCAAAACTTGCTCATTTCTCAGTTCCCTTTCTTGTCGTCAACGATGCGGTATTCAGCACTGCGGGCGTGGGCCGTCAGCGACTCGCCGCGCGCCAGCACCGAGGCAGTCTTGCCCAGTTCAGAGGCGCCTTGGGGCGAACAGAAGATGATCGACGAACGCTTCTGGAAGTCATACACACCCAGCGGCGACGAGAACCGCGCGGTACCGGACGTCGGCAACACGTGGTTGGGACCGGCGCAGTAGTCGCCCAGGGCTTCGCTCGTGTGGCGACCCATGAAGATCGCGCCGGCGTGACGAATCAACGGCAGCCAGGCTTGTGGGTCGGCTACGGATAGCTCCAGGTGTTCCGGGGCGATGCGATTGGCCACTTCGATGGCCTGCTCCATGTCACGAACCAGGATCAGAGCACCACGGCCATTGATCGATTTTTCGATGATCTCGGCACGTTCCATGGTCGGCAGCAACTTGGCAATGCTGGCGGCGACCTTGTCGAGGAATTCGGCATCGGGGCTGACCAGGATCGCCTGGGCGTCTTCGTCGTGCTCGGCCTGGGAGAACAAGTCCATGGCGATCCAGTCCGGATCAGTCTGGCCGTCGCACACCACGAGGATTTCCGAAGGGCCGGCGATCATGTCGATACCGACCTGGCCAAACACGTGGCGCTTGGCAGTGGCGACATAGATGTTGCCGGGGCCGACCACCTTGTCGACCTTCGGCACGCTTTCGGTGCCGTACGCCAGCGCTGCGACCGCTTGGGCGCCGCCGATGGTGAACACCCGGTCAACGCCGGCGATGCAGGCAGCGGCCAGCACCAGTTCGTTGATTTCACCACGAGGGGTTGGCACCACCATGACCACTTCGATAACGCCAGCAACCTTGGCCGGAATGGCGTTCATCAGCACCGATGATGGATAGGATGCTTTACCGCCCGGTACGTACAGGCCGGCACGGTCCAGGGGGGTGACCTTCTGGCCCAGCACCGTGCCATCGGCCTCGGTGTAGCTCCAGGAGTCCTGCTTCTGTTTTTCGTGGTAGCTGCGCACCCGCGCCGCTGCCACTTCCAGGGCTTCGCGCTGGGGTTCGGTGATGCGGGTCAAGGCCAGTTCCAAGCGTTCGCGGGGCAGGATCAGGTCGGCCATGGAGGCGACGTCCAAACCATCGAACTGACGAGTGAAATCCACCAGCGCCGCATCACCGCGTTCGCGCACGGCCTTGATGATGTCGAGCACCCGCTGGTTGACCGATTCGTCGGACACACTTTCCCAGCTCAGCAGATGATCCAGATGATGGGCGAAATCCGGATCGGCAGCGTTGAGTCGGGCAATTGCAGTGGACGTGGTCATAGCGAGGGCCTCATAGGATTGACAAAAGTGCTCAGGCGCCGAAAGTTAGCAGTCGATCCGCTTGGGCACCTGAGAATTCTGGCTATGAGGCGGATAGACGGGCGTAGCTTTTCAGCTACGCGGGTGAGTCAACCGCGGTGTCGAGACTCCACTGCCTTGCGCAGGGTGTCGATCAACGCCTGGATACGGGCGTGCTGCATTTTCATCGAGGCTTTGTTGACGATCAGCCGGGAGCTGATATCGGCGATGAAGTCCTGGGGCTCCAGGCCATTGGCACGAAGGGTATTACCGGTGTCGACCACATCGATGATCTTGTCCGCCAGACCAATCAGCGGCGCCAGTTCCATCGAGCCGTAGAGCTTGATGATGTCGACCTGGCGGCCTTGTTCGGCGTAGTAGCGCTTGGCAACGTTGACGAACTTGGTCGCCACCCGCAGGCGGCCCTTGGGCTCGACGTCGCCAACACGGCCAGCAGTCATCAGTTTGCACAAGGCAATGCGCAGGTCTAGTGGCTCGTACAGGCCCTGGCCACCGTACTCCATAAGCACGTCTTTACCGGCCACGCCGAGATCAGCGGCGCCATGCTCAACGTAGGTCGGTACGTCAGTGGCACGCACGATCAGCAGGCGTACGTCAGCCTGGGTCGTGGGAATGATCAACTTGCGACTTTTGTCCAGATTCTCGGTCGGCACGATGCCCGCTTCAGCCAGAAGCGGCAAAGTGTCGTCAAGGATGCGGCCCTTGGACAGTGCGATGGTCAACATGGGAAACGTCAGTCCTTCATCAGGCAATTGCTATCCGGTCGCAAGCGGCGCCAGACACTGATCGAGGCCTTTACAGACCTCGACTTAAAACAAAACCGTGGGCACCTCCCTGTGCCCTTGCAGCAACTAGCCCGGTACGCGGCGGATCTTCGCGCCGAGCATCTGCAGCTTCTCTTCGATGCACTCGTAACCACGGTCGATGTGGTAGATGCGATCGATCAGGGTGTCGCCTTCAGCGCACAGAGCCGAGATCACCAGGCTGGCGGAAGCGCGCAGATCGGTGGCCATTACTGGCGCGCCCTTGAGCTTCTCGATACCGGTGACGATGGCAGTGTTGCCTTCGACCTGAATCTTGGCGCCCATGCGGTGCAGTTCATACACGTGCATGAAACGGTTTTCGAAGATGGTCTCGATAACCGCACCGGTGCCTTCGGCAATTGCGTTCAGGGAAACGAACTGCGCCTGCATGTCGGTCGGGAACGCCGGGTACGGAGCGGTCCGCACGTTGACGGCCTTGGGCCGCTTGCCGTGCATGTTCAGCTCAATCCAGTCGTCGCCGGTGGTGATTTCAGCGCCCGCTTCCTTGAGTTTTTCCAGGACAGCTTCAAGGATGGTCGGATCAGTGTCCTTGACCTTGACGCGACCACCGGTAACGGCGGCAGCGACCAGGTAGGTACCGGTCTCGATTCGGTCCGGCATGACCTTGTAGGTGGCCGGGTGCAGGCGCTTCACGCCTTCGATGGTGATGGTGTCGGTGCCGGCGCCGGTGATGTTGGCGCCCATGGCAATCAGGAAGTTGGCCAAGTCGACCACTTCCGGCTCGCGCGCGGCGTTTTGCAGCACGCTGCGGCCAGTGGCCAGTGCGGCGGCCATCATGATGTTCTCGGTACCGGTCACGCTGACGGTATCGAAGAAGAAGTTGGCACCACGCAGGCCGCCTTCCGGCGCCTTGGCCTTGATGTAGCCGCCTTCGACGTCGATGGTTGCGCCCATGGCTTCAAGGCCACGGATGTGCAGGTCCACCGGACGCGAGCCAATGGCGCAACCGCCAGGCAGGGCCACTTCGGCTTCGCCGAAACGGGCAACCATAGGACCAAGTACCAGAATCGAGGCGCGCATGGTTTTCACCAGCTCGTACGGGGCGATCAGGGTCTTGATGGTGCGCGGGTCGATTTCGACCGACAGCTTTTCGTCGATCACCGGCTCGATGCCCATGCGACCGAACAGCTCGATCATGGTGGTGATGTCGTGCAGGTGCGGCAGGTTGGCCACGGTGACCGGGCCATCGCACAACAACGTAGCTGCGAGGATTGGCAAGGCAGAGTTTTTTGCCCCGGAGATACGGATTTCGCCATCAAGACGAATACCACCGGTAATAATCAATTTATCCATAAGAATCTCGACGCCTAGGGGCTCAGGTGCGCTCGGCCCAGGCCGCGCGGCTGAAAAATTTCATAGTGACCGCATGGATGCTGCCATCGGTGATCCATGGGTTCAAATGGGCATAGATCTGCTGCTGACGCTTGACCGGGCTCAATGCCGCCAGTTCATCGCTAATTACGTTCAGCTGGAAGTTGCAGCCTTCGCCTTCAACTTCCACCTTCGTATCTGGCAGCTTTCCTTCAAGGAAGCTCTTCACTTCTACGGCCTGCATGCTCAACCTCTATCGGCGCCCAGTGCGCGCGGGTCGGACATCATACAAAAAAGCCCCGCGCCTGCGAACCCCGCATAGCAGGACTCTGACGGGGGGCTTCTTTAATAATGTGTATTTAAGGATGCGCCAACAGCTCAGTCAAACCCGAAACCTGAGCAATTTCACGCATATCTTCGGGCAATGCACGAATACTGACAGCTTTGTTGACCGCGGCGGCATCACGTATGAAGCACAGCAGCAACGACAGACCAACGCTGCTGGACTTCACCACTGACGAGCAATCCAGCACCAATGCAGACGCGGTGCTGGCATTGATCAGCGCCTGGCCCTGCTTGCGCAGGCCAGGCCCAGTGAGGTAATCCAGTACGCCGCTCAAGAGCAGCTCGCCGGCCTCGCCGAGACGGACAGCCGACTCGCTCATTGGGCCTTCTCTTCAGAGGCTTTTTCGGTCACTTCCTTGGCCTTGGCCACTTCACCGGCCCAACCATTGATGGTTTTGTCCAGGTCGTTGCCATTGCGCTGCATCGCGTCCGCGAACTGGTCACGGAACAGTTTGCCGATGTTGATGCCGTTGATGATCACGTTGCGCACTTTCCATTCACCGTTGATCTTCTCAAGAGTGTAGGAAACCGGGTAGACCGAACCGTTGTTGCCCTTGACCTGCATGTCCACGCTGGTACGGTTACCGGACTCATCCTTGGCCGGGGAAACAACGATGCCCTGGTTGTTATATTCCAGCAATGCGTTGCCGTAGAACTGCATCAGGCTGCGCTTGAAGTTGTCCTGGAAGGTCTGCATTTGCGCGGGCGTGGCCTTGCGCGAGTACTTGACCGTCATGATGCTGCGGGAGATGCCGTCGGCGTCCACCACCGGGCCGACGATGCCGTTGAGGGCGTCGTAGAACTCGCTTGGGCTTTGCTTGTACTTTTCTTTGTTGGTGGCAAGGTCTGCCAGCAAACGGGTGGTGGTGTCCAGGACGATGTCGTGCGCGGAAGGCGCAGCCACAGCGGCACCAGCCATCAACGGCAAGGCTGCCAGCAGCACTAACAGGCCACGTCGCAAGGTAGAGATCATGAACAAACTCCTCATTTGGCGTCTTTACTAACCGTATTAAGCAGGAATTTACCGATCAAGTCCTCCAGCACCAGCGACGACTGTGTGTCGTGAATGGTCGAACCATTCTTGAGCAAGGCTTCTTCCCCGCCCACGCTGATACCGATGTACTTTTCGCCCAGCAGACCCGCCGTGAGAATAGAGGCAGTGGAGTCAGTCGGTAGATTATCTACGCGCTTTTCCAGTTGCATCGTCACGCGGCCGGTGAAGCTGTCGCGGTCCAGATCGATAGCCGTGACCTTGCCGATGGTCACCCCGGCCATGGTCACTTTAGATCTGACAGTCAAACCGGCGATATTGTCGAAGTAGGCGTAAAGTTTATAGGTATCGGCAGCAGGGCTAGCCGAAAGGCCGCTGACTCGCAGGGCGAGCAGCAGTAAAGCCAGGATGCCAGCCAGCAAGAAAAGGCCGACACCGATCTCCACAGTGCGGTTTTGCATCAGAAATCTCCAAACATCAAAGCAGTCAAAATGAAGTCAAGGCCCAGTACCGCCAGCGAGGCGTACACAACAGTCTTGGTGGTGGCGCGACTGATCCCTTCTGAAGTGGGCTCACAGTCGTAGCCTTGGAATACGGCGATCCAGGTCACAACAAAGGCGAAGACGATGCTCTTGATTAGCCCATTGAGCACGTCACCGCTGAAGGTCACGCTGTTTTGCATGTTGGCCCAGTAGGAGCCCTCATAGACTCCCAGCCAGTCCACCGCCACCCACGAACCGCCCCAGATGCCGACCACGCTGAAAATCATTGCCAGCAGAGGTAGGGAAATGAAGCCAGCCCACAGGCGCGGGGCAACAATGTATTTGAGGGGGTCCACGCCGATCATTTCCAGGCTGGACAGTTGCTCGGTGGCTTTCATGTTGCCGATTTCTGCGGTCAGCGCAGAACCGGCGCGACCGGCAAACAGCAGCGCAGTGACCACCGGCCCCAGCTCACGCAACAATGTCAGGGCAACCATCTGCCCCACCGCCTGTTCGGAACCGTAGCTGGAAAGAATGCTGAAGCCTTGCAATGCCAGCACCATGCCGATGAACATGCCGGAGACCACAATGATCACCAGGGACATCACGCCCACGGAGTGCAGTTGCTTGATCAACAGGCCAAAGCTGCCGCCGATACCGCCGCGACCGAGCAAGGAGTGAAACAGAAAAATCGTCGAACGGCCGAGTACTTCGACAATGTCGATGCCGGAACGGCCGAAAAGGCGAACCTTTTCGGTTAAAGATGTCTTGCGCATCAGCGCTTCCCCAGAAGATCTGAGCGGTAGTCCGCTGCCGGAAAATGAAAAGCCACCGGGCCATCGGGATCGCCGGTCATGAATTGGCGAATACGCGGGTTGTCAGCGTTCATCAGCTCTTCAGGCGTGCCCTGCCCCAGCACCTGGCCATCGCCTACTACATAAAGATAGTCGGCAATACTCGCGGTTTCGGCCAGATCGTGGGACACAACGATGCTGGTGATACCCAGGGCATCGTTAAGCAAGCGGATCAGGCGTACCAGCACACCCATGGCAATCGGGTCCTGGCCGACGAATGGTTCGTCGTACATGAGAATCTGCGGGTCCAGCGCAATGGCGCGAGCCAGGGCGACCCGACGCTTCATACCGCCGGAGAGCTCGTCGGGCATTAGGTCGATAGCACCGCGCAGCCCAACGGCCTGCAGTTTCAGCAACACAATGTCACGAATCATTTCATCGGACAGCTGGGTATGCACCCGCAGCGGGAACGCGACGTTTTCGAATACATCCAGGTCGGTGAATAACGCGCCGCTCTGAAACAACACGCCCATGTGCTTGCGGGCATCGAACAGATCGCTGCGCGACAACGTCGGCAGGTTCTGGCCATTGACCCAGACCTCGCCTGCGCTGGGTCGTAATTGCATACCCATCAGGCGCAGCAAGGTGGTCTTGCCGCAACCGGAAGGCCCCATGATGCCCGTGACTTTGCCGCGGGGAATGCGAATATCTACGTTATTGAAGATGCTGCGCGTACCGCGCTTGAAGGAAAGGCCCTTCAGCTCGACCGCGTAAGCGTTATCGGCACTCATCTAAACTCCTTGGAATGCAGCCTCTCACTCAGACGCCATGTTTGGGACAACTGCTTGCGACAGATAGACACATGGGCTGTGCGGACCGAACTGGCGGCGAACTATATCACTGCTGACACAGAGCGCCCAAGGCCGGAACAGAGCTTGTTCAGAAACAGGACAGCTAAAAAAACGTATTTGAGAGCGGCCACACATCCCGGCCGGAACAAAGCCTAACGAACTTGCGTGAGGGAATTGCGCATTCCCGCTATAATCGCCGACTTTTCGTCAGGCTATACGATTTCAGACATGAGCCAATCCAGCGACCTTATTCAATCCGCACAACGCACCATCCGTCTCGAACTGGAAGCCGTAGAAGGCTTGCTGACCCATATCGACGCAGATTTCGTACGCGCCTGCGAGATGATTCTGGCCAGCAAAGGCCGCGTTGTCGTGGTTGGCATGGGCAAGTCAGGCCACGTCGGCAACAAGATCGCCGCGACCCTGGCGAGTACCGGGACCACCTCATTTTTCGTGCACCCGGCCGAAGCCAGCCATGGCGACATGGGCATGATCACCCGGGACGACATCATCCTGGCCCTGTCCAATTCCGGCACCACCAACGAAATCGTCACCTTGCTGCCGCTGATCAAGCGCCTGGGTATCAAGCTGATCAGCGTTACCGGCAACCCGGATTCGACGCTAGCCAAGGCTGCCGAGGTAAACCTGAACGTACACGTCACCCACGAAGCCTGCCCGCTGAACCTGGCGCCGACGTCGTCCACCACCGCCGCCCTGGTCATGGGTGATGCACTGGCCGTGGCACTGTTGGAAGCGCGCGGCTTTACCGCCGAAGACTTCGCATTTTCCCATCCAGGTGGTGCGCTGGGCCGTCGCCTGCTGCTGAAAGTGGAAAACGTCATGCACGCCGGCGACGAGTTGCCAAATGTGCCGCGCGGTACCTTGCTCAAGGACGCGCTGATGGAAATGACCCGCAAGGGCCTGGGCATGACCGTCATCCTGGAAGTCGATGGACGCCTGGCCGGGATTTTCACCGACGGCGACCTGCGCCGCACCCTGGACCGCACCATTGATATCCACACCGCGACCATCGACGAGGTAATGACTCCTCATGGCAAGACCGCCCGCGCCGAAATGCTCGCAGCCGAAGCCCTGAAGATCATGGAAGACCACAAGATTGGCGCCCTGGTGGTGGTCGATGGCGACGATCACCCGGTTGGCGCCTTGAACATGCATGATTTGCTGCGCGCAGGAGTGATGTAAATGAGCACCGACCTTTTGCAACGGGGCAAAGCCATCAAGCTGGCAATTTTCGACGTCGACGGCGTGCTGACCGATGGCCGCCTTTATTTCCTCGAAGACGGCAGCGAATTCAAGACGTTCAACACCCTCGACGGCCAGGGCATCAAGATGCTGATGGCAGCAGGCGTGCAAACAGCCATTATTAGTGGTCGCAAGACGCCCGTTGTGGAACGCCGCGCACAAAACCTGGGTATTCCTCACCTCTATCAAGGCCGTGAGGATAAACTGGTGGTCTTGGACGAACTTCTTGGCCAACTCAACCTAAGCTATGAGCAGGTTGCCTACTTGGGCGACGACTTGCCTGACCTGCCGGTGATTCGTCGGGTCGGCCTGGGCATGGCGGTGGCCAATGCCGCAGCATTTGTTCGCGAGCATGCCCATGGCGTCACCCAGGCCCGCGGTGGCGAAGGCGCCGCACGCGAGTTCTGCGAGTTGATCCTGCGCGCCCAGGGCAGCCTTGAAGCGGCCCACGCCGCCTACCTATAGAGCTATCTATGCTGAGCAAAAAGATTCGAAATCTCCTGGTATTCGCAGCCATCACCGCGCTGTTCCTGGCGGTCGGCTACTGGAATATCAGCCCGGAGCGCTTCCTCGACCAGCCTGCAGCGCAGGTCGACGAGGGCGCTATCGACTATTACGCCATCAACGCCCACAGCGTGCAGTTCCTGCCCGATGGCAAGGTGCAGTACGAGATGACCTCGGACAAGGTCGAACACCTGAAGGCCACCGAGGTCACATTGTTGACCAACCCGGACCTGAACCTGTATCGCGGCACCGAATTCCCCTGGCACGTCACCAGCAAGCGCGGCGAAGTCAATCCTGACGGTACCGAAGTCGAACTGATCGACTCGGTGCGCGTAGCTCGCACCGACGCCAAGGACCGCGAGACCATTATTACCAGCAGTCGCATGACCGTATTCCCTCAGAAGCAATATGCGCAGACCGAGCAAGACGTTAGAATCGACGGCGCTGGCGGTGTATCGACTGGCAAGGGAATGAAAGCGTATTTGAAAGAAAGCAGGATACACCTGCTATCGAACGTAAGAGGACAGTATGAGGCTCGTTAAAACCCTCCCTATTTTGCTCGGTCTGGGCGCAGCACTGGGAAGCGTGAGCGCCTGGGCTCTGCCGAACGATAGCGAACAGCCAATCCACATTCAGGCTGACGACGCTCAGTTGGATGACAAGCAAGGTGTCGCAACCTACAAGGGTGATGTGATCATCACTCAAGGCTCGATGAAAATCACCGGCAACACCGTGACGCTGACCCGCAACCCTGCTGGTGAGATAGACGTAGTGACTTCGGTGGGCAACCTGGCCTATTTCGAGCAACAACAGAAAGCTACGGACCCCGCCCCCATCAAGGGCTACGGCGTGACAATCCAATATCACGCCCAACAAAATCGCATCGTATTGATCGACCGCGCCAAGGTTCTGAGCAGCGACGGCAACTCTACCGAAGGCGAGAAAATCATCTACGACACCAAGACCCAGATCGCTCAAGCTGGTCGCGCCAATGGCAGCAAGGTCACTACGCCACGTCCACGCATCGACATGGTTATCCAGCCGAAGAAGAAGGCCGAGTAATGGCAACCCTGAAAGCCCAGCATCTGGCCAAGGCCTATAAAGGCCGTCAGGTCGTGCGTGATGTCAGCCTATCGATCGACAGCGGCCAGATCGTCGGCCTGCTTGGCCCCAACGGTGCCGGCAAGACCACCTGTTTCTACATGATTGTCGGGCTGGTCCAGGCGGATCAGGGTCGCGTACTGATCGACGACCTAGACGTCAGCCACCAGCCCATGCACGGCCGTGCCCAGGCTGGTATCGGCTATCTCCCCCAGGAGGCGTCGATCTTCCGCAAACTGTCGGTAGCCGATAACATCATGGCGATCCTCGAAACCCGCAAGGAACTCGACCGCGCCGCACGCAAGAAAGAGCTGGAAAGCCTGCTGCAGGAATTCCACATCAACCACATTCGCGACAACCTTGGCATGAGCCTGTCCGGTGGCGAACGTCGTCGTGTGGAAATCGCCCGCGCCCTGGCCACTGCGCCGAAGTTCATCCTGCTGGACGAACCCTTCGCCGGTGTCGACCCGATCTCGGTCGGCGACATCAAGCAGATCATCCACCACCTCAAGGCCAAAGGGATCGGTGTATTGATCACCGACCACAACGTGCGCGAAACCCTCGATATCTGCGAAACCGCCTATATCGTCAACGACGGGCAACTGATTGCCGAAGGTGACTCGGCAACTATCCTGGCCAACGAACTGGTCAAGGAAGTTTACCTGGGCCACGAATTCCGCCTGTAAGTACTGTGATACCTGGCCATTCGCCAAGGAGCGCGAGCGTCAATAAAAACCTCAATATTTTTATTGTTACCGCGCTCTAGGCAAACCCCCCGATATCAGGCATATAATTTGCTTATGTTTGGCGCTCACGCGCCCTGTCGTGGATGGCGCATTGCGCCGGCGAATAAGGTGTTAAGCCCCTGCCATGAAACCATCGCTAGTTCTGAGAATGGGCCAGCAGCTGACGATGACACCGCAGCTGCAACAGGCCATCCGCCTGCTCCAATTGTCGACCCTGGACCTGCAACAGGAAATCCAGGAGGCCCTGGAGTCCAATCCGATGCTCGAACGCCAGGAAGAAGGCGACGACTTCGATAATGCCGACCTGCCGACCGACAACACCGAGCAAAAACCCAACGCCGATGTCCAGGAACCGTCCTACCAGGAAACCGCCCCTACGGTGGATAACCTTGAGGAAGGCGAGTGGAATGAGCGCATTCCCAATGAACTGCCGGTGGACACCGCCTGGGAAGACGTCTACCAGACCAGCACCAGCAGCCTGCCCAGCAATGACGATGACGAGTGGGACTTCACCACCCGCACCTCCGTCGGCGAGAGCCTGCAGAGCCACTTGCTGTGGCAACTGAACTTGGCGCCGATGTCCGACACCGATCGACTGATCGCCGTGACCCTGATCGACTGCATCAACAATCAGGGCTACCTGGACGAGACACTTGAGGAAATCCTTGAGGCCTTCGACCCGGAACTGGATATCGAACTGGACGAAATCGAAGCCGTCCTGCACCGCATCCAGCAGTTCGAACCGGCCGGTATCGGTGCCCGCACCCTCAGCGAATGCCTGCTGCTGCAACTGCGTCAGTTGCCCACCAAGACGCCGTGGCTGACCGAGGCACAACGCCTGGTCACCGACTACATAGACCTGCTGGGCAGCCGCGACTACAGCCAGCTGATGCGGCGCATGAAGCTCAAGGAAGATGACCTGCGCCAGATCATCGAGCTGGTGCAAAGCCTCAACCCTCGCCCTGGCTCGCAAATCGAGTCCGGCGAAGCCGAATACGTCGTTCCCGATGTGATCGTGCGCAAGGACAACGAGCGCTGGCTGGTGGAGCTGAACCAGGAATCGGTGCCACGCCTGCGGGTCAACCCGCAATACGCAGGTTTTGTCCGTCGGGCCGACACCAGCGCCGATAACACCTTCATGCGCAACCAATTACAGGAAGCCCGCTGGTTCATCAAGAGCCTGCAAAGCCGTAATGAAACCCTGATGAAAGTCGCCACCCAGATCGTCGAGCACCAGCGCGGCTTCCTGGAATATGGCGATGAAGCGATGAAACCGCTGGTCCTGCATGACATTGCCGAGGCAGTAGGCATGCATGAATCGACGATTTCCCGGGTGACCACGCAGAAGTTTATGCATACCCCACGGGGTATTTATGAGCTGAAATACTTTTTCTCCAGTCATGTAAGTACTTCCGAAGGCGGCGAATGCTCGTCCACGGCGATCCGCGCGATCATCAAAAAACTGGTTGCCGCGGAAAATCAGAAAAAGCCGTTGAGTGACAGCAAGATCGCTGGTTTACTGGAGGCACAAGGCATTCAGGTAGCCCGTCGAACCGTCGCCAAGTACCGCGAGTCCCTTGGGATCGCGCCTTCCAGCGAGCGTAAGCGTTTGATGTGACGGGCTAGCCACAGCGTTCCAGTGGCAGGCATTTCTGCCTGCCGCTTTATGCACTGGCAACGAAGGAGAAGCTGTATGCAAGTCAACATCAGTGGACACCAACTGGAAGTTACCGACCCCCTGCGCACCTACATCGGCGAAAAACTCGACCGATTGGAACGGCATTTCGACAAGATAACCAACGTGCAAGTCACGATGACCGTCGAGAAGCTGCTGCAGAAAATCGAAGCCACCCTGCATATCCCCGGCGGGGAAGTCGTCGCCAATGCCGAGCATTCAGACATGTATGCCGCCATTGACCTGCTGACTGACAAGCTGGATCGCCAACTCAAAAAGCATAAGGAAAAGACCCAGAGCCTCCTCCAGGGCGCAACCGGTCGTTAACACTCCCAACCCATGATCCGACTCGAAAATATCCTGACCCCCGGCCGTTCCCTCATGAACGTGCCGGGCGGCAGTAAAAAGCGCGCCCTCGAACAAATTGCCAATCTGATCGGCCGCGAAGTGCCTAATCTGAAGACGCAAGATGTCTTTGAGGCTCTGATTGCCCGTGAAAAACTGGGTTCGACCGGTTTTGGTAACGGCATCGCCATCCCCCATTGCCGCCTTAAAGGTTGCGAGTCTCCAGTCAGCGCCTTGCTGCACCTGGACGCTCCTATCGATTTCGACGCCATCGACGGCGCCCCGGTAGACCTGCTGTTCGTTCTGCTGGTCCCGGAAGCGGCCACCGATGCGCACCTGGAACTGCTCCGGCAGATCGCCAGCATGCTCGACCGCAAAGAAGTACGCGAAAAACTGCGTAGCGCCTCCAGTAATGAAGCGTTGTATCAGGTCGTCCTGGAAGAGCAGAACGGGCAGTAATCATGCGTTTGATCATCGTCAGCGGCCGCTCCGGCTCAGGTAAAAGTACTGCCCTCAATGTGCTTGAGGACAATGGCTTCTATTGCATCGACAACCTGCCGGCCGGTTTGCTGCCTGAACTGGCTGAGCGCGCGTTGATCCACACCGAACTGGCACAGCCGCTGGTCGCTGTATCCATCGACGCCCGCAACCTGCCCAGCCACCTAACGCGATTCCCGGAATTGCTTGAGGAGGTGCGCGGCAAACACATTCATTGCGACGTGTTGTACCTGGATGCAGACGAAGAAACCCTGCTCAAGCGTTTTTCAGAAACTCGTCGTCGTCACCCTCTGAGCAGCGCCAACCGCTCGCTGGCAGAAGCCATCGAAGACGAAACCAAGCTGCTGGGGCCGATCATTGACCTGGCCGACCTGAAGATCAACACCACCAGCCTGAACCTGTATCAACTGCGCGATACCATCAAGTTGCGCCTGTTGAACCAGCCAGAACCTGGCACGGCGTTCCTAGTGGAGTCTTTTGGCTTCAAGCGGGGCATGCCAGTGGACGCCGACCTGGTGTTCGACGTGCGCTGCCTGCCCAACCCGTACTGGAAGCCGGAACTACGTGATCAGTCGGGACTCGACCAACCCGTAGCCGAGTATCTGGCGGCGCAACCGGATGTCGAGGATATGTTCCAGGACATTTCCAGCTACCTGCTCAAATGGCTGCCGCGCTTTGCCGCCAGCAACCGAGCCTATGTCACCATCGCCATTGGCTGCACCGGCGGGCACCACCGCTCTGTGTATCTGACCGAGCGCCTCGGCCAGGTTTTGCAGCAAACCCTCAAGAACGTCCAGGTTCGCCACCGCGACCTTAGCTGAAAGGAACACCCCCGCGATGCCCGCTCTGGAAATTGAAATCATCAACAAACTGGGCTTACACGCCCGGGCCTCGGCCAAGTTCGTCGGCGTCGCGGGGCAGTTTCCCTGCCAGATCAGGGTCGGGCGTACCCCGGAATCCACGGTCGACGGCAAAAGCATCATGGCGATGATGATGCTGGCTGCGGGCAAAGGCACCATGATTCATCTGAAGACGCAAGGCGAGCAGGAGCAAGAAGCTCTGGATGCGCTGGTGAAGTTGATCAATAACTACTTTGACGAGGGCGAGTAAGCCCCACTGACGAGGGGGCAAGCTCCCTCGCCACAGATCCTCACTTCACCCCAACGCTGTATCCATCACCATCATCAAACAAAACCCAATACACAGCCCCAAACTGGCGAGCTTGTCATGGCCATTGCGCCGCGATTCGGGAATCACTTCGTGAGTCACCACCAATAGCATCGCCCCCGCGGCCAGCGCCAAGCCCAACGGCAATAGCACCTCAGCCAGGCTCACCAGCCAAGCGCAGAGCACCGCGAATACCGGCTCTACCAACCCGGATGCCGCACCAATCAGGAACGCCTTGACCCGCGACATCCCTGCCCCGGCCAGCACCAGTGCAATCACCAGCCCTTCCGGTACGTCCTGCAGGGCGATGCCCATGGCCAGGCTGTCGGCGTCTGGCATGCCGCCACCTGCCGAAACCCCCACCGCCATGCCTTCGGGAATGTTATGGGCGATGATGGCGAATACGAACAGCCAGATACGCGGCGCGATTACCGGTTTTTCCGGCGTGCCCACCAGCGTTTCCGCGCTGGTACCGGAAACCTTGCGATCCACCAGAAACAGCCCGAAAGCGCCCAGCATGATGCCAAAGCTGATCAGACCACTGGCGGCCCAAGGTGTCAGCCCGAGGTTTTCGGCAGCAGCGATGCCGGGCACGATCAGCGAGAACGCCGTCGCGGCCAACATCACGCCGGCGCCGAAACCCAGCAACGTATCACTCACCGCCAGCGGCATCCGACGGATCACCAATACCGGCACCGCGCCCAGCGCCGTGCCCAGGGCACAGATGGCCCCGCCTTGCAGGGCGCGCAGGATACGCGGTTCCAGATCCAGCCAGGCCAGCCCTTGAGCCACCAGCAATGCAATTCCCGCCAACAGCAACAGCGAGCCAAACGCATAACGGAACATTCGCACGCTGCTGATCGCCAGTGTTTCAGTGCCCATAGTCGGCCTTAGATCTAGATCCTGTTATGAAAAGAGCGTTAAGCAAGCGCAGCCTGGTAACGCTCAGAAACTTCCGGCCAGTTGATAACACTATAGAAGGCGTTGATATATTCGGGACGGCGGTTTTGGTACAGCAAGTAGTAAGCGTGCTCCCAAACGTCCAGGCCGAGGATCGGCGTATTGCCATTCATCAGCGGGCTGTCCTGGTTGCCGCTGCTTTCCACTACCAGGGTCTTTTGCGGAGTCACGCTCAACCAGGCCCAGCCACTGCCGAAACGGGTCAACGCAGCCTTGGTAAACGCCTCCTTGAAACTGTCAAAACCACCCAACTGCTCATCGATGGCCTTGCCCAGCGCGCCGCCTGGCTTACCGCCGCCCTTGGGCGACATCACCGCCCAGAACAGCGAGTGGTTAGCATGTCCCCCGCCCTGATTGATCACGGCAGCACGCAACTTTTCCGGCAATTGCTGGACGCTGGAGACCAGTTTTTCCACTGGCCAGCCCGCCCACTCAGTGCCCTCAACTGCGGCATTGAGATTATTGATGTAGGTCTGGTGGTGTTTGGTGTAGTGAATCTCCATGGTTTGCGCATCGATATGCGGTTCCAGGGCATCGTAGGCGTAAGGCAAGGCAGGCAAGGTGTAGGACATATCAATGTGCTCCATAAAAAGGGCTGTTGCGGGTCGACGCATCCGGTTGCGCCGTATTGCTGCCCAGCAAACGATGGGTACGTGGGTACTCGCCGTGATCGCTGATGAAATTCAACAGTTCGACGTAGGTTTTGCTGCTCTGACGTAGCGCCGCTTCCCGCAACTGCGGGGTCAGGCGAGTGTCCTGCATGGCCTGCAACAGGCGCTGATGGATCGCGCAGAGGTACTCCGCGCTCTCCTCCGGCTGGTTCAGGCGCAGGTGCAGATCCGCCAGGTTGTGATGGGAAATGACACAAGCCGCCACCGCTTCGTCGGCATCGCCCCAGCGCTCGAACAACACTTGGGCCAAGGCCAGGGCTTGCAGGTAATGCTCGCGAGCATCCACCAGTTCGCCTTGCATAAAGCAGTGATTAGCCCTTTCGATCGTGCGTTTCCAGTGCTCCATGGAGAGCCTCCAAAGCAGAGTCGGTAATTACACGCCGCCGGCCGTGAGCTTTTCCGGATCCAAGAGGATTTCCAGTTGGCTGCGAGGCAAATCGGTGTGTTCGAGCGCCACGTCAATCACCGGCCGGCCTTGTTGATAGGCCTTCTTGGCAATTTCAGCGGCTTTTTGGTAACCAATGATCGGGTTGAGTGCCGTGACCAGAATCGGGTTGCGCGACAGCGCTTCCTTGAGCTTGGCCTCGTTGACCTTGAAGCTGGCGATGGCCTTGTCCGCTAGCAGACGGCTGGCGTTGGCCAACAGCTCAAGGCTGCTGAGCAGGTTCTGGGCGATGATCGGCAACATCACGTTCAGTTCGAAATTGCCGGACTGGCCGGCGACCGTAATAACCATGTCGTTACCGATCACTTGGGCGGCAACCATTGCCGTGGCCTCAGGGATCACCGGGTTGACCTTGCCCGGCATAATCGAGGAGCCTGGCTGCAGGCCTTCCAGCTCGATTTCGCCGAGGCCGGCCAAGGGGCCGGAGTTCATCCAGCGCAGGTCGTTGGCGATCTTCATCAGCGACACGGCGGTGGTTTTCAGTTGTCCGGAGACGGCGACGGCGGTGTCTTGGGAGCCAATCAAGGCAAACAAGTTCTTGCCGGGAGTGAACTGAACTTCGGTCAAACGGCTAAGTTGCTGGCTGAAGCGTGCAGCAAACTCAGGGTGCGCGTTGATTCCGGTGCCCACTGCGGTGCCGCCTTGGGCCAGTGCCTGCAAACTCGGCAGCAAATCCTGTAAGTGGCCGACATTCGCCTTGAGCTGCTGCGCCCAACCATTGAGCACCTGGCTCATGCGCACCGGCATGGCGTCCATCAGGTGGGTACGGCCGGTCTTGACGAAGGGATGGACCTCCTGGGCCTTGTGCTCGATCACTTGCACCAGGTGCAGCAGCGCCGGCAGCGTTTGTTCATGCAACACCAGGGCTGCGCTGACGTGAATGGTAGTGGGGATGATGTCGTTGCTGCTTTGCCCACAGTTGACGTGATCATTGGGATTGACCGGCTCGCCGAGCAGGCGGCTGGCAAGGGTCGCGATCACTTCGTTGGCATTCATATTGGAGCTGGTGCCGGAGCCGGTCTGAAAAATATCCACCGGGAAGTGCTGCATGAAGTCACCCTCGAGCAAGCCAAGGGCAGCATCGACGATGGCCTTGCCTTGGGCTTCGCTTATCTGCTTGAGATCAACGTTGGCCCTGGCGGCAGCGGCCTTGGCCAGGATGAGCGCGCGAATAAACTGCGCAGGCATGCGTTGGTGGCTGATAGGGAAGTTGTTTACCGCACGCTGGGTTTGCGCGCCATACAACGCCTCGGCCGGGACTTGCAGTTCGCCCATGCTGTCACGTTCGATACGGGTGTTACTCATCGGAAGATCCTTGCACCAAGTCGGAGTGAGAAATAGACGGCAGCAACTCGCAGGTCGCCAATTGCCAGGCAAAGGTCTGCCAGCGCTTGAGGCGGCAGGCACAGTGAGAAAGGTTTTCCAGGTCACGCAGCGGGCGCCAGGCCTGATCCAGGCACATGGATCGCCAGTGCCAGGGCAAGGCGATGTCGGCGGCGGTGTCCAGCAGCAGGCGCAATGAGGTTTCAGCAATGGTCCAGGGATGAGTCGCCGTACAACAGACCAGGTATCGGCCTTCGTTCAGATAGTGTTCGATCAGGCGCGGCTCATCAGGATCGAGACCGCAACGAATCTGACGACTCATCCAGCGCCAGCTTTCCAGGTAGGGATCCTCATGCAGGACAGAAATCATGATCCACGCTCATTCGGTAATGATATTTATTATTAAATGATATTGAGAATCAAAACAAGCGCAGCGTCTAATCCTTCCGTATTGCAGGCACAAAAAAAGCGCGCCTCCCAATGGGGGCGCGCTTTTTTCAAGCGTCGCAGGCTTAGCTGCCGGCGACCGTCATCCGCTCGATCAACACCGAGCCCGTGCGAATGTTGCTGCGCAGTTCCAGATCATTTCCCACCGCGACAATCTGCTTGAACATGTCGCGCATATTGCCGGCAATGGTCACTTCCTGGACGGCGAATTGAATTTCGCCGTTTTCTACCCAGAAACCCGCCGCGCCACGGGAGTAATCGCCGGTGACCATATTCAAACCATGGCCCATCAATTCAGTGACCAACAGTCCACGTCCCATGCGCCGCAACAGCGCAGCCTGGTCTTCGTCGCCATGGGTCACAAACAGATTGTGAACTCCTCCGGAGTTGGCCGTGCTTGGCAGGCCAAGCTTGCGCCCGCCGTAAGTACCCAACACGTAGGAGACCAACTCACCTTTCTCGACGAATGGCTTGGCATAGGTGGCCAGGCCATCGCCATCGAACGCTGAACTGCCCATGGCGCCCATCAAATGAGGACGCTCATCCAGGGTCAACCATTCCGGGAACAGCTTCTGGCCAATCGCGCCTTCAAGAAACGACGACTTGCGATACAAGTTGCCACCGGAAATCGCCCCCAGAAAGCTGCCGAACAAACCGCCAGCCAATTCTGCGGAAAACAGCACCGGCACTTCGCAAGTCGGCACCGGACGTGCGCCCAGACGACTCGCGGCCCGCTGTGCTGCACGCTGGCCGATGCTTGCCGGATCAGCCAGCAACTCGCCCCGACGGTTCACGTCGTACCAGTAGTCGCGCTGCATCTGACCATCGGCTTCTGCGATCATCACGCAGCTAAGACTGTGGCGCGTGGACGCATAACCACCGATAAAACCATGACTATTGCCATACACACGGCAGCCTTGGTGGGTACTCAAGGTAGTACCGTCGGCGTTCTTGATCCGGCTGTCGGTATCAAACGCCGCCGCTTCGCAGGTCAACGCCTGCTCAATGGCCTGCTCCGGGGTGATGTCCCAGGCGTGAAACAGATCGAAATCTTTCAGGTCCCGAGCCATCAAGGCAGCATCGGCCAGGCCCGAGGCTTCGTCTTCCGAAGTGTGTTTGGCGATGGCCAGGGCAGCCGCAACGGTTTCGCGAATCGCCTCCGGGCCGCTGGCGGATGTACTGGCCGAGCCTTTGCGCTGGCCCACATACAAGGTGATGCCAAACCCTTGGTCGCGATTGAATTCAACGGTTTCCACTTCCCGCTGACGCACCGACGTCGACAGCCCCTGCTCCAGGGACACCGCCACTTCACAGGCACTGGCGCCCTGGCGCTTGGCCTCGGCAATGATCTGCTCGACTTGTTCCTGCAGTGCCGGTAATGCTTGTGGACCGACGCTTTGGGCTGCACTCATGGTTTTCTCCACTCAAATTCTGCTTTCGGTTAAGGCCTTCGAGCGACCGGGCCGGACAAGCGGCCCCCGACTGGTTATCATGGCGGCGTTTCTTTGCGGACTGCCACCATGGTTGATTCTTACGACGACTCCCTCGATGGGGAGAAAAGCAAAACCCAGGTCAAACGTGAGCTGCATGCTCTGGTTGGCCTCGGCGAGCGCCTTACAACACTCAAGCCTGACTTGCTGGCAAAACTGCCATTGACCGACGCTCTGCGCCGGGCTTTGACCGATGCGCCCAAGCACACCGCGAATATCGCGCGTAAACGGCACCTTATGTTCATCGGCAAACTGATGCGCGACCAGGACACTGACGCCATTCTGAGCTTGCTCGATCAACTGGATAACTCCACTCGCCAGTACAACGAACGCTTCCACAACCTGGAACGCTGGCGTGATCGCCTGATCGCAGGCGATGACGGTGTCCTGGAGAAGTTCGTCATCGAGTATCCCGATGCGGACCGTCAGCAACTGCGCTCCCTGATCCGTCAGGCCCAGCACGAATTGGCGCAAAGCAAGCCACCGGCTTCCGGCCGTAAAATCTTCAAGTACATCCGTGAGCTGGACGAGACTCAACGCGGCCTGCGCTGATCCTCTTCCCCGGGTGGCGGCCTTCGCCACCCGAAGCTCCCTTCTTACGACCCCGTGCCACCCACGGTGATCGCATCAATCTTCAGGGTTGGCTGGCCAACACCCACCGGCACCGACTGCCCATCCTTGCCGCACGTCCCTACCCCGCTGTCCAGCGCCAAGTCATTACCGACCATCGACACCTTGCTCATGGCTTCCGGACCGTTACCAATCAACGTTGCACCCTTGACCGGCACGGTGATCTTGCCGTTTTCGATCAAGTACGCCTCGCTGGTGGAGAACACAAACTTGCCGCTGGTGATGTCCACCTGACCGCCGCCGAGGTTAGCGCAGTAAATACCGCGCTTCACCGAAGCGATGATTTCCGCCGGGTCGCTTTCGCCAGCGAGCATGTAGGTATTGGTCATGCGCGGCATTGGCAAGTGCGCGTAGGACTCGCGACGGCCGTTGCCGGTGCGGGCCACGCCCATCAGGCGGGCATTGAGCTTGTCTTGCATATAGCCCTTGAGCACACCGTTTTCGATCAACGTGGTGCATTGGGTAGGCGTGCCTTCGTCGTCGATGCTCAGCGAACCGCGACGCCCGGCTAGTGTGCCGTCATCGACGATAGTGCAAAGCTTGGACGCAACCATCTCGCCCATACGCCCGCTGTAGGCCGAACTGCCCTTGCGGTTGAAGTCACCTTCCAGGCCGTGGCCCACCGCTTCGTGAAGCAACACTCCCGACCAGCCGGAACCCAGTACCACCGGCAAGGTGCCGGCGGGTGCCGGAATAGCTTCCAGATTGACCAGCGCCTGACGCAGCGCTTCACGGGCATAGCCCATGGCGCGGTCTTCAGTGAGAAAATAACGATAATCCGTACGCCCGCCGCCGCCATGTCCGCCGCGCTCGCGACGACCGCTCTGCTCGACGATCACACTGACGTTGAAACGCACCAGCGGCCGCACATCCGCCGCCAAGCTGCCGTCGGTGGAAGCCACCAGAATCCGTTCCCAGACACCGGCCATGCTCACGGTCACTTGCTGGATACGCGGGTCCAGGGCACGGGTCGCGGCATCTACACGCTTGAGCAACTCAACCTTTTCTGCGCGGCTGATCACTTCCAGCGGGTTATCCGGGCCATACAGTTGCGTCACGTCCTGGGTGCTGAATGCCTGAACGGTCCCGTTCTGGCCGGCGCGGGAGATCGAACGCGCGGCGCGGGCGGCAAGGCCGAGGGCTTCAAGGGTGATAGCGTTGCTGTAGGCAAACCCGGTTTTCTCGCCCGATTGCGCACGCACGCCCACACCTTGGTCGAGGCTGAAGCTGCCGTCCTTGACGATGCCATCTTCCAGGGCCCAGGACTCGGAGATCTGGCCCTGGAAATACAGGTCGGCGGCATCGATACCAGGACCTGCCAGGTCGCCCAGCACGGTTTGCAAGCTTTCGATGGTCACGCCACCGGGCGCCAGGAGGTGTTCACTGACTGAGGACAACAACTCGCTCATAGGTTTGGCCTTAAATTCATCGTTCTGAAGCAGGTCGCTGCGCGCCCTGCGAGAAAAAGCGTCGGTGGCCCGCCACCGGCATGCGCGCCCGTATCGACGCCTGTTCACTGCTATCGCGTTCGGCCAACAACACCGCTTCGCCTTGATTTTGTTGCGTCAGCACTCGCCCCCATGGGTCGATAATTGCTGCGTGGCCAAAGGTTTCCCGTGGTCCTGGATGCACGCCGCCCTGCGCCGCCGCCAGCAGGTAGCACTGGGTTTCAATGGCTCGGGCGCGAATCAGCACATCCCAGTGTGCCGCACCGGTCACCGCAGTAAATGCCGACGGTGCAGTAATCAACTCAGCGCCCGCTGCACGCAATTCGCTGTACAGCTCCGGGAAACGCAAGTCATAGCAAACCGTCAATCCCAGGCGCCCCACTGGCGTATCCGCCACCACCACCTGGCCACCGTAAGCATAGTCATCGGATTCGCGATAACGTCCACGGGCATCCGCCACGTCAACATCGAACAGGTGCAGCTTGTCATAGCGGGCTATGATCTCGCCGTGATCATCGATCAGCAACGAGCAGGCATTGGACTTGGCGCCCGGCTGATCCAGCGGCGGCAACGGTAAAGTGCCAGCCACTATCCATAAGGTGAGGTCACGGGCGGCCTGTTTCAACCATGGCAGGATAGGACCTTCGCCCAAGGCTTCGGCGCGGCCGATATCGGCGACATCGCGACGGCCCATGGCGGCAAAGTTCTCCGGCAACACCGCGAGCCGTGCACCGCCAGCCGCCGCCTGCTCCAGCAGACGCCGGGCCTGGGCCAGGTTGACCAGTATGTCGCTCTGGCTGACCATTTGAATTACCGCAAGGGACATGGACCGACACTCCATAAAAAGCATGGGGCCATGCTACTCCACGGGTACTCAGTTTGGTTTTTCAAATGGCTTGTCGAAGCTGATTTTCGGGTCCTTCCAAGGGCCTTCGACCTTGTATTGCACACTGGCAAAACGTGAGACCCGATCACCAATCAGCTTGTCGATCAGGAACAGCGCGCCGCCAATGGCCGGCGCGCCGACGATCAATGCGGCAATCGGCAGGTTGTTGGTCACCGGCAAGGTCACCAGCAGCTTGGCAGCGACGCGATCCGACACCAGGTCCAGGGTGCCGTTGAGCTCCAGGTTGCTTGAAGGGCCGGTCAGGATGATCGGCTCACGGGTGACAAAAACACCGTCACTGGCGGCCAACAAACCTTTGACCCGGTCGTAGCTCAGGCCCTTGCCGAGCAAGTCCGAGAAGTCCAGGCGCAAACGCCGGCCAATCGAGTTGAAGTTCAACAGACCAAACACCCGCAGCGCCTGCGCGCCGCCCTCCACTTCAACGAACTGGCCTTTGCGAAAGCTCGCGTCCAGGCTGCCGGAGAAACGCTTGGGGCCGACCCAGGCGGGTGAGCCTGGCCAGCGGCCATCGACGTCCAGATGGAAATCCTCGCTGGTCACGGTCGGCGCAAAGCCCCAACCCTTGAGTACATCGGCAATGTTCTTGCCGTCCAGCCGGCCCTTGTACCAACTGCTGCTGGCGCCAGCCGCGCCTTCCCAACCACCGGCACCTTTGAGCTGCATGCCCTTGAGGCCAAGGTCCAGGCTGTTGAACGCCATGCCTTTGGCGGTCGGGCGAATCTTCAACGACCAGGCACCAATCAAATCCGGGCCCTGGAACAACTGATCGATGGCGATATCCAGCGCCGGGATGTTCTTGGGATCAACGTCCGCCAGCGGATCTGGTGCGTTTTCATCGGCCTGCACTGAGGGATCGACCGCAGGCAAGCGCACGTACTGCAGATTAATCGCAATCGGCGCACCCTTGGCATCCGGCAGACCCACGGTGCCTTTGGCTTGCTGGCTGTCGAACCGCATGGCCCAGGTGGCTGGGTTGCGGTCCAACTGCAAATTGACCTGATCGAACTGGGTGCCAAAACCGGTCAACTTGCCGATCTTGAAGTCTGCCCCGTTCAACAACTGCTTGGCGCTGCCGCCTGGATCATTGCCGGCGTAGCGGTCCACCAGTTTTTTCCAGGGGTCGATATCCAGCTCCGACAACACTCCCCGAATGCGCAACCCTTTGCCGCCGGGCAACAGCGCATCACCATCGCCAAGGAACAATTCGCCACGACCTTCGACAAACTTGTCGGCCGGCGCGGCAAAGGTAAAGTTCGCCAGCTCGCCATAATCAAACCAGTAACGACGCTCCGCCCCCTGCAAAGTCATGCGGAACGCACTGTCACGGCCCTGGCTGGCGGGCATGCCGAACGGGGCCGGCAATTCCACCGCCACCCCCTTGAGATTGGAGCTGACCATCAGTTGACTGTCAGCACCGTCCAGGTTGAGTTGCAGTTGATAAGGGATATCACCGGAAACCGGCAGCGGCTGACTGACCTTCAGCCAGTCGGCGAGCCTCTTCACCGTCACCTGTCCCTTGGCTGTTACCCGGGTGCTGATGTTCCCCGGCTTGCCATCGGCAAAAATTTGCGCAGTGATCGGCCGGTCGAAGGCTTGAGCAGTGATGTTCTGGCCGCTCAAACCCTTGGCGCTGTCAAAGCGGAAATCCCCCTTGAGCTGGCTCAGATCCAGGACTGGCTCGGCCAGCTGCAGGCGCGCCTTGTCAGTTTTGAAGTCCACTACGATTTTCGGCTCTGCACCCTTGGCCAGGGGAATATCCAGGTCCAGCTTGCCCTGCAGGTCACCGTCGCCTTTCCAGCCAGCAAAAGTCGAAGCCGTGCCGATTGGCGCTTCCTGGAGGATTTTCAGGCCATCGCCCAAGCCACCGGCAAACCCGCCGGTGAGCAGCAGATGACTGTCCTGGCCGCTGGGGGCATGGGGAATATTGACGTAGATATCCTTGACCTTGGTGTCGAGCAACTGGCCCTTGCTGGCCAGGATGCGAACACCGGTCTCCTCGACAAACACTTCACCAGCAACCTTGCCGACATGGGGCCAGCCCGGCTGGAACGCCAGTTCGGCGTCGTGCACCTTGAAGAACAAACTGATATTGCGCGAGGCGGCCAAGGCATCGTGGTCCAGCGAGCCTTGATACTGGAAGAAACCTTCGTCCACCGCGCCCTTGAGAATCGCCGTACGCAGCCATTCATCCAGGGCCGGACTCAACACAGCTGGCAAGTACTTGGGTGTGAAACGCCCGTCGCCATCGACCATGCCGACCCGCAGGTCCATATAGTCTTCCTGGCTGTGGTCGAAACGCAGGCGAATCAGGAAGTCGGCGGCAACCTTGCCTTCTTCCCCCAGCACCTTGATGTACGGCGCAATCAGGGTGAAGCCGTCTTTATCCAGCGTCCAGGTCAGGCGAGCGTTGGCCTGAATGTACTGCCAGGGCTTGGCAAAAATCGGAAACAGGTGCAGGGAAAAGTCCTTGCTGTCCATGCGTAACTCGCCCTTCCCCAAATCGCCGCTGATGCTACCGGTGACGTTGCGGGCAGCCGGCGCGCCGAAATAGGCATCGAAACCGACTCGATCAAGGTTGGCGGCAAAACTGACCTGCTGATCAGTGGTGTCCTGGGGTCGATAATCTGCCAGGACATTGCGCAGCATCCCGGTAGCCTTCAGGTGTTCGACCGCTGCGGCCACACCCTCCGGTAACGGTACCAGGGCATTGAGCAAAGGGGTAATAGGCGTAAGGTCCAGGCGATCTGCCTGCAGGTTCCAGACTTCCTGGGCGCTGCCAGAGGCCAATGTCTGCTGCAATTTCAGGCGGGTTTCCCAGCGGGTGTCCCCCAGGTTCATCGCCAGCGAATCGAAGACCACCTTGAGGCCACTGTCACTACGCTGCAGGTAAGCTGTGAGCGCAAGGTTCTCAATATGGGCGGGCTTGCGCTCGGCGTAACGACCCTTTAGTTGCGGAGCATTGAGGCGCGCGACTGCGCTTTGTATGGTGCCCTTGTTCCAGGTCAGCCAGAACTCGCCACCTGCCTTCAACTCACTGAGTTTCCATTGCTGGGTCAGTTTGGCCGGAATCCAGCGAGCCCAATCACTTTGCGGCAAACTCAAGTAAGCCTGGACTTCACCGTCCTTCCATTGGCTGGCCCGGATTCGGGTACGCAAACTTAGCGCCAGAGGCTGACCGTCCGGTAACGTCAAACGGGCTTCCAAGCGTTGTCGCGTAGCGCCAGTTTTCAGGCTCACACCAACGTAAGTCAGGGTCAACGGCGCCTGATCGAAGGGCTGCAAGGTCACCTGGCTGTCGAGCAGTGACACTTGCGCTACCACCTGCATACGTTTGAGCAGTTGCTCTGGTTCCAGAGGCTGACCGTCCTGCATCGGCAAGCCTTGCAGTGCCCAGTGGCCGTCCTTGTCCTCTTTCACGCTGACCTGCAGGCCGCTGACTTCCAGGTTGGCGATGCGCACTTCCCGCGCCAACAGGCTGGCCCAGAGGTCGGGTACCACTTGCACCTGATCCAGGCGCAAGGCACTGCTGCCTTCGCCAACCATCACGTCATGGGCGAACAATACCGGCGCAAAGCCGCTCCAGCGCCCTTCCAGGCTGCCGATGCTCAAGGGCATATCAACGGCGGCACGGGCCTTGGCTTCGATTTCGCCACGGTATTCGGCCACCAGGGGCGTCAATTCACGGCCCAGGCTGACGTAGACCGCCGCCAGTACCAGCAGCAAGGCACACAGGCCGAGGCCCCAGCGGGTCAATGCGGCAAAAAAGCGTATCAGACGCTCCATGTCAGGCGACCCTCAAGACAATAGTCGGACGACAGATCAAGGTCTGTCGGTCTCGTAAAAAACGATCAAATGGAAAAGCAGCACAGCGGATCAGAGCAACACCACGTCGTATTGTTCCTGGGAGTACATGGTTTCAACCTGAAAGCGAATCGTGCGGCCAATAAAGCCTTCCAGCTCCGCAACGTTGCCTGACTCTTCGTCCAGCAGCCGATCAACCACCTTCTGGTTAGCCAGAACTCTATAGCCTTCGGCCTGATAGGCCCGCGCCTCTCGTAAGATTTCCCGAAAAATCTCGTAGCAAACCGTTTCCGGGGTTTTCAACTTGCCGCGCCCCTGGCAACTGCTGCACGGCTCACACAGCACTTGTTCAAGGCTTTCGCGGGTGCGCTTGCGGGTCATCTGCACCAGGCCCAACTCGGTGATACCGATGATGTTGGTCTTGGCGTGGTCGCGCTCCAGCTGTTTTTCCAGAGTGCGCAATACTTGGCGCTGATGCTCTTCATCTTCCATGTCGATGAAGTCGATGATGATGATCCCGCCAAGATTGCGCAGACGCAGTTGGCGGGCGATGGCGGTGGCCGCTTCGAGGTTGGTCTTAAAGATGGTTTCTTCAAGGTTGCGATGGCCGACAAAAGCCCCAGTGTTGACGTCGATGGTGCTCATGGCTTCCGCCGGGTCTACCACCAGGTAGCCCCCAGACTTGAGCGGCACCTTGCGTTCCAGGGCTTTCTGGATTTCGTCCTCGACGCCATACAGGTCGAAAATCGGCCGCTCGCCTGGGTAGTGCTCCAGGCGGTCGGCAATTTCCGGCATCAACTCAGCGACAAATTGCGTGGTGCGCTGGAAGGTTTCCCGCGAATCGATCCGAATTTTCTCGATCTTTGGGCTGACCAAATCTCGCAGAGTACGCAGCGCCAGGCCGAGGTCTTCATAGATGACACTCGGCGCGCCAATCGTCTTGATCTGGGCAGCGATCTGATCCCAAAGACGGCGCAGGTAGCGGATATCCATGAGAATTTCATCAGCACCGGCACCCTCCGCAGCGGTACGCAGGATAAAGCCACCAGCCTCCTTGATACCTTCCAGGGCAACGCAGTCGCTGACGACCCTTTTCAGACGCTCACGCTCGCCTTCATCTTCGATTTTCAGGGAGATTCCCACGTGGGCAGTGCGTGGCATGTACACCAGATAACGTGAGGGAATCGACAACTGGGTGGTCAGGCGCGCGCCCTTGGAGCCGATCGGGTCCTTGGTGACTTGTACCACCAGGCTTTGCCCTTCATGCACCAAGGCGCTGATGCTTTCGACAGCCGGGCCTTCGCGCAGAGAGATTTCCGAGGCATGGATAAACGCCGCACGGTCCAGGCCGATGTCGACGAACGCCGCCTGCATGCCCGGCAACACCCGCACGACCTTGCCTTTATAGATATTGCCAACGATCCCGCGCTTCTGGGTGCGCTCGACATGCACTTCTTGCAGAACACCGTTTTCTACCACCGCCACGCGCGATTCCATCGGCGTGATATTGATCAGAATCTCTTCACTCATGGCTGGGTCTCGTTCAGGCGTTTTCACAATAGTGGCCGATCGCTTGGGTTTGGCGCTGGGGTAGGCGTTTAGCACGCGCTAAGATTTTGCCAACAGGGTATGCCGAAATGGCCCAGCACCTCGAAGGTTTCGCATACGGGCAAACCGACGACGGCGGAATAACTGCCATTGAGTCCAGCCACAAACACAGCCGCCAACCCTTGGATAGCATAGCCGCCGGCCTTGTCCTGAGGTTCGCCGCTGTGCCAGTAAGTGGTGGCTTCCTGCGCTGAGATCTGGCGAAAGCGCACGCGACTGCTGACCAGCCGCGTTTCGCAACACTGATCATCCAGCAGGGCGATGGCGGTGAGGACTTCATGTTCACGATCAGAAAGAGCCAGCAACATGGCCAGGGCGTCGGCCTGATCCAGCGGTTTGCCGAGTATCCGGCCGTCGAGGACCACTGCCGTATCGGCACCCAGTACACAGGCGCCCGAAGCATCCGCCAACGCAGCCAAGCCCGCCGCAGCCTTGCCACGAGCCAAGCGTTCGACGTAGGACGCAGGCAATTCATCTGTCAGGGGAGTTTCATCAATAGCGGCACTGACTACAGTGAAAGGCACACCGATTTGTGCCAGCAGTTCACGCCGCCGAGGTGAGCCGGATGCCAGATAAAGCGAGTTCATTCCAGACTCTCCCTGTAGGGTTCGATAACCAGGCAGAGCCTCGCGATCCGTTCAATTGATTTTATAGCGGCGACTCAAGCCACGCAGGCCAAAGCTGATCCAGGGCCAGAGCAAGGCACTGACCAAGGCCGGCAGCACCAGCGCCAGCGTTGGTTGGCGGTTGCCGGTCAGGGCGCTGAGCCACAATTGCACCAGTTGGGCCAGGCCGAAGATCACCAGGATCACCAGGCACTGCTGCCACATCGGGAACATTCGCAAGCGCTGCTGCAACGACAACACCAGGAAGGTAATCAGGGTCAGGATCAGGGCGTTCTGGCCGAGCAGCGTGCCATACAGTACGTCTTCCGCCAGCCCCAGGCACATTGCCGTGACCATGCCAACCTTGTGAGGCATCGCCAGCGACCAGAATGCCAGCAGCAATGCCAACCATAGCGGGCGCAGGATTTCCATGAATTGCGGCAGCGGTGAAACGCTGAGCAACAGGCCAACGGCGAAGGTCAGCCAGACGATCCAGCCATTACTAGAGTGAGTGCCGGCCATTATTGTGCCCTCTGCCGAGTGGTTGCAGGAGCCGCAGCCGGTGGTTTGGCTGCGGGGGGTGTCACAGGTGGCTTGGCGGGACGCGAACCGGGAACCACGGGGTTGGCCGGGGTTGCCACTGGCGCGGCAGCAGCCGGTATCGCCGCAGGCGTGCCAGGCACAGCCGGTTTAGGCACCGTCGCAGGAATGATCGGCGTGACAGCGTTTTGCTTGTCTTGCGCTTCCTGAGCCTGGGCGGCCTCGTTAGCGCGCTCTTCCGCGGTGCGGTTGTCGCTGAACACCAGCAGCAGGTAGCGGCTGCGGTTCAACGCGGCTGTGGGCACGGCGCGGACAATGGCGAACGGCTGGCCGGAGTCGTGGATCACTTCCTTGACCGTCGCCACGGGATAGCCCGCAGGGAAACGCTGACCCAGGCCGGAACTGACCAACAGGTCGCCTTCCTTGATATCGGCGGTATCCGCTACATGACGCAATTCCAGGCGCTCCGGGTTACCGGTACCGCTGGCAATCGCCCGCAGGCCATTGCGGTTAACTTGTACCGGAATGCTGTGGGTCGTATCTGTGAGCAAAAGTACCCGGGAGGTGTACGGCATCAACTCCACCACCTGGCCCATCAAACCACGGGCATCGAGCACCGGCTGGCCAAGAACCACGCCGTCGCGCTCACCCTTGTTGATGATGATGCGATGGGTGAAGGGGTTGGGGTCCATGCCGATCAACTCGGCCACTTCGACCTTCTCGTTGACCAGCGCGGAAGAGTTGAGCAACTCGCGCAGCCGAACGTTCTGCTCCGTCAGAGCCGCGAGCTTTTGCATGCGCCCTTGCAGCAGCAGGTTTTCAGTTTTGAGTTTTTCGTTCTCGGCGACCAGTTCGGTCCGGCTGCCAAACTGGCTGGCCACACCTTGCCATAGCCGTTGCGGCAGGTCAGTGATCCAGTAGGACTGCATCAAAACCAGCGACATCTGACTACGCACTGGCTTGAGCAGTGTGAAGCGGGCATCGACCACCATCAGCGCGACCGATAGCACGACCAGCACCAACAGGCGCACGCCCAACGAGGGACCCTTGGCGAAAAGCGGTTTAATAGGCCGCTCCTCCCAGGCAAATGTTTACTTTATTCATACGGCATCAAACCGGCCTGGATGCAGATTGAAGAAGATAAACGCCAACAGGCAGCACTGCAAAGTGCTGCCTGCGGGCGAAGCATGAACGATCCAGGGAATCTTATTCGCTGGAGAGCAGGTCCATGGTGTGTTTATCCATCATTTCCAGTGCACGGCCACCGCCACGAGCGACGCAGGTCAACGGGTCTTCGGCGACGATCACCGGCAAACCGGTTTCCTGGGCCAGCAACTTGTCGAGGTCGCGCAACAAGGCGCCACCACCGGTCAGTACCAGGCCACGCTCGGCGATATCGGAAGCCAGTTCCGGCGGCGATTGCTCCAGGGCGCTCTTCACAGCCTGAACGATGGTGGCCAGGGACTCTTGCAGAGCCTCCAGCACTTCATTGGAGTTCAGGGTGAAGGCACGTGGAACGCCTTCGGCCAGGTTGCGACCGCGAACATCAACTTCGCGAACTTCGCCGCCCGGATAAGCGGTGCCGATTTCCTGTTTGATGCGCTCGGCGGTCGATTCGCCGATCAGGCTGCCGTAGTTGCGACGCACGTAGGTGATGATCGCTTCGTCGAAGCGATCGCCGCCAACCCGCACGGATTCGGCATACACCACACCATTGAGGGAAATCAGGGCGATTTCAGTGGTGCCGCCACCGATATCCACCACCATCGAACCGCGAGCTTCTTCAACCGGCAGGCCGGCACCGATCGCAGCAGCCATAGGCTCTTCGATCAAGAACACTTCACGAGCACCGGCACCAAGGGCCGATTCACGGATGGCACGACGCTCCACCTGGGTGGATTTGCACGGAACGCAGATCAGCACACGAGGGCTGGGCTGCAGAAAGCTGTTTTCGTGAACCTTGTTAATGAAGTACTGCAGCATCTTCTCGCAGACGCTGAAGTCGGCAATCACACCATCCTTCATAGGACGAATGGCAGCAATATTGCCTGGTGTACGGCCGAGCATGCGCTTGGCCTCGGTGCCGACGGCAACGACACTTTTCTGATTACCATGGGTCCGAATGGCCACAACCGATGGCTCATTCAGGACGATACCGCGCTCGCGCACGTAAATAAGGGTGTTGGCAGTGCCCAGGTCGATGGAAAGATCGCTGGAAAACATGCCACGCAGTTTCTTGAACATGGGAAAGGGACCCTAGGCAACGCGTGGGTAAAAAAGTGCGGCAAACTCTAACAACGACAGGGATTTTGGGCAAGGCGCCAATATGTTAAATTAGCCGACTTTCTGTGCACCAACCCCCACAATCGCGGCCATATGACCGTAGAAATGCGGTAGTGTTCCGACAATCTAACACACGGATAGCTTCCGTTCTGTTTTCCACTGGAGAATCCCATGGCGCTTGAACGCTCCGACGTGGAAAAAATCGCTCATTTGGCCTGCCTGGGCCTTAATGAAGCCGATCTTCCACAGACCACCGCAGCCCTGAACAGCATTCTCGGGCTGGTTGACCAAATGCAGGCCGTCAATACCGACGGCATCGAGCCCCTGGCTCACCCACTGGAAGCCAGCCAGCGCCTGCGCGCTGACGTCGTGACCGAATGCAATCATCGCGAGGCCTACCAGTCCATCGCACCAGCGGTCGAAAACGGCCTGTATCTGGTTCCGAAAGTCATCGACTAAAGGGAAAGAGCCTGCAATGCATCAATTGACTCTGGCCGAGATCGCCCGCGGTCTCGCCGATAAAAAGTTTTCATCCGAAGAGCTGACCAAGACCCTACTGGCCCGTATCGCCGAGCTCGATCCAAAGGTCAACAGCTTCATCAGCCTCACCGAAGAACTGGCCCTGAGCCAGGCCAAAGCCGCCGACGCCCGTCGCGCCAACGGTGAAAATGGCGCCCTGCTGGGCGCACCGATTGCCCACAAGGACTTGTTCTGCACCTTGGGTATTCGCACCAGCTGCGGCTCCAAGATGCTCGACAACTTCAAGGCGCCCTACGACGCCACCGTGGTCGCCAAGCTGGCCGCTGCCGGGTCTGTAACCCTGGGCAAGACCAACATGGACGAATTCGCCATGGGTTCGGCCAACGAGTCGAGCTACTACGGCGCGGTGAAAAACCCGTGGAACCTGGAACACGTGCCCGGTGGTTCATCCGGTGGTTCGGCTGCGGCAGTTGCAGCTCGTCTGATACCTGCCGCCACGGCCACCGATACCGGCGGATCGATCCGCCAGCCGGCAGCGTTCACCAACCTCACCGGACTGAAACCGACCTACGGTCGTGTTTCCCGCTGGGGCATGATTGCCTACGCCTCCAGTCTCGATCAGGGCGGTCCTTTGGCGCGCACTGCCGAAGACTGCGCAATATTGTTACAAGGCATGGCAGGCTTCGATGCGCAGGACTCCACCAGCATCGATGAACCGGTGCCGGACTACAGTGCCAGCCTCAATACCTCGATCAAAGGCCTGCGCATTGGCGTGCCGAAAGAGTATTTCAGCGCCGGCCTCGACCCGCGCATCGCTGAACTGGTGCACAACAGCGTCAAGGAGCTGGAAAAGCTCGGCGCAGTGATCAAGGAAATCAGCCTGCCTAACAACCAGCATGCGATTGCTGCTTATTACGTGATTGCCCCGGCAGAAGCTTCCTCCAACCTGTCGCGGTTCGACGGCGTACGCTTCGGTTATCGCTGCGAAGACCCGAAAGACCTCACCGACCTTTATAAGCGCTCCCGTGGCGAAGGTTTCGGCGCCGAAGTACAGCGCCGGATCATGGTCGGCGCCTACGCTCTGTCAGCCGGCTACTACGACGCGTACTACCTCAAGGCGCAAAAAATCCGCCGCCTGGTCAAGAACGATTTCATGGCTGCGTTTGAAGAAGTCGATGTGATTCTCGGCCCAACCACGCCCAACCCGGCATGGAAGATCGGCGCCAAGAACGACGACCCAATTGCCGCGTATCTGGAAGACTTCTACACCATCACTGCCAACCTCGCGGGTCTGCCGGGCTTGTCCATGCCAGCAGGTTTCGTCGACGGTCTGCCGGTCGGCGTGCAATTGCTCGCCCCGTATTTCCAGGAAGGCCGCCTGCTCAATGTGGCGCACCAGTACCAGTTGAACACTGACTGGCACACTCGCACCCCTACTGGCTTCTGAGGAGAACACTATGCAATGGGAAGTCGTGATCGGGCTGGAGATTCATACCCAGCTCGCCACCCAATCAAAGATTTTCTCCGGCAGCGCCACCACGTTCGGCGCAGGGCCCAATACCCAGGCCAGCCTGGTAGACCTGGGCATGCCCGGCGTGTTGCCGGTGCTGAACCAGGAAGCGGTGCGCATGGCGGTGATGTTCGGCCTGGCAATTGATGCCGAGATCGGTCAGCACAACGTATTCGCCCGCAAGAACTACTTCTACCCGGACCTGCCCAAGGGCTACCAGATCAGCCAGATGGAATTGCCGATTGTCGGCAAGGGCCACCTGGACATCCCGATGGAAGACGGCACAGTCAAACGCGTCGGCATCACGCGCGCGCACCTGGAAGAAGATGCCGGCAAAAGCCTGCATGAAGAGTTCAATGGCGCTACCGGCATCGACCTGAACCGTGCTGGCACGCCACTGCTGGAAATCGTCTCCGAGCCAGACATGCGCAGCGCCAAGGAAGCCGTGGCATACGTCAAGGCGGTCCACGCACTGGTGCGCTACCTGGGCATCTGCGACGGCAACATGGCCGAAGGCTCGTTGCGTTGTGACTGCAACGTGTCGATCCGTCCAAAAGGTCAGGCCGAGTACGGCACCCGCTGCGAGATCAAGAACGTCAACTCGTTCCGTTTCATCGAGAAGGCGATCAACACCGAAGTACGTCGTCAGATCGAACTGATCGAAGACGGCGGCAAGGTGATCCAGCAGACCCGCCTGTACGACCCGAGCAAAGACGAAACCCGCTCCATGCGCAGCAAGGAGGAAGCCAACGACTACCGTTACTTCCCCGATCCAGACCTGTTGCCGGTGATCATCGAGGATTCATTCCTCACGGACATCCGCGCGACCCTGCCGGAGTTGCCACCGCAAAAACGCGAGCGCTTCCAGGAACAGTTCGGCCTGTCGGTCTACGACGCCAGCGTGCTGGCTTCAAGCCGCGAGCAAGCGAACTACTTCGAGAAAGTGGTAAGCATCGCCAGCGACGCCAAGCTGGCGGCTAACTGGGTGATGGTTGAGCTGGGCAGCCTGTTGAACAAACAGGGCCTGGAAATCGACGAAGCTCCAGTCTCAGCCGAGCAATTGGGCGGCATGTTGCTGCGGATAAAGGACAACACCATCTCCGGCAAAATCGCCAAGACCGTGTTTGAAGCCATGGCCGCAGGCGAAGGCAGCGCTGACGAGATCATCGATAAGCGCGGCCTCAAGCAAGTGACTGACAGCGGCGCGATCTCGGCGGTGCTCGACGAGATGCTGGCAGCCAACACCGAACAGGTCGAACAATACCGTGCGGCGGATGAAGCCAAGCGCGGCAAAATGTTCGGCTTCTTTGTCGGCCAGGCGATGAAAGCCTCCAAAGGCAAGGCCAACCCGCAACAGGTCAACGAACTGCTGAAAAGCAAACTCGAAGGCTGATAGCGGCGGCCTCTCTGTAGGAACCGGCTTGTGTGGGATCTGGCTTGCCCGCGATGCAAACGCCTCGGTCTGTCAAAGACACTGAGGTGATGCTATCGCAGGCAAGCCAGATCCCACACAAGTCGGTTCCCGCATTAATTTCGGGGACATCTTGAATGAAGCGTCTACTCGGCCTCTGGGCCCTGTTCTCTCTGCTCACCGGTTGCGCCAGCGGCCTCATCGACCCCAACGGCTACGACGAAACCGGCACCGCCTCCTATTACGGCGCCAAACACCACGGCAAACGCACCGCCAGCGGTGAACCCTTCAACCAGAATGCCCTGACTGCTGCCCATCCTCGCCTGCCCTTTGGCACGCGGGTGCAGGTCACCAACCTCAGTAACGATAAAAGCGTCGTGGTCCGCATCAACGACCGTGGCCCACACACCCGTGGCCGCCTGATTGATCTTTCACGCAAAGCCGCCGAGCAGTTGGGTATGCTGCGCAGCGGGACCGCGCGCGTTCGCGTGCAAGCCCTGAACGACTGACCGAGGGAGCCCTGACCATTTCCGGATTAACCGCTCTCTCGTCCTTAAGCATGATCGAACTCATCAGCGGCCTGGTGCTGCTGATTGCCGGTGCCGAAATCCTGGTGCGCACTTCCGTGCGGCTGGCTGCCGGCCTCAAGGTGCGACCGCTGATCATCGGCTTGAGCATCGTCGCTTTCGGCAGCAGCGCGCCGCAAATGGCCGTCAGCCTGCAAGCCACCCTGGCTGGCAACACCGACATCGCCGTGGGCAGCGTGATCGGCAGCAGCATCTTCAACATCCTCGTCACCCTCGGCCTCTCGGCGCTAATCATTCCCCTGCGAGTGTCCCGGCAACTGGTGCGCCTGGACATCCCGGTGATGATCTTTGCTGGACTGCTGGTGTTCGTCCTCGCCGCCAATGAAGAGCTGACACCTGTTGATGGCCTGATGCTGCTGACGGCGCTGGTGGCCTACCTTGGCCTGTTGCTGTACCAGACCCGCCATTCACGCCGCCCTCGCACCCGTGACACGGTGGTACAGGCACCGTGGCTGAGCAGCTTGCTGTGGATGATCGGCGGGCTCGTGTTGCTGGTGTTCGCCGGGCACCTTCTGCTGCGCGCGGCAGTAGATGTGGCCAGCGACCTTGGCCTCTCCGAGCGGGTCATCGGCCTGACCATCGTCGGCGTCAGCACCTCGTTGCCCTGCCTGGCAACTTCGCTGATTGCCGCCCTGCGCGGTGAACGTGAAATTGCGGTGGGCAACGTGATCGGCAGCAACCTGTTCAACCTGCTGGGCGTGCTGGGCTTTACCGCCCTCGTCGCACCCTCTGCCCTATCGGTCTCACCCAATGCCCTGGACTTCGACCTGCCAGTGATGCTCGGCGTCGTCGTATTGTGCCTTCCAGTATTCTATTCCGGCTACCGGATCACCCGGGCCGAAGGTTTGCTGCTACTCGCGCTGTACCTGGCGTATGGGCTGCATATGGTGTCGTTCACTACCGGCATGCCCCTGGCCAATAAGCTGGAACAACTGATGCTGTATTACGTCCTGCCGGCGCTGGTGGCCTTTGTATTTTTCACCTCGCTGCGAGCCTGGCGCCGCCAACACAAGAGGGAATCGTAATGACCGATCAAAAAAAACCAGGCGTGGAAATGCGCCGTCAGGTGATGGGCGATGCCTTCGTCGACCGCGCCCTGGGCAATGCCACCGACTTCACTCAGCCGCTGCAGGACTTCGTCAACGAACACGCCTGGGGCAGCGTCTGGAATCGCGAAGGCTTGCCGCTGAAAACCCGCAGCCTGATCACTCTCGCCGCCCTGACTGCCCTCAAGTGCCCGCAAGAACTTAAAGGCCACGTACGTGGCGCGCTGAACAATGGCTGCACGGTAGAAGAGATTCGCGAGGCGCTGCTGCATTGCGCGGTGTATGCCGGCGTACCGGCGGCGGTTGATGCGTTTCGGGCGGCGCAGGAAGTGATCGACAGTTACCAGCAAAATCCAGTGTAGGTGCGCGCAAGCTCGCGCCTACACCCAGCCACCCGCCTGCAACACGAAGATTCCGATATTGGTGGTCACCGCCGCCATCAGCGTGGTGATCACAATAATCGCCGCTGCCAGTTCATGATTGCCCTGCGCTGCGCGGGCCATAACAAAGCTGGCCGCCGCCGTCGGGGCACCGAAGTACAGGAACAGAATCCCCAGCTCCGGCCCACGGAACCCGCACAGCCAGGCACCGAGGGTTGCCAGCACTGGCAGGACGATCATCTTCAGCAGGCTGGCGCTCAACGCCATGTCACCGCTTTTGCGCAGAGCCGCCAACGACAAGGTACCGCCAATGCAGATCAATGCCAGAGGCAAGGTCATGTCTGCCAGGTATTGGCCGGAGGTTTCCAGCCAGCCGGGCAAGCCGATCTGGAAGTAGGCAAAGGGAGCCGCGACGATCACGCTGATGATCAAGGGATTGGCCACCACGCTCTTGCAGATGCTCCACGGGTCGGATTTGATCACCGGGCTGTAGACCGCCAGGACGATGGTGGACAAGGTGTTGTAGAACAAGATCACCAGTGCCGCGAGGATCGCCCCTAGGGAAATCCCGTAGTCACCGTACATGCTGGCTGCCAGTGCCAGGCCAATTACTCCGTTGTTGCCACGAAACGCGCCCTGGGCATAGATGCCACGGTCTTCCCGTGGGCAACGAAAGATCGCCCAGCTCCAGGCCAAGGCAAAACTCAACACGGTGGCGATGGCGAAGTAAATCAACAATCCGGGTTTAAGCGCCGAGTGCAGGTCGGCATGGAGAATACCGAGGAACAGCAACGCAGGCATGGTGACGTTGAACACCAGGGACGAGGCCGTATGGATAAAGTTGTCATTGATCCAGTTAATGCGCTTGAGCAGCACACCGAGGAACAGCATGGCAAACACCGGCGCGGTGATGGCGAGGGTTGCGAAGAAGATAGCCAGCATGCCGGGGAGAACCTTAAGCGAGCGTCAGTAGGTGGCTAATGATAAGCCACTTTCACCCTGATGTTCCCACGCCCTGCGTGGGAACAATCGTCAGGTAATAGGCGCTGGATTGAACAAGGTAATGTCGTTATACAGTTTGTGCCGCTCGGCCCAGGTCTGCTTCTTGCCGCTGGCCACGTCCAGATAGAAGTGGAACAACTCCCAGCCCAATTCCTCAATCGTCGCGCGACCAGTAGCAATCCGCCCCGCATCGATATCGATCAAGTCCGGCCAGCGCTGAGCCAGTTCGGTACGGGTCGAAACCTTCACCACCGGCGCCATCGCCAGCCCATAGGGCGTGCCGCGACCAGTGGTAAACACATGCAGGTTCATCCCCGCCGCCAGTTGCAAGGTGCCACAGACAAAGTCACTGGCCGGCGTCGCGCAAAAGATCAGCCCACGGCGCTTAAAGCGCTCCCCCGGGCCGAGCACGCCGTTGATGGCGCTGCTGCCGGACTTGACGATGGAGCCCAAAGACTTCTCGACAATATTCGACAACCCGCCCTTCTTGTTGCCCGGCGTGGTGTTGGCACTGCGGTCGGCCTCGCCTTTGGCCAGGTAACGGTCGTACCAGTCCATTTCCCGCACCAACTCCAGGGCTACGTCCTGGCTTTCGGCGCGGGAGGTCAACAAGTAGATGGCGTCGCGCACTTCGGTGACTTCGGAAAACATCACCGTCGCCCCCGCCCGCAACAGCAGGTCCGAGGCGTAACCCAGGGCCGGGTTGGCGGTGATGCCGGAAAACGCATCGCTGCCGCCGCACTGCATGCCGAGGATCAACTCCGACGCCGGCACGGTTTCCCGGCGGCGCAGGTCGAGCTTCTTCAAGCGGGTTTCGGCCAGTTGCATGATCTGTTCGATCATCTCGGTAAAGCCGTGGCTGGAATCCTGCAGCCGGTACAACCATGGCTCACTGAGGTCGACCGAGCTGTCGTTGTCGTGCATCACCTGCCCGGCCTGCAGTTTCTCGCAGCCCAGGCTGATGACCAGGGCTTCGCCCCCCAGGTTCGGGTTGCGCGCCAGATTGCGCACGGTGCGGATCGGGATGTAAGCATCCGTCGCGGTGATTGCCACGCCACAGCCGTAGCTGTGGGTCAGCGCCACTACATCATCGACATTCGGGTACTTGGGCAGCAACTCGTCCTTGATGCGCTTGACCGCATGGTCCAGCACGCCCGTCACACACTGCACCGTGGTGGTGATACCGAGGATATTGCGCGTGCCGACGGTGCCGTCGGCATTGCGGTAGCCCTCGAAGCTAAAACCTTCCAGCGGCGCCTGGGCCTCGGGCACTTCGGTGGACAGCGGCAAGCTGTCCAGGGGCGGTGCTGTCGGCATGCGCAACTGATCTTCCTGGACCCAACTGCCCCGTGGAATCGGCTGCAAGGCGTAACCGATGGTCTGTCCGTAGCGAATGATCTGACCGCCCACGGGGATGTCTTCCAGGGTCACCTTGTGGCTTTGGGGGATGAAATCGATGGTCACCAGGCCGTCCGGGAACTCGGTCCCGGCCGGCACGCCCTGGTCGTTGACCACAATCACCACATTATCGCGCTCGTGCAAACGAATGGAGCGCGGCGAGTCGGCATGTTCAATCAACTGCATGACGCGGGCCCCTTCAGGAATGCGCTTGGGAAAGTTTAGTCAGCTCAGGGCCTTTGCTCGGCGGCTCTTTAAGCACCACACGCTTGATCGGGCCGACGATTACCAGGTAGCTGAACACCGCCACCAGCGCATTGGCGCCAACAAACACCAGCGCCCATTTGAACGAGCCAGTGGTGCTGATGATGTAGCCAATCACAATCGGCGTGGTGATCGAAGCCAGGTTGCCGAAGGTATTGAACAATCCACCGCTCAAGCCCGCGATCTGTTTCGGCGAGGTGTCAGACACCACCGCCCAACCCAGTGCGCCAACGCCTTTACCGAAGAAAGCCAGGGCCATGAAGCCCACCACCATCCATTCAACGTCCACGTAGTTACAAGCAATGATGCTGCTGGAGATCAGCAGGCCAGCGATGATCGGCGCCTTGCGGGCGAAGGTCAGCGAATGGCCCTTGCGCAGCAGGTAATCGGAAATCACCCCGCCCAACACGCCGCCGATAAAACCGCAGATCGCCGGCAGCGAGGCGATGAAGCCGGCCTTGAGGATGGTCATTCCACGGTCCTGGACCAGGTACACGGGGAACCAGGTGAGGAAGAAGTAAGTGATGCCGTTAATGCAGTATTGGCCTAGGTACACGCCGATCATCATGCGGTTGGTCAACAGTTGGCGGATGTAATCCCACTTCGGACCGCCGGTTTTCTTGTCTTTGCCCTTGTCCTGGTCCATGTCGACCATGGCACCGTTTTCGGCGATGTACTTGAACTCAGCTTCGTTGATCAGTGGGTGCTGGCGCGGGCTGTGGATAACTTTCAGCCAGATCAGCGAGAACACGATGCCGATCACGCCCATCACGATAAACACGTGCTGCCAGCCGAAGCTGTAGACGATCCAGCCCATCAACGGTGCAAACAATACAGTGGCGAAGTATTGCGCCGAATTGAAGATCGCCGAGGCGGTACCGCGCTCTGCGGTGGGAAACCAGGCAGCGACAATGCGCGCGTTACCGGGAAAGGATGGCGCCTCAGCCAAGCCCACCAGAAAGCGCAGCATGAACAGCGCAACCACGGCAGTCGAGATACCAAACTCACCGACATAGCCTTGCAGCACGGTGAACAGCGACCAGGTGAAGATGCTCAAGGCGTAAACTTTTTTCGAGCCAAAACGGTCTAGCAGCCAGCCGCCGGGAATTTGCCCAGCCACGTAGGCCCAACCGAATGCGGAGAAGATATAACCGAGGGTGACCGCGTCGATGCCGAGGTCTTTTTGCAGGCTGGAGCCCGCGATGGCGATAGTGGCGCGGTCGGCGTAGTTGATCGTGGTCACCAGAAACAGCATGAGCAGGATCAAATAGCGGACATGGGTCGGCTTGGTCGCTTGCATGTAGAAGTACTCCCACTAATTATTTTTTTTTGCGGGTGATTGTCTTGGCTTTGTTTTTTGTAGGAGCGAGCTTGCTCGCGCCTACAGAGGTATTGCGTTTACGAACCGATGTAGCTGGTTTTCACCACCGTATAGAACTCTTGCGCATAGCGACCCTGCTCACGCGAACCGTAGGATGAGCCCTTACGGCCACCGAAAGGAACGTGATAATCCACACCTGCCGTCGGCAGATTGACCATTACCATCCCGGCCTGGGAGTGGCGTTTGAAGTGGTTGGCGTACTTCAGCGACGTGGTGGCGATACCGGCCGACAGGCCGAACTCAGTGTCGTTGGCCATGGCCAGCGCTGCCTCGTAATCTGCGACACGAACCACGTTGGCCACCGGACCAAAAATCTCTTCACGACTAATGCGCATGGCAGCCTCGCTGTCGGCAAACAATGTCGGCGCCAGGTAGTAGCCTTCGGTGTCACAGGTCACCAGGCCGCCACCGCTCACCAGTCGCGCGCCTTCGCTTTGGCCGATGTCGATGTATTTCAAGTCCTGGTCCAACTGGGCCTGGGAAACCACAGGGCCTATATCGGTACCGCTTTTCAGGGCATGGCCGACCGTGATCGACTTCATGCGATCGACCATGGCCGCGACAAACTGGTCGTGGATCCCGGCGGTAACAATAAAGCGGCTGGACGCGGTGCAACGCTGGCCAGTGGAGTAGAACGCGCTCTGCACCGATAGCTCGACGGCCTGCTTGAGATCGGCATCGTCGAGGATGACCTGCGGGTTCTTGCCGCCCATCTCCAGCTGTACTTTGGCCTGGCGCGACACACAACTGACAGCGATCTGCCGACCGACACCCACGGAACCGGTGAAGCTGATGCCATCGACTTTCGGGCTGTTGACCAATACATCGCCTACAACACGTCCGCGGCCCATCACCAGATTGAACACGCCAGCAGGGAAACCGGCGCGGGAGATGATTTCTGCCAGGGCCCAGGCACAACCCGGCACCAGTTCGGCCGGTTTGAGCACGACGCAGTTGCCGTAGGCCAGGGCCGGAGCGATTTTCCAGGCAGGGATGGCAATCGGGAAGTTCCACGGGGTGATCAAGCCGACCACACCCAAGGCTTCGCGGGTCACTTCGACGTTGACACCCGGGCGCACCGACGGCAGGTAATCGCCGGACAGGCGCAGGCATTCGCCGGCGAAGAACTTGAAGATGTTACCGGCGCGAGTCACTTCACCGATGGCTTCGGGCAAAGTCTTGCCCTCTTCCCGGGCCAATAATGTGCCGAGTTCTTCACGACGGGCGAGGATTTCGCTGCCGACTTTATCCAGGGAATCATGACGAGCCTGGATGCCGGAGGTCGACCAGGCCGGGAAAGCAGCGCGGGCGGCGTCGATGGCGGCATTAACCTGAGCCAGGTCGGCCTTGGCAAACTCACCAATGACATCAGACAACTCTGACGGATTGATATTGGCCGAGTAGTCGGCGCCGGCCACCCATTGGCCGTCGATGTAATTTTCAAAACGCTTGGCTTGGGACACAAATCTTCTCCTGACGCAAAAGGCCGCTGATTACTCAGCGGCCTTGGTGATGGGTTATTGCGCGCCTTGCTTGTCGATCAGCGCGGCCAGGGCTTCGTATTCTTCCGGCAGCAGATCGGTCAGCGGCGTACGCACAGGACCTGCGTCGAAACCGACAATTTTTGCCCCGGCCTTGACGATGCTCACGGCGTAACCGGCCTTGCGGTTACGGATATCCAGATACGGCAGGAAGAAGTCGTCGATGATCCTGTCGACGGTGGCGTGATCTTCGCGCGCAACGGCGTGATAAAAATCCATCGCGGTTTTCGGAATGAAGTTGAACACCGCCGAGGAATACACCGGCACACCCAGGGCCTTGTAGGCTGCTGCGTAGACTTCTGCAGTCGGCAGGCCGCCGAGGTAGCTGAAACGATCACCGAGGCGACGTCGGATCGACACCATCAGTTCAATGTCACCCAGGCCGTCCTTGTAGCCGATCAGGTTCGGGCAGCGTTCGGCCAAGCGCTCCAACAGTGGCGCGGTCAGGCGGCAGACGTTGCGGTTGTAAATCACCACGCCGATTTTTACCGACTTGCACACGGCTTCAACATGCGCGGCGACGCCGTCCTGGCTGGCTTCGGTCAGGTAGTGCGGCAGCAGCAACAAACCTTTGGCACCAAGACGCTCGGCTTCCTGGGCGTATTCGATGGCCTGGCGGGTCGAACCGCCGACACCAGCAAGGATCGGCACGCTGTTAACGCAGGTATCGACGGCGGTTTTTACTACTTGCGAATATTCGCTGGCCGCCAGGGAGAAAAACTCACCGGTGCCACCAGCGGCGAACAAGGCAGTGGCGCCATAAGGGGCCAGCCATTCCAGGCGTTTGACGTAGCCGGCCTGGTGGAAATCACCTTGGGCGTTGAAGTCGGTCACGGGAAAAGACAGCAGACCGGAGGAAAGGATGGACTTCAGTTCTTGTGGATTCATTATTCGAACACCCTGGGTAAAGACTTTCTGTTGAGAGATTGCTGGGAGCTAGCTTGATGTCATACGTCATCGTACAACTATAAAAAGATTCGTCAACTGCAATTCATCGGCCCTGTGAAAGGGTTGAGGGTTGAGAACGCCCTTCTTGACGTAGGAAATCATTCCGCTATTATCGCAATAGCTGTATATACATACAGCTACCAAGGAAGATTCCCACGACATAGCAAGGAGCTAACATGTCAGACCTTGAACTCGCTACTACTGAAAAAAAACCGCCAACCCTGCGTTTCGAAGGGGGCGAACACACGGCCATCGGCGATGACACACTGTTGCGTTTCGTCAAGGATGCCCCGGCGATTCCTGCCCGACAGGTCGAGTTGCACCTGCCCAACGGCCTGGCGCTGACTTACGGCCAGATCATTTCCTTGGGCGGTGATTTCTATGGCATCCCCGGTCAGCCCATCAACGATGGCGCGTCGCCCGGTGATCGGGTGCGCCGCTTTACTGCTGCCTTCAACTCGCTGGCGGTATTGCCGGCGTCACGAGATGAGGCGGGCAAGATCCTCGCGGTGATGCAAAAGGAGATCAACGCGGTCAACCAGGCGATCAGGGATGGCAAGCAACCCCATGAAGCCTACGATGCCCTGGGTGATACGTTGTCCGAGGAATGGAACCGCATTACCGGCGGCGGCAGTGCCGTGTCGGCGCTGATTCCGCTGGGACGCTATTTGCTACTGGCTGCGGACAATGCCGATCACTTCGGCGAGTGGGCATTGTCGGCCTATCAGGCGGGCCATACGGCGGCACTGCAACAAGCCGTCGTGGCGCATCAAAGTGGCACCGACCAGGCATTGGAACTGGCTTACGCCATGAACAGCTTTGCTGATCACTTTTTGACCGATCTGTTTTCAGCCGGCCACCTGCGGGTACCACGCAAGCAACTGGCAGCCGTGGTTACGCCGGGTGAACTGGGCTCATTGATCAGCCGCTTCATGCACGACGAGGACAGCAAGTTCGGGCTCAATGTGCGCAATGCCTTGGGCGATCAATGGCACGCCTACGGTGACAAACGCTATTTCGATGCAAACGACGCGGCCAACCGTGCGCAGGTCAAACGCGCCGTACAGGCCTCGGCGGACGAAGTATTCGAAACGTTTATCAGCGGCATCGCACCCTCCCCGGCCAACTTCAAGGCGCCGCTTTATGTGCCGGACCTGAATGCCGCGCAAAACCCGGCCAATAACTTCTCTGCGCTGTTCAAGGCTGAAGGCGACAAGGTGCTGCGACGCAAGGACGTCAACAACCTGAACGACAAGCAGTGGACCAATGATTGGTGGGGCTGGAGTACGTATCTGTTGCTCAAGGACTACAAGCCGAATCAGCCTGCCAGTTAAGCGATCAGCCGCAAAGTTAAACCCGTAGGAGCTGTCGAGCACCAGCGAGGCTGCGATGCAGACACCGCGCAGTTTCAAGTACACCCCGGCGATACATTCGCAGCCTCGCTAAAGCTCGGCAGCTCCTACATTGAATACCTTTAACCGCGCTGCGCCTCTGCCTCTTCATGGGCATGGCGCAGCCGCTCACGGCTGTTGGTCAGGTGCAGGCGCATCGCGGCCCGCGCCGCGTCCGAATCCTGGCGAGCGATCGCCTCATAAATTTCTTCGTGTTCGCGGCTCAGGCGACTCATATAGTGCTGCTGGTCGTCATGAGCCAGGCGAGCCGAATTCAAACGGGTACGCGGGATAATACTGGTACCCAGGTGGGTCATGATATCGGTGAAGTAGCGGTTGCCAGTAGACAGGGCAATCTGCAGGTGAAACTGGAAGTCCGACACCACTGCATCACCCGCGTGGGCCGCGCTTTCGTTCAGGGCGTCGAGGGCCGCGCGCATACCTGCCAGTTGCTCGTCGTTACGACGCTGGGCGGCGAGGCCGGCAGATTCCACTTCCAGGCTAATACGCAGTTCCAGAATAGCCAGCACATCGCGCAAGGTCACCACGGTGGCTGGGTCGATACGAAAACCGCTGGGGCTTGGCGTATCCAGCACGAAGGTGCCGATACCGTGGCGGGTTTCCACCTGCCCTGCAGCCTGCAACCGGGAGATGGCTTCGCGCACCACGGTACGGCTGACGCCATGGGCATTCATGATTGCCGACTCGGTGGGCAACTTGTCGCCACGCTTGAGCTGACCGTCACGGATTTGCTCGGACAGCACCGTGACCAGTTCCTGGGCAAGGCTGCGGCGCTTGCGGGGAAGACGAGGGGCTGTGTTGGAGTTTTCCATGATCAATCATCTATCTCGGCGAACTAAAGGGGCATCATAGCCCATGCCAGTTGTACGATCACCGTCCAGCCACGACTTTCATGTGCATCCCACGGCCTGTTGTGTCGGACAAAAAAATGCCCCGGCAAAGCCGAGGCATTTTTAAACACTCGCCCGAAGGCTCGCGCTCTGTTACTTCACCACTTTCAGACTCGGCCGGCCAGTAGGGCGTGGCGGCTCGGAATCCGGCGGCGGCAGATTATCATCGCCATCAAGTTCGATCGCTTCGTCATCATCAAGAGACGACTCCAGATCAAACACCATGCCCTGGCCATTCTCCCGGGCATAAATCCCCAGGATCGCGCCGATGGGCACGTACAGCGTATGCGGCACACCGCCGAAACGCCCTTCGAAGCTGACCGCTTCATTGTCCATGTGCAGCTGTCGCACGGCACTGGGTGAAACGTTCAGGACGATCTGTCCGTCACTGGCAAAACCTTGCGGTACCTGAACCGCAGGAAACTCGGAATTGACCAGCATGTGCGGGGTGCAATCGTTGTCCACTATCCACTCGTAGAGCGCGCGGACCAGGTACGGTCGACTGGAGTTCATCAGCGGCTCCTTAAGCCTTAGCGCATATCGCGTTCGACACCAGACAGACTCGCCTGGAAAGCCTCACGCGCAAACTGGCGCTCCATGTAATCAAGCAGCGGCTTGGCAGGCCGCGGCAGCTCAATGCCCAGAATCGGCAAACGCCAGAGTATGGGTAATAGGCAGCAATCCACCAGACTTTGTTCCTCACTGAGGAAAAAAGGTTTGTCCGCGAATAACGGCGAAACACCGGTCAGGCTCTCGCGCAATTCCTTGCGCGCCTGAACACGGGCGGCTTCTTTACTGCGCGAATCCAGAATCAGGTCCACCAGGCCACACCAGTCACGCTGGATCCGATGGATCAGCAGGCGGCTGTTGGCACGCGCCACCGGATATACCGGCAGCAACGGCGGATGGGGATAACGCTCATCCAGATATTCCATCACCACGGTTGACTCCCACAACGCCAGGTCACGATCGACCAGGGTGGGCAAGCTGCCGTAAGGGTTCACTTCGATCAGTTTCGGCGGGTGACGACCTGCCTCCACAGTAATGATCTCGGCGCTGACACCCTTCTCTGCGAGCACGATGCGTACTCGGTGGGAATATTGGTCAGCGGGGTCGGAGTAACAGGCCAACCGATTGGTCACGCCCATGGCGGTCCTCCTCGCTTGTTGAAATTATCGGAAGCTCAAAAACGAGCGCGCCCAAAGGGTGTCTCACGTAACGTCCGGATGAAACCTGGACCCGCTACCAGAGACGCCCTTGGGCGCGCACGATTAACAGCAATTGCTTACAGTTTTATCAATGCACATCCTTCCAGTATTCGCGCTTAAGCAGATAAGCGAATACGAAGAAGAAGGCCAGGTACAGCAATACATAGGTACCAATGCGCTGATGCTGCAGCTTCACTGGGTTGGCCGAGTAGGCCAGGAAGGTCACCAGATTCTTGACCTTCTCGTCGAACTGCTCTTCGTTCAGCGTACCGGACTTCGGCACTATGGTCAGCTGATCGCACGCTTCATGAGTCAAAGGCGTACCGGTAAGCGGATCATACTGCTTCTTGCCGTTCTCGACGATTTGAACTTGCTTACATCCTACCACTTGGCGACCCTGCAGGCCGACCAGAACGTTAGGCATACCGACATTCGGGAACACCTTGTTGTTCACACCCCAAGGACGCGTCGGGTCTTCATAGAAGGATTTCAGGTAGCCATAGAGCCAGTCGGTACCACGAACACGGGCCACCAGGGTCAAATCGGGCGGTGCCGCACCGAACCAGGCCTTGGCGTCGGCAGGCTGCATGCCGATGTTCATGTGGTCGCCGATCTTGGCGCCGGTGAACACCAGGTTGCTGAGCATCAGGTCATGGGGGATACCCAAGTCGTCGGCCACGCGCTCGTAACGCTGGAACTTGGCGCTGTGGCAGCCCATGCAGTAGTTGGCGAAGGTACGTGCGCCATCTTGCATTGCAGCCTTGTCAGAAACGTCGATGTCGACTTTTTCCAGTTCCGCGCCGTGCTCAGCCGCGAAGGACAGTACTGGCAGGGCAACAAGAATCAATGCAGCGAATAATTTTTTCATCAGCCAGTCACCCTTTCCGGAACCGGTTTGGTCTTCTCTAGCCGGGTGTAGAACGGCATCAGAATGAAGTAGGCGAAATACAGGAAGGTGCAAATCTGCGACAGCAACGTACGGCCTGGAGTCGGGGCCAATACGCCCAGCACGCCGAGGATCACGAACGAAATGCAGAACACCCACAGCCAGATTTTGCTCAGCCAGCCCTTGTAGCGCATGGACTTGACCGGACTACGATCGAGCCACGGCAGCACGAACAGCACAGCTATGGCCGCACCCATGGCGATAACACCCATGAGCTTGTCGGGGATCGCCCGCAAAATCGCGTAGAACGGGGTGAAGTACCAGACCGGGGCAATGTGTTCCGGGGTCTTGAAGGCGTTCGCCTGTTCGAAGTTCGGCTTCTCAAGGAAGTAGCCGCCCATCTCGGGGAAGAAGAACACGATCGAGCAGAAGACGAACAGGAACACGACTACGCCGACGATATCTTTCACGGTGTAGTACGGGTGGAAAGGAATGCCGTCCAGCGGAATGCCGTTCTCGTCCTTGTGCTTCTTGATGTCCACGCCGTCGGGGTTGTTGGAGCCGACTTCGTGCAGCGCCAGGATGTGCAGCACCACCAGGCCGAGAATAACGATCGGCAAGGCCACCACGTGCAGGGCAAAGAAGCGGTTCAGGGTGATCCCGGAAATCAGGTAGTCACCACGAATCCACTGGGTCAGGTCGTTGCCAATGACCGGGATCGCACCAAACAGCGAGATGATCACCTGGGCGCCCCAGTAGGACATCTGGCCCCACGGCAGCAGGTAGCCCATGAAGGCCTCTGCCATCAGCGCCAGGTAGATCAGCATGCCAAACACCCACACCAGCTCACGAGGCTTCTGGTACGAGCCGTAGAGCAAGCCACGGAACATGTGCAGGTAGACCACGATGAAGAACATCGAAGCGCCAACGGCGTGAAGCAAGCGCAAGATGGCGCCGTGGTTGACGTCCCTCATAATACCTTCAACGGAAGCAAAGGCTTCTTCCGCCGACGGGGTGTAGCTCATGGTCAGCCAGACACCGGTAACGATCTGGTTGACCAGCACCAGCAGTGCCAGGGAGCCAAAGAAGTAGAAGAAGTTGAAGTTCTTCGGGGCGTAGTACTTGCTGAGATGGTCTTCCCACATTTTGGTCGCGGGGAAGCGCGCATCAACCCAATCCATGAACTTGCTCATCACGCGCTCTCCTTATCGATACCAATGACAATGACGTCGTCAGACTCGTAGTTATGCGGTGGAACCGGCAGGTTCAATGGCGCAGGTTGCGACTTGTAGACACGACCGGCCAAGTCGTAATGAGAGCCGTGGCACGGGCAGAAATAACCCCCGACCCAGTCCTTGCCCAGATCCACGGGCGCAACTTCCGGGCGGAAGGTAGGCGAGCAACCCAGATGGGTGCACAGACCGACCAGCAGCAGAATCTCTGGCTTGATCGAGCGCGCTTCGTTCTTGGCGTAGGCGGGTTGGTCGGAACTTTCGGATGTGGGGTCAGACAACTGGCCTTCGATCTTCTTCAGGTTCCCCAGGATTTCCTCGGTACGACGAACGATGAACACTGGCTGACCGCGCCACTCAGCAATCATCTGCTGGCCTGGCTCGATCTTGCCAACATTCACCTTCACCGGTGCACCTGCGGCTTTCGCCTTGGCACTGGGAAACCATGACCCCACGAACGGGACCGCAGCCCCCACCGCTCCTGCAGCACCCACCACGGACGTGGCTGCTACCAAGAAGCGACGCCGGCCTGCATTCACGCCGTCATTGCTCATTCAGTCCTCTCCCATCAGCTTTTTGGCCTGTTAAATCAGGCGTCTACTAAGTATTAAATCTGAACTTATAAAAATTTTGCCGAATGGTAATGAAAAGCCCCACCTCTGACAAGGTAATTACCCCAAGCCCAAACTCCAAGCCTTGTAGTATAGGGCGTCTACGGGTGTGGCAAGTTGTCACAGTGAAAAAACGTACATAAAACGTAAGCAATAAAAAACGCCCAGCTCCGCGAGGAGGCTGGGCGTTTTCTGGAACGTAAAGCGAATTAACGCTTCGAGTACTGCGGACGCTTACGCGCTTTACGCAGACCGACTTTCTTACGTTCAACTTCACGAGCATCGCGAGTAACGAAGCCAGCTTTGCGCAGAGCGCCACGCAAGGTTTCGTCGTACTGCATCAGAGCGCGAGTGATACCGTGGCGGATTGCGCCAGCTTGACCACTTACACCGCCACCGATAACGGTGACGTAGATGTCGAACTTCTCAGCAGTCTCGGTCAATTCCAGCGGCTGACGAACTACCATACGGGCAGTTTCGCGACCGAAGAAATTTTCCAGAGTGCGGTTGTTGATCGAGATGGTACCAGTGCCCGGACGCAGGAAAACGCGTGCGGTTGCGGTTTTGCGACGGCCAGTGCCGTAATTTTGAGTCGCCGACATAATGAACTATTCCGTTAAAACTTCAGTTCTTGGGGCTGCTGAGCAGCATGAGGGTGAGCAGCGCCCGCATAGACTTTCAGCTTGCGATACATGTCGCGACCCAGTGGGCCCTTAGGCAGCATACCTTTGACCGCGAGTTCAATCGGGGCTTCAGGCTTACGAGCGATCAGGCCTTCGAAATTGGCAGACTTGATACCGCCCGGGAAACCGGAGTGACGGTAGTACATTTTGTCTTGGGCTTTCTTGCCGGTCACACGAACCTGCTCAGCGTTGATGATGACAATGTAGTCACCGGTATCAACGTGAGGGGTGTACTCAGGCTTGTGCTTGCCACGCAGACGGCTGGCGACTTCAGTGGCCAGACGACCCAGGGTCTGACCAGCAGCGTCGACGACAAACCAGTCGCGCTGAACTGTTTCCGGTTTTGCAGTAAAAGTTGTCATTCTTTAATAGCCTCAGGGGCCGCCCTGTAAATTAGACGGCAGATCTTACTGAATAGTGCGTACTTTGACAAGTCAAAGGCAGCCGGATACAGACGCTATCGGGGGCTCGGGTCAGCGCGTCCGTTCAACGGCAAGATTCTTCGGCAGGCGGCGCATCACTTCCACTGCAGAAAGAGGTGGGCAATTATGCAGATTGCGAAAAAAATTTCAACCTGCTTTTATGATTGTTTTCCCCGAAGGAGCACCCGATGGATTATCGACAGCTGGGCCGAACCGATCTGAACGTGAGCGCGATCTGCCTCGGGACCATGACCTGGGGCGAGCAAAACAGCGAGGCAGAAGCCTTTGCACAGATTGAACGGGCCAAGAGCGCGGGAATAAATTTTCTCGATACAGCGGAAATGTACCCGGTACCGCCCAAGCCTGAGACCTACGCCAGCACCGAGCGCTATATCGGTAATTACTTCAAAAGCCGCGGCGACCGTGCCGACTGGGTCCTGGCCAGCAAGATCGCCGGCCCTGGCAACACTATCGACTACATCCGCGACGGCAAGCTCAAGCATAACCGCAAGCACATCGTCGACGCCCTGGACACCAGCCTCAAGCGCTTGCAGACCGACTGGATCGACCTTTATCAGTTGCATTGGCCAGAGCGAAGCACCAACTTCTTCGGGCAACTGAGCTACAAGCACAAGGAAGAAGACGACCTGACGCCGCTGGAAGAAACCCTCGAGGCCCTGGACGAGCAGGTCAAGGCCGGCAAGATCCGTCACATCGGCCTGTCCAACGAAACGCCGTGGGGCACCATGAAGTTCCTGGCCCTGGCCGAGGCCCGTGGCTGGACCCGCGCCGTGTCAATCCAGAACCCCTACAACCTGCTCAACCGCAGCTTTGAAGTGGGCATGGCAGAAATCGCCATCCGCGAACAATGCGGCCTGTTGGCCTACTCGCCCCTGGCATTCGGCATGCTCAGCGGCAAATACGAAGGTGGCGCGCGCCCGGCAAACAGTCGCCTGAGCCTGTACAGCCGCTTCAGCCGCTACTTCAATGCCCAGTCAGAAGCGGCGTGCAGTCGTTATGTCGCACTGGCCCGGGAACACGACCTGGACCCGGCGCAAATGGCGTTGGCCTTTGTGACACAGCAACCGTTCGTGACCAGCAACATCATTGGCGCCACGACGCTGGAGCAACTGGACAGCAACATTGCCAGCTTCGATCTGAAGCTGTCGGATGACGTGCTGGCAGGGATCGAGGCGATTCAGAAGGATCATCCGAATCCTGCACCTTGATACATAGGTAGATCGCCATCGCGGGCTTGCCCGCGATGAGGCCCTCAGAGACGCCGCAAGATCAAAGCGCCCGCGCAATAATCTCCTTCATGATTTCATTGGTCCCCGCATAAATCCGCTGCACCCGCGCATCTGCCCAGGCTCGGGCAATCGGGTACTCCCACATGTAGCCGTAGCCGCCGTGGAGCTGCACGCACTCGTCGAGCACCTTGCATTGCAGGTCAGTGGTCCAGTATTTGGCCATCGCCGCTGTAGGCACGTCGAGCTTGCCTTGCAGGTGCAGCTCCAGGCACTTGTCGACAAACACCCGGCCGATCTGCACCTCAGTGGCAATCTCTGCCAGCTTGAAGCGAGTGTTCTGGAAATCGGCAATTGCCTTGCCAAACGCCTTGCGCTCGCGGGTGTATTCCAGAGTCCACTGCAATGCCGCTTCGGCCGATGACAAGGCGCCAATGGCGACCGTCAACCGTTCCTGGGGCAACTCCTGCATCAGGTAAGCGAAGCCCGCCCCTGCCTGGCCCAGCAGATTTTCCTTGGGCACGCGCACATCCTGGAAAAATAACTCGGAAGTGTCCTGGGCCTTCATACCGACCTTCTCCAGGCGTTTACCCTTGTCGAAGCCCGGCGTATTGGCCTCCACCAGAAACAGACTGGTGCCCTTAGCGCCGGCCTTGGGATCGGTCTTGGCAACGACAATCACCAGGTCTGCCAGGAAACCATTGGTAATAAAGGTCTTGGAGCCGTTGATCACGTACTCATCGCCATCCAGCACCGCCGTGGTCTTCACCCCTTGCAGGTCGGACCCGGCTCCTGGCTCGGTCATGGCGATGGCCGTAACCATCTCCCCAGAGATCAGCTTGGGCAGGTACTTGTGTTTCAGCGCCTCACTGCCGTAATGCAGAATATACGGCGCGACGATGTCCGAATGCAGCGAGAAACCAATCCCGGTCAACCCCAGGCGACCGATCTCTTCGATCACCACCGTGCTGTAGAGAAAGTCCGCCCCCAGCCCACCGTACTCTTCCGGCAGATGCGAGCAGAGCATCCCCGCCTCCCCCGCCTTGTTCCACAGGCTGCGATCAATGTGCCCCTGCTTCTCCCATTGCCCATGGAAAGGCGCAGCGTCTTTTTCGAGGAAGGTTCGCACGCTCTGGCGAAAGAGTTCGTGTTCCGAACTGAACAAGGTTCTGGGGATCATGGGTCACCTGCGTGGATTGTCAGACAAGAACAAGATCACAGAGCCTAAGCTGCGCGGACGTCACAGGACACTGGACACATGCGACAAAAAATAAGACGATCCAGCCGTCTGGTGACCACTTTCCCCTATAAGAATAAATGAAATTATGTCTAACCAAATCTCCACGCCCTTACGGCGCGTCAGTATTTTGGCCATTGATCGGGTATTCGCTTCAACCCTCATGCAAGCCAAGGATTTCTTCCACCTCGCCAGCCTGCGCTACGGCAAACAGCTGGGCCAGGGCCTCACGTCGGTCTTTGAAACCCGCCTGGTCAGCCCCGACGGGCTGCCCGTGTGCAGCTTCAGCGATGTGATCATGCCGGTGGACGGCGGCCTGGAAAACGCTGACATCATCGTCCTGCCGGCCTTCTGGGACGACTTCGACTCGCTGTGCAAGCGCTACCCGCAAGTGCTGCCATGGCTGCGTGAACAACACGCCCGCGGCGCCGTGCTCTGCGGCGAAGCCACCGGGGTGTTCTGGCTCGCTGAAGCCGGGCTGTTGGACGGCAAGGAAGCGACCACCTACTGGCGCTTTTTCAACACCTTCAGCGAACGCTTTCCCAAGGTCCAGCTCAATCAGGACAAACACCTGACCGACGCCGACAACCTTTACTGCGCCGGCGGCACCACCTCAGCATGCGACCTCTACATCTACCTGATCGAACGCTTCTGCGGCGCTAACATCGCCCAGGCCGTGGCCCGCGATATTCTCTACGAAGTACAACGCAGCTACGCACCGGGGCGCATCGGCTTCGGCGGCCAGAAACTGCACCAGGACGTGATCATCCTGCAGATCCAGCACTGGCTCGAAGAACACTTCTGCGACAAGTTCCGCTTCGAAGACGTCTCCCGCGAACACGGCATGAGCATCCGCAACTTCATGCGCCGCTTCCAGACCGCCACCGGCGACAAGCCACTGCACTATCTGCAACGCCTGCGCATCGAAACCGCCAAGGGTTTGCTTTCAGGCAGCCGCAAAAGCATCAAGACCATCAGCTACGAGGTGGGTTATGACGATGCGAGCTTCTTTGCGCGGTTGTTCAGGCAGCACACGGAGCTGTCGCCGAACCAGTATCGGCAGCAGTTTCAGCAGGCTGCATAACTAAACCCGAGCCCGGCTCCCACATTGCTCAGCAATGTTTTCAAGCGCATTAAAAAGGCCCGCATCGCTGCAGGCCTTTTGATGTTTCGCTCACACGCCTTAAGGCTTATGCGCCCGCGACAGGAACTCGTGGGATTGCATTTCCAGCAAGCGGCTCAACGTCCGTTGGAATTCGAAGTTCAAGCGACCGCCGGTGTAGAGGTCCTTGAGTTCGACTTCGGCCGAGATGATCAGCTTGACGTTACGGTCGTAGAACTCGTCGACCATGTTGATAAAGCGTCGGGCAATGTCGTCGGTGGTGACGCTCATTTGCTCGACGCCGCTCAAGATCACGGCGTGGAAGATCTTGCCCAACTCGATGTAGTCGTTTTGGCTACGGGGGCCGTCGCACAGCTCGCGGAAGTCGAACCAGGCCACATCGTCGCATGTGCGCAGGGCACGAATTTCGCGATTTTCAATCATCAGTACGTCGTTCTCGACCGCCAGGGTGCATTCCGGCGTCAGGGCACGGAAGCTTTTGCGCAGGCTTTCCTGGGCTGCATCGTCAAGCGGAGAATGGAACAGCTCCGCTTGTTCGAGGTGGCGCAAACGATAGTCAACGCCACTGTCGACGTTGACAATGTCGGTGTTCTGCTTGATCAGCGCAATGGCCGGCAAGAAGCGCGCACGCTGCAGACCGTCCTTGTACAGGCCGTCAGGCACGATGTTCGAAGTGGCGACCAGGGTCACGCCGTTCTTGAACAGCTCTTCCATCAGCGTGCCGAGGATCATGGCGTCGGTGATATCAGAAACGAAAAACTCATCAAAACAGATCACCCGCGCCTCGTCGGAGAAGCGTTTGGCGATGATAGTCAGCGGGTTTTTCTCGCCCGGCAGGGTCCTCATCTCTTCGTGCACGCGCTTCATGAAGCGGTGGAAGTGAGTCCGAACCTTTTCCTTGAAGGGCAGCGCTTCGAAGAAAGTATCCACCAGGTAGGTCTTGCCACGGCCTACGCCGCCCCAGAAGTACAGGCCCTTGACCGGCGCGTGGTCTTTCTTGCCAAACAGCTTGCTGAACATCCCTGGCTTGTTCTCCGAGGCCTGGACCAGATCGTCGTACAAGCGCTGCAAATGACGCACCGCCGTTTCCTGGGAGGCGTCATGGAAGAATTCGGGGCGTTTCAGATCAGCTTGATATCGTTCTAGGGGCGTCATAATTCGTTAGCAAGGCAACAAAAACGGGCCGTCACTGTAACGACGGCCCCGGAGAATGGCAATCAACCCTTGGTCGGGTCAATCCTCGATAGGGGTCAACGCGATGCGCAAGGCTTCGATGGCGGCATCCCGCGACGCGGCATCGGGGAAGGCCGGGCTGTCAGCCACGCAGGCGTCTTCGAGCCACACGCTGAAGCTGGTGGCCTCGCTGCGCACGTCCAACGCTTCACCCGACTGCAGTTGCTTGGTCACCGCACCCGCCGCCTTGCCATCGGCAAAGTTGCGCGACAGCAACAGTTGCTCGCCATCGGCTGCCAGCAGACGGAAGCGAAAGCTACCGTCTTCGCGAAAACTGACGAAGCGTGCAGCTTTCACGGCTTTCTTCTTGGTGGTGGCGGCAACCGCGGCCTGGGCGACAAACGAACGCAGGCCTACAGCTTCACGCAGCTCACTGAGGAACGGCGCGGCCACGGAGCGGGCTTTCTTGGCGCCGATCAGCAGCAAGTCTTCCATGTCAGCAGGGCGGGACATCAACAGGTGGTAGCGCTCACGGGCTTCGCCCAACTGGCCGTCCAACAGCTGGAACAGACGGCTCTTCGCCTCGCCCCAGCCCAGGCCGTTGACCAACTCGTCACGGAACTCGCTTTCCTGGGCCTTGGTGGCAAACGCCTGATACAAGGTAAACAGGTGCGAATTATCCGGGTCCTTGGCTTCGCCGGGCGCGCGGGAGTCGGTGATGATCCGCGAGATGGCGTCCTTCATGTCCTTGGCGCTGGTGAACAACGGGATGGTGTTGTCGTAGCTTTTCGACATTTTCCGGCCATCCAGGCCCGGCAAGGTGGCGACGCTTTCTTCGATCAGCGCCTCCGGCATGGTGAAGAACTCCTTGCCATTGCCAAACAGGTGATTGAAGCGCTGGCCAATATCACGGGCCATTTCCACGTGCTGGATCTGGTCACGACCCACCGGCACCTTGTGGGCGTTGAACATCAGGATGTCCGCAGCCATCAGCACTGGGTAGCTATACAAACCCATGGTGATCCCGGCATCCGGGTCTTCACCGTTTTCCAGGTTCTTGTCCGCCGAGGCCTTGTAGGCGTGGGCGCGGTTGAGCAGGCCCTTGGCCGCGACGCAGGTCAGCAGCCAGGTCAGCTCGGGAATTTCCGGGATGTCGGACTGACGGTAGAAAGTCACCCGGTTTACATCCAGGCCACCCGCCAGCCAGGTCGCGGCGATTTCCATACGCGAGCGTTGGATACGCTGCGGGTCATCGCATTTGATCAGGGCGTGGTAGTCGGCCAGGAAGTAGAAGGAGTCGGCGTTGGCGTCCTGGCTGGCAAGGATCGCCGGGCGGATGGCGCCGGCGTAGTTGCCTAGGTGTGGCGTGCCGGTGGTGGTAATGCCGGTGAGGATACGGGTACGAGTCGTCATGGGTAATCGCTTATCAGACTGCTATCAATTCGAAAGGCGCGGCAGGACCAGATCCTTGAGATCGGTCAGCTTGCCATGGAAAAAGTGTCCGCATTCTGCCACTTTCAGCAGCTCATGGGGGCGATTCAAGGCTGCTGACCAGTCGTAGACGGCCTGTGGATCGACCACTTCGTCGGTTTCCGGCTGGATCAGGGTCAATGGGCAGTTCTGTGGCAACACGTCCTGATCGCGTAGACGCATGACCGCTGCCGCCACCATGAACAAGTGCGCAAGTTTTTCGCCCTTGGCTTCCAGACGGCCACCGAGACTTGCTGCAACAAATCCGCCAAAGGAAAACCCCAGCAGAGTGATTGGCAGGTCGGGATGCTTTTCACGCAGCCAGGCGGCGGCCGCTTCGGCATCGTCCACTTCACCGGTGGCCATGTCGTGAGTCCCGGCGCTGGCGCCGACACCGCGATAATTGAAGCGCAAGGTGATCAACCCGGCATCGCGGGCGGTGCGTTGCAGGGTCGAAACCACTTTATTGAGCATGGTGCCGCCCTGCTCCGGGTTAGGGTGGCAGATCAGCGCCAGGCCACGTGGCTCGGAGCGATCCAGATACAAGGCTTCCAATTGGCCTACCGGGCCATCGATCAAAACGGGGGTTTCACGCATCAGCAAGGAAGGAACTCCGTGACCTCTCAAAGGGTCGACTCGTCTAGCTAAAAGTCTGTGCATGGCATCATTGCGAGCTTAATCGCGGTATACAGCGCAGGTCCGAGCCGTTAACGTAAAGCAAAGCCGTTTATAGAGGAAGGACTCGTGGAACACTCGCTCTTAGTTTGGTTGTTGCCGACTCTTGCCCTGGTTGCCGGTGTCGCCATTGGATTCCTGGTTGCTCGCCTGCTGCCCAATGCGGCGCCTAACCGCACGCAGCGTCAGTTGGATGACATTCAGGAACGTTTTGACAGTTATCAGAATGAGGTGGTTACCCACTTCAATAGCACCGCGACCCTGGTAAAAAAGCTCACTCAGAGCTATCAGGAAGTGCAAGATCACCTCGCCGAGGGCGCCAACCGCCTGGCCCTGGACGACATCACTCGTCAGCGTCTGCTGGCCGCACTGCATCCCGATGCGGTGCAAGCACCACGGGAACGCCTGACCCCTCCACGGGAAAATCAGGAACCACCTCGGGACTACGCGCCAAAAACGCCGAATGCCCCTGGCATGCTGGATGAGCATTACGGCTTGAAGAAGTAAGTCATTTTCAAGCGATATAAAAAGCCCGGCTGATCGATGATCAGCCGGGCTTTTTGTTGGGCGTCTCAGACCGCCTGTTCTTGCAACTGCCCGCCTTCGATCCGCACATGCCGCCCATGGAAGCGCTTGAGGCTGCTGCGGTGGCCGACACTGACGATGCTCAACCCCGGCAACTGGTCGATCAACGCCTGATACAGCGCCGCCTCATCTTCCTCGTCCATCGCCGAAGTGGCCTCATCCATGTACAGCCATTGCGGCTCAAACAACAACGCCCGAGCAAACGCCAAACGCTGCTGCTCACCCGGCGAAAGCATGCGCTGCCAATGATTGGCCTCCTCCAGGCGAGGAATCAAATGCCCCAGGCGGCAGGTTTCCAGGACCTGTGCATAACGTTCAGCAGGATAGGCGCCGTCAGGCTGTGGATAACTCAACACCTCGCGCAAAGTGCCAATCGGTAGATACGGCTTTTGCGGCAGGAACAGATAGCGCTCGGCCGGCAGGCGAATATTGCCATGGCCGTTTGGCCACAGGTTGCCCATAGCCCGCAGCAAGGTACTTTTACCGCTGCCAGAACGACCGCTGAGCATCAGTCGATCGCCTGCCGTGACCGTCAAGTTGGCACCATCAAGCAAATGACGACCGTCCGCCAGATCCAGGCTCAGATTACTCATCTGCAAATCGCCGCCCTGGCGCTGTAACTCGATACCCATCACGCGCTCTTCGTTATCGTCCATGGCATGGCCGAAACTGAGCAGACGATCACATGTGGCACGCCAACTGGCCAGCACGGTGTACGCGTCGACAAACCAGCTCAGGCTGCCCTGCACACTGCCAAACGCCTGGGCGACCTGCATCAGCACGCCCAACTCGATTTTGCCGGCAAAGTAACGCGGCGCCGCCACCACGAAGGGAAAGATAATGGCGATCTGCGAATAACCGCTGGTGAAGAAACTCAGGCGCTTCTTGAGCTGCATGATGCTCCAGAAGTTGCTCCAGACCCGCCCGAAACGCGCGCTCAGTTGCTGGTGCTCATTGGGCTCGCCATTGAACAAGGCAATGCTTTCGGCGTTCTCGCGCACACGTACCAAACTGAAACGCAGGTCAGCCTCGAAGCGCTGCTGCCGGTTGCTCAAGCCAATCAGCCGTCGACCGATCAGGTGGGTCAACCAACTGCCTACCACCGCGTACACCAAGGCCGCCCAAAACATGTAACCGGGAATGGTGATACCCCACACCTCGATGCTGCCGGACACGCCCCACAAAATCACCGAAAACGACACCAGGCTCACCAGGTTGCTGATAAAACCCAGCCCCAGGCTCAGGGTGCTGCTGGTAAAGGCGTTGAGGTCTTCGGAGATACGCTGGTCGGGGTTATCGGTGTAACCGCCGTATTCCAGGTGATAGTAATTCTTCTGGCTCAACCATTTGGCGAAATAGGTTTCGGTAAGCCAGCGCCGCCAGCGGATGGTGAGCATTTGCTGCAGATAGGAAGTAAATACGCCGGTGACAATTGCCACTACAGCGATCACGCTGAAGTACATCAGCAGATGGGTGAAGGCGTCGTAGTCTTTCTTTTCCAGGGCATTGTAGAAGTCGCGGTTCCAACTGTTGAACCACACTGAGACCGCCACGCTGAACAGCGATAACCCCAACACCACCAGCAACAAGAGCCAGGCCTTGCCCTTCTCCTCACTGCGCCAGTAAGGGGTGATCAGTCGCCATACCCGCCGCAAGAATTGCCCACGCACCGCATCGTTGACCGCAGAATACTCAGCGTTCTGATTCATCGTTCAGGCTCGACTGGAGAGAGAGGACAGGCGTTGAACCGATCATAGAGGATCGGCCCAGGACTCCGTGCTGCCTGAAGCGAGTTGTTCAGCCGCCGTTCAGCGTCGTACCGGACGCTTTTGCAGTTTGCGTTGCAGGGTGCGCCGATGCATGCCCAAGGCGCGGGCCGTGGCGGAGATATTGCCTTCGTGCTCGGTCAGTACCCGCTGGATGTGTTCCCACTGCAAGCGGTCCACCGACATCGGATTTTCCGGCACCAACGTGTCGAGGTCGGCGTGCTCGGAAAGCAAGGCGGCCAGCACGTCGTCAGCATCCGCTGGTTTGCACAGATAATTGCAGGCCCCGCGCTTGATGGCCTCCACGGCGGTGGCGATGCTGGAATACCCGGTGAGTATCAGCACGCGCATTTCCGGGTCCAGTTCCAGCAGCTTGGGCAACAGCACCAAGCCGGAGTCACCGTCCATTTTCAGGTCCAGAGCGGCATAGTCCGGCAGGTCCGCCGCGGCGATGGCCAGGCCTTCTTCGGCCGACCCCGCGGTGCTGACGCGAAAACCGCGCCGGCTCATGGCGCGGGCCATCACGCGGGTAAAGGTAGCGTCATCATCTACCAGCAACAGATGCGGCAGTTCTTCGCCTTCGACTTGAATCTCGTCACTCATTGGTGTCTCCTCGTGCGACACGGGGCAGGCGCAGCTCGGTGAGCGTGCCACCTTCCTCATGACTGTAGAGTTTCACTGAGCCACCAGCGCGGGTCACGCTGGCCTTGCTCAAAAATAGGCCCAGGCCGAAACCTTTGCCCTTGGTGGTAAAGAATGGCTTGCCAATCTGCTCGGCAATGGCCAGCGGCACACCGGCGCCGTGATCGCGAATGCTGATGGTGAGGTTTTCATAATCCCAGTCCAACTGCACTTCCAGCCCTTCCGGGCAGGCGTCGGCGGCATTGTTCAGCAAGTTCAATAACGCTTGGGTCAGGTCTGGCGGTGGCGCCATGCGTGGCACCGTGCCCTGCCCCAGCAAGTGGAAGCGATAACTGGCTTCGGGACGCATCAAGTGCCAGCGGTTCAGCGCTTCGTCCAGCCACTGGGTGACGTCTTGCATCTCCACCGCCAGGCGACGGTTGGCTTCGGCAGCGCGCACCAACTGCTGCAAGGTTTGCTTGCACAGTTTGACCTGGTCCTGCAGCACGCTCAGATCATCCTGCAACGCCGGGTCGTGATGATCCTGGCGCATCTCCTTGATCAATACGCTCATGGTGGCCAACGGCGTGCCCAACTCATGGGCCGCGCCGGCCGCCTGGGTGGCAACTGCCAGCAACTGCTGGTCACGCAGGCCTTCTTCGCGGCGAATGGCCCGCAGCTCTTCCTGACGGCGCAACTCTTCGGCCATGCGCGCGGCGAAGAACGTAATCACCGCCGCCGCCAAGGCAAAGCTCAGCCACATGCCGTAGACCTGCAGGTTTTCCCGGGCGATGGGGAACGTCTGCAACGGGTAGAACCGCGCCAGCAGCAGGGTGTAAAGCGTCAACGCAATGCCAGACAAAACTACCGAATAACGCCACGGCAAGGTCACGGCGGCGATGGTCAGCGGCACCAGGTAATAAGAGACAAAGGGGTTGGTGGAACCGCCGGAGAAATACAGCAGCACACTGTGGATAAACAGATCACACGCCAGTTGCAGGGCGTATTCCAGCTCGGTCACCGGCCACGTGGTGCGCAGGCGAATAGCGGTAAAGACGCACAGCACCGTGGAGACACCCAGGGTCACCGCCAGTTGCAGCCAAGGCAGCACCAGCAGGTCGAACCAATAGGCGAGCCCCACCGAACCGGCCTGTGCGGCCAGCACCAGAGTGCGGATAAACGTCAGGCGCCAGAGGTTCTGGCGAGTGGCGGAAGTTAGTTGTACGGGGGCGAGCATGAGCTCTCCTGATGAGCGCTCCAGGCGGATCGGATCGAGTATAAACGAAGCAACAGTACAGTCAGCGAGCGTGTGGCCCTTTGACGCAGATCATCTTTAACGAACGAGCCGGGTGAGTTGACCGTTCGTCGGCGCCCCTGAAAGTTGTAGAGAATGTGTAACCCGCTGAACCCGAACGGACCGTCTACAGTCTTACCGAATACGATCACCCCCCAAGGAGCTTCCATGTCACGTTTCACTCGCAGTGCCGCCGCTATTACCCTCAGCGCCAGCACCCTTGCCAGCCTGCCCGTACTGGCCGCCGATGAGCTGCATTACAACCAGATTTCCCTGCGTGCCGAAGTCAGCCAGGAAGTGGCCCGTGACCAGATGATCGTCACGCTCTACACCGAGTCGCAGAACACCGACCCGGGCAAGTTGGCCGCCGAAATCACCACCACCATGAACAAGGCGCTGGCCCAGGCGCGCGAAGTCAAAGGCGTCACCCTGCGTCAGGGCAGCCGCAACAGCTACCCAATCTACGACAACAAGAACCAGAAGATCACCGGCTGGCGTGAACGCGCCGAACTGCGCATGGAAAGTTCGGACTTTGCTGCCTTGTCGAAGCTGACCGGCGAGATGCTGACCAACCTGAAAATGGACAGCATGGACTTCGCCATCGCCAACCCGACCCGCAAGGCCAGCGAAGACGCCCTTCTGAAAGAAGCCGTTGCCGCGTTCAAGGCCCGTGCCCAACTGGCCACCGACGCACTGGGTGGCAAGGGCTACAAGATCGTCAACCTGAACTTCAACACCAATGGTTATCCACAACCGTATGCGCGTGGCGGCATGATGATGAAAGCAGCGGCCATGGATTCGGCGCCTACACCTGAAGTCGAGGCCGGCACCAGCCAGGTCAGCATGAGCGCGGATGGCGTGATCGAAGTCTCGATGCCTTGACCCCTACCTGATGAACCTGAACGGCGGTAACCTCGGTGACCGCCGTTTTCGTTTGGGCAGTTTGTACCTGCCATTTCAGGGGTCTCCATGGAAAGAATCGCCTTTAAACCGCTGCTCCTCGCTGCCGGCCTGCTGGCGTTTATGCCAATGGCCCAAGCTGCAACCACCCTGGTGTACTGCTCCGAAGCCAGCCCCGCCGGCTTCGACCCCAGCCAATACACCAGCGGCACCGATTTCGATGCCTCCGCCGAAACCGTGTTCAACCGGCTTACCCAGTTCAAGCGCGGGGGTACGCAAGTCGAGCCAGGCCTGGCCACACGCTGGGACGTGTCCCCGGACGGGCTGACCTACACCTTCCACCTGCGCGAAGGAGTCAAGTTCCATACCACCGACTACTTCACCCCAACCCGCGACTTCAACGCTGACGATGTGCTGTTTACCTTCCAGCGGTTGCTGGATGCCGGCAGCCCGTTTCGCAAAGCCTATCCGTCTGAGTCGCCTTACTTCACCGACATGGGCCTGAACACCACCATCAAAAGTGTCGAAAAGCTCGATGAGCACACCGTGCGCTTCAGCCTCAACAACGTTGATGCCTCGTTCGTGCAGAACCTGGCCATGAGCTTCGCCTCGGTGCAGTCCGCCGAATACGCGGCGCAGTTGCTCAAGCAAGGCAAGGCCGCCGACATCAACCAGAAGCCCATCGGTACTGGGCCGTTTGTGTTCAAGCGCTACCAGAAGGATTCGCAGATTCGCTACAGCGCCAATAAGCAATATTGGAAGCCCGAGGATGTGAAGCTCGACAATCTGGTGTTCTCCATTACCCCGGATGCCGCCGTGCGCCTGCAGAAACTCAAGGCCGGCGAATGCCAGGTCAGCGGTTATCCACGCCCCTCCGATATCGAAGTGATGAAACAAGACCCCAGCTTGCGGGTACTTCAACAAGCGGGCTTCAACCTGGGTTTTCTTGCCTACAACGTGACCCATCCGCCCCTGGACCAGCTCAAGGTGCGCCAGGCACTGGACATGGCCATCGATAAACCAGCGATTATCAAGGCCGTCTACCAAAGCGCCGGACAATTGGCGCAGAACGCCCTGCCGCCTGCCCAGTGGTCTTATGACCCGTCTATCAAGGACGCGCCCTACGATCCAGCCAAGGCTCGCGCGCTACTAAAAGAAGCAGGGGTTGCACCTGGTACCACCATCAATTTGTGGGCGATGACTGTACAGCGAGCCTCCAACCCGAATGCGCGGATGTCGGCACAGATGATCCAACAGGATTGGGCCAAGGTCGGGATCACCGCCAATATCGTCAGCTATGAATGGGGCGAGTACATCAAACGGGCAAAAAACGGCGAGCACGACGTGATGATCTACGGCTGGACCGGCGACAATGGTGACCCGGATAACTGGCTCGGCGTGCTCTACAGTTGTGCTGCGGTCAAGGGCAGCAACTACGCAAAATGGTGTAACCCGCAGTACGACAAACTGGTGCAGAAGGCCAAGGTCAGCAGTGACCGTGACGAGCGCATCAAGTGGTATCAACAAGCGCAGAAAATACTTAAAGAACAAGTACCTATAACACCTATCGCAAACTCGACGGTTTTCCAGCCCCTTCGAAAGGAAGTCCTGGATTTCAAGATCAGTCCGTTTGGCCTGACGCCTTTCTACGGTGTGGGTTTAAATAAGTAACAGCCATGCTCCAATCGGGTGCGTCAGACGCCTCGATTGGGCCTATTTGGTGCGCCTAACGCACCGAAAAAACCCCTCCAACATGCCGAAACGTGTCAAGACTTACATCAATGCGACATTCCTGTACGCTCGTACCACTCTTTAGCCCTTGTAGCCTCTCTGCATCTTGCATTGGGTATGGGCCCTGCATAAGTATCCGCAGGTCGACTCACGAGGTCGCCCTCACTACCAAAAATGACAACAAATCATGAGGCCAACATGCTTAAACACGCAGTCATTCCGTTTTTAGTCAGCGCCGGTTTAATGGCCGCTGCACCTTTCGCCCAAGCGGCGACTAACCTGGTGTTCTGCTCCGAAGGGAGCCCGGCCGGTTTTGATCCAGGCCAGTACACCACCGGAACAGACTTCGATGCCTCGGCCGAAACCATGTTCAACCGCCTGACCCAGTTTGAGCGCGGCGGCACCGCCGTTGTTCCTGGTCTGGCCACCACTTGGGACGTTTCCCCGGATGGTCTGACTTATACCTTCCACCTTCGCGAAGGCGTCAAGTTCCATACCACCTCGTACTTCAAGCCAACTCGTGAGTTCACGGCTGACGACGTACTGTTCACGTTCAACCGGATGATCAACAAGGATGATCCGTTCCGTAAAGCCTACCCCACCGAGTTCCCGTACTTCACGGACATGGGGATGGACACCAACATCAAGAACATCGAGAAAGTCGATGACCACACCGTCAAGTTCACCCTTGGCACCGTGGACGCGGCTTTCATCCAGAACCTGGCCATGAGCTTCGCCTCCGTACAGTCGGCAGAATACGCCGCCCAACTATTGAAGGAAGGCAAGGCCCAGGACATCAACCAGAAGCCAGTCGGCACTGGTCCGTTCGTGTTCAAGAGTTACCAGAAAGACTCCAACATCCGCTACACCGGCAACAAGGACTACTGGAAGCCTGAAGACGTCAAGATCGACAACCTGATCTTCGCCATCACCACCGACCCGTCGGTGCGCATCCAGAAGCTCAAGAAAAATGAATGCCAGGTCACCCTCTTCCCGCGTCCGGCCGACCTCAAGGCTCTGGGCGAAGACAAGTTCTTGAAACTGCCGCACCAGGCCGGTTTCAACCTGGGCTACATCGCCTACAACGTCATGCCGGTGCTCAAGGGCCAGACTGACCAGAACCCACTGGCCAACCTGAAAGTCCGTCAGGCCATGGACATGTCGGTCAACAAGCAGCAAATCATCGACTCCGTGTACCAGGGCGCAGGCCAACTGGCGGTCAACGCCATGCCGCCAACCCAATGGTCCTATGACGACACCATCAAGGACGCCAAGTACGACCCTGAGAAAGCCAAGGCGCTGCTCAAGGAAGCCGGCGTCAAGGAAGGCACCGCCATTACCCTGTGGGCCATGCCGGTCCAGCGTCCGTACAACCCGAACGCCAAGCTGATGGCTGAAATGCTACAGAGCGACTGGGCCAAGATCGGCCTGAAGGTCAACATCGTCAGCTACGAATGGGGCGAGTACATCAAGCGTTCCAAAGGCGGCGAGAACCAGGCCATGATCATTGGCTGGAGCGGCGACAATGGTGACCCGGACAACTGGCTGAACGTGCTGTTCGGCTGCGATTCCCTGGCCGGCAACAACTTCTCCAAATGGTGCGACAAGAAATTTGACGGCATCGTCAAGGAAGCCAAGTCCACTTCCGACGTCGCCAAGCGCACCGAACTGTACAAGCAGGCGCAGCACATCCTCAAAGATGCAGTCCCGATGACACCTATCGCGCACTCGACGGTGTATCAACCCATGCGCACCACCGTGCAGGATTTCAAGATCAGCCCATTTGGCTTGAATTCCTTCTACGGGGTGAGCATCAGCAAGTAAGGAGCTCTGGCGGCGACGTTGCATAACGTCGCCGTTATTGCATCCGCCAAGACCGCTGAAATGGAACTACAAACGCACTCGCCGCCGTCCTACGGCATCGAACTGCGAATGTACCGTCCCATTCCTACAAGGTCTGTCAGGTTTGCCGCATTTACTGCTCAACTGCCGACCCATAACGTCGCGCAAGGGCAGAGGCGTAGTACCTGTAGGGCAGCTGCTGAACGAAGATCAGTGTTGTTTCCATGTCCTGACGGGCACGGCAATTGCTCACTGACGACAACAATAAACAAGGATTAGGGACCGTCATGCGCCATACAACCGTTCTATCCGCAATATTGGGTACCAGCCTGTTGGCCATCGCCTCGATGGGCCAGGCCGCCGACAAGAAGAGCCTAGTGTTTTGCTCCGAAGGCAGCCCGGCCGGGTTTGATACCGCGCAATACACCACCGCCACGGACAACGATGCCGCCGAACCGCTTTACAACCGCTTGGCCGAGTTCGAGAAAGGCGCCACCAACGTAGTACCGGGGCTGGCAACCAAGTGGGATATTTCGCCGGACGGCCTTACCTACACCTTCCATCTGCGTGAAGGCGTCAAGTTCCACAGCAACAAGGACTTCAAGCCGACGCGTGACTTCAACGCCGACGACGTGCTGTTCACCTTCAATCGCATGCTTGACCCCGAATACCCGTTCCGCAAGGCCTACCCCACCGAGTTTCCGTACTTCAACGGGATGAGCCTGAACAAGAACATCGCCAAGGTCGAGAAAACCGACCCGCTGACCGTGGTCATGACCCTGAATACGGTAGACGCCGCGTTTATCCAGAACATCGCCATGAGTTTCGCCTCGATCCTCTCGGCCGAATACGCCGACCATTTGCTCAAGATCGGCAAGCCCAGCGAGATCAACCAGAAGCCGATCGGCACCGGGCCGTTCGTGTTCCAGCGCTATCAAAAAGACTCGCAGATCCGCTACACCGGCAACAAACAGTACTGGGACCCGAGCCGGGTCAAGCTCGACCAACTGATTTTCGCCATCAACACCGATGCGTCGGTGCGGGTGCAAAAACTCAAGGCCAACGAATGCCAGATCACTCTGCATCCGCGGCCAGCCGATGTAGACGCCCTCAAGGCCGACCCGAAACTGCAACTGCTGACCAAACCTGGCTTCAACCTCGGCTACATCGCCTATAACGTGCAGCACAAGCCTTTCGACCAACTCGAAGTACGCCAGGCCATGGACATGGCGGTGAACAAGCAGAGCATTCTCAATGCGGTGTACCAGGGCGCAGGCCAACTGGCCGTCAATGCCATGCCGCCGACCCAATGGTCCTACGACGACACCATCAAGGACGCCGCCTACAACCCGGAAAAAGCCAAGGAGTTGCTCAAGGCCGCCGGCGTCAAGGAAGGCACCGAGATCACCCTATGGGCGATGCCAGTGCAACGCCCGTACAACCCCAACGCCAAGCTGATGGCAGAAATGCTGCAGAGTGACTGGGCGAAGATCGGCCTCAAGGTCAAGATCGTCAGCTATGAATGGGGCGAGTACATCAAGCGCACCAAGAATGGCGAACACGATGTCAGCCTGATTGGCTGGACCGGCGACAACGGTGACCCGGACAACTGGCTGGGCACCCTCTACAGCTGTGACGCCATCGGCGGGAACAACTACTCCATGTGGTGTGACCCGGCGTACGACAAGCTGATCAAGCAAGCCAAGGTCGTTACCGACCGCGAACAAAGGACTGTTCTGTACAAACAGGCGCAGCAACTGCTTAAAGCACAGGTGCCGATCACGCCAGTCGCCCACTCGACGGTCAACCAGCCGTTAAGCGCCAAAGTTGAAGGTTTCAAGGTGAGCCCCTTCGGCCGCAACGTGTTCTCGGGCGTCAGCATTACCCCATAAGAAACTAACCGGATTGTGGAGAGCGAAAGTGGCTCTCCAGCAAACGTGCAGCCTGAATTCGGGTTTTTCCCTTCGGCAAACGTTTGCAAGGCTTGAACGAGTTCCACACCCAATAGCCGGTTCACCTAAAAAGACCGGCATCAAAAAAAGAGAACCAAAGGAGCTTCACCCATGAAACTGAGCAGCACCGCGCTACTGGCCCTGGCCATCAGCAGCATCACGGCCACGGCCTACGCTGAACCTGTAAGCCAGGACTTCGTTCCAACCACACTGGCCGGCACCAGCGCCCAAAGCGAGGCCAAAGGCTTTGTCGAAGACTTCAGCCTGGGCGGCAGCACGCGCAACTGGTACTCCAACGAGCACAAATACCGTGGGGGCACCTTCGAATACCAGAAGCATGGTCAAACCCTGACCGACCGTAACCGTACTAACTGGGTACAGGGCACCATCATCAACGCCAGCTCGGGTTTCACCCAGGGCACTGTAGGCGTCAAAACCGAATTGGCCGTCTACAACGCGCTGGTCTTGGACCGCAGCAAGCGTGACATCAAGGGCGGTTCCAACCGTACCCTGGCTGACTCCGACGGCAACGCCGTAGACCAGTGGAGCAAACTGGGCCTGGCCAACGTGCAGTTCCGTGTGTCCAACACCACGCTGACCGCCGGTCGCCAGAACTTCAGCAGCGGCATCGTCGACACCATCGGCAACCGTGCGCTGCCTTCGAGCTTCGAAGGTGTGAGCTTCAACAGCGAAGAGTTCAGCAACCTGTCGTTCCAGGGCGGCGTGTTTGACCGCGTATCGCCACGTACCGAACAGAGCCTGTCGAAATTCCGTACCGAATACGGCAATGGCGCAGAAAGCGACAAGGTCTACACCTTGGGTGCCAACTACCAGCCGCTGAAAAGCCTGAAAACCAGCTTCTTCGCCGCCAACGTGAAGGACTTCTGGAACCAGTACTACTTCGGCGCAACCCACGAGTTGGGGGACGCTCAGCAACTGGCGCTGACCACCGGTTTCAATTACTACAAAACCGTCGATGAAGGCAAAAAAGAGATGGGGGAAATCGACAACGATACCTTCTCCCTGTCCCTGGGCCTGGCTCACCAGGCTCACAGCCTGACCTTCTCCTACCAGCAAGTGAACGGTAACGAGTACTTCGACTACCTGCACGAAACCAACGGCATCTACCTGGCCAACTCCCTGACGTCCGACTTCAACGGTCCGAACGAGAAATCCTTCCAGATTGCCTACGGTATCAACATGGCCGAATACGGCGTGCCAGGCCTGAAATTCAACGCCTACTCAGCACGCGGCTGGGACATCGACGGCACCCACTACACCGGCAACGGTGGCCGGGCCAAATTCGCCTACGACGGTATCCAGAAGCAAGACGGCGAGAAACACCAGGAATACGGTGTAGGCGCCTCTTACGCCATTCAGAGCGGCGCGCTCAAGGCCACTACTGTGCGTGCGACCTACGTTGAGCACCGCGGCAGCGAGTTCCAGTCCGACGGCAGCATCAAAGAGTTCCGTCTGGTCACCACCATCCCGTTCAACATTCTCTAATTAGCACCAGGTCGACGGCGGGCTCACGAAGAGCCCGCCGTTTACGCTTGTCTGGTCCCATCGATTGCAGGAGGGCTCTGAATGAAAATGCTCCCGCTACAAGCCGCCGTTGCCGCTGCGCTGTTGAGCGTTGCGATCGGCGTTTCGGCCAAACCGCTGGTGGTCTGCACCGAAGCCAGCCCGGAAGGTTTCGACCCGGTCCTGTACACCACGGCCGTCACCGCTGACGCCGCGGCTGAAACCATGTTCAACCGCCTGGTGGACTTCAAGCCCGGCACCACCGAAGTGATACCGGCGCTCGCCAAAGACCTGCCGGAAATCAGCGCTGATGGGCTGACCTACACGTTCCACCTGCGTGACGACATCAAGTTCCACACCACCGACTACTTCAAACCCACGCGCAACATGAATGCCGACGACGTGCTTTGGAGCTTCCAGCGTCAGCTGGACCCGAAACACCCTTGGCATAACAAGTCCAACGTGGGTTATCCGTACTTCGAAAGCATGGGTTTCAAGGATCTGCTCAAAAGCGTAGAGAAGACTGACGACCATACCGTGGTCTTCACCCTGACCCGCCGTGAAGCACCGTTCCTGGCTGACATTGCCATGGCCTTCTCTTCGATTCACTCCGCCGAATACGCCGACCAACTGCTCAAGGCCGACAAGACCGCCGACCTCAACAGCAAGCCGATCGGCACCGGGCCGTTCATCTTTACTCGCTACGCCAAGGACGCCCAGGTGCGCTTCAAAGCCAACCCGGAGTACTTCCGTGGCAAGCCACCGGCCGACCCGCTGATCCTGGCCATCACCACCGACAGCAACGTGCGCCTGCAAAAGCTCAAGGCCAACGAGTGCCAGATCGCGCTGTACCCCAAGCCCGATGACGTCCCGAATGCCAAGGCCGACCCGAACCTGAAAGTCGCGGAACTGGCGGCCATGACCACCAGCTACACCGCCATGAACACTACCCACAAATACCTGAGCGACGCGCGCGTGCGTCACGCAATCAACATTGCGTTCGATAAAGAGGCCTACACCGACGCGCTGTATGGCAAAGGCAACGCCGTGGTCGGCACGGGGCCTTACCCAAACACGCTGCTGGGCTTCAGCGACAAACTGAAAAACCCTCCCCGCACGCCCGCAGAGCTGGATAAGGCCCGCGCCTTACTCAAGGAAGCTGGCGTGCCTGAAGGCACCGTGCTGACACTGTTCACCCGCAACGGCGGCGGCCCGACCAATCCCAACCCATTGCTCGGCGCGCAGATGATGCAGTCGGACCTGGCGCGTATCGGCCTGAAGATCGACATCCGCGTTTTTGAGTGGGGCGAGATGCTCAAACGCTCCAAAGCCGGCGAACATGACCTGATGTCGGCCGGCTGGGCAGGTGATAACGGCGACCCGGACAACTTCCTCACTCCAAACCTGAGTTGCGAAGCAGCGAAAAACGGCGAAAACTACGCACGCTGGTGTAACCAGGAGTTTCAAGACTTGATCGACAAGGCCCGCGCAGGCACTGAGCCGGCGGCACGGGCTGCACTCTATGAACAAGCACTGGACGTTTTCGCCAAGGACCAACCATGGATTCCCATGGCTTACCCGAAAATGTTCACCGCCATGCGCAAGAACGTCGAAGGTTTTGTTCAAAGCCCTCTGACTACAAATAACTTCGCCACCACCCTGGTGAAGTAAATAAGAGAAACGCTCGGCACCGTCGATATTAACGGTGCCGAACCTGCCTAACCGGCTGATTGAGGTACACAACAAGATGTTTAGTTTTATTGCCCGCCGATTGGGGTTGTTGATCCCCACGTTCTTCGGCATCACCTTGCTGACTTTCGCGTTGATTCGCATGATTCCTGGCGATCCCGTGGAAGTCATGATGGGCGAGCGACGAGTCGACCCCGAAATGCACGCTCAGGCAATGGAACGCCTTGGTTTGAATAAACCGCTGTATGCGCAATACCTGGACTACGTCGGCAAACTCGCCCAAGGCGACCTTGGCGAATCCCTGCGCACCCGTACCAGCGTGTGGACCGAGTTCTCCGCCCTATTCCCTGCGACCCTGGAACTGTCCCTGGCCGCCCTGTTGTTCGCCGGCATCCTTGGGCTTTTAGCCGGGGTGATCGCGGCCTTGAAGCGAGGGTCCCTGTTCGACCACGGGGTGATGGGCATCTCCCTCGCGGGATATTCGATGCCAATCTTCTGGTGGGGCCTGATCCTGATCATGTTCTTCTCGGTGAGCCTGGGCTGGACCCCGGTTTCCGGGCGTATCGACCTGCTCTACGACATCGAGCCGCGCACCGGCTTCATGCTGATCGACACCCTGCTGGCGGACGAACCGGATGCGTTCTGGGACGCCCTGCACCACCTGATCCTGCCGGCCATCGTGCTCGGCACCATCCCGCTGGCGGTGATCGCGCGGATGACTCGCTCCTCGATGCTTGAAGTGCTGCGCGAAGACTACATCCGTACCGCCAGGGCCAAAGGCCTGTCGCCGGCGCGCGTAGTGTTCGTCCACGGCCTGCGCAACGCGCTGATCCCGGTACTGACGGTGGTCGGCCTGCAAGTCGGCACCCTGCTGGCCGGTGCGGTCCTGACCGAAACCATCTTTTCCTGGCCCGGCATCGGCAAATGGCTGATCGAAGCCATTGGCGCACGGGACTATCCCGTGGTGCAAAACGGCATCCTGTTAATCGCCTGCCTGGTGATTATGGTGAACTTCGTAGTGGACATCCTCTACGGCTTCGCCAACCCACGCATCCGTCACCAGCGCTGAGATCATGACCATGAGCACACCAACTCCATCGGTAGCAGTCGATCAAAGCCTGCTGTATCCGTCCCCGTACAAAGAATTCTGGCAAGCCTTCTCCCAGAACAAGGGCGCCGTCGCCGGCCTGATGTTCATGATCGTGATCGTGTTCTGCGCGCTGTTCGCCCCTTGGGTCGCACCGCACAACCCGAGCGAGCAGTACCGTGACTTCCTGCTGACCCCGCCATCGTGGCTCGAAGGTGGGCAGATCCAGTTCCTGCTGGGCACCGACGAACTGGGCCGTGACTTGCTGTCCCGCTTGATCCAGGGTTCGCGCCTGTCCTTGCTGATCGGCTTGTCGTCGGTCGTGATGTCGCTGATCCCAGGGATCCTGATGGGGCTGTTCGCCGGGTTCTTCCCGCGCCTGCTGGGCCCGACCATCATGCGTTTGATGGACATCATGCTCGCCCTGCCGTCGCTGCTGCTGGCCGTAGCCATTGTCGCCATCCTTGGCCCTGGCTTGATCAACACCGTGATCGCCATTGCCATCGTGTCCCTGCCGTCCTATGTCCGCCTGACTCGCGCCGCAGTGATGGGCGAACTGCACCGCGACTACGTGACCGCCGCCCGCCTCGCTGGCGCCGGCCTGCCACGCCTGATGTTCATCACCGTGCTGCCTAACTGCATGGCACCGTTGATCGTCCAGGCGACCTTGAGCTTTTCCTCGGCGATTCTCGATGCCGCAGCGTTAGGCTTCCTCGGCCTTGGTGTACAACCGCCAACCCCTGAGTGGGGCACCATGCTGGCTTCGGCTCGCGACTACATCGAACGCGCCTGGTGGGTCGTGAGCCTGCCTGGCTTGACCATTTTGCTCAGCGTGCTGGCAATCAACCTGATGGGCGACGGCCTGCGCGATGCGCTGGACCCGAAACTCAAGAATGCCGCCTGAGGAGATTCCTATGTCACTGCTAGAAATCAAGAATCTCAATGTCCGCTTCGGCGACAAGAGCGCAGTCCCAGTGGTCGACGGCCTCGATATTAGCGTCGACAAAGGTGAGGTATTGGCCATCGTTGGCGAGTCGGGTTCGGGTAAATCCGTGACCATGATGGCGCTGATGGGCCTGATCGAGCACCCTGGCATCGTCACCGCTGACGCCCTGAACTTCGACGGCAAGGACATGCTCAAGCTGAGCAACCGCCAGCGTCGGCAAATCGTCGGTAAAGATCTGGCCATGGTGTTCCAGGACCCGATGACCGCCCTGAACCCCAGCTACACCGTGGGTTTCCAGATCGAAGAAGTGCTGCGTCTGCACCTCAAGATGTCCCGCAAACAAGCCCGCAAGCGCGCCATCGAACTGCTGGAAAAGGTGGAAATCCCTGGCGCCGCCAGCCGTATGAACGCCTACCCGCACCAACTGTCCGGCGGCATGAGCCAGCGTGTGGCGATTGCCATGGCCATTGCCGGCGAGCCGAAACTGCTGATCGCCGATGAGCCGACCACCGCGCTGGACGTGACCATCCAGGCGCAGATCATGGAGCTGCTGCTGGCCCTGCAAAAAGAAAGGAACATGGGCCTGGTGCTGATCACCCACGACCTCGCAGTCGTGGCCGAAACCGCCCAGCGCGTGTGTGTGATGTATGCCGGCCAAGCCGTGGAAGTCGGGCAAGTGCCTGGCCTGTTCGACGTACCCGGCCACCCGTACAGCGAAGCATTGCTGGCGGCGATTCCGGAACACAGCATGGGCGCCGCCCGGCTGTCGACCTTGCCGGGCATCGTGCCCGGTCGTTATGACCGTCCCCAAGGTTGCCTGCTGTCGCCGCGCTGCCCTTACGTTCAGGACAGCTGCCGTCAGACGCGTCCAGGTCTGGACCCTAAAGCCCACAGCCTTGCGCGCTGCTTCTACCCCTTGAACCAGGAGGTGGCATAATGGCCGTCGTTCTTACCGCCCGCGACCTGACCCGTCACTACGAAGTGTCCCGTGGCCTGTTCAAGGGCCACGCCCTGGTGCGCGCCCTTAATGGTGTGTCGTTTGAGCTGGAAGCCGGCAAGACTCTCGCCGTAGTGGGCGAATCCGGTTGCGGCAAATCCACCCTCGCTCGCGCCCTAACGTTGATTGAAGAACCATCCTCCGGCTCCTTGAAAATTGCCGGCCAGGAAGTCACTGGCGCCGACAAGGCCCAGCGCAAGCAGCTGCGCAAAGACGTGCAGATGGTGTTCCAGAGCCCTTACGCCTCGTTGAACCCACGGCAGAAGGTCGGTGATCAGCTCGGCGAGCCACTGCTGATCAACACCAACCTGTCGGCCGCCGAGCGTCGTGAAAAAGTCCAGGCAATGATGAAGCAAGTGGGCCTGCGCCCTGAGCACTATCAGCGCTACCCACACATGTTTTCTGGTGGTCAGCGCCAGCGGATCGCCCTGGCCCGGGCGATGATGCTGCAACCCAAGGTGCTGGTGGCGGATGAACCGACCTCGGCACTGGACGTGTCGATCCAGGCCCAGGTGCTTAACCTGTTCATGGACCTGCAGCAGGAATTCAACACCGCCTACGTGTTCATCTCCCACAACCTGGCGGTGGTGCAGCACGTCGCCGACGACGTGATGGTGATGTACCTCGGCCGCCCGGTGGAAATGGGCGCGAAGAACGACATCTATGAGCGCCCGCTGCACCCCTACACCCAGGCGCTGTTGTCGGCCACACCGACCATCCACCCGGACCCGAACAAGCCGAAGATCAAGATCGTCGGCGAGTTGCCCAACCCGCTCAACCCGCCGTCCGGCTGCGCGTTTCACAAGCGCTGCCCGTACGCCACCGAACTGTGCAGCACCGACGAGCCCGCCTTGCGCGAACTCGATAATCGCCAGGTGGCTTGCCACTACGCGGAGCAGTTTGTGGCCTAGCCGGTAGATGTTGATCGTTCCCACGCTCCGGCGTGGGAACGATCATGCCCTGGGGTTCAGTCCAGAGCATTGCTTGAATTTTACAGCCCTTCTCGTCGGATTGCGCATCAGCCCGGCGAGAGGGGGCTTTCTTTTGCCTGCCGTCTACGTCTGGCTATCGCCCTCATAACTGTCATCGGTATCCGGCTCTTCGGTGGTGGTGTCATCATCGTCGGCACTGCCACCTTGGCCCTGATCTCCGCCTTCAGACTCCGATTTGGCCAGTTGCAAGCCACTGCCCTGCTCATTCTGCACCGCCGAGAAGCCTCCATTGCCTCCATGCACCGGGTTGTGCGCCCAAGCCGTCGACATCCCGAGGCACAACAACACCAGCACTTTGATCAACAACACGAATCGTTGAAAAATACTCATGGTCGATTCCGTCCAGTCAGTAGGTAAATCCCGCACGACAGTCGTTTACCGCCGCAAGCTTTGACGCTAGTCCCAATATGAGGTTTTCGCCAGATAATTGAGCCCCGGCAGGCGCGCAAAAAAAGGGCGAAGCCATGACAGCTTCGCCCTTTCATTTACCGCTCAGACCTTAATGGTGTTCGCGGGTCGCACGGAATTTCACATCCGGCCAGCGCTCTTCCATCAGCGCCAGGTTGACCCGGGTCGGAGCCAGGTAGGTCAGGTGACCGCCGCCATCGATGGCGAGGTTTTCCACAGCCTTGATCCTGAACTCTTCGAGCTTCTTCTTATCGCTGCAATCGATCCAGCGCGCCGAGTACACGGTGATTGGCTCGTAGGAGCACTCGACCTTGTATTCCTCTTTCAAGCGGCTGGCGACCACATCGAACTGCAGCACACCGACGGCGCCAAGAATGATGTCGTTGCTGCGCTCGGGGAAGAACACCTGGGTCGCGCCTTCTTCCGCCAACTGCTGCAAGCCCTGACGCAGTTGCTTGGACTTGAGCGGGTCGCGCAGGCGCACGCGGCGGAACAGTTCCGGCGCAAAGTGCGGGATGCCGGTAAAGCTCAGCGCTTCGCCTTCGGTGAAGGTGTCGCCGATCTGGATGGTGCCGTGGTTGTGCAAGCCGATGATGTCGCCAGCGAACGCTTCTTCCAGTTGCTCACGCTCGGAGGAGAAGAACGTCAGGGCGTCGCCGATGCGCACGTCCTTGCCGGTGCGCACGTGGCGCATCTTCATGCCTTTTTCGTATTTGCCGGAGCAGATGCGCATAAAGGCAATACGGTCGCGGTGTTTTGGGTCCATGTTCGCCTGGATCTTGAACACGAAGCCGGCGAACTTCTCTTCCACCGGTTCCACGGTGCGCTCGTTGGCCACTCGGGCCAGCGGCAACGGCGCCCAGTTGACCACAGCGTCGAGCACGTGGTCGACGCCGAAGTTGCCCAGGGCGGTGCCAAAGAACACCGGGGTCATCTGACCGTCGAGGAATTCCTGCTGGTTGAACTCATGGCAGGCGCCCTGCACCAGTTCCAACTGATCGACAAAGCGGTCGTACTCGTCACCCAGGTGGGCGCGGGCCTCATCGGAGTCGAGCTTCTCGATGATTTTCACATCGGTGCGCTCGTGGCCGTGGCCGGCGGTGTAGACAAGGATGTAGTCGTCAGCCAGGTGGTACACGCCCTTGAAGTCGCGGTAGCAACCAATCGGCCAGGTGATCGGCGCAGCCTTGATCTTCAGGACGGCTTCGATCTCGTCCAGCAGCTCGATGGGGTCGCGGATGTCGCGGTCGAGTTTGTTGATGAAGCTGATAATCGGCGTATCACGCAGACGGCAGACATCCATCAGGGCGATGGTCCGTGGCTCGACACCTTTACCACCGTCGAGGACCATCAGTGCCGAGTCGACCGCGGTCAGGGTACGGTAGGTGTCTTCGGAGAAGTCTTCGTGGCCCGGGGTGTCGAGCAGGTTGATCATGTGGTCGCGATACGGGAACTGCATGACCGACGTGGTAATGGAAATACCACGCTGCTTCTCCATTTCCATCCAGTCTGAGGTGGCATGGCGGTCGGATTTGCGGGATTTCACCGTGCCGGCCACTGCGATTGCCTTGCCCATCAGCAACAGCTTCTCGGTGATGGTGGTTTTACCGGCATCGGGGTGGGAAATAATAGCGAAAGTGCGGCGTTTCGCGACTTCGGCGGCCTGGTGGGTCATGGGAAATCGCCTGGCAGGTGAGTCAAAAAAGGGCGGCGAGTATAGCGCAAACCTAGGCCCACGGACCACCGCTCACCCGGTTGCAGTGACTTCAAGGGTGGCTAATTACTGCTAAATATGGAACCTTTTAAAAGGTAGAGACGTCCACTCCCCTGTACCGCACTCGTTACCAGGGCCTGAAAAATCATCAAGTTAGCCTGACGAGGCTGCGCTCATGGCTCGACCTCACGCCGTTTTGCCGGCGTTGGCGAGCTGCTTTTCGCGAGCACATTACCGGCAGCCAGGAATGGCATTGCCGCACGGTAATGTGCGCGCCGACTGAAATAAAGGAGTCCGCCTGTGGCTATTCGCTATGGCAAAGGGCTGATAGGAGGAGCGGTTGTCGTCGCTCTCCTGGCCCTGCTGGTCCACTGGATTGGCATCAACACGATCGAACTGTACCGCGACGATTTGTTGTTTTATCTGCAAGCTCACCTGATTCTCGTCCTTGTTTCCATGCTGGCCGCCCTGATTGTAGGGATTCCCGCCGGTATCCTGCTCAGCCGACCGAACATGGTCGGGCGCGCAGAACGCTTCATGCAGATCTTCAACATCGGCAACACCGTCCCACCCCTCGCCGTACTGGCCATTGCCCTGGGCGTGCTGGGCATCGGCAGCGGTCCTGCTATCTTCGCCCTGTTCCTCGCCTCATTGCTGCCCATTGTGCGCAACACCTATGAAGGCCTGAAAAACGTCCAGGGCTCCCTGAAAGAAGCTGCCGTCGGCATCGGCATGACCCCGCGCCAGGTGCTGTTTCGCGTCGAGTTGCCCAACGCCGTGCCGATCATCATCGGCGGCGTGCGCGTAGCGCTGGCGATCAACGTCGGTACCGCGCCCCTGGCCTTCCTGATTGGTGCCAACAGCCTGGGTAGCCTGATTTTCCCCGGCATCGCCTTGAACAATCAGCCGCAACTGCTGCTCGGCGCCGCCTGCACCGCGCTACTGGCATTGCTGCTCGACGGTCTGGTGACCATGGCTAGCCGCCTCTGGCTGGAACGCGGAGTGCGTGCGTCTTAAGGCTTGGCAAAGGAACCAACATGAAAAAACTGACTTTGATACTAGGCTGCCTCCTGCTGTTTGCAGGGATTGCGCAAGCCGCTGAAAAACCAGTGATCCGCATCGGCGCCCGGGTGTTCACCGAACAGACCCTGCTTGCGGAAATAACTTCCCAGTACCTGCGCACCAAGGGTTACGACACCCGAGTGACCGGAGGCCTGGGCAGCAACCTGGCACGCAGTGCCCAGGAAAGCGGGCAACTGGACCTGATATGGGAATACACCGGCGTGTCGCTCGTAGCCTACAACCACGTTGACGAGAAACTCGACAGCGAACAGTCCTACGCCAGAGTGAAAGAACTCGATGCGAAAAAAGGCCTGGTCTGGCTATCGCCGTCGAAATTCAGCAACACCTATGCGCTGTCGCTGCCAGAAAACGTGGCCAAGCAATACCCGCAGATCAACACCATCAGCGACCTGACCAAAGCCCTCGCCGAAAAAACCAGGGAAAACCGCCTGGTGGCCCTGGACACCGAGTTCACCAACCGTTCCGACGGCATGGCCGGCATGGTCAAGCTCTACGGCATGAACCTGACCCGCAAAAACACCCGGCAGATGGACGCGGGCCTGGTTTACACCGCCCTGCGTAACGGCCAGGTGTTTGCCGGTTTGGTCTACACCACCGATGGTCGCCTCAATGCCTTCAAATTGAAGCTGCTGGAAGACGACCTGCATTACTTCCCAGACTACACAGCAGCGCCCGTGGTGCGTCAGGTTTATCTCGATGCCCACCCGCAACTGGCCGCAGACCTCAAGCCGCTGGCAGCGCTGTTCGACGACCAGACCATGCGCCAGTTGAATGCGCGGGTCGACGTCGATCATGAAAGCCCGTCCGCTGTCGCCGCAGATTTCCTGCGCCAACATCCCATCAACTGAGGAGAAGATATGGAATTTCTGAACGCCTTTTCCCACCTTGATTGGACACAGGTCCTGCACCTGACCTGGCAGCACATCACCCTAGTCGGCATCGCGGTCATTCTCGCGATCGTCGTGGGCGTGCCCCTGGGCGTGCTGATGACCCGCTTCCCGACACTGGCCGGCCCACTGCAAGCCAGCGCCACGGTGCTGCTGACCGTGCCGTCCATCGCCCTGTTCGGCCTGCTGCTGCCGTTCTACTCCAAGTTCGGCCAGGGCCTGGGGCCGATGCCGGCGATCACCGCCGTGTTCCTCTATTCCCTGCTGCCGATCATGCGTAACACCTACCTGGCCCTGACCGGCGTCGAGCCAGGCATCCGCGAGGCGGCCAAAGGCATCGGCATGACCTTCAGCCAGCGCCTGCGCATGGTCGAACTGCCCATCGCCGTGCCAGTGATCCTCGCCGGCGTGCGCACCGCCGTGGTGATGAACATTGGCGTCATGACCATTGCCGCCACCATCGGCGCCGGTGGCCTGGGTGTACTTATTCTGGCTTCCATCAGCCGCAGCGACATGTCGATGCTGATCGTTGGCGCCGTACTGGTCAGTCTCCTGGCCATCTTCGCCGACCTGCTTCTGCAATGGCTGCAACGCACGCTGACTCCAAAAGGACTGCTCAAATGATCGAACTTCAAAACCTGACCAAGACCTTTCAAAGCAACGGCAAGACCATCACCGCCGTTGATTCCGTGAGCCTGACCGTCAACGAAGGCGAAATTTGCGTATTCCTCGGCCCGTCGGGCTGCGGCAAGAGCACCACGTTGAAGATGATCAACCGCCTGATCAAGCCCACATCCGGCAAGATTTTGATCAACGGCGAAGACACCACCGACCTGGACGAAGTGACCCTGCGTCGCAACATCGGCTATGTGATCCAGCAGATCGGCTTGTTCCCCAACATGACCATCGAAGAAAACATCGTGGTGGTGCCCAAGCTCCTGGGTTGGGACAAGCAGAAATGCCATGACCGCGCCCGCGAGTTGATGAGCATGATCAAGCTCGAACCCAAGCAGTATCTGCACCGCTACCCGCGTGAATTGTCCGGAGGCCAGCAGCAGCGAATCGGCGTGATCCGCGCCCTGGCGGCCGATGCACCGTTGCTGCTGATGGATGAGCCGTTCGGCGCGGTCGACCCGATCAACCGCGAGATGATCCAGAACGAATTCTTCGAGATGCAACGCGCGCTGAACAAAACCGTGATCATGGTCAGCCACGACATCGACGAAGCCATCAAGCTGGGCGACAAAATCGCCATCTTCCGCGCTGGCAAGCTGTTGCAGATCGATCACCCGGACACCCTGCTGGCCCACCCTGCCGACGAATTCGTCAGCAGCTTTGTCGGCCAGGACAGCACCCTCAAGCGCCTGTTGCTGGTGAAGGCCGAGGATGCAGCGGATAACGCACCGTCGGTAAGCCCGGAAACGCCAGTGGCCGACGCCCTGGAATTGATGGACGAACACGACCGTCGCTACGTGGTGGTGACCGATGGCGAGAATAAAGCCCTGGGCTTTGTGCGTCGTCGCGACCTGCACCGCAAGACCGGCACCTGCGCGCAATTCCTGCAGGAATTCAACGCCACCGCAGCGTACGACGAGCATTTGCGCATCCTGCTGTCGCGCATGTACGAGTTCAACCGCTCGTGGTTGCCGGTGATGGATGCCGAGCGGGTGTTCCTTGGTGAGGTGACTCAGGAGTCGATTGCCGAGTACCTGAGTTCCGGCAAGTCTCGTGGCGGCAAGACCAGCATTGTTTCGCCAGCCGAGGCTGCGTTGGCCTGACCGAAACCAGTTTGGTGGGGCTGCTCCCCTGTGGCGAGGGGGCTTGCCCCCTCGCCACAGGGGAGCAGCCCTTTCGCCAGCGGTTCCCCCTTCAAATCTCCCTTCCCGGGGAACATCAATCCGTCATGCCTGTCGGTTACATAAGTAGCTGCACATGCCCACACGACGAGCGCGTGTAAAAACGCGACATTTTTAGTTGATCTCAAGCCCCTCAAGTCCTAAAGTTCGCGCCGAACGTCCATGCTGGAAACGATCCATCCGGCTCAAGTACTGACGACGAGACAGCAAGGCCAAGGGAAGCGGTTGATCTCATGGCCTTTTTTGCTTTCGGCGACATGCCTTGGGAAGTAGGCGAACCAAAGTGGGGATACGGAGGACGTTCATTTGCACCCATTGATCAATCTAGTTTGCCAGTAGGAGTTCCCAGCATGTCGATTAAGGTCGAAGACTATTACGCGCGCGAAACCTTCCAGAAAATGAAGGCCTTCGCCGATACGCAAGAAACCCCGTTCGTGGTGATCGACACCGCGATGATCAGCCAGGCCTACGATAACCTGCGCGCCGGCTTCGAGTTCGCCAAGATCTACTATGCAGTCAAGGCCAACCCGGCTGTCGAAATCATCGACCTGCTGAAAGAGAAAGGCTCCAGCTTCGACATCGCTTCGATCTACGAGCTGGATAAAGTGCTCGCCCGTGGCGTCAGCGCCGACCGTATCAGCTATGGCAACACCATCAAGAAATCCAAGGACATCCGCTACTTCTACGAGAAGGGCGTGCGCCTGTTTTCCACCGATTCCGAAGCCGACCTGCGCAACATCGCCAAAGCCGCGCCGGGTTCGAAAGTCTATGTGCGTATCCTTACCGAAGGCTCGACCACCGCTGACTGGCCGTTGTCGCGCAAGTTCGGCTGCCAGACCGACATGGCCATGGACCTGCTGATCCTGGCCCGCGACCTGGGCCTGGTGCCGTACGGCATCTCTTTCCACGTCGGCTCGCAGCAGCGCGACATCAGCGTGTGGGACGCGGCGATCGCCAAGGTCAAAGTGATCTTCGAACGCCTGAAGGAAGAAGACGGCATCCACCTGAAGCTGATCAACATGGGCGGTGGCTTCCCAGCCAACTACATCACCCGCACCAACAGCCTGGAAACCTACGCAGAAGAAATCATCCGCTTCCTCAAGGAAGACTTCGGTGATGAACTGCCGGAAATCATCCTGGAACCAGGCCGTTCGTTGATCGCCAACGCCGGGATCCTGGTCAGTGAAGTGGTACTGGTCGCCCGTAAATCCCGTACCGCCGTCGAGCGTTGGGTGTACACGGATGTGGGCAAGTTCTCCGGCCTGATCGAAACCATGGACGAAGCCATCAAGTTCCCGATCTGGACCGAGAAGAACGGCGAGATGGAAGAAGTGGTCATCGCCGGGCCTACCTGCGACAGCGCCGACATCATGTACGAAAACTACAAGTACGGTTTGCCGCTGAACCTGGCGATTGGTGATCGGATGTACTGGTTGTCGACCGGTGCGTACACCACCAGCTACAGCGCAGTGGAATTCAATGGGTTCCCGCCGTTGAAATCGTTCTACCTGTAAGAGAAGCAGCGGCAAGTTTTAAGCTGCAAGAGGAAGCCCATGCGTGTCATGGGCTTTTTTGTGGGCCTAGGAAAGCTCTGTCGAACGTCGCTGGTAATCCACAGCCATTGCCCGAATCTGCGGATCATTGGCGGCCGACAATGCTTTGTAAGCCACCCGCAAAAACTTCAGATTCCCGCCCGCCAGTGCCTTGCGCAACCATTCCAGCGCTGCATCGATCTGGCCTCGGTCAGCCAACACCGCTGCGTAACTGAACTGCCCACGAAAATCCCCACCTTGCGCTGATCGTCGATACCACTCAACCGCCGCATCCAAATCTCGGGGGCAGAACTGCCCTTCTTCCAGATAACGCCCAAGCAGGTTCATCGATTTGGCATGACCCAACTGCGCTGCCTGTCGATAACACACCAGTGCTTGCTGCTGATCCTCGGCCTCACCGCGACCCGTCGCCAGCAGGTTGGCATAGTTATACAAACCCCAATCAAGCCCGGCGTCTGCGGCCTGGCGATATTCCCGCGCAGCCGCCACGGCATCAGCCGTGCAGCCCCAGCCATGCTCAAAACAGCGACCGAGCATATTGTGCGCCATCAAATGCCCACCTTGGGCCGCGATCTGAAACCAGCGCAATGCCAGTGCCTCATCGCGCTCAATGCCGCGTCCTTCCAGGAGAATCTGCCCCAGCAACGCCTGGGCATCCACCACGCCCTCCTTCGCCGCCATCAAAATCGCCTGGGCGGCGCGCACCGGGGATTCGTAGAGCATGGCCCGCAGTTGTTCACCGTCGAGGACCTCTTCACGGCGCAATTGAAAATCCATAGTCATACCTCAACCCAGCGGCGCAACAGATTGTGATAGGTACCGGTGAGTTGTATCAGCGCCGGGTGATCGGGCACATCCGTGGTCAGTTGCTGGATCGCACCGTCCATTTCGAACAGCAAGGTGCGCTGGCTGTCTTCGCGCACCAGGCTTTGGGTCCAGAAAAACGAGGCGTAGCGGGCGCCACGGGTCACGGCGTTGACCTTGTGCAGGCTGGAGCCGGGGTACAGCACCATGTCTCCGGCTGGCAGCTTGACCCGCTGCAGACCGAAGGTGTCCTGGATTTCCAACTCCCCACCGTCGTATTCGTCGGGGTCGCTGAAAAATACTGTGGAGGACAGGTCGGTACGCACCCGCTCATGGCTGCCCTTGGGCTGGCGCACGGCGTTATCGATATGAAAGTCGAAACTGCCACCAGCTGTGTAGCAGTTGAGCAACGGGGGGAAGACTTTGTGAGGTAACGCCGCTGACATAAACAGCGGATTTTTCCATAGACGATCGAGTATCGCCGCGCCGATTTCCTGCGCCAGTGGGTGGCCTTCCGGCAGTTGCAGGTTGTGTTTGGCCTTGGCCGACTGATGCCCGGCAGTGACTTTCCCGTCGGCCCAATCAGCTTGTGCCAGGGCTTCGCGGATGCGCAGCACTTCCTCGCGAGAGAACAAGCCGGGAATGTGCAGCAACATGGGGCAATACCTGAAAGCAGAGGGTCACCAATGGTAGTGATTCTTATTGTCCATGTACAACCCCACTCCAACCCCAGGGACGAACGAGATCGCAAAAACCGTAAAAATAAAGTGTAAAGAATGTAAATTAAGTGCGAATAGTAATGTATCGCAATTGATAGAAAGTCTTTTTCGCATTATATTCCGCGACCTCACATCCTTGGGGAAAGGACACGTCATGTCCCGCACGTCTATAAAAATACCTGCCAGTTCACCGCGTTTACTGGCCTCGGCCATCGGCGTCGCCATCAGTGCCAGCTCTGTCGCCCATCTGGCGCAAGCGGCTGAAAACACCGAGCAGAAAGGCGAGCGCAACAGCATCTCCCTGGGTGCAACCAGCATCACCGGGCAGGAACAGGACGCGACGTCCTACCAGGTTGAAAAAGCCTCTTCGCAAAAGTACACCGCGCCGCTGGTGGACACCCCGCGCTCGGTCACCGTGGTGCCACAGCAAGTACTCAAGGACACCGCCGCCACCTCGTTGCAGGATGCCTTGCGCACCGTGCCAGGAATTACTTTCGGCGCTGGTGAAGGCGGTAATCCCCAGGGCGACCGTCCGTTCATTCGCGGCTTTGACGCCCAGGGCGACACCTACCTCGATGGCGTGCGCGATACCGGCGGCCAGAGCCGCGAGATCTTCGACATCGAGTCCATCGAAGTCAGTAAAGGCCCCAACTCGTCCTTTGGGGGACGCGGTTCGGCCGGTGGCAGCCTCAATCTGGTGAGCAAGACTCCACAGGCGCGGGACTTCACCAACGGTGGCTTCACCTACGGTTCCGACCAGACCCGTCGTTATGTACTCGACGTCAACCGTCAGTTCCTCGACAACGCAGCGTTCCGCCTGAACCTGATGACCCACGACCAGAACGTGGCCGGCCGCGACACCATCAACTATGACCGTTGGGGCGTGGCACCCTCGCTGACCTTCGGCCTGGGCACGCCAACCCGTGTCAACTTCAGCTACTACCACATGGAAAGCAACGATCTGCCTGATTCGGGGATTCCGTATGGCTACAGCTCGCCCACGGCAACTACCCATGGCCATGACAAACCCACCGACGGCGGTGACAGCAACAATTTCTACGGATTGAAGGACCGCGACTTCCGCAAGACCCGCGCCGACATCAGCACGTTCTCCATCGAGCACGACCTGAACGACAACATGACGCTGAAAAACACCCTGCGTCATGGCAACACCGGGCAGGATTACGTCCTCACGCAGCCTGACGACAGCCAGCGCAACGTCAACCGCTTCGGTACCGTGTGGCGCCGCGCCAACGCACGAGTGTCCACTACCGAAACCACCACCAACCAGACTGATCTGTTTGGCAGCTTCCAGGCCCTGGGCTTTAAGCACTCTTACTCCACCGGGCTGGAATTCACCGGTGAAGAAACCCGCGTCAGCGGCTACACCATCAGCCCCAACAGCAACCCGACCTGCACCGTGGCCGGTGGCAGCAAGGGTGGCCAGTGCACCTCCCTGGGCAATCCGAACCCGGACGACGCCTGGACCGGCAGCATCGCGCGCAATTACAACGGCACCAACACCAAGGCCACTAGCCGCGCCGCCTATGTGTTCGACACCATCGAGCTGGACCCGAAGTGGCTGCTCAACGTCGGCCTGCGCTACGACACCTTTGACACCGTGGCCAACACCAACGCCGTGCCAAGCGCCACCGTACAGGCCCGCAGCAAGGTCAAGGACAACAGCCAGTTCTTCAACTGGCAGGCCGGCCTGGTCTGGAAGCCCCTGGATAACGGCAGTATCTATGCCTCCTACGCCACCTCGGCATCGCCAGCGGGCGGCCTGGTGGGCGAAGGTGTGGATAACAACGCGATCCCTACCGGCATCAACACCAGCGACCTGAAACCCGAAGAAACCGTCAACTACGAGCTGGGCACCAAGTGGGACCTGTTCCACAACCGCCTGTCCCTGACGGCCGCCGTGTTCCGTACCGAGAAGCAAAACACCCGCATCCTGATGGACTCCAATACCTATGAAACCGCAGGTGAGTCCCGGGTCGACGGCCTGGAATTGTCGGCCAGCGGCAAGCTCACCGATCAATGGCAAGTGTTCGCCGGCTACAGCTATCTGAAAAGCGAGCTGGTTGACCCCGGCAAGAACGGCAACCGTCTGGGTGAGGTAACGACCGGTTCCAACAAAGGCAACCAGATGCCCAACACGCCGAAGAACACCTTCAGCCTGTGGACAACTTATAACCTGACGCAAAAGCTGACCATCGGCGGCGGCGCGTTTTATGTCGACGAAGTCTACGGCGACGCGGGCAACACCGTGTACGTGCCGTCCTACACCCGCTACGACGCCATGGCCAGCTACAAGCTGACCAAGAACGTCGACCTGCAGTTGAACGTGCAGAACCTGACCGACAAGACCTACTACGACAAGGCTTATGGCTCGCACTTCGCCAACCAGGCGGCCGGGCGTACGGCGCTGTTGACCACCAGCTTCCACTTCTAAACCGGTAGAGCTATCTGCACAGAGCCCCACGCATCGGATGCGTGGGGCTTTTGCGTGTGAAACAGAATGTTTCTCGACAACCCACGGCATAATGCGCGCCGTGATGAACCTATTCAGATGAACGAGGCAGTCCCACGTGTTGAAGAAAACCCTGTTCCAGTTGCATTGGTTCTTCGGCATTACCGCCGGGCTGGTGTTGGCGTTGATGGGGATCACCGGCGCTACGGTGTCGTTCCAGGATGAAATCCTGCGGGCGCTCAACCCGACCGTACTGACCGTGGAGATGCGCCCAGCCGGGGTGCTACCACCAACTGAACTGGTGCGCACGCTGGAAGCCACTGAAAACAAGACCGTGTCCATGCTCTGGGTGGAGAGCGAAAGCGGCAATGCCGCGCGAGTGTTCTTCACGCCACCGCCGGGCGAACGCCGTGGCCAAATGCGCTACTTCGACCCGTACACCGGCGCCTACATGGGTGACGCCGTCGGCCAGGGCTTCTTCGGCTTTGTGCTGCAACTGCACCGTTTCCTGGCCATCGGCGACACCGGTCGGCAAATCACCGGCGCCTGCACCCTGATCCTGATTTTCTTCTGCCTTTCAGGCCTGTACTTGCGCTGGCCGCGCCAGGTAGCCAGTTGGCGCGCCTGGTTGACCCTGGACTGGCGAAAAAAGGGTCGCAGTTTTAACTGGGACCTGCACTCGGTGTTCGGCACCTGGTGCTTGCTGTTCTATTTATTGGCGGCGCTGACCGGCTTGTCCTGGTCCTACGAGTGGTACAGCCAGGGCCTGAACAAACTGCTGTCCGACGCCCCGCAAAACGAGCGGGTGCGCAATCGTGGCCCAGCGCCGGCAGGTCCCGCACCAACGGCCAACTACGAGGCCATGTGGAGCAGCATCTACAGCAACGCTGGCCCCGCCTTGAGCGCCTACAACATCCGAATGCCAGCCGTTGCGGGCCAACCGGCCACTGTCTACTACCTGTTAAACACATCGCCCCATGACCGCGCGTTGAACCAAATCACCCTGAACCCGGCCACCGGCGAGGTCCAGCGCCACGAACGCTACGCCAGCAAAAGCTTCAAGGCTCAATTGCTGACCAGCATTTATGCGCTGCACGTCGGCAGTTACTTTGGCCTGGTGGGGCGGATCATCCTGACCATTACCGCGCTGTGCATGCCGCTGTTCTTTATCACCGGCTGGCTGTTGTACCTGGACCGTCGCCGCAAAAAACGCCAAGTGCGCGATGCCCGTCAAGGCCTGGGAGAAAACCGCAGTGACGCGCCGACCTGGCTGATTGGTTTTGCCAGCCAGAGTGGCTTTGCCGAGCAACTGGCCTGGCAAACCGCCAGCCAACTGCAAGCCGCCGGATTGCCGGTGAAGGTCCAGGCCCTTGGCAACGTCAGCGAAGACGACTTGCGCCAGTCAGAGCATGCGCTGTTTGTCGTCAGCACCTTCGGCGACGGCGAAGCGCCCGACAACGCCCGTGGCTTTGAACGTATCGTGCTGGGCCGGGACCTGCCCCTCAACGGCTTGAAATACTCGGTCCTGGCCCTTGGGGACCGCCAATATGAACACTTCTGTGGCTTTGCCCGACGCCTGCACTTCTGGCTGACCAACCAGGGCGGCACCCCGATGTTCGCGCCGATTGAAGTCGACAGCGGCGACCAGGACGCCTTGCTGCGCTGGCAACACCAATTGGGTGAACTGACCGGCCATGCACCGACCGCAGCCTGGCCCACCGCCAGCTATGAAAACTGGAGCTTGAGCGATCGCACACTGCTCAATCCTGACAGCAGCGGCGCGGGTGTCTATTTGCTGGAACTGACCCCACCGCAGCAAAGGGACTGGCGGGCGGGCGATCTGGTAGAGGTGCTGCCGCGCAACGGCCCATGGGCCATCGAACATTTCCTTGAGGGCTTGGGACTTGCCGGCAGCGGCAGCGTGTTGGTGGACGGTCTGGCGCAACCTCTCGACCACGCCCTGGCCAGCCGTCAATTACCGGACAATCGTGCCCATCTGGTGGGCATGCATGCCCAGGCTCTGGTGGATGCGCTGGTGCCACTGGGCATGCGTGAGTATTCCATTGCCTCGATTGCCAGCGACGGCGTGCTGGAGCTGATCGTGCGTCAGGAATACCATCCCAATGGCCGCCTGAGCCTGGGTTCCGGCTGGCTCACGGAGCACGCGCCGCTGGGGGCGGCCATCTGCCTGCGTCTACGGCGCAACAGTGGGTTCCACCTGCCGAGCGAACCTGTGCCGCTAATTCTGTTGGGCAACGGCACCGGCCTGGCCGGGCTACGCAGCCTGCTCAAGGCTCGGATCGCCGACGGCCAACAGCGCAACTGGCTGCTGTTCGGCGAACGCAATATCGCCCACGACTACCTCTGCCAGAAAGAGCTGCAAGGCTGGCTGACCAGCGGTGACCTGGCCTTGCTGGACCTGGCGTTTAGCCGGGACCAGGAAGAGAAGATCTACGTTCAGGATCGTCTGCGGGAATCGGCGAATGTATTACGCCAGTGGCTGGCGGACGGCGCGGCGATTTATGTGTGTGGGAGTTTGCAGGGGATGGCGGCCGGGGTGGATCAGGTGTTGGTGCAAGTGTTGGGCAGTGAGGCAGTAGAGCGGCTCATTGAACAGGGCCGCTATCGCCGGGATGTCTACTAGCTGAATGCTCCCACGTGGGTGCGTGGGAGCAATCCGCTAAACCGGCTGCAACTTCTGCTCAAATACCGACACCCCATCCAGGTCCCGCAAGATGACCGTCAGCTCCGCCGTCTGCCCATCAATCTGCACTTCACCGAAGAACTGAAACCCGGCGAACGGTGAGGTGTTTTGCGCCGGCGGCGCCTTTTCGAACACCACTTCAGGACCGAAGGTTTTATCCAGCGGGTTGGGACCAAAACTGCCGGCATTCAGGGGGCCAGCGACAAACTCCCAGAACGGCTCGAAATCCTGAAACGCCGCCCGGTCCGGGTGGTAATGGTGCGCCGCGCAGTAATGCACATCCGCCGTCAGCCACACATAGTTGCGCACCTGTTGCGCGCGCAGAAACGCCAACAGTTCGGCGATTTCCAACTCGCGGCCCTGGGCCTGCCCCGGATCACCGTTGGCGATGGCTTCCCAGCGCGGTACGCCGGGGCTGACTTCGCCATCTGGCACGCCGAGGCCGATGGGCATGTCGGCGGCGATGACTTTCCATTGGGCTTTCGAGGCCTTGAGTTCACGTTTGAGCCAGTCCAGTTGCTCACGCCCCAAGAAGGGTTTCTCGCCCCCCAGGTTGTCATCGTTGGCCTCGCGGTAGCTGCGCATGTCGAGCACAAATACATCCAGCAGCGGCCCGTAGCTGAGCTTGCGATAGATGCGCCCGCCCTGGTCGGCGCCTTGCAGGCGCATCGGCGCATATTCCAGCCAGGCCTGACGCGCACGGCCGACGAGAGTGTTGATGTCTTGGGTTTTATAGCGCTCGTCCAGTTGCTTGCCTGGCGACCAGTTGTTGACCACTTCGTGATCGTCCCACTGCCAGATCTGCGGCACCTCGGCGTTGAAGCGGCGGATGTTTTCGTCCATCAAGTTGTAGCGGTAGTTGCCGCGATACTCATCCAGGGTTTCAGCGACTTTGCTTTTTGCTTCGGTGGTGAGGTTGCGCCAGATGCGCCCGCCTTCGGTGGGTAATTGCGCCGGTACCGGGCCGTCGGCGTAGATGGTGTCGCCGCTGTGGATAAAGAAGTCCGGCAAACGCAGACGCATGGCTTCGTAGATGCGCATGCCGCCAATGTCCGGGTTGATGCCAAAGCCCTGGCCGACGGTGTCACCGCTCCAGACGAAGCGAATATCGCGACGCTGTTGCGGCACGCTGCGCAGGTGGCCAAACCAGGGTTCGCTGGCGACACCGGTCTGGGCATCTTCGAAGTACACGCGGTAGAAAATCGCCTGGTCGGCAGGTAAACCGCTCAGCTCGACGCGGGCGGTGAAGTCAGTGCGGCTGTCGGCCAGGGGAGAGACGAAGCGGCGCGGGTTACTGAACAGGCTGCGCGTGTCCCACTCCACCACCATCCTCGCCGGGCGGTCGCTGCGACTCCAGATCATCGCCCGGTCGCCCAGCAAGTCGCCGGACTGCACGCCGTCGGTCAACTGCGGACGGTCCTTGACCGACGCAATTACCGCAGGTGCCAGGCCGGGCAGCAACAGACCGGCACCGACAGCCTGCATCACACGACGGCGACCGAGATTGAAGTGGCTCATGCAGGTTCCCTCGAAGATCAAAAGGGAAACTTAAGCACGGTGCCATGAAAGGGATGTGACAGTTCAAATGTGAACCGCCTTAGGCTTTAGCTGCTGCGACTGTCAGCTCCACCGTCTCAGGACGTTTGATCAGCGCATACACCAGACCGGTCAGCAAGCTCCCGGCAACAATCGCCAGTAAATACAGCAACGCATGATTGATCGCATTGGGGATCAACATCACAAAAAACCCGCCATGGGGCGCCATCAGCTTGCAACCGAAGTACATCGACAAGGCACCTGTCAGCGCACCACCGGCGATGCTCGCCGGGATCACCCGTAGCGGGTCCTTGGCGGCAAACGGAATCGCACCTTCGGAGATAAAGCACATCCCCAGGATCAACGCGGCCTTGCCCGCCTCGCGCTCGGTCTGGGCAAACTTGCGCCGCGCCAGGAGGGTGGCGATGCCCATGCCAATCGGCGGCACCATGCCGGCGGCCATGGTCGCAGCCATTGGTGCGCCGCTTTGCGCGGCCAGCAGTCCGACCGAAAAGGCGTAGGCCGCCTTGTTGATCGGCCCGCCGAGGTCAACACACATCATGGCGCCTAGCAGGATGCCCAGCATCACGGCATTGGCGGTGCCCATGTTGCTGAGGAAATCAGTCAGGCCCGTGAGCATTTGCGCCACTGGCGGACCCACCAGGTAAATCATCGCAAGGCCGGTAAACAGGCTCGCCAGCAAGGGAATGATCAAGATCGGCTTGAGGGCTTCAAGGCTTTGCGGCAAACGCACTGCATTGCTGATCAGCTTCACGCAGTAACCGGCCAGGAAACCAGCGAGTATCCCGCCGATAAAGCCCGCGCCCAAGGTGCTGGCCAGCAGGCCGCCGATCATACCGGGGGCAAGGCCAGGACGGTCGGCAATCGAGTAGGCGATGTAGCCCGCCAGCAGCGGCACCATCAGCATGAATGCCTGGTCGCCGACGGTTTTCAACGCCGCCGCCAGGGTGCCCTTTTCCTCGAAGGCATGGATGCCGAAGACGAACGACAAGGCGATCAACAAACCACCTGCCACCACCATCGGCAACATGAACGACACTCCGGTCAGCAGATGCTTGTAGACCCCGGTTTTCTCGGACTTGGCCGTTGCGCCGCTGGCCGCACTTTCCTGCTTGCCTTCGGCCAGCGCCTTGTTGAGGGTCGCTTCGGCCTGCTTCAAGGCGATGCCGGTGCCGCAGCGGTAGATTTTCTTGCCCGCGAAACGCTCGGTGGCCACTTCGATATCCGCCGCCAGCAGCACCACGTCGGCATCGGCAATGGCCGCTGGGTTCAGCGGCGTACGGGCGCCCACCGAGCCCTGGGTTTCAACGTGCAGGTCATAACCCAGGCGCTTGGCTGCCTGTTGCAAAGCCTCGGCGGCCATAAAGGTATGAGCCACGCCGGTCGGGCACGCGGTGATGGCGACGATGCGTGGCACCTTGTTGGCCGCCACTGGCACGTCGGTCGCGACATACACTTCGGCCTCTTCAGCGCCCCGGCGCAACACCGCTTCGACATCCTGCAACGCCTGGGCCGGAGTGCTCTGGAACACCCGCTTGCCGACGAAGCGCTGCATGTCCACGGCCGTGCTGCTGACCAGCAATACCCATTCGGCAGCTTCAATGGTCGACTGCGACAACTGGCGCTCCGGGTGTTGCTTATCCACCACCTCGACGCTGGTGCTCCAGCCTTGGCGCTGCGCGGCGGCGTCCAACAAACGGGCGCACAGCACACTGGTGACCATGCCGTTCGGGCAGGCGGTAACAATGGCTAACTTCATGACAAACCCTCTTATTCTTCTGTCAGCGTGCGTACATGGACGCCGCTTTGCAGGCGCGCCAACTGCGCGTCATCGCTGATACCGAAACCAATCTGCGTCACCGCCATCGCCGCAATGGCAGTGGCCCGGCGCAGGGTTTTCTCGGGTGTATCGAAGCAGAGCAAGCCGTGGAGCATCCCGGCCAGCAGCGAATCCCCGGCACCGACCGTGCTGGCGACGCTGACCTTGGGCGGCGTGGCGTGCAGCGCCGTGCCGGGGCTGAACCAGTTAACGCCATCAGCACCGTGGGAAATCACCACATGCTCGACACCTTGCGCGTGCAGCCGAGTGGCCACTTGCGCCTGTTGAGCGACAGAGTCTGTCGGGCAATCCAGGGCATCGGCCAGCTCTTCGGTATTGGGCTTGATCAACCACGGCCCGGCGTTGAGCCCAGCACGCAAAGCGTCGCCGCTGGTGTCGAGGGCGACTTTCAAACCGAGCGTTTTCAGCTGCACCAACAGACCCTGCAACCACTGCGGGCTGATGCCACGGGGCAGGCTACCGGCTACCACCACGGCATCATGGCCGGGGGCAATTCGCTGCAGTTGATCGAGCAACGCCTGTTGCGCCTGCTCGCTGACTAGCGGCCCCGGCCCATTGACGTCGGTGACGCGCCCGTCCTGTTCGGCAATCTTGATATTGCTGCGGGTCTCCCCCGGTACGCGGATAAACGCGTCGACAAAACCACGTCGGGCGATCAGCGCCTCGAAGGCCTGGGGATTGTCCTCCCCGAGAAAACCGCCCACCGTCACCTGATGCCCCAGGTCCGCCAGCACCTGAGCGACGTTGACGCCCTTGCCCGCCGCATGGGTAATCATGGCTTCGCTGCGATTGACCTCACCCGGTTCCAGGCGCGCCAATTGCACCGTCAGGTCCAACGCCGGGTTCAGCGTCAGGCTTAAAATCCTTGCCATTTACATGGCCTCCACTAGGGCTCGCACTTGCTCGGGAGAACCCAACGCCAGCGCCTTTTGCGCGAGGACTCGGGCCTCGCTCATGCTAAATTCTCGTACCCGCGCCTTGACCTCGGGGATGCTGCGGGCTGAGACGCTCAGCTCATCGACACCCAGGCCGATCAACACCGGCACCGCCAACGGGTCGGCGGCCAGTTCACCGCACACACCTACCCATTTGCCGTGGGCATGGGCTGCACGCACGGTGATGTCGATCAGTTGCAACACCGCCGGATGCAGGCCATCGGCCTGGGCCGAAAGGGTCGGATGCCCACGGTCGATGGCCAGGGTGTATTGGGTCAGGTCATTGGTGCCGACGCTGAAAAAGTCCACTTCCTTGGCCAGCACTGGCGCCAGCAAGGCAGCCGACGGCACTTCGATCATGATGCCCAGTTGCAAGTCGGCCACCGGGATTTCCAGGCGCAGACGCTCGGTCATGTCCCGAGCCTGGTGCCACTCATCAACGCTGCCGACCATGGGGAACATGATGCGCAGCGGCCGGTTATCTGCCGAACGCAGCAACGCGCGCAATTGCGCTTCCATGATCTGCGGGCGTTGCAGGGTCAGACGAATGCCACGTACACCGAGGAACGGGTTTTCTTCCTTGGCGATCGGCCAGTACGGCAGCGGTTTGTCGCCGCCGACATCGAGGGTGCGCACCACCAGCGGCCGCCCCGCCAGGCCGTCGAGTACGCGACGGTATTCAGCCTCTTGGGTGGCTTCGTCAGGTGCTTGCTGATGGGCCATGAAAATCAGTTCGGTACGCAAAAGACCAATGCCTTCGGCGCCTTGCTCCACCGCTGCTGCGACACCGGCACTTTCGCCGATGTTGGCGAACACTTCGACGCCATGGCCATCTTTGGTCAGGGCCGGCTCGTGGCGCTGGGCGGCTGCAGCTTGCAGGCGTTGCTCGCGGGTGTCGCGCTCTTGGGTGGCGCGCTGCAAGGTGGCGGCATCGGCGTCGACATGCAAACGGCCGCGCTGGCCGTCGAGCAACAAGGGGGTACCCGAGGTCAGCAGCAACACCGCCGCGCCTGCGCCCACCAACGCCGGAATCCCCAAGGCGCGGGCGACGATAGCGCTGTGGGCGGTGGCGCCGCCGCGGGCGGTGAGAATTCCGGCAACTCGTGCAGGATCGAGGCGGGCCACGTCCGAGGGGCCAACTTCGTCCATCACCAGGATGTAGGGTTCGTCCGGCTCTTGTGGAGTTTCAACGCCGCACAGTTGCGCCAGAACCCGGCGACCGATATCTCGCAGGTCGGCGGCGCGTTCGGCGAGCAAGGCGTCCTGCAAGGATTCCTGCTGTTTGGCCGCAGCTTCGATCACGCTCATCCACGCGGCTTCGGCGCTTTCGCCTTGCTTAAGGCGCGTGTCGACTTCGTCACTCAGTTCCGGGTCGTCGAGCATTTCCTGGTGGGTGATGAAAATCTCGCGAATGGCCTTGGACTTGCTGCGCTCGATCAAGCCCTGGATATCCCGGCGCACGTCAGTCAGCGCCGCTTGCAGGCGTACGCGCTCGATGGCGGCAGACTCGCCTCGCAACGGGTAGTCGAAGGGCTTCAGCACTTGAATGTGCGCCGGGCCGATGGCGATACCAGGTGCGGCGGCTATGGCCTGGATCAGGCTGCCGGACAAGGGCGCGCTGATCAGCGGTTCGACCTCTACGACTTCACGCAGAGCGCTCACGGCGGGCAACGGTTCGACTTCTTCGCCAAGACCTTCTTCCACCGCAGCCAACAAGGCGGGCAAGGCATCGGACGCGATACCGGGTTCGGCGACAAATTCCAGCATTTGCCCACGACGGGCGCCGAGGCTGAGTAGTTTGCTCAGGCTTTTTACCGACACCGCGCCGCCCTGCCCGTCGACAATACGTACGCGGATTTCGCCGTCAAAACTTTTTGCCAGTTGCGCAAGAATCTTTGCTGGCCGCGCGTGCAGACCGTGGGCATTAGCCAGGGCGATGTGCGCACTCGGCCAACCGGCCGGCAGTTCGCCGCCGAGCACTTCCAGCACTGCACGGCTGCTGGTGGCGCGGCCCAGTTCCTGGCCACGACCCTCGATCAGCAAGGCGCACAGGCGTTCGAGCAAGGCTTGATGAGCTTCGCCGAGGCTGGCCAGGCAAAACAGCCCACTCAACGGTTGGCCGAGGTAACGCATGGGTTTGTCCGGGGTGACAAAGGCCAGGCCCGGACGCTTGACCGTCTGCTCGCTGTGCAGCCACCACAGGCCATCGCCCAGGGGCAGTGCATCGACTTGCTGCAGCACGGCGGCAAAGCCGTTGCTCACGCAATCAGCCTGGCGCAACAGACGGGCGCCTCTCCAGACCAGCTCTTCAAAATCGTCGGCGGACACGCCGAGGCCAATCATTTGCGCATCCAAGGCCAGTTCTTGCGGTGCGCCTTGCAGCAGCTTCAGCAAGGCCTCAGCGGAACTGGCGCGGCACAGTGCCTGGCCCAGATCGGTTTCGCCGAGGGCGCGGGTCAGCAGTTGCAACAGGCGCAGATGTTCATCGGACTTGGCGGCAATGCCAATCGCCAGGTAGACGATCTGGCCATCACCCCAATCCACCCCATCGGGAAATTGCAGCAGACGCACGCCAGTGGCGAACACCAGGTCTCGGGTTTCAGGAGTACCGTGGGGGATCGCAATACCTTGGCCGAGAAAGGTCGAGCCCTGGGCTTCGCGGGCTTGCAAACCGCTCAGGTAACCCTCGGCAACCAGGCCGTCGGCCACCAGTTTGTCGGCGAGCAGTTGCAAGGCAACAGACTTATCCACAGCCCTCTGGCCCATGGATATCTGCTCTACGGTGAGCTCAAGCATGCCTTTCTCCTAGTTAGTGCATCAGGCGCACTAGGTATTGTTTTGAATAAATCAGCGAAAAAGCGTTCGAAAAAATTGACTGAGTGGTCAGTTGGCAGAGACAACTCAGCGGCGAACATCGTAAAAATACGCCTGCTGAAACGTTTAATCTAGAATTTATGGCAGATTACGCATTAATTCTGCATCCTTGAAGCGCCACTCGGCGCATGAGCTGCGACAATGGTCACCTGCTGGAATCGGTTACGATTGGACAAAGTGTCGGGGCAAGCTCTAAAAAACAAGGAAATCCCGGTTTGAAACTCAGTGATATTGCTCGCCTGGCCGGTGTGTCAGTCACCACCGCCAGCTACGTCATCAACGGCAAGGCCGCACAGCAACGGATCAGCAGCGCAACCGTCGAACGAGTGCGCGCTGTGGTTGAAGAACACGGCTTTACACCCAACCCTCAGGCCGCCGGGCTGCGCAGCCGGCACACCCGTACCCTGGGCTTTATCCTGCCGGACCTGGAAAACCCCAGTTACGCGCGGATCGCCAAGCTGCTGGAACAAGGCGCACGAGCTCGCGGCTACCAACTGCTGATCGCCAGCTCCGACGACGACGCCAACAGCGAGCGCCAGTTGCTGAAACTGTTCCGCGCCCGGCGCTGTGATGCGTTGTTCGTCGCCAGTTGCCTACCGGCCAGCGACGACAGTTACCGCGAACTGCAAACCAAAGGCTTGCCGGTCATTGCCATCGACCGGGTAATGGAGTCTACGCAGTTTTGCTCGGTGGTCAGCGACGACCGCCAGGCTTGCCAGCAATTAACCAGCAGCCTGCTGCAACCCGTGCCTCGGCAAATCGTGCTGATTGGCGCCCGGCCAGAGCTGAGCATCAGCCAGGAACGAGCTGCCGGTTTCAAGCAAGCGCTGAAAGGATTCGACGGTGAAGTGCTCATCGAACACGGCGAAGCCTTCAGTCGGGACTGTGGCCGACAACTGATGGAAGAATTGCTGCAGCGCCTGGTGCATTTGCCTGACGCGCTGGTGACAACGTCCTACGTCCTGCTGCAAGGGGTGTTCGACGCACTGCATGACTTTCCGCTCAAGTCCCGCCCGCTGCGCCTTGGCACCTTTGGCGACACCCAGTTGCTGGACTTCCTGCCGTTGCCGGTAAACGCCATGGCCCAACAACACCAACTGATTGCCGACACCGCCTTACGCCTGGCACTGGCGGCCATTGAGCAGCAGCAGTATCAGCCGGGCGTCCACGCCATTGGCCGGACCTTCAAGCAGCGCATTCACGAGGCCTGAGCGTGGAGCTGATCGACAGCCATACCCACCTCGACTTTGCGGACTTCGACGCAGACCGCGTTGAGGTCCTGAACCGCTGCCGCCAATTGGGCGTGCGACGAATGGTGGTGTTGGGGGTTTATCAGCAGAATTGGCAGCGGGTGTGGGATCTGGTGCAACAGGATTTGCAGTTGTACGCAGCCTTCGGGCTGCACCCGGTTTACCTGGACGAGCATCGCCCCGCTGACCTGACCGAGATGGGCGACTGGTTGACTCGCTTGAAGGGCCACCGCCAGCTGTGTGCCGTCGGCGAAATCGGTCTGGATTATTTCCTTGAACAACTGGACCGTGAACGCCAGCAATCGCTGTTTGAAGCCCAATTGCAACTGGCGGCAGACTTCCAACTCCCGGCGCTGCTGCATGTAAGGCGCAGCCATGCCATGGTGATTGCCACCCTCAAACGTATTCGCTTGCCACGGGGCGGCATCATCCACGCCTTCGCCGGCAGCCTGGAAGAAGCCCGCGAGTACATCAAGCTCGGTTTCAAGCTGGGCCTGGGCGGCGCGGCGACCTGGCCCCAGGCGTTGCGCATGCACAAAGTGATCGCCCAACTGCCTCTGGATTCGGTCGTACTGGAAACCGACTCACCGGACATGGCTCCCGTCATGTATCCCGGCCAGCGCAACAGCCCCGAACATCTGCCCGATATCTGCGCAGCCCTGGCCGAGCGAATGGCCATCAGCCCGTCAACACTGGCGCAAGCGAGCACCCGCAATGCCTGCGAACTCTTCAATTGGTAACACCCTGACGGGATTGACCGCCTGAAACTTCAGGGTCATGCGATGCCGGTGGCGGGCGTGGCGCAAGACATACACCACACTTACAACGGACAGTTCCTACTGCCTCATCTCACACCCGAAACGCACCGATCAACTGCTTCAACTCGATCACCTGCAATGACAAGTGTCGGCTAGCCTCTTCGGTCTGATGCGCCCCCTGCGCCGCATGCTCACCGGCACGGTTAATTTCGACGATGTTCTGGTCGATATTATGGGCCACGGCTGTCTGCTGCTCCACGGCGGCGGCGATCTGTTGGTTTTGATCGACAATCATGCCCACGGCACCCAGGATATTTTCCAGGGCCTGCTGGACCTTTTCCGACTGCCCGACCGTGCCATTGGCCATCTGATGACTGCTGCCCATAGCCTTCACCGCCGCGCCGACGCCGCTGTGCAGCTTGGCAATCATCTGTTCGATTTCTTCGGTGGAGTGCTGGGTGCGCTTTGCCAGGGTGCGCACTTCATCGGCCACCACCGCGAAACCGCGGCCTTGCTCACCTGCCCGCGCCGCTTCGATGGCCGCGTTCAGTGCCAGCAGGTTGGTTTGTTCGGCAATGCTTTTGATCACTTCCAGCACGCGGCTGATGGATTGGCTGTCGATGGCCAGTTGATTGATCACCAACACTGACTGATCGATCTCGGACGCCAACAGTGCAATGCTGCCCTGCTGGGATTGCACCAGGCCACGGCCGCTGAGAGTTTCATCGTTAACGCTGTGGGCGCTGCTGACCGCAGCCGCTGCGCTGCGGGCCACTTCCTGAGCAGTGGCGGACATCTGGTTCATGGCCGTCGCCACCTGTTCGATCTGGCTGCGTTGGCCAGAAACGGCCTGGTTGCTGCGGGCCGATACCGATTCCACTTGCCCGGCCTGGCGCTCAACTTCACTGACGGTCTGCCCTACCCGTTCGATCAGGTCGTGGATTTTCGCTACCGTGCCATTGAACACTTGGCCCAGATCCCCCAACTCATCGCGGCTTTGGGCGACAAACGTGACCGTCATGTCGCCAGCCGCGACCTTGTCCATCATCGCCCCAAGGCGGCGCAATGTAGTGCGGGTGGAAGCGTAGAAACCTCCATACAAATAGACAATCAGCAAAAACACCGCCGCCAGGGCTGACACCAGCACCACCATGTGCGTGCGGTTCTGCGAAAGACGCGCCTGCAACTGCTGGTCGAGGAAGGTCAGGGTTGCGTCATCGAACTGATAAGTCTTGGCCATCAGGCTGCTAACCTCGTCATAAAAGCCCTGCCATGGCGCGTCAAGGGTTTCGGCCATCACTACCTGCTCTTCGAACAGCTCGCTGCCTTGCTTGAGGCTGCCCTGGCTGGCATTAGCCAAGGCATCAAGCGCACCGTGGGCGGCCTTGCTCGAACCGAGGGCATCTTGCAGCTTCAAACCGTATTCGGCCTGGAGCTTTTCCAACTGCTGCAACAACTCGTCAAAGCGGGTGCTGGAAGATGAATTGAGAAAGCCCTGGCCCAGGGAATAAGCGCCCATCGCCCGGCCTTCGCCCAGGGTCTGGGTGACTTGCGGGGTAACGCTGGTGATCAATTCGCTGAGTTGGCGCAGGTCACTTTGCGGATCACGACTCAAGCCTGACTGGCTGGCAATGATCTGGCTGAGCATCTGCGCCTTGTTGAGGAGTTTGCCGATCAGCGCGCTTTTGCTCAGCAGAGAGGATTCCGTTTGCTGGGCCTTGAAAGCGGCGATCATCTCGTCGCGCTTGCCTTCAAACACCGCGACTTGCTCGGGATCGGCCGCCATGGCCTTAAAGCCTTGCAGGCGTTCCAGCACGCTCTGTTCCAGGGCGCTGATTTTGCCTTCGATATCACCGGCCTTGCCTGATTGACCCAGCGTCGCGTTGATCTGCACTTGGTTGTTCAGCGTCTCCAGGTCGCGGCGCAGGGTCAGACTGCTGCCCAACAGGTCCAGGCTTTGCAGCTCAATCTGCGTGCCCTGAAACTCGCGCCAGGAATCGCGCACCAGGTAATAGTTGGTCACCAGCATGGGCAGGAAAAACAGCACGCTGATCAAGCTGAACTTCATGCCGAAGCTCAAACGGTTCATCAACGCGATGGCGGGATAGAGCAAGCTATTCACAGGTGAACTCCCTTTTCTTTTATTTTTATTGAGGCGCAGGGCGGCGGCAGATAGCCACTATTTGGCGCTCAATCTGTATAGCTCAATTTGAAGGGGAGTTTTGTAACTTAAGGTTAACGACCATCGCAGGCAAGCCAGCTCTCACACTGACCGTGCCCGCTTCAATATCAACTCAGGGCAACACGATCCAGATGGCAAACCCGGCATACCACAGTACGGCAGCGCGTAGCAGCAGCTCCCAGATACGGTCCAGGCTGTTGATGCCGTCAGCGCCCACCACCGGCGGCGGGATTTCGCCGGCTACCAGGCCGACCTTCTCCACCAGTTGGGCGGCGCTGATGTCCCAGTTCAGCAGCTCATGGAGCATGACCCTGCTGACCGCGACAAAATTGCCTACCAGGGCGAAACTCGCCGCCAGCAAGCGCACCGGCAACCAGTCGAAGGCATGACGCAACTGCCCGGCACGCTCCACTACCAGGGGATTTTTCCCGTGCTCAGTCGTCAGCGCCAACAAACGATAGGCCAGCGCCGCCACTGGGCCGAGAAGGAAGTACCAGAGAATAACAGCGAAGAAACTCTGATAGGCCTGCCACAACAAATGGCCCTGGACCTGCTCCAGCAGTTGTTCACCACTGTCCGCGCCAACACCCATGTCACGCTCGGCAACATGTTCAGCCGCTTGCAGGTCGCCACGGCGCCAGGCATCGCGAAACGGCCCCAGCCCGGCGAGCAAGTCGCCCCGCCCCAGGCTGTAGATCACCACCAGCAGGTGCACCGGCAACGCCAGCAAACCATAGGCCACCGGCTCCAGCATCAGCAGCAACAAACCCAGCAGCGCTACGGGTAACAGCACCAACAACGCCAGGATCAACCAAGGCTGTTTGCCCAATCGCGCACTGGATTCCAGCTTGGCCAACTCTCGCAACCAACCGCCGTCACGCTGTACCCGCTGGCGCAAGGCCGAGAACTTCTCAATCCATACAGCCAACACCAACACCAGAAAACTCATTGTGCTTGTCCTCCATCCTGCAAGGCGCTGCGAAAACGCGCCCAATCAAAAGCCGGTCCTGGATCTGTCTTGCGTCCCGGGGCGATATCGCTGTGACCACAAATGCGCTGGCGCGTAATGCCCGTGTAGGCAACCAGCAATTGACGGCTCAGCTCGATCAAGGATTGGTACTGGGCATCGCTAAAGGGCAGATCGTCCGTCCCCTCCAGTTCAATTCCCAGGGAAAAATCATTGCAAATCTCGCGCCCCTCGAAGCTCGACACCCCGGCATGCCAGGCACGGTCCAGACACGAGACAAACTGCGTCACCGCACCATCGCGCTCAATCAGAAAGTGCGCAGAAACCCGTAGATCGGCGATCCCTTCAAAGTAGGGATGTTCCGTGACATCTAGGCGATTCTGGAAAAACTCCTGCACTTTGCCGGTGGCAAACTGCGCCGGCGGCAAGCTGATGTTATGCACCACCAACAGGGAAATCTCGCCGCTGGGGCGCTCATTAAAGTTGGGCGATGGGCAATGGCGAATACCCTGGCACCAACCGCTGGTGGGGTCCAACTGCATACAGGTTCCTTGAGCAAGGCTGGGATGGACCAGTATGCCGCGATCCACCCTGTGGTTGCGATCACTTGGCGCGATTGAGTTGGCGCAGGTTGCCAATCACCGAGGCGAGTGCCCGGTCGAACAACAGCGCGTCGTCAAGGGTCCGCACCCCACCACGCTTGAACTCCAGGGCCAACTGCGTGCAGGTTTTCTCAAACACTTTGAGGCCCGCGCGATTGACAAAAATGTAGCTGTTGGCAGGCGCAATAATCGCCGTCAGCTTGCAACTCAGGGTGTTTTCTTCATCTTCCTGGAACTCGACCCAACTGCCGATGCGCAATTGGCGAACCTTGAGCATATCGGGATCATCATCCGGCAGGCTCACCGTATCGATCGGCAAGACAGGGCTCAGCACAACTTTTTCGCGTACCTCGACCAGGGTCCCAATCGGCTGCGGCGATTGCCCCGCCCCGACGCCCTGGAACGATTGCACATGCAGCGCTTGCAACTGAGTGAAGAATTCACGGGTAATAAAGGGATCGAACGCCGCCCCGCTCAAGCCATCGCGCAGGGCCTTGAGCAGCGCCGGCAATTGCTCCAGCAGATGGCGCCCGGCCTCGGTGTCTTCGCTAAGGCCAGCACTCCAGATCAATTCGTCCATGGTCTGCAACCCGGCCTGCCATTGCGGCGACTGTTCACCGTGCTTGAGGCACGCCAGCAACAGGACCTGGCTCCAGGCCTGTTGCAGGAACTGCACCACTACTTGCGGCAAGACTTTGCCCAGCAGCCTGCGGTTGAGGGCATAGGCCACCCGCTGGCGGGCCTGTTCGGTGCGGGCCCGGCCTTCTTCGGCGTCGCGGGTACGCTGTTCGAGCAATTCGCTGCGACGTCGCTCATCGCTGGTAAAGGTGGTGAACTCCAGCAACAACTCGGAAAAAATCGCTGGGTCATCGACAAAATCATTCAACAGCCGCTGCACCACTTGTTCGATGCGCAAGTACAAGCTGTCGCGCTGATAGTCGTCGCGCTTGCCCCAGCCCATGGCGGCCGTGCCGATTTCATTGAGCAGCCGTCGCGCCGGGTGGCTGCCACGACTGAAAAAACTCTTGTCCAGCACCGCCACTTTCAGCATGGGAATCTGCAAGCGGGCAATCAATGCCTTGAGGGAGTCGGGTAAGGTGCGGTCGTCGAGAATGAACTCGAAGAGCATCGCGATCAGGTTGATCACGTCCTCGTCGGCGACGTCGACCACTCGCGATTTGCCACTTTTGACGCTGACGCGGGTCAGCAACTCTTCCAACTGGCTGCGCAGGTCGAAATCGTCCTCGACCGCCGGCTCCGGAACGTATTGCTGCAAATGGGAGAGCAGGCGCAGCAAGTCACGGGTTGAAATCGGTTGGGCCTGGGCGCTGGCTTCAAGGGTCGGGGCGACGCTGCCACGCACGGCGAATAGCAATTTTTGCAGCGCAACGAAGGCCTGCTGCTCGCCTTCGTCGGCCTGGAAATCGCCAGCAGGGGTGGCGTCCGCTGGCGGGAGGACCCGAGCAGTGCGCTCACCAAGACGCCGGGATGGCACCGCCTTGAGTTCGGGCAGCACACCCGTTGCCAGCAGCAGTTGATTGGCTTCGCCATACAACTGATCGGCATCACTGAGTACGTATTTTTCAAACAGCTTGAGAATGATCAGCTTGACCCGAATTTCCACCCCCATACTACGCCCGGCCTGCAGGAAGTACTCGCAGAGCATCGCCGGGCCGAGGGGGTTTTCACGATCATCCAGATGCTTGCCCAACAGCGCACCCAGGCGTGCAGTCAATTGGCCAAGGGCCAAACCGTCACGGTGCTGGACCCTGCCGAGCATGGCCTCCAGGGCCACGGCTTTTTCCAGATCGTCCGCAGACACACCGGGCACCGCATCGTAGGAAACCGTCGGCAGCAATTGCAACTCGCCCCGCCCGGCTTGCCCCAGGTTGATGAATGCTGCAAAGAGCTGCTCCACAAAGCCACGCTCGAAGTTCTTGCGCTTGAGGCGCAGGTCTCGCATGGCTTCAAAGAAAATGTTCTGGTCAACATTGTTGCGGGCCTTGTCGGCCATTTCGAACAGGGTGTCGTCGGCGTTATCGAACAGTTCCTGCAAACCCTGCTTGAGTTGCTGGACCGCCTTGTCACGAACCTGAAGCAAAATCACTGGCAGGCGGGCAAGCGGCGAAGGCTTCGCCTGCGCAGCGATCTTGTTGATCGGCACCACCTTTCCGTCATTGTGCATCCTGGCCTCCTGAAACGGTGGGTTCGGTTTTGTGAAAAATCGATACAGCCAAGGGCATCAAGACCCATGGGCACTACAATTATCGGGACATCACCGAGACGTCAAAGCTATGACGCCAATTGAAAGGCGCAAGATTATCTTGCAAATGGGGACTATTGCGCCAGCGAACTCTGTACTTGCCTTGTAATAAGGCAGGGCAGCAACGGTGGCACAGCGGTTTGGCACCTTGGGTTAGGCGCTGCCATACCCCTATAATCGAGCCACTTTGTTTGTGGAGCCCGTTATGCCCAATCTTCGTCTTGCCGACCTGACCGCCGAAATCGAAGCCAACGTGCGCCGCGCATTGCTGGAAGATATCGGCAGCGGCGACATCACCGCGCAACTGATCCCGGCCGAACGGCTGGCCAAGGCTACGATCATCACCCGCGATGCCGCAGTCATCAGCGGCACAGCCTGGGTCGATGCGGTGTTCCGCCAGTTGGACCCGCGTGTCGCCGTGCATTGGCAGGTGCGCGACGGTGAGCGCGTGAGCCCCAACCAGGTACTGTTTCACCTCGAAGGCCCGGCCCGTTCACTGCTCAGCGGTGAACGTTGCGCACTGAATTTCCTGCAACTGCTGTCAGGCGTTGCCACCCGTGCGCAATACTTGGCGGACTTTGTCGCCACCACCCAGGTCAAGCTGCTGGATACCCGCAAGACCCTGCCGGGGCTGCGCCTGGCGCAAAAATATGCCGTGACCTGCGGCGGTTGTCACAATCACCGCATCGGTTTGTATGACGCCTTCCTGATCAAGGAAAACCATATCGCCGCCTGCGGTGGCATTGCCCAGGCCATCAGCGCCGCCCACAAGATCGCCCCGGGCAAACGGGTGGAAATCGAAGTGGAAAGTCTGGAGGAGTTGCGCGAAGCACTGGCGGCTGGCGCCGATATCATCATGCTTGATGAATTGAGCCTAGACGACATGCGCGAAGCGGTGCGCCTGAATGACGGAAAGGCGAAACTGGAAGCCAGCGGCGGGATCAACGAAAGCACATTGCTGCCCATCGCCAAAACCGGGGTGGACTACATTTCCATTGGCGCAATGACCAAGGATGTGAAGGCCGTGGATTTGTCGATGCGCCTCAGTCTCTGAGTCGCTTTAAAATGTAGGAGCGAGCTTGCTCGCGATGGGCGTTAACGATGACGCGGGAAGCTTGGCACCCCGCGTAGCGCTCAGGTTTCTCGCGAGCAAGCTCGCTCCTACCACTGCGTCTCAAATCGCCAGGTTATTCATCCCGCAGTACTCGTTCCAGTCGACGCCCAGCACTTCGGCAGCCTCTTTGTGCAGGGCCAGGCGCGCCACTTCGAACTCTTCAGGAGTGGAGGTGTACTTGAGGGTCAACTCCCACGGTTGGAGCCCCTGGGCCTCGGCCTCATCCTCAAATGACCATTGGATCTGGTCCTTCTGATCATCGGCACTCAGGTCCTTGATCTCATCAAGGAGTTCCGGAGACTCTGCGACGTACTTTTTGAGAGCTTGTTCGTGCCGCACTTCCTGGGTCACTTCTTTTATGGTCATGTCGTTCTCTTTGATCTAGGAATGGGGATGCATCTGGGTCATCAAGGTTGCGCAGATACAAAAGAACAGGCATGAATACCGGTTCGTCTGGCCTTCAGAACCATTCTGGGATCATCTGAAAACTGTGTTGCCTTTTTGCCCGAGACAGGAATCGAACCTGCGACCTTCGCGTTACGAGTGCGCTGCTCTACCAACTGAGCTACACGGGCGGTAGGCTAAAGCTAGCACTGCCTTGGACGTCCGGCAACTCACTGCTTTGGGAGTGCAATAACCCCTTGGGCCCAGAAGCGTGGCTGCAGATGTACTTTGCTGGCGCCCACGTAATGCTGGTTACGCTCATTGATGTGAGGCACGTCTCTAATTGCGACGAACACCAGCAATGCAACAGACAGGACAATCAGCACCGTCCACATCCAGTACAGCAGCGGCATCGTGGCGCTTGGGCACGTTCGCCACGGGTGCAAGGCCATCAGCCAACCAACCACCAGCGCCAGCCACAGTTGCGAGTTTGGCATCACTATCACGCCGTCAACCATGGCTTGGGTCAATGCGCCGATCAACGCGGCAAATAGACACAGGCGCAGCAGGTCTACGGGTGCAATAACGCTGCGCTGCTGACGCAGCACATTCAAGGTCGGCCAGATCCCCCGCAAAGCCAACCCGGCCACGCACAAGGTCGACAGCACGCCCCACTCGCTGGCCCATTGCAGAATCGCCTGGTGCGGGTGAGCGGCAATGTCGTTGGCGATATCGGCAAAATGCATCGGCCCGAAGCCCAGCAACGGGCGCTCGCGGATCATGTCCCAAGCCTGCCACCAGATGGGGCCACGCCCGGAAAGAGAGGTGGTCAGGCGGTCGCCGGCGATATTGTCGATTTCAATCCCCAGATACCCCGTCAGTGCGACGAACAACAACCAGTACAGCAGCAATGCGCAACACAGGGCAGCCAATTGCCAAGCCAGCCAGCGACGCCCCCAAGGGCCCAAAAACGCCAGGACTATCCCGGCAGTTCCCAAACCGAGCCAGGTTCCGCGGGTGCCGCCACTGATCGCGATCAGCCACCAGACACACAACAAGGCGAACACACAACTTCGTACCGCACGACTGGTAGCCGAGGCCAGCAGAGGAAGTGCCAGCAACGGCAAGGTAAACGTCTGGAACTGGCCATAAAAGCGCTTGTTGGAAAATCCTGACAGCAGCAGGTCCGTGTTCAACACCGGTTCGCCGCTGGTAAAGGCGATAGCGCCAGCATATAGATACTGACTGCTTTTGATCAGGCACAGCAGCACCACGAAGAGGACCAATGCCCGATCAAGGGACTCGTCGCCATTGCGCCTAAGCGTGGCGAGAGCAGCAGCAATGGCGCCACAGGTGATTACCAGCGCCAGCTCAGTCAGCGCCCAGGACGGCTGATGGGCCAACAACGACGAGACCAGGCCAAGCCCAACAATCACCGCCAGACCGATAGCGGCGGGCCTGTCGACCAGTCGTTGCCTGCAAGCCAGCGAGGAAACCGACAGCCCATAAATCAACGCGCAAAAACCCACGACAATTTGTATCGTACGCTGCAAGTCATGGGTGCTGAACGAGGGATAGATACCCAGCGCCAGAAGACACAGCGCCACCACCAGGAAAACGCTTCCTCGTTGCTGCACGGATAACGTCATGGGCAACCTCTACGTCCTTGTGGATTGTGTGGGAGCAGGGCTCCCGCACTGGATCTATATTGCCGTGTAAATGCTGCCCGGCTTAATGGTCACGCACCGCCAGCCGTGCAACCTTTTGCAGCGTATTGATCATCGGACGTGGTGGAACATTTCCAGCCGGTAGTGGCACCGCGGGTCAAGGTGATGGTCTTGCCCAGGACTGGCGCGGGGGCATTGATAATTTCACAGGCCATCGAGCCGGCGCCCGTGGCGACGTCACCCGTTACGGTGATCGTGCAATTGGCCGTCGGGCTGGTGCCGCCGATCAATGCCAAGGTCGGAGCAGCCCCCTGGTTGAGGGTGTCCTCAAAGCCTGCTTTCAATGCGGAAATTTCCGCCAGGCCCGCCGTGAACTTGGCCTTGGCCTGGTGCTTGGTATAAATGGGCAGCCCGATAGTGGCCAAGATGCCGATGATCGCCACGACGATCAACAACTCGATCAAGGTAAAGCCTTTCTGACGCATCACACTCACTCTCCAGAATAAGACGGGGCTCACGCCCCCATAGCAAAGCACATCCTGTGCCCTGTCCTCAGCAACCGCGCCAGTGTACTCACCCGCGTCCGGCCAATCGCGCACAAGACGCACAATCTGACATTTTTTCAGTTACCGCCTTCCTGCCGGACACACACTGGTGACTAAGCTGTAGATCTTCACCTGTCCGAGTGAGGTAGTGCGAAATGAATGATGTATCCGTGATCTACGCTTGGGAAGGCACCCACCAGAACGGCCGCAAGGTGTCCGGCGAAACCAGTGGCCACAATCGCGCCCTGATCAAGGCGCAGCTGCGCCGGCAAGGAATCCGCCCCGGTAGGGTATGGAAAAGGTCCCGCATTCTTGCGAACATCCGACACCCCATCAGCCCCGCCGACATCGCCCTGTTCACCCGCCAACTGGCGACTCTGTTGAAAGCAGGCATTCCAATGTTGCAGGCCTTCGACATCATCTGCGAAGGCTTCGACAATCGGCATATGCGCTCGCTGGTGCATGGACTGAAGCAAGAGATCGCCGCTGGCAGCAGCCTGGCCGTCGCCCTTTTTAAAAAACCGCAGTATTTCGACGAGCTGTACTGCAACCTGATCGCAGCAGGTGAACAGGCTGGCGCCCTGGAAACCCTTCTGGAGCGCGTGGCAATCCATCTGGAAAAAAGCCAACAACTCAAGGCCAGGATCAAGAAGGCAATGACCTACCCGCTGGCAGTGCTGGTTGTCGCCACTGTCGTCAGCGCCATCCTGTTGATCCATGTCGTGCCGCAGTTCCAGGGGCTTTTTGCCGGGGTTGATGCACAGTTGCCGGCTTTTACCTTGATGGTCATTGCGCTGTCCGAATTCATGCAACAAGCCTGGTGGATGCTCGTACTGGCCTTGGGTACCAGTGTTTTCGGCCTGCGCCACATCCATCGCCGATCACCCGGCTTTCGCCACTGGCTGGATGCCAGTTTGTTGAAAATCCCACTGACAGGCACACTGCTGAAAAAGTCGGCCGTCGCCCGCTATGCCCGTACGCTCTCCACCACTTTCGCGGCCGGGGTACCGCTGGCGCAGGCATTGGATTCGGTGGCAGGGACCGCCGGCAACGGACTATTCAGACAGGCAATCAATCGTATGCGCCAGGATGTATCAACAGGGATGCAGTTGAACCAGACCATGGCTTGCAGTGGCCTATTTGCGGGCATGGCTATTCAGATGACCGCCATCGGTGAGGAGTCGGGCACCCTGGACAGCATGCTGGAAAAAGTTGCCAACCATTACGAAGCGGACGTCGACAATATGGTGGACAGCCTCACCAGCCTCATGGAGCCGCTGATAATGGTAGTGCTCGGCGGCATTGTCGGGGCGCTGGTGGTGGCCATGTACCTGCCAATCTTCCAACTCGGCGCGGCGTTTTGAGCATGCCACTGAACGAAGTGCTGACCGATCAGCCATGGGTGTTCGTATGGATCGCGCTGGTGCTTGGCCTGATCATCGGAAGTTTCCTCAACGTGCTGGTGTGGCGCCTGCCAAAGATGCTGGAGCGGGAATGGCGGGGGCAGGCCCATGAAGTACTGGGCCTGCCCCCGGAGCCAAGCGGCCCAACCTACAACCTGCTGCACCCCAACTCCTGTTGCCCGCACTGCTCGCGGCCAATTCGCCCCTGGGAAAACATTCCACTGCTCAGTTACCTGCTGCTCAGAGGCCGCTGCGCGGGGTGCCATAACCCCATTAGTGCACGCTACCCCCTCGTCGAGTTGGCATGCGGGCTAATCTCGGCGTTCATTGCCTGGCATTACGGCTTCGGTTGGCAGGCCGGTGGGGTATTGCTGTTGAGCTGGGGCCTGATTGCGATGACCTTGATCGATGCTGATCATCAATTGTTGCCAGATGTGCTGGTATTGCCCCTGCTCTGGCTCGGGTTGATCGTCAATCAGTTTGGCCTGCTTGTGTCGCCGCCTGACGCGCTATGGGGCGCGGTTGCTGGCTACATGAGCCTGTGGTCGGTGTTCTGGCTGTTCAAACTGATCACCGGCAAGGACGGCATGGGCCATGGCGATTTCAAGCTGCTGGCCATGCTCGGCGCCTGGGGCGGCTGGCAAATCCTGCCGATGACGCTGTTGCTCGCCTCGTTGGTCGGGGCGATAACGGGCCTGATCCTGCTACGGCTACGTAACGCCCAGACGTCGACACCTATGCCTTTTGGTCCTTATCTGGCCATTGCCGGCTGGATTGCATTGCTCTGGGGTGGTCAAATAACCGACTTCTATTTGCAGTCTGTCGGTTTCAGATGACCACTCCTGTTGCAACACCCTGGATTCTTGGCCTCACTGGCGGCATCGGCAGTGGCAAAAGCGCGGCGGCCCAGCACTTTGTCGACCTTGGCGTGGACCTGATTGACGCCGACCACGCTGCCCGCTGGGTGGTCGAACCCGGAAGGCCGGCACTGGCGAGTATTGCCGAGCATTTTGGCGCTGATGTTCTGCTGCCCGATGGCCAATTGGACCGCGCAGCCCTGCGCAAGCGGATCTTCGAAGTCCCCGAAGAACGCCGCTGGCTGGAAGCTTTGCTGCATCCGCTGATTGACGAAGAGATTCGCAGCCATTTGGCGCGAGCCCAATCGCCTTATGCGATCCTAGTGTCGCCGCTGCTGATCGAATCCGGTCAGTACACCATGACTCAGCGAGTCCTGGTGATCGACGTGCCGCAATCGCTACAGATTCAGCGTACCCTTCAGCGCGACGGCATCAGCGAAGAACAGGTGCAGGCGATTCTCAAGGCCCAGGCCACTCGGGAAGACCGCTTGCGCCATGCCGACGATGTGCTGGTCAATGACCAAGACCTGGCCTGGCTGCACAGCGAGGTCGAGCGACTGCACCACTTTTACCTTACTTTGCGTGGAGGCCGATCATGAGCCAACCCTTGACAGTCGAATGCCCAACCTGCGGCGCGCCCGTGGAATGGAAAGAGACCAACACCAACCGGCCGTTCTGCTCGGACCGCTGCAAACTGATCGACCTGGGTGCCTGGGCGTCGGAAGAACACAAGATTGCGCTCAGCCCGGACGCCGAGGACGAGCTGTTCTCTGAAGACCTTCAACCAAAACACTAAGGCCGCATAAAGCCGTAATCCTGCTGATCGTCGAGGTTCTCCGCGAGAAATTGCAACTCGTCGGCCAGGTCCTCGACGCTGCGCACGCCCTTGCTCTGCTGCACCACCGCACTGAGCAGGGCGCGCAGGCTCAAACCCGGATCAAAACCGATTTCCTGTGCCGCATCCTGGCTTCTGCGTAACTCCTGCCGTGCCCACTCGTACACACTCATGATCGTGCTCCTGGAAGTTTCGCAGAGCATGAGACCACTTGCCTGCCCAGGATTTGACCTGGATCAAGACCGCGAATCGTCGTCCTTCCAGGGCGCCGAGAGGTACCGTGTGCGGTTGAAGGTTTCCAGCCATTCTGGGCGAAACACCACCAGCGCACTGATTACCATGCCGTTGATAAAGGCTTCGGGGAAAATGATCAGCCACAGGTAACCGACGAAATCCTCCAGCCATTCAGGCATCGCAAAGCGCCCGTCAAACCACAACAGCCCCAACCCTACCAACAGACACAGCAATGCCGACAGAGCCGCCGCAAAAAAGCCGGAACAGAAGATGTACACAAATGGATTGCGCGGCCGGGCTCGCTCCACCAGCAACGCGCAGGCTTCGGTGACCAACACCGGCAACAGGACCAGCAACATGCCGTTGACCCCGACCGCCGCCAAGTCTTGGCGGCCGAGCAGCACCAGGCCGACTTGCGCGATCAGCCCCGCGACGATTGCCAGGGGCCAGTCGAGCAACAGGGTCACGGCGGTCATGCCGATAAAGTGGTAAGACACGCCAGTGTCGAAATCCCGCCGTACCAGCCACAACATGAATAGCGCGAACATCGTGCCAAACAGCAGGTGCTGACGTCGCCGGTCAGCAAACAGCTCGACCCAGGGCGCACGCAGGACCGCCCACATCACCACCGGGGCGTACAGCAGCCAGCCGATGATAAGGGTTTCTGGCGCAAGCACGGCTGCGCTGATCACGGCTTCACCTGCTCCAGGGCTTGGCGCAGTTCGCAGGCAGAGCTGTATTCGTGTCGCGCCACCAGCTTGCCGTTGTCCAGTTGCAGCCACAGCACTTTATCCACAGGCGCCGGATAACGGGGAACGATCCGCGCGTCGCGATCGAGCATGACGCGGTAGTTGTAAGCCTGCATCGCCGGAACCGCGAACAACTTGGCGACCAGCCTGGGCATACGCTGAATGTCGGCAACAAACACCACATGCCGCGCCTCCAGATAGCCTTGGGGCCGGCCTTGCAGCGCCGTATCTACCCGTTTGGCGGCGTCCATACTGCGCGCCACCAGCAAGATTTTCGCTTGGTTATCGAGGGTGTAGGCCACGTCGAATTGATCGAGCAGGGTCCAGGGCGCCACTTGTTCGCCCACTTCGACGGCCTGGGCCCAAAGGGGAAAAAGGCTCAAGAACACCACGACAAAAAACTTCACCACATACTCCTCATGCCAGGGATAGCCATCAAGTGGCCAGTCTACACCGACCTTTTGACGCGGGACTTCCTGCGGTCATCATTTGAACGCTAAGCTTTAGCCATGGATGACTCAGATTATTTGCGCCTGCTCACCATAGCGGCCGAACAAGCCAACGCGTTCCTGTCCAATGCCCGCAAATGGGAGCGTGAGCGTTGGGTCTGCCAGCGCCTGCTGCAAGGCTTGAACGTGCCCTACCGTGCCGAAGAGTTTCATGCCGCCGGGCAAGAGCCCCCAGACGTGCTGTTTCGCGACGCCAGTTTTGAAGTGTTTTTTGTCCTCGACGAGGGCCGGCGCCTCAATGACGAATGGCGCGACGAGCTGTTGCGCCGGCGCAGCGCATTCTCCCTGAGCCAATTGGTGCGGCGCGAGGCCAAGCCCAAACGTATTCCCGCCCATGAGTTCCTGCTGCGCCTGGCACCGACCCTGCGCAAGAAAGCCCATAACTACAAGGAGCGCGGGATGGACCTGGGGGAGCTGGATATCATCGCCTTCGCCAGCCTCAAGCGTGAGGTGCTGGACCTCAACAGCCACTTCCCCCCACCCACCGAATACCTGCGCCAGGGTTGGCGTTCCTTGTCATTGGTGGGGCCAACGTTTGCCAGGGTGCTGTTCGCCCACCCCGAGGCCCCGGATTTCTTGCGCAACAACCTGGGGCGCAGCATAGTGTTTGATGTCGGCATCAGCCTGTGAATCGATCAACGACTATGCTGCTGGCAATGCCGCCAATCGCACGGCTGTAATGTGGCTCCCTTTTGCAACGTCTACCTGACGAGGCCCTTATGACCAGCCGCTTGAACCCCGACGACCAACAACATGTCGAAGAGTACCTGCAACTGTCCCAGAACCAGGTCGAGCGCAAGCCTTTCCGGCCGTGGCTGCTCCTTGGTGTGGTCCTGGTGATAGTGATCGGGCTGGGTCTGCTGAGCCGCCTTTTGAGTTACCTGACGCTATGAGCTGCCTGGCGCTCGCTCGGGTAACTGCACCGATTTCTTTTAGCCTTGCGAGATATCCCCATGACCCATCGTATTATTATCGTCGGCGGCGGCGCCGGCGGCCTGGAGTTGGCTACCCACCTGGGTAAGACTTTGGGCAAGCGCGGCACAGCCAGCATCACGCTGGTGGACGCCAACCTCACCCACATCTGGAAACCATTACTGCACGAGGTGGCAGCGGGCTCGCTGAATTCTTCGGAAGATGAACTCAACTATGTCGCCCAGGCAAAATGGAACCACTTCGAGTTCCAGCTGGGGCGCATGAGTGGGCTTGATCGCGAGCAGAAAAAAATCCAACTGGCCGCCACCCTCGACGAACAAGGCCTGGAATTGGTGCCCGCCCGTGAGCTGAGCTATGACAGCCTGGTCATCGCCGTCGGCAGCACGACCAATGACTTCGGCACCGCGGGCGCAGCGCAACACTGCCTGTTCCTCGACACCCGCAAACAGGCCGAGCGTTTCCATCAGCAACTGCTCAATCACTATTTGCGCGCCCACGCCGGGCAGACCGATGCAGTGGAACAGATCAGCGTGGCTATCGTCGGCGCCGGCGCGACCGGTGTTGAACTGGCTGCCGAGTTACATAACGCCGCCCACGAACTGGCAGCCTATGGCCTGGGCCGGATCAAACCGGAAAACATGCACATCACCCTGATCGAAGCCGGGCCACGGGTGTTGCCTGCCCTGCCAGAGCGCATTGGCGGGCCGGTGCATAATACCCTGGAGAAACTCGGGGTTACGGTGCTGACCAATGCAGCAGTCAGTGAAGTGACCGCCGACAGCCTGATCACCAGCAGCGGCCAGGTAATTCCTGCCAGCCTGAAGGTCTGGGCTGCTGGGATTCGCGCACCAGGTTTTCTCAAGGACATTGCCGGGCTGGAAACCAACCGCATCAACCAACTGCAGGTCTTGCCGACCCTGCAAACCACCCGTGACGAAAACATCTTCGCCTTCGGTGATTGCGCGGCCTGCCCACAACCGGGCACCGACCACAACGTGCCACCACGGGCGCAGGCGGCTCACCAGCAGGCGTCGTTGCTGGCAAAATCGCTGAAATTGCGCATTGAAGGCAAGGCGTTGCCCACCTACAAGTACACCGACTATGGATCGCTGATCTCGTTGTCGCGTTTTTCAGCGGTGGGTAACTTGATGGGCAACCTGACCGGCAGCGTGATGCTGGAAGGCTGGTTGGCGCGGATGTTTTATGTGTCGCTGTATCGCATGCACCAGATGGCGCTGTATGGCTTCTTCCGCACAATGATGTTGATGCTGGGCAGCAAGATTGGGCGCGGTACGGAGCCGAGGCTCAAGTTGCACTAACAGCGCAGTTTGATGTGGAGTGCCCGGCTTCTGTGGGAGCCGGGCTTGCCTTATTGCCGGTGAGTTAAGGGAATGGAGCGCCTAACATTACTCCGTGGTGAGCGGGCTTGCCCGCCAAAGGGTATTCGCCAGCTGCCCTACCGCTATCGCAGGCAAAAAAAATCCCCGTATCTTTCGATACGAGGATTTTTAATATGGTCGGGGTAAGGGGATTCGAACTCCTGACATCCTGCTCCCAAAGCAGGCGCGCTACCGGACTGCGCTATACCCCGGTAAAAAAAGGCGACCTTTACAAGTCGCCTTCTACGATCAGTGCTTTTGGCCTCTGATCTTAAGATTCGATTCCAGCGTTAACTGGGTTCAAAAATGGTGGGTCGTGTGGGATTCGAACCTACGACCAATTGGTTAAAAGCCAACTGCTCTACCAACTGAGCTAACGACCCAAATATGGTCGGGGTAAGGGGATTCGAACTCCTGACATCCTGCTCCCAAAGCAGGCGCGCTACCGGACTGCGCTATACCCCGGCTTGAAATTGGCTCCGTGACCAGGACTCGAACCTGGGACCCAATGATTAACAGTCATTTGCTCTACCAACTGAGCTATCACGGAACTACATATTTCAAAGTGAAACTTTGCTGCTTACTACCTTCTCTTCGACCCGATTGCATCGCTGCGTTCGTGCCTCCGAGGCGCGCTATTCTACAATCTTAAAAACCCCTGTCAACCCTTTAAATTGCTTTTAAGACAATGATTTGCGACTTGTTTCAGATTTCTCCTTGGGGAGAAGAAACCGTTGGGCTGACATACTGCGGGGCGCACTTTACAAGCCTTTGCCTTACAGTTCAACGCCCTATCGAAAAAAAAGGCCCCGCAGTGCGGGGCCTCTTCTTATAGCCATGCAGTCCGGGCTTAGTGAAAGACGATTTCGTCGTGTTCCACAGTTGCCGTGACGCTGGTACCAGGCATAAAGCTGCCCGACAAGATCAACTGCGCCAACGGGTTCTCGATCCAGCGCTGGATCGCACGCTTCAACGGCCGTGCGCCATACACCGGGTCATAGCCCACAGCGATCAGTTTGTCCAACGCCTCGCCACTCAGGTCCAGCGCCAACTCGCGCTCCGCCAGACGACTGCGCAGGCGACCCAACTGGATCTCGGCGATACCGGCAATCTGATCTCGGGCCAATGGCTCGAAGATCACCACTTCATCGATCCGGTTAATGAACTCCGGCCGGAAGTGCGTCGATACCGCATCCATCACTGCTGCGCGCTGCGCTTCGCGATCGCCCACCAGCTCCTGAATCTGCGCCGAGCCCAGGTTGGAGGTCATCACGATCACCGTATTGCGAAAATCCACGGTACGTCCGTGGCTGTCCGTCAGACGGCCGTCTTCCAGCACTTGCAGCAACACGTTGAACACATCCGGATGGGCCTTCTCGACCTCGTCCAGGAGGATCACCGAGTAAGGCTTACGCCGTACCGCTTCGGTCAGGTAACCGCCTTCTTCGTATCCCACGTAGCCTGGTGGTGCCCCGATCAGGCGAGCCACAGAATGTTTCTCCATGAACTCGGACATATCGATCCGCACCATGGCCTCTTCAGTATCAAAGAGAAACTCGGCCAAAGCCTTGCACAGTTCGGTTTTACCCACACCGGTCGGGCCAAGGAACATGAACGAGCCGCTCGGACGGTCCGGGTCGGACAACCCGGCTCGGGAACGCCGTACCGCGTTGGACACCGCGACCACCGCCTCTTCCTGGCCGATGACACGCTGGTGCAACAGGCTTTCCATTTTCATCAATTTGTCGCGCTCGCCTTCGAGCATTTTCGACACAGGAATACCCGTCCACTTGGAGACGACTTCGGCAATTTCTTCCTCGGTCACCTTGCTGCGCAGCAACTGGTTCTCGCTTTTGCCGTGCTGGTCGACCATTTGCAGGCTGCGTTCCAGGTCAGGAATCACCCCGTACTGCAACTCGGCCATGCGATTCAGATCGCCCTTGCGGCGGGCGGATTCCAGTTCCTGGCGGGACTGCTCGATCTTTTGCTGAATCTGAGCAGACCCCTGGACTTCGGCTTTTTCCGCGGCCCAGATCTCTTCGAGATCCGAATACTCACGCTCCAGACGGGCAATTTCTTCCTGGAGTTTTTCCAGGCGCTTGATCGCCGCCTCATCCTTTTCTTTTTTCAGGGCCTGGGATTCAACCTTAAGTTGAATCAGGCGCCGCTCCAGGCGATCCAGCACTTCCGGCTTGGAGTCGATTTCCATGCGAATGCGGCTGGCCGCTTCGTCGATCAGGTCAATGGCCTTGTCGGGCAACTGACGATCGGTGATGTAGCGATGGCTCAATTTGGCCGCCGCGATGATCGCGCCGTCAGTGATCGCCACCCTGTGGTGAACCTCATAACGCTCTTTCAGGCCCCGCAGGATTGCGATGGTGTCCTCTTCGCTCGGCTCTTCCACCAAAACTTTCTGGAAGCGGCGCTCAAGCGCGGCATCCTTTTCAATGTACTGACGGTATTCGTTGAGCGTGGTAGCGCCGACGCAATGCAACTCGCCCCGTGCCAAGGCGGGCTTGAGCATGTTGCCAGCATCCATGGCGCCTTCGCCTTTACCGGCGCCGACCATGGTGTGCAGTTCGTCGATAAATAGAATGATCTGCCCTTCCTGCTTCGTCAGCTCGTTAAGCAGAGATTTCAAACGCTCTTCGAACTCGCCACGAAACTTGGCGCCAGCAATCAGCGAGCCCATGTCCAGGGACAACAGGCGCTTGCCCTTCAGGCCATCAGGCACTTCACCATTGATGATGCGCTGGGCCAGCCCTTCGGCAATGGCGGTTTTACCCACGCCAGGTTCACCGATCAGCACCGGATTGTTCTTGGTGCGACGCTGCAGGACCTGGATGGTGCGGCGAATTTCGTCGTCACGGCCAATCACTGGATCGAGCTTGCCTTCTTCAGCGAGCTTGGTCAGGTCGACGGTGTATTTATCCAGGGCTTGGCGGGACTCCTCATGATTAGGGTCATTCACCGCCTCGCCACCGCGCAGGTTGTTGATGGCATTTTCCAGGGCCTTCTTGCTCACGCCCTGGCCCAGCAACAATTTGCCGAGTTTGCTGTTCTCGTCCATGGCGGCAAGCAACACCAGCTCGCTGGAGATGAACTGGTCGCCCTTCTGCTGGGCCAGGCGATCTGCCTGGTTGAGCAGGCGCGCCAAATCCTGGGACATATTCACGTCGCCGGTAGGATTTTGGATTTTTGGCAGTTGGTCGAGCTCTTTGCTCAACTCTTTGCGTAGGCTGTTGATGTCAAAGCCTACCTGCATCAGCAACGGCTTGATGGAGCCGCCTTGCTGCTCCAGAAGCGCCTGCATCAAGTGCGCAGGCTCGATGGCAGGATGATCAAGGCCAACCGCCAGGGATTGAGAGTCCGATAATGCCAACTGCAATTTGCTGGTTAAACGATCAATACGCATTAGTCACCTTCCTTTTGAGCAGGCCGGAGCTATAAACACATCCTGAATGAAGAAACCTGCCAGACACCCCTATAGATGCGGTCGATTCTGGAAGATTCAAGCTGCCCGGGATTGATGTAGATCAGAAGAGTCTAGCGTTCGAGCCAGACAAGGGAGGCAAACCGACCGGTGCGAGGGCTGCGCCGGTAAGAATAGAAGCGAGGGTCAGTCACGGTGCAAAAACCACCACCGTATACCGCGGTAATGCCGCGTGCGGCCAAGCGCAGGCGAGCTAACTGGTAGATGTCGGCCATGAACTTGCCCGGATTTTGGCTGGGAACGAAAGCTTCAGCCGTTATAGGCAATTGCTGCATGAAGGCTTCGCGCACTTGCGGGCCGACCTCAAAAGCTTGTGGACCAATGGCCGGCCCCAACCAGACCAGTACTTCGGCAGGAGCAACCTCCAGGCTTTCGAAGGCCGCTTCCAGTACACCAGCCGCCAAGCCACGCCAACCGGCATGAGCTGCGGCGACACGAGTACCGGCGCGATTGCAAAACAAGGCAGGCAAACAATCAGCCGTCATCGCCGTGCAGGCGATGCCGGGGGTGCTGGTCCAACTGCCATCGGCCTCGGCAATACGGCCAGGATCGGCTTCGACCACAGTCACACCGTGGACTTGGCGCAACCAGGCCGGCTGAATAGAGAAGACATCAGTCAAGCGTCGACGATTTTCGCTGACAGCCTCGGGGCTGTCTTCGACATGATCGCCAAGGTTGAGGCTGTCAAACGGCGCCAGACTGACGCCGCCAGAACGAGTGGTGACACAGGCTTTCACCCCGGCCGGCGCGGGCCAGTCAGGAATCAGCCAGTCACTCATCCGATAAACGCCTCACGATCCTGCTTGAGCAGCGACAACAACCAGACAAAGTCGTCCGGAAGTGGCGATTCCCAGCTCATCCGCTTACCGCTCGTCGGATGATCCAGCTCCAGGAAGCGTGCATGCAGCGCCTGACGCGGGAAGGTTTTCAGGGATTCAATCATGGTCGCACTGGCCGCCGGCGGAATACGGAAGCGGCCGCCATAGGCCGGATCCCCGACCAACGGGAAGTTGATGTGGGCCATGTGCACCCGAATCTGGTGAGTACGACCGGTTTCCAGCTTGACCCGCACATGAGTGTGGGAACGGAAACGCTCCAGCACGCGATAATGGCTGACGGCCTGCTTGCCGCCCTCCATCACCGCCATGCGCTGGCGCTGCTGGCCGTGGCGACCGATAGGGGCGTTGATCTTGCCACCTGCCGTTACCACACCGATCACAATGCATTCATAGATCCGGCTAACGCTGCGGCTCTGCAATTGTATAACCAGCCGCGTCTGCGCCTGAATGGTCTTGGCCACCACCATAAGACCGGTGGTGTCCTTGTCCAGTCGATGCACGATGCCGCAGCGCGGGACATTGATGATGTCCGGCACATGGTGCAACAAAGCATTGAGCAGGGTGCCATCAGCGTGCCCGGCAGCCGGGTGAACCACCAGGCCCGCGGGTTTGTTGATCACCAGGATGTCGTCGTCTTCATAGACGATGTCCAGTTCAATGTCCTGGGCGATCCATTCTCCCTGGGCTTCCTGCTCGGCAGTCAGCTCAAGAATCGCACCGCCATGGACTATGTCTCGCGGGCGGATAACCGCTCCATCCACAGTCAGGCGGCCGTCTTTGATCCAGGCGGAAAGGCGCGAGCGCGAGTGCTCAGCGAATAATTGTGCGGCGACTTGATCGAGGCGTTGGCCGCCCAATTCGGACGGCACCTCTGCGCTAAGTTCAATTTTATCGGACATGCTCAGACTAGGCGTGGCACAGCCTTTGGTTTCGGCTGCGCGCTTGTGGTTAAATACGGCGTCTTTTGCCCCGAGGCTTTCAACGGGGCGCTCATCATAACAGGACGGCCCCGCCCAAGACAGCGGCCGTCATAGGGACGCAAGCCGCCATGCAAGTGAAACACCTGCTGCTGATCGCCATCCTCGCCATGACTGCTGCTTGCTCGTCAACAAAGGACGTCGTCGACGAAAACCTCAGCGAAGTCGAGCTGTACCAGCAAGCTCAGGCCGACCTGGACAACAACAGTTACACCAGCGCCACGGCCAAGCTCAAGGCACTGGAGTCGCGGTATCCGTTCGGCCGCTACGCCGACCAGGCCCAGCTCGAACTGATCTACGCCAACTACAAGAACGCCGAGCCGGAAGCTGCTAAGTCCGCCGCCGAGCGTTTTATCCGCCTGCACCCGCAGCATCCAAACGTGGATTACGCCTACTACCTCAAGGGCCTGACCTCGTTTGACCAGGACGTTGGCCTGCTGGCGCGCTTCCTGCCGCTGGACATGACCAAGCGTGACCCAGGTGCCGCGCGCGACTCCTACAACGAGTTCGCCCAGCTGACCAGCCGCTACCCCAACAGCCGCTACGCGCCGGACGCCAAGCAGCGCATGATCTACCTGCGCAACCTGCTGGCTTCCTACGAGATCCACGTGGCCCACTACTACCTGACCCGCCAGGCTTATGTAGCTGCCGCTAACCGTGGTCGCTATGTAGTGGAGAATTTCCAGGAAACCCCATCCGTGGGTGATGGCCTGGCAGTGATGACCGAGGCTTACCAGCGCCTGCACCTGGACGCCCTGGCGACCACTAGCTTGGAAACCTTGAAGCTCAACTACCCGGACCACCCAAGCCTGACAGACGGTCAGTTCGTGCCGCAAGTGGCTGAAGCTGACAACCGTTCGTGGTTGAGCAAGTACACCTTGGGCCTGATCGAATCCCGCCCACCGCTGCCGCCGGGCGAAACCCGCGCCAACCAGGACGTGATCAAGCAGTACCAGGATGCCAAGGATTCTATTCCTTCGGACTTGAAGCCTCATGACGAGAACGGAGACGTGATCGAAGAAGAGACCCCTGAAGCCCTGGGCAATAACGAAGACCGCTCGTGGTTCAGCTACATGACGCTTGGCGTATTTGACTAACGGTCGATGCGATGCCAAAAGGAGCCCCCAGGGGCTCCTTTTTTATGGCGCGACTTTATTCCCCTGTGCGCCGGTCACGTCCTTGGCTAAACTGCCGCATTCCTTGTCGAGAAGCTACTGACCATGGTTCGTTTACTGTTCTGGATTGCTCTGATTGCTGCCGCGGTATGGTTATGGCGCAAGTTCAAGCGCCCCGTGCCGACGCAACAACGGCCCCACGAGCAAGGTGCGGCGCCCATGGTCCGTTGCGCTCACTGTGGCGTGCATTTGCCGCAAGATCACGCCCTAAGCTCGCGTCAGGAGTGGTATTGCACTCAGGGGCATCTGGAGCAGGGGCCGAAGTCTATCGGGCGTTGATTCAGCCGCAATAATCCAGGAGCAGGCTTGCACGCTCCTGGATTGCGTCTAGATCCGCCCTGTCGGTGCATACGGCGCGGGGTCAATGATCGGCTCGCACTCCAGCAACAAATCGACAAACAACTGACAGGATGCCGGCGCCAGCACCAGCCCATTACGGTAATGCCCGCAATTTAGCCAAAGCCCATCAAACCCTGGCACCTTGCCAATATAGGGAATGCCTTCCGGCGACCCTGGCCGCAATCCGGCCCAATGCCCCACGACCTCAGCATCCGCCAGCGCCGGTATCAGCTCCACAGCTGAGGCTTTCAGGCTCTGCAGCGCCTTGTCAGTCGTTGTTTTATTGAAGCCGTCATGCTCCAGGGTGCTACCAATCAGAATATGCCCATCTCGCCGCGGGATCGCATAGCGACGCTTGGCTAGTACCATGCACGGCAAGAAGTCTGACGCGCACTTGTACAGAATCATCTGCCCCTTGATCGGCTCCACGGGCAACTCCAGCCCCAGGCTACCCAGCAACTCGCCACTCCAGGCACCGGCGGCGAGTACCACGTGGTCACCCCGAAACTCACTAAGCGCCGTGTTCACACCAACAATTTTGCCACCCTCACAAATAAATCCCTCCACCGCGCAGTGCTCATGCACGGTGACACCAGGCAACGCCAGCAGGGCAGCCTTGAGGGACTTTACCAATCGTGGGTTACGCACGTTGGCCACGCCCGCCATGTAGATAGCTTGTGAGAACCCTGGACCCAACACCGGTACAGCATCACGGACAGCCGAAATATCTACCTTGCTCAGTGGTCGTCCTTCACGGGCCGCCCAAGCCAGGGCCTCAGCCTCATCGCCCAGATCCAACCAATACAAGCCAGTGGTATGAACCTCAGGGTCCACTCCGGTGGCTGCAAAAAGACGCTCGGCCAACTGAGGATAAAAATCCTGAGACCAATGCGCCAGGGCGGTCACTGCAGGACTGTAGCGCCACGGGTAAAGCGGCGAAACAATGCCACCACCCGCCCAGGAAGCCTCCTGCCCCACCGCCGAACGGTCCAGCAGCACCACCGCCTGTCCCTGGGTTGCCAGGTTGAACGCCGTCAACAGGCCGATAACGCCACCACCGACCACCACTACTTGCTGTTGCTTAGCCATCTTCGATCCAGCCGATAAAAAGAAAAGAGTGCACCTGGCACCCCACGCCCATCTACCTCATCGCCCCCAGCACTCTTTACGAGTCATGTCGGGCGCAGCACCCGGATTGCTCCGCGCGCCGGTACTGATCAAGCTGAAGTCACCACAGGAGTCGCCCATCATCACCGAACCGGCGAGGGGCGTGGCCATCAAGCTGAAATCCTGCGGGTTCAACGTCACCGTGATTTTATAGCGATCATTACCGGCGCTGACGCCGCTGGCGTCAATAAAAATGCCATTTCTCACGTAATAACGCTCGAGATGTTGGGCTTGCTCGGTGAGCAGACCGACAATTTCCGTGCGATAGACCTTTTTCAGGTGAGCGGTATAACCGGGATAGGCAATGCCGGCCAGGATGGCGATGATCGCAACAGCGATCAGTAACTCGATCAGTGTAAAACCTTTGATATCTCTGCTCATCGTGCTTCTTACCTAGTGAAGTTGTCGCCACATGACTCGTCGAAACCTGGGCCCTGCAGAATCACCCACGGATACCCGCGCATACACGGCCTCCAGTACGGTGCGCGAATGGCCGCTGATACCTGCGGCAGTTACCCGATATACGGTCGCCGAAGTTCCGTTCGGCAAATGAGCCAAGCCCACGCCACGTCCCAGATTTTGAATGCCATAGACGCCCCCCTTTAGAGCGACCCAAGTGACGGCCGAGACTGGATCTGTTCCTGGCCCACTCACCGAAATCGACTCTTTCGGCGGTGCGCAGGTGGCTAGCGAGGGACATGGCTGCAAAGCAAATCCAGGAGCCTGCACAGCGGACTCCCCAAGCCTTAACCCGCTTTCGGCGGCCTGAAAGGATTGGTTGCGGTGCCTGATGCTGCCGGCGATTTTTTCCTGCAAAGTGGCCGCTTGCATCGAGGACAGACCGATGACTGTCAACAACAGCAGAAACACCAGACTGATCAGCAGGACCATACCGCTCTGCCGCGACATGCCACGGCTACTCAAGGCGATTACGCAGGGCTGCGGCGACGCTATAGGTCTGGTCCCGTACGCGACCTCCAGGATCCTGGAGGGTCAGAAGGATACGTATGCTACGCACCAGGGATTCATCGTCCGGATTACTGTCATACCGCGTCACAACACTAGACCCTGCCGCGCCGGCCATCCCGAAGCTGAGCTCGAATGCTCGCACGCTATCCACCAGAACTGCCTTGGCCGGTGTCGAAGGGGTACTGAGTTTCAACTGGCCGGACTCAAAGGTGTAAGTCAGTTTGCGAATGGGAAAGCTGATCTGTCCGGGGCCAGGCTTGGGTGACACGCCAGCATAGGCCCGGGCACTCTCGACGCAATTGGAGAGCACCGTCCAATCTGGATTGCTGCCTTCACTACCCACATCGCCCGTGACCAACGTCAGAACCTTTGAGCTGCCAGTACCAGCCCAACCAACAGGCCTGGAAAACTCAGCCGGGGCATCACTGATCGACGCAGTGGACAGGCAACCGAACATACCTGCCAGACGAATCTCCTGAATCATCTTGCTCAGGACAAATCGGGCATCGTCCTGCAATAACGTCGACGCATGTCGGCTGGCGTAGGTGTTTCGCGTGGCAAGGGACACCTGGACAACGGTCATCACCACTACCAATCCAAGGGTCAGCGCCAGCAGCAGCTCAATCAGCCCAAAACCACGGCAGGGCCGCCTCATTGCAAGGCTCGCGGATCGACGGCAACTCGACTGGCCAGAGTGAAGGTTTCACGGGTATTGCCGACATTGGCAGCGCGAGAATCATCCCAACTGATGCTGATGGTCGCCTCCCGCTGATTGATGGCAACCGAACCTTTGGCGCTCTCCCCGGCAAAGCGGATGATATTGGCCTCAAAGTCATGCAGGTCCAAATCACGAACGCTGGCCCCTGAGGGCCTGGAGGAACCGCTCTGCGTTTGTGACCATGAGTAATCTGCGCCTGAGTTGGCGCGAATCCGGTCCAGCATGTCGTAAGCGATAAAACTGGCCTGGCTGGTCATCCGCGAACTGTCGGTGTACTTGAGCGCGTTAAGCTGGATCACCACCGCACCCAGCAGGCCGACGCTGAGAATAAGCACCGAAACCAGCACCTCGATCAGGGTCATGCCGGTTTGCCCGGTACTGATCGGCTGGGGGCAAGGCGTTATTGGGCAAGCATTCATTACCGTCGTCATCCATGTCGAAGGTCATCAAAAGGCAGGGGTAAATCTCCTGTGCGCCCAAGATTAGCGTCGCTCCACGAGCAGCGCTGCATCTGGGAACAAAGCGAAATACTTTGGACAGGAAGGCCACCATTCGGCACACCGACGTCGACGCTATAACTATGTCTGCCATCTGGCAGCCCGTCTCCCCGGCCCAGACCGGCGCTGACAAGGAATGGGCAAACTGAGAACGTCCATGGAGGGACGAGACATGAAACAACGAGGTTTCACGTTGATCGAGCTGCTGGTCGGTTTGATATTGAGTAGCGTCCTGGCTCAACTGGCGGCGCCCAGCTTCAAGGGCCTGCTTGAGTCACAACGGCGCCAGAGCGCCGCCGAAACCCTGGCCGCAGGCCTGCGCTACGCACGCACCGAGGCCATCACACGCAATCGGACAGTAGTCATTCATGCCTTGGACAATGACTGGAGCCTGGGCTGGAGAGTTGTGCTCGACCTGAACGGCCGTGGACATCTGGACGAAGGCAACCCGGTACTGCTGGAGCGCCAGGACAGCGGGCGCATACCCATTGTGGGCAATACACCGGTCAGGACCCAGATACGCTTCAGCGGCTTGGGCGAACCGTTATTGTCGGCGGCGGGAGGCTTTCGTGCGGGTACCGTGCATGTATGTGCCACGGACCAGCAACTGAGCCTGTATCAAGTGGTGTTGGCGCCCACCGGCCGCATCAGCCTGCGCAATAACAAGACCGAGCAGCCGCTGTGCCGTGGCTACGTGGGCAGCACGGGACTCAGAGCAGCGAACGAACCCGCAGCTCCTTGGGCATGGAGAAGGTGATGTTCTCTTCACGTCCGGCCAACTCGTCTGCGCCCGTAGCGCCCCAGGCCTGCAATTGCTGAATCACGCCGCGCACCAGGACTTCCGGGGCAGAGGCACCGGCAGTTATGCCAATACGCTCGACACCATCAAACCAGCTGCGCTGCATGTCTTCGGCACCATCGATCAGGTAGGCCGGCGTTGCCATGCGCTCGGCCAGTTCCCGCAGGCGGTTGGAGTTGGAGCTGTTGGGGCTGCCAACGACCAGCACCACGTCGCACTCATCGGCCAACTGCTTGACGGCATCCTGGCGGTTTTGCGTGGCGTAGCAGATATCGTCCTTGCGCGGCCCGCCAATGGCAGGGAAGCGCGTGCGCAGAGCATCAATGACGCGGCTGGTGTCATCCATGGACAAGGTGGTCTGGGTCACGAAAGCCAGCTTGTCAGGGTTATGCACTTGCAGCTCGGCGACATCTTTTTCGTCTTCCACCAGGTAGATGGCACCACCATTGCTGCCGTCATACTGACCCATGGTGCCTTCGACTTCCGGGTGGCCGGCATGGCCGATCAGGATGCATTCACGACCGTCGCGACTGTAACGCGCGACTTCGATGTGCACCTTGGTCACCAGCGGGCAGGTGGCATCGAACACTTTCAGGCCGCGGCCTGCAGCTTCGGTACGCACCGCCTGGGAAACACCGTGGGCACTGAAGATCACGATGACGTCATCCGGCACCTGGTCCAGTTCTTCGACAAAAATGGCGCCGCGAGCACGCAGGTCTTCGACCACGAATTTGTTGTGGACCACTTCATGGCGCACATAAATCGGCGGCCCGAAGACTTCCAGGGCACGGTTGACGATTTCGATCGCCCGGTCCACGCCGGCGCAAAAGCCACGGGGGTTGGCGAGTTTGATTTGCATGCTGTGCCTCGTGTCTTGCAGCGCAAGAGATTGGAACATTGCGGTCCCCGCTGGAACCGGCTTCGTCAGTTACAGAGCCTTAACGTCGATGATTTCGACATCAAAGGTCAAGGTTTTACCGGCCAACGGGTGATTGAAGTCGATAGTCACCTCGGCGTCATCGAATGCTTTGACCACCCCCGGCAATTCGGTATTCGCCGCATCGTTGAAGATCACCAACAAGCCTTCAGACAGTTCCATGTCCTTGAATTGCGAGCGCGGGATGATTTGCACGTTTTGCGGATTCGGCTGGCCAAAGGCGTTTTCCGGCAGGATCTGCAAGTTGCGCTTGTCGCCGGCCTTGAAGCCGAACAGCGCCGCTTCAAAACCCGGAAGCAGGTTGCCATCGCCGACCTTGAAGGTCGCCGGGGCCTTGTCGAAAGTGCTGTCGACCGTGTCGCCGTTCTCCAGGCGCAGTGCGAAATGCAAGGTGACTTCCGTGTTCTGGCTGATGCGTTGCTCAGCCAATACCTGTTCAGTCATGAACGGTTTCTCCGGTTTTCTTACTTTTGAACATATCCAGTGCCAGCATCACGGCACCGACAGTAATAGCGCTGTCGGCAAAGTTGAACGCAGGGAAATACCAGCGGTTCTGCCAATGCACCAGAATGAAGTCGATTACATGGCCCAGGGCAATGCGGTCGTACAGGTTACCCAACGCCCCGCCCAACACCAAGGCCAGCGCAACGGCCAGCCAAGTGTCATCGCGCCCCAAGCGCTTGAGCCAAACCACCAGCACCGCACTGACTACGATGGCAATCAGCGCGAACAGCCAGCGCTGCCAGCCGGAGCTGTCGGCCAGGAAGCTGAACGCTGCGCCGGTGTTGTAGGCCAGGGTCCAGCTGAAATAGTCAGGAATAACCACGATCTGCTGGAACATATCCAGGGTGCCCTCGAAGTGAGCCTTGCTGACCTGGTCAATGACCAGGACCAGCAAGCTCAGGACGAGCCAGCCCAGACGTCCGAAACGACTGGCTGTATTAGGCCCGGCTTGGTTAGGCATAGTGACGAACCTCGCCCGCGCCGCTGATGTTGTCGACACAACGACCACAGATTTCCGGATGCTCCGGGTTCACGCCGACGTCTTCACGGCAGTGCCAGCAACGAGCGCACTTGGTGAAGGCTGACTTGACCACCTTGAGTTTGAGGCCCGGCACTTCAGTGGCCACTGCATCGGCCGGAGCCTGGACGAATGGCGCCAGGCTGGCAGTCGAGGTGATCAGCACGAAACGCAGCTCATTGCTCAGTTTGGCCAGGTCGGCGGTCAGGCCTTCCTCGGCAAACAGCGTTACTTCGGCCTGCAGATTGCCACCGACGGCCTTGGCCGCGCGCTGAACCTCCAGCTCCTTGTTCACGGCAACCTTGACCGCCATCACCCCTTCCCAGTAATCGCGGCCCAGCTCGAAATCGGCCGGCAGCTCGGTCAGGCCTTCGTACCAAGTGTTGAGCATCACCGATTCGTTACGCTCGCCCGGCAGGTACTCCCACAGCTCGTCGGCGGTGAACGCCAGGATCGGCGCGATCCAGCGCACCAGCGCTTCAGAGATGTGATACAGCGCGGTCTGCGCCGAGCGGCGCGCCTTGCTGTTGGCGCCGGTGGTGTACTGGCGGTCCTTGATGATATCGAGGTAGAAGCCACCCAACTCCTGGACGCAGAAGTTGTGAATTTTCGAGTAGACGTTCCAGAAGCGGTATTCGCCGTAGTTTTCCTGCAACTCGCGCTGCAGCAACAGGGTACGGTCCACAGCCCAACGGTCCAGGGCGAGCATTTCCTCGGCCGGCAGGATGTCGGTGGCCGGGTTGAAACCGGTCAGGTTCGACAACATGAAGCGTGCGGTATTGCGAATACGGCGGTAGGCGTCGGCGCTGCGTGCAAGAATCTGCTCGGACACGGCTATCTCGCCCGAGTAATCGGTCGAGGCGACCCAAAGGCGCATGATGTCGGCGCCCAGGGTGTCGTTGACCTTCTGCGGCGCGATCACGTTGCCCAGGGACTTGGACATCTTGCGGCCGTTCTCGTCGACGGTGAAGCCGTGGGTCAGCAGCTCGCGGTACGGCGCGTGGTTATCGATGGCGCAACCGGTCAGCAGCGACGAGTGGAACCAGCCGCGATGCTGGTCCGAGCCTTCCAGATACAGGTCGGCGCGCGGGCCGGTCTCATGACCCATCGAGTGCGAACCACGAAGGACGTGCCAGTGGGTGGTGCCCGAATCGAACCAGACGTCGAGGGTGTCGCTGATCTTGTCGTACAGCGGCGCCTCGTCACCCAGCAACTCGGCGGCGTCCAGCTTGAACCAGGCTTCAATGCCCTCTTCTTCAACACGCTGGGCCACGACTTCCATCAGCTCGACGGTGCGCGGGTGCAGCTCGCCGCTTTCCTTGTTCAGGAAGAACGGGATCGGCACGCCCCAGTTACGCTGGCGAGAGATGCACCAGTCCGGACGGTTAGCGATCATCGAGTGCAGGCGCGCCTGACCCCAGGCCGGGACGAACTGAGTCTCTTCGATGGCCTTGAGCGCACGCTTGCGCAGGGTTTCGCCGCTGGTAGGCTCGTTGTCCATGCCGATGAACCATTGCGCGGTAGCGCGATAGATCAGCGGGGTCTTGTGGCGCCAGCAGTGCATGTAGCTGTGGCTGATGGTTTCGGTGTGCAACAGCGCACCAACTTCCGCCAGCTTGTCGATGATCGCCGGGTTGGCCTTGAAGATGAACTGGCCGCCGAAGAACTCCAGGGACGGCGAGTACACACCGTTGCTTTGCACTGGACTGATGATGTCGTCGTTGACCAGGCCGTATTGCTTGCAGATCACGAAGTCGTCCACGCCATAGGCGGGCGAGCAGTGAACCACGCCGGTGCCGGCACCCAACTCGACGTAGTCAGCCAGGTAGATTGGCGACAGACGGTCATAGAACGGGTGACGGAAGTTGATCAGCTCCAGAGCGGAGCCGGTAGTGGTGGCAATCACCGAACCTTGCAGGTTGTAGCGGGTCAGGCACGACTCGACCAGTTCTTCGGCCAACACCAACAGCTTGTCACCGACGTCCACCAGGGCGTAGGTGAATTCCGAGTGCACGTTGAGCGCCTGGTTGGCCGGGATGGTCCACGGAGTGGTGGTCCAGATCACGATGGAGGCTGGCTTGGCCAGGCTCGCCAGCCCGAAGGCTTCAGCCAGCTTGGCTTCGTCGGCAATCGGGAAGGCAACGTCGATGGTTGAAGACTTCTTGTCTTCATACTCGACTTCCGCTTCAGCCAGGGCAGAGCCGCAGTCGAAGCACCAGTTCACCGGCTTGAGGCCCTTGAACACGAAACCGCCCTTGACGATTTCAGCCAAGGCACGGATTTCACCGGCCTCGTTCTTGAAGTCCATGGTCTTGTACGGGTTGGCCCAGTCGCCCAACACACCCAGGCGGATGAACTCGGACTTCTGCCCTTCGATCTGCTCGGTGGCGTAGGCACGGCACAGTTCGCGGGTCTTGTCGGCGCCCAGGTTCTTGCCGTGGGTCACTTCGACTTTGTGTTCGATTGGCAGGCCGTGGCAATCCCAGCCTGGGACATAAGGCGCGTCGAAACCCGAAAGGGTTTTCGAACGAATAATCATGTCCTTGAGAATCTTATTCAGCGCATGACCGATGTGAATCGTGCCGTTGGCATAAGGAGGGCCGTCGTGCAGGACGAACTTCGGGCGGTCCTTGCCAATCTCGCGCAACTTTCCGTACAGGCCAATACTGTCCCAGCGCTGCAGTATCTGCGGTTCGCGCTGTGGCAGGCCGGCCTTCATTGGGAAGGCGGTGTCCGGAAGGTTTAGCGTGGCTTTATAGTCGGTCATTTAAGGCTCTTCATTAGCGATTGGCGCTAGGTGCGGCTAGTGCACGGGCGGCGGCGACATCCGCATTGATCGCCGTTTTCAGCGCCTCCAGAGAGGCGAAACGCTGCTCTTCACGCAGCTTTTGGTGGAAAGCCACCGTCAAACGCCGGTCATATAAATCTCCGGAAAAATCCAAAAGGTGTACCTCCAGGTGGGCCTTGCCATCACCTGCAACCGTGGGCCTGACGCCTATGTTGGCGACTCCGGGCCACGACTGGCCGTCGATGTCGACACTGACCAGGTAAACCCCGGTCAGTGGCACGCGACGGCGCTTGAGTTGCACGTTGGCGGTTGGCGTGCCCAATTGGCGCGCCAGCTTCTGCCCGTGCAGGACCCGCCCGGCAATCCGGAACGGGCGACCGAGCAATCGCTCGGCCAAGGCGAAGTCGGCAGCGGCCAGGGCATTACGCACCTGGGTACTGCTCACACGCAGGCCGTCCAGTTCGACGGTTTGCGCGGCTTCGACGGTAAACCCCTGAGTGACGCCGGCTTGTTGCAGGAAATCGAAATCCCCAACCCGGTCGCAACCAAAGCGGAAGTCGTCACCGACTTCCAGGTGCTGCACGCCAAGGCCATCTACCAGGATTCGGTCGACGAACTCGGCGGCGCTGAGCTTGCGCAAGCGCTGGTTGAAGGCCAGACAGAGGACGCGGTCCACACCTTCTTCGGCCAGCAGTTGCAATTTGTCCCGCAGACGGGCCAAACGCGCCGGCGCCGTCTCTGGGGTGAAAAATTCGCGGGGTTGTGGTTCAAAAATCACCACGCAGCTGGGCACGCCCAACTCAACCGCACGCTCACGCAGACGGGCCAGGATAGCCTGGTGGCCACGGTGAACACCGTCAAAGTTGCCAATAGTGGCGACACAGCCCCGATGCTGGGGGCGCAGGTTGTGGAGACCTCGAACCAGCTGCATAACGCGCTTCTTGCTCATAAAGTGGTCGATTATAACCACACCCGGCCCCGGACGACAGGCAACAGCGCAGGCCAAATGGATCGAATCGAGAAAACAGGCGCCTTATTGTTGATTGCGATCAACTCAGCGACTTGCGATTGAAATCCCGCAAGCGGAATCCCATCAACAGCAGCATGCCAAAATACGCTACCACACCGGCGACCACCAACATGCCCAAACGCAGGAAACGTTCCAGCATGTGACCCTGGTCCCAGGCAGGCATCAACTGCATCAGCACCAGCAATACGGCCGACATCACCGCCACAGCCACCAGCAGCTTGAGGGAAAACATGCCCCATCCCGGCTGCGGCTGAAACATTTGCTGCTTACGCAGCTGATAAAAAAGCAGGCCGGCATTGATGCAGGCACCAACACTGATAGCCAGGGCCAGGCCAGCGTGAGCCAGCGGGCCGATGAATACCAGGTTGAGCAGTTGTGTGACCACCAGGGTGAAGATCGCAATCTTTACCGGGGTACGAATGTTTTGCTGGGCGTAAAAGCCGGGGGCCAGAACCTTGATCACGATGATACCCAGCAGGCCGACGGAGTAGGCAATCAGGGCGCGCTGGGTCATTGAGGCATCAAAAGCGCTGAACTGGCCGTACTGGAACAAAGAAACGGTCAGCGGCTCAGCGAGAATCCCCAGGGCCAGCGAGCACGGCAGCACCAGCACAAAGCACAGGCGCAAACCCCAGTCGAGTATTCGCGAGTATTCGTGGCGGTCCTTGCTGGCATAGGTACGCGCGAGCGTCGGCAGCAAAATGGTGCCCAATGCCACGCCCAGCACGCCCGACGGCAGCTCCATCAGACGATCGGCGTAGTACATCCACGACACCGAGCCCGAGACCAGCAACGAAGCAAAGGCGGTGTTGATGATCAGGGAAATCTGACTGACCGAGACGCCAAGGATTGCTGGCAGCATGTTTTTCATCACCCGCCAGACCCCGGTGTCCTTGAGGTTCAGGCGTGGCAACACGAGCATGCCGATCTTTTTCAGGTGCGGCAGTTGATACAACAATTGCGCCAGGCCGCCGGCCAACACCGCCCAACCCAGAGCCATGACGGGCGGGTCGAAATACGGCGTCAGAAACAGAACGAAAATAATCATGCTGACGTTAAGCAGGGTCGGCACGAAGGCTGGCACCGAGAAACGGTTCCACGTGTTAAGGACTGCACCCGCCAGGGACGACAGGGAAATCAGCAATATATAAGGAAATGTCACCCGCAGCAGATCGGTAGTGAGGGCGAATTTTTCCGGGGTATTGGCAAACCCGGGCGCTGTAGCCCAGATAATCCAGGGTGCAGCAAGCATGCCTGCAATCGTTACCAGCATCAGCACCAGGGTCAGCAAGCCCGAGACATAGGCAATAAATGTTCGGGTCGCCTCTTCGCCTTGCTGGGTCTTGTATTCCGCCAGAATCGGCACAAACGCTTGGGAAAACGCACCCTCGGCGAAGATCCGCCGCAGTAGATTGGGCAGTTTGAAGGCAATAAAGAACGCATCTGTGGCCATGCTCGCGCCAAAAAAGCGCGCCACAAGGGTGTCACGTACAAACCCCAAAACCCGGGAGATCATTGTGATAGAGCTGACGGCGGCCAACGACTTGAGCAGATTCATTGAAAGAGTTTTTGCCTATAGATAAAGAGCAGGCGAACAATGCGCCCACATATGCGATACTCCGCGCCTGCAACAAGCACAGAGCCAAAGCTCGCGAGTTTACAGGTCAAGCGCCGGAAATAAATCACCCGCCTCTTCAGATCGACCACTCAGCAGTTCGCATCAGCCGCCCTTGACAAGACTTCAACTCATCGGCATGATTCGCGGCCTATTTTGTTTGCTATTTCCTAAAAAGTCTTTCGAGGAGCTCGACGGTGGCCAACACACCTTCCGCCAAAAAACGTGCAAAACAGGCTGAGAAGCGTCGCAGCCACAACGCCAGCCTGCGTTCCATGGTTCGTACCTACATCAAGAATGTAGTTAAGGCCATCGACGCAAAAGACGCTGAAAAAGCTCAAGCTGCTTACGTTCTGGCTGTGCCAATTATCGACCGTATGGCCGATAAAGGCATCATCCACAAGAACAAAGCTGCTCGCCATAAAGGTCGTCTGAATGGCCACATCAAGGCTCTGAACCTTGCTGCTGCAGCCTAAGCGATAAGCTTGTTAAAAAACCGACCCTAGGGTCGGTTTTTTATTGCCTCGGATTTGAGCATGCCGCGAGCTACCAGACACCACAAACAAATGTGGGAGCTGGCTTGCCTGCGATAGCGGCACAACAGTCAACATCATCATTGAATGCTAGCCAGTCATCGCAGGCAAACCACCCCCCACACAAGCAAAACAACGCCACCCAATTTATTGGGCCGTCGGCCACGGCAGGATCGGAATTGCCGTCACCGCATTCTGCGGACTGCCCTCGATCAAACGGTCGCTATAGACCAGATACACCAGGGTATTGCGCCTCTTGTCGAGGAAGCGCACCACCTGCATGGTCTTGAACACTAGGGACGTGCGCTCCTTGAACACCTCATCACCATCCTTCAACTCACCCTTGAAGCGAATCGGCCCCACCTGACGACACGCTATCGACGCCTCAGCACGATCTTCAGCCAGACCAAGACCACCCTTCACCCCGCCCGTCTTGGCCCGAGACAAATAGCACGTCACACCATCGACCTTCGGATCATCAAAAGCCTCGACTACAATCCGATCATTGGGGCCGACGAACTTGAACACCGTCGACACGCGACCAATTTCTTCAGCCGACGCCAGCAACGGCATAGCCAACAACAGGCCAAGCAATCCCTTCATTACGCGCATCGAGACTTCCTTCACTTAAACCAGAATCAGGTTATCCCGGTGAACCAGCTCCGGCTCAGCCATATAACCCAACAACCCAACAATCGCTTCAGACGACTGCCCAATGATTTTCTGCGCCTCAAGGGCGCTGTAGTTGGCCAGGCCGCGAGCGATCTCACGACCGTCCGGAGCCACACACACCACCATCTCGCCACGACGAAAGCTGCCCTGGACCAATTTGACGCCCACCGGCAGCAGGCTTTTATTGCCCTGGGACAGCGCCGATACCGCACCGGCGTCCAGCACCAGAGTGCCACGAGTCTGCAGATGCCCCGCCAACCACTGCTTGCGCGCCGCCAGCAGGCCGCGCTCGGGCGACAGCAACGTACCAATGCGCTCGCCCGCCTTGAGGCGATCCAGCACCCGCTCCAGGCGCCCACCCACGATAATCGTATGAGCACCAGAACGCGCCGCCAGCCGGGCCGCACGAAGCTTGGTCTGCATGCCACCACGCCCCAGAGCGCCACCGGCACTGCCAGCCACCGCATCCAGTGCCGGATCATCGGCGCGGGCTTCATAAATCAGCTGAGCATCGGGATTGTTGCGTGGATCAGCATCGAACATGCCGTCGCGATCCGTGAGAATCACCAGCAAGTCAGCCTCCACCAGGTTGGCCACCAGCGCAGCCAAGGTGTCGTTGTCGCCAAAACGAATTTCGTCAGTGACCACCGTGTCGTTCTCGTTGATCACCGGGATCACCTTGAGCTCGACCAGGGCACGCAGGGTGCTGCGGGCATTGAGGTAGCGCTTGCGGTCGGACAAGTCATCGTGAGTCAGCAAAATCTGCGCCGTGTGGCGACCGTGCTCGGCGAAGCTGGATTCCCAGGCCTGCACCAAACCCATCTGACCGATGGCGGCAGCGGCTTGCAGCTCGTGCATCGCACTCGGTCGCACGGTCCAGCCGAGGCGGCTCATCCCGGCAGCAACCGCCCCGGACGACACCAGCACCAACTCAACACCCGCCTCATGCAAGGCCACCATCTGCTCAACCCAGACGCTCATGGCTGCACGATCCAGCCCCTTGCCATCCGCCGTCAGCAGCGCACTACCGATCTTTACGACCCAGCGCTGCGCACCCGCCACTTTACTCCGCATCATCTTCAACCTTAGATTGAGGACAGCACGAGCCAGTGCTGCCCATAACGTTATTCGTGACTACCGATTTCCAGATACCAAAACGCCGCTCGATTGAGCGGCGCTTAAGTTTACTGCAACGAATCAGTCGCGCACGTAAATGATTTCCGGACCATCCTCATCATCCACATCTTCCTCGTCCCAATCATCGTCACCGATGTCATGGACCGACTTGACGCCGCTGCGACGCAGGGCACGCTGATCATCCAGGGCCTGCAACTGGGCACGCGCCTCGTCCTCGATGCGCTGATCGAGGTCAACCAACTCTGCCTTGAACACAGGGTCATTGGCCAAGCGATCAGCACGATCTTCCAGGTAACGCATGATGTCACGGGTCAGACGCTCAGTGCCTTCTTTGGCAATGGCCGAGATCACGTAGACCGGACCGGTCCACTCCAGGCGATCAACGATCTCCTTGACGCGCTCTTCGTGCTCCTCCTCAAGGATTTGGTCGCACTTGTTCAGCACCAGCCAGCGATCACGTTCGGCCAGGGACGGGCTGAACTTGGTCAGCTCACTGACGATAACTTCGGCAGCATCCGGCGCACTAGTGTCATCCAGCGGAGCCATGTCGACGAGGTGCAGCAGCAGGCGAGTACGGGACAAATGCTTGAGGAAACGAATCCCCAGGCCGGCGCCATCGGAAGCACCCTCGATCAGGCCCGGAATGTCCGCAACCACGAAGCTTTTCCAACGGTCGACACTGACCACACCCAGGTTTGGCACCAGGGTAGTGAACGGGTAATCAGCCACTTTCGGCTTGGCGGCAGACACCGAGCGAATGAGAGTACTTTTACCGGCGTTTGGCAGACCCAGCAGGCCGACGTCAGCCAAAACCTTCATTTCCAGCTTGAGGTCACGCTGCTCGCCTAGCTTGCCCGGCGTGGTCTGGCGTGGTGCGCGGTTGGTACTGGATTTAAAACGGGTGTTACCCAGACCGTGCCAGCCGCCATGAGCCACCAGCAGACGCTGACCAGCCTTGGTCAGGTCGCCGATAACTTCCTGCGTCGCGGAGTCGATCACGGTGGTGCCGACAGGAACCCGCAGGACCATCTCCTCGCCTTTTTTACCGGTGCAATCAGTGCTGCCACCGTTGGAGCCACGCTCGGCATCGAAGTGCCGGGTGTAACGGTAGTCCACCAGGGTATTGAGGTTTTCGTCGGCGATCATGTAGACCGAGCCGCCATCACCACCATCACCACCGTTCGGACCACCGTTTTCGATGAATTTTTCCCGACGGAAACTCATGCAACCATTACCGCCGTCGCCAGCTTTTACTCGGATCGAAACTTCATCAACAAACTTCATAACAAAACGCCTCTCGTCGCACGGACGAGCTTAAGAAACCAAGACATAAGACTCTTGCAAAAATGAGCGCAGCGACCTCAATCAACAACCGAAAATCCGCGCTGGAGCCCATTACAAACAGCTTTGCAAGAGACTCACCCCACAAACGAAAAAGCCCCGTCGCAAGACAGGGCTTTTCCAGCAACTACGTAATTATGCCGCGACGACTTCAGTCTTCGGGACAATGCTCACGTAACGGCGATTGAAAGCGCCTTTTACTTCGAACTTGATCACGCCGTTGATTTTAGCAAACAGAGTGTGATCTTTACCCATGCCAACACCGTAACCGGCGTGGAATTGGGTGCCGCGCTGACGCACGATGATGTTGCCCGGAATGATAACCTGGCCGCCATACATCTTCACGCCAAGGCGCTTGGCTTCTGAGTCGCGACCGTTACGGGTACTACCACCAGCTTTTTTATGTGCCATGAGTCAATTCTCCTAGTGAGGAATTAGGCTGAAATTAAGCCTGAATACCGGTGATTTTGATCTCGGTGTACCACTGGCGGTGGCCCATACGCTTCATGTGGTGCTTACGACGACGGAACTTGATGATGCGGATTTTATCGTGACGACCTTGGGAAATCACTTCAGCCACAACGGTAGCGCCAACAACAACTGGAGCGCCGATGTTCACGTCATCGCCATTGGCGACCAACAGAACGCGATCAAAAGTAATGGATTCGCCGGTAGCGATTTCCAGTTTTTCGATCTTCAGGTATTCACCTGGGGCGACCTTGTATTGCTTGCCACCAGTAACAATTACTGCGTACGACATGGTATTTCTCCGATAATCCTGCTCACCCAGCGCTTTATAGGTAAAGGTATTGGCTGGCATGGCTGCATGGGATGGAACGCCCCAAATGCAATTGCGTAAGGCAGGTGCTGCCCAGGAAGTTCAGGGTGCGCGATTGTACGCAAGCTACAGAAGGCTTGCAAGTAGCCGTCTATCGCGCCTTGACACTACGGGACGTGGGTCCTAGCATGCCGCGCAACCCTTCTGGAGCGACTGTCGCTGATGCAACCCCAAGCTTTCTACCGTGCGGTAGCGGACGATTTTAGCGCCGTCGACGACATCATCAAGAAGCAGCTGACTTCTAAAGTGCCGCTGGTCTCCAAAATTGGCGACTATATTACGTCGGCGGGCGGCAAACGCCTGCGTCCTTTATTAGTGTTGCTGTGTGGCAAGGCGCTGGGCCGCGAAGGCGATGACCTGCGCCTGCTGGCTGCCACCATCGAATTCCTGCACACCGCCACCCTGCTGCACGACGACGTGGTCGACATGTCCGGGATGCGCCGTGGTCGCGAGACCGCCAATGCCATGTGGGGCAATGCACCAAGCGTGCTGGTGGGCGACTTCCTGTACTCACGCTCGTTCGAAATGATGGTCGAGCTGGGCTCGATGCCGGTGATGAAGATTCTTTCACAAGCCACACGCATCATCGCCGAAGGCGAAGTGTTGCAGCTGTCGAAAGTACGCGACGCCAGCACCACCGAAGAAACCTATATGGAAGTCATTCGCGGCAAGACTGCCATGCTCTTCGAAGCCTCGACACACAGCGCCGCCGCCCTGTGCGAAGCGACGCCGGAACAACGCGAAGCCCTGCGCACCTTCGGTGATCATCTGGGCGTGGCTTTCCAACTGGTGGATGATTTGCTCGATTATCGCGGCGACGCCGAGACCCTGGGCAAGAACGTCGGTGATGATCTGGCCGAGGGTAAACCGACCTTGCCGCTGATCTACACCATGCGCGAAGGCACCCCCGAACAGGCCGCCCTAGTGCGCAAGGCGATCCAGAAAGGCGGAATTGAAGACCTGGAAAGCATCCGCGCTGCCGTGGAAGCTTCGGGCTCACTCGATTACACCGCGCAACTGGCCCGTGACTACGTGGCTCGCGCCATCAAATGCCTGGAAGCCCTTCCAGCCAGCGAATACCGGGACGCCCTGGTAGAGCTGAGTGAGTTCGCGGTCGCGCGGACACACTGATTAATTGCTGTGCAGGAGCCGCCGCGGCTCCTGCAAATAGCCGCATCCCCCGCCTCGCCCTAAAACCCTATATAATGTGCGCTTTTTAGCCATCCTGAAACTCAAGGAGCCTTAGTGAGCACGTTGCCACCCTGCCCGAAATGCAACTCCGAATACACCTACGAAGACGGCGCCCAGCTGATCTGCCCGGAATGCGCCCATGAGTGGGCCGTCGGTGGCGAAGTCGAGGCCGCCAGTGATGACGCCGTGAAAAAAGACTCCGTCGGCAACGTCCTGCAGGACGGCGACACCATCACCGTGATCAAGGACCTCAAGGTCAAAGGCACGTCGCTGGTGGTCAAGGTCGGCACCAAGGTCAAGAACATCCGCCTGTGCGACGGCGACCACGATATCGACTGCAAGATCGACGGCATCGGCCCGATGAAGCTCAAGTCCGAGTTTGTCCGCAAGGTTTGATTTTGCTGTCTCCATCTCGTGCCCTGCACGGGATGGCGCTTCACCCTCCCCGCCTCAACGCCCCGCCAGTAGCAAAAGACCAGTCCTTTTGATCGAACACAATGCCCACACAGAAAAACCAGTGAATCGCCAATAGGGACTTGCTATTCAATGAATAAGAATTATTCTCATTGAAACCCATCAAGGAGAAGCAACCCATGACTTATTTGATTGATGCCTGGCTGGACCGCCCACACCCCTACCTGCGGATACTCCATCGGGAAACCGGGGAAGTCTGCGCCGTGCTGGAAGAAGAAGCCTTGAATGAATTGCAGGATCAGGGCGACCTGGACGTCAATGGCTTGAGTTCCAGTGAACCGGGCGTGCTGAAGGAGGTGGTGCGTAACCTGTTTCTGTTCTGCTATGCCCGAGCATTGCGCCCAGCGACGGAGCTTAATGGCAAGTTTCATCCATGAGACACCTGCAAAACCGTGTAGGAGCGAGCCTGGTTCTTGCTCGCGAAGAACCCAAAGACACTGCGTTCATCCAGGATGCCCGCGTTATCGTTGACGTCCATCGCGAGCAAGAACTAGGCGTCCCTCGCTCCTACAACTTAGCCAGCAGGCCTTACAAAACGTCGAGCAGCTCGACGTCGAACACCAGAACGCTATGCGGCGCAATGCTGCCAACGCCTTGTGCGCCGTAAGCCAGTTCGCTCGGCACATACAGACGCCATTTACTACCGGCGTTCATCAGTTGCAGGGCTTCGGTCCAGCCGGCAATCACGCCACCGACCGGAAATTCTGCAGGCTGGCCACGCTCGTAGGAGCTGTCGAACACAGTGCCGTCGATCAGGGTGCCGTGGTAGTGGGTACGTACTTGATCTTCACGAGTTGGCTTGGCGCCATCACCCGCAGTCAATACTTCAAACTGCAGACCGGAAGCCAGAGTGGTGATGCCATCACGCTTGGCATTTTCAGCCAGGAAGGCCAGGCCTTCGCCTGCTGCAGCTTCAGCCTTGGCGGCCGCTTCGGCTTGCATGATGTCGCGGATGACCTTGAAGCTGTCAGCCATTTGCTCTTGGTCCACACGGCTTGGTTTGCCTGCGAACGCATCGGTCAGGCCAGCCAGGACCGCGTCCAGGCTCACGCCAGGTGGCGGATTGTCGCGCAGTTGGTCGCCCAACTGACGGCCAATGCCGTAGCTCACGCGGGTTTCGTCGGTGGACAGATTGACTTCGGACATGGAACTGCTCCGCTGTAGGAAGGCACTGGAAACACTACAGAACTGCAGCGTTTCCCGTGTCATCCGAACTAAAAGGGCGAGCAGACTAGCATAGAAAACCGGGATTTGATGAGCCCCAGGCCCTGCCTGCTGCTCATCACGCTATCCGTCAGCCAATTAGTGCTTGGTCACCTTATCCAGGTAGCCCATGGCACACGCCGAGACCACAAAGGTCATGTGGATGATCACGTACCACTTCAGATGCTCGGGATCGATATTCTTGGCGTCCATGAACACCCGCAGCAAGTGAATCGACGAAATCGCCACGATGGAAGCGGCCACTTTCATCTTCAGCGAGGAGGAGTCCATGGTGCCCAGCCAGTTGAGCTTGCCCTTGTCGTCGTCGATGTCCAGCTGGGCGACGAAGTTCTCGTAGCCGGAGATCATCACCATCACTAGCAAGCCGCCAACCAGTGCCATGTCGATCAACGACAGCAGCACCAGGATCAAATCGGACTCGGTCATGGCAAAGACGCTGGGGAGAACGTGAACCACTTCCTGGAAAAATTTCAGCGCCAGCGCCAGCAACCCAAGGGACAAGCCGAAATAGATCGGTGCCAACAGCCAGCGTGAGGCGTACATTGCATTTCCGATAAAACGTTCCATTGAATCTCACACAGCTTGGCTAAAAATGGCGGCGAGTATATCAGCCACATACAAAGGCCAGAACCACCGAGAAAACTGACCGGCACGGCATCTGTCAAAGAGTTTTTCTGCTAGTGTCGGGCTCATCAACTCGGCTCGATGATGTCGGACAGGAAAACTGAAGATAATGGATGTGCGATCCCCTTTGGCCAGCCTTGGCCTATGTGTGGCGTTGCTGGCTGGCAGCGGCTGTTCCCCCAGCGACGAACACAAGCAAACCAGCCTCGAAGAGAAAACCGCCAAGTTCGAGCAATCCCTGGACACTATCCAAGACCCCAGGCTCAAGGATACCGTGGCCGACCTTGGTGGCTCCTTGCTACTACTGGAGCGCGCCCGAATCAAGCTCAGCACCAAGCCTATCGAAGCCGAGTACGTCGAAGACACCCTGGCGCTGCTCAAGCACTACCCGACGCCACAAGCCGTGGTGGACACTTACATCAACGGTCTGTTTGTCCTGCGCAAAAACTCCCATTCGGACTATCTGACGGACCTGCAGCCGGTGTTCCCGTTCAACTTCAACGGCCCCGACCAGTTCCCCTTTCCCCATGGCCTGGAATGGCAGTCGGTGACGCTGAGCAACAACAAGACTGTCCCCTTCCAGCCGGAATGGTCGGAAACCGACCCTGGTATCCAGTTGAGCCCCTCCAGCTCCAACCTGACCAACCCGGACGACTTGACGGTCACGTACCCCTTCATCGAAGGCATCGAGACCGAGAACAAAATCCAGCCGCAACCCGTCACCCTCAAAGGCCAGGTTGAAGTCATCGCACCACGCAAGGTCTTCACCTTTGACTTGACTAAACAAGACGTCGGCCACAAACGCAGTGAAGAAAACGTCACCGTCACGCTGCTGACCCTGGAAAAAAACTACGCCGAAATAGAACTGACCAACAATGCCCCCCTGGCGCCACAAGTCGCTGACGCGTCTCCCAACGCGCTGCTGGTGCAGGCCAGGGATACCACGGGGCAATTTCTATCCCGCGCAGGCTCGATCAACGAGAGCGCCGCTCAACTGGCGTTCTACGAGAAACAATTGGCCGAGATGCAGAAGCAGAAAGGCTGGTCCGACGCCTTTGAAAAGCAGTTGGAAGACGAGCAAAAAGCTTTCGAACACAAGCAGACCAGCCATTACACCAAGGTGTACTTCAACGGCCTGATCGATAACCTGCAAGTCAGTGTCCTCGATTTTTCCGCCGCCACGGTGACCCGCAAAGACCTGGACCTGCCGATTCGGCGCTTCGACAAGAACAGCCTGGAAAAAACCGTACAACCCCTGCCGATGCCAGTGACGGTGTACGACGACCAGGCCACCGACTGGCTCAAGGGCGCCACACTTTCCGAAGACCAGCTTAAAAACAGCATCAGCATCAACCAGTCAGTCGACGATGCCAGTGCCGCACACATCGTGTTTGACCACCCCTACACCTTCAACGACGACCTGCTGGGCGAAGCCCGCAGTGGCGCCGATGCACCCGTGACATTCTTTACCGCCAATGAGGACGGCCAGCGCGGTAAGCCCATCGAGCTGCCTACCGAGGCATTTGAAGTTGACCCAGGGCGCGGCGTCATTACCTACGACCTGAACCTGTTCCCCGAGAACCCAACGTTTGTCGTGGGTTCGATTCCGCTGTTCCTGGCAAACGTCGAAAAAGCCACCGTCGCCGCCAGCCAGCTTCCAAAGGGTCTGGTAATGCAGGGCAACGCCTTGATTGTCGACCAGCAGCTCTTTCCCTCCGACAGCTGGCGCTTCTTCGCCAAGGACGCCAGCGGACACTACTTGAAGGAAGTTCTCGGCGTCAGCCACCGCGCTGAGGAGTACGGCACGGCGCTCTTTGATGTGCACTATTTTTATGGCCAGCCTACGCAGTTTGAAACCTACCAGCGCACCGAACTGAACACCGTGCAGTATGGGTTTGAGGTCAAGCTGAACAAACCTGAGGCTACTGTGCCTGCCAAGCCGTAAGCTCAGTGCTCAGTGCTCAGGATGAAGTTGTATGTCTGTGAGCGCCCGCGACCGCCCGCCATTGAGCTGTCGCAGGTGGGCCTGCAGGTGCAGACACCAGATCTGCGGGTCATCGGCCAGTTGATAGCCGTGCAGCGTCAGGCTTTCAACAATCGACTCAAGGATGGTTTCGGCCACGAACGGCCCATGAAACGGGCCCTGGGCCTTGATCGTTGTGGGCTGCTCACCGGTCATTCCAGCGGCAAATAGTAAGGTCCACATCCCGGTATCCCCCGCAAGAGGGCGAATGCTGCATTCGATTCGTGTGACCAGGCCTAGGCACTGGCGGGTGAGGCAAAGGCTGCGCGGCATGGCGGCGACCCTCGGTAGATCCTGTGTTCAGCCTCCAGAAGACGAGACTGTCTCTATCCAGCGACTCCTGTGGATATCCCTTGAGCTGAGAATAGAAGAAAACCCGTACAAACCAAGGTTGCCGAGACCAACGGGCAATCGGCCATGATTCAACGAGTCAAAATTGTGGCGGGGAAGCCGGCTCCCCCGCCACAAACACAATCAGCTCGGTTTGGTTTCAACCAACGACTGCTGCGCCAATTCCTTCTCTGCTTCCTTGAGATCTTCCTCGCTGATCATCTCGGCAATCGCCCGCAAACGCTCGACCACTCGCGCATTGACGCTGCCTTCAGGGAATTGCCCCTCCTCATCCGGCTCACCGGCCGGCTCGCCCACCAGCAGACTCAAGGCCTCGTCAGCCTGGCGCACCGCATAGACATGGAACTGCCCCGCCCGCACAGCCTGCAATACCTTCTCGTCCAGCATCAGCGTCGCGACGTTGGCCTGGGGAATGATCGCCCCTTGCTCGCCAGTCAAGCCACGGGCTTCGCATAGACGGAAGAAACCTTCGATCTTCTCGTTGACCCCGCCCACCGCCTGTACTTCACCAAACTGGTTGATCGAGCCGGTGATGGCAAAACACTGCTTGAGCGGCGTCTTCGACAGCGCCGAGATCAAGGTGCAGGCCTCGCCCAGGGAGGCGCTGTCGCCGTCGACATAACCGTAGGACTGCTCCAGGGCGATGCTCGCGGAGATCGCCAACGGGAATTCCTGGGCATAACGGCTGCCCAGGTAACCGGTGAGGATCATCACGCCCTTGGAGTGAATCGGCTGACCGAGGTTGACCTCGCGCTCGATATCGACAATGCCACTGCCGCCCGGGTACACCGTCGCCGAGATCCGCGCCGGTACACCAAAGGCCGAATCACCGACTTCCAGCACGGTCAAGCCGTTGCACTTGCCGACAGAAGCGCCGGCAGTATCGATCAGGATGACTCCCGCCAGCATGTCGTCGAGAATCCGCGCCGAGACCCGCCCGGTGCGCGTGGCCTTGGCCTTGAGCGCACGTTCGATATGGCCGGCGTCGGTCATTTCATCGCCCGCCAGGTGACGAATGAAATCCGCCTCGCTGACCAACTGGAACAGATCGCCGATCCGCGCCGACAAACGCCCCTGATGTTCCGCCAGCCGCGCACTATGGGTGGCCAGACGCGCCACCGCATCCGACGTCAACGGCGCCATGCCTTCTTCCGAGGTGCGGGTTTTCAGCAACTGGGCGAACTGCTCCAGGCTTTCGTCGACCATCGGGATGTCTTCATCGAAGTCCACCAGCACCCGGAATATCTCCTGGAAGTCCGGGTCCAGGTCTTGCAGCGTGTAGTACAACTGCCGGGAGCCAATGATAACGACCTTGACCTGCAACGGGATCACTTGCGGGTTCAGGGTCACCGTGGCCAAGCGGCCCAACTCGCCCAGTGGCGATTCCATTTTCAACTTGCGCGATTGCAGGGCACGCTTGAGGGCGTCCCAGACAAACGGTTCGCTGAGCATTTTCTCCGCTTCCAGGATCAGGAAACCACCATTGGCTCGATGCAGTGCACCCGGCCTTAACTGCCGGTAGGTGGTGTACAGCGCGCCCTGGTCGGTGCTGTATTCAATGCGACCAAACAGGTTGTCGTAGGTCGGATGAGGCTCGAACACCACCGGCGCACCACCGTTGGCCGGATGGCCGACCACCAGGCTCGGGCAGTATTGCTCTTCCAGCAGCTTGCGGGCCTGTGCGTCGGTCTTCGCGTCGTCCACCAATTGCTCGACCACGGTTTTCAGCAGGTAGACCTGCATCGCTTGCAGGTAACCGCAGACGCCGGCGTTTTCCGCGTACTTCTCGGACAAAGGCGCCAACAATGGCTGCAAGGCTAGGGTGATGGTTTCTTCGTTGAAGTGGCGCATCTGGTTATTGGACTCGCGCTTCCACTGGGGCAGGCTGGCGAGTTCTTCGTTGAGGCGTTCTTCCAGTTCGGAAATATCAGTGTGGAAGCGCTCGCGATCGGCTTCCGGCAACTGCGAGAACTCGGCCTCATCCAGGGCCTTGCCTTCGGCCATCGGCGTAAAGGCAATGTTGGTACTGTCGCGGTACAGCGCCACGTCCTTTTCCAGGGCCAGGCGTTCGATCACGTCCAGTGCGCGGTCATAGCGCTGGTTGAAGGCCCGGTCGATAGCGCTTTTGCGCTGTTGATAAGTCGGGTGTTCAAAGACCGCCGGGAAGGTCGCCACCAGGTTATCAATCAGGCCGTTGATATCGATGATAAACGCCGCCGCTCCACCCGCAGGCAGCTCCAACGCGCGGGGTTCGCGGGGCTCGTCGAAGTTATTGACGTAGACCCAGTCCGCCGGGGTCTGCAGGCGTTTGCCTTCGGCCTTGAGGTAGCGTTTGACGAACGAAAAGCGGCCGGTTCCAGGCTCGCCCATGACAAATACGTTGTAACCGGGGCGTGGCATGGCCACGCCAAACTGCAAGGCTTCGACCGCACGTTCCTGGCCTAGCACGCCGCGAAAGGGCTCCAAATCATTGGTGGTCGAGAAGCTGAACTGTTCAGCGGAGAAAGGGCGAGTCAGCGCTTCGGGCGCTAGACGCAAGCTGGCAGCAACAGGATCAGGCATTGGGCTTCCTTACATCAGGCGGGGCAATGGCGGCATTCTGGCGCCGTGCGTGGCTGACTGGCAAGGCACGACTTAGGGAAAGCATAGACACTGGATCGGCCTTGCCAAAAAACCTCTGTGTTCTCAATTGTTTTACAAAAAGTCACGGAACCCTTGGATCGTGCCTAAACTCCAAACTGCGCGGGTTGGACTAATAACCGGCCCCTAGGGTGCTGTGAGGCACCTGAAACCCTTGTCCATTGGTTTGCACACTAAGAGAATAAAGCTATGAAACGGATCCTTCTCGGTACTCTCTTCACCGTCGTCTCCCTCAATGCAATGGCTGAAGCGCCAGGTGGCCCGAACTGCGGTTGGGGCAACCTGCTGTTCGAAGGCCAACGTGGTACTCCCGCTCACTTCCTGGCGTCCACCACCAACGGTACCTCCGGTAACGCCACCTTCGGCATGACCTCAGGCACCAACGGCTGCGCCACCAACAGCGCCCTGACTTACGGCGGCAAATCGTGGATTGCCATGAATGGCATGATGAACGAGCTGTCCGAAGACATGGCCAAAGGCAATGGCGAAGCGCTGACCACCTACGCCGTGGTACTGGGTGTTGCTCCAGAAGATCGTGAACACTTTGCAGCAGTGACTCACGAACACTTCCAGCAGATCTTCAGCAAGGCTGACGTGACCGCAGAAGACGTGCACTCCAACACCATCGCTGTACTGAAAAGCGACACCCGTCTGGCGAAATACGCGACCCAGGCTTAATCTCGACCCGCCCGCGCCTTTCGAGGCGCGGATTTTATATTTTTGGACCTGCCCCTACTTTGGGTCTTTTTTATTTCGACTTAAGTTGCCCCTATGCTCAAACGCCTTGTTTGCCTGGCACTCTTCGCCTGCGCCCCGCTGCATGCGGCACCGCACCTTGATGATCAACGTTTGCAGCAACTGGCCAACGATCCATTCTGGCTATCACTGGGCCATTACGAAGCTGGCAAACTAAAAGGCTGGCGCAGTTATGTCAGCGACCAGAAGTTTTTCCTCGCCGCCGACGGCGCCCATCACCCGGATGCAGAACTCAAGGCCACCGTACAGGCGCTCTACGCCCCGGCGACGGCAGGCGAAAAACACGCCCAATGCGTTTACCCGGCACGTACCCGCTGGCTCAAGGACCAGTTGCAACTGACTGACTTGCCAACCGTGGACTGCACAGAATTTAAGCAATGGTTCAAGGACGTCGCCCCCCACAGCGCGGTGATGATCTTCCCGGCAGCCTACCTCAACAGCCCGTCGTCAATGTTCGGCCACACCCTGCTGCGCATCGACCAGGCTGACGTACAAAGCAACAACACCGCCCTGCTCAGCTACGCGATCAACTTCGGCGCCTATATCGAAGGCTCGGACAACAGCATCCTCTATGCCTGGAAAGGCTTGATGGGCGGCTATCCGGGCCTCTTTGCCCTGGTGCCCTATCAGGAAAAACTCTCCGAATACCGGAGCCTTGAGAACCGCGACCTTTGGGAATACCGGCTGAACCTGACCCAGGTCGAAACCGAGCGCATGGTCGAGCACGTCTGGGAACTCAAGCAGATTCAGTTCGACTATTTTTTCTTCGACGAAAACTGCTCCTACCGCCTGCTGGAACTGCTGCAAGTGGCACGGCCGGGCCTGCGGCTGACCGAACAGTTCCCGCTGACAGCCATTCCCACCGACACGGTTAAAGCCGTGAAGGACGCCGGACTGGTGGAGAAAATCGACTACCGGCCCTCCCGCGAACGTGAACTGCTGGAGCGCGCCAAGCCCCTGGACGGCGATGAACAGCAGTGGGTGCTGAAAATCAGCGACGACCAGAAACAATTGCAGGACCCAACCTTCAAGGCCATCACCAAGGATCGCCAGGCGCTGATCATCGACGCAGCCTATCGTCTGGGCCGCTACCGCGCCAATGGCCTGGAGCGCGATACCGAGCGCTCCCAGCGCAGCTTCGAATTGCTGCGGGCAATCAACCAGAACCCGGCGCCGGACCTTAAAATCGAACGCCCCGGCCTGCCCGAAAACGGCCACGAATCCCGCACCTGGCAAGCTGGCATCGGCACCCGTGGCGACAAGGCCTTCGGCGAATACGGCCTGCGCATGGCCTACCACGACCTCAACGACAACGCCGAAGGCTTCCCCCTGGGTGCACAGATTGAAATCCTGCAAATGAAACTGCGTCAGTACGAAGGCAATCACTGGCAGCTGCAGCAACTGGACCTGGCGACCATTCGCTCTCTAACCCCGCGCAACGAGCTGCTACAACCCTGGTCCTGGCAAGTCACCGGAGGCCTTGAGCGCGTGCCGGGCAAACATGACGACGAAACCCTGGTCAGCCACGTCAACGGCGGCGCCGGCGGCACCTGGCAACTGCGCGACGACATGCTCGGCTTCGCCCTCGGCACCGTGCGCGTGGAACACAACAGCGACTTCGACGAATTCATCTCTCCGGCTGCCGGATTCAATACCGGCGTACTCTGGAAAAATCCGCTGGGTAACCTCAGCCTGGAAGCCAAGGGCGACTTTTTCACCAACGGCGAAGTGCGGCGCAGTGTCAGCCTGAATCAGCAGTGGGAATTGTCCCGCAATCTGGGTTTGCGCTTGAGCGCGCAGCGGGAGTTCAGTCATCTGGCGACGCCAGTCAATGAGGTGATGCTTGAGGTGAAGTGGTATCACTACTAAATCGTCTGCCCGACAAGGAGTTTCAACCGACATGGCCGTTACTTGCACCAGCCTTGAACAAGTCCGAGAAAACATCGATCGCCTTGATCGACAGATCGTTGCACTGCTGGCCGAACGGGGCGGCTTTGTCTCCCAGGCCGCACGGTTCAAAAAAAACACCGATGGGGTCAAGGCACCGCAGCGTGTCGAACAGGTGATCGCCAAGGTGCGGAGCTTGTCCCACGCGGTTGGCGCCAATCCCGAGGTCACCGAGCAGGTCTATCGGGCAATGATTTCGGCCTTTATCCAGCAGGAGTTGGAAGAGCACGCCGCTCTCTCGGTTACCCCGGAGCAGTAGATCCGGCCGACATATACATTCAGTGTGAGGGTTTTTAAATACACATCAGCACAAACAAAATTTTCGTTCGCGCCCAACTCATTGATAAATATTCAGAAAATATCAGACGAAGTTTTAGCTTTTCTCAGTCGATACAAACCTGCTCTTACTCGATTCTCTTTGTGAGGATTTGTGTCTAGTATCGGATGGCAATCAAATTGCCACCACGTCTATACACGGATCTGAATAGGTAAGAGGCACATATGGAATTTTTTGAAAAGCTCACCAGCCTAGCGACTAAAGTCCGCTTGCAAGGCCCCGCAATTCAAACAGAAGAAGCCACAAAAAATGCTTTTGTAATGCCTTTTATCAACACGGTCCTGGGCTACGACGTGTTTGACCCACAGGAAGTGACACCTGAATTTGTCTGCGATGTCGGGACGAAAAAGGGTGAAAAAATCGATTACGCAATCATGAAGAATGGTGAGGTTCAAATACTCATCGAATGCAAAAAGATCGGCGAGCCGCTAAACATCAATCATGCATCGCAGTTGTTTCGATACTTCCACGTTACTAGCGCAAGGATCTCAATCCTCACCAACGGTCAGGTCTACAAGTTTTTTACTGACTTGGATGCGCCTAACAAGATGGACGAAAAGCCGTTTTTGGAGTTAGACCTGCTGAACATCGATGAGTACTCGGTTCCAGAACTGACCAAGCTGACGAAGTCTGCCTTTGACGTAGATTCAATCATCAATGCAGCTGGGGAGCTGAAGTACGTCAGCCAAATCAAAAAAATCATCGCCTTGCAAGTCAGTAAACCTGAGGATGATTTCGTCAAAGTATTCGCGTCTCGTGTGTACGAGGGAGTGATCACACAAAAAGTCCGTGAGCAGTTCTACGAGTTAACCCGAAAGGCGTTAAGCCAGTTCCTCAACGACCAAATCAATGATCGACTCAAGTCAGCTATGAGTGGTGCTATCCAGCCGACCATGGCCTCATTACCTGTTTCTACCAGTGCCAACACGGACATTACAGAATGCGATGAGTCAGAGGATAAGGTTCTAACGACGCTGGAAGAACTGGAGGGGTACCACATCGTAAGGGCTGTCGTACGCTCAGTAGTCGATGCGAAGCGAATCGTGCAGCGCGATACGCAAAGCTACTTCGGGATATTGTTGGACGACAATAACCGCAAACCGATTTGCCGGCTTCATTTCAACCGGAGCCAGAAGTACATCGGGATTTTTGACGAAGAAAAAAATGAAACCCGGCATGCCATATCGTCCATTGACGAGATTTACGAATACTCAGACCACCTGAAGAAAACGGTGGGGTATTACGACTGAGGAAAGAGGCCCCATGCATCTACATACCTTTGCAGCCTGACTTAAAACTTGTGGCGAGGGGGCAAGCCCGCTCGCCACAGGATGGGGGGATTGCTCGCCGTAGCCGCCGAGGATGATGATTAAGGACAAGGGGTTGATGGCCCTTCAATCCCACACATTTCTCACACGCCTTTCACACCCACCCAACGAATCCCCTTCTAAACTTCCCTCAACAGCCGTTCAACGGCCAGGGAGTATGAGATGTGGCGGTTCGCAGTAGCGCTGGGCCTGTTGGTGTTGCTGAGCGGTTGCCAGTCAACCCACGAGGATTTGCTGGCCAAGGGTTATCCACCAGCCTTTGCCGATGGTTTCGACGACGGTTGCAGCAGTGCCCGCCAGGCCGCTGGTGTGATCACCGGAGAGTTTCGCAAGAACGTCCCACGCTATCTGAAAGACCGGCCATACGCCGAAGGCTGGGACGACGGCTTCCGCCAGTGCAAGGCCATGCGCGAGAGCGAAGACCTCAATGACTATAAGGACCGCCACTGGGACGAGCGGGAACGGGCCTGGCAGCAGGAGAAGGACCGTGACGCGGCCAAGGCTTATCGCTCGCAATAGGTCGCTTTCAGACATCCATCGAAACTTAACCCCTGCGACCATGGCCCAAACTCCATAGCAGGAGAATCTCATGAGTCGAGCTTTCGTCAACGAAGACAGCGCCGCGGCCCAGGCCAGCCAACCGGTGGAACGCCAGGTCAGCGCGCAACCCAATCACCTCACTGCACAGGGGCTGGCGCAGTTGCAGGCCAAGGTTGCCTATTTGCAGCACCAGTACAGTGAAGAGTCTGCCAAGGGCGAGCAGGCCGACAAACAGCGCCAGGCTGACCTTGAGCGGGATTTGCGTTACTTCAACCAGCGTCTACAAAGCGCCCAGGTGGTAGCACCGGCGACCTCTACCGATAAAGTGCAGATCGGCAGTTGGGTGACCTTTGCCAATGAACAGGATGCGGAGCAACGCATTCAGTTAGTGGGTGAGGATCAGGCCGATGCAAGCGTGGGCCTGATCAACTGGGGGTCGCCTCTGGGCCGGGCGTTGCTGGGTGCCCAGGTAGGCGACGAGGTGCTGTGGAAGCGCCCCGCCGGCAATCAGTTGATCGAGATCCTACGCATCGAACCCCAAGTTTAGACGATGCCCTGGGCCAGCATTGCATCGGCCACTTTGACAAAACCGGCGATATTCGCGCCCTTGACGTAGTTGACCCGGCCATTTTCTTCGCCGTAGTGCACGCAAGCGTGGTGGATCGACTGCATGATGCTGTGCAGCTTGCTGTCCACTTCGCCAGCGGTCCACAGCAGGCGCATGGCGTTTTGCGACATTTCCAGGCCGCTCACCGCTACGCCGCCAGCATTGGAAGCCTTGCCTGGGGCGAACAGGACGCCTGCGTCGATAAAGATATCCACAGCCTCAAGAGTGGTGGGCATGTTGGCGCCTTCGGCCACGCACAGGCAGCCATTGCGCAACAATGCGCGCGCGGCGTCGGCGTCCAGTTCGTTCTGGGTCGCGCATGGCAGGGCGATGTCGCAGGCAAGCTCCCACGGGGTCTTGCCCGCGCGAAATTCCAGGCCGAAGCGCTCGGCCAACTCGCTGATACGACCACGCTGGACGTTTTTCAGCTCCAGCAGTGCCGACCATTGCTCCTCGGTCAACCCGCTTTCGCAGTACAAGGTGCCTTCAGAGTCGGACAGGGAAATCACCTTGCCGCCCAGGTCCATGACCTTGCGTGCCGCGTACTGGGCGACGTTGCCGGAGCCTGAGACCGCCACACGCTTGCCTTCGACGCGCTGGCCGTTGCGCTTGAGCATTTCTTCAGCGAAGTACACGCAGCCAAAGCCGGTGGCTTCCGGGCGGATCAGGCTACCGCCGTAGCTCATGCCCTTGCCGGTCAGCACGGAGGTGAACTGGTTGCTCAGGCGTTTGTATTGGCCGAACAAAAACCCGATTTCCCGGGCGCCGACACCGATGTCGCCGGCCGGAACGTCCACGTCCGAGCCGATATGACGGTACAGCTCGCTCATGAAGGCCTGGCAGAAACGCATGACTTCGGCGTCGCTCTTGCCCTTGGGATCAAAGTCCGACCCACCCTTGCCGCCGCCCATGGGCAGCGAGGTCAGGGAGTTCTTGAAGGTCTGTTCGAAGGCGAGGAATTTCAGCACGCCAAGGTTTACCGAAGGATGGAAGCGCAGGCCGCCCTTGTAGGGGCCGATGGCGCTGTTCATCTGGATGCGGAACCCGCGATTGACCTGGACCTTGCCGTGATCGTCGACCCAAGACACCCGAAACGTAATGGCGCGCTCCGGCTCGCAAATGCGCTCCAGGATGCCCGAGGTCAGGTAGTGGGGATTGGCTTCAAGAAACGGCCACAGGCTGCGCAGGACCTCTTCCACGGCCTGGTGGAATTCCGGCTGGTCCGGGTCGCGTTTCTTTAGGCGGGAAAGGAAGGATTCAACGGATTCGATCATGAAAAGTCTCGGCAAATTTATTGTCGTTAAAGGAGATTTGAGCCTGACTTTAACAATTCATGTCGCACCGCAACAGCGCAAAATGTCGCCTTTTTGAATTTAAATGGTGCGATTAATATAAATAACCCAGCTTTACAGGTTTTTTTGCACCTTAAGGGGGAGTGCAGTTCCAAGCCGCGCACCAACAGATACCGCCTCGTAACGCGCAAAAAAAACGGAGCCCGAAGGCTCCGCTTTTTCAAACCACCAGCCCGAATCAGGCCAGTTTTTTGTGCCGTACACGATGCGGCTGGGCAGCCGCATCGCCGAGGCGTTTCTTGCGATCGGCTTCGTACTCGGTGTAGTTGCCTTCGAAGAACACGGCCTGGGAGTCGTCTTCGTACGCCAGGATATGAGTGGCCACGCGGTCAAGGAACCACCGATCGTGAGAGATCACAATGGCGGCGCCCGGGAAGTCCAGCAGGGCTTCTTCCAGGGAACGCAGGGTTTCCACGTCGAGGTCGTTGGACGGTTCGTCGAGCAGCAGGACGTTGCCGCCCTCTTTCAAGGTCAGGGCCAGGTGTAAGCGACCGCGCTCACCACCGGACAGGTCCTTGACGAACTTCTGCTGGTCGCCGCCCTTGAAGTTGAAACGGCCAACATAGGTGCGCGACGGAATTTCATAGTTGCCGATGCGGATCTGGTCGGAACCGTCGGAAATCTGCTGGAACACGGTCTTGCTGCCGTCGAGGTCGTCGCGGCTCTGATCCACGCAGGCAAGCTGCACGGTTTCGCCGACTTCGATGGTGCCCGAATCCGGTTGTTCCTTGCCCATCAGCATGCGGAACAGGGTGGATTTACCCGCACCGTTACCGCCGATCACGCCGACGATGGCGCCCTTGGGCATGGAGAACGACAGGTTGTCGATCAGCACGCGATCGCCGTAACCCTTGGAAACGTTCTTGAATTCGATAACCTTGTCACCCAGGCGCGGGCCGGCCGGGATGTAGATTTCGTTGGTTTCGCTGCGCTTCTGGAATTCCTGGGATTGCATTTCCTCGAAGCGTTGCAGACGGGCCTTGGATTTTGACTGACGCGCCTTGGCACCTTTTCGTACCCATTCCAGCTCGTCTTTCATGGCCTTTTCATGGGCCGACTGCTGCTTGGATTCAGCGGCCAGACGGTCGGACTTCGCTTCCAGCCAACCGGAGTAGTTGCCCTCGTAAGGGATACCAGCACCACGGTCGAGTTCCAGAATCCAACCAGCGACGTTGTCCAGGAAGTACCGGTCGTGCGTGATCGCAACCACGGTGCCCGGGAAGTCGTGGAGGAAGTGCTCCAGCCAGGCGACGGAATCGGCGTCCAGGTGGTTGGTGGGTTCGTCGAGCAGCAACATGTCGGGGGCCGACAGCAGCAGGCGGCACAGGGCCACACGGCGCTTTTCACCACCGGACAGATGTTCGACCTTGGCGTCCCACGCCGGCAGGCGCAGCGCATCGGCGGCGACTTCCAGCTGGCGCTCCAGGTTGTGACCGTCACTGGCTTGCAGGATGGCTTCGAGCTTGGCCTGTTCGGCGGCCAGCTTGTCGAAGTCGGCATCCGGCTCGGCGTAGGCGGCGTAGACCTCGTCCAGGCGAGCCTGGGCGTTCTTGATCACGCTGACCGCTTCCTCGACCACTTCACGCACGGTCTTGGTTGGGTCCAGGATGGGTTCCTGCGGCAGGTAGCCGATGTTCAGCTCGGGCATCGGGCGGGCTTCGCCGTCGAACTCGGTGTCGACGCCAGCCATGATTTTCAACAGCGTGGATTTACCCGAACCGTTGAGGCCGAGCACGCCGATCTTGGCGCCCGGGAAGAAGGACAGAGAAATGTTTTTCAGGATTTCCCGCTTCGGCGGAACAACTTTGCTCAGCCGATGCATGGTGAAGACGTATTGAGCCATGGTGAACCTAGCGTCAGTGACTGATGAATTAAGCGGGCGAAGCCCGTGCCAGGCCATGCGCGGCGCGGGCCGTTGATGTTGATCAATGCCTGCGTACGGGAAAAGCCTGATTGTCTGGGGCTGGGACGCCCTCGCGTAACCGGCAAAGCTACCTGAATGCGGGTGGGCAGTCCAGCCAAGCAGGGCTGGCACTTTGCCACAACACAAGGCATGCTAGCCGCCCTCCGGGCGTCCGGCTTATAGTGCACGTCGCGCGCCAGTCCCGCCAAACCGCAGGATCACAGTTTGTCCAACGTCACGCCGCCAACTCCCCTGCGCGCTGCTCATATAGCGCCGGGAGCGCCCCTGCACGGAACCCTCAAGGGCGCATTGGCGACGCTGGTCCTCGTGCTGCTCGCATTATTGTTCTGGCAACTGCTGGATCAATTGCAGCAGAACCAGAAGGACCAACAGCAGTACACCATCGACTACAGCGCAGACCTCGCCGAACAGATCAGCCTGAACATGGCCTTGAGCGCACAGATCGCCCTGAATCTGCTGCCGATCGTCGAGCCGCCGCGCAACGATGAACAGCAACAAGCCTTGATGCGCACTCTGCAACGCTCGTTGCCGGAACTACGCAGCGTCGCCCTGCTCGCCCCCAGCGGAGCGATGATCAGTGACAGCGCCAAAGACAGCCAGGACAGCGCCTGGCTGGCAGAACTGGTCAAGCGCAGCCATTCCCAGTCTTATTACTTGAGCAATAACAACGAGGGCACAGTCATTTACCTGCTGCTGCATCAGCCCAGCGGCGGCGCCAAAATGTACTGGGCGTTGCGCCTGGCACCCAACTACCTGGCCAACCTGACCCGCCAGGATGGCCAGGGCCAGCGGCCGATGTGGGTCATTGAAAACCGCCTGAACCACCGAGTGGTCAGCCGCGACAGCGGCATGACGGCCCAATGGGCGGCAGCGCTGACCCCGGACGAGCTGAACAAAAGCGTGCTGGTCACACCCTTGAGCAAAAGTGACTGGCAACTGCGCGGTCTGTTTGATCGCGTCGCCATGCTGGAGCAACTGCTGCCGGCGTTTATCGGCAAATGCCTGCTGGGCCTGGCCTTCTCGCTGGTCCCGGTGATTGTCCTGCTGAACATGCGCCGCCGCCAGCGCCAGGTCCATGAAGGCCGCCGGCGCTACCAGGATATTTTCGAAGGCACTGGCGTGGCCTTGTGCGTTCTTGATCTGTCCGGCTTACGCGCGTTTTTCGACAAGGCCCACTTGCAGACCCGTGAACGTCTGCAGGACTGGCTGCAAAACAGCCCGGAGCAACGCCAGCAACTGCTCAAGGAACTGCGCATCACCGAGGTCAACCAGGTTGCCGTGCGCCTGCTCAATGTGGCGTCCTGCGAACAAGCCTGGGAGCGCCTAATCGACGGTTGCCCGCTGAACACCACTGCCATCGGCTATCAAGTGCTCGAAGCTGTGCTCACCCAGCAAAAGCAGCTTGAGCTAGAGATTCAGCTCAACGACGTCGAAGGTAACGAACAATATCTGTGGCTGGTCATGCGCCTACCGGAAGAGCAGCACGACTATAAGGCGGTGATCCTCAGTATCAGCGACATCACCAGCCGCAAGCTGATCGAGTTGTCCCTGGTGGAACGCGAAGGCTTCTGGTCGGACGTGGTGCGTACCGTGCCCGATCACCTCTATGTACAGGACGTGATCAGCCAGCGGATGATTTTCAGCAACCACCATCTGGGGCACACCCTGGGCTACAACAAGCCCGAGTTGCAGCAAATGGGCGAGTACTTCTGGGAAATCCTGTTGCACCCCGAAGACGCCGAGCACTATCACGAACTGCGCCAACAGCAGCGTGCCGCCGGCTATCTGGCCCAACTGCAATGCCAGTTGCGCTTTCGCCACCGTAATAATCAATGGCGTCGGTTCGATATCCGCGAACAAGCCCTGGCGCGGGACAAGTCCGACCAAGTCACGCGGATCATCGGCGTGGCCAAGGACATTACCGATCAGATCGAAGCCAGCGAGTCCCTGCGTGACAGCGAGCAGCGCTACCGCATGCTGGCGGAAAGCATCAGCGATGTGATTTTTTCCACCGACAGCAAACTGGCCCTCAACTACGTCAGCCCCTCGGTGCATGCGGTGCTGGGTTATGAGGTCGAGTGGATTTTCAAGAACGGCTGGCAATCGACCATTGCCAACCCGCAGCAACTGACCGGCATCTACACCTTGGTGGAACGGGTCAGCCGCGCCCTGGACAATCCAGAGACCCTGGCCCAGCTGCGCAACGAAGTGCAGACCCAACTGTTCCTGTTCGATTGCCTACGGGCCGATGGGCGCAAGGTACCAATCGAACTGCGGCTGGTACTGGTCTGGGATGAGCACGGCGCGTTCGAAGGCATTCTCGGTGTCGGTCGCGACATCAGCCAGCAACGCCGCGCCGAGAAAGACCTGCGCATGGCGGCCACGGTCTTCGAACACTCCACCTCGGCGATTCTGATTACCGACCCAGCCGGTTACATCGTGCAGGCCAACGAGGCGTTCAGCCGGGTCAGCGGTTATGCCGTGGCGGATGTCCTCGACCAGTTGCCGAACATGCTCACCGTCGACGAACAACAGGAAGCGCACCTGCGTTACATACTCAAGCAGTTGCACCAGCACAGCACCTGGGAAGGTGAAGTGTGGCTCAAGCGCCGCAGCGGCGAGCACTACCCAGCCTGGGTCGGCATCACCGCCGTGCTCGATGACGAGGGTGACCTGGCCAGCTACGTGTGTTTCTTCAGCGACATCAGTGAGCGCAAGGCCAGCGAACAGCGCATCCACCGCCTGGCCTACTACGACGCCCTGACCCACCTGCCTAACCGCACGCTGTTCCAGGATCGCCTGCACACCGCGTTGCAGTCGGCAGAACGGCAGAAGTCGTGGGTGGTGCTGATGTTCCTCGACCTTGACCGCTTCAAACCGATCAACGATTCCCTGGGCCACGCCGCCGGCGACCGCATGCTCAAGGAAATGGCCACCCGCCTGCTGGGCTGCGTGGCTGAAGACGACACAGTCGCGCGCATGGGCGGCGACGAGTTCACCCTGTTGCTACAACCGCGAGTCAGTCGCGAGCTGGCGCTGAACCGGGCAATCCATGTGGCCGAACAGATCCTCGCCAGCCTGGTGAAGCCGTTCGTGCTGGAGGGCCGCGAGTTTTTCGTCACGGCCAGTATCGGCATCGCGCTGAGCCCTCAGGACGGCAATGAACTGAGCCAACTGATGAAAAACGCCGACACGGCGATGTATCACGCCAAGGAACGGGGCAAGAACAACTTCCAGTTCTACCAGGCCGATATGAACGCCAGCGCCCTGGAACGCCTGGAACTGGAAAGCGACTTGCGCCACGCTCTGGAGCAGGATGAATTCGTGCTCTATTACCAACCGCAGTTCAGTGGCGATGGCAAACGTTTGACCGGCGCCGAAGCCCTGCTGCGCTGGCGCCATCCGCGACGCGGGCTGGTACCACCGGGGGATTTCATTCCGGTGCTGGAGGAGTTGGGGTTGGTGGTGGATGTGGGCGACTGGGTGATCAGCGAAGCCTGTCGCCAACTCAAGACTTGGCACCAGAACAAGGTGCGGGTACCCAAGGTCTCAGTGAATATTTCCGCCCGGCAGTTCTCCGACGGTCAGTTGGGCACGCGTATCGCCACCATCCTCAAGGACACCGGCCTTCCGCCAGCGTGCCTGGAGCTGGAGTTGACCGAAAGTATCCTGATGCGTGAAGTCAACGAAGCCATGCAGATCCTCGCCAGCCTGAAAAACCTGGGCCTGAGTATCGCGGTGGATGACTTCGGAACTGGTTATTCTTCGTTGAACTACCTCAAGCAATTCCCTATCGACGTGCTGAAAATCGACCGCACCTTCGTCGACGGCCTACCGTCGGGCGAGCAGGACGCGCAGATCGCCCGGGCCATTATTGCCATGGCCCACAGCCTGAACCTGGCGGTGATCGCCGAGGGCGTGGAAACCCATGAGCAACTGGACTTCCTGCGTGAGCATGGTTGCGATGAGGTACAAGGTTATCTGTTCGGCCGGCCGATGCCGGCGAATCGGTTCGAGGCGCAATTCAGCAATGATGCGCTGTTTGTGTTCGATTGATCTGACGGGCCGAGTGGCCGGAAAGAGGGAGTCGTCCATCCCCAGATGAACACCACTTGTCCGCGACATGATGTCCTTTCATATGCCATCTAAAACCCATTGGGTTAGAATGCTCTCCTTTTCTGCCCCCCGATCCATGAGGACCGCCATGTTCAGCCGTGATTTGACTATTGCCAAGTACGACGCCGATCTCTTTGCCGCCATGGAGCAAGAAGCTGTGCGCCAGGAAGAGCACATTGAGCTGATCGCTTCGGAAAACTACACCAGCCCCGCGGTCATGGAGGCTCAAGGTTCGGTTCTGACCAACAAGTACGCCGAAGGTTATCCGGGCAAGCGTTACTACGGCGGCTGCGAATTCGTCGACGTGGTTGAGCAACTGGCCATCGACCGCGCCAAGGAACTGTTCGGCGCCGATTACGCCAACGTCCAGCCCCACGCTGGTTCCCAAGCCAACAGCGCCGTTTACCTGGCCCTGCTGCAAGCCGGCGACACCATCCTGGGCATGAGCCTGGCCCACGGCGGTCACCTGACCCACGGCGCCAGCGTTTCCTCCTCTGGCAAGCTGTACAACGCCGTTCAATATGGCATCGACACCAACGGCTTGATCGACTACGACGAAGTCGAGCGCCTGGCAGTCGAGCACAAGCCAAAAATGATCGTGGCCGGTTTCTCTGCCTACTCGCAGATCCTCGATTTCCCACGCTTCCGTGAAATCGCCGACAAGGTTGGCGCTTACCTGTTCGTCGACATGGCCCACGTGGCCGGTCTGGTCGCCGCTGGCGTCTACCCGAACCCGGTACCTTTCGCTGACGTGGTGACCACCACCACCCACAAGACCCTGCGCGGTCCACGTGGCGGCCTGATTCTGGCTCGCGCCAACACCGACATCGAGAAGAAGCTGAACTCCGCCGTATTCCCGGGTTCCCAGGGCGGCCCGCTGGAACACGTGATTGCGGCCAAGGCGATCTGCTTCAAGGAAGCACTGCAGCCTGAGTTCAAGACCTACCAGCAACAAGTGGTGAAAAACGCCAAGGCCATGGCTGGCGTGTTCATCGAGCGTGGTTTTGACGTGGTCTCCGGCGGTACTGAGAACCACCTGTTCCTGCTGTCGCTGATCAAGCAGGACATCTCAGGTAAAGACGCTGACGCAGCTCTGGGCAAGGCGTTTATCACCGTGAACAAGAACTCGGTGCCAAACGACCCACGTTCGCCGTTCGTCACCTCGGGCCTGCGCTTCGGCACCCCAGCGGTGACCACTCGTGGCTTCAAAGAGGCTGAGTGCAAGGAACTGGCTGGCTGGATCTGCGACATCCTGGCGGACCTTTCCAACACAGCCGTGATTGATTCTGTTCGTGAGAAGGTCAAGGCCATCTGCAAGAAGCTGCCGGTATACGGCGCTTGATTGCAGTTGCTTGATTGAAAAGCCCACTGTAGGAGCGAGCTTGCTCGCGAAAAACGTCAACGATAACGCGTGCATCCTGGATGCACGCGGTGCCTATGAGTTCTTCGCGAGCAAGCTCGCTCCTACAAGTGGGCTTTCTTATGCCTGATAGATTCGCTGGAAACCCGCGCGAATCTTCTCTTCCGGCAATTCGTCAGCAATAAACACAATCACACTTTCTCGCGCTTCGCCTTCCGCCCACTCGGTGTCCCAGTCGAACCCGTAGAGCTTCAGCACGCCCTGAAAGACCATGCGCCGTTCCTCCCCGGCGATGTTCAGCACGCCCTTGTAACGCAGCAACTGCTTGCCATGATCTTCCAACAGCTCGTTCATGAACTCGCTGAGCTTATCGATATCCAGCGGCTGATCGGTGCGTAGCACCAGGCTGGAGATTCGATCGATGGAGGGTGCCTTGCTCACCGGGCGCAAACTCATGCCGGCGTTGAGATTGAAACCGCGCACATCCAGCAGTTCAGCCAGGTCGATCTTGCCGTGTTCCACGACGCGAATCGGCGCGCGGCGGTTGATGCGGGTCAGGCGTTCGCTGAGGGCGTCGAAGGTGGCATCGTCCACCAGGTCGCGCTTGCTCACCAGCAGGCGGTCGGCAAAACCGATCTGCGCCTGGGCGATGGTTTGGGTGAGATGGTGCTCGGCGTGGGCCGCGTCCACCAGGGTGATGATGCCGTCGAGGATGTAGCGCTCGCGCAGTTCTTCATCGATGAAAAAGGTCTGGGCCACGGGTGCCGGATCGGCCAGGCCGGTGCATTCGATCACCAGCCGATCGAAGGCGATCTCGCCGCTGTCCAGGCGTTCGAGCAACAGGTAGAGGGCCTTGGTCAGGTCGGTGTGGATGGTGCAGCACACGCAGCCGTTGGACAGGGTCATGACTTGCACCGGCTCGCTGCCCAATAGCTGGGTGTCGATACCGGCGTCACTGAATTCGTTTTCGATCACGGCGATTTTCAAGCCGTGTTCGGCCTTGAGCAGGTGGCGCAACAAGGTGGTTTTGCCAGCGCCGAGAAAGCCACTGAGGATGGTGACGGGGATGGGAGAGGACAAAACGCGATTCTCCTTCAATACACAGAAATAAAAATGGGAGCCCATTTACAGGGGCTCCCACCGGACCTGGCTAGCAGGTCAACAGCACTTTGGCCCACCCTTGCCGCCGTAACGGGCTTCCTGGCGTTCCCGGAAGAACGCCTCGTAGTCCATCATCGGCTTGTCCGGGTGTTTGGTTTGCATATGCTCGACATAGTTGTCGTAGTCGGGCATGCCGACCATCAGGCGCGCGGCCTGACCGAGGTATTTACCGAGGCGACTCAGGTCATTGAACATGATTGCAATCCTCTATCACGCGTCCGGTACGGCCTGGAATGGCGATTCTTTATCCGTGCGTTCCTTGTTGCCCCAGGCGGCAATACCGACCTTGAGCGCATAGAACAGGATGCTGAACACCACGAACAGGAACAGTACCGTCAGCGTTGCGTTGGTGTAAGCGTTCCAGATCACGTGTTGCATCTGGTCGATGTTCTTGGCCGGAGCCAGGATTTGACCGTTTGCCAACGCATCACTGTACTTCTTGGCCAGCGCCAGGAAGCCAATCGCCGGGTTGGCGTCGAACAGCTTGATGAAGCCCGCGGCGGTGGTGCAAATCAGCAACCAGATCGCTGGCAACATGGTCACCCAGATGTAGCGCTGGCGCTTCATTTTGATCAGCACAACGGTGGCGAGCATCAGCGCGATACCGGCGAGCATCTGGTTGGAGATGCCGAACAGCGGCCACAAGGTGTTGATGCCACCCAGCGGATCGATTACGCCCTGATACAGCAAGTAACCCCACATCGCCACGCAGCCTGCGGTGGCGATCAGGTTAGCGGTCCACGACTCGGTACGCTTGAGGGCCGGCACGAAGGAGCCGAGCAAATCCTGGAGCATGAAGCGCCCGGCACGGGTGCCGGCGTCTACAGCGGTAAGGATGAACAGCGCTTCGAACAGGATTGCAAAGTGGTACCAGAACGCCATGGTGTTTTCACCCGGCAGGACACTGTGCAGGATCTGCGCAATACCGACCGCCAGGGTCGGCGCACCGCCGGCACGGGCCAGGATGGTGGTTTCACCGATGTCCTTGGCCACCGCCTGCAGCGCTTCCGGAGTAATTGCAAAACCCCAGCTGCTGACGGTTTGCGCAACGGTCACCACGTCAGAGCCGACAATCGCAGCCGGGCTGTTCATGGCGAAGTACACGCCTGGCTCGATCACCGAAGCGGCAACCATGGCCATGATGGCCACGAACGACTCCATCAACATGCCGCCGTAACCGATATAGCGGGAATGAGCTTCATTTGCCAGCAACTTGGGCGTGGTGCCCGAGGAGATCAGCGCGTGGAAACCCGAGACTGCGCCACAGGCAATGGTGATGAACAGGAACGGGAACAGACCGCCCTTCCACACCGGGCCAGTGCCATCGATGAACTGGGTCAACGCCGGCATTTTCAGGTCAGGCATGGTGACCAGGATGCCAATCGCCAGGGCGATGATGGTACCGATCTTCAGGAAGGTAGAAAGGTAGTCACGCGGCGCGAGGATCAGCCACACCGGCAGTACCGCTGCGACGAAGCCGTAGCCGATCAGCATCCCGGTAATCTGAATCCCGTTGAAGGTGAAGGCCTTGGCCCACACTGGATCAGCAGCAATCTGCCCGCCCAGCCAAATCGAACCCAGCAGCAACAGCACGCCGATGACCGAGATTTCACCAATGCGGCCCGGACGGATGTAGCGCATGTAAATGCCCATGAACATCGCGATCGGGATAGTCGCCATTACCGTGAAGATGCCCCACGGGCTTTCGGCCAGGGCCTTGACCACGATCAGCGCCAGCACCGCGAGGATGATGATCATGATCAGGAAGCAGCCAAACAGCGCGATGGTCCCGGGAATGCGGCCCATTTCTTCGCGGACCATGTCCCCCAGGGAACGGCCGTTGCGACGCGTGGAAAGGAACAGGATCATGAAATCCTGTACCGCACCCGCCAGAACTACGCCAGCAATCAGCCATAGCGTACCGGGCAGATAGCCCATCTGCGCCGCCAATACCGGGCCGACCAAAGGCCCTGCGCCGGCAATCGCCGCGAAGTGGTGACCGAAAAGAATGTGTTTGTTGGTCGGCACATAGTCCAGACCGTCGTTGTTGACCACGGCGGGGGTGGCCCGCAGTGGATCGAGTTGCATTACGTGGTTAGCGATGAACAAACTGTAGTAACGGTAAGCCACCAGATAAATGGCCACTGCCGCAACCACAATCCACAAGGCGTTGATCGCCTCGCCGCGGCGTAAGGCCACTACGCCCAGGGCGCATGCTCCTACAATTGCCAGCACCAGCCAAGGTAGATGGCGTAGCAGGCTATTATTATTTTTCATTTAGATATTCCAGCCAGGTTGGACAGAAAGACAGCCATCGCGAGTTTAGCGCGCCCGGCTCTAAAGGCCACCCCCCTTACGTTGTTCTAGAGCCTTGCAGGGACGAAAAAAGCAAAAATAACCGCGCCATAATGGCGCAGGGCTACAATCCCCGTATATCCAGAGGGTTTCACCATGAGCGACCAGCCGTCAGATCGACGCCGTTTCCGGCGGATTGCCTTCGATGCCAGAACCGAGCTTGGGCAGAACGGACGGGTTTGGTCGGTGCAGTTAGTGGATTTATCGCTCAAGGGCCTGCTGGTGCAGCGGCCTGAACCCTGGCTTGGCCATGGCGACGAACCATTCGATGTCGATATTCATCTGGACAAGGATACCGACGTGAAAATGCAGGTGCGCCTGAGCCATGACGATCATGGGCAGTTGGGGTTCGTCTGCGAACACATCGACCTCGACTCGATCAGCCACCTGAGGCGACTGATCGAGCTGAACCTCGGCGACCAGGAAGAGCTTGAGCGGGAGTTGGCCGCGTTGCTGGATCCGTTGTAGGAGCGAGTATTTTGTGGTGTTGCGGGTTACTCAAATAACGCATCCAGCGCTTGTTCCAGGCGCGTTACCCCAATCACCTGCAACCCCGGCGGCGATTCCTTTGGCGCATTGCCTTTGGGCACGATGGCCCGCTTGAAGCCGTGCTTGGCGGCTTCTTTCAAGCGCTCCTGGCCACTGGGTACCGGGCGCACTTCACCCGACAAACCGATCTCACCAAATACCAGCAAATCATGGGGCAAAGGTCGATTGCGCAGGCTGGACATCACCGCCGCCATCAATGCCAGGTCGGACGCGGTTTCCAACACCTTGACCCCGCCCACCACGTTGAGAAACACATCCTGGTCATGGGTCGGAATGCCGCCATGGCGGTGCAGCACCGCCAGTAACATGGCCAGACGATTTTGATCCAGACCCAACGTGACACGACGCGGATTGGCCAAGTGGCTGTCATCCACCAAGGCCTGGACTTCCACCAGCATCGGCCGAGTGCCTTCCCACGTTGCCATCACCACACTGCCGGGGACTTCCTCCTGAGCCCGTGTGAGAAAGATCGCCGAAGGGTTGGAGACTTCTTTTAGCCCCCGGTCGGTCATGGCGAAGACACCCAGTTCGTTGACCGCACCGAAACGGTTTTTCACTGCCCGTAGCAGACGTAAACGACCGTCGGATTCACCCTCGAAATACAGCACGGTATCCACCATGTGTTCCAGCACCCGTGGGCCGGCCAGTGCGCCCTCTTTGGTCACATGCCCCACCAGGAAAATCGCCGTGCCGCTCTGTTTCGCGTAACGCACCAGCAGCGCGGCACTTTCCCGAACCTGGGATACGCCACCCGGCGCCGATTGCAGTTGCTCAGTGAAAATCGTCTGGATCGAGTCGATCACCATGACCTTGGGCTTTTCCAGGCGGGCGGTGGCGATGATGCTTTCGATGCAGGTTTCGGTCATCACCCGCAGCTTGTCCTGAGGTAAGCCCAGGCGACGGGCGCGCATGGCCACTTGTTGCTGAGATTCTTCGCCGGTGACGTACAGCGCCGACATGCGGCTGGCGATGCTGCACAGGGTTTGCAGCAGAATGGTGGATTTGCCGATCCCCGGATCACCGCCGATCAGCACCACCGAGCCGTCCACCAAGCCACCACCGAGCACCCGGTCCAGCTCGCCGGAAGCGGTGGAGAAGCGTGGGATCTCTTCGACGCTGACTTCGGCCAGGGTCTTGATCTGGGTCTGCTGCCCGGTCCAGCCGGAACGGCCGCTGGGAGGCGCAGCACCACCGCTTTCCACCATGGTTTCGGTGAGGGTGTTCCACGCGCCGCATTCACCGCACTGGCCGGCCCACTTGGGAAAGGTCGCGCCGCACTCTGTGCAGCCGTACATGCGCTTGGCCTTTGCCATCCGAGAACCTCCAACCGAAAAAACGCGATGATAGCTCAGCGCGGCTCGGCGGTACGGATTTCACCACTGGCCAACCGTGAAGCGCTGTTACCGACCGGGTCTTCGGCGTTCAGGTCGGCGCCCTTAGCTTTCAGTTCATCCAGCAGTTCAACCCGCTTGAACAGTCCCGCATACATGGCCGCCGTCTGGCCGGCGCCGTTGCGCTGGTCGGGGTTACAGTCGGTGGCCAGCAAACGCTGGGCAATTTTCAGTTCACCCTTGAAAATCGCCCCCATTAGCGCGGTGTTGCCACGCTTGTCCTGGGCGCAGGCATCGGCGCCGACCGCCAATAGTCGGTCCACCGCAGGGCCTTGCCCGTGGTAGGCGGCGAGAATCAGCGCGGTGTAGCCCTTTTCGTCGACCGTATTCAGGGAGTAGCCGGCTTCAATAAAGGTATCGAGCATTTCCACGTCGCCCCGGCGGGCGGCATCGAAGTAGTAATCCTGCAGTTGCGCCTTGACCGCCGCCGGGCCTGGCGGCTCGGCATGTGCGGCAAATGCCAGCAATATCATCAGCAAACCGATGTAGATACGCATGGAGTCTCTCCTCGTAACGTAATGCCCCCCGTAGCAGTTGCCGAGTAGAACGAGGCTAGGGGGAGCAAAACAACGGGTTAGTCGGTCAGCTTCTCAGCCAATGTCTTAACGCGAGCCAGATCACCCTTGGCGACCTTGGCCACGCCGGTGCCGTACTCGGGGTCAGCCTTGTAGAGGAACGACAAGATGATGTGCTTGCTCACGTCATCAGTGGTGGCCAGGGAGCCGCCGAAATTGTCGATCAAGTCCTGACGCTCTTTCTTGCTGAAGGAACGGTACAAATCACCAGCCTGCTTGAAGTTCTGCTCACGCTGGATCTTCGCCTGCTGGGTCGTTCCTGACAGCGCCATCTGGCTATAGCGCGCACTTTGCGGCTCTTCCCGTGGCAGCAGGCGGCTTGGCTGGTAGTTCACGCCGCTGGTGCTTTTGCCGAAGTTCATCGCGCCATCCTGGTTACCGTTGTTGACGGTGACCCGTGGAGCATTGATCGGCAGTTGCAAGGCATTGGCGCCCAGGCGGTACATTTGCGTATCGGCGTAGGAGAACACTCGGCCTTGCAGCAGACGATCTTCCGACGGCTCGATGCCCGGTACCAGATTGGCCGGGGCCATGGCTACTTGTTCGGTTTCCTGGAAGACGTTGGCCGGGTTACGATTCAAGACCATTTGCCCAACTTTGCGCTCAGGAACATTCGGCCAGATCTTGGTGGCGTCCAATGGATCGAAGTCAAACTTGGCGAGGTCTTGCGGTTTGAGCACTTGCACGTACAAATCCCACTTGGGGAAGTCGCCTTTATTGATATGCGTGACCAAGTCATTGGTCATATGGCTGTAGTCACGACCCTGGACTTCGCCAACCTGCTTGGGCTCAAGGTTCTTGATGCCCTGCTGGCTCTTCCAGTGGAACTTGACGTAGTGCACTTCGCCCTTGGCATTGATCAACTTGTAGGCGTGTACACCGTTGCCGTCCATTTCCCGGTAACTGGCCGGGGTTCCGGAGTTGGAGTACAACTCGGTCAGGGTGCGGGTGGACTCTGGAACATGGGAGAAAAAGTCGAAACGACGGGAGTCATCGTCCAGGTTAGTGCGTGGGTCTGGTTTGAAGGCGTGAACCATGTCCGGAAACTTGATGGCATCGCGGATAAAAAACGTCGGGAAGTTGTTGCCTACCAAGTCCCAGTTACCTTCGGCGGTATAGAACTTGGTGGCGAAGCCGCGAGGGTCGCGCAAGGTTTCCGGGGAGTGGTTGCCGTGTACTACAGCCGAGAAGCGCACGAACACCGGGGTGGCTTCACCAGCGGCAAAAACTTTAGCCTTGGTCAGGTCGCTGAGGTTATCGATAACGGTGAAAGTACCGTGGGCGCCAGTGCCACGGGCATGGACGACACGCTCAGGAATACGCTCACGGTCAAAACGCTGCAGCTTCTGGATCAGTTGCACGTCTTGCAGCAGCACCGGGCCAGTGGCGCCGGCAGTTTGCGAGTTCTGGTTGTCGCCTACTGCAGCGCCATTATCGCGGGTCAAGTTGGCCGCTTGTACGGATAGCGAAAGCAGGCTGGCGGTCACTATGAACAGCACGTGACGTGCAGTAATAGGCCCGCGATTAATAGGGTTTTTCATCAAGGTTTCCTCTGGTTTTTTAATGCACATTCAGTTGTGCTTGCCAGAGGCTAGTGACCATAGAGTCAGAAGATAAATAGAAAAACCATACCAGGTCGATTGAAAAAATAGCGTGGTAAGGCACTGAAATTGCGGGTATTCCGCACGCGATTGATGGCACTTTGCAAACTATTTACGATTTAATGTGTCGATTACAACGAACACTGTTAACAGTTGTGTCGCGCAAGCCGTGCAGGACTGACTTACACTGGGTTCTACCCTCCTCATCTGTAACAAGGAATAACCTATGGGCGTGATAAATGAGTTCAAGGCCTTCGCGGTCAAAGGTAATGTGGTCGATATGGCCGTCGGTATTATCATCGGCGCCGCCTTCGGCAAAATTGTTTCCTCCTTTGTAGGCGACGTGGTGATGCCCCCTATCGGTCTGTTGATCGGTGGCGTGGACTTCGGTGATCTGGCCGTGACACTCAAGGCCGCGCAGGGCGACATCCCGGCAGTGGTCCTTGCCTATGGCAAGTTTATCCAGAGCATGATCGACTTCGTGATTGTGGCGTTTGCGATCTTCATGGGCGTTAAGGCCATCAACCGCCTCAAACGCGAGGAGGCCGTGGCACCTAGCCTGCCGCCGGTACCGACCAAGGAAGAAGAGCTGCTGGGGGAGATCCGCGATCTACTCAAGGCACAGAACAGCAAGCCCGAGTAATCGGCGGGCGAAAAAACGGCGCCTTTATCAGGCGCCGTTTTTTTACCAGTAGTTTTCCACCGCCACCTGCCCCGGCCGCCGGGTCAGGCTCAACTGCATGTCCCGCTGTTTAAGCAACTGGCGTGTGTCATCGATCATCTGCGGGTTGCCGCAAATCATTACCCGCGAATGCTCCGGTGTCAGATCGACGCCGGCCGCACGCTCCAGCTCGCCATTCTCGATCAGCGCAGTGATCCGCCCATTCAGCGCCCCCGTATGCTGCTCACGAGTGACGATGGGAATATAGGTGAGCTTATGGGCATGCTCCACTAGGTACTCGCGCTCGCCCAGCTCCTTGATCAGTGACTGATAGGCCAGCTCCCTGGCCTCCCGGGCGCTGTAGACCAAGATAATCCGCTCGAACTTCTCCCAGACTTCAAAGTCCTGCAGGATCGACAGGAACGGCGCGACTCCGGTGCCGGTACCCAGCAACCACAGATCGCGGCCATCGACAAAGCGGTCCAGGGTCAGGAAACCGGTGGCCTGACGCTCCACCAGCAAGATATCGCCCTCGCGCAGTCGGCTCAGTTCGCTGGTGAACTCGCCACCAGGCACCACAATGGAGAAGAAATCGAGGTGTTCGTCAAAGGGCGAAGACGCCACAGAGTAGGCACGCCACACGATACTGCCATCGGCCTTGGTCACGCCCAGGCGGACGAACTGGCCAGCCCGAAAGCGAAAGCCTGGGTCTCGGGTGGTACGCAGGGTAAACAGGCTGGGGGTCAGCGACTGCACATCGAGAAGGGTCTGGCGTGTGTATTTTTCAGCACTGGCCGTCATGAGGGACTCCGTTTCACAGATGACCCTAGTGTCCCTCAAAGTGACCCGTGGAAACACCGGTGGTTTGTAATGGCATCGCCCAGAGACAAAAGTAGCCATGCTGTCATTTTCACCTTGCGCAGAAAACACTCAGTAGTGGCAATTTAGTTTTGCACCAATCATTTAGCTATTGAGCAAGTTACAAGAGCGCTATTACATGGCACCTGCCATTCTAATGAGAGCAACGGTAACTCATTAAAAATCAAAAAAAATCGCCATTTCCTGACGAGTACTTGTAAAGCCTACTAACGCACCGCATTTAAAAAACGCATAAGCCTCCACTGAAGATAGCGAATCTTTTATTTCGCTTCGCAGGATATGCCCTACACTCATTTTCGTGCCTCATTGGGGTCTAGGACGTACCCAAGCTACAGCAATACTCAAGGAGAGTTACCGATGCTCAATTGGCGCAACACCCGTCTCCCCAAACTGAAAGGTGAGAACGAAATAACCAGCATGTTTGAAGCAGCCCTTAACATTACCTTTGAACTCGGCTTCCAATACTGTGCTTTTAGCATGAGTTCTCAATTACCACAAAATCAAACAAAACCCATTTTTATCAATAACTATCCAGATGAGTGGAATCAACTTTACAAACAACAAAACTACTTCGACATGGACCCTATTATTTCCCACTGCAAACACAGCGTGCTACCTGTTGTTTGGGAAGAAAAAACCTTCTCCAGCGCTCCCGACTTATGGGTTCATGCGCAATCCTACGGTCTGAATTTCGGGTGGACCCAACCCGTCCATGATTTTCAGGGAGTTTTCAGCATGCTAAGCCTGGGGCGCAGCGAACGCCCTGTAAGCCCGGAGGAGCTTTATGACAAAGCCGGGCAAGTCCTCTGGCTTTGTCATGCCTTGCATACGGTGGTGGCGCAAAAATACTCGACCAACCCCCGCGTTCATCCACCCACAAAGCTGACATCACGGGAAACCGAAGTCCTGCAATGGTCAGCGCTGGGCAAGACCGCAGCGGATATCGCTACTATTTTGTGCCTATCCAAACGTACCGTCGGTTTTCATATCAGCAGTTCGATGAAAAAACTGGGGGTCAGTAACAAGATGGCTGCCGTGATGACGGCAGTGAAAACCGGTCTGTTTTAACCCGAACGCCCAAGACGCTCTGAGCGCCTGCAGCGTGACGCAAAACACCGAATGTAATCCCCAGGAAAAAAAAGTAACATTTACGGCCAGTTCTGAGTGATGAAGCAGCCTCCAACACCGTGCGTCGAAGTCCACTCAGAAGGTTCCTCACGTCAGGCCCCACAGCCAAACTAGGGAACACCCGTCGATTACCCAGAGTCTCCCCGCCATGCCCCTGCTCGACAGCCCCTTCGCCCAACTCGACCTGATCCGCCAGCCAGAGCAGCAAAACGAACCGCTGCAAGCCTTCGATGCCGCCGACGATTATTTGCTCAGCCACCTGGCCGAACAACAACCGACACACGCGACCCGCGTTCTGGTGCTCAATGACAGCTTTGGCGCTCTGGCGGCCAGCCTTGAAGGGCATGTACAAGTGACGTCCAGCGGCGATTCGTTCCTCGGTGCCCTGGCGCTGGAGAAAAACCTGGTGCGCAATGGCAAGCCATTCGATGCGGTGTCGAGCGTGCCAGCCAGCCAGGCGCTGATCGGCCCCTTTGACCGAGTGCTGATCCGCGTGCCGAAAACCCTGGCGCTGCTCGAAGAGCAATTGATCCACCTGCAGGGCCAGCTGGCGCCCGGCGCCGAGGTGATTGCCGGGGCGATGGTCAAGCACCTGCCTCGGGCGGCTGGAGAGTTACTGGAGCGCTACATCGGGCCGATGCATGCTTCCCTGGCAGTGAAAAAAGCCCGCTTGCTGATCGCCACCCTGGCCGACCGGCCACAGGCCGTTTCGCCTTATCCCACTCGCTATCGCCTGGAAACACCGTCCATCGAACTGCTCAACCATGCCAACGTGTTTTGCCGCGAAGGCCTGGACATCGGCACCCGGGCATTTCTACCGCACCTGCCACAGAAACTGGGCAACGCCCGGGTCGCAGACCTGGGCTGCGGCAATGGCGTACTGGCGATTGCGAGCGCCCTGCAAAACCCACTGGCGCAGTACACCTTGGTGGACGAGTCGTACATGGCCGTGCAATCGGCGGCCGAGAATTGGCGGGCTGCGCTGGGCGAGCGGGATGTGGTGATTCGTCCTGGCGATGGCCTGGCCGATCAGGAACCGCAATCTCTGGACGTGGTGCTGTGCAATCCGCCGTTCCACCAGCAGCAGGTGGTGGGGGACTTCCTCGCCTGGCGTATGTTCCAGCAGGCTCGAGAGGCGCTGGTGGTGGGCGGTGCCCTCTATATCGTCGGCAACCGCCATTTGGGTTATCACAGTAAGTTGGCGCGGTTGTTTCGGGGTGTCGAGCAAGTCGCCGTCACGCCGAAGTTCGTGATTCTGAAAGCACGAAAATAATTAAAAAAACCCTCCGTGAGGAGGGTCATAAACCGTGCCGCAAGGCAACGGGATGGGATGTCAGTGAGTGGTCAAGCCCGCAGCGTTCATGAACATGCGCATCAGGCTGGCCACTACAAACAGGGCCAGGACGCTGCCGGTCCAAATCATCGCCAGCCAGCCCAGGCGTTGCCAGAGCGGCTTTTTCTCAGCCTGTTCGATGTCGTGCAACGAAGGTTTGCCGGACATTGATCGATCCTCCTAGTGATAACCGTCTTCGTGGGTGACCTTGCCGCGGAACACGTAATAGCTCCAGAAGGTGTAGCCCAGAATGAACGGGATGATAAACAGCGTGCCCACCAGCATGAAGCCCTGGCTTTGCGGCGGCGCGGCGGCGTCCCAGATCGAGATCGACGGTGGCACAATGTTCGGCCACAGGCTGATGCCCAGGCCGCTGTAGCCAAGGAAGATCAGTACCAGGGTCAGCAGGAACGGCGTGTAGTGGGCGTTGCGAGCTACGGCACGCACCAGGCCGTACATGGTCACCAGCACCAGTATTGGTACCGGCAGGAACCAGAACAGGTTCGGCAGGGTGAACCAGCGCGAAGCAATGTCCGGGTGTGCCAGCGGCGTCCAGATGCTGACAATACCAATCACCGCCAACACCACGAATGCCAGGGGCCGCGCCAGGTTATGCATCTGTTCCTGCAACTTGCCTTCGGTCTTCATGATCAGCCAAGTGCAGCCCAGCAGCGCATAAGCAATGATCAGTGCCACGCCACAGAACATCGTAAACGGAGTGAACCAGTCCAGCGAACCTCCGGCGAACTGACGATCGACCACGGGAAAGCCATCGATAAACGCCCCCAAGGCCACGCCCTGGAAGAAGGTCGCCGTCAGCGAACCGCCGATAAAGGCCTTGTCCCACAGGTGGCGCTTGTCATCCTTGGCCTTGAAGCGGAACTCAAAGGCCACACCGCGGAAGATCAAGCCGATCAGCATCAGGATCAACGGTAGGTACAGCGCCGAGAGCACCACCGAGTAAGCCAGCGGAAACGCGCCGAACAGCGCCGCGCCCCCCAGCACCAGCCAGGTTTCGTTGCCGTCCCAAACCGGGGCGACGGTGTTCATCATCACGTCGCGGTCAGTCTTGCCCTTGATAAAGGGGAAGAGAATGCCGATGCCCAAGTCAAACCCGTCCATGACCACGTACATCATGATGCCGAATATGATGATCACGGCCCAGATCAGCGGAAGATCAATACCCATGACTCAATTCCCCTTCTTCTGACTATCGGCCAGGCTGTCGCCATGATCGGCGTCGGAGCTGTCATCGGCCGCCGATAACGGCCGGGCCGGTGTGCGTTGCTGCCCGGGCCCACCGTGGGCCGGCTCGGTACTGTCGTCGGTGACCGGGCCTTTGCGCACCAGGCGCATCATGTAGCCAAGACCGGCACCGAACAGGGCGAAATACACCACCACAAACAGCGCCAGGGTGATGCTCATCTGCACGAAGCTATGCCCGGAAGAAGCATCCGCCGTGCGCATCAGCCCGTAGACCACCCACGGCTGGCGACCAATTTCCGTGGTGAACCAGCCAGCCAGAATCGCGATCAGGCCGGACGGCCCCATCCACAGCGCCAGGTAAAGGAACGGCCTGGAGGTATAAATCTTGCCGCCCCTGCGCAGCCAAAGGCTGAACAGACCGGTGAAAATCATCAGCAAACCCAGCCCGACCATGACCCGGAACGACCAGAACACGATGGTCGAGTTGGGACGGTCCTCAGGCGGAAAGTCCTTGAGGGCCGGCACCTGCTTGTCCAGGGAGTGGGTCAGGATAAGGCTGCCCAGGTAAGGAATTTCTACCGCGTATTTGGTTTTTTCGGCCTTCATGTCGGGCCAGCCAAACAGGATCAGCGGCGTCGGTTCGTCACCGATATTTTCCCAGTGACCTTCGATGGCAGCGATTTTCGCTGGCTGGTGCTTCAAGGTGTTGAGGCCGTGGAAGTCACCGATAACCGCCTGGATCGGTGCCACGATCAGCGCCATCCACATGGCCATCGAGAGCATGGTGCGGATCGCCGGACTGTCTTTGCCCCGCAGCAGATGCCAGGCCGCTGAAGAACCGACAAAGAACGCCGTGGCAACAAAGGCAGCGGTAGCCATGTGCATCAGGCGGTAAGGGAATGACGGGTTGAAGATCACCGCAAACCAGTCCGTAGGGATCACCCGGCCATCAATGATTTCAAAGCCCTGGGGCGTCTGCATCCAGCTGTTGGAGGCAAGAATCCAGAACGTCGAGATCAGCGTGCCGACCGCCACCATCACCGTGGCGAAGAAGTGCAGTTTGCGCCCCACCTTGTTCCAGCCAAACAGCATTACCCCAAGGAAACCGGCTTCGAGGAAGAAGGCGGTGAGCACCTCATAGGTCAGCAGCGGCCCGGTGACTGCACCAGCGAAGTCCGAGAATCGGCTCCAGTTGGTACCGAACTGATAGGCCATGACCAAACCCGAGACCACGCCCATGCCGAAGTTAACGGCAAAGATCTTCGACCAGAAATGGTAGAGGTCACGGTAGGTGTCGTTGTGGGTCTTGAGCCATAAGCCTTCCAGCACCGCGAGGTAACTGGCCAGGCCGATGGTGATGGCCGGGAACAGGATGTGGAACGAGATGGTGAACGCAAATTGGATTCGGGCGAGATCTAGCGCCTCCAAACCAAACATAAGTCTTCCTCTGTCAGGTAATACCGGCTGCTGGCTGGGGCCTGCACCCACTGCCCCCACGGATATGGAGTGTGGCAAATTGCAATTCGTTCTTTTTATAACTGACCACGTAGGGATTCTGGCCTGAAGGCCGCCAGATAAACGCCTGAAAAGGCATTGATCTGGATCAAGCATCGATGAAAGAGTAGTCCCGTTTTCGGCATTGGGCTGTGTGGTCTTTTGCCGCGTGACAGGTTGCCTCACTGAAATAGATGTCTTGCTAAGGATATCCCCATCCCCGCAACCATTTGTTACAGGTTGATGCTAATCTCGTCTGTCACCCGAGCCCAGACCTGTCTTCCCGATGCCCAGTGAGCCCGCATTACTGTTACGTCATCACCGCCCTTTCATCGCGTTCTGGCTGGCGCGGATCTTTACCGCCAGCGGCTTCCAGATGCTCACCGTGGCCATCGGCTGGAACCTCTACCAACTGACCGGAAATGTGCTGGACCTGGGGTTGGTGGGCTTGGTCGAGTTCATCCCCCGCGTGCTGTTCATGCTGCACACCGGCCATGTTGCCGACCGCTATGAACGGCGCAAGGTCGCCGCCATCTGCCAGACGCTGCAGGCGCTGATCGCCCTATCCCTGGCCATCGCCAGCCTGAACGGCAGTGTCACCCGCGAGATGATCTTTATCCTCGCCTTCCTGCTCGGTGCGGCACGCTCCTTTGAGATGCCCACCACCCAGGCGCTGCTACCGAGCATCGTGCCCAGCGCGTTATTTCCCCGTGCGGTGGCGGCGTCGCAGTCGGCGCAGCAGTCAGCCACCATCGTCGCCCCGGCCCTCGGTGGCTTGCTGTATGCCTTCGGTAGCGCCTGGGTGTATGGCCCAACGGTGTTGCTGTACCTGATTGCCTGCGTGCTGACCCTCAACCTGCCGGCCCGGCAGACGCCGCTCAACAAAGCCAAGGCGACCATGGACTCGTTGCTGGCCGGGATTCGCTTTATTCGCAGTCGCCCGGACATTCTCGGGGCAATATCCCTGGACCTGTTCGCCGTGCTGCTGGGCGGCGCGACCGCGTTACTGCCGGTGTTCGCCAAGGACATCCTGCTGACCGGAGCCTGGGGCCTTGGGCTACTGCGTTCTGCGCCAGCGGTGGGAGCACTGCTGATGTCATTGTGGCTGGCACGGTTTGCAGTGGACCGCCACGTCGGTCGTATCATGTTTACCGCCGTCGGCGTGTTTGGCGTGGCGACCATTGCCTTCGGCCTGTCCACCTCGTTCTGGTTCTCCATGGCGGTGCTGGTGGTACTGGGCGCAGCGGACATGATCAGCATGGTGATCCGCGCCTCCTTCGTACAACTGGAAACCCCCGATGAAATGCGCGGCCGGGTCAGCGCCGTCAACGGGCTGTTTATCGGCGCCTCCAATCAGTTGGGTGAGTTTGAGTCCGGCGTCACCGCCCACTGGCTGGGCACCGTGCCCGCCGTGGTCATGGGCGGGATCGGCACGCTGGTGGTGACAGGGGTCTGGATCAAATTGTTCCCGACCCTGGCCAACCGCGACCGCATGCACACGCCGGCACCGGTAGAAGACACCAAGGTTTAAAGCACCTTGTCGAGAGTGATGGGGAAGTCCCGCACCCGCTTGCCGGTGGCGTGATAGATGGCATTGGCCACCGCCGCCGCTACGCCGACAATGCCAATCTCACCCACGCCCTTGGAACCCAGGGCGTTGACGATCTCGTCATGCTCTTCAACAAACAGCACGTCAATCTCGCCGATATCAGCGTTTACCGGGATGAGGTACTCGGCCAAGCTGTGGTTCATGTAGCGCCCCAGTTGATGGTCGACCTGGGTTTCTTCGTGCAAGGCCATGCCGATGCCCCAGACCACACCGCCGAGGATCTGGCTGCGGGCCATTTTCGGATTGACCACTCGCCCGGCAGCGATTGCGCTGACCACGCGGCTGACCCTGATGGTGCCCAGGTCCTCGTCCACCCGCACCTCGACGAAAACCGCCGAATGGGTGGCCGTGGCATAGCCCTCGCGCTTTTTATCCGGCTCGCTGTCGACTTGCACTTCCAGCGCCTGCTCACCACTGTCGCGCACCAGTTGCGCTAGGGAAACACGTTGCTCGCCAGCATGTAATTGACCATTTTCAAAGCGGGCGGACTCGGCATCCTTGAACGCCGGATAGGTCTTGCGGGCAATATTGAGCAGCTTTTCATTCAGCGCCTCGCAGGCTTGCTGCACGGCAGTGCCCACCGAAGACACGGTAAACGAACCGCCCTGCAACGGCGCCGGCGGCAGTGACGAGTCGCCAAGAATAAAACTTACATTCTCCATGGCAACGCCGCTGGCCTGGGCGGCAATTTGCGTCATGACCGTGTAGGTGCCGGTGCCAATATCGGTGGTGGCGCTACTGACGGTGAGCTTGCCGTCATGATCGATCCGCGCCTTGGCGCTCGCTTTCATTTGCAGGGCCTCCCAGACTCCGCCGGCCATGCCCCAGCCGATCAGTTGGCGACCATCACGCATGCTGCGCGGTTCGGGGTTGCGCCGGCTCCAGCCGAAGCGCTCGGCGCCTTCGCGGTAGCACTCGCGCAAGGCTTTGCTGGACCAGGGCTTGTCTTCATTCTGGTTGCGCTCGGCGTAGTTGATCAGGCGCAGTTGCACCGGGTCGATGGCCAGGGCGCAGGCCACTTCGTCCATGGCGCATTCCAGACCGATCACACCAAGAGCCGCGCCAGGAGCACGCATGTCCAGCGGGGTGAAGACGTCCAGCGGCACCAGCTTGTAGGTCAGTTGCACGTTGTCGCAGTGATAGAGCATGCCGCTCCATTCCACCACGTGCTCGCTGAAATCCTCGAACCGTGAGGTCTGGCCGATGGCCGTGTGACCGAGGGCGAGCAGCCGGCCATTGGCGGCTGCGCCCATTTGCAGGCGCTGCAAGGTGCGTGGGCGATAGCCGAAGGTGAACATCTGTTGGCGGGTCAGGGTTACCCGCACCGAACGCTTGAGGGCCAGCGCCGCCATTACCGCCAGGGGCAGTTGATACTGCGGGCGCAAGCCGGAACCGAACGCACCGCCGACGAACGCAGCAAAGATCCGCACCTGGCTTTTGTCCAGGCCGAAGACTTTTTGCACATAGGCCTGGCAGTTCTGCGGGCCTTGGGTCTTGTCGTGGATATGCAGCGTGCCGTCCGGCTGGTACAGCACGGTGCTGGCGTGGGGTTCCATCGGGTTGTGGTGTTCGATCGGGGTGCTGTAATGCAAGTCCAGACTGATGGCGGCACCGGCCCATTCGGCCTGGAAGTTACCCCGTGGCTTGGGCGGTGTTTGCGGGGATGGGTGTGCCTGTTCTTGCAAGGCGAGCAGGTCAGTCTCGGCGGCTTCGGTTTGATACTCGATGGTCACGAGGGAGCTGGCATATCGCGCCAGTTCCAGATTATCGGCGATTACCAGGGCCAGCGGTTGGCCGCTGTACAACACACGGTCGTTGTACAGCGGGCGAAATGGCGAGCCGTCGGCAGCATCGGCGTCGGCGTAGCTGTCGTCGTAGCTGGCCAGCTTCGGGCGGTTGAGGTGATCGAGCACCATCACCACTCCCGGCAGCGCCAACGCCCTTGAGACGTCGATGCGCAGCACCCGACCCCTGGCCACAGTGCTGGAGACTACGCTGGCGTGAAGCAAGCCATCTTCGGGGAACTCACCAGCATAACGCGCCTGGCCGGTGACTTTGAGCAGACCGTCAACCCGGTCCAACGGTTTGCCGATAGCACTCATGAGCGGGCTCCTGCGACGGCGGCATCGCTCAAGGCGCGGATAATCGCGCGGCGTGCCAGTTTGATCTTGAAGCCGTTGTGTTCCAAAGGCTCGGCGTCCTGGAGCATGGCGTCGGCGGCGGCGCTGAAGGTTTCACGGCTTACCGACTGGCCGATCAACGTGGCTTCCACCGCCCGGTCGCGCCAGGGTTTGTGGGCGACACCGCCCAGGGACAGGCGCGCATCGCGGATCACTTCGCCATCCAGTTCCAGCGCGGCGGCCACGGACACCAGGGCAAAGGCGTAAGAAGCACGGTCGCGAATTTTCAGGTAGTGGCTGTGGGCGGCCAGGTTATCGGCGGGTAACTCAATGGCAGTGATCAATTCGTCGTCGGCCAGTTGGTTGTCGCGCTGAGGCGCATCGCCAGGCAACCGGTGAAAATCAGCGAACTCGATGATTCGCGCCCCGCCGCGCCCTAGCACATGCACCCTGGCTTCAAGGGCGGCCAGGGCCACGCACATGTCCGAAGGGTGGGTGGCCACACACTGGTCGCTGGCGCCGAGGATCGCGTGAATGCGGTTCAAGCCCCCCCGCGCCGGGCAGCCGCTGCCGGGTTCGCGCTTGTTGCAGGGCACGGCGGCGTCATAGAAGTAGTAGCAACGGGTGCGCTGCAGCAGGTTGCCGCCGGTGCTTGCCATGTTGCGCAATTGCGGTGACGCGCCAGCGAGGATCGCTTGGGACAGCAGCGGGTAACGCTGTTCGATCAAGGGGTGCCAGGCCAGGTCGGCGTTGCTCACCAAGGCGCCGATCATCACGGAGCCTTCGGCTGTTTCTTCGACCTGGCGCAATGGCAGGCCGGTGATGTCGATCAGGTGTTCGGGATGGCTGATGTTCTCCTTCATCAAGTCCAGCAGGTTGGTGCCACCGGCAATGAACCGCGACGTTGCGCTGCTCAGAGCTACGGCGGCCTGCACGTCGGCCGGCTTGCTGTAGTGGAAGGGGTTCATTGCTCACCTCCCTGCTGGCGACAGGCCGGCAAGGCCTCTTCGATGGCGTCACGGATATTGTTGTAGGCGCCGCAGCGGCACAGGTTGCCACTCATCGACTCCTGGATCTGCGCGGTGTCGTGAGCCCGCCCTTCCCGGGCCAGGCCCACTGCCGAACAGATCTGGCCGGGCGTGCAGTAGCCACACTGGAAGGCATCGTGCTTGATGAAGGCCCGTTGCATCGGGTGCAGCTCTTCGCCGTCGGCCAGGCCTTCAATGGTGGTCAACTCGGCACCGTCGCACATCACCGCCAGCGTCAGGCAGGCGTTGACCCGCTTGCCGTTGAGCAACACGGTGCAGGCGCCGCACTGGCCGTGGTCGCAACCCTTTTTGCTGCCGGTCAGGTCCAGTTGCTCGCGCAAAAGATCCAGCAGGGTGGTCCAGGGCAAGACGTCCAATTGCCGGGCCTGGCGGTTGAGAGTCAGGTGTATCGGATGACTGACGAACGGCTTGGCCGCAGCAAAGATAGGGGTCGCGCTCATAAACACCTCACGGTTGGTGTGCATTCGCGGCGTTCTGGGAAGTCGCCGTCTTAGCGGTACGACTTCGGGGGGTTATGAGCGTTCAAGGGAAGTGATGGGTGGATCAGCGAATAGAGAGCACGGTCCTCAAGGTATTGCGCGGCACGTTAATCGACGTGTTGCTGTACTGGAACGAGCCCTGGGCCCGGACGTCCAGAACAAACACATACACATAACCCATCAGCACACCCGCCCCGCTGCAGGCCTGGCTGATGGAACCGACCTGGCACACTGCCGTGCTTTGGCCCGAAAGCCGTGCGCCATCGAAAGACGCCACGGCGTTGTTGCCAATCCCCACTTCCATCACATACACCTTGGTAGGCCCGCGATGAACACACTGTCGCGTGCTGTCAGCCTGTTCGGGGATGACTTCCGTGCAATTTTCCGACTCGACCTTGAATACCCGTACCTCGCTCAAGGCCGGTGCAGGCGCGCCCCATGCCGGTGCCGAACCCAGCCACAAGCTGATACAAGCGAACAGAGCTAGACTCCAGGCGTTGGTTTTTTTCATGCTGTCGATGACTCTCTACTAAACGTCGGCGCAGTATGCCTCAGGCCTATAACAAGCAAAACCATACCCGAGCGCCGCTGAGCCTCCGCGGCTGGTATGATGCGCCGCTTTTTCCGATCCTCTGTAGAAAACACGCGGCGCCTGGCGCAGTTTGTGCTTTGACTTTGAGGTCAACAAATTACGGCGCCGAATGCGCCACAGGGAGCAGGCATGCTGGAAAAGCTGTTTCAACTCAAGGCACACAACACCAACGTGCGCACCGAGATTCTCGCGGGCATCACGACCTTTCTGGCCATGGCCTACATTCTGTTCGTCAACCCGAGCATTCTCGGCGAGACCGGCATGGACAAGGGCGCGGTGTTTGTCGCCACCTGCCTGGCGGCGGCCATCGGTTCGACCGTAATGGGCCTGATCGCCAACTACCCGATTGCCTTGGCACCGGGCATGGGCCTGAACGCCTTCTTTACCTACACCGTGGTCATCCACCAGGGCCACACCTGGCAAGTGGCGCTGGGGGCGGTGTTCATTTCGGCGGTGCTGTTTTTCCTGCTGTCAATCTTCCGCATCCGCGAATGGATCATCAACGCCATCCCTCTGCCCCTGCGTTCGGCGATTGCCGCTGGCATCGGCCTGTTCCTAGCGCTGATTGCCCTGCACAACGCCGAAATCGTCGTGAGCAACCAGGCAACCATGGTGGGCCTGGGTGATCTGTCAAAACCGGCACCGATTCTCGCCGCCCTCGGTTTCGCGCTGATCGTCGCGCTGGAAGCCCTGAAAGTGCGCGGCGCCGTACTGATCGGCATTCTGGTGGTGACCGTCGCCTCTATCCTGCTGGGCGTCACCCCGTTCGGCGGCGTAACTTCGATGCCACCGTCCCTGGCTCCGACCTTCCTGCAACTGGACATCGCCGGTGCCCTGGATGTCGCCCTGATAAGCGTGATCTTTGCCTTCCTGTTCGTCGACCTGTTCGACAACTCCGGCACCCTGATCGGCGTCGCCAAGCGCGCAGGGCTCATGGGCAAGGACGGCCACATGCCAAAAATGGGCCGCGCGTTGATCGCTGACAGCACCGCGGCCATGGCCGGCTCCCTACTGGGCACCTCGACCACCACCAGTTATATCGAATCGGCAGCGGGCGTCAGCGCCGGTGGCCGGACCGGTTTGACCGCTGTTGTGGTCGCGATTCTGTTCCTGCTGGCACTGTTCTTCTCGCCACTGGCGGCCAGCGTACCGGCCTTCGCCACCGCGCCAGCATTGCTGTTCGTCGCGGTACTGATGACCTCAGGCCTGGCGGAAATCGACTGGGACGACATCACCGTCGCCGCACCCGTGGTGATCACTGCCCTGGCGATGCCTTTCACTTATTCCATCGCCAACGGCATCGCTTTCGGTTTCATCGCCTGGACCGTCATCAAGCTGCTTTCGGGCCGCTACCGTGAGCTGAACCCGGCGCTGGTGATTCTGTCGATTCTGTTCGTGATCAAGCTAGGCTGGTTCCCCGCATGACTTTTGACGCCGCAAGCTACTCCCTGCAACTGGACGAAAAGGGCGCGCGCCTGCGTGACCTGCTCGCGCCTTTTGATGCGCCAGAGCCGCAGGTTTTCGACTCGCCATTGCAAAACTTCCGCCTGCGCGCCGAATTCCGCCTGTGGCGCGAAGAAGGTGAGCGCCACTACGCGATGTTCTCCCAGGACGACAAGCGCACGCCAATCCTTATCGAACAATTCCCCATCGCCAGCCTGCGCATCAACCAGTTGATGCCGCAACTCAAGGCCGCCTGGCAAGCCAGCGCCGCCTTGAGTCACAAGCTGTTCCAAGTGGAGTTCCTCACCACCCTGGCGGGCGATGCGATGATCACCCTGTGCTATCACCGCCCTCTGGACGAGCATTGGCACACCGCTGCCAACAAGCTGGCCGCTGAACTGAATGTCAGCATCATCGGCCGCTCCAAGGGCAAGCGCGATGTGATCGGTCGTGATTATGTAGTGGAAAAAATGGACGTCGGCGGTCGCACCTTCAGCTACCGTCAACCGGAAGGCGCCTTCACCCAGCCCAACGGCACAGTGAACCAGAAGATGCTCAACTGGGCGTATGAAGCCCTGGGCGATCGCAGCGATGACCTGCTGGAGTTGTACTGCGGCAACGGCAACTTCACCCTGCCGCTGGCAACCCGCGTGCGCAAAGTACTGGCCACCGAGATCAGCAAGGCCTCTGTCAATGCCGCGCTGAGCAACCTCGACGAGAACGCAGTGAGTAACGTCACCCTGGTGCGTTTGTCCGCCGAAGAACTGACCGAAGCGTTGAACGAAGTGCGCCCGTTTCGCCGTCTGCACGGCATCGACCTCAAGAGCTACGAATTCGGCAGCGTATTCGTCGACCCGCCGCGCGCCGGCATGGACCCGGACACCTGCGAACTGACCCGGCGCTTCGAGAACATCCTGTATATCTCGTGCAACCCCGAAACGCTGGCGGCAAACATCGCGCAATTGCACGGCACGCACCGCATTACCCGCTGTGCATTGTTTGACCAGTTCCCGTGGACGCACCATATGGAATCGGGTGTGTTGTTGACCCGGCGGTAAACCCGCCTGTGGCGAGGGGCCGGAACCCTCGCCACAAAAGTTTCACAGACTAGTAACGATGGGCACTTCTTCGAACATGGGGCTGTAACCACTCATTCCCCGCCTGCCAATACCCGCGAATCCTGCTCACTCAGCAACCCTGCGTAATACTTGAGCTGAATCCATGCGAGGCCTTTTTCATCCAACGTTCGATAATCGAACGGTTAACTGCGCTTCGCGTCTTCGACAATTGACCAAATTAACCATTCAGTACATTTTGTTTCCACAGATAAAAACAACAGTGGAGACTCCCATATGCCCCCTATCGTGCTGGTGCTCAACGGCCCCAACCTGAACCTCCTAGGCACCCGCGAACCGGCCACCTACGGCCACGAAACCCTGGCCGACGTTGCTGCCCTGTGCGGTCGCAGTGCGGAAAAACTGGGGCTCACCATCGAATTTCGCCAGACCAACCATGAAGGCGAATTACTGGACTGGATTCACAGCGCCCGCGCCCGTTGCGCAGGGATTGTGATCAACCCGGCGGCCTGGACCCACACCTCAGTGGCGATCCGCGATGCGCTGGTGGCCAGTGAAGTACCGGTGATCGAAGTGCATTTGTCCAACGTGCATGCCCGCGAGCCGTTTCGGCATCACTCCTTCGTGTCGCCGATTGCCAAGGCGGTGCTCGCCGGTTTCGGCAGCCATGGTTATCACCTGGCCCTTGAACATTTCAGCCAGACGTTGAAGGGATGAGTCACATGTCTCAACACCGAATTCTGGCCGGCTTGATCGGCTTCGGCATCCAGGCTTCCCGCACGCCAGCCCTGCATGAACATGAAGGCGATGCACAGGGCCTGCGTTACCTGTATCGCTTGATCGATTTGGATCAGTTGCAACTGGACAGCAACGCCCTGCCCGACCTGCTGAAGGCCGCCGAGCAGATGAACTTCACCGGTTTGAACATCACCTATCCGTGCAAGCAGGTGATCCTGCCGTTGCTGGATGAGTTGTCCGCCGAAGCGCGGGGGATTGGCGCGGTGAACACTGTCGTGCTGCGCGACGGCAAGCGCATCGGCCACAACACCGACTGCCTGGGATTTGCCGAAGGTTTTCGCCGGGGCTTGAGCGGTGCTGCGCGCAAGCGCGTGGTGCAGATGGGCGCGGGTGGCGCAGGCGCAGCGGTGGCCCACGCGCTGCTGGGTGAAGGCGTGGAGCAACTGAGCATTTTTGATGTGGATAACAACCGCGCGCAAAGCCTGGCCGACAACCTCAACCAGCATTTTGGCGCGTCCCGAGCCCAGGCCGGTAGCGACCTGCCTGGTACCATGGCCGAAGCCGACGGTCTGGTGAACACCACGCCCATGGGCATGGCCAAACTGCCGGGGATGCCGGTGCCACTGGCGTTGTTGCGTCGGGAGTTATGGGTGGCGGAAATTGTCTATTTCCCGCTGGAAACCGAACTGCTGCGCAACGCTCGAGCCTTGGGCTGCCGCACGCTGGATGGCGGGAATATGGCGGTGTTTCAGGCGGTGAAGGCGTTTGAATTGTTCAGTGGCAAAGTGGCGGATGCGGGGCGGATGCTTGAGCACTTCCAGAACATGAACACCTGATCACTGATCTTTCCCACGCACCACGTGGGAAAGATTCAAGCCTGCAAATAGCGCAACACCGACTCGCAGATCATCGCCCGATGCCGCTGCTTGACCACTTCATCTGACAACTCGATCTGAAAGATCTCGCTAAACGTATGCCGATTGGACACCCGGTAAAAACTGAATGAATTGATCAGCAGGTGCACATCCAACGGCTCCAACCCTTCGCGAAACACCCCCAGTTCCGCGCCCCTGCGCAACGTCGCACCGAGGGCTTCAAGGATGTTGCTGTTCATCGCCTTGATCGACTCGGATTGCTTCACATATTCGGCGTTGTGAATGTTCTCGATACTGACAATCCGCACGAAATCCACGTTCTGGTCATGGTGATCAAAGGTGAATTCCACCAGGCGCCGGATCGCTTCACGCGGCTCCAGTTCGGTGAGGTTCATCCGAGCTTCGGTGTTGCGGATATCGCCGTAGAGTTTCTCCAGCACTTCGACGTACAACTGCTCCTTGCTGCCGAAGTAGTAATAGATCATGCGCTTGGAGGTATGGATGCGCTCGGCAATGGCGTCCACGCGGGCGCCGGACAACCCCTGCTGGACGAACTCGACAATGGCTTCTTGAAGAATGTTTTCGCGGGTCTTTTCCGGGTTGTTCTTGCGACTCTTGCGCGCCGTGGGTGAGGCGGCGCAGAGCTCGGAGGTGGATAGCTCGGAGGTAGAGCGTTCGGAAGTCGAGGTCATGGTGCGCTCACGGCCATTTATGCAGGCCGTGATTATGGGCCGCCGCCCACCCCGAAGGAAGCGCCAACACCCTACAACTTGGCCTGGCGCACGGCGCCGCTACGGGACTTGGCCATCGCCGCCAGACGCACCGCCACGTTGGCTGCACCGTAACCGGCGTAGCCGTTCTTGCGCTGGATGATTTCGAAGAAAAACCGCCCTTCGAACGGCTCCGTGTAGACGTGAAACAACTCACCGCCCTGGGCGTCACGGTCGTACAGAACGTTGTAGTACGCCAACTCACTGAGGAACTCAGCATCGAAGTCAAAGCGCGCCGCCAGGTCATCGTAATAGTTGAGCGGGATGTCCAACAGCGGCACACCGGCGTCCTTGGCCCGGCTGACTTCGGCGAAAATATCCGCGCAATCAAAGGCAATGTGATGCACGCCGGAACCGCGATAGCTTGATAGCGCGTGGGAAATAGCGGTGTTGCGGTTCTCGGAAATATTCAGTGGCAGGCGAATCGAGCTGCAACGGCTGCGCAGTGCCCGGCTTTTCACCAGGCCATACGGGTCGGGCAGCACCACTTCGTCATCGGCCTCAAAATCCAGCAGGCTCTTGTAGAACAGCACCCAACTGTCGAGGCTGTCGGCCGGCAAGGCCATGGCCATATGGTCGATGCGCAGCAGGCCGCCGCTGGAAGCGGTCGAGGCTTGCAGGTTGAAATCAGTACTGTATATCCCGCCTTCGTTCTGATCCACCAGGTAAATCAGGCTGCCATCGGGTGCACGCACCGCCGCCAGTTCCAGTTCGTTGGGGCCGACCAACCCGCGATAGGGTTGGCCCTTGTAGGCCACCGCCCGCTCCAGGGCCTTGGCGCTGTCCTTGACGCGGATCGCCGTGGCGCACAACGAAGGGCCATGGGCTTCAAAAAAATTGTGGGCGAAAGAATAGGGTTCGCAATTGAGGATCAGGTTGATATTGCCTTGGCGCAGCAGGCTGACACTTTTTGAGCGGTGCTGGCCAGCCTTGACGAAACCCAGGCGTTCCAGCCATTGCGTGAGCTTGGCGCCCAGGCTTTCATCCACGGCGAACTCCAGAAACTCGATGCCGTCGTACTCGCTGGCGGCCGGCGTTTCGAACAAGATTTCAAGGTTTGTCGCAGGTGCTGCCTCCTGCTCCAGGCGTTGGCGAGTCTTCTCTTCCAGGTACAGCAGCGAGCGCAGGCCATCGGCGGCGTTGGCCCGGGTCGGCGCGGCGCGAAAGCCGTCGTTGAAGATCTCCAGGGACAACGGGCCGGTGTAACCACTCTTGATGATCGGCGCGAGAAAGCCCGCCAAATCGAATTCGCCTTGGCCGGGGAAGCAGCGAAAATGTCGACTCCACTCCAGCACGTCCATGGCCAGGATCGGTGCGTCGGCCATTTGCACGAAGAATATCTTGTCGCCGGGAATCTCGGCGATGGCGCGGGGATCACCCTTGAGGGACAGGGTGTGGAAGCTGTCGAGCAAAACACCGAGGCTTGGGTGATCGACCTGGCGCACCAGGTTCCACACCTGCTGCCAGGTATTGACGTGGCGACCCCAGGCCAGCGCTTCATAACCAATGCGCAAACCGCGACGGCCGGCGTGTTCGGCCAGCAGGCTCAAGTCATCCAGCAGAATGCTCTCATCACCAACGCAATCCAACGACGCATTACTGCACACCAGCACCAGATCAGTGCCCAGTTCCTGCATCAAATCGAACTTGCGCTCGGCCCGCTCCAGGTTGCGCGCCAAGCGTTCGCGGCGGCAGCCTTCAAAGTCGCGGAACGGCTGGAAAAGGGTGATGGCGATCCCTAGGTCAGCGCACATCTGCCGCACTTCCCGAGGGCTGCCGTCGTAATACAGCAGATCATTTTCGAAGACTTCCACACCATCAAACCCGGCAGCAGCAATGGCTTCGAGTTTTTCCGGCAGGGTTCCGCTCAAAGAAACGGTAGCGATGGAACGTTGCATGGGGCGACTCCCGGCAGTGAAGGCTGATCTTGTTTGGGCCGAATTATTGGCTCGGTAAATCGGCCTAGCAATTAAAATGTACGAACCAGTTAGTTTTATGGGCGATTATCGAACAAAATGACGGTTTGGCGAATTGACGATTTTCCAGCCACTACGCACCATCGATTGGGCATAAGGGCCGTTTCCATTGAGCGGCCTCAAATGATCAAGACCCAGAACACACCATAAGAATTTCAAAAAACGGGTACCTCCTCATGCCTTCACAAAATTCCGCTCAGGCCGCGCACCAGAGCCAAAGCACGTCCCAAGGCGGCATCGGCGACAAGATTCGCGGCGCAATGGCCGTCGGCAAGACCCGCTGGGGCATGCTGGCCCTGGTGTTTTTCGCCACCACCCTCAACTACATCGACCGCGCCGCACTGGGCGTGATGCAACCGATCCTGGCCAAGGAAATGAATTGGACGGCGATGGACTACGCCAACATCAACTTCTGGTTCCAGGTCGGCTACGCCATCGGCTTTGTATTGCAAGGTCGCTTGATCGACCGGGTCGGCGTCAAGCGCGTGTTCTTCTGCGCCGTGCTGCTGTGGAGCATCGCCACGGGTGCCCACGGCCTGGCCACCTCGGCGGTGGGCTTTATGGTCTGTCGCTTTATCCTCGGGCTGACGGAAGCCGCCAACTACCCGGCCTGCGTCAAGACCACCCGGCTGTGGTTCCCTGCCGGTGAGCGAGCGGTGGCGACCGGGATTTTCAACGCCGGCACCAACGTCGGCGCCATGCTGACGCCGATGATGCTGCCGTTGATTCTCCACGTGTGGGGCTGGCAGGCGGCGTTCCTGGGCATGGCGGCGCTGGGCGGGATCTGGCTGGTGTTCTGGGGCCTGAAGTACTACAACCCGGAAGATCATCCGACGGTCAAACAATCAGAACTGGACTACGTGCAACAAGAGGTCGAACCAGACCAACCCCGCGTGCCCTTCAGCCGTATCCTGCGCATGCGCGGTACCTGGGCCTTCGCCCTGGCCTACTCGATGACCGCGCCGGTGTTCTGGTTCTACCTGTACTGGTTGCCGCCATTTCTCAACCAGCAATACAACCTGGGGATCAATGTTACCCAGATGGGCATCCCGCTGATCATCATTTACCTGACGGCGGACTTCGGCAGTGTCGGGGGCGGGATTCTGTCTTCGTTCCTGATCGGTCGCGGGATGCAGCCGATCAAGGCGCGGTTGCTGTCGATGCTGCTGTTCGCCTGCTGCATCATCGGGGTAATCATGGCCGCCGGTTCCAGCCAGTTGTGGGTCGCGGTATTTGCCATCTCCCTGGCCATCGGCGCCCACCAGGCCTGGACCGCCAACATCTGGAGCCTGGTGATGGACTACACGCCCAAGCACATGATGAGCACGGTCTTCGGCTTTGGCGGCATGTGCGCGGCCATCGGCGGAATGTTCATGACACAGATCGTCGGGCATATCCTGACGGTCACCAACAACAACTACACGGTGCTGTTCACCATGATTCCTGCGATGTACTTCATCGCGCTGATCTTGTTGTACTTCATGGCGCCACGCAAGATCCCTGTCGTCGACGCCTGATTCGACCTACCTGCGCCGCTGCTGCCAGGCAGCGGCCAGGCCACTCAAGCAAATCACCCCGATGCCGACCACCGTGGTCAAGGTCGGGGTATGTTCGAATACCAGCCAGCCCAACAATCCTGCAAAGACGATCTGGCAATAGCCGAACGGCGCCAGCAAGGCCGGTGCCGCCACGCGAAAGGCCTTGGTCAGCATCAGGTGCGCAGTCATCCCGCAGGTCCCCAGCGCCAGCATCAATACACCGTGCCACCAGGTCGGGATCTGCCAGAAGAACGGCACCAATGCGCTCATCACCAGGGTGTTGCACAGACCGGCAAAGAAGTTGCTGGTGGTCGGGCTGTCGTACTGGCTGAGGATGCGGGTGAGCAGTTGGTAGAAGCAGAAAAACAGCGCGGAACACAGCGGCAGCAACACCGCAGGGGTGAACAGATCACCGCCCGGGTGAACGATGATCAGCACCCCGACAAAACCGCAAATCACCGCCAGCCACTGGCCGCGAGTCACGTGCTCACCCAGCAGGGGCACCGACAAGGCAGTCACCAGGATCGGTGCCAGGAAGTTGACCGCCGTTGCCTCGGCCAAGGGAATGAAATGCAGGGCCGAGGTGAAAAACAAACTGGTGCCCAATAAGCACAACGCGCGCGCCACCTGCAGCCACGGCCTTTTGCTGCGCAGTACCCGCAAGCCCGATTGTGGCAGGAAGATCCCGGCCATCAGCAAGGTATGCACCATGTAGCGGGCCCACACCACCATCACAATCGGATAAAAATCGGCCAGGTATTTGGACAGGGCGTCGTGGCTGGAGAACAGAAAAGTCGCCACCACAATCAGCAAAATGCCTTTGAGGGGGTGGTTGACGCCGGAAAGTGGAGTACTGAGGGTCATTGAGTTCCCTTGAATGACAGGCTGAGATGACCGCCGCACACCGCGGCACTCAACCCGGTAATCTAGAGCCTGGCGTGCGTCTGTTCTAAGAGCATAACCAAACACTGTTCGAACAGCGCACTAAATTGCCGGAATCAAGTCCAACGCTCCACGCCAACCCACCATTGCGCGCTTTTTAACCAAGGCCCCCTAAAATGAAAAAAGCACTCTTCATCCTCTCGACACTTGTCTTGCTCAGCGCGTGCGATAAAGAAGCCCCGGACACAAAAGTCGCCAATAAAACCCCTCTGGCGTCTGTGCAAGCCACGCTGGTGCCGGAAACGTTGCCCACCGATAAATGGGTTGGCAAATGGGTTGGCGTAGAAGGCCTGAACCTGACCATCACCAAGGACGATAGCATCGGGCGCGGGCATTACGTGCTGACCATGCAATACGGGCTAGACGCCGATGCCTCCGGGACCTTCAAGGGCGAGGCGGCCGATGATGGCATCACCTTTACTCGCCCGGACGGCCCACAGATCCTGCGTGCCGGCGACGGTGCAGCCACTGGCATGAAATGGCTGGCCGATAAAAAGGACTGCCTGGTGGTCAATACCGGCGAAGGCTATTGCCGCCAGTAACACCCTTGGGCTTTGATAGCGTCAGACAGCCGGACTGGCGCCAACCTGACTCACCAACAACACTGATCTGCACGCTCATCAAGAGGATTGCCACATGCTATGGAAAAAAGGCCGACGCAGCGACAACGTGGTGGATGCCCGCGATGGCGGCGGCGGTGGGGGCATGCGCTTTGGTGGCGGCAAGGGCTTGAGCCTCACGGCCATTGTGCTGATCGTCGGCATCGGCTGGCTGACCGGCCAGGACCCGATGCAGATCCTCGGCCAACTCAGCGGCCAGCTCACCGAGCAAGCGCCCTCAGTCAGCCCGCAAACGCGCCAGGCGCCGCCGGCCAATGACGAACAGGCCGACTTCGTCCGCGCCGTATTGGGCGATACCGAAGACACCTGGGCCCAGGTGTTCCAGGAAAACGGTCTGGCCTACAAGAATCCCAAATTGATCCTGTTCCGTGGCCGGGTGAACTCCGCCTGCGGTGGCGCCACGTCTGCCAGCGGTCCGTTCTATTGCCCGGCCGACCAGCAGGTCTACCTGGACCTGGACTTCTTCCGGGAAATGTCCCAGCGCTTCAAGGCTGCCGGCGACTTCGCCCAAGCCTACGTGATCGCTCACGAAGTCGGACACCATGTGCAGACCTTGCTGGGCATCTCGTCGAAGATCCAGGCCGCGCGGCAACAAGGCCGGCAGATGGAAGGCGACGGCGGCCTGCTGGTGCGCCAGGAGCTGCAAGCCGACTGCTTTGCCGGAGTATGGGCCAACCGGGCGCAGAAACGCCTGAACTGGCTGGAACCCGGCGACATCGAAGAAGCGCTGAACGCGGCCAATGCCATCGGCGATGACCGTTTGCAACAACAGGGCCAGGGCCGTGTAGTCCCTGACTCCTTCACCCACGGTACTTCGGCACAACGGGTCCGCTGGTTCAAGACCGGCTTTGCCCAGGGCCAGATCACTCAATGCGACACCTTCACGGCCAAGAGTCTTTAAATGAATAAACGATTGGGGTTGCTGCTGGGTTTGTTGATGACATGCACCTCCACCTGGGCCGCCGAACATGGGGTCAAGGTGATCAGCCCCGATCGGTTTCACCTGGATGCTGGCGACCTCAGTCTTGGCCTTAGCCAGGACTGGCGCCAGCCGCTGCCACAGGTGACTCGTGCACTGATCATCGTCCATGGTCGGCTGCGCAACGCCCAGACGTACCTGCAAAGCGCTGAAAAGGCCGCCGAGCATGCAGGGCAAAGCGCCAACACCCTGGTGATTGCACCGCAGTTTCTCAATGAGTCCGACGTCAAGCGCAACCCACTGGACAACCAGGTCCTGCGCTGGCACGGCAATGACTGGATGGCCGGAGAGCCGTCGGTTGGCCCCAGCCACATCAGCTCCTACGGGGCGCTGGACCAGATCATCCAGCACTTGGGCAACCGCAAGCTGTTCCCGGCCCTGAAGGAAATCGTAGTGGCCGGGCATTCCGGCGGCGGCCAGGTAGTGCAGCGTTTTGCCTTGACCGGTCACGATCATCCGGCCCTGCAAAGCGCCGGAATCAGCCTGCGTTATGTGATCGCCAACCCAGCGTCCTACGCCTACTTCACGGCGCAACGCCCAGTGAAGTTCGACCCGGCCAGTTGCCCCGGTTTCAATGACTGGAAATACGGCATGCACAACCTGCCGGCCTACGCCAAAAGGCAACGTGCCAAGCAGTTGGAACAGACTTACGTGAAACGCAACATCACCTATCTGTTGGGCCAGAACGATACCGACCCCAACCACCCGGCGCTGGACAAGAGCTGCGCCGCCGAGACCCAGGGCGCGTACCGCCTGATTCGCGGGCACAATTATTTCGACTACCTCAAGCAGCGCCACCCACAGTTGGGTCACACGCTGATTGAAGTGCCTGGGGTGGGGCATAACGGGGATGGGATGTTTACGTCGCCTGAGGGGCAGGCGGTGTTGTTCAGGTAGGAGCAGTCAGGCCTTAATCATCCGGCGCAAAACTCCACAATCCTCGGCATGCCAATCCGCCAATTCTGGCCACGGGTTATCCGGCAGGTTGACCAGCACGGTCCTGGTCCCTGCCGCACGACCGCAATCCAGGTCGAAGCGGTAATCGCCCACCATCACCATCTCGCCGGGAGATACGTCCCAGGCCTCGGCCAGTTTCAACAAGCCGCCTGGATCGGGCTTGGGCGGTGCATCATCACGGCCCAGCACATCTTCCACGGCAAAGCAGTCCGCCAAGCCGATGGCTTGCAACGTCACATGGGCCAACTCACGGGCATTGCGAGTCAGGATGCCCAGACGACAACCCCGTTCAGCCAATTCCCGTACCAGCTCCACTGCACCCTCGGCCGCCACCGAACCGAGCGCCAACTCCCGCTCGTGCTCCAGCAACCAGGCGTGCTTGGCGGCCGCGATATCAGCCGGCAACGCCGCCAGGTGAGTAAGGATGTCTTCGGTCGCAGGAATACCCAACGCCACACGGATCGCCGCAAAGTCATGCACCGCGACCGTAAGGGTGCCGTCCATGTCGAACACCCAATGCTTAACCTCAGCCAGGCTCATGCCCAATCCTTGCGATGACGAATCAGACCTTCCTGTGTCACCGACGCCACCAACTGGCCGGCACGGTTGTACACGCTGCCACGGGAGAAGCCTCGAGAATTGCCGGCCCACGGGCTATCCATGGCGTAAAGCAACCAGTCATCAGCACGCAGGTCGGCGTGGAACCACAGCGCATGGTCGAGACTGGCGACTTGCATGTCTTTCTGCCACACCGTTTTACCGTGGGGCAGCAACGAAGTGGTCAGCAGGCCAAAGTCCGAGGCATAGGCCAGCAGGTATTTGTGCAGCGCCGGCGAATCGGCCAGGGCGCCGTCGGCGCGAAACCACACGTACTTGATCGGGTCGCAGGGCTGCGGGTTATAGGGATCTTTCTCGGTCACCGGCCGCACTTCGATGGGCTTGGGGCACAGCAACTTCTCGCGCATGTGTTCGGGGATCAGGTGCGCGCGCTGCTGGGTCAACTCCAGCTCCGAGGGCAAATTTTCCGGGCCAACCACCACGGGCATCGACGTCTGGTGCTCGAAGCCTTCTTCGTCGTACTGGAACGAGGCGCTGGCAGTGAAGATCGGGTTGCCCTTCTGGATCGCCGTCACCCGGCGCGTACTGAAGCTGCCACCATCACGCACCCGGTCGACCTGGTAGACCACCGGTAACGACGCATCTCCAGGACGCAGGAAATAGCCGTGCAGGGAATGCACATGCCGCGCTTCTTCAACAGTCTGGCTGGCGGCCGACAGCGATTGGCCCAGCACTTGGCCGCCGAACAGCTGGCGAAAGCCCAGGTCCTGGCTGCGGCCGCGAAAGAGGTTCTCCTCGATCTGTTCCAGGGTCAGCAAGTCGACCAGATCTTCCAACACTTGGCTCATTCAAACTCTCCTCACACAGAGCAATTCCGCGCAGTCTTGGCTGCGGCGGTCGATAACATTCAGCATCGGGCGGCCTGCTTATCCATGCAGCGTATCCAACCATTGGGTGCGGGTGATGCGGTACAACACATGATGACGCAGCAGATCATCGGCTGCGACCTTGGGGTGCTCAAAATCCGCCGAGCGATCGTACTGCATGCCGATGGCTTGCATGACTTTCTGTGACGGCAAATTGGCCTGGGTGGTGAAAGCGACAATCTCATCGAGCTTCAGCCGGTCGAAACCACAGCGCAACGCCGTCCAGGCCGCTTCGCTGGCATAGCCCAGGCCCCAATGTTCGCGGGCCAGGCGCCAGCCGATCTCCACTGCTGGGGTGAAGTTGGCGTCAAAGCCGACATTCAACAACCCGGTAAGGCCGATAAATTCGCCACTGTCCTTGCGCTGCAACGCCCACAGGCCAAAGCCGTACTCGGCAAAATGGCCACGAATGCGCCCGATCAGCGCGGCGCTTTCCAGGCGGCTCAAGGTAGCCGGAAAATAGCGCATCACCTGCGGGTCGGCGCACATGCGCGCAAACTCCGGCAAATCGGCGTCGCTCCATTGGCGCAACACCAGACGTGCACTTTCCAACTCCAGTATCGGCTCCATCGCTCCCCTCCCTTGCCATGTGCGTAAGTGTAACGCGCTGGTAAGATCCGTCGCTGGTTCCCGTCAGAAAATGCCATGCCTTTGCCACTGATCTACCACGACGACTACAGCCCAGAGTTCCCGGCGGACCACCGCTTTCCCATGGATAAATTCCGCCTGCTGCGCGATCACTTGGTGGACAGCGGCCTGACCCTGGACAGCCAATTGCTGCGCCCCGAACTGTGCCCTCCCGAGATCCTCGCCCTGGCCCATGAACCTGGGTATATCGAACGTTACATGAGCGGCGAGTTGTCCCGCGAAGACCAACGACGCCTCGGCCTACCCTGGAGCGAAGCCCTCGCCCGGCGTACCGTGCGCGCGGTGGGCGGCTCGCTGCTGGCCACCGAACAAGCCCTGGAACACGGGCTGGCCTGTCATCTGGCGGGTGGCACTCACCACGCCCATTACGATTACCCGGCAGGCTTTTGCATCTTCAATGACCTGGCGGTGATCAGCCGTTACCTGCTGGAAAGTGGCCGAGTGAGCCGAGTATTGATCTTCGACTGCGACGTGCACCAGGGCGACGGCACCGCCCGTATCCTGCACGACACTCCAGACGCGATCACCGTGTCCCTGCACTGTGAAAAAAACTTCCCGGCGCGCAAGGCCCATAGCGATTGGGATATCCCGCTGCCCATGGGAATGGGCGATAGCGACTACCTCAAAGTGGTCGACGATGCCCTCAACTATCTGCTGCCCCTCTACCAACCCGACCTTGTTCTGTACGACGCCGGCGTCGATGTGCACAAGGACGACGCCCTCGGTTACCTCAAGCTGACAGACCAAGGCGTAGCTGCCCGCGATGAAAGCGTGATGCGCCATTGCCTTGGCCGCGACATCCCGGTGGTCGGCGTAATTGGCGGAGGCTACAGCAAGGATCGCCCTGCCCTGGCCCGCCGCCACGGCATTTTGCACCACAGTGCCCAGCGGGTGTGGACGTCATCAGGCTGTCATTGAGATGTGCGCGTTACCCACAATGCCTGTGGAACTGCCTGTGGATAACCTGAGTGAAAGCGTCTGTAAGCGAGAAAACCCATAGCCTGCAGGAAACTGTACGTTTTTTGATCAGGCAGTATTGCTGTCCTCGGGTAGAATGCTCGGCTTACTTCGCCGAACCGCAGTCACTCCCATGCCTCAGACCCAAACCCAGTCTCCACACGTCATCATCATCGGCGGCGGCCCTGCCGGGCTGATGGCTGCCGAAGTGCTGAGCCAGGCCGGGGTCAAGGTCGATCTATATGACGGTATGCCGTCGGTGGGCCGCAAGTTCCTGCTGGCGGGCGTGGGCGGCATGAACATCACCCATTCCGAGGCCTACCCGGCATTTTTGTCCCGCTATGCCGAACGGGCACCGCATATGGCGCCATTGCTGCGTCAGTTCGGTGCCGAGGCCTTGTGTGAATGGATTCATGGGTTGGGCATTCAAACCTTTGTCGGCAGTTCTGGCCGGGTATTTCCTACCGACATGAAAGCCGCCCCGCTGCTGCGGGCCTGGCTCAAGCGTTTGCGCGACAACGGGGTAGTTATCCACACCCGCCATCGCTGGCTGGGCTGGAATCCCGACGGCAGCCTGCTTATCCACAGCCCCGAGGGCGACCAAAACCTGCGCAGTGACGCGGTGCTGCTGGCTCTGGGCGGCGGCAGCTGGTCGCGGCTGGGCTCTGACGGTGCGTGGCTCAAGCTGCTGGAAGATAAAGGCATCCCCTACACACCCTTGCAACCGAGCAACTGCGGTTTCGAGGTGTCCGCCTGGAGCGAGTTGATGGTCAGCAAATTCGCTGGTGCGCCGTTGAAAAACGTCGCCATCGGGCTGGCGGATGACAAGCCTCGCCTTGGGGAATGCGTGATCACCGCCACAGGTATCGAAGGCAGCCTGATCTACGCGCTGTCGGCACCAATTCGTGAGGCGATCAATCACGATGGCTCAGCCTCGGTGCATATCGATCTGCTGCCGAGCAAGCCGTTGGACAAGGTCCAGGCGGCACTGGCCAAGCCTCGTGGGTCACGGTCGATGAGCAAGCACTTGCACAGCCAACTCGGGCTGGACGGGGTGAAAGCCGCGCTATTACGCGAGCTGGCAGCCGCCGAGCAGTTTGCCGATCCAGCGCAGCTGGCGCTCGCCATCAAGGCGCTGCCCCTGACACTGGTGAAAACCCGGCCCATAGACGAAGCCATCAGCACCGCTGGCGGTGTGCCGTTTGAAGTGCTGGATGAACGGCTGATGCTCAAGCAACTGCCAGGAGTATTTTGCGCAGGGGAAATGCTGGACTGGGAAGCGCCGACGGGCGGCTATCTGCTGACGGGGTGTTTTGCCAGTGGGCGGGCGGCTGGGCGGGGTATTTTGGAGTGGTTGAAGGCTAGCTGATTACTTGCCCCCGTTGGGCTGCGAAGCAGCCCCATTAAGCTCACCGCCGCGTGTCAGATAAATCCCGGAGCATTTTTTAGGGCTGCTGCGCAGCCCAACGGGGGCAAGCCCCCTCGTCACAGGACCTTACTTCTTCTTACGCGGCCCGGTATTAAACGCAGGCACCTTGCGCACCGGCTTGAGCGAAGGCGGCGCCACCGACACTTCCCCACTCTCCACCCACTTGCCCAGGTTGCGTTTGCTGCCACCGGACGTCTTGGGTTTCTTCGGCTTTTTCGGTTTCTTCACCACTTGGCCACTGGCATCGGTATCCGGCACGCGGTGCTCTGGCTCGAAGTCTTGCTCCATGTGGCGAGTCAGGGTCTGGCGAGTCAACATCTCGATGGCCGACAGCATGTTCACTTCATCGGCACACACCAGGGAAATCGCCTCACCGGTGTTGCCCGCACGACCGGTACGGCCGATGCGGTGGATGTAATCCTCGGCAACGATTGGCAGGTCAAAGTTGACCACCATCGGCAAGTCTTCAATGTCCAGGCCCCGGGCCGCCACGTCGGTGGCCACCAGGATCTGCACTTCGCTGGCCTTGAAGCGGTCCAGCGCACGCTGGCGGGTTGCCTGAGGCTTGTCGCCATGGATACCGTCGGCGTTGATGCCCAGGCCCTGGAGTTTTTCCACCAACTCGTCCACGCCTTTGCGGGTTTTGGCGAACACCAGCACCTGCTTCCACTTGCCCTTGCGCATCAAATGCACGAACAACTCAGCCTTGCGCTTCTTGTCCACCGGCACCACCCATTGCTTGACAGTGTTGGCGGCGACGTTGCGCGGGCTGACTTCGATGCTCAGCGGGTCGTTGAGCATCTGCCCAGCCAGCAGGCGGATATCATCGGAGAAGGTCGCGGAAAACAGCAGGGTCTGGCGCTTTTTCGGCAGCACGCGGTAGATGTTCGACAGTTCTTCGGAGAAGCCCAGGTCGAGCATGCGGTCGGCTTCATCCAGCACCAGGGTTTGCAACTGGCTGAACTTCAGCGCTTTCTGGCGGAACAAGTCCAGCAAGCGGCCCGGCGTGGCCACCAGCACGTCGACACCTTTGCGCAGCTTCATCATTTGCGGGTTGATGCTGACGCCGCCGTACACCGCGTAAGTGCTCAGCGGCAGGTTTTCTGCGTACTGTGCAACGCTTGCATGAACCTGCTCGGCCAGCTCGCGGGTTGGCACCAGGATCAGAGCGCGCACCGAGTTGGCGCTGACTTTTGGTCCTTCCATCGCCAGCAACTGCAACAGCGGCACCGCGAAACCGGCAGTCTTACCGGTGCCGGTCTGGGCTGCGGCCATCAGGTCGCGTCCGGCCAGCACCGCCGGAATGGCTTGCGCCTGCACCGGGGTCGGGGTCTGGTAGCCAAGCGTCTCAAGGGCGCGCAGCAAGGGTTCGATCAGGCCAAGGGTGGCGAAAGTCATGGAAGTACCGTAGGAAAAAGTCAGAGCAAGGTCGCAATGCGCCGCAGTTTACCCTAAATCCAGTTTGGGCCTACGCCACTGTGGCAGGCTGATCAGCAGCACGGCGCTGATGATCACTAACATTGCCAAAGCCTCTTCCATACCGATGGTCTCGCCGACAAACACAATCCCCAGCAACACCGCTACCGCAGGGTTGACGTAGGCATAGCTGGTGGCGGCAGCCGGACGCACGTTTTTCAACAGGTACATATAGGCGTTGAAGGCGATGATCGAGCCGAACACGGTCAAGTAAGCCAGGGCCAGCCAACCTTCCACCGGCGGTATCGCTTCCAGGTGTTCGCCCTTGAGCGCGCTACCGATCAACAGCACCACCCCGGCGATCAGCATTTCGGCCGCGCTGGCCATGCCGCCTTGGGGCAGCGGCAAGTGCTTGCTCCACACCGAACCGAAAGCCCAAGCGGCCGCAGCGAAAATCAACAAGGCGGCGCCGCTCGGACTCGATTGCAGGTTCGAGCCCATGTTGAGCATGGCGATGCCAATAATCCCCAGCGCCACCCCGGCCCACTCCAGACGGGTATTACGCGCGCCCCAGAAATAACCGCAGAGCAGAGTAAACAAAGGCACCGTCGCCACCGCCAGCGCCGCGACCCCGGAGGTCACGCCCGAGTGCTCGGCGACACTGACCGCGCCGTTGCCGAAGGTCAGCAGCAAGATGCCGATCTTGCCGGCAGCCTTCCACTGTACCCAGGTCGGTGCTGGCACCCCACGCCAGCGCAAAAAGCCATACATCAAGGCGCCCGCCGTGACGAAACGAATCCCGGCCAGCAACAGCGGCGGCCAGTACTCAACACCGATACGAATCACCAGGTAGGTAGAACCCCAGATCACATACAACGCAAAAAAAGCGGCAATCAACGGTAAGGGAAAGCGACGTGGGCCAGGCATGGGGCAGCTCTAAGGCAGGGCAAGGGAGGTTTATTCTAAAAAAGCCGGGCATTAAACATAAGTTACAAAACCTGTTTAAAGCGCCCATACACTTTTCAAAGCATGGTTATCAGCGCTATAAACCATGCTTTCGAAAGCCACGCCTTACCAGAGCCTTATCATGGACAGATACGACCGCATGCTCCTCAGCGCCCTGCTGGAGGATGGCCGCGCCACCTACGCGCAACTGGCCCGCACCGTAAACCTCTCCGCCCCCGCCGTCGCCGAGCGCGTGGCCAAGCTGGAAGCCAGTGGCGTGATCACCGGCTACCAGGCCAAGGTCGACCTGTCCAAGGTGGGCCTGCCGATCCAATGTGTGATCGAACTGCGCTTGACCAACCACGGCAGCCAAAAGGTCTACGACGCCCTGGGCAAAATCCCCGAACTGACCGAATGCCACCGCGTCACCGGCGACCCGTGCGTGATCATGCAAGCGGCGGTGGGCTCGATGCCAGAGCTGGAAAACCTGATCAACCGCATCGCCCAATTCGGCTTCAGCAAGACGTCGATCATCCTGTCCAGCGCGATAGAGCGGCGGGTACCGTTGGGGCAGTTGGAAGGAAATGGGAAGAATGGGGGCTGAGCAGTAAAGATCGCCAGTGCGGCCTACGTAGCTTCGCCAAGGCTCGACAACTGCGACCAACTCCTGCCCTCGAAGGTGGCCAGTAACCTCACCGCAGTGTTTAAAACCCGCGATGCTTCTTCAAATGCTCACCCATCTTCGCCGCTGGTACTTTCTGCAGGCTGCACAGCAGATCATGGGACAGCTCCCGCAACCCGTGCTTGCCGCGCAGTTCCTCGGCCAGGTAAGTGGTGAGGTTCGCCGCCATTTCCGCATCGGCCATGGCCCGGTGAGCCTTGCCGGTGTGGGGCAATTGGGCGAAGGAGGTCAAGGTGCCGAGCTTATGGTTCGGCGCCGCTGGCATCAGGCGGCGGGCCAACAGCAGGGAGCAGGCGAAGTTTTGCAGGCGAGTGCGTTTGATCAAGCCCAGTTCGTAGTCCCAGAATCGTTTGTCGAACGAGGCGTTGTGAGCCAGCAACGGCGTGATACCGACGAACTCATTGACCTCGTTCATCACCTGCTCGGCCGATGGCGCAGTGCGTAGCATGGCGTTGCTGATGCCGGTCAGTTGCTCGATAAAGCCTGGCACGCGCACGCCGGCGTTCATCAGGCTCTGGTAGCGGTCCACGATCTGGCCCCGTTCCAGGATGACCACGGCAATTTCCGTGGCCCGGCAGTAGCTGCTTGGGGTAATGCCGGTGGTTTCAAAGTCGATGACCGCTATACGTTCCAAACCTGTTCCAACTCCGTCAAAAAATCAGTTTCAGCTATTTGAGCAACAACGCGCCTTCAATCGGCACGTAGCGGCTGGCGGCGCGTATCAATGAGTTGGCCGTCAGCCCCGGCACGCCGTAGGCCACGGCTTCGACGCCGTGCTTGTTGATGATGCGGTCCAGCAGCATATCGAAATCGCCATCGCCGGAGGCCAGCACCACTTCGTCGACATGGGCGGCGGCGTCCATAATATCGATGGTGATGCCCACATCCCAATCGCCTTTGGCCGAGCCATCGCTGCGTTGGATGTAGGGCTTGAGCTTCACGGTGAAACCGAGGTTGCGCAGGATCTGCTGAAATTGCTGCTGCTTGCTGTCGCCACGGTCGATGGCATAGGCGTACGCCTCGACGATCTGGCCGCGCTGGCTGATGTCAGCCCACAGGGCGGCGTAGTTGAAGTGACAGCCGTACGCTTGGCGCACGGTGTAATAGAGGTTTTGCACATCGGCGAACACTGCAATTTTTTTCACCGAAAATCCTCATGACACCAACATGGACCCCAGACTCAAAGGCCCGGAAAGGCGGTCAGTATGCCAGTCAGCAGGCAGTTTCCGAGAAAAATCAGTCCGAGGCGACGAAGCGCCCCGCATTAGTGTGCGTCAGACGAAAGAATCGTCGTCGCCAAAGGAGGAGGAATCGTCGGAATAACCGCTGTCGGCGAAACCATCCGAATCGTTGCCATCGCTGTCGTTGCCAGCGAAGCGCTGTTCATCATTGCCGCTGTCGCTCGCGGGCGCGGGCTCTTCACGAACAATTTCTTCCACCACCTGCGGTTGCTGGTTATGGCTGAACAGGCTGCTGATGCCTTGGGCCAGCATCACACCACCGGCCACGCCGGCGGCGGTTTTCAGTGCGCCGCCGAGAAAGCCACCGCCCATGGGCGCCGCTTGCTGGGGCTGTTGATAGTTCTGCTGCGCGGTGGCGAAGTTCTGTTGTGGCGCCGGTTGGCTATTAAATCCCGGGCGCGTCGGTTCACGCCAGCCGCCGCCCGAAGATGCCGGAGCACTCTGTGCCGGTTGCGGGTCACGGGAACCGCCACCGAAGATGCTCGACAGGAAGCCGCCGCTGCTCTGTGCCGTCGGCGCCGTCTGGGCCTTGGCCCGTTGCAGTTCCTCCTGCAATTGCTGGACCTGTTGCGCCTGCTGCTTGTTCTGCGCGTGGAGGCTCTTGATGGCAGCCTCTTGCACCAGAATCGCCTGGGTCATGAAATACCCGGCGGCGGGTTGGCGAGTGATGTGCTCCTTGATCCGCGCTTCTGCCTGGGCGTCGCGGGGGGCTGAGTCCGTTTCGGCTTGCTGCAACCGTGAAAACAGTCCATCAATCAGGGTTTGCTCTTCGCTGTTCATGACGTCCTCGTTAGATTGCCGGTAGAAATCTTCGCCCTACCCGATGGGGCATGGCACTACCTAGTAATGGAGCGGCCTGGGAAGGTTTCAATGGTCTTTACTCAAGGTTTACGTTTGCCGGTGATCGGTTAAAGTGTCCCCCTGCTTTTTCGGCCTGTGATGACCCTGATGAATCCGTTAAACGTGCTGCGTGACTCTTTCTTTTTTTTCCAGCGTAACCTGGGCGCCATCGTTCAGTTGTGCCTACCGCTGGTGATTCTGGAGGCCCTGCTGCAACAGGTGCTCGATCACTCGCTGGGGCCTGACGCATTCCCCGGCTACAGCGTGGTGGTCGGGTTGCTGGTGTACCCGCTGTACACGGCGGCACTGATTTTGTTCCTCGACGCCCGCAGCCGTGGCGAATCGCCGCGAACCCTGGACGTGCTGGCCATGGCCCTGTCCCTATGGCCGCGCTTTGCGCTGTTGACGGCCTTGAGTACGCTGCTGATTCTGCTGGGCCTGTCCATGTACTTCCTGCCGGGGTTGTGGCTGATGGTCACCCTGGCCTTCGCCGAATATTTGCTGGTGCTGCGCGGGATGCCGGCGCTGGCGGCGATGAAGGAAAGCTTTCGCCTGACCCGTGGGCATTTCCTGCTCATTCTGGTCTGCCTGCTGTGTGTGATGACCCCGCTGTGGCTGCTCAAGGGCGCCAGCGTGGCGGTCTACCCAGACCCGCAAAACCCGATGCTGGCGGTGCTGATCGACAGCGCCCACAGCTTCCTGCAGTTGTTTACCAGCGTGGTGCTGTTTCGCTTGTTTATGTTGATCGGTGGCGACGCCGACGCGCAATGACATGAGCCCTTGGGCTCTCGTGCAGCTCTCGGTTATGCTCCGTGCCTGTCCTGGAACGCCATAAGCCGAGCCGATGACCCGTTTACTGCGTATCACCCTGCTGGGCCTGCTGATCCTGGCGGGCCTGCTGACAGCCTTGATTTACAGCCTAACCTGGCGCCCCGGCGACAAGGAAACATTGCCCGTTCGCTGCGTCGCACCCCGCGCGCCGACGCTGCTACCGGGCCAGGCAATCAAGGTAATGACCTGGAACGTGCAATACCTGGCCGGCAAGCGCTATGTATTCTGGTATGACACTCCAGACGGCAGCGGCCCGGACGACCGCCCCACCGTCGAAGACATGGCGTTCAGCCTCGACGAAGTGGCACGGGTGATCCGTGACGAACAACCGGACATCTTGCTGTTGCAGGAGCTGGACGAAGGCGCCAAGCCCTCTCACTATCAAGACCAGTTGACCCTGCTCCAGGAACGCCTCGTCGACCTCTATCCCTGCAGCGTCCAGGCCTTCGACTGGAAGGCCGACTTTGTCCCGGACCTGCATATTTTCGGCAGCGTTGGCCGCAAACTGGTGACCCTCAGTCGCTACCAGATCGAACACGCCGAACGCCTGCAATTACCCGTGGCATCAGCCAACCTGATCAGCCGTCAATTCCAGCCCAAGCCGGCACTGTTGTTGAGCTATCTGCCGTTGAACGACGGTGGCCAGTTGGCAGTGCTCAATACTCGGCTGGACAGCACCGCCCCTGGGCACCGCGTCGTGCAGGATCAAGTGCAGGTAACGGTCAAACTGCTGGATAAACTCGAAAGCCGCGGCACGTCGTGGTTGATTGGCGGCGACTTCAATTTACTGCCCCTGGGGCAATTCCTGCGTCTGGATGCGGGTAAACGTGGGCAATACTCACCGGACAGTGAGCTGCATCTGTTGTGGGAAAAGTACCCAATGATCCCCAGCAACAGCGAATCCAGTGGCATTGATCGCGCCAAGTGGCTGACCCACGTTCCCAATGACCCAAGCGTGGATGGGCCGGATCGCACGCTCGACTATCTGTTCTACAGCTCGCGAATTAAACGGGTAAATGCCCATGTGCGGCAGGACGATACGTTACGCATCTCCAATCATCTGCCGGTGATCGGGCGATTTCTGTTGCCGGCGGCGCAGTAACATTACTTTCTCGGTTTGATCCGCGCCGTCGCCTGCGCCACCAGCGGGTCATCCGGCCAATAATCACCCGTATCAGCTACGTCTCTAACCATTGACACAGCAGTAGGCCTGCAAGATTGGGCTTTACCACTGAGTCAGTGAACTGCTCATTGACAGTCAATGTTTGCGCCTGATATTGACGCATCAGGAACGCCAAAAGTGGAGGATTGACAGAGGCATCCGGCCTCAGATTCTTAACGCCTCCAAACATTGACAGTTTTATTTGGGTGAATGCAAACGTGCCTTTGAAAAGGCAGTGCCGAAGCCGATGAGAATTACGACAATTTGCGGCCGAGCCAAGCACTAGCGGCGAGTTCAAACCTACGCCGAGGCTATATACAAAAATCACGACCTCACTGAAGCAGATATGCGCCGAGCGCTGTTTGGCGGTGCAGCCACTTGCGCAGACTCATGCCTTACATGAACATGACAATCTTTCGGATAACTCGAACATCCAGCCAGTGAAGGCTGCGGAGAAAAAGAAGATCGGTGAAAGCGTTCACCCCCGTGTTAAGGGTCACGCTGCGGGTCGGTAATGAGTTTGAGGGTAGGAAGCACACAATGGTCCATGAGGAGGATACGCTCAGTACGCGTCTCGCAGAACAGAAAGCGATCAAAGCGGCCAGGAAGAATTACCGCCTTGTAGAGTTGGTTTCTGTAAAACCGATGTAGCGTGGCTCATCGACTTGCCACCAAAGATCAGTGCACCCGTTATAAGACCATCCCCTCGGCAAACCTGAATCAGCAGTTTCTCGACCATCCGAGTGCCCTGGGTAGTGGATAACAGTGCGAGGGGCTGTTCCTTGGCAAAACGTTGCTTAGGCTTGCTCAGCCAGCGCTGGGCTTTTTTGACGTCTCCGAACAGCGCCTCTGCCATTGCTGTCACATGTGCAAGTCGGAACAACCGATCACTCTCGTCCAGATTTAAGCGTTGTCGGCGAGCCAATCGGGCGTTAAGGGTCCCAACCGGCATAATCTTTTCAAGGGCGACTGCGTCGTACACGCCAGATTCGCTAAGCAATTTGAATCTCTCGGCTGCGAATCCTGCCGCGATAATCTCGTGGTTCTCTTGCTCTGATGCCCCTACGCCAATTTGAAGTGAAACTCCAAGATGACGTCGGTAGTGACGGTACACCGGTTTAGGCAGCAATTCAGCCAACATAGGTCGCCTCTTGACCGGCCATGTTCCACGACGGGTGACGTTCTTCTAGGAAATATGGGCTGGTAGTACAGCCCTGTCAACGTCGGCATCTGACAACAAAAATTCCCCGGGAAGGAAATGTTGCTGCTCAAGACTTCAACTGACGCGTCCACACGAGCATGCAGGTTCTCCTCACGTATTCACATGCCCGGCCGATAACCACTATGCCCTGCTGGGCACTGGATAACGGAATTAGGGATGAACCGGATGATGTTTCGCAACGCTCTCGCATTTACGCTGGCATTAGTGGCCTGTAACTCAATAGCAGCAAGCTTTGATTGTTCTAAGGCCGCAAATTTTGCGGAATCCAGCATCTGTAATGACGGCTATCTGAGTGGCGTCGACAGCATTCTGGCGCGCTCCTATCAAAAAGCCCTCGCTGAAACGGAACACCCGGATGAGCTACGGCAATCACAACGCGAATGGCTATCGGTGCGAGACCAGTGCACCACCCAGAAGTGTCTCGATCAAACCTTGGGAGCTCGTGTCACCTTTCTGGATAGTTACTCACGCGTTGAAAAAAGTAAGGCATACGCTGCAGAAGAGAAGCTGCGCAAGGATGAGTATGAAGCTCAGCGCCAGGCAGAGGATCTTGCCAACTCACAAAGAGATCAGCAGTACCGGATCGCTCAGGAACAATTCCGTCAACAAAAACAGCAATCTGCTCAGCCGCACCAGGTGGCTCAAACACAATCACAAAGTGTGCAACCGGCGCCCTCCTCTCAGAGCCCAGCCAATGTGTTTTCGGCACAGCAAGTGCGCCCTGCTCAGCCTGTAGCTGGGAAACCAGCAGTGCTACGCATGTGGCAGGCCTTCTGGGCAGGCCCGGCATGGAAATACACGCTCTTGATAGGATCTTTGATCACCTGCCTGGCGATCTGGAGACACCACACAGAGGCTGCCACGATCTACACCGACTACACCGATGCTGCGATCACGAATGCGCTGCCCGCGATCGGAGCGGTTGCGGCTCTGATCCTTCGCTGGCTTGAAATGCCTGGCTTGGTCTCAGGGATAGCGTTGGGTACCGGGATTATCTTGGCCATTGCATATGCCGTATTCGCGACCTTCCGGACAAACCAGGGAGCTCTGAGTATCACCCTAGTTATTGTTGCCAAGCTCACTCTCATCACAGTGTTCTACGCGTTGATTGGAATGCTGATCGCGTCTCTCTTTTCGAACA
>NZ_VOBG01000001.1 GCF_008369295.1 Pseudomonas sp. ANT_H4 | reverse complement strand
GCGGCGCCGCCGCTCCTGACCCAAAAGCTCACCACTCTTATCGTTGCTATTAGTCATAAACATAACCGTTTGCCTATCCCTTATCGTAAGGGGGAAACGGTGTCCTGTCTTTCATGGGGCTCGTTCAGCACTGGAAGAAAGCGAATCCATCATGTTGCGCTTCCAAGGGCTGCTGCGAATATCTGAACTTGAAGATACGAGGAGAAGGTCAGGATTTGAATCTTTTCAACCTGCGGCCCTAATAACGCAGGCGCACGAATTTTTCGAACCGTTGGCACAGGAACAGGGGCTAACACTGCTCCTTGAGATTTCAGCGGATCTTCCGGCTTTATCGGGTGATGTTTCTCTTCTGTTCGAGGCGTTGGTTAATCTTTTGGATAACGCCATCAAATTTACTCCCGAGGGTGGTGTCATTCACTTTAGGGGCTATCTGGCGGGTAACTCGCTCAATATCGAGGTCTCTGATAATGGCCCTGGAATCCCTGAGGAAGAACGTGAAAGCGTGATTCGCAGGCTTTATCGCGTCGACTCTACTCGCCAGCAACCTGGACATGGGTTGGGGCTTTCTCTGGTATCGGCAATCGTTCGGTTGCATGGATTCGTATTGAGCATCCAAGAGTCACCGCGTGGTTGCGGAGCCACGGTGTCGATTATCTGTCCTTTGCCAGAGGTGAAAGCATCCCTTGCCGCGCCAAGTTAAATTTATTTTAACCTGGGTTAATTTGAGCGATCACAAGTCCTAACTTAGTTTGGCGCGTCTTTCTGCTATCCGAGGCGGGCACTTGTGAAACACCCTAAATTGCGGCTTACACTCATTCTTGTGTGTTCTTTTTTGACACCAGCTTGGGCGGCTCCAGTATCAACCCCAAGTCCTGCGTCACCTACCCCGAGAGCGATGATCCCCGCAGCACCGCAACTGAGCGCAAAATCCTGGGTGCTTATGGATGCAGCGACCGGTACGGTTATAGATAGCCAAAACGCTGATATGCGCTTGCCCCCAGCCAGCCTGACCAAATTGATGACCGTTTATGTCGCTACCAATGAGATACAGGCTGGGCGCCTCAAGGTCGACGACCCGGTCACTGTCAGTGAGAATGCCTGGAGAACGGGCGGTTCTAGAATGTTTCTTGATCCGGGCGCCGTTGTGCCTGTGCGAGACCTACTGCGCGGCGTGGTGATCGACTCTGGCAATGACGCCAGTGTGGCGCTATCTGAGCATATCGCGGGTAGCGAAGATGCGTTTGCTGGGTTGATGAATGTCACAGCTAATAAACTTGGGCTGACTGACACCCACTTTGTGAACCCTACAGGCTTGCCGGCACCTGAACACTATTCTTCAGCTCATGATATGGCTCGGCTTGCACGGGCGATCATCACCGATGAGTCAGCTTACTACTCGTTGTACGCGCACAAATATTTCACCTGGAACAACATTCGCCAACCCAATCGGAATCTTCTCCTTTGGCGCGATCCGAGTGTTGACGGCCTCAAGACTGGCCATACTGAGGAAGCCGGATACTGCATGGTGACTTCTGCTGTTCGTGATGGGCGGCGCCTAATCAGTGCAGTATTTGGCTCGACCACGATGAACAGTCGTGCGGAAGATGCTCAAAAGATCCTGAGCTATGGCTTTCGCAATTTTGAGACGAATACCTATCAGAAAGGCGGAAAAATTTTAGCTCAACCGCGACTTTGGAAAGGCGACAAGGACGTAATCGCTGTTGGCTTGCGCGATGATGTGACACTCACGCTACCCAAGAATAGTGGTCGCAAGGTAGAAACGCGCCTACACATTAATAACGCTCTACAAGCTCCTATTGCTGTCGGCGATGTAGTCGGGAGTTTTGAGCTGTATGACGGTGTAAATAAACTTACTACCCGATCACTCATAGCGTTAGAAGCGGGAGAAGCAGGTGGTTGGTGGGTGCGTACCTGGGACACACTTCATCTTTTTTTTGCAGGATTGTTTGATGTGAAGGACGACACGGGAGAGGCAAAGGCCTGAATCTGGACGGATGATATCCAGCCGTGATTCACCTCACTGACAATCTCAAATGATGCCCACTGATCTGACTTGGCAGGGACGAAAACATCCAGTTGAGTCAGCATCCTCGATGCCCAAGGACATTTGCTTCGATGTCGTCTACCCACTGGAATGTGAGCGCTCCTAACGCAGTCATGGCAAACAACGCTATGACATGAAGCGAGATAGCCCCAATTGCAGGAATAAACCGTTCTTTGTGGCTTAACGTAGCCGATCCTGCCGAGGCTAGCGAGAAGACCGCGAGCCCTATGCAAAAGCTTGTGATGATCGCAAGGTGCCAACGAGGAAAGAGCAGCGGCGAATCCGCCCAAAAGCCGATGGTCAGGCCAATGAAGTACCCCCCGACTAAATTCGCTACGAGCGCTCCTGCGGGCATGCTAGGAAACAAAGCCTTGAGCTTCGACCCCAAAATACTGCGTAGCCACCCTCCAAACGATGCGCTTATGGCGATGGCCACTAATGTTCTCACCAAGCTGACGAACTCCTTGCCGCTCTAGGGGCTGAGAGCTTATGTACTGAAGGAAAGGGATTGGTTATCCAAAGCGACCTGTAATGTAGTCTTCCGTCTGCTTCATTTTTGGTTTGGTGAAGATGGTATCGGTCACATCATGCTCAATCAATTCGCCCATAAACATAAAGGCGGTGTAGTCCGAAACCCGAGCCGCTTGCTGCATGTTGTGGGTCACGATGATGACGGTATATTGCTCTTTCAACTCAGTAATCAACTGCTCTATGCGCCCGGTTGAGATTGGGTCAAGTGCGGAAGTCGGCTCATCCAGAAGTAATACTTGGGGGCGCAGCGCGATGGTGCGAGCGATACACAGGCGCTGTTGCTGACCACCCGACAGGCTTTGTGCGCTTTGTTTGAGCTTGTCCTTTACCTCGTCCCAAAGCGCTGCACCATTGAGGGCTTGCTCTACGCGGGCATCCATCTCATACCGGGAGAGTTGTTCATGGTGGCGCACGGCGTAGGCAACGTTGTCGTAAATGGACATCGGAAACGGCACTGGCTTCTGAAATACCATGCCGATATGGCTACGTAGCCGGTTCATCGAGTAATCCGGCGCGAGAATATTCTCTCCGTTAAGCAGCACCTCGCCGCGCGCCTCCTGCTTCGGGTACATGGCGTAGATGCGGTTGAATACCCGCAGTAACGTCGACTTCCCGCAACCTGAAGGGCCAATGATCGCAGTGATGCGTTTCTCTGGAATATCCATATCGATGGACTTAAGAGAGCGCTGGCTGTTGTAAAAAAACTCCAGGCCACGAACGCGAATTTTTGTTCTTTCGTCGGCAAGGTCACGGCTATTCATCAGGTCAACCTATTGCGTAAAAGGATCAAGCGGGACAGTAAGCTGAGTACCAGTACAAACAAGGTCAGCACCAATGCGCCAGCCCAGGCTAGGGAGTGCCAGTCATCGAATGGGCTCATGGCGTACTGGAAAACCACTACGGGCACGCTGGCAATCGGTTTCAGAAGATTGCTGCTCCAGAACTGGTTGCCGAACGCTGTAAACAGCAGCGGCGCTGTTTCACCAGTGATTCTGGCCAGTGCGAGAAGCACCCCGGTCACCACGCCTGCTTTTGCAGCTCGCAGTACGATTTGCAGAGTCAGTTTCCATTGCGGGACGCCTAACGCCAGTGCGGCTTCCCGCATGGTTGAGGGTTGCAGTTGAAGCATCTCGTCAGTGGTTCTCACCACCACTGGAATCACCAATAGCGCCAGTGCCAGAGCGCCGGCGATAGCGGAGAAGCCGACTTGGTGGTTAGTCAGTATGTTCAACGGCAGGATGACGCCGGTGTAAATGAACAGACCCAGCACAATGGACGGTGCCGAAAGCAGAATGTCGTTAATAAAGCGGACTGTGTTGCCCAGGCGCGAGTGTCGTGCGAACTCCGCTAGCCAGATTCCCGCCATCAAGCCAATGGGCGTACCGATGAGCAGGGCGATAGCGGACATCAGGGCACTGCCATAGAACGCATTTGCCAGTCCACCTTCCGTACCGGGCGGCGGTGTCATCTGTGTAAAGAGACGAAGATTGAGCGCCTGGAATCCGTTTATTACCGTAGTCAACAGAATCCAGACCAACCAAATGAGGCCGAAGGCTGTGGCGCCACAACTGAGTACCATTGCTAGCCGATTCTTGAAGGCTCGGATTTGGTAGAGACGTTCGTTACCAGTCATAGACCCTCCTTGCGTGACAGCCGCATCAGTAGGAGTCGTGCTAACGCCAAGACAATAAAGGTGACGACAAACAGCAGGAAACCCAGCGCGATGAGCGCGGAGCGATGCAGGTCGGTATAGGCTTCGCTGAACTCGTTGGCAATGACTGACGCGATGGAACTGCTTGGCATCAGCAAGGAGGCGGAGAACTGTTGAGCATTACCCAGCACGAAAGTCACCGCCATGGTCTCGCCCAATGCCCGTCCGAGCCCTAGAAAAATGCCCCCGACAACCGCAGATCGCGTGTAAGGCAGGACAATGTCCCAGACCACTTCCCAAGTAGTGCTACCTAACGCGTAAGCAGACTCCTTTAGGGTTGTGGGAACACTACGGAACACCTCATGCATGACAGAGGTGATGAAGGGCATGATCATGATTGCCAGCACAATGCCCGCTGTCAGCATGCCAATTCCTAATGGCGGCCCCTGAAACAGCGAACCGACCAAAGGAAGTTCACCCAGATAGTCATTGATCCAGGGCGATAGATGCTCTGCCATGAACGGGCCGAAAACGAACAGCCCCCACATGCCATAGATAATCGATGGGATTCCCGCAAGTAATTCAACCGCCGAGGCGACGGGCATCCGCAGCCAAGGCGGTGCTACTTCAGTAAGGAAAATCGCAATGCCAAAGCTGACGGGAACGGCAATCAGCAACGCCAGAAAAGAGGTCACCAAGGTGCCGTAAATCGGCACCAATGCACCGAAGTGATTGTTGACGGCATCCCACTCAGTGCTTGTCAGAAAGTCTAGGCCAAAAGTCTTGAGCGCAAGACTACCGCCCCAAAGTGTCGAGGCGGCGATGCTCGCCAGTAGCAAAAGCACCAGCATTGCCGCGCCCAGCATTGAACGCTTGAACCAGAGATCATGACGCTGATCGCGAGCCGCACGCTTATCACTCGTAACGTCGCCAACGTGGAGGGTCATGGTCAAAGGTTGGACTGTGTCGTTCATCATACGTCTACTCACAAACAAACCCCTTCGCCAGGCAAAACTTGCTTGAGGAAGGGGTTTGAGTGTTGCTGAATCAATGGGCGAAGTCAGACTTCCAGTAACCTTCGATACGCTTCACCAGAGAGTCAGGCAGGGCTACATAGTCCAGCGCAGAGGCCTGTTGCTGGCCTTTCTCCAACGACCATTTGAAGAAGTTGAAGGCAGCTTGGCTTTGCTCGGCATTCTTCGGCTGTTTGTACATGATGATCCAAGTGGTCGCCGTGATCGGCCATGCGCTATCGCCAGGCGCGTTGGTCATGATCAGGTTGAAGTCTTTGGCGTTAGCCCAGTCCGCAGTGTCGGCAGCCGCTTGGAAGGCTTTGGCATTGGGCTGAATGAATTTCCCGGCGGCGTTCTTCAGTTGCGCGTGCGTCATTTTATTTTGCAGGGCATAGGCGTACTCAACATAACCGATTGAGTTTTTGATCTGCTTCACGTAGGCCGAGACACCTTCGTTGCCTTTACCACCCACACCAACCGGCCAAGGCACAGTCGTGCCGAAACCGATTTTCGATTTCCAGCCATCACTCACTTTGGAGAGGTAGTTGGTGAAGTTGTATGAGGTGCCAGAGCCGTCAGAACGGTGGACGACGGTGATTTTACTGTCTGGCAGTTTCATGCCCTGGTTCAGGGCGACGATGGCCGGATCGTTCCAGACTGTAATCTCACCCAAGAAGATTTTCGCCAAGGTCTCACCATCGAGCTTCAATTGGCCCGGCGCTACACCCTCAATGTTCATCACCGGCACGATGCCGCCAATCACACTGGGAAATTGGCCTAGGCCACCGGCCTTGAGATCATCGGCAGACAACGGTGCGTCAGACGCACCAAAATCTACTGTTGCCGCTTTGATCTGAGCGATACCGCCACCCGATCCAATCGACTGGTAATTGATACGGTTGCTGGAGCTTTTGCTGTAGTCCTGCGACCACTTGGACAAAACCGGATAGACAAAGCTGGAGCCCGCACCGGTAACATCGGTCGCATGAGCAAGGCCACTCATGCAGAGGGAAGCCAGTAAGACAGACAGGCTTTTTTTAGTCAGCAACATCACGACAACACCTCAATGAAAGGAGTTAAGTGGAGGTATCCACCTATCGGAGAAGTGACGATTTAATTCTTTAAATATTTCTATCCGATGACAGTTTCGGCATTTTCAGAAATATTTTGAAATACGTGTGAATCGAGAACCTTCACTCGTTTGCTCGTTGAAAATGCTCGTCTGCATCGGTGTAAAGCCCTGGGGCTGCCGTTTACCCTCTTATGCGGAGGGCGATGTCGGGAGCCGAACGAAGGTCTGTCTTGCTTACATAATGGACAAATACGCAACGAGCAAAACGCCCAGGATTGCCGTGATGACATTGATGCCAGGGCCAGCATTGACGCTGTAGCCAAGGGGGATCTCAACAGGCTTGAGGGTCTTTACCACCTTTTTGTACTGCCAGGATGACCAACAGGCAACCGATGAGCCCAGCATTAGAAAAGCGAGTCCGATCCAGAAAGAAAAATGTTTTCCTGGAGCGCTCAAAACACCTGGCTTGAGCATTTGCAGCAGTAGTCCGAATCGTTCAATTACAAAGCCAAACGCCATCAGCGAAAGGCTGGTTCGGTTCCAGGCCAGCAAGGTTCGCTCAGCAGCAAAGAAGACTCGTGGATCGTTCAGGTCTGACATCAAATACCCCTTGGCTCTCAATAGGTGAAATCGATCTGGTCAGCGTGTGTAGACGTCTGACCGTGCTTCAGTCATTCGCTTTCATGGCTATCACCTAATCAGGCCGTGCGCCGACGTTCTAATAGAGAGAACAAGTACATACCCGCCAACATGGCCAATACGAATATGATGATTTTCCCGTGCCCCGTAAGCAGAATAGCGACCGCTGGCCCAGGGCAGATCCCCGCAATTCCCCAACCGATACCAAACACCAGGCTGCCGCCAATCAAGCGGGCATCCAACTCCCGTTTCATCGGTAACTGCATGGGGGCACCAAGCAACGATTGCTTGTTCTTGCGCGCCCAATTCAAGGGGATAGCCGCCACTGCGATAGCTCCTCCCATCACCAGGGCGAGTGACGGATCCCAGGCCCCGGCCACATCAAGAAATGCCAACACCTTGGCGGGGTTCGCCATACCTGCCAGAAGAAGCCCGAAGCCGAAGATCAGTCCTGCAAAAAATGCGCTCAGCTTGATCATTTTCATGCTCCCACCACATGACGAATGGCGTACACCGTTGCAAAACCGGCGAACATAAAGCACATCGTTGCAGTGATCGAGCGGGCTGACAGTCGAGAGATCCCACAAACGCCATGACCGCTTGTACAGCCGGAGCCGTAACGGGTGCCCACGCCTACGAGCAGCCCCGCAATAATCAGAGCGGGCCACTCAGCCTTGATCTCGATCTCCGGTAATAAGGTGAACGCTCCCCACAACAACGGAGCAATCACTAGGCCAAGAAGAAACAGCGCCTTCTCGCTCCAGCCTTCACTGCCAAATTGCATCACGCTTCCAATCAGCCCACTGATGCCTGCGATGCGACCATTTGCGAGAACGAACAAGCTAGCCGCCAGACCTATCAAGGCCCCTCCGCCTACGGAAGTCCAAGGCGTAAAGTTGATCCAATCAATGCTCATTTTGCATCTCCTGCACAGAAGTGCTGATAAAGGACATGGATCACCGCAAGCGCGGCAGAGCTGCTGATTCGGTAATAGACTTGCTTTCCCGCGCGTCGCGTTTCCACCATGCTCTTGCTACGTAGCACCGCGAGTTGTTGAGACAACGTAGGTTGCTGAATGCCCGACAAGGCCTCTAAATCGGTCACATTTAACTCACCCTGCGACAGTTGGCAGAGAAGGAGCAATCGATCAGGGTTCGCCAGCACTTTCAGTAGCTGGCCAGCAGCTTCAGCGCTAGCTCGCAGTTGCTGGATATCGAGTTCATTTTCAGGGCGTTGCATAACTGCCGACTCATTTAGAATTTATATAATATATATATTTACATAATGAATGCCTAGGGCCATGGTGTCGAGGCGGGTGCAGCCCGCATCCTGAATTGAAAAACTCGACGCAAATGAGATTAAATCTTAAATGAAAAGCTCACATGATCTTGTGACAGAAGCTAAATTACACATCAGAGAAATAGACCTTGGCTCAGCAGATGCTGCAGTAGAGGAAGCTGATCTACTGATCGATGTACGGGAGCCAGATGAGTACAGCGCTGGCCATATCCCTGGCGCAGTAAACATTCCACGTGGGATTTTGGAGTTCAGGCTTAGCAGCACGCCAGAACTCGCTATCCGAGACTTAAAGATAATTCTTTATTGCAAAACGAGCGGAAGAGCTGCTCTTTCTGCCTTAGCTCTGGGTGAGATGGGCTACGTCAATGTGTCTTCTATCGCTGGAGGCTTTGATGCTTGGGTAGCAGAGGCTAAGGCAGTAGCTACGCCAAGCCTCCCTGCGTTTGAATAAGTGAGTCTCGGTTTTTGGTACTGCACTTCGTTTGGCATCCACTGAGTCGCACCTGTATTTGTTAGATGCGACCCAATTCGTGTACTTGCAGCTACTCAACGAAGCAACAGTATCGGCATGGTGGCTGTGCTGAGCATCATCGTCGTTGTACTGCCTACCAGAAATTGTCTAATGCGCGAGTGGCCGTAGGCCCCCATGACGAGAAGATCAATTCCCTGCTCCGCCTGATAAGCGTGCAGAGCCTCGTCCACTTCTCCATGCAGGATCTGGGCGTGGATGACAAAGCCAGCAGTAAGGAGCGTGCTCCTCGCTTTCTCCAGCGACTCTCGGTTGCCTTCCGAATCAGCACCAACCATAACGAGATGAATCGGTAGGTTTGCGCAAAGCGGACTAGCGGCAAGCAGATCAACGGTTTTGTGTGCTGTGCGGCTACCGTCAAACGCGAGCATCACCTTTTGTGGCATTTTATAGCTGCTTGCGGTTATCAAAATTGGACGGTGAATTGTGCGTACAATAGCTTCAATTTGGCTGCCAAGGCTGTGCACTCCACGTTTGCTGTCTTCACCCACTCGCCCAATGACCAGCAGTCGAATATCGTCCTGAAGATCGATCAGACTTTCTATCAAGTGTCCGTGGCGCTGCTTTAACTCAGGAAAAGCTGCGCCGGCTATGACCGTCCGCTCCCTGGACTTCTCGAGCATGTGTTGACCTTGCTCCAGAGCGAGCCTGGCACGCTGAGCATCTAGAGTAGCCAGCTCCTCCAGTAGATGCTCTCGACTTCCGAGACCAATATTTCCGCTCAGGTTTGCTGATGCAGGGTATTTCTCCTCATCCAATACATGCAGCAAGGTAAGAGGCGCGCTAAGTCGTTGCGACGCCCATGCTGAGTAGTCGCAGACCGCCAGCGAGGATTGTGAGTTATCAATGCATGCCATTACGTGGGTCATTGTCGGTCTCCTTAGTGGCTCATGAGCTTATCGATGGCGTCAGGTTTGTCATGCACGCCAAAGCGGTCAACGATAGTGGCACTGGCTTCATTCAGACCGAGCACTTCAACCTCGGCGCCTTCGCGACGGAACTTGATAACCACCTTGTCCAGCGCTGCAACCGAGGTGATATCCCAGAAATGGGCTTGGGTCAGCTCGATAGTGACCTTCTTGAGTGCCTCCTTGAAGTCGAAGACATTGGTGAATTTGTCTGCGGAGCTGAAGAACACCTGGCCCACAACACGGTAAGTCCGGTGCGATTCAGTCTCCTCAAGACTGCTTGTGATATCCAGGTAGTGCCCGACTTTGTTCGCAAAGAACAGCGATGCCAGCAGCACCCCAACCAACACACCATAGGCCAGGTTATGCGTTGCCACGACCACCACAACAGTTGCCACCATGACGATGTTGGTCGACAACGGGTGCGCTTTCAGATTTCGCAGCGAGTCCCAACTGAAGGTGCCGATGGACACCATGATCATTACGGCAACCAATGCCGCCATCGGGATTTTGGAGAGCCATTCGCCCAAGAACACGACCATCAGCAGCAAGAAGATGCCTGCGCATAAAGTTGAAAGGCGAGTTCGACCGCCAGACTTCACGTTGATGATCGACTGTCCAATCATGGCGCAGCCGGCCATGCCACCGAGCATCCCTGCTGCAATGTTGGCAACGCCTTGGCCCTTGCACTCGCGGTTTTTGTTACTGGTGGTATCGGTCAGATCATCAACGATGGTCGCTGTCATCATGGACTCCAGTAGGCCCACAACTGCGAGCGCTGCTGAATACGGGAAAATGATGCGCAAGGTTTCAAGGTTCATCGGGACTTCAGGCCACAGGAAAATAGGCAGTGTGTCCGGTAGCTGACCCATGTCTCCAACGGTGCGGATATCCAGCCCCAAGTAAATCGCGATAGCAGTCAGGGTCAGGATGCACACAAGTGGCGAGGGAATCAGCTTGCCGATCTTCGGTACATATGGAAACAGGTAGATGATTCCGAGACCTGCTGCGGTCATGGCGTAGACGTGCCAGGTGACGTTGGTCAATTCAGGCAACTGCGCCATGAAAATCAGAATCGCCAAGGCGTTAACAAAACCCGTGACCACAGAGCGAGAGACGAAGCGCATCAGCGAACCTAGCTTCAGGTAACCCGCGAGTATCTGGAGTACCCCACAGAGCAGCGTTGCTGCCAGCAGATACTGAAGCCCGTGATCTTTCACCAAGGTGACCATGAGCAGTGCCATCGCTCCGGTCGCCGCCGAGATCATGCCAGGGCGACCGCCGACGAATGCGATAACTGCGCAGATACAGAAGGAGGCGTAGAGGCCGACCTTGGGGTCGACGCCGGCGATGATGGAAAAGGCGATGGCTTCGGGGATCAGCGCTAGTGCGACCACGATCCCCGCGAGCACATCTCCACGAACGTTGGAGAACCACGTTTTTTTGAGTGATTGCAACATCAGAATATCCAAGGCAATGCACCGCACGTACACCAAGCGAATGGCGAGCGCGTCGATACGAATTCAAATTTTGAGGATTATTTGACTGTGTGCTTTGGGTGTAAGAACCGGGCATACAGCAGTACGCACCGCGAGCGAAAACAGGCCGGTGCGAGGTGTTGCGAGGGGGCGTAGCGCTAAGGCGGCGTAGGCTGCCAGTAGATCGTTCGGAGTACAGTCATGCTGGTGTTCCTGTAGCTCAAGCGCGGGGCTGAGCAATAAGTATACAGTTGAGTTATCGCCGATTGCCACCCGCCGACTCAGTTTGGTTGGTTTCCTAGGACTCGCCCTGATCGGACTAGATTGAGCAGTCGAGGAGAATATGACATCGTCACTGCCAACCTTACTGAGCTACCCAAGCTGCTCCCTGCCTTGGAAGCATTCGCGGATGACTGAACCCGATAATTGCAACGAGCCCCTGCAGGCGGCATTGATTCAGGAGGAAATCCTAAAGATTCTGAAAGACGCCAAGGTGCTGGCGCGCAGATTCTACCGCCTAACCGGCAAGCCGCTGGGCGTCACCGGCGAGGTCGCAGAGTACGAAGCTGCTACTCGACTCGGCCTGTTGCTACATCCTGCAAGGCAGGCAGGTTACGACGCTACAGAGGCGCTGGAAGATGGTGTCGCGAGAATCCAGATCAAGGGTCGCTGTATCCTGAACCCGCAAAAGATTACGGGACGTATGGGTGCAATCGATCTACGACAACCCTTCGATACGGTGCTCTTGGTGCTGCTTGATTCGTAAGCGTACGGGCAAACCGTCTTGCACGACTAAGCCGGACGCCACCTATGCGGTAGCAACTCTGCAATCTCACTTGCTCGCTGCGTAGGCATGCGCGTCAGCACATCCTTCAGGTAGGCATAGGGATCGTGCCCATTGTTCCGGGCCGACTGGATCAAACTCATGATCGCAGCGGCGCGTTTGCCGCTGCGTAGCGACCCAGCAAAGAGCCAGTTCTTGCGCCCCAGCGCCCAAGGCCGTATCTGGTTCTCACACCATTTATTATCAATAGGTACGGCCCCGTCATCGAGGTAGCGCGACAGCGCCGTCCAGCGTTTCAAGCTGTAATCCAAGGCTTTGCCAATGGCCGAACCGTTATGCACGATGTCGCGCTGGGCAACCATCCAGGCATGCAACGCATCCATCACGGGTACCGCCTTTTCCTGCCGTATTCGGCGGCGTATGTCCGGTTCCAGTTCCTTGATTTCCCCCTCGATCTCGTACAGCACCTGCATGTAACGCAACGCTTGTTCAGCCAGCGTGCTCTTCTGGGTCGCATGCAGTTCGAAGAACTTGCGCCGGGCATGAGCCATGCAGCCGATTTCAGTCACGCCGAGTTCGAAGCTGGCCTTGTAACCGCCGAAATCATCGCAGACCAGCTTGCCTTTCCAGTCTTGCAGGAAGTTACGCGCATGCTCGCCGGCCCGGCTGAGGCTGAAGTCGTAAACGACAGCCGAGGTTTCGCAAAACGGGCTGGTGGCGTAAGCCCAAACGTAGGAACGATGGGTTTTCTTGGTGCCCGGCATGAGCATTTGCACCGGCGTTTCATCAACGTGAACGACCGGCTGTTCAAGCACCACTTCGCGCAGCGCATCGACCAGTGGCTGCAACTGCACGCCACAGGCGCCAACCTATTGGGCGAGGGTCGAACGCGGGATAACCAGGCCGGCGCGGCCAAACATGGCTTCCTGGCGATACAGCGGCAGATGGTCAGCAAACTTCGCAATCATGACGTGGGCCAACAAGCCCGCAGTCGGGATGCCCTTGTCGATCACCTGCGCTGGCACCGGGGCCTGGATCAGTGTTTCGCAACTGTCGCAGACCCACTTGCCACGGATATGGCGCTCCACGGTGAACACGCCAGGTGTGTAATCGAGCTTCTCGCTGACATCTTCACCGATGCGTTTGAGCGCGCAGCCACAGGCACACTCCGTGTTGTCCGGCTCGTGATGGATCAGCGTGCGGGGAAACTCAGGCGGCAAGGCGCGACGCTTGGGTTTCTGCTTTTCCTGGGTCGGTGCCGGAGTAACTTGCAGCGACTCCAGTTCCGCTTCAATGGCAGCGATATCGGTATCGATCAGATCGTCGAGCAAACTGGCCTGTTCCGGGCTCATTTGTTCGCTGCGTTTGGCGAACTTGAAACGCTTGAGTTGGGCGATCTCGTGGCTGAGTTTTTCGATCAACGTTTTGTCGTTATGGATCTTCTTGTCCATGACCTGGACGGTCTTGCCCATCGTTTCAACTTGCTCGTCGAGCGCCGAGACGCGTTGCAGCAACTGCGCCGCGAGTGCACGCAGTTGTTCGGGGTTCAGTTGGTCGAGGTCGGGGATCGAAGTCATGTCGCCGATCTTGCCAGATCAGCGTAAACAGGACGACAGGCTGATCGGACAATTGCGCTGCCGGATGGGGCATGGCTCGGTTCAGAGGATGGAAATGGCGTTTGCGGGGCCAACTCTCTGCCATGGCAAGCCCAGTATCAAGGCGTGTAGCTGTTCGGTGCTCAGCTCCATTTGTGAACCGTGGCGCGTGCCAGGCCAAGCGAATTTGCCCTGGTGGAGCCGACGTGCCGCCAACCAGATGCCCAACCCATCGTGCACCAGGACTTTCATGCGGGTGGCGCGGCGGTTGGCGAACAGATAAGCGCAGTGCGGCTGCGCCGCACCGAACACTGAAATCACGCGGGCCATGGCGGTGTCGGTGCCGGCGCGCATGTCCATCGGCTCGGTGGCGAGCCAGATGGTATCGATGCGGATCATCGCAGCAGATCTCGCAGAAAGGTGGCACAGGCTGCGGCGTTTTCGGTTGGCCAGCTCACTTTGACGGTGCCGCATGGGTGCGGGATTTCGAGACAAATAGTCGACGACACGGCTTGTGAATTTACTCCGGCTAGCTGCAAGGGCAGCGGAATGAACGCAGGCTGCAGAGCCATGGTTTTCTGCGCTTGGACTCGAATCCATTTATGGACGAGGTTTGCGTTAAGGCTGTGGCTCAGCGCAACGCTGGCAATCGAGGCCCCTGGCTGGGCGCACTCTTGAATGACCTGAGCCTTGAAGGATTTGGAATAGGAACGGCGTTGTGACTGCATGAAAGACCCGCTTAAAAGGCTAGAAATGGTGTCCACTTTCAGGTGGACACCATCACCTTTGGCGTTGGGGTCAGGAAGGTGTGTTGGCCGGACGCATACGCCCCAATCTCTATAATCGCCGACCTTTAATTTTATGGACCTCCGGCCCCCCCCCCCGGTTACATGAGGCCGGATGTTGGAGGAGGATGGCAACGAGGCTGGGACGTTAGTGCAGATGGCCAAGATTTCGTCGTATGCAGGGGCGAGTAAGAGGCTCTGAATGCTTGACTCTGGTCGCCCCAAAGCGTGACGCATACTTCTGTTTTTTCACGTTGTTTTCACCGTTTTAATACACAGCCATCTCTACATTCCCGCAGTATCTATGGTGCCGCGAAAAGGCGAGCTCCTGACTAGTACCGCTGTTCCTACCTCTGCAGGAGTGATGATATGGCTAGCATCCAGATGGGTGATGCTACAGCAGGCAAAGTGAACAATCGTACCGTGCGCTTGAGCAGGAAAAATATCGCATTTGGCTTAGCTGCCATTGCCGCATTGACTGCTGCCACATGGTATTTCCTTGCGCCCCGCGTGCCGGATCTGGGTGATGGAAATAACTTTGTACAGTCCGGCCTTAACGGACAGTGGATGGAGGGAAATGTCATAGTGATGGTTAGGCATGCCGAGCGCTGTGATCGTTCAAGCAATCCCTGCTTCGGGCCCCCCAACGGCATCACGGTCAATGGCCAGCAGCAGGCGTTGGCTGTCGCTAAGGGTTTGCAGAAGTTGGGTCTTGATAACGCTACCCTCATCTCCAGCCCGAAGACGCGTACCCAGCAGACAGCCGATCTCATCGCGGGCAATACCGCGACCTCACAGAAGTGGGTTGGCGAGTGCGACGCAGGCTTCAGGAATGCCGCGATGGCTTACAAGAAACCTAAGGAAAACCTGGTGCTGATTACTCACAGCGGTTGCATCGATCACTTCGAACGCACGATGCGGGTGCCTGCAGGTCAGCGATCCAGCGATTACGCCGAGGCATTTTTCATAGCTGCCGATGGTGCTAATGCGCCGAGGATCCTGGGCTCTCTGGGTTTTACACAGTGGAAGACAGTGATGGGCGAATCGTCGAAATGATGCGGCGCGTCACGCAGAGCACTATCGCTGGCTCGTCTGAAATCCACCAATATCCGCTTCATCCATAAGAGAGACTAGAGGAATAATCCACCAAAGTTCGCGTCACTCGCGCCGCTACCACTATTGGGAGAGCTAAATGAGGTGGGGAGTCTTCCCAAGAAGCTCATTTTTCCTGTCTTCAGTCAATTTGCCTAATCTCGTCCTCATTCTTGGGACAATGGCCACCCATCGTTCTTTCATGGCAGCAGGTCCTGCGGTCGACGCACTGTCTGATTGTCATTTCAGCGCCCATTCCCTAGTTATTCAACGGGAGGTTTCTGTGAGCTGTCACTGTGAGTTTCAGCCGCACCGAGCTCTAAACCTGGCAACAGGTAAATCGACCCAATAAGCGAAACCGGGGCAGGGAATTGCTCTGTTGTAAGTCCTATTAGGCAAAACACCCGGCTGCTCTGCTGGTCAACTGGCGCAGGATTGATGTGCACGACGTAAGCGCCAACGTGCAGCGCAACGATCTACTCGGCAAAGGAAATATGGCAATTTCATAACAGTCCCTCAGTCTCAACTAAGTTTCGCTATGTATCTTTTCCTCTGCGCAAGTTCAGTGCAGCTCACCTCAGGAGAAGCTACCTACACATGGATCACGAAAAAGCCGGATGGCTCAACAAAGTACCCGATGTGAGCGCCCCATCGCCGTCTATCGCCAGATCGACGATCCAGCCGGCTTCCTGCAAGCTGCGTTGCACGGTCTTGCCCAGCAGGGAGTTGTCTTCGACCGTCCGCGCTTTCATGCGTACTTCCCTAGATCTTCCCCATCCGAATTGCGCCAGTTCCAACGTATCACTCCGTTTGTTCGCCGGCACAGCATTTTAAGGAGACCCACCGCATGTCTTCGACCACCTCGATAACACCCCCCACAGTAGTCACTAGGCCAGCCGGGATGGTGACGCTGCCCGCGCTGGCCTATCCGGCGCTGTTCATCGCCTTCGCCCTATTCTTCGTTCTGCCTCTGGGCTTCCACGGCCTCTGGGTGCCGGATGAAACGCGCTATGCACAGGCGGCCCAGGAGATGCTGAACACGGACAACTGGGTGGTGCCGCACTTCATGGGGCTGCGTTATTTCGAGAAACCCATAGGAGGCTATTGGCTGATCGCGATCGCCCAGGCGCTATTCGGCGACAACCTCTTCGGTACGCGCATAGCCTCGGCGCTGACCACCGGTGCTACCGTGCTGCTGGTGTTCCTGCTGACTCGCCGGCTGTGGAGCGACCCACTCAAGACCTGGACCGCTTGTCTGCTTTACATGACCTTCGGCCTCGCCGCCGGGCAGGCCGGGTACTCCAACATCGACCCGCAATTGGCGCTTTGGACCACCCTCAGCCTGGCCTCGGCCTGGCTCGGCATGGAAGGCCGCAGCGCTCGGGAGCGCTGGCTAGGTTGGGCTCTGCTCGGCGCGGCCTGTGCCATCGGATTCATGACCAAGGGCTTCCTCGCCTGGTTACTGCCGGTGATCGTGGTGGTGCCTTACGCCGTGCTTCACGGGCGCTGGCGGGAGCTGCTCAAGGGCGGGCCGCTGGCGGTGCTGATCGCGGTGCTGATCAGTCTGCCGTGGGTGCTGGCGGTCAATCAGCGGGAGCCGGACTTCTGGAACTTCTTCTTCTGGAACGAGCACATCCGCCGCTTCACCAGCAACCATGCGCAGCACACGGCGCCGTTCTGGTTCTTCATCCCCATCCTGCTTGCTGGCAGCTTGCCCTGGACGCTGTTGGTGATACCCGCCCTCAAGCGTACCTGGGCGGAGCGGCGCGAGCGCCATAGCGGGTTTCTCGCGCTTTGGTTCGCTATGCCATTCCTGTTCTTCAGCCTCAGCAAGGGCAAGCTGCCGACCTACATCCTGCCATGCTTCGCGCCACTCGCGCTGCTCATGGCCAACACCCTGGTAGACAAGCTGCGCCAGAAGGACCTGCGTCTGCTGCGCGGTAACGGGCTGCTCAACCTGGCTCTAGGAGGTTTGTCGCTGCTGGGGCTGATCGGTCTCGAACTAACTCACCCTGTGTTTTCCGGCTACCCCGCGCGCTTGGCCAGCGCGGCGCTGGTCTGCATGGTCTGGGCGCTGTGCGGTGCGATCCAGTGGAAGCGCGCCAGCCAGCACTGGTACGCACCGGCCCTGGCGATCTGGGTACTGATCGCAGTGCTGCCGGCATCCATGCCGCAGACCATCGTCGATAACAAGATGCCTGACCAGTTCATCGCCGAGCACCTGGACCCGCTGCAGGGCGCGCGCAGCCTGCTGAGCAACGACCTGGGTGCAGCTTCGGCCTTGGCGTGGCGTCTGAACCGCAGTGACGTGACGCTGCTCAATGTTGATGGAGAGTTGCGCTACGGCCTTGGGTACGCGGATGCACAAGATCGACGCGTTCTGTCGAAAGACGTTGGTGACTGGCTAAGTAAGCAGATGAAGCTAGGACCCGTAGGGATTGTGCTGAAAGCCCCCGACATGCATGGCGACCAGCTTCCGTCTTGGCTTCCCGATGGAGCGAAGGTGTTTCGAGAGAACAACCTCCTAATTGTGATCACTCGCTAGCTTTATCAGGCGACTTTTCACGCATCGAGAGATTCGTCCGGTAAAGGCCTGGAATTTCCAATGCCCGCCAAGTGCATACAGGGCTCTCCGGTGCGTTATGGATTACGGTGTGTGGAAATAGCGACGTCAACGCTGCACTCGTGAGGAGGGGGGCAGCACTCCAGTGGCATCTTTTTCGTGTAGTTGCATTTCCTCCCAATTTTCACAGCAGCTGTATCCAAGCTTTCGATGGCCGCACCGGTAAGTTTGTGCCCTTGCCAAAAACTCTACCCTCCGCGCGGGTTCGTACTAAGTCGTGCTTTGACCCACATAGATGACTCCTGAAATACAGCACCCGCGTGGCACCATCAAAGTGAACTGGCCGATCGGAAGCGCTGTCGCCTGTGCCACTTTTCTGCGAGATCTGTTGGTATGATTGGAGTTGAAGCCATCTGGCTTTCCATCGAGCCTATGGACATGCGCGCCGGTACCGAGATCGCGCTGGCCAGATTGATCGCAGTGTTCGGTGTCGTGAAGCCGCACTGTGCATACCCCTTCGTTAATCGCCGTGCCAACGAATGAAGTTCTTGGTGCATGACGGTGTGGCAACGAAGCCCACGTGGATAATGACCCGGTGCCAACCTCTGCATGAGCTACGTCTGCAGGGCCTCCCGACTCATCTATTTTTGTGAACATAGACCGACGTCAGACGGTCGCGGTAGGGGGGGCAGGTAACCACCGTCCCTGCCGCGGCCCTTGAAAATACACCTAAAAGGGACTAGATATAAAAACGCTACCCTTTGAGATTCCGAACATGAAATCCACATTAGCCGCAGAGCTTCGCCAAATCGCCAAGAACGCTCCACGACTTTATTTCGCTCCGCTGATCGGAGCCATAAAAGAGATCCGATCTGAGATGCATAAAACCTACAACACAGAGTCAAAGAAAAATTAAGTGTTTCTTCGACTAACTCTTAGGTAGGTGGTAGATTTTTTACTTCTCCGCTACAGGCTATGCGCATGCTGAGGCGGGCCTCTCTACTTCAGCCATTAGTAGGTAAACTGCGTACGGCAGAGGAGAACAGGATGATCAGTGGTGAACGTCTTAGCGAGCAGCAGGCTACCACCGGGTTGAAGGTGGCTTTGCGCATCATCGGCGCCTGGGAAGCCACGCCCAGTCAGGCGTGCCGGATTCTCAGAATTTCACCCGCGACCTACCGTCGCGCATGGCGTGGCATTGCTGCAGGTCAGCGGCTCGATAAAGATCAGCAGCAACGCATCGGGATGGTGCTGGGTATCCACGCTTCGCTGCGGATGGTCTTCTCCAACCAGGCAAACGTGAAAGGTTTCCCTCGCTTCAAGAACGACAATCCGTTTTTTGCCGGCCGATTGCCACTGGAAGTCATGGCTCAAGGTGACATGATTGCGCTCTTCGAGACCTACAAGCGGATCGAGCACCTGGTGCTAGCCAGCTGAGAAGGCGACCCTTATCACAGAGACATTGAGGACATCATCATCATGCTTGACGGACGTCCAGCGCTACTGGCGGAAGTCAGTGAAGCCAGCGAAGAACTCAGGCATTACATCGCTGCGGGCATGCGGAGCAGCATACTCGTGCGTTAGTTTATCTCTACTGCGTGTTCGCTGGCCGCTTACGAGTGAAAGACCGTAGCATTGACACGTTCCTGACGATCAGCACGAGTGAAATTCACGACATTTGTCTTCATTGCAGCAGATAGATCGAACGGGCAGTGCAAGTCCTTGAGCTTATGTTTTTTGAGACTGCTCAGCGCCAGTAGCATTAGCTCCTCCACCTCACCGGCGCTCGCTGTGTAAGCTGTGGCACGGTATGCACGAGTAATATCGAGCTGGTTCACGCACTGCCGCCCCGAGTTGCGACATTCCACATAGGCCAGCTTCAACAGCTGTACCACCAGTCGCTTGATACCAAAAGTACAGCGGTACAGCTCAACGGCCGATTAACCAATATCAGCCTTTACGTAGGCATAGCTCGCTCTGAGACATTCAGCGATATCGTTCAGCCAATTCGCGCTGCCAGGCTCGTCCGGCAACATGCTTCGGGGATCAGCGAGCAGACGTTGCTTGTCCTCGCTGTTTCGGCCAAGTAGCTTATGAGCCAAGCTGTAGTTGCATACAAAAACCATCGGCACGCCAATGGCTGCCATGGTCAATAAAATGTCAGTAATCTTTGCAGCACCTGAGCCAGAGTTGGTGTGTTGCATCTCTTCTAATATCGCCAGGGAAAACTCGTTGAACGACCTGAGCCTGATTCCAGCAGGGTCACGTGAGGTGCCGCCCGAGATCAAGCGGCACATGCGACGGTTTTAATTCACACGCGATAGTTGTAATTCTCAAAAACCACCCTTCATGACTGCACTCTAGTTGTTCGTGTCAAACTATGTTGTGAGCAGCCGAGCCCTGTATTTGAAGCGCAGCCCATCTGTGTCAATCTATGTTGCTGTTGTCTTTACCCCGAATCATCCTACAGACCCCGATTTGCGCGAGGGGTTGTGTCAAATTATGTTGTTGGTACCCAACTGGTTTTAGAGAATTAAAACTGTCGTAGGTAGCTGATTGCTCGGATCAGTACCTGTTACAGGCATTCCCCAGCGCATATTCTCTGGACGCGGTTGCCTTGCTCCGATTTCCATATTGTTCAGAAAATTTCCTTTGGGGGATCCTCGCTTTCCATACCTGATGGACGAACACTGAGCAAAAGGCGCAATTATAGGTGGAAATCGCCCGCAGCCTCCGGCTGGTAAAGCACCTTCCTGATCTCAATCCGGCGGGTCCGATCAGAAATTCGCCAGTCGATGGCGTCCCCCTCCTGATAGCCCAGGATGGCGGCGCCAATGTCGGAATACACTGAATGCTTCCCTGCGTTGCTGTCCGCGTCTTCAGGGTAGACCAAGGCCACTTCGATCTCTTCGTCGTCCAGCTGCAGCAAGGCCCTAGAGTTCATCGTGACGACATTGCACGCCACCTGCTGCGGCTTGACGACAATGGCTCGCTCAAGCTCATGTTCGAGTTCAACAATGGCCGGGCCTTGCTCGAGCACGATTAGACTCTCGAGCCTGGCCTTGTCGATTTCAGTGATGTAGATCCTAGTGGAGTCGCCAATGGCACCTTCGCGCAAGAACTGGAGATAGCGCCCCGCCGTCATGGAAAATGACTTCAATGTCGGCGTTTCGCTCTCAAGCAGAAAGCCGCTGCGCAGAAAGGCTTTCAGCGAGCGCGCGTTGTCCGGGTGGATCTTGGCGATGAGCTTCTCGGCTCGCATGTCGAGGAAGGCCAGTTTCATTCCTTCGCGGATCGTACGGGCGCCAAGGTTTCGACCCCATTTGTCGCGGTCTCCAATGACCAGGACTATCTCGCAATTTGAGCCGGTCTTGATTAGACGGACAAAGCCCACCGGGGCGTCATGCCGGTCATAGGCCATGAAGAATCGGCCGCCCCGGTTGAATAGATGGGTCAGGATCGGCAATTGAGTCCGATCGATGGCTTGCTCGATGGAGCGGGAGACATGACGCGAATCGCTCAGATAGCAGGTGACACGCTCATCCTCCAACCAATCCATCAGCGTCAGCGCGTGCGCCCGAGTAATTTCAGGGCACAGCGAAATGAAAGGCTTGTTCATCTTCATCACACTTATTTGTAAAGGATGGAAGCCCTTCATGGCTATGGTCATGACGGTTCTTCGGCAACCGGCTATTTTAAGACATAACGCGAGTAATGGCGAACATCATGGAGAGTTCGAGGAAACCATCGTTTTGCCGAACCCGAACCCGAACCCGAACCCGAACCCGAACCAGTCAAGCGCTCAAGCCTCGATGAAGCCGACTATCACTCAGAATGATCAGCGCTTCATCGTTCTGCCCCTTGATCCGACCCAGAGGCTCGCCGCAAGCGGCTCCATCAAAGGTACGTGGATGTTGTGTCATTACTGGTTGCAAGAGTTTTTCGGTTCCTTTATACGACGCTGCAGGCCCCGAAATACGGGCACCCTTCGCGACAGTTTTAATTCTCTAAATTCAATACCCAAGAAAAACCCCCGACAATCGGGGGTTTTTCTTTTGGTCTGATTAACGTTTTCAGGTCCACCAGTACCGCACAAGATGAAAGAAAATCGGCGCGGCAAAACACACCGAATCCAGCCGATCCAGCATCCCGCCGTGCCCCTCGATCATATGCCCCCAGTCCTTCACGCCACGGTCGCGCTTGATCGCCGACATCACGATCCCGCCGGCAAACCCCAGCAAGTTGATCAACAGCGCAATTAAAAACGACTGCCAAGGATTGAACGGCGTGGTCCACCACAACGCCGCGCCAATGAGCGATGACAGCAGGATTCCGCCAACAAACCCTTCCACGGTTTTCGAAGGCGATAAATTGGGCGCGATCTTGTGTTTGCCAAACAGCTTGCCGCACACGTACTGCAACACATCCGACAGCTGCACGACGATCACCAGGTAGGCGATCAGCAGCAGGTTACGACCTTCATAGCCGACGATGTCCAGGGTCAGCAGCGCCGGGACGAAGGACACGCAGAACACTGCGATCATCAGCCCCCACTGCACCTTCGACGCCCGTTCCAGGAAGTGCGTGCTATCGCCGCCCAATGACGCGAGGATCGGCAGCAGCAGGAACACGTAGACCGGGATGAAGATTGAGAACAGCCCATACCAGTCGAAGTAGATCAGCAGGTATTGCAGGGGCAAGGCCAGGTAGAACGCCGCCACCAGCGCCGGGTAATCGCTGCGTCGGGTTGGCGTGAGGGTGAGGAACTCTCGCAGCGCATAGAACGACACCGCGTAGAACAACAAGATCACCGCGCCGGTGCCGAGCCAGAAGGCGATGCCAATCACTACCACCATCACCCACCAGGCGTTGATGCGAGCGTTGAGGTTATCGATCACCGCGTTGGGCGTGCCACGGCTGCGCAATTTGAGGATCAGGCCGATCAGCGAGGCGAGCACCAGGATCATGCCGATCCCGCCGAACAACATCAGGGTTTGGCTATCCATGTCAGGAATGCTCCGGGGCAAGGGCGAGCAAGGCGTCGCGGGTGCGGGCGAGGAACAGCGCCTTGTCTTCGCCGTCTTCCAATTGCAGCGGCGCACCAAAGCTGGTGGTACACAGCAATGGCAGCGGCAGGACGCGGCCCTTGGGCATGACACGGTTGAGATTGGCGATCCACACCGGTATCAACTCGGCGTGTGGGTAACTTTTTGCCAAGTGGTAGAGGCCGCTTTTGAAGGGCAGCAGGCCATCTTCCAGGTTGCGCGTACCTTCGGGGAAGATGATTAGCGAATCGCCATTTTCGAGGGCATCGAGCATCGGCTGCAACGGGTTATCCACAGGGTCTTTGCGTTCCCGGTCGATCAGCACACCGTTGAACACCCGATTGATGATGTAGCGGCGCAGGGCGCTTTTTTGCCAGTAATCGCTGCCAGCCACCGGGCGTGTGGCTTTGCGCAACTTGGGCGGCAAGGATGCCCACAGCAGCACAAAGTCGCCGTGGCTGCTGTGGTTGGCGAAGTAGATGCGCTGTACTGGCTCCGGCGCGCAACCGAGCCATAGGCTGCGCGCGCCAGTGACCGTGCGGGCCATGGAGGTAATCAGGGTGGCGACCACGGGTTCGAACATGAGGATTCCTTATCCGGCGAAGGGCAGCCAAGGGCTGGCCAGGATGACGGCCAATGTCAGCAGCACTTGCGCGGCCAGCAGGTACGCTTGTTTACGTAGCAGTTTCAGGGCACCGCGACGGCGTTCGGTCCAGGGCCGGCCGGCGCGCTTGGGCGATTGCAGGCCGAGGGTTTGCAGCGTCTGGTCCAGATCCTGGGTGCGTTCCACGTCACGGGCCATCAGGCTAAACAGATCGGCATCGAACGCCACTCGCAGGGCCCAGTACTTTTGCAGCAGTCCGAGGACAATCATCCACACGGCGAGGATCAGGCACACCGGGGTAATACTGGCCATTAACAGTTGCGCCAGGCCGAACAACACACCGAGCAAGGTCAGGCCTGTGGATAACTGATCCAGAGACCGGCCTCGACGCAGTAGGCTGGCAACCACCTGTAGTTCCATATCAGCGGGCATTGGCTGTCCTCAGATGGGGGGAAGGATGAGTGAGCATTTGCCCCAGTGCTTGGCGGTGGGCGGGGTGCAGGACCACACCGGGACGTGCTGTACGAATAATAGCCACTGCCTCGTCGACCGTTGCGGCGCGCCCGCTGTTCAGTAGCCAGGCAGCGACGGCGGTGGCGCTGCGGGAATAGCCGAGGGCGCAGCACACCAGCAGCGACCCGGCTTCGCGCAGGCGTTCGATAGCGTGAGCGGCGTCCAGACACTGCGTGGCGGTGGGAGCCGTGAGGTCCAGCACGGGCAGGCTGTAATAGGCGCGGCCCTGTGGATCAAGTGGCAACTCGGCGCACAGATCGACCACCGCTTTAAAAGAAGTTAGCTCGCTTGTCGTCGGAATTCGCCCCAGCCAAACGTTATCCACAACCTGATCGGCCTGTGGATGCTTGCGAGTCCACAACCGTGAGTTGATCCACGCGGCGCCAAGATACGGCGCGTACAACCAGCGTGACGCAGAACTGAGTTTTCCATCGGCGCGTTTTTGAAAGCCGGCGGCGTCCAGCAACAGATAATTGAACGCCACCAACAGCACCGCGACGGCGGGCCAGAGCAGCCACAACCACCAGCCACCGAAGGTAAACGCCGGGATAGCAAGCGCCAGTGCACCCAAGGCATAACGCATTCCCAGTTGCCAGCGCTTCGAATCCTCGGCCAGTTGTGTATCAAGCAGCGGGCTCGGATGTTCCAGTGGCCATAACCACACGCACAACCAACCCGCCAGCGCCCCTGTGGGTAAGTCGATAAAGTGATGTTGATAAGTGGTCAGCACTGAAATCCCGATCAAGGTGAACCAGCCATGCACCAGCCAGCGCCACACCCCTTGGGTATGGCGCTGGAACATGATCCACAGGATCACCAACAGCGCGATATGCAGCGATGGTGCCTGGTTGAACGGTTTGTCGAAGCCCGCCAGTACGGCGAACAGCCAGCCGAACACGCCATCCATTTCTGGCCGCTCGAAGGTAAAGCGTAACGGCCATACCAGGAAACAACTGACGGCAATCACCTGGGCCGTCAGCAAACGCAGGGCGTGCTGTTTCAGTTCATGACGGCTATTGGGCAGCAGCAGGGAGAAGCCGTAGAGCAGGTCAATCGACCAATAGGGCACGATGGTCCAGGCCCAGAACGGAATATGGGTTTCCCAGCCGAACACCATCGTGCCGACATCGCTGCGTTGGCTGGTGACCCACGTGGCAAAGCCGTAGGTGCTGAAAAACAGCGGCGCGAGCAATAGCAGCCATAAGACCGCAGGTTTCAATAAACCCTGCTCTCTAGGGGTAAGCCGCATGATCAGACCCGCTGCGCCAGGGAGACAGTGAAGATGCCCCATTCATCCACGCGCTGGGTGATCTTGCGAAAACCTGCCGCTTCCACCAGTTGATCCATTTCCGCCTGGCTGCGCCGACGCATCACCCAGGCCTGGCCTTGGCGGTGGCTGGTGAGGGCGCGGGCGATCAGTTCCAGTTGGGGGTGCCACGGTTGGCCGGTGTAGACCAGATATCCACCGGGTTCCACCGCTTCGGCAAGACCGGCCAGCGAACCGCCGACCATCGCGTTATCGGCGAACAATTCATACAGGCCCGAAACCACCGCCAATGTCGGCTTGGGCTCCAGTGCCGCTAGGTCCGCTCGGTCAAAGGCATCGCCTTTGACGAACTGGGCGATATCGCTCAAGCCTTTCTCGCGAATCAGCGCGCCACCGTCGCGCACGTTGATGTCGCTGTAGTCGCGCAGCAGGATCGATTCCGGCAACGGCGAAACGCCCTGCAACGCCTCCAGAATGTACCGGCCGTGGCCGGCGGCGATGTCGACGATGCGCACTTCGCGGCCGTCTTCCCGCAGCTTGGCCATGGTCAGGCGCAGCAGCTCTTCGACATTCAACTTGCGCTGGCGAATGCCGCGCCAGCCGATGGAGTTCAGGTAGTTGGTGTCGATCATCCGACCCAGCGCGCCCTTGCCGGTGGGTTTATTGCGATAGACGTAATCCAGGGTGCTCCCGGAGTCGAAACCAGTGTCGAAGCCCAGCTTCACGCCATCGGACAGCTTGCTGCCCAAGCCCATGCTGGCGCGGGTCATGCGCCAGTACAGATCGCGCAGTGAGTTGCGCGGCAGGGGGGCGGCGAGGGATTCGGATTCGGCGCAGGTCAGGCCGATCTTGTCGGCGTCCAGCAAGGATGCGCGATCCAGCGGGTGCTCAAAGTTTTGCAGGATAAACCGCTTGGCGCTGTTCACGGCCACGGCGCGGTCACGTTCGCCGAGGGTGTCGTGGAAGAAGCCGGGGAGGATGTGCAGTTCCTTTTTCAGGCTACCGAGGCGGTCGAAAAACTGCTGTTGGGGTTTGCGATGGACTACAAAGTCGGAGCCGGAAATCAGTAACTGGGTCGGCACCTGGATCGCCTGGGCATCGGCTACAACGCGGTCGGCTGCTTCGTACAGGCCCAGCAGCACATTCACCGAAATCGCCTTGGTGATCAGCGGGTCAGTGTCGTAGGAGGCGACCCGCTCCGGGTCATGGCTGAGGAACTGGGCCTTGACGTAGCTGTTGACGAAAAAATTGCCGCGAAACTTGCGCATCAGCGCCAGGCCCGGACGGGCGAAAGGCACGTAGAGCTTGACCTTGAACGCCGGCGAGGCCAGCACCAGAGCGCGGATCTTCGGCGCGTAGTCGTGCACCCAAGTGGCGGCGATTACCGCGCCGACGCTTTGGGCGATAACCGCGAGGTTTTCTTCTTCGATGCTGTAGGCGCCGCCGATATGGTCGCAGAAGGTCTGCACGTCCCGGGCGCTGGTGGCAAAGCTGGGGCTGTCACCGCGTTCGCCGGGGGACTGGCCATGGCCACGGGCGTCCCAGGCGAAGAAGTCGAATTGCGGCAGGTCCAGTTCATCCACCAGGTGGGAGATGCGCCCGGAATGCTCGTGGCCGCGATGGAACAGCAGGATCGCCTTGCGCGGTTCTAAGCCTGCTGGCGCAGTGGCGGGCCAGTGACGGTAGAAAAGCTCGACACCGTCATGGGTGCTGAAGGTGTGCTCTTGCTGTTCACGCATCGCAAAATCCTTATGCAGAAGGGGAAATGTCTGATTGTTCTTTAAGACCTTGGCGCACGCGGTTGACCAAGGTGTAGGCGAGCAATGCGGCGACCAGCCACATCACCCCATCGACCCAACCAGTACCGAGCCAACCCAGGGCGACGCCGGTGGCCAGTACGCCGAGCACAAATGCCCGGTCACTCTTGCCCATCGGGCCGTCGTAACGCCGCGATGCACCGACCATCGGCCCCAGGACACCGGCGTATTCGCTGAACACCGCCAGCAAGGTCACCAGCAACACTGGCGCCAGGCTGACGCCTGGGATCAACGCAAACGGCAGGATCAACGCGCTGTCGGCGATCACATCACACAGTTCATTGAGGTAAGCGCCCAGGCGTGATTGCTGGCCGAACTCCCGGGCGAGCATGCCGTCGATGGCGTTCAGGGCCATGCGCAGGATCATCCACACCGGGATCAGCGCGAACAGCCAGAGGTGTTGGGCAAAACCTGCGATCAGCAGACCCACCAACAGGGAAATCACCCCGGCCAGCACGGTGATCTGGTTAGCGGTGGTGCCATTGTCGTAGAGGCGCTGGACCAAGGGGCGCAGCAGGTTCTGAAAACGCGGTTTGAGCTGATAGATCGAAATCATGAGTGGTGACGCTTCCTTGTCCGTGATCTCGCGAAAAACTTTCCGGAGTGTGACGATTTATCGCGGCGGGCACTAGTGATGGCTCGTGTTTATGGGGGCTTTGTCACGATCTCTGTGGTACCAAACAAAAATTTCACGCCGCGTGTTATATGGTAACGAATTGTTTCTTGATGGGCGTTTGGGGATGCGAGTGGATCTGGAAGCTGAAGGCGCTGCCATCGAAGGGCTGCCGCGTTTTCAGCAAGGGCTGTTTCATGCCCGGCGGTTAAGGCAGGCGGGCATTGGCCTGACGGCGGTGGCTGTCATCGGCTGGATGCTGGCGCTTTTTGTCGCGTTGTTTGCGCCGCTGTCGATCTGGCCGGTGGTGCTGATTAACTGTGCGTCGGCGTTGCTGGTGTTGGGGGCGGGTTTGCAGTCGGCGTGGTGGGTAGCTGACTGGCGTGCCCAGGCGCTGGAAGTGCCCACGCCTGAGTTGACTGAAACGCTGTCAGCGGTGGAGGAGACGACTTGGCTTGACCGCCAGCTGGGGCGCTTGCGCTACAGCGGAACGGGCCTGCTGGCGCAAATCGGCGCGCCGGTTATGTGGCTGTGCAGCTGGTCATTGCTGGCGTTGGTGAGCATCCAGCAGTTCTGGAACCTGGCATTGCCAGCCGCTGCGGTCGGGCAGGCCGCGAGTGTCGGCGCGGCGCTGGCGTTGATCCTGGCCTTCGGTTTGCTGGTGTTTGAAAGGCGCCTGGCCCAGGAGAGCACTGCCCAATGGCCGGAAGCGGCGCAGCTGGCGCAGTTGAGCCGGGTGGCGATCATTTGCCTGGTGATCAGTGGGATCTGTCTGCTATTTGCCGGTGAAACATCGGTGTGGCCATTGCGCCTGGCGGTGTTGATTGGCCTGTTGCCCGCCTTGGTGGCGCTGGAGTTCCTGCTGCGGGGCTTACTGTCGCTGTTCAGCCCGCGTCAGGCACTGCTTGAACCGCGCCTGATGGCGCAAAGCTTTATCGCCGGCATGCTGCGTTGGCCACCACAACCCTTGCTGGCCTTGCAGCACGAGTTGCACAACCGCTTTGGCATTGACCTGCGGCAGATATGGGCCTTTACCTACATGCGCCGCGCGTTTTTACCGGTTCTGGTGGCAGTGCTGGCTGTAGGGTGGTTGCTCACCGGTGTGCATGAAGTCGCCCTGCAAGGCCGTGGGATTTATGAACGTTTTGGCAAACCGGTGGAGGTCTTTGGCCCCGGCCTGCATGTCGGCTTGCCTTGGCCGTTGGGCCGTGTGCTCCCGGTGGAAAACGGCATGGTCCACGAACTGGCCACCAGCGTTGGAGAAACCACCGTCACCGATCTTGCCCCCGCCGAAGGCCCAGCGCCGCTGATCGCCAATCGCCTGTGGGACGCCAGCCATGTGAATGACAAATCCCAGGTCATCGCCAGCAGCAGCGGCGACAAGCAGAGCTTTCAGATCGTCAACATGGATGTGCGTTTTGTCTACCGCATCGGCCTGACTGATCAGGCCGCGCTTGCCGCCACTTACAACAGCGCCGATGTGCCGACGCTGATCCGCAGCACCGCCAGCCGCATCCTCGTGCATGACTTCGCCTCACGTACCCTCGACGAATTACTGGGGGAACAACGCACCAACCTCGCCGACGAAGTGGGCCGGGCGGTGCAGGCTGATCTGCAGAAACTCGACAGCGGTGTGGAGATTCTTGCCACGGTGGTGGAAGCCATTCACCCACCGGCCGGCGCTGCCAACGCTTACCACGGCGTGCAGGCCGCGCAGGTTGGCGCCCAGGCGCTGATCTCCCGCGAGCGTGGAGCGGCCAGCGAGCAGACCAACCTGGCGCTGCTGCAAGCCAGTATCGCCCGCGATCAGGCCCAGGCCACGGCCCATGAAGTCAGTGCTGGCGCTCAGGCGGCGGGCCTGCGCTTTCGCGCCGAACAAAAGGCTTACAAAGAAGCCGGCCAGGCCTTTGTGCTGGAGCAGTACCTGAGCCAACTGAGCCAGGGCCTGGCCCAAGCCAAGTTACTTATTCTTGATCATCGCCTGGGCGCCAGTGGTGCACCGACGATCGATCTGCGTTCTTTTACCTTGCCGGCCGACCCTTCGCTGCCGCGTAAAACCGTTCAATAAGGAGTCTGTCTGTTGAGCGCTCACTCTCACGATCATGGTCACCACCACGGCCACCATCATCACCATCACGGTGACGAACAAGCCGTCGGTCCTTTCCCCTGGCGGCGCATGGCCTGGGCCGTGTTGCTGGTGCTGTTCGCCATCGCCGCGGCTAGCCTGGTGCAGGTGCGTTCGGGCGAAGCGACGGTGATTACTCGCTTCGGCAACCCGTCGCGGGTGCTGCTGGAACCGGGCCTGGGCTGGCGCTGGCCGCAGCCGTTCGAGGCGGCAATCCCGGTGGACCTTCGCCTGCGCACCACCTCCAGCGGTTTGCAGGATGTAGGTACCCGTGATGGCCTGCGGATCATCGTCCAGGCCTACGTGGCGTGGCAGGTTCAGGGCGACGCCGACAATGTGCAGCGCTTTATGCGCGCGGTGCAGAACCAGCCGGACGAAGCCGCGCGGCAGATTCGTACCTTTGTCGGCTCGGCCCTGGAAACCACCGCCAGCAGCTTCGACCTGGCCAACCTGGTAAATACCGACGCCAATCAAGTGCACATTGCCGATTTTGAAGCGCAACTGCGCCAGCAGATTGATCAACAATTGCTCACCACCTACGGCGTGCGCGTGGTGCAGGTGGGCGTCGAACGGCTGACGCTGCCTTCGGTCACCCTGGCCGCCACCGTTGACCGTATGCGCGCCGAGCGGGAAACCATCGCCACTGAACGCACCGCCATTGGCAAGCGCGAAGCGGCGCAGATTCGCTCCGCCGCCGAGCGTGATGCACGCATCGTCCAGGCTGACGCTACGGTGAAAGCCGCCGACATCGAAGCGCAATCGCGCGTGGAAGCGGCGCAGATTTATGGCCGCGCCTACGCTGGCAACCCACAGCTATACAACCTGCTGCGTTCCCTCGACACCCTCGGCACGGTGGTGACGCCGGGCACCAAAATTATCCTGCGCACCGACGCCGCACCGTTTCGCGCCTTGGTGGACGGGCCCAAGGATGTCCAGCCATGAGTGACCGTGACACCCCAGACAGCCCATGGATTCAGGCCGGGCGCCTGACCTTCCTCGCGCTGTACGCGGTGACTGTGCTGGCAGCGCTGGCTTGGACATTCTCCAATGTGCGCCAAATCGACCCGCAGAACCGCGCCGTGGTCTTGCACTTCGGCGCCCTGGATCGGATTCAGAATGCCGGCCTGCTGTTAGCTTGGCCGCGGCCCTTTGAACAAGTAGTGCTGCTGCCCGCTGCGGACCGCGTGATCGAGCGTCGGGTGGAAAACCTGCTGCGTTCCGACGCCGCGATCCAGGCCGACCGCGTGGCCAGTTTCGCCACGCCCATCAGTGACGCCCTGGCCGGCTCCGGTTACCTGCTGACCGGCGATGCGGGCGTGGTGCAACTGGATGTGCGGGTGTTCTACAAGGTCACCGAGCCTTACGCCTTCGTATTGCAGGCTGATCATGTGTTGCCCGCTTTGGATCGATTGGTCACACGAAGTGCCGTGGCCCTGACGGCGGCGCGGGACCTGGACACGATTCTGGTGGCCCGCCCCGAACTGATCGGCGCCGACAACCAGGCCGCCGAACGTCGTGAGCGGCTGCGGGGCGATCTGGTGCAAGGTATCAATCAGCGCCTGGCGGATTTGGCCTCCACCGACTTGGGCCTGGGCATTGAAGTCACTCGCGTCGATGTGCAATCGAGCCTGCCGAGCCCGGCCGTCAGCGCCTTTAACGCGGTACTCACTGCCAGCCAGCAGGCCGACAAGGCCGTGGCCAACGCCCGCACCGACGCCGAGAAGCTGACCCAGACCGCCACTCAGGACGCCGACCGCTCCGTGCAGGTGGCTCACGCCCAGGCCCGCGAACGCTTGGCCAACGCCCAGGCACAAACCGCCACCGTCGCCAGCCTTGCCCAGGTGAAGGACCCCGGCCTGCTGCTGCGGCTGTACCGCGAACGCCTGCCGAAGATCCTCGGCCAAGCCGGCTCCGTGACCACGCTCGACCCTAAAGATGATTCCCGCCTGATCATTCAGGGAGCCGAACAATGACCGCTCATTCTCTACCTTTGGAGCAGGCGCCCATGCTCTCATCGGCCGAACAACGCAGCGCCGCCCGGCAACTGACCTTGGCGATGCTCGCACTGGGTCTGCTCAGCCTGGGCCTGGTCTGGCGCTGGCTGGCGCCTGATCAAACCGGCGTCAGCCAACTGCTACTGGGTTTTGCCTCGCTGCTGGTGGCGGTGCCGGTGATGCGTTCGGCCTGGTACAGCCTGCGTTACCCGAGCCTGCATGGCATCACTGACCAACTGATTGCCTTGGCGATGCTGGGCGCCTGGGCCACCGGTGATCTGCTGACCGCCGCACTGCTGCCGATCATCATGATCTTCGGTCATGTTCTGGAAGAGCGCAGCGTCATCGGCTCCCAGGAAGCCATTCATGCCCTGGGCAAACTGACTCGTAGCCATGCGCGGCAGGTGCAGGCCGACGGCACGATTGTGGAGGTGGACAACGGCACGTTGAAGACCGGCGATATCGTTGAAGTGCGTGCCGGCGACCGGGTGCCCGCCGATGGCGTGGTGCTGTCGGGGCAGGCGAGCCTGGACACTGCGCCGATTACCGGCGAGTCGGTGCCTCTGGAGGCGAGCGTTGGCGTACAGGTATTTGGCGGGGCGATCAATCTGGACGGCTTGCTGCGCCTGGAAGTGACCCGCACCGGCAACGAATCGACCCTGGGCAAAGTCATTGCCCTGATGCAAAGCGCCGAGCGCTCCAAGCCGCCGATTACCCGGTTGCTGGAGCGTTATGCCGGCAGTTACCTGGTGCTGGTGTTGCTGCTGGCGGCGGTCACCTGGTTTGTCACCAACGATGCCCAGGCGATGTTGGCGGTGCTGGTGGCGGCATGTCCGTGTGCGCTGGTGTTATCGGCACCGGCCACGGCGATTGCGGGCATTGCAGTCGCGGCGCGTCATGGGATTCTGATTCGCAGTTCGGCGTTTCTCGAAGAGCTGGCAGACTTGACGTCACTGGTGGTCGACAAGACCGGAACCCTGACCTTTGGCACCTTGCGTTTACAGTCTATTGAGACCACCGAGCCCGACCGCCAGGTGTTGCTCAACCTTGCCGCCAGCCTCGGTTCGGCCAGCAGCCACCCGGTCAGCCGGGCATTGGCGGGGTTGGCAACTCAGGAACAAATGCTGGCGCTCGCGGATATTCGTGAGCGCCAAGGCCTGGGTGTCGTGGCGCAGACCGAACAGGGTGAAGCGGCCCTCGGTCGGCCTGAGTTGTTCGACCAACTGGGTATCGTCACCACGGCCGTGCCCAACCACGACGGCCCGATTGCCGGGCTAGCGCTCAACGGGCAATTTCTCGCCTGGCTGCTGCTGGCCGACAGCGTCAAACCGGAAGCGCGCCAGGCCATGAAGGAACTGCGAGAACTGGGCCTGGGTCGGCAACTGCTACTGACTGGCGATCGCCAGAGCGTGGCCGATAGCCTGGCGCTGGAAGTGGGCATCAGCGACGTCGAGGCCCAGGCCTTGCCGGAAGACAAGCTCAACCGTGTACTGGGGGAAATCAGCAGCGGGTTCCGGCCAATGGTGGTGGGCGATGGGATCAACGACTCCCTGGCGCTCAAGGCCGGTGTGGTAGGCGTAGCAATGGGCGCGGGCGGCGCGGATATCGCCCTGGCATCGGCGGATGTGGTGCTGATTGGCAGCGACCTGCGGCGCCTGGGCACTTGCGTACGCTTGAGTCGCCAGTGTCGGCAGACGTTGCAGGTCAACGTGATCATCGGCCTGGGCTGGACGCTGGCGATCGTGGTATTCGCGGCGTTTGGCTGGCTGGGCGCGGCGGGGGCGATGATTGCGGCGGTGCTGCATAACCTCAGTACCTTGCTGGTGCTGGGTAACGCTGGGCGGTTGCTGCGGTTTCAGGAGCCGTTGCTGAAGCTGGAAGAATGATTTTCAGAAAATATCGAGGTGCTCTGTAACGGCATTCGATGACCTCACTCTAGTGGTGTGTCGGGACTGAACAATCCGTTCAGCCGACGCCATTACCGATCATTGAGGAATACAAAAATGAACATCAAAAATGCCATTTCCGGTGCTGCCCTGGCTATCGCTGCCGCAACCATGTTTGCCGGTGTTGCCACTCAGGTACAAGCCGCCGATGAAGCGAGCGTTCATTGCTACGGCGTGACTTCCTGCAAAGGCATGAACGACTGCAAGACCGCTGAAAACGCCTGCAAGGGCCAGGCTGTCTGCAAGGGTCACGGTTTCAAGGCAATGACTCAGGCGGCCTGCGATAAGGCTGGCGGCAAAGTCGGCGAGTAACGGCGAATACGTGATTTCGCAGCGGTGTGCACGTCGCTGCGGACACTTTTCAGGAGTTCGTCATGTCTGCATCTATGCCTTGCCTGGGCTACGGCCTGGGATTACGTAGCGCTTACTACCAGGAGATTCTTGAACAGTCGCCGGACGTGGACTGGTTCGAGATCGTCTGCGAGAATTATCTGGTGCAAGGCGGCAAGGCCTTGTACTACCTGGACGCCATCGCCGAGCGCTACCCGCTGGTGATGCATGGCGTGTCCTTGTCCATCGGCGGGCCCCATGCCCTCGATATCGATTACCTCAAGCAACTCAAGCAACTGGCTGACCGGGTCAAACCGGCCTGGGTTTCCGATCACCTGTGCTGGAGCCGTGGCAACGCCCATCAGTTGCATGACCTGTTGCCGCTGCCTTACACCGAAGAAAGCCTCTATCACGTCGCTGCTCGTGTGCGGCAGGTACAGCAGGTTTTGCAGCGCCCGTTGGTGCTGGAAAATGTCTCCAGCTATGTACGAGCAAAGGCCGATGAATTCACCGAATGGGAGTTTCTCAATGCCCTGAGTCACCTCAGCGGTTGCGAGTTGTTGCTGGACGTTAACAATGTCTATGTCAGCTCCCGCAACCACGGCTTTGACCCCTGGACCTTTATCCGCAACCTGCCGCCCAAGAGCATCCGCCAGTTACATCTGGCCGGGCACATGGATTACGGCGACTACGTGGTCGACACCCATGATCATCCGGTGTGCGATCCGGTCTGGAAGCTCTATCAACAGACCCTTGAACACCTCGGCCCGGTGGCGACACTGCTGGAGCGTGACGACCACTTCCCGCCGTTTGCCGAGTTGCTCGATGAGTTGAACAAGGCCCGTGAACTGGGCGCAATTGCCCTGACCAGGAGGCCGTTATGCGCCTGATCGATTGGCAACAGGCGTTTGAACAGCACCTGCTGAGCGAACCCTCTGCGAGCAGTGGTTTTAATGCCACGTTGATGGGCGGGCCGACACTGGATGTCGAGACGGGATTGGCGATTTACCACAACGCCTACCTGGCGCGGTTGCAGGAGGTGATGCGTGGGGACTTCCCGGCGGTGTGGCACTGGTTGGGGGACGAAGAGTTTGCCGCGCTGGTGGCGGCCTATATTTCTCGCTATCCCTCGGCACATTTTAGTTTGCGCTGGTTGGGACAGCGGTTCGAACGCTTTATCGGCGAGCATCTGGTTGCCGAGCAAAGCGCTCCGCTGGTAGAGCTGGCGCGCCTGGAATGGGCGTTTACCCTGGCGTTCGATGCGCCGGAAGGTGAACCGCTGACTGTGTCCGATATGGCCGCGCTGGCGCCTGAGGAGTGGCCGGGGCTGCAGGTCGAACTGGCGCCGTCGGTGCAGCAGGTGTTGTGTCGCTTCAACAGCCTGGGCATCTGGCGTTCGGTCAAGGATCAGACCGGCTTTCCCGGCAGCCAGGAGCTGCCTTTGGCCGAGGTGTGCCTGGTCTGGCGTGACCGACATGTTTGCCGCTATCGCAGCCTGAAACCGGCCCAAGCCTGTGCTTTAGCCGCAATGGTCACTATCGGCTGGAACTTTTCAGAACTGTGCGCCGAGTTGGCAGTCAGTTATCAGGAGGGCGCGCCACTGCAAGCGGTTACCTGGTTGAAACAGTGGGTTCAGGACGGTTTGCTGCAGCTTCGTGCACCATAGAAAACGGCTATTAAATCGATAGCCTGCTGCTTTTCTTTGGATGGTCTACCCTCATTTCAGACGTCTGAAACAAGGGGGATTACTCATGCTCGCGCAACTTCCACCGGCCTTACAGAATCTTCAGCTTCCGTTGCGCCTGCGACTCTGGGATGGCCATGAATTCAACCTGGGCCCGGAGCCCAGCGTCACCATTGTGGTCAAGGACCCCATCGTGGTTTCGCAGTTGGCTCACCCCACGCTCGATTCTCTGGGCGCGGCCTTCGTCGAGGGCAAACTGGAGCTGGAAGGCTCCATTAGCGAAGTGATCCGGGTATGTGACGAGTGGAGTCATGCCTTGATCCATGACGAAGAAGAGAGTCGTCCGGTGCGCTCGATCCACGACAAGTCCACCGACGCGGCGGCCATTTCCTACCATTACGACCTGTCGAACGAGTTCTACCAGCTCTGGCTGGACCACGACATGGCTTATTCCTGTGGTTACTTCGAAACCGGCAGCGAATCCCTCGACCAGGCCCAACAAGACAAATTCCGCCACCTGTGCCGCAAATTGCGACTGCAGCCAGGTGAGTATTTGCTGGATGTCGGCTGCGGTTGGGGCGGGCTAGCGCGTTATGCCGCGCGGGAATTTGGGGTCAAAGTGTTCGGCATCACCCTGAGCAAGGAACAGCTGGAGCTGGCTCGCGAGCGTGTGATCGACGAAGGCCTGGAGGATCTGGTGGAGCTGCAGTTGCTGGACTACCGCGACCTGCCGCAGGACGGGCGTTTCGACAAAGTGATCAGCGTCGGCATGTTCGAACACGTGGGCCACGCCAACCTGGCTGAGTACTGCAAGACGCTCTTTGGTGCGGTGCGCGAAGGTGGTTTGGTGATGAATCACGGCATTACCGCCAAACACACTGATGGCCGACCGGTGGGCCGTGGCGCTGGTGAGTTTATCGGGCGTTATGTGTTCCCCAACGGCGAGCTGCCGCATCTGTCGATGATGACCGCCGAAATCAGCGAAGTAGGTCTGGAAGTGGTCGACGTGGAAAGCTTGCGCCTGCATTACGCCCGCACCCTGGACCATTGGAGCGAGCGCCTGGAAGACAATCTGGAAGCGGCGACGAAGATGGTACCGCAGCAAGCGCTACGGATCTGGCGGCTGTACCTGGCGGGCTGTGCGTATGCCTTTGCCCGGGGTTGGATCAATCTGCATCAGATTCTGGCGGTCAAGCCTCATGCCGATGGCAGCCATGAGTTGCCTTGGACGCGAGATGATCTGTACCGCTAGTGCGCCTACAAAATCGGTGAAATAAGCCGCGCGACCCGCATGCCCAGTTGTTGCAGGCGGCGGGTCTGGCGGCTTTCTTCCTGGCTGGTTTCGTGGGCCAGGGCGAAGTCGTCCATCAGCATTTTTTCCACTTGGCTGGCAAAGGCCTCATCCACCGTCAGCAACATCACTTCGAAATTGAGCCGGAACGAGCGGTTGTCCAGGTTCGCACTGCCGATGGCGCTGATTTCGCTGTCCACCAACACCACCTTCTGATGCAGAAAACCGGGCGTGTAGCGAAACACCCGTACGCCTGCGCGCACGGCTTCGATGGCATACAGGCTTGATGCTGCATAGACGATGCGGTGATCGGGGCGCGATGGCAGCAGCACGCGCACATCAACCCCGCGTAACACCGCCAGCCGCAGCGCCGCGAACACCGCCTCATCTGGGATGAAATACGGACTGGTGATCCACACCCGCTCGGTGGCGGCATGAATGGCTTCTACGAAGAACAGCGAGCAGGTTTCATAGGGGTCAGCCGGGCCGCTGGCCAGTAACTGGCAGAGTACGCCGTCATCGGGGTATGTGTCCGGCAGGATCAGCGGCGGCAGTTCCCGCGCGGCCCAGAACCAGTCTTCGGCAAAGGACTCCTGCAGGCATGCCACCACCGGGCCGCTGACCTGCACATGGGTATCGCGCCAGGGCGCGAGCGGAGGCTTCTTGCCCATGTACTCATCGCCGACGTTATGCCCTCCGACAAAGCCCACCAAGCCGTCCACCACCACTATCTTGCGGTGGTTGCGAAAGTTGACCTGAAAACGGTTGAGCCAGCCGCTGCGGGTGGCGAAGGCTTTGACGTTGACCCCGGCATCGCGCAATGGCTGTACATAACCGTGGGGCAGGGAATGGCTGCCGATGCGGTCATAGAGCACGTAGATGGCCACGCCTTCTGCGGCTTTCTGTTTGAGCAATGCCTGCAACTGACGGCCGAGCTCGTCGTCATGAATGATGAAAAACTGGATCAGTACCGCGGTTTTCGCCCCACGGATAGCTTCGAAAATCGCGCCGAAGGTGGCGTCGCCGTTGATCAGTAAACGCACCTGATTGTTCGCCAGGCACGGCATGCGCCCCAGCTTGGGCATGGCGCGCAGCGAGGCATAGGCTTGGGAGCTGCGGGCGGCCAGCGCTTCTTCCACCCACGGGCGCCAGTTCAGCTCGGTGATGGCTTTGTGCATTTCCTGGTTGGCCTGGCGGCGCGCCTGTATGTAGGCGTCGAAGGTGCTGCGGCCAAAGATCAGGTAGGGGATCAGCGTCAGGTAAGGAATGAACATCAGGGACAGGGCCCAGGCAATCGAGCCTTGGGCGGTCCTGACGGTCAGCACCGCGTGAATGGCGGCGATGGTGCCCAGGGTATGGAGCAATGCAATCAGGTAGCCGAGCAGGTGTGGGCCAAAAAAATCCATGGACGATGGTACTCCCGATGATTCCATGCCTAACAGACCATGTTCCGGTGCGAATGTCGCTATTTTATTCGCTGTGCAACACTGGCGCTTTTGCGGCGTCTAACGCCGACAATTGCCCAGGAGTTACCCCATGAATGCTCGTCTGCTTGGTTTGGCCATGGTTGTTGGTTTGTCGTTGCCAGTGGCGGCGCAGGCGCAGATGTTGGCGCCGGGGTTGTGGGAATTGACCACCAGCAACATGAAAGTCGATAACCAGAATCTGCCGGACTTGTCACTGATCCTTGGTCAGTTGAAACAACAGATGACCCCGGAACAACGCGCCATGCTGGAAAAACAGGGCATCGCCATGGCCGGCAAGGGCGTTCAGGTGTGCCTGACGCCGGCACAAGTGGCGTCCGACTCGATCCCCCTGACTGACCCGCAATCGGGCTGCAAGCAGGAAGTGACTGATAAAACCGGCAACCAGTGGAAATTTCGCTTCAGCTGCCCGAAAGCCCAGGGCACTGGAGTGGCAACGTTCCAGAGTCAGAAGGAATTCACCACCACAGTCAACGGCACCTTCAATGCCACCGGTATTCAGCAGAACGGCAGCCTGGATACCCATGCACAGTGGTTGGGCAGCAATTGCGGGACGGTTAAGCCTCGCGCCTAACGCAGAAAGTGCAAAGGCAAGCCCTGGCAGCTGTCATGTACCCGCTCGTCGTGCCAGGCCAGGTGCCCGGAGACCAGCGTGGTGCTCACGCTGTGGCGAAAGCTGCGTTCGGCGAAGGGCGTCCAGCCGCAGCGGGCAAGAATCGGTTGGCTGCTGACGGGTTTGCCGTGGGGTTCGGGTTTGATCAGCACCAGGTCGGCCCAATAGCCTTCGCGCAGATAGCCACGATCAGGGATGGCGAACAGGTCGGCGACCCGATGACTGGTTTTCTCCACCAGGGTGGCCAGCGGCAAGAGGCCGTCGGCCACTAACTCCAATAACGCAGGCATAGCGTGTTGCACCAGCGGCAAGCCCGATGGCGCCTCGCGGTACGGCTGCTGTTTTTGTGCCCAGGTATGAGGCGCATGGTCGCTGCCGATCACATCCAGGCGGTTGCTCAGCAGCGCCAGACGCAGGGCGTTGCGGTCGGCGCGGGACTTGATCGCCGGGTTGCATTTGATCTGATGACCTAGGCGCGCGTAGTCGTGGTCATCGAACAATAAGTGGTGCAGGCAGACTTCGGCGGTGATACGTTTTTCCGCCAGGGGTTTGTCTTCAAACAGTACCAATTCCCGGGCGCTGGTCAGGTGCAGCACATGCAGGCGCGTGCCGTGGCGGTGGGCCAGATCCACGGCCAGGGATGACGAGCGATAGCAGGCCTCGGCGTCGCGGATCAACGGGTGGGCCACGGCGGGGATGTGGTCGCCGAAGCGCCCGCGCAGGCGTCGTTCGTTGGCCTGGATGCTGGGGGTGTGTTCGCAGTGAGCGAGGAGGATGGTTGGTACTTCGGCGAACAGCTGCTCCAGAATCCGTGGATCATCCACCAGCATATTGCCGGTGGAGGCGCCCATAAACACTTTGACGCCTGCCACCTCTCGCGGATCAAGCGCGGCGACGGTGTCGAGGTTGTCATTGCTCACGCCAAAGTGAAAACCGTAGTTGGCCACTGAATGCAGGGCGGCGCGGCGCTTTTTATCGGCCAATGCTTCCAGGGTCAGGGTTGCCGGTTGGGTGTTGGGCATGTCCATGAAACTGGTAATGCCGCCGGCCACGGCGGCGCGGGACTCACTGTAGAAGCTGCCTTTGTCCGGCGCACCAGGTTCGCGGAAATGCACCTGGTCGTCGATCATGCCGGGCAGTAACCACTGGCCCTGGGCGTCGATTTCTACGGTAGCGTTTTGCCCTTCGATGCTTGCGGCAATCTTCTCGATGCGGCCGTTGGCGACCAACAGGTCGGCGTCGAATTCCTGGCCTTCATTTACCAGGCGGGCGTTGCGGATCAGTAGGCGGCTCATGCTTAAAACTCGTTTTGCAGGGCTTTGTAACCGCGCACCAGATCAACGTTGGTACGGGCCACGTCTTCGGAAAACTCCGAGGCGCTGATGCTTACCGGCGGGAATTGCGACAGGTCGGTGTTGGGTCCGATACGCGTGGTAGAGGGTACGTAGAAGGCGGCAGGCAAGTCGCGGCCGTCGACCACCGAGTTGTGCCGCACCACGCAGCCGTCACCGACCGCACAGTTGAATAGCACGCTGTTGAAGCCGATAAATACTCGATCGCCGACGGTGCAGGGGCCGTGGACGATGGAGCGGTGGGCGATGGAACTGAATTCGCCGATGGTCACCGCCGCCCCGGATTTGGAGTGGATCACCACGCCGTCCTGGATGTTGGAATTGGCGCCGATGGTGATCGGGTCCATATCGCCGTTGGTGTCCACCTCGTCGGCACGGATCACTGCGTAGGGGCCGACAAACACGTTTTCACCGATGATCACTTTGCCGCAGATGATTGCGGTTTTGTCGACGTAGGCCGACTCGGCAATCACCGGGAGATCGCCGGAAGGGTTCTTGCGGATCATGCTTGTTCCTCGATGGGCGCGGTGATGATGTGCACTTGGCCGTCAGCGATGGTGTTGTAGAAGCAGGAGGGCCGGCCGGTGTGGCAAGCGGGGCCCTGCTGATCGACGATCAGCAGCACAGCGTCGCCGTCGCAATCCAGGCGCGCTTCGATCAGTTGCTGGCGATGACCAGAGGTCTCGCCTTTGCGCCACAGTCGCTGGCGCGAGCGTGACCAATAGCAGACCTGCCCGGTGGCCAGGGTTTCGTCGAGGGCCTGGCGGTTCATCCAGGCCAGCATCAGCACCGTGCCGCTGCCGTGTTGCTGGGCGATGGCGGCAATCAGACCATCGTTGTTCCATGGCAGGGCACCGAGCACCTGATCGAGGGGAAAGCGGCTGCCGAGGGCCGCGTTTTCCAGATCGAGCATGGTCAGGGTCATGGCTTGCTCAAGGCGTCGTACAAGGTGTTGAGGTTGTATTCGAACAGCCCGGTAAAGGTACTGGCCGGACCTTCGGTTGTCAGGGCGTCCGAGTACAACGTGCCGCCGATATGGGCGCCGCTTTCGTCGGCAATCTGCTTGAGCAGGCGCGCGTCCTTCATGTTCTCCATGAATACTGCCTTGACCTTGGTCTGACGGATTTGGGTGATCAGCGCGGCGACTTCGGCAGCAGAGGGGTCGCGTTCGGTGGACAGACCTTGAGGTGCCATGAAGTCGATACCGTAGGCCTGACCGAGATAGCCGAAGGCGTCATGGGAGGTGACGATGCGGCGATTGCCCGGTGGTAGCGAACCTAACTTGGCCTTGGCTTCGGCCAGCAGGCGGTAGATTTCATTCAGGTAGACCTGGCTGTTGTGCTGGTAGTCCGCTTTGTTGGCTGGGTCCGCCGCGATCAGGGCTTTGGTGATGTTGTTCACGTAGAGTTCGGTGTTGGCCAGGTTGTGCCAGGCGTGTGGGTCGGGGATGGTGTCGCCATCTTCGTCCATGGTGCGGGGAATTACGCCTTTGCTGGCGGTAACCACTGTGGCCTTGGTCTCGGTGCTGGTGACCAGTCGATCCAGCCACGGTTCGAAACCCAGGCCGTTCTTGATAATCACCTTGGCCGTGAGCAGCGCCTTGGCATCGTCCGGGGTTGGTTCGTACGTGTGGGCATCGGCGTCAGGGCCGACCATGTTGCTGATCTGGATATGGTCACCGCCAACCTGATGAGTCATGTCGGCAAGGATGCTGAAACTGGTGACCACCTGAAGCTTGTCCGCCGCCTGGACGGTCGCGAACGACAGCGCCAGCGAGACACTGAACAGCACGAGTAGAGCGCGCATCGGGAAACACCTCATTGGGATGTAAGCAAAGGCGGGCGGCGCAGCAAGCCGTGCACCGGACCGAAGACCACGGACAGCAAGTACAAACCGCCAGCCACCAGCACAATCGCCGGGCCGCTGGGCAGCGAGTAGTAGAACGACAGCAACAAGCCAAGCCACACCGACAGGCATCCCAGCACCGCCGATACCACGATCAACACCGGCAGGCGCCGGCTCCAGAAGCGTGAAGCCGCTGCTGGCAACATCATCAAACCGACCACCATCAAGGCGCCGATGGCCTGGAAGCCGATCACCAGGTTCAGCACCACCAGGGTCAGGAACACGCCGTGGGCCAACGGTCCGAGGCGGCTGACTGTTTGCAGGAACAGCGGGTCGAGGGTGTCCAGCAGCAGCGGTTTATAGATCAACGCCATAGCGATCAGGCTGAAGCCGGACACCCAGATCATGCCGGTGAGGGTCGGCCCGTCCACCGCCAGGGCCGAGCCGAACAGCAGGTGCAGCAGGTCCAGGCGCTTGCCGGCCATGCCGAGGATTAGTACGCCGCTGGCCAGGGAAATCGGGTAAATGGCGGCGAGGCTGGCGTCTTCGCGAAGGCCGGTGCGGCGGGTGATCCACGCGGCCAATCCAGCCATGCTCAGGCCAGCACCGAGGCCGCCGATGGTCAGAGCGGGCAGACTCAGGCCGGCGAACCAGAAGCCCAACGCCGCACCGGGGAGGATGCCGTGGGCCACGGCGTCGCCGATCAGACTCATGCGGCGCAGGATCAGGAACACGCCGAGTGGGGCGGTGCTGCAGGCCAGGACCAGGCCACCGAGCAATGCGCGCTGCATAAATACGAAGTCGTTGAACGGCATCCATAGGTGGGCGGCGATGTGCATCAGGCCACCTGCATCTGGGGTTGCTGACGGATCAATTCGTGACTGGGTGCCAGGACGCAACCGCTGTTCTTGATCTGCAATGCCTGGGGGATGTGTTGGCGCACAGCGGCCAGGTCATGACACACCACCAGCAGCGTGCGACCTTCGGCGTGCCAGGCATGGACATGTTTCCACAGCAACGCTTGGCCGTCTTCGTCAAGGGCAGCATGGGGTTCGTCGAGCAACAGCACAGGCGCTTCGGCCAGGCTCATGCGAGCGAGGAGGGCGCGTTGCAGTTCGCCGCCGGACAGGGCCATCAACGGGCGATGCTCCAGGCCGCTGAGGCACCAGTCGTCCAGTACGGCCTGAAGGCGTTGGCTGCGTTGTTGAGGTGTTTGTTTACTGCCCCAGAAGCCGGCGGCCACTAATTCTTGCAGGCTGATCGGAAACTGGCGGTCCAAGTGTTGCTGCTGTGGCAGGAATGACAGACTGCCGCGCCGTGGAGTTTCCAGTACGACTTTTCCGGCCAGAGGTTTCTGCAAGCCGGCGATGACTTTCAGCAGGCTGCTTTTGCCGGAGCCGTTGGCGCCGATCACACCGGTGAGGCTGCCTTTGGCCAGTTCGAAATCCACTGCAGGTGTTAGTGGTTGGCCAGGCGCCCCCCAGCGCAACGCTTTGCAACTGATCATGCGGATGCCCTCGTCCAACGGCTTTCTGCTACAGCGTCGTGAGCGTGCAGGCTTTCTGCGTGGACCACTTTCAAGTGGAAGGCGTGTACCGCGTCTGAACGTTTCAGCGCCATATTCAAGCGGCGGGCTGCGTCCTCACAGAACATCAGGTTCTGGCCGTTGGCCAAGGCGAAGGCTTGTTCGTCGGCCCGCTTCACGGCAGTTTGCACGGCGGTGCCGAGAGCGGCTTCGGCGGCATTAATCAGCTCAATCAGCGGCAGGTTGTGAGTGTTGCTTTGCAACTGGACCTGCAATTGCGCGCTGCTGCGCTGGCTGTGAGGTGTGGCGACGATGCCTTTCGTGCTGCCCAGCCAAGCCAGCACGTCCTCGTGTTGCAAAGGGGTGTTAGCGAAATCATCGACAAATTGCTGCTGAATCAACTGTCTGGCGAGCGCGGCCGAGCAAGGACAGGTTGACGAGTAGGTAACGTCAATTTTTAGTTCCACGTGGAACATCTGCTTTTCAAAACGCGCCTCGATGCTTACCGGATAATTTTTCCAGCCAGCCAAAGGACTGACCAGTGCAGGGCGTTTGAGCAGTAAATTTGTGTGAATACGCAGGTTGGCGTTATGGGACAGACCTTCATGGCTATCGAGGAAGCGCTGCAACACTTGACGCAACAGCGCCGGTGTCAGGCTTTCTTGTTCAAGCATTTCCAGCGCCAGATACAGGCGCGACATATGAATGCCGCGCGCCTCACTGTCGTCGAGGCTCACACCTGCATCGGCCTTGGCATTCAGGCGCTGGCCGTCGATCAGGACAGGAAGGGCAATGCCGCACATGCCCACCCAGTCCAGTGGCAAGGCTTGGCGTGAAGCCTGCGCGGCGATATCCGGCAGAGTCAGCGCATTCATGAGCAGGTCCATCGTTGGGATTAAAAAGACATGTTATATTATAACTATTGTGGCGGCGATGGTTTTTCTGCTCCGGTCTTTTAATCAGTTATGTCGAGCACGGACGCTCCTTTATTTGCGGTGTAAGTCATGCACAGACGTCAACTCCTTAACCTGCTGCTGGCCAGTGCGGCATTCGTTTTGCCCTTCAGGGTTTCTGCCACGCAAATCCGCAATGCCCGGCTCTGGCGCTCGGACGACAAACTGCGGGTGGTGTTCGATCTCAGCGGTCCGGTGCAATACAAGACCTTTTCCCTGACAGCCCCCGAACGGCTGATCATTGACCTTAGCGGCGCTGGCCTGAGCGGAGATTTCAGCCAACTGGCCCTGACCAACAGCGGCATTACCTCGATTCGCTCGGGACATTTCGGCAAGGGCGACACACGGATCGTCCTCGATCTTGCCGCGCCGATGCAGCTCAACAGCTTTCTCTTGGCGCCTCAGGATGGCCAAAGTCATCGCCTGGTGCTGGACTTGACCAATGCCACGAAAGCGCCTTTGCACATAGCTGCTGCCACAGCGCCGCTGATTGCTTCGGTGGGCAAGGCTCACCTGAAGCGCGACATCATCGTGGTGGTCGACCCCGGTCACGGCGGCAAAGATCCCGGCGCCATCGGTTCCAAGGGCGAGCGAGAAAAAGACGTGGTGCTGTCCATCGCCCAGTTGCTGGCCAAACGCTTGAAGCGTGAGAAGGGCTTCGACGTGAAACTGGTGCGCAACGACGACTTCTTCGTGCCACTGCGCAAACGGGTGGAGATCGCCCGCAAGCACAACGCCGACATGTTCATCTCGGTGCACGCCGATGCGGCGCCACGGCTCTCGGCGTCTGGCGCTTCGGTCTATGCATTGTCAGAGGGCGGTGCGACGTCGGCAACGGCGCGCTTCTTGGCTCAACGGGAAAACGGCGTTGATCTGCTGGGTGCCACTAGCCTGCTGAGTCTCAAGGACAAGGACCCGATGTTGGCAGGGGTGATCCTCGACATGTCGATGAACGCCACCATCGCCGCCAGCTTGCAACTGGGCAGCACCGTGTTGTGCAGTCTGGCGGGCATCACAACGTTGCATAAAAAACGTGTTGAACAAGCCGGATTCGCCGTGCTCAAGTCGCCGGACGTGCCGTCGATCCTGGCGGAAACCGGTTTTATTTCCAACCCCCGCGACAGTCAGCGACTGGTCACCCCCCGTCATCAACAGGCGGTGGCGGATGGGTTGTTTGAAGGTCTGCAGCGCTACTTCCAGAAGAACCCGCCAGTGAACAGCTACATGGCCTGGGCCCAGGAGCAGAAAAAAGGCCAGGTTTAACAGCCGGTAATACGGCTGCAGGTGAACTTGGCGCTGGACCCTCCGGAACTGGAGAACCGGTTGAGGCTGGTCCAGCCCACTCACCGGGTATAGAACACGTATTTCATAGAGTTCTCGGGGTACCGATGGTCCCAGCATTGCGCCCTTCGTCGTGGTGGGCAAGGAGGAATTGGCTTATTTGCATCGTTATACTATAACATTAAAAAACAGCCTGACCCGTGAACCTCTCCCAATGACCGAACAAGACCTCCTCGCTCAATCGCCCGCTTATTACATGAATGAAGCCCAGCAAGGTTTTTTCCGCGAGCTGTTGCTGGCGCAGCGTAATGAGCTGCAAGCGCGCATCGATGCCGAGTTTATGGTGCTGCGCGAGCAAGAACCCAACAGCGACCCAGCAGATGCCGGCAGCGCCGAAGAACAGCGCCAATGGCAACTGCGCCTGCTGGAGCGGGAAAAAAAGCTGTTGGACAAGATCGACGAAGCCCTGGAACACCTTGCCCGCGGTGAATACGGCTGGTGTCGCGAAACGGGTGAGCCGATCGGCCTCAAGCGCCTGTTACTGCGCCCCACGGCCACCCTGTGTATCGAAGCCAAAGAACGTGAAGAGCTGCGCGAACGCCATCAACGGGCGATTTGACCGGCCAACCTGATGAGGAATACCTGATGCCCAACCGTCTCCCCGTTACTGTGCTCTCCGGCTTTCTCGGCGCCGGTAAAAGCACGCTGCTCAACTATGTCTTGCGTAACCGCGAAAACCTGCGGGTGGCGGTGATCGTCAACGACATGAGTGAAATCAACATTGATGGCGGCGAGGTCCAGCGCGACGTCATCCTCAATCGCGCCGAAGAAAAACTGGTAGAGATGAGCAACGGCTGCATCTGTTGCACCTTGCGTGAAGACTTGCTCATTGAAGTCGGAAAACTCGCGAAGGAAGGTCGTTTCGATTACTTGCTGATCGAATCCACCGGCATTTCCGAACCGCTGCCGGTAGCCGAAACCTTTACCTTCCGTGACGAAGACGGCCAGAGCCTGGCGGACATCGCACGCCTTGACACGATGGTCACGGTCGTCGACGGCATGAACTTCCTGCTCGACTACCAGGCTGCTGAAAGCCTGGCGTCCCGGGGTGAAACCCTCGGTGAAGAGGACGAGCGCTCCATCACTGACCTGCTGATCGAACAGATCGAATTTGCCGACGTCATCCTGATCAGCAAGATTGATCTGATCAGCAGCAGCGAGCGCCAGGAATTGATGGCGATCCTGGCGTGCCTCAATTCCCAGGCGCACATCATCCCGATGGTCATGGGCGAAGTGCCGCTAGCGGAGATTCTCAATACCCGCCGGTTCGACTTTGAACGCGCGGCCCAGGCGCCAGGCTGGTTGCAGGAGCTGCGCGGCGAACATGTACCTGAAACCGAGGAATACGGTATCGCGTCCACTGCTTATCGAGCCCGTCGCCCGTTCCATCCCCAACGCTTTTTCGACTTTATCGACCGCCCGTGGGTTAACGGCAAATTGCTGCGCTCCAAGGGTTTTTTCTGGTTGGCCAGCAAGCACCAGGACGCGGGAAGCTGGTCCCAGGCCGGAGGCTTGATGCGCCATGGTTTTGCCGGACGCTGGTGGCGCTTTGTGCCGAAGAGCGAGTGGCCACAGGACGAAGAAAATGTCGCGGCAATCATGGGTAACTGGCAACTGAGCACCGGAGACTGCCGTCAGGAACTGGTGTTTATCGGGCAGAACATCGACTTTGCGAGGATGACTACTGAACTGGACGCTTGCCTGCTGACCGATGAAGAAATGGTCCTGGGCGTCGAAGGCTGGCGCTTGCTGGCTGATCCCTTTGGCCCTTGGTATGAGGAGGCTGCCGCCTGATGCTTGCACCGATAATGAAATTGCGCCCGGTGATCCGCCAGAGCCTGGGGAAACCCCCGGCCGTGCTGACCGACATCCTGGAAGACGGCGTGAACCTGGCGCTGTGGCAGCGTCAGTTGCCGCTGCATATCGCCGAGTTCGGCACCTTACTGCTATCGCGAAATGAGCCGTTGGCCGAATCGTTGGTCGTTGAACTGGCCAGCGAAGATGATGAGCCAAACTTGCGCAGTTTTGCGTCGAATTTCAGCGATATTGAAGGCTATGAAGGGTTTATCGCCGATGTGTCGTGGCTGATCAGCGGCTTTGCCTGTTTGCTCGGTGCCAAGCGCATTGGTGTGCGGTTAAGGCTGTTGGACAAAGCCATGTGCCCGCGTTTTCACGTCGATCATGTGCCGGTGCGGCTGATCACCACTTACGCGGGGATTGGCAGTCAATGGTTGCGGGAAGGGGTCATGGAGCGGCGGCACCTGAGTCAGGCAGACGCAGAACCCGAGCACAACATCGAGCAAGTCCATTGCGGGGAAGTGGCCTTGCTCAAAGGCGAAAAGTGGCACGGCAATGAAGGATTCGGCCTGATCCATCGCTCGCCGCAGCTGACGGGTGATCAACGACGGCTGATTCTGACGCTGGATTGGTTGGCGTAACCGGGTAGGATCAAACCTCTCTACACGGTCAGAATGATGTCCAACATGCTGCAGAACATCCCTACCCACGTGATTGCCGGCCCTTTGGGCGCCGGCAAGACCAGCCTGATCAAACACCTGCTCAGCCAACGCCCGGCCAACGAGCGCTGGGCGGTGTTGATCAATGAGTTTGGGCAGATCGGCCTGGACGCGGCACTGCTGACCCGCGATGACGACGGTATTGCCTTGGGCGAAGTGGCGGGCGGTTGCCTGTGTTGCGTCAATGGTGTGCCGTTTCAGGTAGGACTGGGCCGTTTGTTGCGTAAGGCAAAGCCGGATCGGTTGTTCATCGAACCGTCTGGGCTGGGTCATCCGGCGCAACTGCTCAAGCAACTACGCGAAGCGCCATGGCAGGACGTGCTGGCGGTCCAACCCTGTGTGCTGGTGCTGGACGCCCAGGCCCTGGCAGCGGGAAAACCGCTGCCGACCGCACAACGCGAGGCCCTGGCCAGCGCCGGTTTGCTGGTGTTGAACAAGGATGAGGGACTGAGCGCCACGCAGCGCGCGATGATTGAAAGTCAGTTACCCGCCTGTCCCGTTTACTGGACGCGCCAGGCGCACCTGCCTTTGGCGCAACTTCCGGGTCTTTCAGCACAGGCCGGCGCCGTTGTGGATAACTTCGAGGTGCCCAAGGGAGTGGCGCAGATGTCGGCGATCTGGAGCGATCCGGCCTTGCCGATCTGCCTGAGTCAGGCCCAGGAAGGTGGCTGGAGCATTGGCTGGCGCTGGCATCCGAGCCAGCAATTGGACCCGCAGCGTGTGCGGCAATGGCTGGAAGCACTGGACTGGCGGCGGGCCAAGCTGGTTATCCACAGTCCTGATGGTTGGGTTTCAGCCAACGCTGTGGATAACATCACGATAACCTGGCAGCCCAGTGAGTGGCGTCGGGATTCGCGGGTTGAGCTGATTTTCAGCGAGGCGCAGGACGTCGTCAGCTTGCAGCGCGGATTGGCCGATTGCCGTTACTGACGGCCCTTGCCGTGCTCCTGGCGCCACTGGCTCATCTCAATCACCTCGGCGCTGGGCAGTGGCGTCTTGATCTCGAAGGGGTAGGGCGCCAGTTCAATCTGCGCACTGTGGGCGCCGAACTGGGTGATGGTCCCAGGGTGTCGCGCCTCACCGGTCACGGTGAACTCAAAGTTGTAGACCCGCGCTAACCGTCGACGACCGTTGGCATCTTTCACAAAACCGATGCGTTTCAACGCCACGGCGCCATCGAGCAGTTCGATATCGAGCTTGGCGCAATGCTGCTTGACCCGTTCCAGCGCCCGCTCGCGTAGGCCGTGGTTGTGCCACACCCAGGCGGCAGCGGTCGCCAGCAGCATCAGCACGAAGATATTTCCCAGGGTCAGCATTCGATGAACTCCAACAAAGTATGACCAGCTTAACTGCGTCTCCGGTCTGTCGTACAGGCTGCGTTTAGTCGCATACTGCGCGGCCTGAATTTCAACGGTTTTATGGAAATCCCCTGCATGAAACGTACGCCTCATCTGCTTGCGATCCAGTCCCATGTGGTCTTTGGCCATGCCGGCAACAGCGCTGCTGTGTTCCCCATGCAGCGGGTCGGGGTGAATGTGTGGCCGCTCAACACGGTGCAATTCTCCAACCACACGCAGTATGGCCAGTGGGCGGGCGAAGTGTTGGCGCCGCAGCAGATTCCTGCATTGGTCGAAGGGATCGCGGCCATTGGCGAACTGGGTAACTGCGATGCGGTGCTCTCGGGTTACCTGGGCAGCGCGGCCCAGGGCCGGGCGATCCTCACCGGCGTGGCACGGATCAAGGCGATCAACCCCAAGGCTTTGTACCTGTGCGACCCGGTGATGGGTCACCCGGAAAAAGGCTGCATCGTGCCGCAGGAAGTCAGCGATTTCCTGCTGGACGAGGCCGCCGCCATGGCTGACTTCCTGTGCCCCAACCAGTTGGAACTGGACAGTTTTGCTGGCCGCAAGCCGCAGTCGCTGTTCGATTGCCTGGGCATGGCGCGGGCGCTGTTGGCTCGTGGGCCGAAAGCGGTGCTGGTCAAGCACCTGGACTACCCCGGCAAACTGCCGGACGGCTTCGAGATGCTGCTGGTGACTGCCGAAGGCAGTTGGCACCTGCGCCGGCCACTGTTGGCGTTTCCTCGGCAACCGGTGGGCGTGGGCGACCTGACGTCAGGCCTGTTCCTGGCGCGGGTGTTATTAGGAGATAGCCTGTTGGCAGCCTTCGAGTTTACCGCTGCTGCGGTGCATGAGGTGCTGTTGGAGACTCAGGCCTGCGCCAGTTACGAGCTGGAACTGGTGCGGGCCCAGGATCGAATTGCACATCCACGAGTGCGCTTTGAGGCTACGCCGATAGGGCTGTAGATACTCTTGGTTAGCGGTCAAGTGGTCGCAAGTGTTTTCGCGAGCAAGCCAGCTCTTACATCCTACGGCCCGTCGGCCTTGACTTCCTGATACCGCTTCTCCAGCTCTTGGCGAATCTGCCGACGCTGCTTGGCCTGCATAAAGCGGCGCTTGTCTTCACTGTTCTGCGGCTGAAACGGCGGTACGGCCGCCGGCTTGTACTGGTCGTCGACCGCGACCATGGTGAAGAAGCAGCTGTTGGTGTGACGCACCGAGCGCTCGCGGATGTTCTCGGTCACCACCTTGATCCCGACTTCCATCGATGTATTGCCGGTGTAGTTGACCGAGGCCAGGAAGGTCACCAACTCGCCGACATGGATCGGCTCGCGAAAAATCACCTGGTCCACCGACAAGGTTACAACGTAGCGTCCGGCGTAACGGCTGGCGCAAGCGTAAGCCACTTCGTCGAGGTACTTGAGCAGGGTGCCGCCGTGGACATTGCCTGAGAAGTTGGCCATGTCAGGGGTCATCAATACCGTCATCGACAGCTGGGCGTTTCCGGGTTCCATAGCACACTCACGGTTGTAGGCATTGGTTGGGGAGGCACCTCTGCGGGTGCTTGAATCTTTGCAGAGCCATCTCTAACGGGACGCCGGGACGCGGCTTGTCGTCACGCCTGGCTCTATCTGTTTCCATATATTGCACCGGCTTTTCGCCGGAAGTCGCGGTGTTACCCTTGAAAAGCCCACTTCACGGGCATTTCTTACGTTCAAGGCCGACTTTTCCTTCCGCTCATTGCGACCCGTTTGAGTAGCAGCGTGGGAGCCGGGAAAGCGCCAGTACCCTCAAGGAGCCCCTCGCCATGCACGCCATCAGCTTTATCCAGGACTTGGCCGTGATCATGCTGGTGGCGGGCGTGGTGACGGTCCTATTTCATCGCCTCAAGCAGCCGGTAGTCCTGGGTTATATCGTTGCCGGTTTTATCATCGGCCCGCACACCCCGCCATTCGGCCTGATCCACGACGAAGACACCATCAAGACCCTGGCCGAGCTGGGGGTGATCTTCCTGATGTTCTGCCTGGGCCTGGAGTTCAGCCTGCGCAAGTTGTTCAAAGTGGGTGCTACGGCGTTTATCGCGGCCTTTCTGGAGATCATCCTGATGATCTGGATCGGCTACGAAATTGGCCGCTGGTTCGATTGGAATACCATGGATTCGCTGTTCCTCGGCGCAATCCTGGCCATTTCCTCGACCACCATCATCGTCAAGGCCCTCAACGACCTGAAGATGAAAAATCAACGGTTTGCCCAGTTGATTTTTGGTGTGCTGATCGTCGAAGACATTCTCGGTATCGGTATCATCGCCTTGCTGTCGAGCATCGCCGTCAGCGGTACGGTCAGCTCCGGCGAAGTGTTTTCTACGGTCGGCAAACTCTCGCTGTTTATGATCGTCGCCTTGGTCATCGGCATTTTGCTGGTGCCACGGTTGTTGGCGTATGTGGCAAAGTTTGAAAGCAACGAGATGCTGCTGATTACCGTACTGGGCCTGTGTTTTGGTTTCTGCCTGTTAGTGGTCAAGCTGGAATACAGCATGGTGCTGGGGGCGTTCCTGATCGGTGCGATCATGGCCGAGTCCCGGCAGTTGGTGAAGATTGAGCGCCTGATCGAGCCGGTTCGCGACATGTTCAGCGCCATCTTCTTTGTCGCCATCGGCTTGATGATCGACCCGCTGATCCTGGTGCAATACGCCTGGCCGATTGCGGTGATTACCGTTGCGGTAGTGCTGGGCAAGATGCTGTCCTGCGGCCTTGGGGCCTTTATCGCCGGTAACGATGGCCGAACGTCGTTGCGTGTGGGGATGGGGCTGTCACAGATTGGCGAATTCTCGTTCATCATCGCCGCCTTGGGGATGACCTTACAGGTCACCAGCGACTTCCTCTATCCGGTGGCGGTCGCCGTTTCGGTGCTCACCACACTGATGACGCCCTACCTGATTCGTGCCGCCGACCCGCTGTCATTGAAGATTGCCGCCGTGATGCCCCTGCGTATGAGCCGAGTGTTCGGCATGTATGGCGAATGGCTACGCAGCATTCAGCCCCAAGGCGAGGGCGCGATGCTGGCGTCGATGATCCGCAAAATCATTCTGCAGGTGGGGGTCAATTTAGCCTTGGTGATCGCGATTTTCTTTGCTGGAAGCTATTTCGCGGTGCGCATTGGCGATCTGTTGCAAGGCTGGATCAGCGATCCAAGCTGGCAAAAAGCGTTGATCTGGGGCGGGGCATTGCTGTTGTCGCTGCCGTTCCTGATTGCGGCATACCGCAAGCTCAAGGCGTTGTCGATGCTGCTGGCGGAGATGAGCGTCAAGCCGGAAATGGCCGGGCGGCACACCCAGCGAGTGCGCCGGGTGATCGCTGAAGTGATCCCGGTACTCTCGCTGCTGGTGATCTTCCTGCTATTGGCAGCCTTGTCGGCCAGTATCTTGCCGACCAACAAGTTGCTGGTGCTGATCGCCGTGGTGACGGCTGCGGTGGCCGCCGTGCTCTGGCGCTGGTTCATCCGCGTGCATACGCGGATGCAGGTTGCCTTGTTGGAAACCCTGGATAACCACAAGGACACGTTGTAGGAGCAGGGCTCAGCTTTCCAGCCAGACGTCCCGCGCCCAGTGCCAGACCGATTCCCAGGTTTCTTCGGTGACGATCTCTTCTTCGCCGGACCACAGTACGACGGTGCCGTCTTCTTCGACGCAGTAATAGTCGTCGCCGTCTTGGCAGATTGGGATCAGTTCGCGAGAAACGCCCATATCCCAAGCGGTCGCACAAACGTCCGGCAGATAGGTGTGGGACTGTGGGTCGGTAACGGTCACAGGCTCCAGGCTGCCATAAACCACGTCGCTGACAGTCAGCAAAAATTCTTTGAAGACAAAGGGGATATTGATGAACAACTGTTCTTCAATCTCCACCAGGTCGTCGTCGTCAGGCAGTTCCAGAGGAACCGGGACAGGTTCGTTAGCTTCACGCAATTGTTCGATGACTTCTTCCACGGCCGGGATCCTCGTGCTAGTTGGCGCGGTTTATAGGGGCGCTTTATACAGTAGCTCGCTATAAGTGCAACCGTGAAATGGAAAACCCCGGACAAGTCCGGGGTTTTTGTTACTGCCTGCTCAACGCGTGTGGGGATCAGCTGTTCTGACGGATACCGGCCACCAGCCAAGGCTGGTTTTCGCCTTGCGGACGTTCCATGTTCCAGCTTTCGCTGAACACTTCGCCCTGGTCGAAACGTGAGGTCTTCGACACACCACTGAATGTCAGGGTGGCGATGGTCTTGTCGGCGCGATCATCTACACCTTCAAGTTGTACGCGCAGGTCGTCGATGTAGGTCGACTGGAAGGCGTCGCCCAGGTCGGCACGTTCGCGCTTGAGGAACTCCAGCAGTTGTGGGGTCACGAACTCAGCGATCTTGTCCATTTCGTTGGCGTCCCAGTGTTGCTGCAGGGACTGGAAGTGGTTGCGGGCCGCCTCAACGAAACGCTCTTCGTTGAACCAGGCTGGCGCATTGATCACCGGACGAGCGGCGGCAGGTGCTGCCGAGCCGCCGAAGATCGAGCCCATGGCTGGTTTCTGCTCGAACGCTTCACGCTGCATTGGCGCGCCGGCTGGAGCCATGTGCTCCTGCTGCTTGCGACGACGAGCGGCGATAAAGCGGAAGATCACAAAGGCGATGATGGCCATGATCAGGATGTCGAAGATCTGCATGCCCTGGAAGCCGCCGCCCATGAACATGGAAGCGAGCAGGCCGCCGGCAGCGATACCGGCCAGAGGGCCCAACCAGCGCGAAGCACCGCCGGCCTTGGCAGCAGCGCCAGCGCCAGCGGCACCGGCCGCGCCTGCGGTTGCAGCGGCACCGCCGGCACCGGCCGATGGCGCCATTTGGCTGGTCTGGTGGCTCGGCGCGGCGCCGGAGCTTTTGCCGCCACCAAAGCGCTTGGCGTTGGCGTCGAGGCTCATCGTCAGGCCGATGCACAATGCCATGGCGATGCTAAGAAAACGTTTCATAAAGGGAGTTCCCATTTGTGGACTGCACGCGCGCCATGTTGCACAGGTGTAATGTCAGTGGCTAGCGGCATAATGTTTCGGGCTTTTGCGTAAGACCGATACAGAATGATCTGTAGGACGTATTACAGATATTGGCCCATCTCCCATAAAAACAAGGGGCGGGCCATACACCTTCATGTTTGGAGCCGTTTGTAGGGGCGAGGGGGATGCCTACACGGCTTCCAGCTTGGCGTAACCCAGCATCAACCATTTACTGCCTTCGGCAAAGTTCACCTGCACCCGAGCCTGGGCCCCGGCGCCTTCGAAGTTGAGGATTACACCTTCGCCGAAGATCGCGTGCTTGACCTGCTGGCCGAGGCTGAATGGTGTCTCCGGGATTTCCGCACCAGCGAACATGCTGCTGGAATTCTGCTGTTGGCCGCCACCGAACGGCCGGCTGACGCTGTTGGACAGCCGCACTTCCTGAATCAGCCCCTTCGGCACTTCGCGTACGAAGCGTGACACTTTGTTGTAGGTCTCGCTGCCGTACAGGCGTCGGGTTTCTGCGTAGGTCATCACCAGGTTCTGCATGGCTCGGGTGATGCCGACGTAAGCCAGGCGGCGCTCCTCTTCCAGGCGTCCCGGTTCCTCCAGGCTCATCTTGTGAGGGAACAGCCCTTCTTCCATGCCCACCAGGAACACGTAGGGAAACTCCAGGCCCTTGGCGCTGTGCAGTGTCATCAGTTGAACACTGTCTTCATGCTCATCGGCCTGGGTATCGCCAGCTTCCAGCGACGCATGCCCGAGGAAGGCCGCCAGCGGCGACAGCTCGGCATCTTCTTCGCTGTTTTCGAAGGCACGGGCGGCACTGACCAGCTCCTCAAGGTTTTCTACCCGAGCCTGGCCTTTCTCGCCTTTTTCCGCTTCGTGGTAGGCGATCAGGCCGGATTGCTCGATCACTGTCTGGGTCATCAGGTGCAGGGGCATTTCCATGCACTTGGCGGCCAGGCTCTCGATCAGCTCGACAAACACGGCCAACGCACCGGCGGCGCGGCCGGTCAGGCCTTTATTGGCGATCAGCAAGCGCATGGCTTCCCACATCGACACATCGCTGTGGCGGGCGTGATCACGAATGGCTTCGATGGTCTTTTCGCCGATGCCCCGGGCTGGGAGATTGATCACCCGCTCCAACGCCGCATCGTTGCCACGGCCTTCCAGCAAGCGCAGGTAGGCCATGGCGTTCTTGATTTCGGCGCGCTCGAAGAAACGCTGCCCGCCATAGATGCGGTACGGGATGCGTTCGCGCAGCAAGGCTTCTTCCAGCACCCGCGATTGGGCGTTGGAGCGATACAGAATGGCGATGTCGCTGCGGGCCAGCCCGGTTTTCAGGGCGCTTTCAATGGTTTCCACCACGTAGCGCGCTTCGTCGTGTTCGTTGAAGGCGGCATACAGGTTGATTGCTTCGCCTTCATCGCCGTCGGTCCACAACTCTTTGCCCAGGCGTCCGGTGTTGTTGGCGATCAAGGCGTTGGCGGCCTTGAGAATCCCAGCAGTGGAGCGATAGTTCTGCTCCAGGCGAATGGTTTCTGCGTCTGGAAAGTCATCGGAGTACTGGTAGATGTTCTCGATCTTCGCGCCGCGCCAGCCGTAGATCGACTGATCATCGTCGCCCACCACCATCAAGCTGTCGCCGCCCTTGGCCAGCAAGCGCAACCAGGCGTACTGCACGGCGTTGGTGTCCTGGAACTCGTCCACCAGCACATGGCGGAAGCGCTTCTGATAGTGCGCCAGCAAACCGGGGTGGTCGCGCCACAGGTCGAGGGCGCGCAGCAGCAGTTCGGAGAAGTCGATGACGCCGGCGCGCTGGCAGGCAACCTCGTAGGCTTCATAGATGCTGCGCATGGTCGCCAGGAACAGATCGCCGCTGGCCTGGATATGTTGCGGGCGCAGGCCTTCGTCTTTCTGGCCGTTGATAAACCACTGGGCCTGACGGACCGGCCAGCGCTGTTCGTCCAGGCCCAGCTCGCGGATTACCCGCTTGACCAGGCGTTGCTGGTCGTCGCTGTCGAGAATCTGGAAGGTCTGGCTCAGGCCGGCTTCCTGCCAGTGGGCCCGCAACAGGCGGTGCGCCAGGCCGTGGAAGGTACCGACCCACATGCCGGCCGGGCTGATGCCCATCAACTGCTCGATGCGATGGCGCATCTCGGCAGCGGCCTTGTTGGTGAAGGTCACCGACAGGATCGAATGAGACGAGGCGTTTTCGACCTGGATCAACCAGGCGATACGGTGCACCAGCACTCGGGTTTTACCGGAGCCAGCACCGGCCAGGACCAACTGACGGCCAACGGGGGCCGCTACAGCCTGGCGTTGGGCATCGTTGAGAGAGTTCAGCAAAAGGGAGAGATCATCGCGCATCGGCGCATTCTAGGGTGCCGGGGGAAGGTGGGCAAATCCCAATGCCCGGTGGTCGAAGGAAAAACCGCCAGCGATGGGCACGGGGCAAACAATCCAGTTGCGGTGATGACCGGTCGGTCAACCTCTGTAGCCCGCACCCCGCCTCACTCAAGCCCTCTGGCCTCAAGGTTTGCGGCCATTTATTACACTGTTTTTATGACGTGGGGCAGTTTGGTCTGCCCGCTTGCTTGTGTATGCTCCGTCGACGTTTCGGGCTCACCATTATAAGAACGCTGCCTATGACCCTCAGCACTAACCCGCCAAGCACCTCCGTGGCGCCTGCGCAGGTTATCCGCAAGCACTACGCCATGGAGATGGCGGTCGAGCGCACGCGCCTGTTGTACCAAGGCTCGCTGCTGCCCACCTTATTGATGTTACTTAACGGTCTGGTCTGCGCCTGGTTGCTCTGGAGCCCGCAGCGCTACGTGTTGGTCAGCATTTGGCTGGTATGGCTGCTGGCGCTGGTAGCCTTGCGGGTGATCCAGGTGGCCGCGTTCGATTGCGCCATGCCCAATCGACAGGCGCAGCCGATCTGGCGCCGCATGTTCATGTTGGGCTCGGCCGTCAGCGGCCTGACTCTGGCCAGCGCCGCCATCACCCTGGTGCCGGTGGACAGCTTTGCGCAACAGGCCTGGGTATTCGGCCTGATCGGCGCGGCAACACTGTCGGCCAGCGTCGCCTATGCGGTGAGCCTGTCGGCATTCCTGTCGTTTGCCTTGCCCTGCCTGGTGCCGGCCATCGTCTATCTGTTCTGGAGCGGCGATCCGCAGCTGCAAGGTTGGGGGTTCCTGGGCCTGATTCTGCTGGCGTCCCTGAGCGTGGTGGCGTGGCAGGTCAACCGTTTGATCCAGCGTGGACTGCGTCGCCGCTTCCAGAATCAGGCGTTGATCGAGCACTTGCAGCAGGCCCAGCAGCGCAGCGAACAGTTGAATCAGGATCTGGTTCGCGAAGTCGAGCAGCGGCGTCAGGTCGAGCAAGAGCTGCGTAAGGCCCAGATCGGTTTGCAGAACCGCGTCGAGCAGCGCAGCCAGGAACTGGACGCCGCCAGTTTGGCCTTGAGCAAAAGCGAGGCGCGCCTAGCGTTGGCGTTGCAGGCCAGCGAGTTGGGCCTGTGGGACTGGAACCTGCAGAGCGACGAAGTCCACCACACCCAGCTCAAGGAGCTGTTCGGCCTGGAGCCGGAATATGTCACGGCGATGCTTAGTCACCTCAAGCCGCGCTTGCACCCAGACGATTTACCGCTGCTCAAGCGCGCCCTGGTTGAGCATTTGAAAGGTCGCAGCGAGGACTATCTGGTGGAGTACCGGGTGCGCCATGGCGACGGCCATTGGGTCTGGATCCAGGACCGCGGCCGCGCCGTGGAGCGCTCGGCCAACGGGCGCGTCACTCGTATGCTCGGCACCCGGCGCGACATCAGTGCTGGCAAGGTTCTGGAAGAACAGCTACGGCTCGCATCGACGGTATTCGAGGCGGCCAGTGAAGGCATTGTGATTCTTGACCCCAATTACGCGTTGATCGCCGTCAACCAGGCGTTCAGCCGCGTGACCGGTTTTGAAATCGACGACATGCTCGGACGCAATGTCGTCGAGTTGCCTAGCAGCCGCGATGCCCGGCGCCACTTTCCGGCGATCCGCCAAGCCTTGCAAAGCCAAGGCACCTGGCAGGGTGAACTGGTAGAGGCACGGAAAAATGGCGAGCTTTACCCGCAGTGGCTACAGCTGAACGTCGTACGCGATGTTCGTGGAAACGTCAGTCATATCGTAGGCTTCTTCGCCGATCTGTCGGCGCGACGCGAATCCGAAGAGCGCATGCGCTACCTCACTCACTATGATGAGCTGACGGGGCTGGCGAATCGTTCGTTGTTTCGCGAGCGGCTACGCGAAGCCCATCAGCGAGTGCGCCAGGGCGGTCGCAGCCTGGCTTTGCTGCACATCAACCTGGATCGGTTCAAGCTCCTCAATGACAGCCTTGGCCACGAAGTCGCCGACCAGCTGTTGCAAAAAATGGCCCGTCGGCTGATCAACGCCTTGCCAGAAGCCGACACTATTGCCAGGCTTTCCGGCGATGAGTTCGCGGTGTTGTTTGACGCCTACGGCAGCTTGTCGAGCCTGGCGCGGGTGGCGACGCGCCTGCTGGCCAAGCTGCGGGTACCGGTGACGGTGGAAGGGCATGAGCTGGTGGTCAGTGCTTCCATGGGCGTCAGCCTGTTGCCGGATAATGCACGGGAGGTTTCCGCGCTGGTCAGCCAGTCGAACATGGCGATGCAACATGCCAAACATCTGGGCGGCAATAATTTCCAGTTCTATACCGACAGCCTGCAAGCCAGCACCCTGGAGCGCTTGCAGTTGGAGAACCAGTTACGCAAGGCCATTGATGAGCGCCAGCTGAAGGTGTTCTACCAGCCCAAACTGTGCCTGGTGACGGGCAAGATGAACGCCGCCGAAGCGCTGGTGCGCTGGGATCATCCGCAGTGGGGCAGCGTGCCGCCCGGCGATTTCATTGGCTTGGCGGAAGAGACCGGATTGATTGTGCCTTTGGGTGAATTCGTCCTGCGCCAGGCCTGCTGGCAGGCGTGCGAGTGGCAGCGCCAGGGGCTGGCGCCGATCCGCGTGTCGGTCAACCTGTCGGTACATCAATTACGCCAGGGCAAGCTGGTCAGCCTGGTGCGCCAGGTGTTGGAAGAAACCGGGCTGGCGCCGCAGTGCCTGGAACTGGAGCTGACCGAAAGCCAGTTGCTCGACAGCGTTGAGCACATCATCTCCACCTTCCAGCAACTGCGCGACCTGGGGGTCAAGCTGGCTATCGACGATTTTGGCACCGGCTACTCGTCCCTCAGTTACCTCAAGCGCATCCCCGTGGACTACGTGAAGATCGACCAGACGTTTATCCGGGGCCTGGGCCAGGGCCGCGAAGACGCGGCGATTACCCGGGCGATCATCGCCATGGCCCATGGCTTGTCCCTCAAGGTGGTGGCCGAGGGCGTGGAAGATCAGCAGCAGCTGGATTTTCTCAGGGCCGAGCATTGCGATGAGGTGCAAGGCTATTTGATCAGCCGGCCGATGGAGGCCGAAGGGTTGGCGGATTTGTTACGGAAAAATGCAGATTTTCGATAGTGGAGTCCAGGCCGCACTGCCGGCTACAAAGAGCCTGCCCGCTAAATCAGGGGGCAGCAGGGCGATTAAGTGATGCATCGAACGGGCAAACCAGCAATTCTTGTAGTATAACTACAAGCTTGCTACATCCCCGGCATCAGCCAATAACAAGAGTCCTTCCCTTTGAACCTGTTGCAACATATCGCCCAGTCGCGCCACCTGTTACGCAAATCGGAACTCAAGGTTGCCGATCATGTGCTGCTTGACCCTGCGGCCGTGATGCACAGTTCCATGGCGGACCTGGCCCACAGCGTCGGAATCAGCGAGCCAACCATCGTGCGCTTCTGTCGCGCCATCGGTTGCTCCGGGTTCCAGGACTTGAAGCTGAAGCTGGCCCAGAGCCTCGCGGCCGGTGCGAGCTTCGGGCAGTTCGCCATTCACGAAGACGACTCGGTCGCCGACTACAGCCTGAAAATCTTCGACACCACCTTGCACACCCTTATGGAAGTGCGGGAAAAGCTCGATCCGGTGGAGTTGCAGAAGGCGGTGACGGCCATGTCCCAGGCCCAGCGCGTTGAGTTTTATGGCTTTGGCGCGTCCGGCGCGGTGGCGGCGGATGCCCAGCACAAATTCTTCCGCTTGTTGCTGACAGCTGCGGCCTACAGCGACCCGCATATGCAGGCGATGTCGGCGGTGACGTTGAAGCCTACTGATGTGGCGATCTGCATTTCCCAGTCCGGGCGCTCCAAGGACCTGCTGATCACTGCCAACCTGGTGCGTGAAAGCGGCGCCTCGCTGATTACCTTGTGCCCGAGCCAGACGCCGTTGGCGGAGTTGTCGACGATCAACCTGGCGATCGACGTGCACGAAGACACCGAAATCTACACCCCGCTGACTTCGCGTATCGCCCACTTGGTGGTGATCGACGTGTTGGCGATGGGCGTGGCCATGGCCCGCGGCCCGAGCCTGGTCAACCACCTCAAGAGCGTCAAGCGCAGCCTGCGCAGCCTTCGCTTGTCGCCCAAGTCGGTCAAAGCCCTCGACGACTGAACGTGGCTCAGGCCGAGATGGGTCGCAGGTTTTAGGGCTACTGCGCAGCCCAACGCGGCGATCCGACAAGCCCGCTCGCCGCAGGGCAACTTTCACATCCCTGTCATCCCCACGCCGCTAAATCGTCATCCGAAGGGCCCACTCTGAACTCCCCGTACTCGCATAGGGAGACTCGAAATGGCCCGGCAATACGAAGAAAGCAGCACCCTCAAGACTCGTCGCCAACAGGAAGACCAGCGCCGCATGGCGTTCCGTCGCGCAATTGAAGACCACTGTGACCAGCGCCAATTGCTTCAGGACATCACCGACTATCCGGAACTGCATTGGCAGGCGCCAGCGGCAGCCCTGCGAAGCGCTCAGCCAGGGCGCTGATCTGCACTCGCTCGCTGCGGATAAAGCCCAGAAACGCATGGGCCACTGGTGACAGGCGCTTGGCTTTGGCCTGCACCAGGCACCAACTGCGGTACAGCGGCAGTTCTTCTACCGGCAGCTCCTTGAGCCCGCCGGTGGCCAGTTCCAGGTTCAGGGCGTGGCGCGTCAGCAGCGCTACGCCCAAACCTGCGACTACGCATTCGCGCTGCGCCTCCGCCGAGGCCACTTCCACCGTCTGGGTGAAGTGCACGCGTTTTTCCTTGAAGTACTCTTCGCAGGCTTTGCGCGTCCCGGAGCCGGGTTCGCGCACTAGCAGCGTGTACGGTTCAAGATCCTGCAAGCGCAGCGTTGCTTGCTGACTCAGCGGGTGATCGGGCAGGGCCACCGCCACAATCGGGTTGTTGAGAAATGGCAGGAATTCCAGGCCCATGTCCTGGGGCACCATGGACATGATGACCAAGTCATCGCGGTTGTCGGAAAGCCTTCGAATCACTTGGGCGCGATTGACCACCGTCAGCTGCAGGTTAACTTCTGGATGTTGGCGCTTGAAGGCGGCGAACAGGTGCGGCACGAAATACTTGGCGCTGGACTCCACCGCCAGCTTTAGTTGGCCTTGCAACGAGCCCTGCATGTCCGAGAGCTGCATGTCGAGGTTTTCCAGGCGCCCGAAAATATCTCGGCTGGCCCGTTGCAGGGCTTCGGCGGCTTCGGTCATGTAGAGCTTTTTGCCGACGTAATCGAACAGCGGCTGACCTACCAGCTCTTCCAGCTGCTTGATTTGCAGGCTGACGGCCGGTTGAGTGAGTGACATTTCCTCGGCTGCACGGCTGTAGGAGCGTAAATCACAGACCTCATTGAAAATCTGTAACTGACGCAATGTCATGCGCATCAATGACTTACGCATTAATACAACGCTCCAGTAGGCTTCTATTGCGCTGACTATAAGTCTTTACTTATACACAACCCAATTATTATTGATTTTTGTTAATCCCTACATGCGCATAGTGTGTGTCACGCGACTGGCTTGAAACATCTGGTCACGCGCCGACCTGGTCTAGCAGGTCGAAGGTAGCCATCGGCTCAAGGGAATTTCCAAGTGATAACAAAGATCCTGATCGCCAACCGTGGTGAGATTGCCGTACGTATCGTGCGTGCCTGCGCCGAGATGGGTATCCGTTCGGTCGCGGTCTATTCCGATGCCGATCGCCACGCTCTGCATGTAAAGCGTGCCGACGAGGCCCACAGCATCGGTGCCGAGCCCCTGGCCGGCTACCTGAACCCGCGCAAGCTGGTGAACCTGGCAGTGGAAACCGGTTGCGACGCGCTGCACCCCGGCTATGGCTTCCTCTCGGAAAACGCCGAGCTGGCAGACATTTGCACCGAGCGCGGTATTAAATTCATTGGCCCGTCGGCAGAAGTCATTCGCCGCATGGGCGACAAGACCGAAGCCCGCCGCAGCATGATCAAGGCCGGCGTGCCGGTCACGCCTGGCACCGAAGGCAACGTTGCAGACATCGCCGAAGCGCTGACTGAAGGCGATCGCATCGGCTACCCGGTGATGCTCAAGGCCACCTCCGGTGGTGGCGGTCGCGGTATTCGCCGCTGCAACAGCCCTGAAGAACTCGAACAAGCCTTCCCCCGCGTCATTTCCGAAGCCACCAAGGCCTTCGGTTCGGCGGAAGTGTTCCTGGAAAAATGCATCGTCAATCCCAAGCACATCGAGGCGCAGATCCTCGGTGACAGCTTTGGCAACGTCGTACATCTATTCGAGCGCGACTGCTCGATCCAGCGTCGTAACCAGAAGCTCATCGAAATCGCTCCAAGCCCGCAACTAACCCCTGAACAGCGCGCCTATATTGGCGATCTGTCCGTGCGCGCCGCCAAGGCCGTGGGCTATGAGAACGCCGGTACCGTGGAGTTTTTGCTCGCCGAAGGCGAGGTGTACTTCATGGAGATGAACACCCGGGTGCAGGTGGAACACACCATCACCGAAGAAATCACCGGCATCGACATTGTCCGTGAGCAAATCCGCATCGCCTCTGGCCTGCCGCTGTCGGTCAAGCAGGAAGACATCCAGCACCGTGGTTTCGCGTTGCAGTTTCGCATCAACGCCGAAGACCCGAAAAACAACTTCCTCCCCAGCTTCGGCAAGATCACCCGTTACTACGCTCCCGGCGGCCCCGGCGTGCGCACCGACACGGCGATCTATACCGGCTACACCATTCCGCCGTACTACGACTCCATGTGCCTGAAGCTTGTGGTCTGGGCGTTGACCTGGGAAGAGGCCATGGACCGTGGCCTGCGGGCCCTGGACGACATGCGCCTGCAAGGCGTGAAGACCACTGCCGCGTACTACCAGGAAATTCTGCGCAACCCGGAATTCCGTAGCGGCCAGTTCAATACCAGTTTTGTGGAAAGCCACCCTGAGCTGACCAACTATTCGATCAAGCGCAAACCCGAAGAGCTGGCCCTGGCCATCGCCGCCGCCATCGCCGCCCACGCAGGCTTATGAATGAAGCAGCTGCAAGCTTTTAGCTGCAAGCGGCAAGTAAGAGCCGATTGGTTTTTTCTTGCAGCTTGTAGCTTGAAACTTGCCGCTATGAGGAGATACCAATGACTAAGAAAATCTTCGTTACAGACACCATCCTGCGCGACGCCCACCAATCGTTGCTGGCGACTCGCATGCGCACCGACGACATGCTGCCGATCTGCGACAAACTCGACAAAGTTGGCTACTGGTCCCTGGAAGTCTGGGGCGGTGCGACTTTCGACGCCTGCGTGCGCTTTCTGAAAGAAGACCCGTGGGAGCGCCTGCGCAAACTGCGTGCGGCGTTGCCTAACACGCGTCTGCAAATGCTCCTGCGCGGCCAGAACCTGCTGGGTTACCGCCACTACAGCGACGACGTGGTCAAAGCCTTCGTCGCCAAGGCCGCGGTCAACGGCGTCGACGTGTTCCGCATCTTTGATGCGATGAACGACGTGCGTAACCTGCGGGTCGCCATCGAAGCGGTGAAGGCCGCCGGCAAACACGCCCAGGGCACTATCGCCTACACCACTAGCCCGGTGCATACCATCGGCGCGTTCGTGGCCCAGGCCAAGCAAATGGAAGCCATGGGTTGCGACTCGGTGGCGATCAAGGACATGGCTGGTCTGTTGACCCCGTACGCCACGGGCGAGTTGGTCAAGGCACTGAAGACCGAGCAAAGCCTGCCAGTATTCATCCACTCCCACGACACCGCTGGCCTGGCCGCGATGTGCCAACTCAAGGCCATCGAAAACGGCGCCGACCATATCGACACCGCTATCTCCAGCTTCGCCTGGGGCACCAGCCACCCTGGCACCGAGTCGATGGTCGCCGCCCTTAAAGGCAGCGAATTCGACACCGGCCTGGACCTGGGGTTGTTGCAGGAAATCGGCCTGTACTTCTATGCCGTGCGCAAGAAGTACCACCAGTTCGAAAGCGAATTCACCGCCGTCGACACCCGCGTGCAAGTCAACCAGGTGCCGGGCGGGATGATCTCCAACCTGGCCAACCAGTTGAAAGAGCAGGGCGCACTGAATCGCATGAGCGAAGTGCTGGCCGAAATTCCACGGGTTCGTGAAGACCTCGGCTTCCCGCCGCTGGTAACACCGACTTCGCAAATCGTCGGTACCCAGGCGTTCTTCAACGTGCTGGCCGGCGAGCGCTACAAGACCATCACCAACGAGGTGAAGCTCTACCTGCAAGGCGGCTACGGCAAGGCGCCGGGCACCGTGAACGAAAAACTGCGGCGTCAGGCCATTGGCAGCGAAGAAGTCATCGACGTGCGCCCGGCGGATCTGCTCAAGCCGGAAATGACCAGGTTGCGCGGCGAAATCGGTGCATTGGCCAAGTCCGAAGAAGACGTGCTGACCTACGCCATGTTCCCGGACATCGGGCGCAAGTTCCTCGAAGAGCGTGAAGCCGGCACCTTGACTCCGGAAGTGCTGTTGCCGATTCCCGAAGCCGGCGGTGTCGTTCGTGCTGGCGGTGAAGGCGTGCCGACTGAGTTCGTCATCGATGTTCACGGTGAGAGCTACCGCGTCGACATCACGGGTGTCGGTGTCAAGGCCGAAGGCAAGCGCCACTTCTATCTTTCCATCGACGGCATGCCGGAAGAAGTGGTGTTCGAACCGCTCAACGAGTTTGTCGGTGGCGGCACCAGCAAGCGCAAACAGGCCAGCGAGCCGGGCCATGTCAGCACCGCGATGCCGGGCAATATCGTTGATGTGCTGGTCAAGGAAGGCGACGTAGTCAAGGCCGGCCAGGCCGTACTGATCACTGAAGCGATGAAGATGGAGACTGAAGTCCAGGCGGCGATTGCCGGCAAGGTCACCGCCGTTCACGTGGCCAAGGGCGACCGGGTCAACCCTGGCGAAATACTGATCGAAATCGAAGGCTGATACACAGCCTTCGAAACTACCGTTTAAACCTCGGGGGGCATGTGCCCCCTTTTTTTCGCCTGGGATAAGGGTATTTCAGAAAGCCATGGTCCATTGGCCCATGACGCCATGATTGCGGCTGTTACTGCCTATTTCGCCACTGTAGCCCACACCGATGGTATGGCGGGCTGACAAGCCGACATCCAGCCCGGCTTCGAGCATGAGACTGTCACGATCCAGGGCGCTACCTTCGACATTGAACCCCGTGCCACCCATCAGGAAGGCCTGGCGGGTGCTGCTGTCGACGTCGCCGTAGGTGTGTTTCCAGCCGGCACTGGCTCGCGGCGTGAGGCTGATGCCGTTTTCCAGCTGGCTCAGGTGCGCCAGGCGCAGACCGAAGGTGCTGCTGACGTTGTCCTGGGTTTGCCCGTCGACATGCAGGGCGGCGGCGCCGCCTTTTTCGTTGTAGCTGTCACGGTGGTAGCGCTGATAACCGAGGTTGGCGAACGGCTCGGCACTCAGGCGCCCGCTGCCCATGGCGTAGCCCAGTTCGACGAAGGCTTGTTGGCTGTTGGCGTCGTAGTCGCCTTTGGGGCGGTCGCTGAAACCGTTGAAGGCCACGGTGCGTTTGCTGTCCCCTTGGTGCCCGCTGTACGCAGCACCCAAGCGCAAGGCCAGCGGCCCGCTTTGGCGCATGGCGTAGACGCCGGCATGCCAGCTGTCTACGCTGCCGTCGACACCGGTGGTGTCCAGATCCGTCTTGGAGTAGCCGCCCAATACGCCCACGCGCCACTCAGGATTGAGCGCCCAATCGGCGCCGAGCACGCTGCCCTTGGTGCGTTGGGTCAGGCCGTCGCTGGCGTGGTCGCCGTCGAGCTTGCCGTAGCTGCCGATACCTTGCAGCCACAGGCGGCCCTGGGCGTTCGGATCGTTGAGATTACGCGCCGCAGCAGGAACACCGCTGGCGGCGAGAACCGGCGTGTCCTGCTGATCAAGACCCACCAGCAGCCCTGCGCCGCCACCCAATTGATGCATGGCCGCGAGCATGCTGCCGCCGACTTGGGCGCTGGCACCCAGGGTGGCGCTGGTCAGGTTGGCAGTGCTGCTGCCGGCCAGTTGCTCAATGGCCGCGCCCGCGCTGGTGTTGGTGGTGTTGAGCAGGGCGTTATACAGCGCGTTGTTCTTGCCCAGGCTCGCCAGGCTGTTGGCGGCACTGGTGCCGTTGCCGGTGCTGGCGAGCTGATTGAAGGCCACGTCGTTGCGGGTGTACGTCAGGCCGACCTGAGTGGCGCTGTAATCCAGGGTCGGGGTGAGGAAGGCATAGTCGCTGGTGACCTTGGCGAAGCTGCCGTTGATGCTGCCCGCTTGCAGCACCGTGTAGTGGCTCTGCCACGGGTAAGTGCCGCTGCCGGGATTGACCGCCAGGGTCGCGCCATTGAGGTTGGCGGTACCGCCGACCTTGATCGGGGCGCTGCTGCCGTCGGCGTTGACGCCATAGGCAAGGGTCGAGCCGCTGGTCATGGTCAGGTCGCGGGTGATGGTGGCGGTGCCGAGGGCGGTATTGGTCTGCAATGTCCCTTTTACGAGCAAGCTGGCGACACTGCCGCCACCGGCATAAACCCCGCCTTCATCGACGGTCATATTGCCGCTGATCCCGCCTTGGTTGATCAGCTTGGCACCACTGAAAATCTCGCCGCCGTCGCTGAAGTCACCGCTGCCGGTAAGGGTCCAGGTGCCTTGTTTGACGTTCAGCCATTCGAAGTTGCGACTGTCACCGAAGCTGGCGCCGGTCGCGTCATCCATTGTGAGGCGGTCGTACCCGGTGCCGCCGTCGACCACGCCGATAAAACGGCTGCCATTGCGCAGTATCAGGCTGTCATCGCCGCCGCCCAGGTCCAGGGCCAGGCCGTTGCTGCCACTGATGAGGCCTGCGTTGATCACGGTGTCGGCAAACTCGCCGACGAACTTCACGCCATAGCCATCCAGGCCCTGGAGGGTGCCGTGGTTTTCCAGGGTGGTGGCCGTCAGTCCCGAACCGTCGCTGCCGTCGTCCACGAGGATCGCGTTGTTGGCGCCACTGACCAGCGCACCGACACCATTGAATACATAGCCGCCGCCAAGGGCGATGCCTTCACTGCCGTTGGCAAAACCGTTCTTGTCGACGCCACCGGCCCCCACACCCTGAATTACTCCGTAGTTTTCGATATGGGCGATCTTGTCGATGTCCACGCCGTCACCGTCGCCATCGGGTTGCAGTCCGGAGAACGCTCCGGTGATGGTGCCGTGGTTGATCACCGTGCCGTCGCCGTCGGAACCAAAGCCCGAGCCATTGCGACCGATCACTGTGCCGTAGTTGGCCAGCGTTGCACCCAGGTCAGTGGTGATGCCGTGACGACCACCGGAAATGGTCCCGTAGTTGGTTACGGTTACGCCGCTGGCCGAATCAATGTCGACACCGTCGAACTTGTCATCCCGGGAGTGAGTATCGCCGGTGGAAATTTCGCCGTAGTTGGTGATGGTAGCGTTGGCACCGGTTTTCATGCCGTCACTGGCCTCACCACGAATCAGCCCGCCTGCGCGGTTGATGATGGTGGTGCTGACGTTGCTGCTGCGGATCGCGTCCAGGTCCAGGCCTTGGCCGGTGGTGGAGCGAATGGTGCCGCTGTTATCGATCAACAGGCTGCCGCTGGCGAAGTTGCTGTCGATGCGCAGCGCATCATTGGCGCCCTGGATCACCCCGCCTGCGCGGTTGTAGATGCTGTAAATGCGGGCGTTGGCAAGGTCGCCCGCACTGTCGATGGCCCGGCCACCGGTGGACGTGATCTTGCCCGCGTTGTCGATTACCACGCCCTTGGCGCTGGTGCCGTCCTTCAAGGTGACAGCAACTTTGGCGGTGGTGATGCTGCCTGGTGCCGAGATCGTCAACGAATCACTGCCACCCAGGGTTTGCGCGGTGGTGGTGGGTGTGTCGATCTGTACCGTCTTGACTGGGGCCGGGGCCGCTTCAATGTAACTGCTGCCGGCCAGCAAGGTGATGGCGAGCGCAAGACGATGGGGCAAAAAGGGCATGGCGGACGACCTTGTTGTAGGAAACGAGTCGACCTGTATAGCGCAGGGTTTTTACAGGATTATGTCGGGGAGATGACGGGTAAAGGATCTGCACTTTAATGCGGTTTTTTCGATGTCTGAACGACAAGTACGCATTTTATTGCGTCTATCAGTCTGCATAGATTAGATTTATGCACTATATTGCAAATCAGCCGACCTTAACTGATATTTAGGCGCATTAAATTGCAGATGGAATCGACTTTTAAACTGACGCTACAAGTTTTTGATGCCGGACTTTGGCAGGACGCAATGATCCTGGAGTTTGCCGAACCGCAAAGCGGTTTTGCCAGCCCTTGCCGTTTTGGATACGAGTCTGCCTATCTGGCTGATCACCTGGACCGAATTGAAACCCTGTTTGCTGCGTCAGTCAGCGTCAGAGTGCCGCCAACCTGGGGGCAGGAGTCGCTCAAGCATGCCCCCGCCTTCCTGTACGACATTGCACCGGCAGGTGCTGCCAAACGCTTCCTTTTAAATCGTATGGCCGGTGAAAAGCCTGACGGCATCAGTGCCGACTTGTTTCTGCTGGCGCGCAGTACGCCTGCTCCCATCGGGCATATGCGTATCAAGGAATCTGTTCGGGGGGAGGGCGGTCGGCCCGCCATCGGATTTGCACGCCAAGACGTAATCGAGCGTGATAACCGCTTCCTCGAATACGCCTATGAACAAGGTGCGGCCATTGGCGGTGCGACGGGTGCGGGCGGCGAGGCGCCCAAATTGCTCATGACTCAAAATCATGACGGGCTTTTGTATCCCGATGCGGTACTGGATGACGACCAGGTCAGCCAGCATTGGTTTATCAAGTTCGCTCGCAATCAAGGTTTACAGCGGGACCAAGATATTCTCAGAAGTGAATACCACTACTACAGGGCCCTGCAGTCGCTTGGGATTGAGACCGTCGCAGCCCAGGGGCTGGCGCTGGAGGAGGCCTCCAAGCCCAGTTTATGGATGCACCGATTTGATCGCGCAGTTGGCGTCCAAGGCGTGGAGCGTTTCGCGGTCGAGTCGATTTACTCGGCGGCAGGTGTCACGGCGCCCGGCAGTTCCATGGACCATGTGAAGGTGGTGCACCTGTTGGTCGATTTATGGAAAGCAGCTGGCCAGGATGGTCAAGTGGCCGATTTGGTCGCCGATTATCTACGGCGCGACTTGCTGAACAAGATATTGGGGAACTCGGATAATCATGGGCGCAACACGTCCATCATCCGTGGGCAAGACAGCTTGCGCCTCGCGCCTATTTACGACCTGGCACCCATGGTCATGGATGATGAAGGCATCACCCGCACAATGAAATGGCCCGGCCTACTGGAAGTGGCGGGAGACATCAACTGGCGTGGTGTTTGCGAGGCACTTTCGCAGGTGGTTGAACCCATTCAGGCCTTCGAACGGCTGCGCCAAGATGCCGAAGTACTGAGGGCTTTGCCGGACATTCTGGTTGCCAGTGGCTTGCCACAGGTGACCTGGAGTCACCCGCGCATCGCACTGCGCGACTTGGACCAACGTCTGACCGACTGGGGGCTGAGATGAGTCTTTCCATTGAGCAACGTGCACTCGTCATCGAGAGCATCGAGCAAGGGCTGGCCCAAGGCACACTCGAAATAGGCGAAGCCGTACGCCGCCTGCGAACCGAAGTCACCGGCCTGCACCAAAGCCAGTTCGCCAAGATGTGCAAAATTTCTGTGCGCACCTTGGTGCATATCGAACATGGTGAGGGTAATCAGACGCTGAAATCGTTGAATGCGGTGTTCAGGCCGTTTGGATTAAAGATGGGGGTGGTGAAGGTTCGGCGCAGTATCTAGGCGACATTGATCGTTCTCACGAGTGGGAACGATCATTTGGCTAGCTGCGGCACTCAACCAGCGTCTTCAGTTGGCCCGAACCTGTCTGATTCTCATCCGAAAGCCACCGCTTGAATCCCGCCCCAATCGCTGGCCATTCCGAGTCCAGGATCGAATACCACGCTGTATCCCGATTCTGCCCCTTGACCACCATGTGCTGGCGAAACACGCCTTCAAAACTGAAGCCCAACCGCTCGGCCGCGTACTTGGAGCGGGCGTTGCCGTTGTTGCACTTCCACTCCAGGCGACGGTAGCCCAGTTCAAACGAATGCTTGGCCAGCAGGTACACCGCCTCGGTGCTTTTGGGCGAGCGCTGCATCGGTGCGCCGAAGGTGACGTGGCCGATTTCGATGCGGCCCTGGGCCGAGACGATGGACATCAGGCTGAGGATGCCCTGCACGTCGCCACTGGCGCGGTCGATCACGCAGAAGAAGTACGGGTCGCTGTTGGCCGCGTGGTTGTTCAACCAGGCATCGAAGGCGCCGCGCTCGGGGAAGGGGCCGTAGGGCAAATAGTCCCACAGCTTGGGATCGGCACCGGGGCCTTCGAGGGCTTGCCACAGGCCGTCGCCGTGGCGGACGGGGTCAAGCTTTTCCAGGCGGATAAAGCGCCCCTCGATGAGGGTAATGGTGGGTGCGGGAGCCCCTTTCCAGTCTGCAAGCGTTGTTGTCATGCGGCTCTCCTTAAAGACCTTTGCGAAACTGAATGAAGCCGGGGCGTTCGGCAATACGTTCGTACAATTGGATGGCCGTGGCGTTGGTCTCATGGGTCAGCCAGTGGACCTTGCAACAGCTATCGGCCTTGGCGGTGGCGTAGACGAATTCGATCAGCTTGCGGCCTATGCCGGTGCCCCGTTGCGCTGGGTCCACCAGCAAGTCCTGCAGGTAGCAGGAGTTCTCGATGCTCCAGTTGGAGCGATGGTAGATGAAGTTGACCATGCCCACGGCCGTGCCGTCTTGCCAGGCCAGGGCCGAGTGAGTTGGCTCGTTGGCGTTGATCAGGCGCTGCCAGGTGCTCTGGCTGACGGCATCCGGCAGTTCGGTGTTGTAGAAGCGCAGGTACGCCTGCCACAGCGCCAGCCAGGCAACCTGGTCGGTGGCGCTAACCTGGCGGATCTCGATCGGGCTCATGATGGGGCTCCTTAAGGAATGAGTCGGGCGAGGGTCTGGTCGCGCACGTCGGTGCTGGCGGCCAACCCTTCACGAACACCGGCGATATCCGCCGCGCTGCGGTTTTGGCTGAGTTTGCGTTTGCCTTCCAGGCGCTGGATCGGCAGGGCGAAGCCGACGATGGCCTTGAGCATGCCTTCAATGTAGTCGGCCGGCGCGTCAGTCACCTTCCACGGCTGGGCACGGCCAGACTCGTGACGGTCGGTCAGGGCGCTGACCAGGGTGAGCAAGCGCTGGGCATCGGTGAACACCTCAGCCTGGCCGTAAGCATGCACCGCCAGGTAATTCCAGGTGGGCACCACTTTGCCGTGCTCGGCCTTGGCCGGGTAAAACGCCGGGCTGACGTAGGCCTCGGCGCCGGCAAAAATCACCAGCGCCTCGCTGCCATTCTGCAGGTCCTGCCACTGCCGATTGGCCTTGGCCAAGTGCCCGTACAGCGTGCCGCTAGGGCCTTCATCGGGGTTAAGCAGCAGCGGCAAGTGGCTGGCTTGCAGGCCATGTTCACCAAACGTCACCAACTGCGCCAAGCGTGTGTGCTGGATCAGTTGCTGCAATTGGGGCAAATCGTCGAGGGTGAAGGCACGGGGTGTGTACATGAAGATTTTCCTTGGCGAATGGTTACATCCTAGGCAGGCTAATGGTTCGTTGTAAGAGCCATCTTTGGTCAATTTGATAGGTCCAATTTTCTGGAATGCCTGCTATGCCTCCGATAGAGCCCCCACTGTCGTTCAACCCCGCCGGCATTGAGCTGGACCGTCGCCAGGGCCTGACGCACCAGCTTTACCAGGTGTTGCGAATGCGGGTGCTGGATGGGCGGCTGGTCAGCGGAACCCGGCTACCGGCCAGCCGTGACCTGGCGATGGCGCTGTCGATCTCCCGCAACAGCGTGGTGCGCGCCTACGACCAGCTCTACGCCGAAGGCTTTATCGAAGGGCGGGTCGGCGACGGGACTTATGTGGCTCAATTGCCGCAAACCCCAGGGGCAGCCAAAAAACTATCCACAAAACCATCCACAGGGTTATCAACAGGCTTATCCCCAGCCTTATCCACAATTGCACCGAATTCACCTGGATTTTCATCCAGTGAAGTTATCCACAGCCCGGCGTTGGGGCGGCTGGAAAACAACCATTTACCCCTGCCACCCACCGGCCCGCCGCGGGCTTTTCGCGTCGGCGTACCGGCCTTCGATCTGTTCCCGTTTGACGTATGGGCCAAGCTGAGTGCGGCTTTCTGGCGCAAGCCAGACCTGCAGCAACTGTGTTATGGCGACCCGGCGGGGGATGAGCGACTGCGTGGGCTGATAGCGGCCTACCTGCGCAGTTCCAGGGGTATGCAATGCACGGCTGAGCAAATAGTGATCACCAGCGGCGCGCAACAGGCAATTAGCCTTTGTGCACAGCTGCTGGTGGCGCCTGGGGACACGGTGGCGATTGAAAATCCGGGCTATCGGGCGGCAGGTCACGCCTTCGCCATTGCCGGGGCGAAACTCCACGGCGTGGCGGTGGACAGTGACGGCATCGACTGCACCGCATTGAATGCACTCAGTGCTTGTCACCTGGCCTACGTCACACCGTCCCATCAGTACCCGATGGGCGTGGTCATGAGCCTGGCCCGGCGCCTGGAATTGCTGGCCTGGGCCGAGCGCAGCGGCGGCTGGATCGTCGAGGACGACTATGACGGCGAATACCGCTACAGCGGCGCGCCCCTGGCACCGTTGGCGGCCTTGGACCGCAGCGGGCGAGTGCTCTACGTCGGTACCTTCGGCAAAGTCGCCTTTCCCGCGCTGCGCCTGGGTTACCTGGTGCTTCCACAGGGATTGGTGAATGCCTTCGCCCAGCGCCGCGCCGTGGACGTGCGGCACTCGGAAGTCAGCACTCAGGCGGTAATGGCCGAGTTCATGGCGGCGGGGCATTTTCAGCGACACATCCGGCGCATGCGTCGCGCCGCGCTGAGCCGGCGCAACGCCTTGCTGGCCGGCTGGCCCGTCGATGTGCCAGGCGTGGGCAGCCTGCCCAACGTCATGGCAGGGCTGCACCTCACGGTACGAGTCGACAGCCTGGCCCGTGAGCATGAGTTGCTGGACCAGGCCCGCGCGGTGGATGTCGAGATCAATGGCTTGAGCAATTATTGGCTGCCCGACTCCAGCACTGCGCCTGATCAGCGCGCCGGGCTGGTGTTGGGTTTTGCTGCTGTGCCCGAGGCCGCCATCGCCGCTGCGCTGGTGCGGTTGCGCAGGGCGTGGCAGGTCCGATAACGCACCGAGTGCTCAACCTTGAGGGTGTGTGGCTCAGGTCCCGGATTTGATCTTGGTCCAGACGCGGGTCCTGGCGCGTTCGGCGTCACGGCCCAAGGGTTTCAAGGTGTACAGCGTGGCCATTGCTGCCTCGGTGGGGTACAGGTTGGGGTTGTTGCGGATCGCCGGGTCGACCAACTCGGTGGCATCCTTGTTGGGGTTGGGGTAGCCGACGAAGTCGCTGACGGGAGCAATCACCTGGGGTTGCAGCAGGTAGTTGATGAAGGTGTAGGCGTCCTGCGGGTTTTTCGCGCCCTTGGGAATGGCGAGCATGTCGAACCAGATCGGCGCGCCTTCCTTGGGCAGGCGCATGTCCACGGTCACGCCGTTCTTCGCCTCCTTGGCGCGGTTGGCGGCCTGGGAGAAGCTGCCGGAGTAGCCGACCGCCACGCAGATGTCACCGTTGGCGATATCTGCCATGTACTTGGAGGAGTGGAAGTAGGTGATGTAGGGGCGGATTTTCATCAGCAGCGTTTCGGCCTTGACATAGTCCTTGGGGTTGCTGCTGTTGGGGTCCAGGCCCAGATGCTGCAAGGCCAGGGGCAAGATTTCCGAAGGCGAATCCAGCAGGGCGACGCCGCACTGCTTGAGCTTGCTGATGTTCTCTTCCTTAAAGATCAGGTCCCAGCTGTCCACCGGCGCGTCGGTTCCCAGCGCGGCCTTGACCTTGTCCGGGTTGAAACCGATGAGGATGGTGCCGTACATGTAGGGCACGGCGAATTTGTTACCGGGATCGTTGGTTTCGATCAGCTTCATCAACTTGGGATCGAGGTGGTTCCAGTTGGGTAACTGGGCGCGGTCCAGGGGCTGGAACACCCCGGCCTCGATCTGCTTGGCCAGGAACACATTGGACGGTACCACCACGTCATAGCCGGAGTTGCCGGTCAAAAGCTTGGCTTCCAGGGCTTCATTGGTGTCGAAGATGTCGTAGACCAGCTTGATCGCAGGGTTCTGCGCCTTGAAATCCTCCAGGGCCTTGGGGGTGATGTAGTCGAACCAGTTGTAAACCCGCAGGGTTTTCTCTTCGGCCTGGACGGTGCCCCCAAGGAGCGCAGCGCACAGGAGCAGATACTTGAGCGTGTTCATTGTGCAGATCCCTCGTGTTCAAAACCTTCGAGTACGTTGACGGCATTGATGCCGATTTCTTCCACGGCGTAGCCGCCTTCCATCACGAACAGCGTCGGCTTGCCCAATTGGGCGATGCGTCGGCCCATCGCCAGGTAGTCCGGGCTGTCGAGCTTGAACTGGGAAATGGGGTCGTCCTTGAAGGTGTCCACGCCTAGGGAGACCACGATGATGTCAGCGCCGTAGCGGTCGATCTCCTGGCAGGCCTGCTCCAGGGCCGCGCTCCAACTGTCCCAGCCTGAACCTGCCGGCAGCGGATAGTTGAAGTTGAAGCCTTCGCCAGCCCCTTCGCCCACTTCGTCGCCATAGCCCAGGAAAAATGGAAACTCCGCCTCCGGGTGGCCGTGGATCGAGGTAAACAGCACGTCGCTGCGCTCATAGAAAATCGATTGGGTGCCGTTGCCGTGGTGGTAATCCACATCGAGGATCGCGACCTTTTTATGGCCTTGGTCGAGAAATGCCTGAGCGGCGATGGCGGCGTTGTTGAGGTAGCAATAGCCGCCCATCAAGTCGCCGGCGGCGTGGTGTCCCGGTGGACGGCACAGGGCAAAGGCGCTACGGGCGCCTTGTTGGATGGCCTGTTGAGCCGTCAGCGCCACTTGAGCGGCGCTGTAGGCTGCTTGCCAGGTGCCGGCGGTGATCGGCGCGCCACCGTCGAAGCTGTAATAACCCAACTGGCCATGCAGGCTAGTGGGCAACACGCGGCGCAAGGTGCGGGCAGGCCAAGTGTAGGGCAGCAGGTCGCCGTCCTGGCCAAATTCGGTCCAGCGTTGCCAGGCACCTTTGAAGAAGTCCAGGTAGTCGCGGCTGTGGATGCGTTGCAGCGGTGCCAGGCCAAAGTCCTGGGGCGCCCGCACCGGGCCCAGGTCGCGATCCTTGACCCGTTGCAGTACATGGTCGGCCCGGGAGGGCATTTCGAAGCAGGGCATCAATTGCCCGTCCATCAACTCGCAACGGCCGTGGTGCAGATGATGATCGTCTGAGTAGATCGTCAGCATATTGTTGTTCTCCAAAGGCTCACGGGTGTGCCTTGCAGTGTTGCGGCGTGCCGGGTTTTGGAGAACGGCAGGAGCGGCCAAAAGGGGATCAATATGGCCAATGTATGTGTCCGTTATTCGCCCCTCAATGAAGCAGCCGCGCCCACCCATGGCGCATCAAGGCCGAAACTGACTCGGTGCGACTCCGCTCCAGCGAATAAAGGCATGCCGGAAACTGGCGGTTTCGCTGAAACCCAGTTGCTCGGCGATCCGGTAGATCGGCAGTTCATCCGCTCCCAACAACTGTTTGGCCCGCTCGAAGCGTAGCTCGTCCAGCAGTTCCTGGTAGCTGCAGCCCAGGTCATGGAGATGGCGGCGCAAGGTGCGGGGGGAACAGTTCATCTGCTCGGCCAATCCATCAATGCCCGGTGCCGCGTTTAATTGTGCGCCGAGCAGCAGGCGCACCCGCCCCAGCCAGGCCTGGCGTCCGGTGAACTCGGTGTTTTGCTTGCGGCAGCGCTCGGCCATGGCCTGGTGGGTGATGGCATCGGCCAGGGGCAATGGCTGATCAAGCCAGTGCCGGTCGAAGGCGAAGGCATTGGCGGTGGCTTCAAACTGCAATGGGCAGTCGAAGCTCTCGGCATAACGCGTCTTGTAGTCGGGGGCGCAGTGTTCGAACCGGGCGCCGAGCAAGGGCAGGGGCTGGCCAAGCAGATCGTCACAGATGACTTTCAGCGAGACCAGGCAAAACTCGACATTGAACTCAGTCAGCGCCGGATTTTCCCGATAATCGCTGGCAGTGAACCAGATCCGTTGGCCGTCTTCCTCCAGGCGCAACTCAAAAAGTGTTCCCAACAGCGCCGGGTAGCGCAGGGCCTGGCGCAAAGCGTCACCGAAGGTGGCACTGGTCAGTAGCGCATAGCCAAGTATGCCGTAGGACGACACATGCATGCGCTGGCCCAGTTCCAGGCCGATGTCTCGGCGTAGGGCCACGGCATTGGCGCAGACACGCATCTCCTGATTGGTGGTGATGCGCGTGTCAGCACGGCTCAAGTCCGCGCCACAGATACCGCTGCCGGCCAGCAGCGCCTCGCTGGGTACGCCTTCGGCCTTGAAGGTATTGAGTACCAGTGAGACAGCGTTGAGGGTGGTGAGGTGAGAGTGAAGCATGGAGGCTTCCAGCCAATGGTTGGCTGGAAGAGAGCAAGTTACATGCCGCAGCCGCTGACGATCAGTTCAGCTCGCCACACAGGTCCAGTTCCACCAGTCGGCGGATTTCGGCGGATGCAAGCCCGGCACCGATCAATGCATTGAGCTTGCCGAACGCTGCTTCACGGGTCATGCCGCCGCCCGACAACACGCCAACGCCACGCAAGCGGCTGCCGGCCTCATACACATCCAGCTCCACACCGCCTTCATGGCATTGGGTAATCGCCACGACCACGACGCCCTGATCCCGGGCCCGCTTGAGGCTGGCGAGAAACTCAGGGTTATCGCTGGGCCCGGTGCCGCTGCCAAAACATTCCAGCACCAGTGCTTGAATGCCGCTGTTGATCAGGCCATCGAGTTGCGCAGCGTCAATGCCGGGCACCAGGGGCAGCACGCCGACGCTGGCGAGTGCTTTATCGTGACGATAACTCAGGGCCTGGGGAATTGAATCGGCCTTGGCCACGCCGCTGTTGCGCTGCAAGGTGGCAAACGGATGCCGGCCAAAACTGCGAATCTTCGCGCAGCGGGTCGGGGCCAAAAGCTCGCCATGGAAGTACAGCTGAACACCCGGCGCCAGGCCGTTGCCCAGGGCAACCAGGGCACCACTGACGTTTTCCCAGGCATCGCTGTCGGGCACGCCGGCCGGCAACATGGAACCGGTGAACAGCACCGACGCCGGCAGGCCCAGCAGTTGGAAGCTCATGGCGGCCGCGCTGTAGGCCAGCGTGTCGGTGCCGTGCAGGATGAGCACGGCATCGTAGCCTTCATCCACCGCTTCGATCACGGCGATACGCAAACGCTGCCAGTAGGCGGGGGTCATGTTGGCGCTGTCGATTAGCGGCGACATTTCCCGCAAGCGCCAGGCGGGCACTTTGAGTTGAGGTTGGCTGGCGAGGTAATCGGCCATCCGCGCTTCAAAACCGGAGGCAGGGACCAGGCCGTTGGCGCTGGCCTGCATGCCGATGGTGCCACCGGTGTAGAGCACCATGACGTTGTGTGAAGGGGGCATCGAAAAAATCTCCTGAACGAGTACACCGCGTGGCCCAGAGCATGCCCAAGGCCACGCGGCGTGTCACCTTTAGCGTTGCGCTTGGGCGACCGGTTCAGCGCTGGCCTGCGACGTTGGCGCAGGCTTCAGCGGGGTGGCTGGCCAGGCGTTCAAGTCCAGGTCCAGATCCGGGAACTGGCTGGAATCAAATACCGGGGTCTTGATACCCGCAGCGCGTTGGTCGTCGTAGTCGCGCAGGATGCGCATGGCGATCTTGAACAGCAGCGCCAGGGCGATCAGGTTGACGAACGCCAGCATGGTCATGGTGATGTCGGCGAAGGCAAACACCGTGCTGAGGTTTTCAATAGAACCCCAGAAAATCAGCACCAGCACCAGGGCGCGATAGCCGATCAGTGCCTTGCGGTTTTCGCCGATCAAGAAGCGCAGGTTGCTCTCGCCCAGGTAGTAGTTGTACAGAATCGAGGTGAACACAAACAACGCCAGGGCTACCGAGATGAACATCCGGCCCCAGTCACCGACCACCGCCGCCAGGGAGTTCTGGGTCAGGGCAATGCCGTCACCTTCAAAGCCCGGCGTGTAGAAACCCGAGAGCAGGATCAGCAACGCGGTGCAGGTGCAGATGACGAAGGTGTCGAGGAACACGCTGAACGCTTGCACGACGCCTTGAGCCACCGGGTGTTCCACCGAGGCCACGGCGGCGACGTTGGGCGCACTGCCAAGGCCGGCTTCGTTGGCAAACACGCCGCGTTTCACACCCATGATGATGGCGCTGCCCACCAGGCCACCAAAAGCCTGGTCCAGGCCAAAGGCGCTCTTGACGATAGTCATCAGCATGGCCGGCACCTGGTCAAATTGCAGCACAATCACGTACACGGTCACGGCGATGTAGACCAGGGTCTTGATTGGTACCAGCAAGTCGGCAATCGAGGCGATCCGCTTGATCCCACCGACGAACACCAGGCCCAGCAGCACCGCCAGGCCCAGGCCTGTGTAGGTGGTATCGAGGCCAAAGGCGTTGTTCAGCGAGTGGGTCACGGCATGGGCTTGCAGGCCGTTGAAGGCAAAGCCGAAGGTCACCAGCAGCAGGAACGCCATGACCATCCCCAGCCAGCGCTTGTGCAGGCCATGCTGGATGTAATAGGCCGGGCCGCCACGGTATTGGCCCTCGGAATCGCAGCGCTTGTAGAGCTGGCCGAGAGAGCACTCGATAAAGCTTGAGGACATGCCCACCAGCGCGGTGACCCACATCCAGAACACGGCGCCGGGGCCGCCCAGGGTTACGGCGATACCGACGCCGGCGATATTACCGGCACCCACTCGGCCGGCGAGGCTGAGCATCAGTGCCTGGAACGAGCTGAGTTGGCCAGCGCTGCTTTTCAGGCTGTTGCCAAACACCGAAAACATATGAAAAAAGTGACGCAGTTGAACGAAACGCGAGCGGATCGTGAAGTAACCACCGAGCCCGACAATGAGCACGATCAGTACTTTCCCTGAGAGGAAGTCGTTGATGACTTCAAGCATGGAGTATTCCTCGCTGATTTTTCTAATGGCAAACCCTGAACGGCGCGATTCGCCGCAATGCACCAGGCAGTGCACGACGGTTCGACCCAATCCTTTTTGCGGGTTGTTATTCATGCGGCTTTCGCACATCCCAGGGGCTCGTTACCGCCGACCACTGACGCGAAGAGGGGCGGCACTATACCTAGGCGAGCGCTATACGTCTGCACGGGGCGATTAAAGGTTTCAGCTACACGCTTTCATCAGGCAAAAAAAAGGGCCTGGAGAATGAATCTCCAAGCCCTCAAAAGGTGAGAGGTGTCTAGTCCCTCAACCTGGTGAGCGGTGCAGCAGCGCTTAGGCCTTCAAGGGCACCAGGCGCGGGGCAATCATGTTTTCCGGGCGCAGGATGTCGTCGAGCATGGCGTCGTCGAGCAAGCCTTCTTCACGCACCAGTTCCAGCACGCCGCGGCCGCTTTCAAGGGCGATGCGGGCGATGCGGGTGGCGTTTTCATAGCCGATGTACGGGTTCAGCGCGGTGACCAGGCCGATGGAGTGCTCCACCAGCTCGCGGCAGCGGGCTTCGTTGGCGGTGATGCCGACGATGCAGTGCTCGCGCAGCATGTCCATGGCCCGTTGCAGCAGGCGGATCGAGTCGAAGATCTTGTAGGCGATCAGCGGCTCCATCACGTTCAGTTGCAGTTGGCCGCCTTCGGCCGCGATGGTCAGCGCCAGGTCGTTGCCGATAATCTGGAACGCCACTTGGTTGACCGCTTCCGGGATTACCGGGTTGACCTTGCCGGGCATGATCGAGCTGCCTGGCTGGCGCGCCGGCAGGTTGATCTCGTTGATCCCGGTGCGTGGGCCGCTGGACAGCAGGCGCAGGTCGTTGCAGATCTTCGACAGCTTCACCGCAGTACGCTTGAGCATGCCGGAGAACAGTACGAAGGCGCCCATGTCGGAGGTGGCTTCGATCAGGTCGGCAGCCGGTACCAGCGGTTGACCGCTGATGGTCGCCAGGCGCTGGACGGCCAAGGCCTGGTAACGCGGGTCGGCATTGATGCCGGTACCGATGGCGGTGCCGCCCAGGTTAACTTCGGTCAACAGCTCCGGCGCCATGGTTTTCAGGCGCGCCAGGTCTTCACCCAGGGTGGTGGCGAAGGCGCGGAACTCCTGGCCGAGGGTCATCGGCACGGCGTCTTGCAGTTGGGTGCGGCCCATCTTCAGGACGTGGTTGAACTCGACGCCCTTGGCGGCGAACGCCTGGATCAGGCTGTCGAGGCTGGCCAACAGTGCGTCGTGGCCCAGCAGCAGACCCAGGCGGATCGCGGTCGGGTAGGCGTCGTTGGTCGACTGCGCCATGTTCACGTCGTTATTGGGGTGCAGGTATTGGTATTCGCCCTTGCTGTGGCCCATGGCCTCCAGCGCGATGTTGGCGATGACTTCGTTGGCATTCATGTTGGTTGAAGTGCCAGCGCCGCCTTGAATCATGTCCACCACGAACTCTTCGTGGAAATCGCCGCGGATCAGGCGGGCACAGGCTTCGCTGATGGCAGCGTGCTTGGCTTCGCTGAGCTGGCCCAACTCGCGGTTGGCGTCAGCGGCGGCCTGTTTGACCATCGCCAGACCGACCACCAATTTGGGGTAATGCGAAATCGGAACGCCAGAGAGACGGAAGTTATTCACTGCTCGCAGGGTCTGGATGCCGTAATACGCTTGAGCAGGTACTTCGAGTACGCCAAGCAGGTCTTTTTCGGTACGGAATGATGCAGCGGAGGACATGACGGAAATCATCTCAATATGGACCCGGGCTAGGCCGGAACGCTGTGAATGCTAGGCTTGCAGAAGATTTTGGGCCAATGCTATTAAGCACTGGCCTATGCATAAACGGCATAATGTCGGTGTGACCCGGCTATCATGTCGAACGTGTGAGCCAAAATGGTGCGTGTCCGGGGAGGACGAGATGAATCTGGAAAGCAAATGGCTGGAAGACTTTAGCGCCCTGGCCGCCACCCACAGCTTCTCCCAGGCGGCAGAGCGTCGCTTCGTCACCCAGCCGGCGTTCAGTCGACGCATTCGCAGCCTGGAGGCAGCGCTGGGGCTGACGTTGGTCAATCGCTCGCGCACGCCGGTTGAGCTGACAGCGGCGGGGCAGTTGTTTCTGGTGACGGCGCGTACCGTGGTCGAACAGCTGGGTGAAGTGCTGCGTCACCTGCATCACCTGGAAGGCGGGCAGGGCGAAGTCATGCAAGTGGCGGCGGCGCACTCACTGGCGCTGGGCTTCTTTCCGCGCTGGATCGCCCAGTTGCGCAACGAAGGCTTGAACATCGCGACGCGGCTGGTGGCCACCAACGTTGGCGACGCCGTACATGCACTGCGTGAGGGCGGATGCGATTTGATGCTGGCGTTCTACGACCCGGACGCGGCGATGCAGATGGATGCTGAAATCTTCCCGTCGCTGCACCTGGGCAACACCGAAATGCTCCCCGTATGCGCCGCTGATGCTGACGGCAAGCCGCTGTTCGACCTGGAAGGCGAAGGCAGCGTGCCGCTGCTGGCCTACAGCGCGGGGGCGTTTCTCGGGCGCTCGGTGAATTTGCTACTGCGCCAGCGCGCGCTGCGCTTCACCACCATTTATGAAACCGCCATGGCCGACAGCCTTAAAAGCATGGCCCTGGAAGGCCTGGGCATCGCCTGGGTGCCGCGCTTGAGCGTGCGCGCCGAACTGGCTCGGGGGGAGTTGGTAGTCTGTGGCGGTCCGCAATGGCATGTGCCGCTGGAGATTCGCGTGTACCGCTGTGCGCTGGTGCGCAAGGCCAATGTGCGGTTGTTGTGGCGCAAGTTGGAAGGTGGCGTGGCGCAGAGCTCCCCGGCGGAACTCGGTTGATGTGGGCGCTGGCTTGCCAGCGCCCACACTGATTTACGGTGTTTTCGCTGACCTTGGAGTCAATAAAACCACCGATTCAGGGTGTAAGACAGATGGTCGTCCAAGGGGCTGTTTATCTACAGTATTACGGTATACTGCGCGGCCTTCGGCCGGTCCAACCGGCCCTAATTCGTACAACAAGCCACGCCGGATTTCCCGCGTGGCTTGTTTGTTTTTTGACGCGCCTGCGGGCGCCCAGAGAGAAGAGGCACGACGATGAGTGCATTGGTTGGCGTGATCATGGGCTCCAAGTCCGATTGGTCCACCCTTAGCCACACCGCCGATATGCTGGAAAAGCTCGGCATTCCTTATGAAGTGAAGGTGGTCTCCGCCCACCGCACGCCAGATTTGCTGTTCCAGTATGCCGATGAAGCAGAATCCCGTGGCATCGAGGTGATCATCGCCGGTGCCGGTGGCGCAGCTCACCTGCCGGGCATGTGCGCGGCCAAGACCCATCTGCCTGTACTCGGCGTGCCGGTGCAGTCGTCGATGCTCTCGGGCGTGGACTCGCTGTTGTCCATCGTGCAGATGCCGGCCGGTATTCCGGTGGCAACGCTTGCGATCGGCAAGGCTGGTGCGATCAACGCAGCCTTGCTGTCCGCCAGCATCCTGGGCGCCAAGCACCCGCAGTTTCACGTGGCACTGAAAAAATTCCGCGCTGAGCAGACAGACAACGTCCTGGACAATCCAGACCCACGCATCGCCTGAGGTTGTTGATTGATGAAAATCGGTGTAATCGGTGGCGGCCAACTGGGCCGCATGCTGGCCTTGGCGGGAACTCCGCTGGGGATGAACTTCGCTTTCCTTGATCCGGCGCCGGACGCTTGCGCGGCTGCCCTGGGTGAACACCTTCGGGCTGACTACAGCGACCCGGATCACCTGCGTCAATTGGCCGAAGAAGTCGACCTGGTGACCTTCGAGTTCGAAAGCGTCCCAGCCGAAACCGTGGCCTTCCTGTCGCAGTTCGTCCCGGTGTACCCGAGCGCCGAAGCCTTGCGCATCGCTCGCGACCGCTGGTTCGAAAAGAGCATGTTCAAGGACCTCGGCATCCCGACACCGGCATTCGCCGACATCCAGTCCCAGGTGGATTTGGACGCCGCCGTCGCTGCCATCGGCCTGCCCGCCGTGCTGAAAACCCGCACCCTGGGTTATGACGGCAAGGGTCAGAAAGTCCTGCGCACCGCCGCCGATGTGGTCGGCACCTTTGCCGAGCTGGGCAGCGTCGCCTGTCTGCTGGAAGGCTTCGTACCGTTCACCGGTGAAGTCTCGCTGATCGCCGTGCGTGCTCGCGATGGCGAAACCCGCTTCTACCCGCTGGTGCACAACACCCACGACAGCGGCATCCTCAAGCTGTCTGTGGTCAGCACCGACCACCCGCTGCAATCCCTGGCCGAAGACTATTCCAGCCGAGTGTTGAAGCAGCTGGATTACGTCGGCGTGATGGCGTTCGAGTTCTTTGAAGTCGACGGCGGCCTCAAGGCCAACGAAATCGCCCCGCGGGTGCACAACTCCGGGCACTGGACCACCGAAGGCGCCGAGTGCAGCCAGTTCGAAAACCACCTGCGGGCGGTAGCGGGCTTCCCTTTGGGCTCGACGGCCAAGGTCGGCGAGAGCGCAATGCTCAACTTTATCGGTGTTGTCCCGCCTGTGGACAAGGTCATCGCCATTGATGACTGCCATCTGCACCACTACGGCAAGGCGTTCAAGGTCGGGCGCAAGGTCGGTCATGCCAACCTGCGTTGCGCGGATCGCGCGACCCTGGAGCAGCAGATCCTCAAGGTCGAGGCGCTGATCGCCGAACAATAAGCCATGAGTTGGCGGGAACCATTGGTATCCGCCATCCTCTGATTGCAGGATGCCAAAGTCTGACTAGGCTCTAGCTAAATTCATTCAGAGGGAAATGCCATGGGTATTATTGGAACCATTTTTATCGGTTTGATTGTCGGCCTGCTGGCACGTTTCCTGAAACCAGGCGACGACAGCATGGGCTGGATCATGACCATCCTGCTGGGTATCGCCGGCTCCCTGATTGCTACCTACGGTGGCCAGGCGCTGGGTATCTACCAGGCTGGCCAGGGCGCCGGCTTCTTCGGTGCGCTGATAGGTGCCGTCGTGCTGCTGGTGATCTACGGTCTGCTGAAAAAGAAGTAATTCAGCGACCATGCCCTCTGCGCTGCGCAGGCGCAGAGGGCTAGAATGCCCGGCGACTTTCGTCCTTTCTTTTGCCGAGCCCCTCCATGCGCCGTCTTCTGTTGACTGTTCTTTTACTGGGCACTGGCCTGGCCCATGCTGGCGAGCTGCCGGAAACCGACTGGCTGGAACTGATGCCCAAGTCGGACCAGAAAGCCCTCGAACAAATGCCGGATATTGACCACGACTCCCCCGAAGCCAATGGCACCTTTACCGACAAGGGTGGCTTGAAGCAGAGCAAGGGTTTACCGGCGGTGATGTATTCCACCAAGACCGTGGCCGCGATGAACGGCAAGAATATCCGCATCGGCGGTTATCCGGTGCCGCTGGAAACCGACGCCAAGGGTCGCAGCACGCTGTTCTTCCTGGTGCCGTACCCAGGCGCGTGCATTCACGTACCGCCGCCACCGCCCAACCAATTGGTGCTGGTGCGTTATCCCAAGGGATTGACGCTCGATGACATCTATACACCGCTGTGGGTGACCGGCACGTTGAAGGTGGAGACGGTCAACAATGACTTGGCTGATGCGGCTTATGCGCTGGATGCAGGGAAGGTGCGGGTGGTCAAGGAGTCGGACTTGTAGGCGCGATTTACAAGGCGATACTGGTGATGCTCACACCCAAGGTATGGCTCTCACCTGGTGCCAAGGTCGCCACGTCGTCCATCACATTCGCCGTCTCGATGCACAGCATGCGCTGCCAGCCGTCGTCGGCCATGTCGCTGAAGGCCTTGGCCCGTTCGGTCCACGGGTTCCAGATCACCGTTGAGCGCGAGCCGGTGCTGGTCAGCTGGATGCGACGCTGCCAGTCTGGGTCGACAATATTCAACTGCGCGGGTGTGTCGAGGTAGATGCGGTCGGTTTCGCCGGTAAAGTGCAGCAGGCCTGACTGTTTCGCGGTGTTCCAATCATTTGTGGTGTCGATGTAGTCCAGGCCGTCGAGGCCTTTGACCTGCACATTGCGCACATCGCTGACGGCGAAGTAACTGTGCAACGCCTGGCTGATGGTCACGCTGTCGGTGCCACGGTTATGGCTGGTCAGGCGGATATGCAGTTGATCATCCAGCAGCAGGCTCATCTTCAGGTCGACCTGATGGGGCCAGCCAGGGAAACCACCCTCGGGCACCGGCAGCACGAATTCCACTCGTAGCGCCTCGCCTTCGCTTTCGATGCCTGCCAATTCCCAGTCTACCGCTCGGACGAAGCCGTGAGCCCCTGCGGGCTCGTTGCTGTGACGCATGGCCTGCACGCTTTGCGGGTTACGGTCGAAGATGCCGAACCACGGCCAGCACACCGGCACGCCGGTACGGATGCCTTTGCCTGTCTTGAATACTGCTTCATCGTTGGGCCAGATCACCGGCTTCTCGCCCAGACGCTGGTAGCTGATGATGTGCGCGCCTTGTTGGGCTACCAACAATTCAGTGCCGTCGTGGCGGATGCGCCAACAATTGAGCTCATCCAGTTTCACGGTTTCAACGTCGGGCATAGACATAGGCGCACACTCTCAATGAAAGGCGATTGGGCAAGGACAGGCAATGGGCAATTGACCGTCAAAACGCAGCGATGTTTAACGCGCCCGCGACGGAACCGACCGAGTGCGGCCGCTGCCATCAATGGCAACAAACACAAATACCGCCTCGGTGACCTTGCGCCATTCGCTGGAGAGCGGGTCATCGCTCCACACTTCGACCATCATCTTGATCGAGCTGCGGCCGATTTCCAGGGCCTGGGTGTAGAAGGACAGCTGCGCGCCGACCGCCACCGGGACCAGGAAAGCCATGCGATCAATTGCCACGGTCGCCACGCGTCCGCCGGCGATCTTGCTGGCCATTGCCGTGCCGGCCAGGTCCATTTGGGCTACCAGCCAACCGCCGAAGATATCGCCGAAACCGTTGGTTTCACGCGGCAGGGCGGTGATTTGCAAAGCGAGATCGCCTTGCGGGATAGGATCTTCTTGTTCGAGTTCGATCATGCCGGGGGTGCCTCTGACCCGTGACGCTTTTATGGGTGTTTCAAGTGGATAGCCGACTGTTGGAAAAACGTTTCAGCACAAACATACTCCGTTCGATACGTTTCTCGTAAGGCGTACTAAAGGGAAACTCTGCCAAACCGGCTGGGGGCACCCAACAGCGTTTTGGCACAGCAGCCCCTCAAGGATGCGGGTTGCGCGCTTGCAAGGGCCGAGTATATCGACACGTTGTCGCCACGACGACCTCCAGGGGCTCATTTGGTCGGCAAATAGCAGCTGTAATGGGGCTTTTTACGGCAACTGTGCTCGTACTCTTTTCCTGCCACCGGCGAAAACGACACCGGCGCGGGATTATTTCGGACATTTGAATGGTTGAACGGGTCAGCGCTGTGCTTTTTCAAGCGATTTGCTATCTTGCCGAACCCGCCCTGGCTCAGCCAGCGTTACCGGGCTTGCCGTTCTGACTAATAAGAGAAGCCTTGCCATGTCCTCCGTGCCCGCAAGCAGTGCGCCAACGTCGCGCCCGCTGACCCGCAACGACTACAAAACCCTGTCGCTGTCTGCCTTGGGCGGGGCGCTGGAGTTTTACGACTTCATCATCTTCGTGTTTTTCGCCACCGTGGTCGGGAAACTGTTTTTCCCGCCAGACATGCCCGAATGGCTGCGCCTGATGCAGACCTTCGGCATCTTCGCCGCCGGTTACCTGGCGCGGCCGTTGGGCGGCATCATCATGGCCCACTTCGGCGACCTGCTGGGTCGCAAGAAGATGTTCACCCTGAGCATTTTCATGATGGCCGTACCCACTCTGATCATGGGCCTGCTGCCGACCTATGCGCAGATCGGCCTGTGGGCCCCCGTTCTGTTGCTGCTGATGCGAGTCATCCAGGGCGCGGCGATTGGCGGTGAAGTGCCGGGTGCGTGGGTGTTCGTCTCCGAACACGTCCCGCCACGGCATATCGGTTATGCCTGCGGCACCCTGACCAGTGGCCTGACCGCCGGCATCCTCTTGGGCTCCCTGGTGGCCACCGCGATCAACACCCTCTACACCCCGGAGCAAGTCTCCGATTACGCCTGGCGGATCCCGTTCCTGCTGGGCGGTGTGTTCGGCCTGTTCTCGGTGTACCTGCGTCGCTGGCTGCACGAAACACCGATCTTCGCCGAAATGCAGCAACGCAAGACATTGGCGGCTGAATTACCGTTGCGCGCCGTGTTGCGTGACCACCGTGGCGCTATCGTGCTGTCGATGCTGCTGACCTGGCTGCTGTCCGCCGGCATCGTCGTGGTGATCCTGATGACGCCAACCGTGCTGCAGACCATCTACCACTTCAGCCCGACCGTATCGCTGCAAGCCAACAGCCTGGCGATCGTCACCCTGAGCCTGGGCTGCATCCTCTCTGGCGCTCTGGCGGACCGTTTTGGTGCCGGCCGCGTGCTGATCGCCGGTTGCGCACTGTTGCTGGCAACGTCCTGGACCCTCTACCACAGCCTGCTTAATCACCCGGACTGGCTGTTCCCGCTGTACACCCTGACCGGCCTGTTTGTCGGCGTGGTCGGCGTGGTGCCTTACGTGATGGTCAAGGCCTTCCCGCCGGTGGTGCGCTTCAGCGGTTTGTCGTTCTCCTACAATGTGGCCTATGCAGTATTTGGCGGCCTGACGCCGTTGGCGGTGTCGTTGCTGATGAAGGAAAGCCCGATGGGCCCGGCTTACTACGTCGCCGTCATTTGTGTGATGGGGATGTTGGTGGGTGGATACCTGTGGAAAAAAGGGCGCTAAACATCCCTTGAAGGCTGCTACATAACCCTGTGGCGAGGGGGCTTGCCCCCGTTGGGCTGCGCAGCAGCCCCAAAGCCAGCCGCCTCGTCCTTCCCTATCAGTTTTTGCGTCCAATACTGGCCTTTCATCTAATTGTCACATTACAGACATAGAGTGTTCACACGGCCTGCCGATACTTGGCCCCGATCCAACTATCCCTATCTGCTAGGAGTAAGGCATGAAACTGAAGCGTTTGATGGCGGCAATGACTTTTGTCGCTGCTGGCGTTGCGACTGCCCACGCGGTGGCCGCTGGTGTTGACCCTGCAATCAAGTCCTACACCAAGACCACTGGTGTGTCGGGCAACTTGTCCAGCGTTGGTTCCGATACCCTGGCTAACCTGATGACCCTGTGGGCCGAGTCCTATAAAAAGGAATACCCGAACGTCAACATCCAGATTCAAGCCGCTGGGTCGTCCACAGCGCCACCGGCGCTGACTGAAGGCACCGCTAACCTGGGCCCGATGAGCCGCAAGATGAAGGACAACGAGCTGCAGGCCTTCGAACAGAAGCACGGTTACAAGCCAACCGCTATCCCGGTGGCTGTGGATGCCCTGGCTGTGTTCGTGCACAAGGACAACCCGATCCAGCACCTGACCATGGAGCAAGTCGACGCAGTCTTCTCCGCGACTCGTCTGTGCGGCGCCAAAGCTGACGTTAAAACCTGGGGCGACCTGGGCGTGACCGGTGACCTGGCCAACAAGCCAGTGCAACTGTTCGGTCGTAACTCGGTATCCGGCACCTACGGCTACTTCAAGGAAGAAGCCCTGTGTAAAGGTGACTACAAGCCAAACGTCAACGAACAACCAGGCTCGGCTTCGGTCGTGCAGTCCATCAGCTCTTCGCTGAACGGCATCGGTTACTCGGGCATCGGCTACAAGACCGCCAGCGTGAAGACCGTGGCCCTGGCCAAGAAAGGCAGCGATAAGTTTGTCGAAGACACCGAAGAAAACGCCCTGAACGGCAGCTACCCGCTGTCGCGTTTCCTCTACGTTTACGTCAACAAAGCCCCGAACAAGCCTCTGGCCCCGCTGGAAGCTGAGTTCGTGAAGCTGGTTCTGTCCAAACAGGGCCAGGAAGTTGTGGTGAAAGACGGCTATATCCCACTGCCAGCCAAAGTTGCCGCCAAGGCACTGGCTGACCTGGGTCTGACAGAAGGCGGCCAATAAGCCTCCAGTAAAACTGCCTTGAGCCTGGACGATGTCTCGGCTCAAGGCCCGGGCGGGGTCTGTAAGACCTGGACCCCGCCTCCAATTTTTCGGTCCGCTGCCAGCCCTGCTACGCGGCGGATTTCTTGCGTCACTGCATTGTCATCTTTCTGTCATACAGAATCGCTAGGGTGTGCGCATGAATGATCTGGCCAATTCCACCATGACGACGACTTCTCCTCCCAAGCGCATTGACTTCAATACGCCTGAGCTGCAACGCAAGCGCCGCATTCGCGCGCTCAAGGATCGCCTGACCCGTTGGTACGTCCTGATCGGCGGCCTCGCCGTTCTGGGCGCGATCACCTTGATCTTCTTCTTCCTCGCCTATGTGGTTGCGCCACTGTTCCAGGGTGCCAGCCTGACCAAGGAAGATGCCCTGACGCCTGCCTGGATACAGGACGCCGGCAAGCCGCTGATGATCTCCCTGGAAGAGCAGAACCAGGTCGCCATGCGGATTTCCGACAAGGGCCAGGCGCTGTTCTTCAGTGTCGACAGCGGTGTCGAGTTGACGCGGGTCAATCTGCCGCTGCCGGCCGGTGCCAGCGTCGTCTCCTTTGCTGAAGACCAGCCGGGCAGCCCGCTGGTGATCCTCGGCCTGTCCAACGGCCAGTCTCTGGTGTTCCGCCACACTTACAAGGTGACCTACCCGGACGGCAAGAAGACCATCTCGCCTGCCATCGAATACCCTTACGGTGAAGCGCCGATCGTCCTCGACGAGCTGGGTCGCCCGTTGGAGCACGTTGCCCTCAACGCCACCGACACCTCGCTGGTGGTGGCCGGTTCCGCCGGTGCCTTCCTGAACGTGTTGTCCCTGAGCCGCGAAGAAAACATGATGACCGGCGAAGTCACCAGCGAGCAGAAGCGCATCGAGCTGCCGCAAATGACCGAGCCGGTGAAAGCCATCTTCGTCGACCCGCGCCAGCAGTGGCTGTACGTGATCAACGGTCGCGCCCTGGCCGATGTGTTCAGTCTGCGGGACAAGAGCCTCAACGGTCGCTACAAACTGTTGGAAGACGGTGCAAGCGAAGTGACGGCCAGTACTCAACTGGTAGGTGGCATCTCGCTGATCATCGGTACCTCCAAGGGTGGCCTGGCCCAGTGGTTCATGGCCCGCGACCCGGACGGCGAGCAACGCCTCAAGCAAATCCGCACCTTCCAGATGGGCACCACGCCGATCGTTGAAATTACCGCTGAAGAACGTCGCAAGGGCTTCGTTGCCCTCGACGCCTCCGGCAAGCTTGGCGTGTTCCACAGCACCGCCCACCGCACCTTGCTGGTGGACCCGGTCGTGGAAGGTCAAGGCATTTTCGGCATGTCGCCACGGTCCAACCGCATCATCGTTGAAGCGGGCGGTAAGCTGCAGCCGTTGCTGCTGGACAACCCGCACCCGGAAGTTTCCTGGAGCGCGTTGTGGAGCAAGGTTTGGTACGAAAACTACGACGAGCCTAAATACGTCTGGCAATCGACCGCCGCCAACACCGATTTCGAACCCAAGATGAGCCTGGCGCCACTGACCTTCGGTACGCTCAAGGCTGCGTTCTACGCCATGCTGCTGGCCGCGCCCTTGGCCATCGCTGCCGCCATCTACACTGCCTACTTCATGGCGCCGAGCCTGCGCCGCAAGGTCAAGCCGGTGATCGAGTTGATGGAAGCGATGCCGACGGTGATCCTCGGTTTCTTCGCCGGCCTGTTCCTTGCTCCGTATGTCGAAGGGCACCTGCCGGGGATTTTCAGCCTGCTGATGCTTATGCCGATTGGCATCCTGGTGGCTGGTTTTACCTTCAGCCGCCTGCCTGAGTCGATCCGTCTACGAGTCCCGGATGGCTGGGAAAGTGCGATGTTGATCCCGGTGATCCTGTTTATTGGCTGGCTCTCGCTGTACATGAGCCCGTACATGGAAACCTGGTTCTTCGGCGGCGACATGCGCATGTGGATCTCCCACGACCTGGGCATCACCTACGACCAGCGCAACGCCCTGGTAGTGGGCCTGGCCATGGGTTTCGCGGTGATCCCGAACATCTACTCCATCGCCGAAGACGCCGTATTCAGCGTGCCCCGCGGTTTGACCCTAGGCTCCCTGGCCTTGGGTGCCACGCCGTGGCAGACCATGACTCGCGTGGTGATTCTCACCGCCAGCCCTGGGATTTTCTCGGCACTGATGATCGGCATGGGCCGCGCAGTAGGTGAAACCATGATCGTGCTGATGGCCACCGGCAACACGCCGATCATGGAAATGAACCTGTTCGAAGGCCTGCGCACCCTGGCGGCCAACGTGGCGGTGGAGATGCCTGAGTCGGAAGTTGGCGGTAGCCATTACCGCGTGCTGTTCCTCTCGGCGATGGTGCTGCTGCTGTTTACTTTCGTCATGAACACCCTCGCCGAGCTGATCCGTCAGCGTCTGCGCAAGAAATACTCGTCGCTTTAAGAAAGGTAGAAGTCTGTGAAACAGAACTCCCTGAATGGATGGTTCAAGAGCGGCGCCCCTGGCGTCTGGATCAGCGGTGGCGCGGTGTCCATCGCGGTCATCATGACCATCGGTTTGCTGGCTGTAATCGCCGTGCGTGGTTTGGGCCACTTCTGGCCGGCTGACCTGATCCAGGCCAGCTACGACGTACCGGGCCAGGCTAACCATATGGTCATCGGCGAAGTGGTGCAGAAAGAACAAGTGCCCCGCGAACGCCTGAAAAGCGCCGGTTTACCGGTGCCGGACCAAGGTCCTGAATTCATGACCCGCGAGCTGATCAAGGTCGGTAACCGCGACTTGAACGGCAATGACTTCACCTGGATCGTCGGTGAGTGGCTGACCAACCAGACCACGCCGGTCGAGTTGATGGCTATCGAGCGTCGCGAGTGGGGCAATTTCTACGGCACCCTGGTCAACGTCAAACAGGACGGTAAGGTCATCGCCGAAGGCGCGGCGGCCTGGCCGGAACTGCAAGCCCGCGTGGGCCGGGTCAACAAGCTCGCCGCCGACCTCAAGAGTCTTGAGAAGTCGGACATCGGGGCGATCAACGCCGGTCTGGAACGCATCCGTTTGCACGGTCGCAAGCTGGAAATGGAAGGCAAGCTCGACGCCGCCGCCCAGGCCGACATGGATGCCGATCGCGCTGAATTGAATGCCCGTTACAAGGATATCGAAGCGCGCCTGGACGAGTTGCACACCCAGTTCAACCGCGACGCCCTGACCGCCCGTGATGCCAATGGCAAAGAAGTGGAAATCGGCATCGGCAAAGTGGTTCACGCTTACCAGCCGAACGCCATGGGCTACATGACCAAGGTCGGTTTTTACTTCAGCAAGATCTGGGAGTTCCTCAGCGACGACCCACGGGAAGCCAACACCGAAGGCGGGATCTTCCCGGCGATCTTCGGCACCGTGATGATGACCTTGATCATGGCGATTATCGTGACGCCGTTCGGTGTGCTGGCGGCGGTTTACTTGCGTGAGTACGCCAAGCAGAACACCTTGACACGGATTATCCGTATCGCGGTGAACAACCTGGCCGGTGTACCGGCAATTGTCTACGGTGTGTTCGGCCTGGGCTTCTTCGTCTACGTGCTGGGCGGTTCGGTGGACCGGCTGTTCTTCGCCGAAGCCCTGCCGGCGCCGACCTTTGGTACGCCGGGCCTGCTCTGGGCGTCCCTGACCCTGGCGCTGCTGGCAGTGCCGGTGGTGATCGTGGCGACTGAAGAAGGCCTGGCGCGGATTCCCCGCACCGTGCGTGAAGGCTCCCTGGCATTGGGCGCGACCAAGGCGGAAACGCTGTGGAAGATCGTCCTGCCGATGGCCAGCCCGGCGATGATGACCGGCATGATCCTCGCTGTGGCCCGCGCCGCTGGCGAAGTAGCGCCGCTGATGCTGGTGGGTGTGGTGAAACTGGCACCGTCGTTGCCGCTGGACGGTAACTATCCGTACCTGCACCTGGACCAGAAGATCATGCACTTGGGCTTCCATATTTACGATGTCGGCTTCCAGAGCCCCAACGTCGAAGCCGCACGGCCGCTGGTGTACGCCACCGCGCTGCTGCTGGTAATGGTGATCGCCACGCTCAACCTGTCGGCGGTGTGGATGCGTAACCACCTGCGCGAAAAATACAAAGCGCTGGATAGTTAAGCTCCCACAGGAGACGGCACCAGACACTGAATCAAGTAAGCCGCTGACCCAGCGGATCAACGAAACGAATTGGTAGCACAGGGAGCATCCCATGCAACACGAAACCCATTCCCACGGCATCAACATGTCAGCCCTGGGTCGCGACAAGCAGAGCCTGAGCCTCGCCCAGGAAACCGTGGCCATCGAAGTCCCGGGCCTGAGCCTGTACTACGGCGACAAGCAGGCGCTGTTCGACGTCAGCATGAACATCCCCAAGCAGCGCGTGACTGCCTTTATCGGCCCGTCCGGCTGCGGTAAGTCGACATTGCTGCGTACCTTCAACCGGATGAACGATCTGGTGGACGGCTGCCGCGTGGAAGGCGCGATCAACCTCTACGGCACCAACATCTACCGCAAGGGCGAAGACGTGGCCGAGTTGCGTCGCCGGGTGGGCATGGTGTTCCAGAAGCCCAACCCGTTCCCCAAGACCATCTACGAAAACGTGGTCTACGGCCTGCGCATCCAGGGCATCAACAAGAAACGCATCCTCGATGAAGCCGTGGAATGGGCCCTCAAGGGCGCGGCGCTGTGGGATGAAGTCAAGGACCGCCTGCACGAATCGGCCCTGGGCCTGTCCGGCGGCCAGCAACAACGTCTGGTGATTGCCCGCACCATCGCCGTGGAACCGGAAGTGCTGCTGCTCGACGAACCATGCTCGGCACTCGACCCGATCTCCACGCTGAAAGTCGAAGAGCTGATCTACGAACTGAAATCCAAATTCACCATCGTTATCGTGACCCACAACATGCAACAGGCCGCTCGGGTGTCCGACTACACCGCGTTCATGTACATGGGCAAACTGGTGGAATTCGGCGACACCGATACCCTGTTCACCAATCCGGCGAAGAAGCAGACCGAAGACTACATCACCGGTCGGTATGGCTAGTAGGGGCAGTTGCGAGCCGCAAGCTTCAAGCGGCAAGTAAGAGCGATTTTACGGAACGACATACATCAGCTTGCAGCTTGTAGCTTGCGGCTTACAGCTTTTGCGGAGCAAACGCATGATTAGCAAAGAAGGCCTTACCCATCACATCTCCGCGCAGTTCAATGCCGAGCTTGAGGAAGTGCGCAGCCACCTCCTGGCCATGGGCGGGCTGGTGGAGAAGCAAGTCAACGACGCCGTCACGGCGCTGATCGAGGCCGACTCGGGCCTGGCCCAGCAGGTGCGCGAGATTGATGACCAGATCAACCAGATGGAACGCAACATCGACGAAGAATGCCTGCGCATTCTCGCCCGTCGCCAGCCGGCGGCGTCTGACCTTCGGTTGATCATCAGCATCTCCAAGTCGGTGATCGACCTGGAGCGGATCGGCGACGAAGCCACCAAGATCGCCCGTCGGGCCATCCTGTTGTGCGAAGAAGGCGAAGCGCCGCGTGGCTACGTGGAAGTGCGTCATATCGGTGATCAGGTGCGCAACATGGTTCGTGATGCCCTGGACGCTTTTGCCCGCTTCGACGCCGACCTGGCCTTGTCGGTAGCCCAGTACGACAAGATCATCGACCGCGAATACAAAACTGCTTTGCGTGAACTGGCCACCTACATGATGGAAGACCCGCGCTCTATCTCGCGGGTGCTGAACATCATCTGGGTCCTGCGCTCCCTGGAGCGTATCGGCGACCACGCCCGTAATATCTCGGAATTGGTGATCTACCTAGTGCGTGGCACTGACGTGCGGCACATGGGTCTCAAGCGCATGAAGGCCGAAGTTGAAGGCACAGCCGATCAAATCCCTAATGTTCCAGGCGTTTCTGACGATAAGTAAGATTGCCCGAGAAATAAACGCCCGGCCTCTGGTCGGGCGTTTTCGTTTGTGGCGTATGAATTTTGCGCTGCGGACGCAGGTAAGGTCCCGGCGTGACTGAAGAGTTTTGGCGAAATGCCATCAGCGAAGCGCTATGCTTGCCGGGGTTTTTATAGGATGAAGGGTCGATGAGCAAAGTCAGTGTGTTGGTGGTGGATGACGCCTCGTTTATTCGCGACCTGGTGAAGAAGTGCCTGCGCAACTACTTCCCCGGTATCAAGATCGAAGATGCGGTGAACGGCAAAAAGGCCCAGGCCATCCTGATGCGCGAAACCTTCGACATGGTCCTGTGCGACTGGGAAATGCCGGAAATGTCCGGTCTGGAACTGTTGACCTGGTGCCGTGAACAGCCTCATCTCAAAGCCATGCCATTTGTCATGGTGACCAGCCGTGGCGATAAGGAAAACGTAGTCCAGGCGATCCAGGCCGGCGTTTCCGGCTATGTCAGCAAGCCCTTCACCAACGAACAGTTGCTGAGCAAGGTCAAGCAGGCACTGAACAAGATCGGCCGCCTCGATGCGCTGATCGCCAGCGCCCCGACCAAGATGAACTCGGCCTTCGGCAACGACTCCCTGAGCGCGCTCACCGGTGGCAAGCCCGAAGCGGTCAAGCCAGCCCCGGTGGCGGCGCCCAGCAAAGGACTGCTCAACAGCCCGCCCGTGCAAGCGCCGGCAGCAGCATCGGCGGCCAGCGGTCGCGGCCAGGGCCAACTGCGCCTGTCCAGCGGCACCCAGCAATGCGTGATCAAGGCCCTGAGCATCAAGGAAGCGCTGCTGGTGGTGCGTCGCGGTGAAGTCTTGCCCCAGGTGCTGGAAAGCGCGGTGCTCGACCTTGAACAGGGCGACAACGCCGAAGTGGCCCGTCTCAACGGCTACCTGCATGCCATCGTCGCCTTTGAGCCCAAGCCCGACAGCGACTGGCTGCAACTGACCTTCCGCTTTATCGACCAGGATGCGCAGAAACTGGACTATATCTCCCGGCTGATTGCCCGCGGCACGGCGCAGAAGCATTTTGTACCGGGTGCATGATCTCCCCAAATGACCCCACACAGCGTTGTCATGATCCCTTGTTAGCCTGCCATTCAGTCGTTCTCGGCAGGCCTACCTTATGCTCGCGCGCTCAGTGCTTTTCTGTGGACTGCTCACGGTCGCCACGTCGGCGATGGCCATGACCCTCTACAAATCTACCGATGCTAACGGCGTCGTCTTTTTCAGCGACCGACAGACGTCGGGGGCGCAGGCGTTTGTATTCCAGGATCGGATGATCGAGCACCCTAAGCGCCAGGTACTCTACCCCCAAAAGCATCAGAATCGGCTGCAAGCCCCGTCCGCCCGTACCCCATCCTATCGTTACCCCTTGCCTTGGCAGGGTGGCCCATTTCGTCTGACCCAGGGCGCGAACGGCACCTTCAGCCATTGCGACGTCAAGAGCCGCTACGCCATGGACATCGCCATGCCCGAAGGCACGCCGATCATCGCAGCGCGGGGCGGGGTGGTGGTGAAAACCGAGAATGACCAGGCCGGACGTGGCAGTGATCCGTCGGGCAACTTCGTGCGGGTGTTGCACGACGATGGCACGATGGGCGTGTACCTGCATCTCAAGCAAGGTTCGGTCAGCGTTTGGGAGGGGCAGCGCGTGGCGGTGGGCAGTGCGCTGGGGCTGTCGGGCAATACCGGTAACAGCAGCGGGCCACACCTGCATTTTGTGGTGCAGCGCAACACCAGGTTGGGGTTGGTGTCGATTCCGTACGAGTTCAATCAGCCGGTGCAGGCTTTGCCCAACTTTGCGTTGGGCACGCCATGAGGCTGTAGGAGCAAGCTTGCTCGCGATGGTCGTTAACGATGACGCGGGGAACCTGGCACCCAACGGCGCTCTCTGGTTCTTCGCGAGCAAGCTCGCTCCTACAGTTAATCGAGCATCAGCACCTTGGCCAGCACGATCTTCGGCCCTTTCATCTTCTTGATGATGATGCGCAAGCCTTCGACTTCCAGCACTTCTTCCTCTTCCGGCACCCGCTTGAGGGTTTCGTAGATCAGCCCGGCGAGGGTTTCGGCTTCGATGTGGTCCAGGTCGATACCCAGCAGGCGCTCGATCTTGAACAGCGGCGTATCACCACGTACCAGCAACTTGCCCGGCTGGTAGGCGAGAATGCCGCGCTCGGCCTTGCGGTGTTCGTCCTGGATGTCACCCACCAGTACTTCCAGCACATCTTCCATGGTCAGGTAGCCGATGATATTGCCGTCGGCTTCCTCCACCAGGGCAAAGTGCGCACCGCCCTTGCGGAACTGCTCCAGCAATTGCGACAGCGGCATGTGCCGGGAAACGCGCTCCAGCGGGCGGGTCAGTTCGGCCAGGTTGAACGACTCGGGAATATGGTCCAGGGCCGCCAATTCCAGCAGCAGGTCCTTGATGTGCAGCAGGCCGACGAATTCGTTACGCACCGCGTCGTACACCGGGTAGCGGCTGAATTTGTGGCGGCGGAACAGCGCCAGGATTTCCTTGAGCGGGGCGTTGAAATCCAGGGTCACCAGGTCTTCCCGGGAATTGGCCCAGTCCACCACTTCCAGCTCGCCCATTTCCACGGCCGAGGCCAATACGCGCATGCCTTGGTCGCTGGGGTCCTGGCCACGGCTGGAGTGCAGGATCAGTTTCAGTTCTTCGCGGCTGTAATGGTGATCATGGTGCGGGCCGGGCTCGCCTTGGCCGGCAATGCGCAGGATGGCGTTGGCGCTGGCGTTGAGCAGGTAGATCGCCGGGTACATGGCCCAGTAGAACAGGTACAGCGGCACGGCGGTCCACAGCGACAACAGCTCGGGTTTGCGAATGGCCCAGGATTTGGGTGCCAGTTCACCGATCACGATGTGCAGGTAGGAAATCACGAAGAAGGCGGAAAAGAACGACACGCCCTTGATCACTTCGGTCGATTCGACGCCCATGGCACCCAGCAGCGGTTCCAGGATGTGCGCGAAGGCAGGCTCACCGACCCAGCCCAAGCCCAGGGAGGCGAGGGTGATACCCAATTGACAGGCCGAGAGATAGGAGTCGAGCTGGTTGTGCACGGTGCGCAGGATCTGTCCGCGCCAGCCGTTGGAGTGGGCGATGGCCTCGATCCGGGTGGAGCGCAGTTTGACCATGGCAAATTCCGCAGCAACGAAAAAGCCGTTGAGCAGTACCAGGACCAGTGCAAAAAGAATCATGCCGAAATCGGCGAAGAGTGTCGCGAGGGTGATACTAGGGGAAGGGTCCATGATGGGGTTTTGCGGGTTCCGTCGAGTCAAAAAGGATGAACAGGTGGGCCTGAAAGGCAGGCTCAAGACTACCAATGTAGCGGCTGAACCGGCGCTTGCCTAGTGCCCGCTGCCGGGCGGGGCTACTCGTTCTGGCTGACCACCCGCGAGCGTGTCACCTGCGCCGGCGGGAAATGGCAGGTAAACGTACTGCCTTGACCTGGCACGCTGCCGATTTCCAGGCGTGCGCGATGGCGCAGCAGCACATGCTTGACGATCGCCAGGCCCAGGCCGGTACCACCCGTGTTGGAGTTGCGGCTGGAGTCGACGCGGTAGAAACGTTCGGTCAGGCGTGGCAAGTGCTTGCTGTCGATGCCAATCCCCGAATCCTGCACGCTCAGGTGTGCGCCCTGGTGATCGGCCCACCAGCGGATACGGATCGTGCCCTTGTCCTGGGTGTATTTCACCGCGTTGAACACCAGGTTGGAAAAGGCGCTGCGCAACTCGCCCTCGCTGCCCTTGAGCAGGACCGACGGGTCGGCCTCCAGCGAAATGCTCTGTCCGCGCTGCCCGGACAAGGCTTGGGCGTCGCTCTTGATGGTTTGCAACAGGCTCTGTACCGGCACTGGCTGGTTGTCCGAGGGGTAGTCGGTGGCTTCCAGCTTGGCCAGCAGCAACAGGTCGTTGAGCAGGGTTTGCATGCGTGAGCCTTGCTGCTGCATCTGCTGCAGGGCACGGCTCCAGCGCGGGTTCACCTCTTCGACGTTATCCAGCAACGTCTCCAGGTAGCCGCAGATCACCGTCAGTGGCGTGCGCAGTTCATGGGAGACGTTGGCGACGAAATCCTTGCGCATCTGTTCCAGTTGATGGATACGGGTGACATCGCGCACCAGCATCAGATGCTCGTTATTGCCGTAGCGCGTCAGGTACAACTGGATGCGCACTCGGTCGTTGGTGGGCGATGGAATCTCCAAGGCCTCTTCAAAGTTGTCCTGCTCGAAGTATTCCTTGAAGCGCGGATGGCGCACCAGGTTGGTCACCGGTTGGCCACTGTCCTGGGGCGTCTTGAGGCCCAGCAGGGTTTCGGCGGCGCGGTTCCACCATTCTAGGTTGCCGTCGCTGTCGAGCATGATCACCGCGTCTTTCAGCGCGGCGGTGGACTCCTGGACCCGGTCGATCACTGCCTGCAGGCGCCCGCGCACCCGTTGGTCGCGGCGTTGCAGGTGGTAGATGCTGTCGAACACCTCGCCCCACAGGCCGTAGCCGTCGGGTGGCGCTTCGTCGGGTTTATGCTGGCGCAGCCACTCGTGCAGGCGCAGCAATTGCTTGAGGGTCCAGCCCAGGTAGAGGCCGAGGCCGACGGCCAGGCTCCAGCCGTAGAAGCCGCTGACCAGGCCCACCAGCAGACAGCCGGTGATCAACAGGAGCATGTGGCGGATCAGGGTGCTGTGCCAGTTTTGGTTCACTTTGCGTCCTTCGGAGCAGTTGCAAGTTTCAAGCTACAAGCGGCAAGTCAAAGCGATGCGGCTTTTGACTTGCCGCTTGTAGCTGGCAGCTTCCCGCTGCCTTATCAGCTTTTTGTTGAAAACCGATAACCGGTGCCGCGCACGGTTTGTACCAGATTCTCGTAGGACTCGCCCAAGGCTTTGCGCAGGCGGCGAATATGCACGTCGACGGTGCGTTCTTCCACGTACACGTTGCCGCCCCAGACCTGATCCAGCAGTTGCCCGCGGGTGTAGGCACGCTCCTGGTGGGTCATGAAAAATTGCAGCAGACGGTATTCGGTGGGGCCCATCTCGGCAGGTTTGCCATCGATGGTGACGCGGTGGCTGATGGGGTCCAGCAACAGGCCGCCAACTTCGATAGGCGCTTCGCCATCGGTGGGCCCGGCGCGGCGCAATACGGCTTTCAGGCGGGCGACCAGCTCCCGTGGGGAAAACGGCTTGGTGATGTAGTCATCGGCGCCGACCTCCAGGCCCTGGATCTTGTTGTCCTCTTCGCCCTTGGCAGTGAGCATGATGATTGGGATATCCCCGGTCAGCTCATCGCGCTTGAGGCGCCGGGCCAGCTCGATGCCAGAAGTGCCGGGCAGCATCCAGTCCAGCAAAATCAGGTCTGGTTTGCGGTCGACGATAATGGCATGGGCCTGCTGGGAGTTCTCCGCCTCCAGGCAGTCATAGCCGGCCATTTCCAACGCAACGGCGATCATTTCGCGAATAGGCGCTTCGTCGTCAACGATCAGAATGCTCCTGCCAACCATGCTAAGTCCTCTTGTCATTTAACTGTCTTGCGCCGCATTAGATAACGGAATTATTGCAGTCGTGTGACAGTATTTTAGTAGCCTGCGCAATCGGCGCTGTCCTGAACTACGCTTTGGGTCCGAATCCTGACAACTACAAAAGGAAGGTTCCGATGACTCACAGTACTTTTTCCTGGAAAGTCCTGCTGGTAACGACGGCGTTAACGCTGCCGACACTGGCGTTTGCGGCTGATCCGGCGATGACCAAAGACGGGATGTTGGTGGATCACGAGGGCATGACGCTCTACACCTTCGCCAAGGATGCCGACGGCAAGTCCATGTGCAATGACAAGTGCGCTACCAACTGGCCACCGCTGATGGCTGAATCCACCGACAAACCCATGGGCAAATGGACCGTGATCACCCGTGACGACCAAAAGAGCCAATGGGCCTACAGCGGCAAGCCGCTCTACACCTTCGTCATGGATAAAGCGGCCGGTGACAAGACGGGTGATGGCAAAATGGATGGGGCGTGGAAAGTCGCCAAACCTTAATCCACGTCGCCCTTGAGATCATCGCGGGCTCGCCCGCGATGGTGTCGGCCCAGACACCACACATCCAGCGGGGCTCAACGAAACCCGTAATCCGCCACAATCCCGACAAAAATCGCCAACCCTGCCCAGTGGTTGTGCAAAAACGCCTTGAAGCACTTCAGCCGGTCCCGGTCACGGGTGTACCAAAACTCCCAGGCAAAGCACGCCGCCGCTGCCGCCAGTCCCAAGTGGAACCAGCCACCCAACTCAAAGCGCGACCCCGCCAGCAGCAGGCAAACCAGCGCCAGTCCCTGCAAGGTCAGGATGATCACCCGGTCGGCGTCGCCAAACAGAATGGCTGTGGATTTGACCCCGATTTTCAAGTCGTCTTCACGATCGGTCATGGCGTAGTAGGTATCGTAACCCACGGTCCACAACAGGTTGGCGATGTACAGCAACCAGGCGGTGGCCGGCAGGCTGCCGGTCTCGGCGGTGAACGCCATTGGCATGCCCCAGGAAAATGCCGCGCCCAGCACCACTTGCGGGTAATAGGTATAGCGCTTCATGAAGGGGTAACTGGCGGCCAACGCCAGGCCGCCCAACGACAGCCAGATAGTCATGGAGTTGGTCAGCAGCACCAGCAGGAAACTGAGGGTCATCAGTACCGCAAAGAACACCAGCGCCTCTTTCGAACTGATCTTGCCGCTCACCAGTGGCCGCTGTTCGGTGCGTTTCACATGGCCGTCGACCTTGCGGTCGGCCCAGTCATTGATCACGCAACCGCCGGCCCTGGTCAGCACCACGCCGAGGACGAAAATCACGATATTGGTCAGGGACGGCGAACCCTTACCGGCAATCCATAGCGCCCAAAGGGTCGGCCACAGCAGCAGGTAGATGCCGATAGGCTTGTCCATACGGGTCAGTTGAATAAAGTCCCAGGCCCTGGGGTTCAGGCGGTTCAAGGATTTGAGCAGACGCTGGTACATCAGCAATTCTCCGGGTGTTGGTGCACCGCCTGCCACAGGCTCGGCAGGAAGATTTCGGCCACCAGCACGCTCAGCGGCCCGCGATCAAAGCGCGAGCGGCGCGCCCACAGTGCACTGGCTTGCGCGGCCTGCGGCAGCCATTCCCGTGGGTACTGGCAGACCTCAATGGCCTGGCGCGTAAACGCCTGGTCACAGAACAGCAATTCCCCCAGCGAGCGGCTGCCCAACGCATCCATGTTCAAACCGCCATCCTGCAAGGCGCTGCGGGCCGCCACGCTGCGGGCGAACACCCAGGCCTGGCCGTGGCCGCGCAAATACACCTCGCGCACCCAGCCAATGCTTGAGGGAGGCAGGTCGAGGGCGGCGCATTCGTCGTCTCGCAGCGGCTGCCAGCCTTCGAGCAACGGCGTCACGCTGAAAGCGTCATTGGACAGGCGCGTCAGGCGCCGCGTCAGCGAGCCTTCATCGAATAGCCAGTCGAGGGCGGGCGGTGCGGGCAGGGGGCTTAGAAGGCTCTGGGTCAGCCATTGGCAAGCATCGGGAAGGGTGATTGAGTGCGGCACAGTGGGTCAGTATTGGCAGCAAAAGAGGCGGAGAGCTTACCATGGCGCCCCGGACTTTTGCCGGGCGCCGCCGGGGCCACGCGTCGAACATGCTTGCATCTGTGCGTCCCGATCAGTACAAAACGCCCTGAGCCGCACGGCAAGGCTGGATATATAGACTGTCGGCCAACAAGCCTGGACCCTGAGGAAGCGAGTAATGAAGAAGTGGCAATGTGTAGTCTGCGGCCTGATCTACAACGAAGCGGACGGTTGGCCGGATGACGGAATCGCCCCAGGCACCCTGTGGCAGGACGTGCCCGAAGACTGGCTGTGCCCGGACTGCGGCGTCGGCAAAATGGATTTCGAAATGATCGAAATCGGCTAACTCTTTGAATTTAAGAAACGATTTTAAAAAAACGTATTACAAGGAGAAAGGAATGAGCGCACCTGTCGTCATCGTCGGTACGGGTTTGGCCGGTTACAACCTGGCCCGGGAGTTTCGCAAGCTCGATAGCGAAACCCCGCTGTTGCTGATTACCGCCGACGACGGGCGTTCCTACTCCAAGCCCATGCTCTCCACCGGCTTTGGCAGGAACAAGGAAGCCGATGGCCTGAGCATGGCCGAACCAGGGGCCATGGCCGAGCAACTCAAGGCCGAAGTGCGCACCCATACGCGCATCAGCGGCATCGACCCCGGCCACAAGCGCCTGTGGATCGGCGAGGAAGCGGTGGCCTATCGCGACCTGATCCTCGCCTGGGGTGCGCAAACCGTGCGGGTGCCGGTGCAAGGCGACGCCTCGGAGCTGATTTTCCCGATCAACGACCTTGAAGATTACGCCCGCTTTCGCGCGGCGGCAGCCGGCAAGCGCCGGGTCTTGCTGCTGGGTGCCGGCCTGATAGGCTGCGAATTTGCCAACGACCTGATCCTCGGCGGTTACGAAATCGACCTGGTGGCACCCTGCGAGCAGGTCATGCCGACGCTGCTGCACCCGGCGGCAGCTGCAGCGGTCCAGGTTGGGTTGGAAGGCCTCGGTGCGCGTTTCCACCTGGGGCCGGTGCTCAATCGCCTGCAACGCAACGCGGAAGGCCTGGAAGCCCACCTATCCGATGGCGAAGTGATCCAGTGTGACTTGGTTGTGTCCGCCATCGGCCTGCGCCCGCGTGTAGACCTAGCCGCCGCAGCCGGCTTGCAGACCAACCGTGGGATCATGGTCGACCGTCATCTCAAGACCTCCCACGCCAATATTTACGCCCTGGGCGACTGCGCCGAGGTCGATGGCCTAAACTTGCTCTACGTGATGCCGCTGATGAGCTGCGCCCGTGCCCTGGCCCAAACGCTGGCGGGCAACGCCACGGCAGTCAATTACGGCCCGATGCCGGTCACCGTGAAAACCCCGGTCTGCCCGCTGGTGGTATCGCCACCACCACGGGGCACCGAAGGCGTCTGGAGCGTCGAGGGGCAGGGCGCCGATATCAAGGCATTGTGCCGCGATGCCAGTGGTCGCTTGCTCGGCTACGCCCTGACCGGCACTGCCGTTATGGAAAAACTGGCGCTGAACAAGGAGCTTCCGCCGTTGCTGGCGTAAATACCGGTCGTTCTGTCGGAATAAGCACGCTTTTGCCCGTAGAAAGGTCGCCGCGAGACTGGCGCAGGCTCCGATGGCATGCCATTCTCACTCCCGTCTGCCGCAGAGTAGAGCCTGCGGCGCCTTGGGCGCTGCTCCGTCAGAGAGCGGCACGGACATAACAACAAAAAACCGTCAAAGAGGCTTCACTTATGCGTAAACCAGAACTTGCAGCCGCTATTGCTGAAAAAGCTGATCTCACCAAAGAACAAGCCAACCGCGTACTCAACGCCGTTCTTGAAGAAATCACTGGCGCCCTGCATCGCAAGGACAGCGTCACCCTGGTCGGCTTCGGCACCTTCCTGCAGCGCCACCGCGGCGCCCGCACCGGCAAAAACCCGCAAACCGGCGAGCCGGTGAAAATCAAGGCGAGTAATACCGTGGCGTTCAAGCCAGGTAAATTCTTGAAAGACAGCGTCAATCCTTAAGTAGCGAAGTACGCGCGCCGCACATAGCGAGCGTGGAATGAAAAATGGGCACGCCGACTGGGTCGGGTGCCCATTTTTTGTGGGGCAGTGTATTCCCCTTTAAATGAAACCTAGCTGATTGGGCACCGATTCCTTGTCCTAACGTCTGAGCAAAGTTGTTGCTATAAGCGGTAAACGCAAGCCGATCTCCTGCTAACGCGGGAGATCGGTAGCGTTCTGCGCGCAAATCGTTAAACTGCTGCGGCCACTCAATAATTACACTGAGGCCGTGTGCATGAAATTTCGTTTTCTTCTGTGGATGCTGGGCCTGTTGATGGGCAAAGCTAGCCGCAACAATCCTGCGTTCCAGCAACAGCTGGGTGACAAGGACCTGGCGTTTCAGCTGCAGACCCTCGACGGCAAGGTTGCCCGTCACTTCATCGTCAAGAACCAGCGCATCACCAGCCGTTCGGGTGTTCACCCCGAGCCTGCGTTCGCTATCGTCTTTAAAGATGCCGCCTATGGTTTCGCCACGATGCAGGCGAAGAACAAGCAACTGGCGTTCATGACGGGCATTCAGGACAAGTCGATCCAGATCAAGGGCACCCCGGCACTGGTGATGTGGTTCCAGGGGTTGACCAAGTATTTGAAGCCGAAGAAAAAGCCGAAGGCATAAACAGAGTCGGAGCAGCTCCATGTGGCGAGCGGGCAAGCCCGCTCGCCACAACAAGCTCTTTGCCCAAGAGGCTGTTTAGCCCTAGCTGAACTGCGAAGCCAATTCGCGCAACAACACTTCCGCATCCAACACCTTGCTCACCACATCCTCTGCCTTGTCCCGGGCCAGGCCCAGGCGCTCCAGCAGTTCGTCCGGGATTTCTTCATCCGGCCCGGACCCAATGCCTCGACTGCGCAGCAGGCGCACGGCCAGGCACACCAGGTTCGGGTATTCGGCGTATTGGCCGTCGTAGGTTGGATCGTGCTGGAAGCGCAGGGCTGTGGATAACTCGTCCGGCATATCCCAGTAGCGCATCAGCCAGGCGCCGATCTGTTCGCGGCTGATCCCCAGCAGGTGCTGCTCGATGTAGCTGTGGCACAGGTGCGGGTTGACCTCCAGGTGCCGGCAGATTAGCGAGAAGTGCGGCGGGAAGACGTGGGCCAGCAACAGGTAACCAAAGTTGTGCAACAGACCCGCCAGGTAAGTCAGGCCTGCTTCCGGGCGTTGGGCGCGGGGCATGGCGCGGGTCAGGCCTTCGATTACCGCAGCGGTGTAGATCGACTGATGCCAGTACGGCGTTGCGTGTTGCGGGTGGTCTTTGGGCAGGCTCAAGGTCTTGCCCAAGGCCAGGCCGAGGGCCAGGTTGATTACCAGATCAAAGCCAAGCACGCGGACGATGGCGTCTTCCACCGAACGAATCTTGCCCGGCGAGGCGTAGTACGGCGACGCCGCCCAGCTCACTACTTGCGCGGCCAGGGCCGGATCGGTTTCCACCACGCCGGTGATGTCGTCGATGGTGGCGTTGGGGTCTACCCGCAGCTTGATGATTTTCTGCGCCGTGTCGGCCAGGGGTGGAATCTCGATGGTCTCTTCCAGGCGTTGCTGGATGCGCCGGGCGGTGAAGGCCTGTACCGCCTGGGTGATTTCTTGGCGGTCGTCGTTCGGTCGGTCAAGGTTAGGCCGGATGCTGCTCAGGGGCTCGCCGAAGTTGGCGGCGCTGGCTTTGGTCAACATGCTCTTGAAGGCTTCGCTGGAGATTTGCAGCAACACACCGGCCTCGCCCGAGTGAACCAGCAAGGTTGGTTCGCGCAGCAGGCTTTCTTCATACAGGCACGGCGAGCTGGTCAGCGGCGGCAGGCCAGGCAACAGGCTCAGGCTGTGCTTGCCGAGCATGCGCTCAAGGCGTTCCTGAGACACAGCGGTGAGTCTGCGACCTGTCAATTCAGTGAGGCGATTGAGGTCCAGCAACTGGCTCTGGGGAAACAGCACCATCAGCGCGCCCACGGCATCATCGAGCAGCACTGCTTGAACCTTTCGTGCAGGGTTCAGGCCAGGCTGTTCGGCGACTTCCGTGTAGCTGATGGCGAGTTTTGCGAGCAGAGCCCGAATGACCGAAGGTGCGGTCGGCGGGGCTGTGGCGAGGGCAACTTCTGGCATGGCCTGATCCAATTTCCTACAGTCATCGGAGTATAACCAGCTTGATGCGGGTGAGGGTCGACTAAGTGATTGTGCCGTCACACTTGGCCGTATTGCTGCCCATGCCTTAACCAGCGATCGAGCAACGGGCTGACGTGTTGCGGCCAGCGCTCCAGCAGCGCCTGGGCGGCGTCCCGTACGGCAGGCAGCAAGTCGGCATCGCGCATCAGGTCGGCGACCTTGAATTGCAGCAGGCCGGTCTGGCGGGTGCCGAGCATCTCGCCGGGGCCGCGCAGTTCGAGGTCTTTTTCGGCGATCACGAAACCGTCGTTGGTTTCGCGCATGATTCCCAGGCGTTGGCGGCCGATCTGCGATAACGGTGGGTGGTATAGCAGCACGCAGTGGCTGGCGGCGCTACCCCGGCCGACGCGACCGCGCAACTGGTGCAACTGCGCCAGGCCCAGGCGCTCGGGATTTTCGATGATCATCAGGCTGGCGTTGGGCACGTCGACACCGACTTCAATCACGGTGGTCGCCACGAGCAACTGCAGGTGTCCAGCCTTGAATTCGGCCATCACCGCGGCTTTTTCCACCGGCTTCATGCGCCCGTGAATCAGCCCGACCTTGAGCTCGCCCAAGGCGCTGGTGAGGTCTGCGTAGGTGGTTTCGGCGGCCTGGCAGGTGAGCTCTTCCGACTCCTCGATCAGTGTGCACACCCAATAGGCCTGACGCCCTTGCGCGCAGGCGTCGCGTACCCGTTCGATGACTTCGACGCGGCGGCTGTCGGTGATCAGCACCGTATTGACTGGAGTTCGGCCTGGCGGCAGTTCGTCGAGAATCGAGGTGTCGAGGTCGGCATAGGCGCTCATGGCCAGGGTGCGCGGGATCGGCGTGGCGGTCATGATCAACTGGTGCGGGCTCATCCGTCCACCCGCGCCCTTTTGGCGCAGCGCCAGGCGCTGCTGCACGCCGAAGCGGTGTTGTTCGTCGATGATCACCAGGGCCAGGTTCTTGAATTTCACCTCATCCTGGAACAGTGCGTGGGTACCGACCACCATGGGTGCACCGGCTGCGACCTGCTCCAGAGCCGTTGCACGGTTCTTGCCTTTGAGCTTGCCCGCCAGCCACGCCACTTCCAGGCCCAGGGGTTCGAGCCAGCGCTTGAAGGTGATGAAGTGCTGCTCGGCAAGGATCTCAGTGGGCGCCATCAGCGCCACCTGATAACCGGCCTCCAGGGCTTGTAGTGCAGCGAGGGCGGCGACCACGGTCTTGCCGGAGCCTACGTCACCTTGGATCAGGCGCAGCATCGGTTCTTTCTGGCTGAGGTCGTAGGCGATCTCATTGCCGACCCGATGTTGGGCACCGGTGGGCGCAAAGCCCAGGTTGGCCAGGTATTGCGCCGGCAGCCGGGTGGCTTTTGGCATTGCTGGCGCGCGCAGAGAGCGCATGCTCTCGCGCAGGCGTTGCTGGGACAGTTGGTGAGTCAACAGCTCTTCGAACGCCAGGCGATGCTGGGCCCAGTGATGACCGAGGGCCAGTTCGTCGACGTCAGCGTCGGCCGGCGGATGGTGCAGGTAACGAATGGCGTCATCCAGCGGCGCTAATTGGTAATCCCGCGCCAGTTCCTCGGGCAGCCAGTCGGGCAAGCTTTTGGGGCCGAGCAGGGTCAGGGTTTGCTGGCATAGCTGGCGCAGACGCTGTTGGGTCAGGCCTTCGGTGAGCGGGTAGATCGGCGTAAGAGTCTGGTCCACCGGCGGTGGTTCGTCGCCAGTAATGGCGCGGTATTCCGGGTGGTAGATTTCCAGCCCCGAGGCACCGGGGCGGGCTTCGCCGTAGCAGCGTACGCGGGTGCCGCGCTTGAGGCCTTCTTTCTGGGCGTTGCTGAAATGGTAGAAGCGCAGGCTCAGGCCGCCGGTGCCATCTTGCAGGCGTACCACCAAGCTACGGCGCTTGCCCATCACCACATCGGCACCGCTGACGGTGCCTTCGATGACCGCGTCCTGCCCAGGGCGCAAATGGCCGATGGGCACCACGCGGGTACGATCCTGATAGCGCAGGGGCAGGTGGAACAGTACGTCCTGGAGGTTTTCCAGGCCGACCTTGGCCAGTTTTTCGGCCATGGCTTCACCGACACCCTTGAGTGCCGTCACTGACACCTGCGACAACTCGGTCATACGGCCCTTAGCTCGCAGCGGGCGGCTTGGCCACCGAACACAGGCGGATCGAGTCGGCGAGGATTTCAATGGCTTTCGGGCGCGGGAAGCTGGCGCGCCAGGCAATCGCCACGGTGCGGAACGGCACCGGCGGCGTCAGTGGGCGCACGGCGATCACGCCGGGGGCGTAGTGATGGCTGTCCACCGCTGACAGCGGCAGGATCGAAATGCCCAGGCCGGACGCCACCATATGGCGGATGGTTTCCAGGGAGCTTGATTCCACGGTGGTGTGCTTGGCGCCGTCGTTGCCTTTGGTCAGGGTCGGGCAGGCTTCCAGTACCTGGTCGCGGAAGCAATGGCCTTCGCCCAACAGCAGCAGGCTCTTGTCGTTGAGCAGGGCGGCGTCGATGGTGTCTTTTTGCGTCCATGGGTGGGACGCCGGCATCAGCACGTAGAACGGCTCATCGTAGAGTGGGAGGGTCAGCACGTCCGACTCGTTGAACGGCAGGGCGATAATGATCGCGTCCAGTTCGCCGTTGCGCAGTTTGTCGCGCAGCACGTGGGTGAAGTTTTCTTCGATATACAAAGGCATCTGCGGCGCGACGCGGTGCAGTTGCGGAATCAGGTGCGGGAACAGGTAGGGGCCGACAGTATAGATTGCGCCGACTTTCAGCGGTGCTGTCAGCTGGTTTTTGCCGGCCTGTGCCAGTTCGCGAATGCTTTGGGCTTGCTCCAGAACCTTCTGGGCCTGGGCGACGATGCCTTCGCCGACCGGGGTCAGGCGCACGGCGCTTTTGCTGCGCTCGAAAATCAGCACACCGAGTTCGTCTTCAAGCTTTTTCACACCCACCGACAAGGTCGGCTGGCTGACATGGCAACGCTCGGCCGCGTGGCCGAAGTGCTGCTCTTGGGCGAGGGTTACGATGTAGCGTAATTCTGTAAGAGTCATAGCGGGCGTCCATGAGGTTGCGGACCAAGCATACCGGCTGCAATCGATAGACGCACGTTATGTAGTAGCCAGCTTGTTCGCGAAGAACGTAATAACCCCGCGGGGTAGCAGATACCCCGCGTTGTTGTTACCTGCGACGTTTCTCGATGTTGTAGACAAACGGAGCAACGATTTCGATGCTGCCGTTTTTCAACATGTCGGCAGGTGGCTTGGGCAGCGGCTGGGCACGACGGATCATGTCCAGGGTGGCGCGGTCCAGGTCGGCGTTGCCGGAGCGGCCCACCAGCTCATAGGACAACACCTTGCCTTCGGCATCGACCACGAAACGCAAGCGGTTCAAGCCTTCTTTGCCCCGTGACTGGGCGCCTGGCGGGTACTTCTTGTACTTCGCCAAGTGGCCGAGCAAGGTGCTTTCCCAGGTAGCCTTGGCAGCAGTCTGCTGCGGTGACGGGCCGGGTTGAGGTTGAGCCGATTTTTCCGTAGGCGCGTTGTTCTGAGGGCTCTCGCTCGGCGGGTCTTCGGAAGGTTTTTCCTTGGGCGGCTCGGGCTTCTTCTCAGGCTTGGGTGGTTGTGGTTTTGGCTTGGGCTTGACCGGCTTGGGTACCGAAATCGTTGGTTTCGGTGCTTCGGCCAGCTTCGGCAATAGCAGCTCTTCCACCGGCGCAGGCGGTTGCGGCGGCGTCACCACCTTCGGCGGGGCCGGAGGGGGTGGCGCCGGCATCGGTGCCAGGTCGATGACCATGGCGGCCGGTGGCAGCTGGACCGTATGTGGCGCCGACCACTGGAGCGCGATGATAATCGCGACGGCGTGGACGCCCAGCACGACGGCGAGGCTTGTGCCATAACGCGTCAGTTTGTGGCGCGTCGTGATCATTTCTTGGCTGCCGTCTCAAGTCCGACCAGGCCTACCTTGAGGTAGCCGGCTGCCCGTAGGGCATCCATCACGTGCATCAGGTCGCCATAGTCCACGCCTTTGTCGGCCTGGAAGAAGATGGTCGTGTCTTTCTTGCCCTGGGTCTTGGCGTCGAGCACAGCGCCCAGGGTTTCGGATTTGACTTCTTCTTCGCCCAGGAACAGGCGCTGGTCGGCCTTGACGCTGAGGAACACCGGTTTCTCTGGCCGTGGCGCAGGTTTCGCGCTGGAGGCGGGGAGGTCAACCTTGATGTCCACCGTGGCCAAGGGTGCTGCCACCATGAAGATGATCAGCAGCACCAGCATCACGTCGATAAACGGCGTGACGTTGATTTCGTGGTTCTCGACGAGTTCGTCGTCGCCTTGATTCAAATGCAGGCCCATGGCCGATTACCCCACTTTCACCATGTGCGGTTGCGAGCTGCGCTCGGTAGGCTGGTGATCGAGGTCACGGCTTACCAGCAACAGGACTTCTGCCGACGCATCCGACACCTGAGCCTTGTATCCGGCGATCGAGCGGGCGAAGACGTTGTAGATCACCACCGCAGGAATCGCCGCCACCAGGCCCAGGGCCGTTGCCAACAGGGCTTCGGCGATACCGGGAGCAACCACAGCGAGGTTGGTGGTCTGGGTTTTGGCGATGCCGATAAAGCTGTTCATGATGCCCCACACGGTACCGAACAGGCCGACGAAAGGCGCGGTGGAACCGATGGTGGCGAGGACGCCAGTACCGTTGCTCATGTTGCGACCGCAAGCTGCAACCAGGCGCTCAAGACGGAAGCTCACACGCTCCTTGATACCTTCTTTTTCGCGGCTGTTGGCCGACAGGCGCATCTCTTCCAGTGCGTCGTGGACCAGCAGGTGTGCCAGGGTGCCCTTTTTCGCCGCGCTTTCGCTGGCTTCCTTAAGGGTGGTGGCTTTCTTCAGGTTGACGATTTCAGTGCGAAGGCGGCGTTTGGCGCCCAGCAGTTCGAAGCCCTTGGCGATCCAGATGGTCCAGGTGATGATCGAGGCGATGGCCAGGCCGATCATCACGATCTTCACGATGATGTCGGCGTTCTGGTACATGCCCCAAGGCGACAGGTCATGGGCCATGCCCAGGGTGTTGTCTTCTTCCAGCACAACGCCGGTTTCGTCATCCGGAGCAACGCCGTCGGCTGCGACCGGGTCGGTGGCCGCAGGTGCGGCAGCCGGAGCGCCAGGCGCTGCTGCGTTGTGTTCTGGTGCTGGAGCCACCGCTGCCGGCGCGGTGGTAGCTGGCTGGGCAGCCGGGGCGGCTGCATCGGCGAACGCAGCGGTCGGTGCCAGCAGAACGCTGAACAGCACCGCAGCGATCGCACGCGAGAAGCGGGATGGACTGTGAGGCTTGGTTGGCGAAGCGGGGATTTTATTGCGCGTCATGCTGGCCGGACCTGAGAGAAAAAATGAGTGGTTGTCCTGCCAGACCGGAGCGGAGCGGGTCGAGGACAAATGGGTGGTTATTATTGCAAGTAATTCTTGTTAACAAAAGTAATACAGTTACTTTATTTCTCAGTTTGCTAGCCGCTGGTCGTCTGTGAAGGCTAATCTTGACCTTTAAGAATGGAGTTTTGTGATGTCTGCGCCTTCTGTTGTGATTGCCGGTTGTGGCGATGTTGGTAGCCGCCTGGCCACCCAATTGCTGGCCTCGGGGTGGGAGGTTCATGGCCTGCGGCGTGATATTTCACGCCTGCCTGAAGGGGTGATCGGCATTGCCGGTGATCTGTTCATTGAAGACTGCCCGGACACCTGGCCAGTGGGCGGGGTGGATTACCTGGTGTATTGCGCGGCTGCTACCGATCACGATGAGGCAGGCTATCGCGCCGCTTATGTTCAAGGGTTGCAACATGTGCTCGATTGGCTGAAAGATTATGGCCAGGAGCCCAAGCATCTGTTGTTCGTCTCCAGCAGCAGTGTCTACGGGCAGCAGAACGGTGAGTGGGTCGATGAAAACTCGCAGACTCAGGCAGGCGGCTACTCGGGCCAGGTCATGCTGGAGGCTGAACAGGTCGCGCTGAAGAGCGGCGTCCCGGCCAGCGTAGTGCGCTTGACCGGCATTTACGGCCCAGGTCGCGAATGGTTGTTAAGCCAGGTGCGCCAGGGTTACCGCGTGGCGATTGATCCACCCTTGTACGGCAACCGAATACACGTCGATGACGCGGCGGGCCTGTTGGCCTTTCTGTTAAGGCATGTGGAGCAGGGTGGTTCGCTGGATGACTGCTATATCGGCGTCGACGATGTGCCTGCGCCATTAGCTGAAGTGGTGGGCTGGTTGCGTGAGTACCTGGGCGTCACTGAGTGGGCCGAGGATGCCAGCGTGCGCCGTGCCGGCAGCAAGCAGTGCAGCAACGCACGGGCCAAGGCGTTGGGCTGGGTGCCGACTTATCCAAGTTATCGCGAAGGGTATGCGGCGATTCTTGAGGGCGGGCGCTGAGTGTCAGCCAAAGAAAAAGGAGCCTCGGGCTCCTTTTTTTCATTGCTTTTCCAGCAACCACTGCCGCGACCCTGGAGTAAACGAAGGCACTTCGTCAGCCTGAGAAGTATTGATGGCCTGGAAGATCTCCAGTTGCGCACCTTTACGGGCAAAAATCCACGGGTTGCCCTGGCCGCCTTGTTGCAGCCAGATGCTGTCGTAGCCGCCGCTCATGGAGGCGCAATCGCCAGCCAGGCACAGCGAGTACTGGTCTGCTCCTGGCAAACCGGTCACTTGGCCGCTGGCTTGAAATTGCACGGTGGCGCCTTGGCCGTCGCCACTGGTGATTTTCCAGGTGCCGCCCATATAGGCCGAGTACAAGGCTCGTTCAAAGTTGGCGCCCAAGGGTGCACCTTCGGGGGCGGGGTCCTGGGAGCGATCGAATAGTTGCTCCGGCTCGTTGTCGTTGGCGACTTGCAACAGTTGTTTGCCATCGCGCTTGAGCTCGGTGGTGGAGCTGCCATAAAAATCAACACTCCAGGCGCCGGACTTTTCGCCCAGCAGCTTGCCTTCAGGGCGTTCAAAACCATTGAAGTAGCGCGCCTGGTTGGCCTTGGTGTTGACCTCCCATTCGAGGTTCGGACCATAGGCCTGCAAGGCTTCACGCAAAGGGCCGCCCTTGGACGCTGTATCAATGGCGACTTGGTTGATCCAGGTGCCGCTGACATCAAGGTCGGCAGGATTGCTGGCGCAACCGCTGAGCAGCAGGGCAAGCAATGAAGAGGCAACGAGCGCTTTGCGCATTACAAAATCCTTTCAAAACGAAGTCGGCGCAACCGTCTTTTTATAGAGAAGAAGAGCTGCGCCGGGTGTTTTACTCGATGACCAAAATCGCGTCCATCTCAACCTGTGCGCCCTTTGGCAGAGCGGCAACGCCGATGGCGGCGCGGGCTGGGTACGGTTGTTCGAAGTACTTGCCCATGATCTCGTTGACCTTGGCGAAGTGGCTCAGGTCGGTGAGGAAGATGTTCAGCTTGACGATGTCCTTGAACGAACCGCCAGCGGCTTCGGCGACCGACTTGAGGTTTTCGAAGACTTGTACCGTCTGGGCTTCGAAGCCTTCAACCAGTTCCATGGTTTTTGGGTCCAGGGGAATCTGGCCGGACATGTAAACGGTGTTGCCTGCCTTGATCGCCTGGGAATAAGTGCCGATGGCTGCAGGTGCCTTGTCGCTGGTAATTACTGTCTTGGTCATGAATGACTCCTTGTAATGGGTGGGCTACGCACGCATGCGAGTGATGCGGATGACTCCGGTCAGGGCACGCAGTTTCTTGATCACGCGGGCCAGGTGCACGCGGTCGTGCACGCTGACCACCAGTTGGACCACGCTGATGCGACCATCGCGCTCGTCCATGCTGATTTTCTCGATATTGCCGTCGGCTGCGTTGACGCTGCTGGCCAGCAGGGCGATCAGGCCGCGCTGGTGTTCCAGCTCGACCCGCAGCTCGACGTTGAATTCGCCGGTGACATCCTTGGCCCAGGACAGCTGGATGCATTTTTCCGGGTTGTGGCGGATTTCGCTGATATTGCGGCAGTTATCCAAGTGCACGACCATGCCTTTCCCCGCGGACAAGTGGCCGACAATGGGGTCCCCCGGAATCGGCGTGCAGCACTTGGCGTAGCTGAGCACCAGGCCTTCGGTGCCGCGAATTGCCAGTGGGCCTTCGGGACTTGGCAGCTGTTCGCCTTCGCCCAGCAGGCGGCGGGCGACTACATAGGCCATGCGATTGCCCAGGCCGATATCTTCAAGCAGGTCTTCGATCAGTTCCTGGCGGTACTCGTGGAGCATCGCCTGTATGCGCTCTGCCGGGATTTTTTCCAGGGAGCTGCCAAAGCCGTTGAGCACCTTGTTCAGCAGGCGTTCGCCCAGGCTGATGGACTCGGAACGACGCTGCAGCTTCAGGGCATGGCGAATATGGGTGCGCGCTTTGCCGGTAACCACGAAGTTGAGCCAGGCCGGGTTCGGGCGTGCGCCGGGTGCGCTGACGATTTCCACCGTGGAGCCGCTTTGCAGCGGTTCTGACAGCGGGGCCAGGCGGCGGTTGATCCGGCAGGCAATGCAGCTGTTGCCCACGTCGGTGTGCACCGCATAGGCGAAGTCGACCGCAGTGGAGCCTTTTGGCAGCTCCATGATCCGGCCTTTGGGCGTGAAGACGTAGACCTCGTCCGGGAACAGGTCGATCTTCACGCTTTCGATAAATTCCAGGGAGTTGCCGGCGCGTTGCTGCATTTCCAGTACGCCCTTGACCCACTGGCGGGCGCGGGCATGAGTGCCCTTGGGCTGCTCGTCGCCGCTGGATTTGTACAGCCAATGGGCGGCGATGCCGTTGTTGGCCATCTCTTCCATTTCCCGAGTGCGGATCTGGATCTCGATCGGAACCCCGTGCATGCCGAACAGCGTGGTATGCAGCGACTGATAGCCGTTGGCCTTGGGAATGGCAATGTAATCCTTGAAACGTCCCGGCAGGGGTTTGTACAAATTATGTACAGCACCCAGTACGCGGTAGCAGGTATCGACCTTGTCGACGATAATCCTAAACGCGTAGACGTCCATGATCTCGTTGAAGGCTCGACGCTTGCCGCGCATCTTCTTGTAGATGCCGTAGATGTGTTTCTGCCGGCCGCTGACTTCGCCTTCGATCTCGTCGATCGCCAGGCAATGGCTCAGGGACTCTTCGATCTTGTTGACGATTTCCTTGCGATTGCCCCTGGCGCGCTTGACTGCCTGGTAGATGCGCGCGGAACGCATTGGGTACATCGCCTTGAAGCCGAGGTCTTCGAATTCGATACGAATGGCATGCATGCCCAGCCGGTTGGCGATGGGCGCGTAGATTTCCAGGGTTTCCTTGGCGATACGCCGGCGTTTTTCACCGGACAGCACTTCCAGCGTGCGCATGTTGTGCAGCCGGTCAGCCAGCTTGACCAGGATTACCCGGATATCCCGAGCCATGGCCATGGCCATCTTCTGGAAATTTTCCGCCTGGGCTTCGGCCTTGGTCTCGAAATTCATCTGGGTCAGTTTGCTGACCCCGTCGACCAACTCGGCCACGGTTTCGCCAAATTGCGCACTGAGCGCTTCCTTGGCAATACCGGTGTCTTCGATCACGTCATGCAGCATCGCAGCCATCAGGCTCTGATGGTCCATGTGCATGTCGGCAAGAATATTGGCCACCGCAAGAGGATGGGTGACATACGCCTCGCCGCTGCGCCGGCGTTGGCCGTCGTGGGCTTGTTCGGCGTAGAAATACGCTCGGCGGACCAGGTTGACCTGGTCTGGGCCGAGGTAGGTCGATAAGCGATCGGCGAGGGCGTCTATGCTCGGCAAAGGAATGACTCCTGCCGCAAGCGTTGACCCCGCGCCGTGCTGCGCCGACCTGGCATAGGCTTAGACGGCCTCGTTGGACTCGTCCTCGAACGCGAACAGTGGTTCGTCTTCAACGATTTCGGCGTTGGCGATGAACTCGTAGCTCATCAGGCCAGCCGCGATTTCGCGCAGGGCCACAACGGTAGGCTTGTCGTTTTCCCACTGCACTAGGGGCTCTTTGCCGCCAGTGGCCAGTTGACGGGCACGCTTGGTAGAGAGCATGACCAGTTCAAAGCGGTTTTCCACGTGGTCTAGGCAGTCTTCAACGGTTACGCGGGCCATGGTATTCCTCGGAGCGAATGCAATATGCGCGCTGCCCGGTTGGGCGAGCGGACTGAACAGTTTAAAAAATCACCAGCGTTTAGGGAAGCGCTGATTTTCACCGGCCATCGCAAACGCGCTGCAAGTGCCAATGTAAGGCCCTTGCAGCGGCTTTGGGAAGAGCCTGTCAGCCGAGCAATTCGGCCAATAATTTGCCAAAACGTTGTTGCTGGCGTTTTTGCTGGAGCTGATTGGCACGAAAAATCGACTTCAGGTCCTCCAGTGCGTGGGCAAAATCGTCGTTGATGATCAGGTAGTCGTAGTCGACGTAGTGGCTCATTTCGCTGACGGCTTCGCGCATGCGGCCTTCGATGATCTCGTCGCTGTCCTGGCCGCGATTGGTCAGGCGCTGGTGCAAGGCTTCAAGAGACGGCGGCAAAATGAAGATCGAGCGGGCTTTGGGCATCAGTTGACGCACTTGCTCGGCACCCTGCCAATCGATTTCCAGGATCAGGTCGTGGCCTTCGTCCAGGGTCTGCTGCAAGTGGCTTTGCGAGGTGCCATAGAGGTTGCCAAATACTTCGGCACGCTCCAGGAAGTCACCGTGTTCGATCATCTTCACGAACTCGCTGCGTTCGACGAAGTGATAGTTCACCCCGTTTGCCTCGCCAGGGCGCATGGCGCGGGTGGTGTGGGAGACCGAGACACGGATCTCCTGATCAGTGTCGGTCAGGGCCTTGACCAGGCTGCTCTTGCCCGCGCCCGAAGGGGCGGAAATGATGTACAGGGTGCCGGTGCTGTGGGTCATGTCGGGGTAGCCTTACTCAATATTCTGTACTTGTTCGCGCATTTGCTCGATCAACACTTTGAGGTTGACCGCAGCGGTGGTGCTGCGCGGATCGAAGGCCTTGGAGCCTAGTGTATTGGCTTCGCGGTTGAGTTCCTGCATCAGGAAGTCCAGGCGCCGACCAGCGGCACCGGCGGACTTGAGCACGCGGCGAACTTCCACGATGTGGGTGCTCAGGCGGTCGAGCTCTTCGGCGACGTCGCTCTTTTGCGCCAGCAGGACCATTTCCTGCTCCAGGCGCACCGGATCAAGTTCGGCCTGCATGTCGGCGAAGCGGTCGAGGACCTTCTGGCGCTGGGTGGCAAGCATCTGCGGCACCAGCTCGCGCAGGATGACTACGTCTTCTTCTATGGAGGTCAGGCGCTCGTTGATCAGCCGGGCCAGTTCGGTGCCTTCGCGCTCGCGGCCGGCCTTGAGTTCCTTAAGGCCTTGGGTGAATAGGGCCAGGGCTTCAGCGTTCAGGGCTTGTGGGTCGGTGGCGTCGGCCACCAGCACGCCGGGCCAGGCCAGGACTTCCAGGGGGTTCAACGCGGCGGGTTGCTTGATCAGGCTGGCGATGGTTTCGGCGGCGGCTACCAGTTGTGCGGCCCGTTCGCGGTCGACCTGCAGCGGCTTGCCGGTAGTCTCCTCGGTAAAGTGCAGGGTGCATTCGAGCTTGCCACGGGACAGGCCCTGGCGCAGCGCTTCGCGGACCGCGCCTTCGAGATCGCGAAAGGACTCCGGCAGGCGCAGGTGCGGTTCCAGGTAGCGGCTGTTGACCGAACGCAGCTCCCAGCTCAGGGTGCCCTGGACGCCGGCTTTTTCGACGCGGGCAAAGGCGGTCATGCTGTGCACTATGGAGGTACCTCGCGATGCAGTCCCGCAAACCGTGGGGTAGGGCGGGCTGATGGGTGAATTGAAGCCGACAGGCTGCGAAGGCGCAGGATTGTAGCGCAACGCAACGAGCGGCCCCAAACGCTGGCTGTGACAAAGGGTTGAAGGCACGCTTCAGAGCGCTTCTTGGTAACCGGATTTTTTAGAACTGCCCAGGCGCGGCTGGCGGCTCTATAATGCTCGGCAGTTTTTCGTCCTCCGTACAGGTGTTCCCCTATGAAACGTCCAAGTGGTCGCGCTGCCGATCAGCTCCGCTCGATCCGCATCACCCGCAACTACACCAAACACGCCGAGGGATCTGTACTGGTCGAGTTTGGCGATACCAAGGTTATCTGCACCGTTAGCGTCGAAAATGGCGTACCGCGCTTCCTCAAGGGCCAGGGCCAGGGTTGGTTGACCGCCGAATACGGCATGCTGCCGCGGGCCACTGGCGAGCGTAACCAGCGTGAAGCCAGCCGCGGCAAGCAAGGCGGCCGCACCCTGGAAATCCAGCGCCTGATCGGGCGTTCCCTGCGTGCGGCGCTGGACATGACCAAGCTGGGCGACGTCACCCTGTACGTCGATTGCGACGTGATCCAGGCCGACGGCGGCACCCGTACCGCGTCCATCACCGGTGCGATGGTTGCTCTGGTCGATGCCTTGAAAGTGATCAAGAAGCGCGGCGGCCTGAAAGGCGGCGATCCACTCAAGCAGATGATTGCTGCAGTTTCTGTAGGCATGTACCAGGGCGAGCCTGTGCTGGACCTGGACTATCTTGAAGATTCGGCTGCCGAAACCGACCTCAACGTGGTGATGACCAATTCCGGTGGTTTCATCGAAGTCCAGGGCACGGCCGAAGGCGCGCCATTCCAGCCAGCCGAGTTGAACGCCATGCTGGCATTAGCCCAGAAAGGCATGACCGAACTGTTCGAACTGCAGAACGCCGCTCTGGCTGACTAAGCAGCGCCCAAGGAGCAAGGCCATGAGTGACAGTCAGCTTCCACAGCCAACACCGAGCCAGGAAGTTCGCCAGTGGGCGATGTTCTGTCACTTCGCGGCGTTTCTGGGGATGTGGTTTCCGTTCGGTAACCTGCTGGGACCGTTGATTCTGTGGCAGGTCAAGCGTGAGATGGACCCGTTCATCGACGCCCAGGGCAAGGAAGCGTTGAACTTCCAGATCACCGTGGCCATTGCTTCGGCGATTTGCTACCTGCTGATGTTCGTGCTGATTGGCTTTGCGCTGCTGGCGTTGGTATTGATCGGTGCGCTGGTACTGACCATTATTGGTGGGATCAAGGCCAACCAGGGGATTCCCTATCGGTATCCGTTTACCTGGCGGATTGTTAAATAGGCGCCCACAAAAAACAAAAAAGCCGACAGCGATGTCGGCTTTTTTGCATCCTGGAATCGACCTTAGATGGTCAAGGTCCAGTCGTAGTCCACGATCAGCGGCGCGTGCTGCGAGAACCGTGGTTGACGCGGCAAGCGTGCACTGCGAACAAAGCGGCGCAGGCCAGGGGTCAACAACTGGTAGTCAAAACGCCAGCCCAGGTTGAGCATCTCAGCCTGTTCGTTGTCCGGCCACCAGCTGTACTGGTCACCTTCGCGGCTGACTTCGCGCAGGGCATCAACATAGCCCATGTTGCCGACAATCTCGTCCATCCAGGCCCGTTCCGGCGCCAGGAAGCCCGGGGATTGCTGGCTGTCGCGCCAGTTCTTGATATCCAGCTTTTGTTGCGCCACGTACAGCGAGCCACAGTAAATGTACTCGCGACGTTTGCGTCGCTGTTTATCCAGATAACGGGCGAAATCGTCCATTAGCTTGAACTTTTGGTTCAAGTCTTCATCGCCGTTCTGCCCTGATGGAAGCAGCAAGGTCGCGATGCTGACCTTGTCGAAATCGGCTTGCAGGTAGCGCCCGTAGCGGTCGGCTGTCTCGAAGCCGAGGCCGCTGATGACCGCCTTGGGTTGCAACCGCGAATACAAAGCCACCCCACCTTGGGCGGGAACTTCGGCATCACAGGCATAAAGGAAGTAGCCATCCAGTTGGAAGGCTGGGTCGTCCAGTTCAAAGGCGGAGGCGCGGGTGTCCTGCAGGCAGATGACGTCGGCATTCTGGGCTTGCAGCCAACTGAGCAAACCACGCTCGACTGCAGCCTGAATACCATTGACGTTCACACTGATGATCCGCATAAATGGCCCCAAAAATCGCGTGCGTGTATGATACACGCCGTCTACCTAATTAGCTAAATCCGTGGTATCTGAGGCTTTTTTCATGCAGGCGTATCAACGCGATTTCATTCGTTTTGCCATCGATCGCGGTGTTTTGCGCTTCGGTGAGTTCACTCTCAAATCCGGGCGCACCAGCCCGTACTTCTTCAACGCGGGCCTGTTCAACTCGGGTTCTGCCCTGGCGCAGTTGGGTCGTTTCTATGCGGCGGCCATCGTTGAAAGCGGTATTTCCTTCGACGTGCTGTTCGGTCCGGCCTACAAAGGCATCCCGCTGGCCGCCGCGACCGCCGTGGCCCTGGCTGAGCATCACGGCCGGGATTTGCCGTGGTGCTTCAACCGTAAGGAAGCCAAGGCCCATGGTGAAGGTGGCAGTCTCGTAGGTGCTCCGCTGACTGGCGATGTGCTGATTATCGATGACGTGATCACCGCTGGTACGGCGATTCGTGAAGTGATGCAGATCATCGCATCCCAGGATGGCGCCAAGGCCGCCGGGGTGTTGATCGCCTTGAACCGCCAGGAGCGAGGCAACGGTGAGTTGTCAGCGATCCAGGAAGTGGAGCGTGACTTCGCGATTCCAGTGGTCAGCATCGTATCGCTGAACCAGGTGTTGCAGTTTCTGGCAGATGATCCGCAGCTCAAGCAGCATTTGCCGGCAGTGCAGGCGTATCGCGAGCAGTTCGGCGTCTGATTTTTCCCGAGCAATAAAAAAGACCCCGCCCAACAAGGTTGAGCGGGGTCTTTTTGTTTCAGCGCTGTTTAAGGGCGCTTGCGATTACTGATCAGCGTACCCACACCGGTGTCGGTGAAGATTTCCAGCAAAATCGCGTTTGGAACCCGGCCATCGAGAATCAGCGAGCTGCCGACGCCGCCTTGCACCGCTTCCAGCGCGCAACGAATCTTCGGCAGCATGCCGCCGTAGATGGTGCCGTCGGCGATCAGGTCGTCCACCTGGTGGGTGGTCAAGCCGGTCAGGACCGCTCCCGACTTGTCCATCAAACCGGCGATGTTGGTCAGCAGCATCAGCTTCTCGGCCTTCAGCGCCTCGGCCACCTTGCCGGCCACCAGGTCGGCGTTGATGTTGTAGGACTCGCCGTTGGCACCCACGCCAATCGGCGCGATCACCGGGATGAAGTCGCTCTTGACCAGCAGATTCAGCAGGTCGGTATTGATCCCGATCACTTCACCCACTTGGCCGATATCGATGATTTCCGGCTGGGTCATTTCCGGCGTCTGGCGGGTGACGGTGAGCTTCTTTGCCCGGATCAACTCGGCGTCCTTGCCGGTCAGGCCGATTGCGCTGCCGCCGTGACGGTTGATCAGGTTGACGATGTCCTTGTTCACCTGGCCGCCGAGAACCATCTCCACCACGTCCATGGTCTGCGCGTCAGTCACGCGCATGCCATCGATGAAGTGACTCTCGATGGACAGGCGCTTGAGCAGGTCGCCGATTTGCGGGCCGCCACCGTGAACTACCACCGGGTTGATCCCGACGGCTTTCATCAACACGATGTCGCGGGCAAAGCCGGTTTTCAGCTCTTCGCTTTCCATGGCATTGCCGCCGTACTTGATCACCAACGTCTTGCCGACGTAGCGTCGAATGTAAGGCAACGCTTCGGAAAGGACCTTGGCGGTGTTGGCGGCGGCTTCGCGTTCGAGGGTCATTCAGGGCTCCGGTGCAAAAAAATCAGAACGGTAGTTGGAGATCAGGGGCAACACGTTGCAACTGGGCGTGGAAGACATCCTTGATGCGCTGCAGCTCAGCCTCGGTATCCGCTTCGAAACGCAGCACCAGCACCGGCGTGGTGTTGGACGCGCGAACCAGGCCCCAGCCTTTGGCGTAATCGACTCGCACGCCATCAATGGTGGTCAGGTTGGCGCCTTCGCCCCATTGCGCATCGTGCAGTGCGTCAATGATGCTGAATTTGCTCTCTTCGGTCACATGGATATTGATTTCCGGCGTAGAAATATCGTCCGGGAAGGTCGCAAACAGGTCTTCGGCGGTGAATTTCTCCTTGCTGAGGATCTCCAGCAGGCGCGCGGCGCTGTAAATACCGTCGTCAAAGCCGAACCAGCGCTCCTTGAAGAACACGTGCCCGCTCATTTCGCCAGCCAACAGGGCACCGGTTTCCTTCATTTTCTTTTTGATCAACGAATGACCGGTCTTCCACATTAGTGGGCGACCACCGTATTCCTTGATCAGCGGTGTCAGGCGGCGGGTGCATTTGACGTCGAAGATGATCTCGGCGCCAGGATTGCGTGCCACCACGTCGCGGGCGAACAGCATCAGCAAGCGGTCCGGGAACACGATATTGCCGGTGTTGGTCACCACGCCAACACGGTCGCCGTCGCCATCGAACGCCAGGCCCAGGTCAGCACCGGTTTCCTTGACCTTGGCGATCAAGTCCACCAGGTTTTCAGGTTTGCCCGGGTCCGGGTGATGGTTGGGGAAATTGCCATCGACGTCGCAGAACAGCGGGATTATTTCGCAGTTCAGGGCTTCGAGCAGTTGCGGGGCGATCACGCCAGCTGCGCCGTTGCCGCAGTCCACCACCACTTTGAGGCGTCGGTCGAGCTTGATGTCGCGGGTGATTTCGTCCGAGTAGCGCTGAAGAATGTCGACCTTGGTGATACTGCCCTTGCCGCTGGTCAGGTCGTTGGTCTTGAGGCGGGTGTGCAGGGCCTGGATCTGTTCGTTGGCCAGGGTGTCGCCGGCAATCACGATCTTGAAGCCGTTGTAGTCCGACGGGTTGTGGCTGCCGGTGAGCATCACGCCCGACTTGCCAGCCAGCACATTGGCGGCGTAGTACAGCGCTGGGGTTGGCACCAGGCCGACATCGCTGACATGGCAGCCGCTGTCGGCCACGCCCTGAATCAGTCGCTCCACCAGCTCAGGGCCGGACAGTCGCCCGTCACGGCCCACGCAAACGTTGGGCTCGCCCTGGGCCAGGCTCTGGGAGCCAATGGCGCGGCCGATCCAGTAGGCGGTTTCGGCGGTCAGGGTCTTGGGAACGACGCCACGGATGTCGTAGGCGCGGAAGATGCTGTCGGGAAATGTCGGTGCGACGTGGGCTGCGTTGCTCATCACTGGGAAACTCCATCGATACGGGGCTGGACAGGCCTAAATGTTGCTGACCGGCAGGCTCAGACTGAAGGGTATGACGGCATTTTTGGCATAGAGTTCGTGGTGCAAAAGTGCCACCTGCGCAGCGGAACCACTTCCCTTACCGCTTAATACCTTGATTTCACAAGGCAAATCTTCTTGATAGGCGCTGCGCATTATTCATCCTGAAAGCCATGCGTTGGCTGCGGGCCGGGCAGGGTGCCCGGCCTGGATCAGCGTGGTCAGTGGCTGCCGGAATGCCCGAAACCACCTGCGCCGCGTTGGGTTTCGTCGAACTCTTCAACCAGTTCAAAGTGCGCCTGCACGACCGGAACCAGCACCAACTGGGCAATGCGCTCGCCGACCGCGATGTTGAAAGCGGTCTGGCCACGGTTCCAGCAAGACACCATCAGTTCGCCCTGATAGTCCGAGTCGATCAGGCCCACCAGGTTACCGAGGACGATGCCGTGTTTGTGGCCCAGGCCGGAGCGCGGCAGGATCAGTGCAGCCAAGCCGGGATCACCCACATAAATTGACAGGCCGGTAGGGATCAGCAGGGTCTGGCCAGGCTCAAGAACGGTGTCCTGCTTGAGCATGGCACGCAGGTCGAGGCCGGCGGAACCCGGTGTGGCGTAGGCCGGCAGCGGGAATTCGTTGCCGATGCGGGGGTCGAGGATCTTGGCTTGCAAAGCGTGCATGGAAATTAAACCTGGTTCAGCCGTTGGGCGATAAAAGAGATCAGTTGGCGGGCAATCTTGCCTTTGCTGGTCTGGACGAAAAGGGTGGCGTGCAGTTCGCGGTCGATCACGCTGCAGGCGTTTTCCTCGCTGTTGAAGCCGATGCTTGGGTTGGCGACATCATTGGCAACGATCAGGTCGAGGTTTTTGTCTTTCAATTTGCGAGCAGCATAGTCCAGCAGATGCTCGGTTTCGGCCGCGAAACCGACGCTGAACGGGCGATCTGGATGGGTGGCGATAGTCGCCAGAATATCCGGGTTGCGGACCATTTGCAGGAGCAGGCCGTCGCCGCTCGTAGGGTCTTTCTTGAGTTTTTGTGGAGCAATGACTTCCGGGCGGTAGTCCGCGACCGCTGCCGAGGCGATAAACAGGTCGCAAGGGATTGCCGCTTCGCAGGCCGCGAGCATGTCACGGGCGCTGACCACGTCGATGCGGGTGACACGGTCAGGCGTTGGCAAGTGCACGGGGCCGGTGATCAAGGTGACGCGAGCGCCGGCTTCTACCGCTGCTTCGGCCAGGGCAAAGCCCATTTTTCCGGAGCTGTGGTTGGTGATGTAGCGCACCGGGTCGATGTTTTCCTGGGTCGGACCTGCGGTGATCAGCACGTGCTTGCCGGTCAGGGCCAGGTGCTGGAAACACTCGGCGGCGCACAGCGCCAGGTCAGTGGCTTCGAGCATGCGGCCCATGCCCACGTCGCCGCAGGCCTGGCTGCCGGATGCCGGGCCGAAGACCTTGAGGCCACGGCTTTGCAGCAGTTGGGTATTGGCTTGGGTGGCTGGGTCGTGCCACATGGCCTGGTTCATCGCGGGAGCTATGGCGACGGTAGCGTCGGTGGCCAGCACCAGCGTGGTCAGCAAGTCATTGGCGATGCCCTGTGCCAGGCGGGCGATCAGGTCGGCGGTGGCGGGCGCGATCAGCACCAGGTCGGCCCACTTGGCCAGCTCGATATGGCCCATGGCGGCTTCCGCCGCCGGGTCCAGCAGGTCCAGGTGAACCGGGTGCCCGGACAGGGCCTGCATGGTCAACGGGGTGATGAACTCGCTACCGCCACGGGTCATGACCACGCGCACTTCGGCGCCTTGGTCCAGAAGCCGGCGAACTAGTTCTGCGCTCTTGTAGGCGGCAATGCCGCCGCCGACGCCGAGAACGATGCGTTTCCGATACAGACGCTGCATTGGCTTGCCTTTCCAGTTCAGTGATGGCGTTGCGATGCCCCCTCCCCAGGTGAAATCGCACGCAAAAAGATGGGCTAAGATAACACAGCGACCGCCACGCAACAGCGGCGCACATGCACACGGAGGTGCTATGAGTATTCGCGATTGGCCCGCGGCGGAGCGCCCGCGGGAGAAACTTTTGGAGTTGGGTGCGGCAAATCTTTCCGATGCTGAATTGTTGGCGATTTTTCTGCGCACCGGGGTGGCGGGCAAAAGTGCGGTGGATCTGGCGCGTCATCTGCTGAAGCAGTTCGGCAGTTTGCGTGCTCTGCTGGAGGCCAAACAGGCGCAATTCAGCCAGCACCTGGGGCTGGGCCCGGCGAAGTTTGCCCAGCTCCAGGCCGTGCTGGAAATGGCCCAGCGCCATCTGGCCGAGCGCCTGCGGCACGATTCGGCGTTGGAAAGCCCAATGGCAGTGCGCGATTACCTCAAGGCGCTGTTGCGCCATGAACCCCACGAGGTATTCGGCTGCCTGTTTCTCGATTCAAGGCATCGGGTGTTGGGTTTTGAGAAGTTGTTTCAAGGCACCATCGACAATGCCACGGTGTACCCAAGGCAAGTGGTCAAGCGTGCCCTGGCCTATAACGCGGCTGCGCTGATCCTGTGTCACAACCATCCTTCCGGGAGCGCCGAGCCAAGCATTGCCGACCGCAAGCTGACGAAGCTTTTGCAAAAAACCCTGGAGTTGGTCGACGTGCGGGTACTGGACCACATCATTGTTGGCGACGGGGATCCGTTGTCCATGGCCGAGTACGGGTGGATGTAGAAAGGCAGCTGCAAGGGGCAAGCTGCAAGCCTCAAGTTAGCTTGCAGCTTGCAGCTTATGGCTTGACGCTCACCTGCGAGTAATCCTGACGCCCGAACGGGCTGACCTGATACCCCTCGACATTTTTGCGCGTCAGGGCAAAGGCCGTGGGGTGTGCGAGCGGCAGCCACAGTGCCTGTTGCTGGATCTGCGCCTGTGCCTGTTGATACAGCTTGCTGCGCACCCCTTGCTCGCTGGTGGTCTTGCCGGCGCTAATCAGCTTGTCCAGTGCGGAGTCGCAATAACGGGCGAAGTTGGTGCCGGATTTCACCGCCGCACAGGAGAACTGCGGGGTCAGGAAGTTATCCGGGTCGCCGTTGTCGCCCGCCCAGCCCATGAACAGCAAGTCGTGTTCGCCGGCCTTCGCGCGGCGGATCAGCTCACCCCACTCGATCACGCGTATTTCGGCCTGGATGCCAATTTTAGCCAGGTCCGCTTGCAACAACTGAGCGCCAAGGCTTGGGTTGGGGTTGAGCAAGCTGCCTGAAGGTCGGGTCCAGATAGTAGTTTTAAAACCGTCCTTGAGGCCGGCTCTTTCGAGCAGCACCTTGGCCTTGGCGACGTCCTGGGGATAGCCTGGTAATTCCTTGGCATAGCTCCAGGTATTAGGTGGGAAAGGGCCATTGGCGGCTTCGGCAGTGTCTTCGAATACCGCTTTGAGGTAGCTGGCCTTGTCGAAAGCCAAGTTGATCGCCTGACGTACTTCTGGCTTGTCCAGAGGCGGATGCTGGCTGTTGATAGCGACGAAGGCGGTCATAAAGGCAGCGGTTTTTTCTACCTTGAGTGCAGCGTCCTGCTGGGCTTCGCCAATATCCAGGGGCTTGGGCGACAGGGCGATCTGGCACTCGTTGCGTCGCAGCTTTTGCAGCCTGACGTTGGCGTCTGTGGTGATGGCAAAGATCAAGTTATCCACAGCAGGTTTACCGGCGAAGTACTCCGGGTTGGCCTTGTAGCGGATAGATGCGTCTTTCTGGAAACGCCCGAAAATGAACGGCCCGGTACCGATCGGTTGGCTGTTGAGCTTTTCCGGGGTGCCAGCCTTGAGCAATTTATCGGCGTATTCAGCCGGGTATATCGAGGCAAAACCCATACTCAGTGCGGCCAGGAACGTTGAGTCGGCATGGTCCAGGGTAAAGCGCACGGTCAGTGGGTCCAGCGCATCGATTTTCTTGATCAGTGCCGACAGTTGCAGGGATTGCGCATGCGGGAAGCCGCTCTGGGCGATCTTGTGCCACGGATTGGCCGGATCGAGCATGCGCTCGAAGCTGAAGCGCACGTCTTCAGCGGTCAAGGTGCGACTTGGGCTGAAATACTCGGTGCGGTGGAATTTAACACCTGGGTGCAGTTTGAAGGTATAGGTCAGGCCGTCTGGCGAGACGTCCCAGCTGTCGGCCAGGCTGGGAGTCAGTGTGCCGCTGGCGGCGTCGAAGTCCACCAGGCGATTCATCAGCACGTCTGCCGAGGCGTTGGTGGTGGTCAGCGAGTTGTATTGTACCACGTCGAACCCTTCGGGGCTGGCCTCGGTGCAGACGCTCAAAGTGGTGGCCGCCAAGGCCTGCGGAGCAAGAAAAAGCGGGGCTAGCAATAGCGGCAGGGCAGCGAGGCGCATGGTCGGTTTCCTTTGCAGATCGAAGGCCCATCTGCGAGTGCAGTCTGGAAAAGTCCTACCGTAGTGGGCTGATTGATAAATGACTAGCCCATTTTTGCCTGTGCTTTTGCCTCAAATGCTGTTTTGATGGCGTCTCAGGTCGTTTTGCCGGACATCTTACGGTGTGCGCAAGCGCTGTAAATCATTCTGTGCGACGAGCGGTTCACTCGTGCAGCGGCCCACCCTGGCAACGGTTCAGGCGTTTGTGGGCGAGATTTATACCGGTAAAAATACACGGACTGTTGTTGCACTTGGGTCTTTCTGGTATAAAGCAGCGCTCTTTTCTAGGGGCCCGGTTCCTTCGCTAGTAGGTGTAGCCGGTAAGACCCTAAAGAAACGCGGCGCCTGGCGCCAAATGACTGAGAGATTAAGCGGCCAACCCATGCCGGGTTGGGCATGTGGTTTTAGAGGGCTGAGGCATGTCGAGAGTCTGTCAAGTTACCGGTAAGGGTCCGGTGACTGGGAATAACATTTCCCACGCAAATAACAAAACCCGTCGTCGTTTCCTGCCTAACCTGCAGCATCACCGCTTCTGGGTTGAAGAAGAGAAACGTTTTGTTCGTCTGCGCGTATCTGCTAAAGGCATGCGCATCATCGACAAGCGTGGCATCACTGTCGTGCTGGCCGAAATCCGCCGCGCTGGCAAGATTTAAGGAGCTATATCATGCGTGAATTGATTCGAATGATCTCTAGCGCCGGTACTGGTCACTTCTACACTACCGACAAGAACAAGCGTACTACCCCGGACAAGCTCGAAAAGAAAATGTTCGACCCGCGCGTTCGCAAGCACGTGATCTACAAAGAAGGCAAAATCAAGTAATTGGTTTTCTTTCTGAAAAAAGCCCGCATCTCACGATGCGGGCTTTTTTTTGCGCTCGAAAAGCCCTCGCTGCGCAGCCGCAGTAAAAAGGCCCCTGCCGCTTTGCCTTGGACCCAAGGCATCGCAACAAAATCTCGTAGAAGGTGTATGTCAGGGCGGTAGATAAATCAGGCCTTTTGTTCAAACACTACATAGATCTTGCGGCACGCCTCCAGCACTTCCCAGGTGCCGATAAAACCTGCCGGAATCACGAAGCGATCACCGGCGCGCAGGGTCTTGGCGTTGCCGTCGACATCTCGCAGTACGGAAACGCCCTGTACGATTTCGCAGTATTCATGTTCGCTGTAGTTGACCTTCCATTGCCCAACGGCACCTTCCCAGACCCCAGCGCTCATCTGGCCACATGGACTGTTGTAGTGGTTGTAGACGGTTTGCTCGGGATCGCCCTTGAGGATTTTTTCCGCGGCCGGGCGATAGCGCTCGGGCTCGGTCTTGGCCTGGCTGAAGTCGACGATATTCTGAATGTTCATGTGCGTATCCCGTCTGGCCTGCGGATGGAGGGCTCAAAGTCTATGTTTATTAAAATGAACATCGCAAGGGTGTTTACCGCTGTTGTGTCAAATATATTGAAACATCCCCGGCGGCTGGTTTAGGGTGGTGGGTGCCTTGAGCCGAACAGCTGGCTGGCCGGGCAAGCATTCTTCAAAGGTACCCGAGCACCATGCCGGGCCCTTGTATTTAATAAGAGGAGGACACTCGCATGACCACCCTGACCCGTGCCGACTGGGAACAACGCGCCAAGGATCTGAAGATCGAAGGTCGCGCCTACATCAATGGCGAATACACCGCTGCCGTCTCCAGCGAGACCTTCGAGTGCATCAGCCCGGTCGATGGCCGCCTGCTGACCACCGTCGCCAGCTGTGACGTCGCCGACGCCCAGCGCGCCGTTGAAAATGCCCGTGCCACCTTCAATTCTGGTGTCTGGTCGCGCCTGGCGCCAAGCAAGCGTAAAACCACCATGATCCGTTTCGCAGCACTGCTCAAGGCCAATGCCGAGGAGCTGGCGCTGCTGGAAACCCTGGACATGGGCAAGCCGATCAGCGATTCCCTAGGCATCGATATCCCTGGCGCCGCGCAAGCCCTGAGCTGGAGCGGCGAAGCCATCGACAAGATTTACGACGAAGTCGCTGCCACGCCCCATGACCAACTGGGTCTGGTGACCCGTGAGCCGATCGGGGTGGTTGCTGCCATCGTGCCGTGGAACTTCCCACTGATGATGGCCTGCTGGAAGCTGGGGCCGGCGCTGTCCACCGGTAACTCGGTGATCCTCAAACCGTCCGAAAAATCGCCGCTGACCGCCATCCGCATCGCCGCCCTGGCCGTCGAAGCCGGTATCCCCCAAGGAGTGCTCAACGTGCTGCCGGGCTACGGCCACACAGTGGGCAAGGCTTTGGCGTTGCACATGGACGTCGATACCCTAGTGTTCACCGGTTCCACCAAGATCGCCAAGCAACTGCTGATCTACTCCGGCGAATCGAACATGAAGCGCGTGTGGCTGGAAGCCGGCGGCAAGAGCCCGAACATCGTGTTTGCCGATGCCCCGGACCTGCAAGCCGCTGCCGAATCCGCTGCTGGCGCCATTGCCTTCAACCAGGGCGAAGTCTGCACTGCAGGTTCCCGCTTGCTGGTCGAACGCTCGATCAAGGACACCTTCCTGCCGCTGGTGATTGAAGCGCTCAAGGGCTGGAAGCCGGGCAACCCACTGGACCCTGCGACCAACGTCGGCGCGCTGGTGGATACCCAGCAGATGAACACCGTGCTGTCGTACATCGAGTCCGGGCATGCCGATGGCGCCAAGCTGGTGGCCGGTGGCAAGCGCATCCTGCAGGAAACCGGTGGCACCTACGTTGAGCCAACGATTTTCGACGGTGTGAACAACGCGATGAAAATCGCCCAGGAAGAAATCTTCGGCCCGGTGCTGTCGGTCATTACCTTCGACAGCGCTGAAGAAGCCATCGAGATCGCCAACGACACCCCGTACGGCCTGGCCGCTGCGGTGTGGACTGCCAACATCTCCAAGGCGCACCTGACCGCCAAGGCCCTGCGTGCCGGTAGTGTATGGGTCAACCAATACGATGGCGGGGATATGACCGCGCCATTTGGTGGCTTCAAGCAATCGGGCAACGGCCGCGACAAGTCGCTGCACGCGTTCGACAAGTACACCGAACTGAAGTCGACCTGGATCAAGTTGTAAGTAACCCCGGCGATCCCCTGTAGGAGCGAGCTTGCTCGCGATGGACTTGAACGATGACGCGGGCATGCTGAATGCACGCAGCACTCTCAGGTTTTTCGCGAGCAAGCTCGCTCCTACAGTTCGTTTACGGTCTGAAAAATAATTATCCACAGGAGCATGTAAATGCGTTGGGCGACTTACTTCGCCGTCCTGGCCTCAGTGTTGAGCGTCGGCCTCGCTCTGGGCATGAGCATGCCGCTGGTGTCCCTGCGCCTGGAAAGCTGGGGCTACGGCAGCTTTGCTATCGGTGTCATGGCGGCGATGCCGGCCTTCGGTGTGTTGTTGGGGGCCAAGGTGTCCAGTGGCCTGGCCTCGCGGTTGGGCACGGCGAACCTGATGCGTCTGTGCCTGTGGGCCGGTGCGATTTCCATCGGCTTGCTGGCGGTATTGCCCAGCTATCCGGTGTGGCTGGTGCTGCGCCTGATGATCGGGGTGATCCTGACCATTGTGTTCATCCTCGGCGAAAGTTGGATCAACCAACTGGTGGTGGAGCAATGGCGAGGGCGGCTGGTGGCGCTGTATGGCTGCAGCTATGCCCTGAGCCAGCTGTCGGGGCCGCTGTTGCTGGGCGCGCTGGGCACGGATAACGACATTGGCTTCTGGGTCGGCGTGGGCTTGCTGACCGTCTCACCGATAGTGCTTTTGGGTCGATCAGGGGCACCGACCGCCGAATCCCTCAGTGTGACCTTTGGCGACTTGCTGCGCTTCTGCCAGGGCTTGCCAGCAATTGCCTGGGCGGTGGCCTTGTTCGCTGCCTTCGAGGCGATGATTCTTACGCTGCTACCGGTGTATTGCCTGCAACAAGGTTTCACGGCCGAGATTGCCCTGGCCATGGTCAGTACGGTGGTAGTGGGCGATGCACTGCTGCAATTGCCGATTGGTGCGCTGGCCGATTACCTGCCCCGGCGCACCCTGTTTATGGGTTGCGCACTGCTGTTGCTGGGGTCGAGCCTGGCGATTCCGCTGCTGCTGGATACATTGCTGATCTGGCCGGTGTGGGTGCTGTTTGGTGCCAGTGCCGGTGGCCTGTTCACCTTATCGTTGATCCTGATCGGCGAGCGCTACCGCGACGATGCGCTGGTGCGCGCCAATGCCCATATCGCGCAGTTGTGGGGGATCGGCTGCTTGATCGGGCCACTGGTGGCCGGCGCAGGCAGCCAGTGGGTTAGCGGGCATGCGCTGCCATTGCTGATGGCGGCGGGGGCGTTTGGGCTGGTGATTTTGCTGCTGCGCCAAGGCGCATTTGGCGCTACACAGTCCGTGTAGGAGCAAGCTTGCTCGCGATGGTCGTCAACGATAACGTTTGCTGCCTGAATGAACGCCGCGCTCTCGGGTTTTTCGCGAGCAAGCTCGCTACAACATGCGCTCCAGGCCAACAGTGGTGGCGAACCAGGCATTGAACCTGCGCCACCAGCTCCCCGGCTCACGGGGCAGCGTATGCAGCTGGCCGTTATCTTCCGTCACCCACACCACTTGCCCATCCTGCAGCTTGGCTTGATAACTCAAAGCCGGCGCCATGCCTTCCAGCGCCAGGTTGCGCACGTGTTCGGCCAGCTCTGGGCTGTCCACTAACACGCCGACTTCGGTGTTCCACAGCACTGAACGCGGGTCGAAGTTGAAGGAGCCGATAAACGATTTTTTCCGGTCAAAGATGATCGCCTTGCTGTGCAGGCTGGAATCCGAGCCCTGGAATGAACCGCTGCGCAACAGATGCGGGCCACTGCCGCCGCCTCCCGGTTGACGGCGCAGCTCGTACAGCTTCACTCCATGCTCCAGCAACGCCTTGCGGTAGGGCGCGTAGCCACCGTGCACCGCTGGCACGTCGGTGGCTTCCAGGGAGTTGGTCAGCAGGCTTACCGATACACCCGCGTCGGCCCGGCCGGTCAGGTACAGCAAGCCAGGTTGGCCGGGCACGAAGTAGGCTGAAATCATCATCAGTTCGTGGCTGACGCCTTCCATTTCCGGTGCCAGTTGCGTGGTCAGCAGCAGCCGTGGATCGGGATCGGCCTTAGCCAGGACTTTGCTCGGCGCATCCCATAAAGCCTGGTTCCACGCCCAGATCAGCTCGCGGCGCCAGATGTCCATGCGCGGCTGGGTTTTGTAGGCCATCAGGCGGCGATAGAGTGCGTGGTTTTGCTGGCGGGACTCGGCCAGGGATTCTTCCAGGCGCAAGCGGGCGGCGGCCAGGTCGCGCGAGGAAGGCGCAGTGGAGATGAATTCGTCAATCGGTTTGCTCAGGGCGCTGTTCCAGTACTGATCGAAGCTGTGGCCCAGTTGCTCGGCCACCGGCCCGACGCTGAGCATGTCGATATCGGTGAAGTTCAGGTTGGGTTCGGCATCGAAATACTCATCCCCCAGGTTGCGTCCACCGACGATGGCCACGCTGTTGTCCGCCAGCCACAGCTTGTTGTGCATGCGCCGGTGTTGCAGCGACAGGTTGAACAGCCGGCCCATGGCCCGAGTCACTCCGGTGCTGCGGCCCAGGTGCAGCGGGTTGAACAGGCGAATCTGGATCTGCGGGTGGGCGGCGAGGGTGGCGATGATCTCGTCCAGGCCATCGCTGGTGGTGTCATCCAGCAGGATACGCACCCGCACGCCACGGTCAGCGGCTTTGAGCAGTTCCTCCACCAGCATCCGCGTGCTGATGCCGTCATGAACGATGTAGTACTGCAGGTCGATGCTGGTCTGGGCGTTGCGGATCAGTTCGGCGCGGGCCATGAACGCTTCGCTGCTGTTGGGCAGCAGGCGAAATCCAGAGCGGCCCTGGTACGGCGCGGCCTGGGCCTGGATCGAGCGGCCGAAGGAGGAGTCGATCGCTGGCATGGCTTGGCTGGGTGTACGCGGCACATTCACGGTGGCGCAACCGGCCACGCCCAGGAATCCCAGCAGGAAAAGCGCTAAAAGCCGTTGGCTCATCAAGGGTGTGGGTTCCGAATCAGGGCGGTTATCGCCATATGACGGTAATTTTCCGCGAAAGGTCAGTCCAGGCCTTGCTCCGTTTCGGCCAGCAACTTGATGGCCGCCGCACCGACCTTGCGCACCGCCTCTTCAATCTGCGGCGTTGGCTTGGCAGCGTAGTTCATCCGCAGGCAGTTACGGTATTTGCCTGAGGCGGAAAAGATACTTCCCACAGCAATCTGCACGCCTTGGTCGATCAGCACCCGATTGAGCTTCAGGGTGTCGAACCCCTCCGGCAACTCCACCCACAACAGGAAGCTGCCTTGGGGGCGGCTGGCGCGGGTGCCGGTCGGGAAGTAGCGGCTGACCCAGTCGAGCATCAGGTCGCGATTACGTTGGTATTGAGTGCGCATCCGCCGCAAATGAGGTTCGAAATGCCCATTTTTGAGAAATTCGGCAATGGCGATCTGTGGTTGGGTGGCGGTGGAGCCGGTGCTGATGTATTTCATGTGCAGCACCCGTTCCAGATAACGGCCCGGCGCTACCCAGCCGATCCGCAGGCCCGGCGCCAAGGTTTTCGAGAAGGAACTGCACAGCAGGACGCGGCCATCGTCGTCGAAGGATTTGATGGTTCTCGGTCGCGGGTAGCTGTAGGCCAGTTCGCCATATACATCGTCCTCAATGATCGCCACGTCAAAGCGCTGGGCCAGTGTCAGCAGCGCCCGTTTGCGTGACTCCGGCATGATGTAGCCCAGCGGGTTGTTGCAGTTAGGCGTCAACTGTATGGCCTTGATCGGCCACTGCTCCAGCGCCAGCTCCAGGGCTTCGAGGCTGATGCCGGTCAACGGGTCGGTAGGGATTTCCAGGGCTTTCATGCCCGCGCCCTTGAGGGTCTGCATGGCACCGTGGAAGCTCGGCGAGTCAACTGCAACGATATCGCCCGGCTCGCAAGTGGCGCGGATGCTGGTGGACAGCGCCTCATGGCAGCCAGTGGTGATCACCAGGTCCTGGGCGCTCAGTTGGCAGCCAGAGTCCAGCAGCAAGCGGGCAATCTGCTCGCGCAGCTCCAGGTAGCCGTAGATGTTGTCGTAATACAGGCCGGGCATATCCTGTCGGCGGCTGACCTGCGCCAGGCTGCGCAGCAGAGGTTTCATGGTGGGTGACAGAACATCCGGCATGCCCCGGCCCATCTGTATGACGTCTTTGCGCGGGACGGCGCGGATCAGTTCCAGTACTTGGTCCCACTGAGATATTTCCACCGGGCGCTGGGCCGGGCGGCCCACCGCTGGCAATGCCGGTAGCTCTCGGCCCACGGGCACGAAGTAACCGGATTTAGGCTTTGGCATCGCCAGGCCGTTGTCTTCCAGCAGCCGATAGGCCTGCTGCACAGTGCTCAGGCTGACCCCGTGTTCGACACTCAAGGCCCGTACCGAGGGCAGCCGGTCGCCGGGGCGGTAGAAGCCCTGTTCGATGCGAGTGCCCAGCAGTTCGGCGAGGTTTACATAGAGGGTCATGACGTTTGCTCCCGGTTAACCAGTACAGATGAAGCGAAAATACACGATTCAGTCAAAGATAGGCAGTATCTGTATGGATTTAATGCTGGCTGTTTGGATCTGTATTGGTTTCGACGCTCGACTCATCATGGTCACTCATGGCAACAGGTAGATGAGGGGCAGCAAAATGAACGGCTTGAGCGATGTACGGCTGGCGCTACACAGTCAGGAGCTGGCAGCAGGGCAGGAGCGGGCGACGGGCGTGTGCATCCGCCGCAATGCACCTTCCTTCCTCAGCCGCTGGGCCCTTTTCTGGCACCGTCGGCACACGCGCAAGGCACTGTTGGAGCTGACCGCGGAGCAGTTGCGCGATATCGGCTTGAGCCCCGGGCAGGCGCGACGGGAAGGATTGAAGCCGTTCTGGCGCGGGTAAGGGTTACACCAACTCTTTGAGCCGGTGCCAGAGCATTCCCAGCGCCAACAGCGGCGAGCGCAAATGCTTGCCGCCGGGGAAGGTCATGTGCGGCACCTTGGCAAACAGATCAAAGCCACCACTTTGCTGGCCGCTGATGGCTTCGGCCAACAGCTTGCCCGCCAGGTGGGTGGCGTTGAGCCCATGGCCGGCGTAGGCCTGGGCGTAATACACGTTAGGCTGATCAGCCAGCCGACCGATCTGCGGCAAACGGTTGGCGCCGATGCCGATCATGCCGCCCCATTGGTAATCGATTTTTACGCCAGCCAGTTGCGGGAACACTTGCAGCATCTTCGGCCGCATATAGGCACCGATGTCCTGGGGATCGCGGCCGGAATAGTGACAGGCACCGCCGAACAGTAGGCGCCGGTCCGCCGACAGCCGGAAGTAATCCACGGTTACCCGCTGGTCACACACCGCCATGTTCTGCGGCAGCAGGTCAGCGGCTTGCGCTTCGCTCAAGGGTTCGGTGGCGATGATGTAACTGCCGGCGGGCAGTACCTTGCCGCTCAGTTGCGCATTGAGGTCGTTCAGATAGGCATTGCAGCCCAGCACCAGGGTCTTGGCCCGCACGCAGCCTTGGGCGGTGTGGACTTTGACTTCCGGGCCATAGTCGATACGCACCACTTGCGATTGTTCGAACAGCTTCACCCCCAGTCGCTGGGCGACAGCAGCTTCGCCGAGGGCCAGGTTAAGCGGATGCAGATGCCCGGAGCCCATGTCGATCATCCCGCCGACATACCGGTCGGAACCCACCACGCTGCGTATCTCCCCGGCTTGCAGCAGACGCAGTTCATGGCGATAGCCCAGGCTGCGCAGTTCGTCGACATCGGCGCTCAGGACTTCCAGGTCGCGGGGTTTGTTGGCCAGGTCGCAGTAGCCCCAGGTCAGGTCACAGTCGATCTGGAAACGCTCGACCCGCTGGCGCACAATCTCCACGGCTTCCAGGCCCATTAGCTTCATCTGCCGCACGCCGTCGGTGCCGATGACATTGGAAAACTGATCCAGGCCGTGACCAACGCCGCGAATCAACTGCCCGCCATTTCGACCGCTGGCGCCCCAGCCGATCTTGTGCGCTTCCAGCAGCACCACGCTCAAGCCTCGTTCGGCCAACTCCAGGGCGGTGTTGAGCCCGGAAAAACCGCCACCAACCACGCACACATCGGCCACCACTTCTCCTACAAGCACCGGATGATCGGGTTGCGGCAAGCTGCTGGCTGCATAGTAGGAAGCGGTGTGCCGGGCACTGGCTGTCATGGGAGGCATCCGTGTTTGGAAAATGTGACGCAGGATACAGCGGTCGGACGAAGCTGTCTCACCGAGGGTTTTTAAGGCAGAATCCATGCCTATTCGCCGTTCGGTACCTGTTTCGATGAGTTGCAACAGTCAGAAAATTCGCACGCTGCGTCAGCAAATCCCCTCGTTTGAGTGCGTCCCGGGTTGCCACGACTGCTGTGGGCCGGTGACCACCTCAACCGAGGAAATGTCCCGTCTGCCCCGTAAGACGGCTGCCGAACAGGACGCCGCGATGGACGAACTGAACTGCGTGCACCTGGGCCCCAATGGCTGCACCGTCTACGGCGAGCGGCCGCTGATCTGCCGACTGTTCGGTACTACGCCGACCCTGCCATGCCCCAATGGCCGCGGCCCGGTGGAGATGATCCATCCACGGGTGGAGAAGCAGATTCATGAGTACATGGCGACGACGCGGCAAGTGCTGGTTTAGTCCGCTCTTCAATCCGGTATGGGTAAACTCAAACTCTCCTTCACCTCTTCCATCACGATATAGCTCTTGGACTCCCGCACATGGGGCAGTTTGAGCAGGATGTCGCCCAGCAGTTTGCGGTACGAGGCCATCTCGGAAATCCGCGCCTTTACCAGGTAGTCGAAATCCCCCGACACCAGGTGGCACTCCAACACATGAGGCAGTTTCAGCACGGCTCGTCGGAATTCTTCGAAGGTATCGCCTGATTTGTAGTCGAGGCTGATCTCGACAAACACCAGCAGGCTACCCTTCAAGTGCTGGGGATTAAGCCGGGCGTTGTAGCCCATGATGATCCCTTCACGCTCCAGGCGCCGAACCCGCTCGGTGCAGGGCGTGGTCGACAGTCCGACCTTTTCTCCCAACTCGGTGAAGGAAATTCGCCCGTCAGCTTGCAGGATGCGCAGGATGTTGCGATCGATCTTGTCCAGCTCCCGTTTGGTCTGGGTGTTGGTACGCATAGGGGATGCGCCTCCGTGAAAAGGGTTTTTGCCGAGAATTCTCGCCAAATATAGGCAGTTATATAGTGAAATGCACTGGCGAATGCTTTTTATACTGCAAACATCTTTGTGCTGAACAATAAACGTCAGCGGTCAAGCCGCGATGAGGATATAAAAATGCGTGTTCTGGTCTTGGGTAGCGGTGTCATTGGTGTGGCCAGTGCCTACTATTTGGCGCGGGCCGGTTTCGAGGTGGTTGTGGTCGACCGTCAGCCGGCTGTTGCCATGGAGACCAGTTTCGCCAACGCCGGGCAGGTCTCACCTGGCTACGCCTCGCCGTGGGCCGCGCCGGGTGTGCCGCTCAAGGCCATCAAGTGGCTGCTGCAACGCCACGCGCCGCTGGCGATCAAGGCCACCGCCGATATCGATCAATACCTGTGGATGGCGCAGATGCTGCGTAACTGCACCGCCAACCGTTATGCGGTGAACAAGGAGCGCATGGTCCGCCTGTCTGAGTACAGCCGCGATTGCCTCGACGAATTGCGCACCGAAACCGGCATTGCCTACGAAGGTCGCCGCCTGGGTACCACGCAATTGTTCCGCACCCAGGCCCAGCTCGATGGCGCCGCCAAGGATATCGCCGTCTTGAAGGAGTCTGGCGTGCCTTTCGAGCTGCTGGACCGTGCCGGTATCGCTCGCGTCGAGCCCGCCCTGGCCGGCGTCACCGATATCCTGGCCGGCGCCCTGCGCTTGCCCAATGACCAGACCGGTGACTGCCAGATGTTCACCACCCGCCTGGCGGAAATGGCCATCCAGCTGGGCGTCGAGTTCCGCTTTGAACAAGATATTCAGCGCCTGGACCAGGCTGGTGATCGCATCAACGGCGTCTGGATCGACGGCAAGCTGGAAACCGCCGACCGCTACGTCCTGGCCCTGGGCAGTTACTCGCCGCAGTTGCTCAAGCCGCTGGGGATCAAGGCGCCGGTGTATCCGCTCAAGGGTTACTCCCTGACCGTGCCGATCACCAACCCGGCAATGTCCCCGACCTCGACCATTCTCGACGAAACCTACAAGGTGGCGATCACCCGTTTCGACAACCGCATCCGCGTCGGCGGCATGGCTGAAATCGCCGGTTTTGACCTGTCGCTGAACCCGCGTCGGCGTGAAACCCTGGAGATGATCGTCAACGACCTTTATCCTCAGGGCGGTGATTTGACCGAAGCCACATTCTGGACCGGCCTTCGTCCGACCACCCCGGACGGCACGCCGATTGTTGGCGGCACGCCGTTCAAAAACCTGTTCCTGAATACTGGCCACGGCACCCTCGGCTGGACCATGGCCTGTGGCTCTGGTCGTCTGCTGGCCGATTTGATGGCGAAGAAAACACCGCAAATCAGTGCCGAAGGCCTCGATATTTCCCGTTACGGCAACCACCACCAGGAGTCCGCAAAACATGTCAATCCAGCGCCAGCTCACCAATGAGCGCATGAGCCAGATCGTTGTCCACAGCGGTACGGTGTACCTGGCAGGGCAAGTCGGCGACAACATGAGTGCCGGGATTGAACAGCAGACCCGTGAAACCCTCGCCAACATCGAGCGTTTGCTGGATCTGGCCGGTACCGACAAAAGCAAGCTGCTGTCGGTGACGATCTACCTGAAAGACATTGACGCCGATTTCGCCGGCATGAACGCGGTGTGGGACAAGTGGCTGCCAAAAGGTGTTGCCCCGGCCCGTGCGACGGTTGAGTCGAAGCTCTGCGAACCGGAAATTCTGGTTGAGCTGTCGGTCGTGGCCGCTTTGCCTTAAACCTTGATCCCTTTCCCGGTGCCGACGCTGTCAGTTGGTGCCGATTTTCTTCCCCAAGCCGCCTAGAAGCCTGCCGCCATGCGTCCTGCCCGTGCCCTGATCGACCTTCAAGCCCTGCGCCACAACTACCAACTGGCTCGCGAAATCAGTGGGGCCAAGGCCCTCGCCGTGATCAAGGCTGATGCCTACGGGCATGGCGCCGTGCGCTGTGCCCAGGCGTTGGAGGGGCAAGCCGATGGCTTTGCCGTCGCCTGCATCGAGGAAGCGCTGGAGCTGCGGGCCGCCGGCATTCGTGCGCCGGTGTTGCTGCTGGAAGGTTTTTTCGAAGCCGATGAACTGCCGCTGATCATCGAGCATGATTTCTGGTGCGTGGTGCATTCGTTGTGGCAGTTGGAGGCGATTGAGCAAGCGACCTTGAGCAAACCGCTCACGGTCTGGCTGAAGCTGGACTCGGGCATGCACCGGGTTGGCCTGCATCCCAAGGACTATCACGACGCTTACCAGCGTCTGTTGGCCAGCGGCAAAGTGGCGAAGATCGTGTTGATGAGCCATTTCGCCCGTGCAGACGAGCTGGACAGCACGAGCAGCGAAGAGCAGGTCGCTGTATTCACGGCGGCTAGCCAAGGCTTGTCGGCCCAGGTCAGCCTGCGCAACTCGCCATCGCTGATGGGCTGGCCGAACGTTTCCAGCGATTGGGTTCGCCCAGGCCTCATGCTGTATGGCGCCACGCCATTTGGTGAAGGCCAGGCGATCGATGCGCGTTTGCAGCCAGTCATGACTCTGGAATCGAAAGTCATTTGTGTACGCGAACTGCCGGCCGGAGAACCGGTGGGCTATGGTGCCAGGTTCGTGACTCAGAAGCCGATGCGCATCGGCGTGGTTGCCATGGGCTATGCAGACGGTTATCCACGCCACGCTCCGACCGGCACACCCGTACTGGTCGCTGGCCAGCGCAGCCAATTGCTCGGTCGCGTGTCGATGGACATGCTGTGTGTCGACCTGACCGATGTCGCTGAAGCCGGTCTGGGTTCCACCGTCGAGTTATGGGGCAAAAACATTCTCGCCAGTGAGGTTGCTGCTGCTGCTGACACCATCCCGTATCAGATTTTTTGCAACCTGCGTCGAGTGCCACGGCTCTATTGCGGCGTTTAGCCGTCGGCGACGAACTGAGGGCGCCAGGATTTAGGCCCAAGTGTTGTAAATACTGAACGCTGTCGCCATGATAACGCTCAATTACAATAACGCCTGAATCTAGGAGGCTCCAGCATTGGACGTCGGCGAACGACTGCAATCCATCCGTAAGCTGAAAGGTCTTTCCCAGCGAGAGCTTGCCAAGCGCGCGGGCGTCACCAACAGCACTATTTCGATGATCGAGAAAAACAGTGTCAGCCCTTCCATCAGCTCCTTGCGAAAGGTGCTGGGCGGCATTCCCATGTCCATGGTCGAGTTCTTTTCCGAGGAGATCCTCCAGGAAAAACCGACCCAGATCGTCTATAAAGCCAATGAGCTGATCGACATCTCCGATGGCGCGGTGACAATGAAACTGGTGGGCCGAGCGTATCCAAGCCGGGCCATTGCGTTTCTCAACGAGATTTACCCGCCAGGCGCCGACACCGGCGAGGAAATGCTCACCCACGAGGGCGAGGAAACCGGAATCCTGGTAGAAGGACGCCTGGAACTGGTGGTCGGTCTTGAAACTTTTGTGCTCGAAGCCGGCGACAGCTACTACTTTGAAAGCACCAAGCCACACCGTTTTCGTAATCCGTTCGATGTGCCGGCGCGACTAATCAGCGCAGCCACACCCGCGAACTTTTAAGAAAAGAGGCATCCTGCCTGTATTGCAGCGATACCCGAAGCAGTATTCCGTCGTGATGAATCTCCCCTTCGACAATAGGGTTGTTTCAGTGAGGCGGGCTAACCGTTATACTTTCGCCGCCTGCGAAACCGTGGCCGCAGGCGTGAATAGCCACCATGAGGGTGAACGCGTGAACCTAATTATGAAAATGCTGGCCGCACCAGCAGCCGTACTGGCCCTTTGGGCTGTCAGCGCTCAAGCTGCGACCAATGATGATATTGCCAAGCGTCTTGAACCCGTCGGGAAGGTCTGTGTTCAGGGCGAAGAATGCAAGGGGATGGAAGTTGCTGTGGCTGCGGGCGGCGGCGGAGCAAAAACGCCGGCGGATATCGTTGCCAAGCATTGTAATGCTTGCCACGGCACCGGCCTGTTGGGCGCGCCGAAAGTCGGTGATAAAGCTGCCTGGAAAGAGCGCGCCGACCATCAGGGCGGCCTTGATGGCATCCTGGCCAAAGCCATCACCGGCATCAACGCAATGCCACCTAAAGGGACATGCTCCGATTGCTCGGATGACGACCTCAAGGGTGCAATCAAGGAGATGTCCGGTTTGTAAAAAACCGATCTTCGTCAAAAAAGCCGCTTGCGAGCGGCTTTTTTGTGAGCGCGATTTGCCTTTCGAGGCTGTTCTTTACGGCAAAGACCCGGCAAGCTCGGCCCAACCCCAATTCATGGAATGTTCGGGAGAAGTCCGATGGTGCAGTTGTGTTCAATCGAGCAAGCGGTGGATGACGTACTGGCGCGGTTGCCGGCGCATATTCACATGGGTATGCCCTTGGGCCTGGGCAAACCCAATCTGTTTGCCAATGCGCTGTACCGTCGCATCGCCAAGCTGCCCGATCGCGCACTGACGATCTACACCGCCCTGAGCCTGGGCCGCCCGACCTTGGGTGACGGTTTGCAAAAGCGCTTCCTCGAACCCTTTATCGAGCGAGTCTTCGGTGATTATCCCGAGCTGGACTTCCTCGCCGACCTGCACAAGGACAGCCTGCCGGCCAACATCCATGTGCAACAGTTCTTCCTGCAGCCCGGCAGCCTGCTCCACAGCGCTTCGGCCCAGCAGGACTATGTCAGCAGCAACTACAGCCATGCCGCCCGCGACATCAACGCCGCTGGCTTGAACCTGGTGGCGCAACTGGTGGCCAGCAGCAGCGAACACCCGGACCGCTTGAGCCTGAGCTGCAACCCCGACATCACCCTCGACCTGCTGCCGATGATCGCCAAGCGGCGCGCGGCCGGGGAAACCATCCTGGTGGTCGGCCAGGTCCACAACGACTTGCCCTACATGCCCGGCGATGCAGAGCTGGGCATGGATCAGTTCGATCTCCTGATCGACGAGAAGGACAGCACCACGCTGTTTTCCACCCCGAACATGCCGGTGGGGTTCCAGGATCACTTTATCGGCCTGCACGCCAGCACCCTGGTGCGTGACGGCGGCACCTTGCAGATCGGCATCGGCTCCATGGGCGATGCGCTGACCGCCGCACTGTTGGCGCGCCAGGCGGATAACGAGTCCTATCGGCTGTTGCTCACCGACCTGGACGTATACCAATGGGCGCCGCTGATCAGTCGCGAAGGTGGGGTCGAGCCGTTTGCTCGGGGCCTCTACGGTTGCAGCGAAATGTTTGTCAATGGCTTGCTGGTACTGGCCGATGCGGGCATCGTCCGGCGCAAGGTCTATCCGGACGTTGCGACTCAGGAGCAGGCCAATGCCGGCACCCTGGATGAGGCGGCGCAGCCAGATGGTATTTCGGTGCACGGCGGCTTCTTCTTGGGGCCGCGCAGTTTTTATGAGCGGTTGCGGGACTTGCCCCAGAGCAAGCGCCTGGAATTCAACATGACCCGCATTAGCTACATCAACGAGCTGTACGGGCAGGAACAACTCAAGCGTTTGCAGCGCCTGGATGCGCGGTTTATCAACAGCGCATTTACCGTGACCCTGATGGGCGCGGGTGTGGCAGACCAATTGGAAGATGGCCGTGTGCTCAGCGGTGTGGGCGGGCAATACAACTTTGTCGCTCAAGGCCATGCGCTGGAGGGCGCGCGCTCGATCCTGATCCTGCGTAGCTGGCGTGAATCGGCAGGTGAGGTCAGCTCCAACATCGTCTGGGAATATGGCCATTGCACTATTCCCCGGCACTTGCGGGACATTGTCATCACCGAATATGGCATCGCCGACTTGCGCGGGCAGACTGACGCCAAGGTGATTGAGGCGCTGCTGAATATCACCGACTCGCGGTTCCAGGTCGACCTGATCGAATGGGCGCAAAAAGCGGGCAAGTTGTCCAAGGATTTCCAACTGGCCCCGCGCTTTGCCGACAATACGCCAGAGCGTTTGCAGGCAGTCCAGGCCCGGCATGCGCGGTTATTTCCGGAATATCCGCTGGGCAGTGATTTCACTGATGAGGAGCGGGATTTGCTGCGGGCGTTGAACTGGCTCAAGAGCAAATTCAAACTGACGGAGATTCTGGAGCTGGGCAAGGCGGCGCTGGATGCACCGGAGCCGAAGGCGTTCCCCCTGCATCTGGAGCGGATGGGGTTGGCCAAGCCGGAGGGGTTGAAAGAGGACTTGTATCAGCGACTGCTGTTGGCAGGGCTTCAGGCGACGTCACTGTAGGAGCGAGCTTGCTCGCGAAGAACGTTAACGATAACGCTGGCATTCTGGATGAGCGCGTTGTCTGGACGTTTTTCGCGAGCAAGCTCGCTCCTACAGTATGTGGGGGCGTCGATTATTCGATGAAGGTTACGACGCCACCCGCCAACGACTGCACCCGAGCCAGCGATTCAACCCGGTAACCCTGCGCATCCAGTTCCGCACGGCCACCCTGGAACGACTTCTCGATCACGATCCCCAAGCCGGCCACGGTCGCGCCGGCCTGTTTGATGATTGAGATCAGCGCTTGGGACGCCTTACCGTTGGCCAGGAAGTCATCGATGATCAGCACGCGGTCGCTGCTGGTCAGGTGGCGCGGCGAGATCGCCACGGTGCTTTCCACCTTCTTGGTGAAGGAGTACACCGTCGCCGACAGCAGGTTTTCGGTGAGCGTCAGGGACTGCTGCTTGCGGGCGAAGATCACCGGCACGCCCAGGTTCAGGCCTGTCATGATCGCTGGGGCAATGCCCGACGCTTCGATGGTGACGATCTTGGTGATGCCCGAATCCTTGAACCGTGCGGCGAATTCGTCGCCGATCAGCTTCATCAGGGCCGGGTCGATCTGGTGGTTCAAAAAGGCGTCGACCTTGAGTACGTGATCGGAAAGCACGATGCCTTCTTCGCGAATTTTCTTGTGCAGTGCTTCCACGAAAGCTTCCTCAACTGGCGTCTTGTACGCCGAAAGTAGATTAAAAAGTAGTCAATTCTAGCGCTTTAACATTGCGCGTATATCCGCCAGAGCGGTGTTGCCGCGAACGGCTTTGACTTCGGTCGGTGTGTCGTCGTTGCCTTCCCAGGCCAGATCGTCCGGAGGCAGCTCATCAAGGAAGCGGCTAGGGGCGCAATCGATAATTTCGCCGTACTGCTTGCGCTTGGCGGCAAAGGTAAAGGCTAGGGTCTGACGGGCGCGGGTAATACCCACGTAGGCCAGGCGCCGTTCTTCTTCGATAGTGTCGGCTTCGATGCTGGAGCGGTGGGGGAGGATCTCCTCTTCCATGCCCATGATGAACACGTAGGGGAATTCCAGTCCCTTGGACGCATGCAAGGTCATCATCTGCACGCCTTCGGCGCCGTCTTCCTCTTCCTGCTGACGTTCGAGCATGTCTCGCAGGACCAGCTTGCCGATGGCGTCCTCGACGGTCATTTCGCCGTCTTCGTCTTTTTCCAGGGTGTTTTTCAGCGCTTCAATCAAAAACCAGACGTTGCCCATACGGTAGTCCGCGGCCTTGTCGCTGGAGCTGTTGGTGCGCAGCCAGTTCTCATAGTCGATGTCCATGACCATACTGCGCAGGGCGCTGATCGGGTCTTCGCCGGAACACTGCTCACGGACCTTGTCCATAAAGCGCTTGAAGCGCGACAGGCGATCGGTGAAACGGGTGTCCAGATGCTCGCCCAGACCGATTTCGTCGGTGGCGGCGTACATCGATATCTTGCGTTCGGTGGCGTAGTTGCCGAGCTTTTCCAGGGTGGTCGCGCCGATTTCCCGGCGTGGGACGTTGATCACCCGCAGGAAGGCGTTGTCGTCATCCGGGTTTACGATCAGCCGGAAGTAGGCCATCAGGTCTTTGACTTCCTGGCGTCCGAAAAAGCTGTTGCCGCCGGACAGGCGATAAGGGATCTGGTGGTGCTGCAGCTTCAGCTCGATCAGCTTGGCCTGGTAGTTGCCGCGATACAGGATGGCAAAGTCGCTGTACGGCCGGTCGGTGCGCAGGTGCAAGGTCAGCAATTCAACGGCCACGCGCTCGGCTTCGGCGTCTTCGTTGCGGCAGCGGATCACGCGGATTTCGTCGCCGTGGCCCATCTCGCTCCACAGTTGTTTTTCAAACTCGTGGGGGTTGTTGGAGATCAGCACGTTGGCGCAGCGCAGGATGCGGCTGGTGGAACGGTAGTTCTGCTCCAGCATCACCACTTTAAGGGACGGATAGTCGTCCTTGAGCAGCATCAGGTTTTCCGGGCGTGCGCCGCGCCAGGCGTAGATCGACTGGTCATCGTCGCCCACCACGGTGAATTGGTTGCGGATGCCGATCAGCAGCTTCACCAGCAGGTACTGGCTGGCGTTGGTGTCCTGATATTCATCCACCAGCAGGTAACGGACTTTGTTCTGCCATTTTTCGAGAATGTCAGCGTGTTCCTGGAACAGTTTCACCGGCTTCAGGATCAGGTCGTCGAAGTCCACTGCGTTGAACGCCTTGAGCGTGCGCTGGTAGTGGGTGTAGACGATGGCAGCGGTCTGTTCCTTGGGGTTGCGTGCGTTTTCAAGGGCTTCGGGCGGCAGGATCAGGTCGTTTTTCCACGAGCCGATCATGTTCTTGATCTCGTCGACGCCGTCGTCGCCCGCGTATTCCTTCTGCATGATGTCGGTCATCAGGGCTTTGACGTCGGTCTCGTCGAAGATCGAGAAGCCCGGCTTGTAGCCCAGCCGCAGATGCTCCTTGCGGATGATGTTCAGCCCCAGGTTGTGGAAGGTACACACAGTGAGGCCGCGGCCTTCGCCACCCTTGAGCAGGGTGCCGACACGCTCTTTCATTTCTCGCGCCGCCTTGTTGGTAAAGGTCATGGCGACGATGTACTGGGCGCGGATGCCGCAGTTCTGGATCAGGTGCGCGATCTTGCGGGTGATCACGCTGGTCTTGCCGGAGCCCGCGCCGGCGAGCACCAATAGAGGGCCGCCGACGTAGTTCACGGCTTCTTGCTGCCGGGGATTGAGTCGGGACATACAGAGTTCAGGGAGTCATTGATCAAAAGGGCAGGTATTTTAACAGGCTGGCGAGATTCTGCTGCCTCTGAACGACAGTGTGACGTACCACTCGATCTAAATTTGCCGGTTTTGTTACTTTGCCGCAGGATGTGCGGGGTATTAGAGTCTATTGTTTGATCTAGAGCCGCACTGCACTGTATTTGATAACCAATATCATTGGTCATTATCAGGCGGCACGTCATAATGCCCGCCGCCAACGAAATTTTGCAGAGTCTAGGGAGCTAGCTTGTCTACGCCTGTCGAACCCTTGCGTTTGCTGCTACTGGCCGATGAGCCAGCGTGGGCAGCGTTGTTGCGCGAGTGCCTGGCGCCGATGGGCGATGGGGCTGTGCTGATCAGCGCGCCAAATTGGGAGTCTGTGAGCAGTCTGTTCGATGACGACCGCACGGCGGTGTTGTTGACCACTCCCAGCCTTCAACCCGGGCCCGGCCGTTGCAGCCTGCCCTGCGTGTTGTTGTTGGAACAGGAGCCGCTGGTAGCGCCGTTGGGCGTCAGCGACTGGTTGGTCCGCATGGCATTGGATATCGATACATTGCGCCGGTGCCTGCGCCATGTCCGCGAGCGCGGCTTGCTGGAAAACACCTTGCAGCGCCTGGCCGAACAGGACCCGCTGACCGGCATCGCCAATCGCCAGGGCTTCCAGACCCTGCTGACCGCACGCCTGGCTGAAAACGAAGGACGTGGCCTGGCCCTCGGGCACCTGGACCTGGACAACTTTCGTCACGCCAACGACGCCCTCGGCCACCAGGCCGGCGACCGCCTGATTCTGCAAGTGGTCTCGCGGCTCAAGAGCCAGCTGGAGGCCGGGGATCAACTGGCGCGCCTGGGCAGTGACGAATTCGCCCTGCTGATCGACACTCGCCGGGCGCCCCAACGCGCCGAGTGGATGGCCGAGCGCATCACCGAAGCCATGGCCGAACCCTATTGGGTGGATGGCGAAAGCCTGCTGATCGGTTGCAGCCTGGGGGTAGCCCACGCTCGCGCTAAGGCTGGCGCCGACCCGCTGATGTGGCATGCCCATATCGCCATGCAACAAGCCAAAAGCACCCAGGGCTGCACCTTCCATATTTTCAACGAGCGCATCAACCGCAACGCCCGCAGCCTCGCCGACCTGGAAAGCGAACTGCGCCGGGCGCTGCGCCGTGATGAGCTGGAGTTGCATTACCAGCCACGGTTGGACCTGGACGACGGGCATATCGTCGGCCTGGAGGCCTTGGTGCGCTGGCGCCATGGCGAGCGCGGCCTGTTGCCGCCCAGTGAGTTCGTGCCCCTGGCCGAGCAGAGTGGCTTGATTGTGCCGCTGGGTTACTGGGTGATTTCCCGGGCCTTGCGTGACATGCAGGATCTGCGCGAACGCGGGATTGCGCCGCTGCACATGGCGGTCAACCTGTCGTTCCGTCAGTTCCAGGACAGCCAATTGTTGTCGACCCTTAGCCGGCTGATTGCCGAGCGGGGGGTGGACGCGCAGTGGCTGGAATTCGAACTGACGGAAACCGCCGTGATGCGTCGCAGCGATCTGGTCAAGCAGACCATGGACGCTCTCGGCCGCCTGGGGGTGCGTTTTTCCCTGGATGACTTTGGCACCGGGTTCTCATCGTTCGTGCACCTCAACAGCCTGCCGATTACCTTGCTGAAAATCGACAAGAGCTTTGTAGGCGGCATGGAAGAGCGCGAAGAAAACCGCAAGCTGGTCCACGCCATGATCAACCTGGCCCACAACCTCAACCTGGAAGTGGTCGCTGAAGGTGTGGAAACGCCCGAGCAGTTGGCGTTGTTGAGGTTGTTTGGCTGTGATCAAGCCCAGGGCTATCTGATCAGCAAGCCGTTGCCGCTGGCGCAGTTGGTGGAATATCTGACGTTTGGCAGCAGTCAGCAGGCATTGTTGGGAGACGTGATCTAGTCCGGCTGCGCTGCCTGAAATTCATTGTGAGCTTCATGCACCGCTCCTTCCCGGCGAATCATCCGCTTCATCTTCGCTTCAAACGCCCACGTCAGGCTTACCGCTGCGCACGCCAGGCCGAGAGCCAAGCCCCACCAGACGCCGGTCGGCCCCCAGCCGAGCGTGAAGGCCATCAACCAGGCGGCTGGTGCGCCGATAAGCCAGTAGCAACCCAGCCCCACCAGGAACGTGGTCTTGGCGTCCTTGAGCCCGCGAATACAGCCCATGGCGATGGTCTGTACGCCATCGAACAGCTCAAACCAGGCAGCGACAGCCAACAGGCTGACCGCCAGGCTGATGACATCGCGAAACGCCGGGTCATTGTGGTCGAGGAACAGGCCGATCAACTGGTTCGACAGCAGCCAGAACATCACCGCAAACCCGAGCATCGCCACCGCTCCGAAGACAATCCCGACCCTCCCGGCCAGACGTGCATCCAGCAATTGCCCGGCGCCATAGTGCTGGCCGATGCGCATGGTGATCGCGTAGGACAACCCCGCCGGGACCATGAACGCCACCGAGACGATTTGCAGGGCGATCTGGTGCGCCGCCAATTGCGTGCTGCCCATGGTGCCCATGCACAGCGCTGCGAATGCAAACAAGCCGACTTCCACCGCATAGGTGCCACCAATTGGCAGGCCCAGGCGCCACAGTTCTCGCAGGTACTGAAGGTTGGGACGCAACAGGCCCTCCCACAGCGGATAAGCATCGTAGGCTCGGTTGATTTTGATGTACCAAATCAGTGCCAGGGCCATGCAGTTGGCGACTACGGCGGTCACCAGGCCAATGCCCACCAGGCCCAGCTTAGGCAGGCCGAACATGCCTTCGATCAAGGCATGGTTGAGCAGATAGTTGATCACCGTACCGCCCAGGCTGATCACCATGACTGGCGTCGCCTTGCCGATGGCACTGGTAAAGCCGCGCAGGGCCATGAAGGTCAGGTAGCCGGGCAGGGCGAACGGCAGAATCATCAGGAACTGCCCGGCCGAGTGCACGTTGGTTTGCGTCTGGCCGAACATCAGCAGCACCGGCTTGAGGTTCCACAGCAGCAAGCCGGCCACCAGCGCCATCAGCCACGCCAGCCAGAGCCCGGCCTGGGTCAGCCGGGTGGCGCCTTCAATGTCGCCCGCGCCCTGGCGGATGGCGACCAGCGTGCCGACGGCGGCGATCACGCCGATGCAGAAGATCGATACAAACGAATAGCTCGCCGCGCCCAAGCCACCGCCAGCCAGGGCTTCGGGGCTCAGTCGAGCCATCATCAGGGTGTCAGTCAGCACCATCAGCATGTGCGCCAACTGTGAGGCAATCAACGGCCCTGCCAGCCGCAGAATGGCCCAGAGTTCGGTACGTGCCGGATGCTGCATGATCATCACGCTCAAAAAGTCGGAGTAGGGGGGAGGGTTGATTCTCGGCGCTCTCAGCACTTTGCACAAAGGGATAAATGCGATGGTTTGCATGATTAAAACTCATGCCTGAGCGATTCTGGTAGGGTTTCGAGATTGCGCTGTCGGAGCTGTCCCTATGTCTCGTCGTCTTCCTCCGCTTTATGCCTTGCGGGCATTTGAAGCCGCGTCGCGATACAACTCCTTCACCCGTGCGGCAGAGGAGTTGTCCATTACCCAAAGTGCGGTTAGCAGGCACATTCGCACCCTGGAAGAGCATTTCGCCTGCCGCCTGTTCCAGCGTAGCGGTCGCACCTTGCAGCTCACCGAAGCGGCGCGATTGCTGCTGCCCGGTGTGCGCGAGGGCTTTGCCGCCCTGGAGCGCGCCTGTCATACCCTGAACGCCGAAGATGACATCCTGCGCATGAAGGCACCGTCCACCCTGACCATGCGCTGGTTGCTGGCGCGGCTCAGTCGTTTCCGGCATTTGCAGCCAGGCAATGAAGTGCAATTGACCAGCGCCTGGATGAGCATCGATGAAGTGGACTTCAATCAGGAGCCCTTCGACTGCGCTGTACTGCTGAGCAATGGCCACTTTCCACCAGACTGGGAGGCCTGTTACCTGTTTCCCGAACTGCTGATCCCGGTGGGTGCGCCCAACCTGCTCAGCGACGGGTCCTGGGACGCTGCGCGCCTGGCCACTGCCGAACTGCTGCACCCGACGCCAGACCGTCGGGATTGGCGCAACTGGTTGGCGCGTATGGGGCTGTCGTCCCAGGTATCGCTCAAGGGTGGGCAAGTGTTCGATACCCTGGAACTGGGCATGATCGCCGCGGCCCGAGGTTATGGGGTGTCGATGGGCGATTTGCTGATGGTGGCCGAAGACGTGGCCCAAGGCCGGTTGAGCCTGCCGTGGCCGACCGCTGTGGCCAGTGGGGAAAATTACTACCTGGTTTGGCCGAAAACCCGTCCCGGTGGTGAGCGCTTGCGCAGGCTCTCGGACTTCCTTCAGGGCGAGGTCAGGGCGATGGAGTTGCCTCAGGTCGAACGGCTCGACTGACTCGGTGTAGTGTCCCAAAGCAATGCGTTTGAGTGGCGCCTCTGTGAATCACTCAAGTATTGATCAGCCCCGCCGAAGTAGGTGTGACGGAGCCGTCATTTTTTAGCGGCTCAGCGTGCCCCCCCTATTAGAAAATTTGCCGAGCTGCGCTATGAGATCAGGATGATCCGGGCCTCGGCCAGGAGCTGTCATGTCTCAACCACGCGCCCGGATTGCCTCCCAGCTGGGGTTTGCCTTAGCGGTGATATTGGCTGTCGTCATCAGCGGCAGTACTGTCTTTGCCCTGCGTTCCCTGGACTCCGCCAACCTCGATACCCGGGAAGAACACCTGGCCAGCGAGGCGCGGTTGCTCGCTGACCAGCTCAATACCTTCCACGGCACCTTGCGCGAGAGCACCCAGCGTTTGAGCGGGCTGTTCGAAAAACGCTTCGGCGCCGGCTTGAGTGTGCGTGCAGACCAGCTGGTGACAGTGGCCGGCGTGCAGACGCCGAGCCTGTACCTCGGTACTGAGATGCTCAACAACAACTTCGACGAAGTCGACGAGTTCAAGCAGATGTCCGGCGGCGTGGCCACGGTGTTTGTGCGCAGCGGCGATGACTTCATCCGGGTCAGTACTTCCCTGACCAAGCAGGATGGCAATCGCGCCATCGGTACGGTGCTGGATCGCCAGGGCCCGGCCTATTCGCGCCTGCTGGCCGGGCAGAGTTACATCGGCCGAGCGGTGTTGTTCGAACGCTCCTACATGACTCAATACAGTCCAGTGCGTGATACGGCCGGTAAGGTCATCGCCGTATTGTTTATCGGTTTCGACTACACCGATGCGCAGAACACCCAATTCGACAACCTCAAGCGTTTCCGTATTGGCCAGACCGGCTCCCTGGCGTTGCTGGACGAACAGCAGCGTTGGTTGGTGCCGCCGGCCGGCGTGCAAGCATTGGATCAAGCGGTTCCGGTGATGCTCGATCTGGCCAAGAAACCGGGTAAGGGCCATTTCTGGAGCGACAAGAACGAAGACTTCTACAGCGTTTCGGTGCCGTTCGACGGTGGCCCGTGGTCGGTGGTGGCGAGCATGCCGAAAGCCGAAATTCGCGCAGTGACCTGGTCGGTGGGCATTCGCCTGGTGATCGGCAGCGTGCTGGCGATGTTGCTGGCGGTGGGCGCGACGGTCTGGCTGCTGCGCAGCAAATTGGCGCCGCTTGGGGACCTGGTGCGCCAGGCCGAAGCCTTGGGTGCCGGGGATTTGAGTGCGCGCTTGAATGTCTCCAGCCACGACGAAATCGGTCAGTTGGCCCGCAGCTTCAATCAGATGGGCGAAGCGCTGTCGAACATGGTGTCCCATATCCGCAAGGCTGCCGAAGAGGTCAACAGCCGCGCTCAGGCGCTGTCCGGTCTGTCCGGTGGTGCCTATGAAGGCATGGAGCAGCAGTCCGGCGAGATCACCAGCATGGCCGGCGCAGTGGAAGAATTCAGCGCCACGTCGCTGAACATCGCCGACAATATGGGCAGTACCGAACGCCTGGCCCAGGAAAACGCCCAGCAAACACGGATCGGCCGTACCTCGATGCAAGAGGCGTCGTCGTCCCTGGAACATATCGCCACCGCACTGAACAGCACGGCGACGGTGATCAACACCTTGGGGCAGCGCTCCCAGGAAATCGGCGGAATTGTTGGGGTGATCACCTCGATTGCCGAACAGACCAACCTGCTGGCCCTCAACGCCGCCATCGAAGCAGCCCGGGCCGGCGAGCAGGGTCGTGGCTTTGCGGTGGTGGCCGATGAAGTGCGCAACCTGGCGTCGCGCACCCGTCAGGCCACCGACGAGATTTCCGGGATGATCCAGAGTATCCAGCAGGAAACCGGCAACGCCATCAGCACCATGGAGCAAGGCAACGTGTTGATGCAGGAAGGCCTGTCACGCAATGCCGATGTGGCTTTGGCTCTGGCGCGGATCGACGAACAAAGCCGCTCGGCCGGCCAGCAATTTGCCGCGATCACTACCGCAACCCAGGAACAGAGCAGCACTGCCACATTGCTCAGCAGTAACTTGCAAAGCATCGCCCTGGCCAACAGTGAGCAGCGGGAAGTGGTGTCGAACCTGGCGATTACCGCCAAGGAACTGGAGACGTTGGCGGCGGGTTTGCGCCATGAGGTTGACCGATTCAGGTGAGCATCAAAACTGTGGCGAGGGATTAGCTGATCGCTGCTGGCCGATACTGCAACGCTTCTGCCAAATGGTGGCGGCCGATCGCTTCCATCTGCTCCAGATCCGCCAAGGTGCGGGCGACCTTCAACAATCGATGCGCCGCCCGCAGCGACAAAGTCAGCCGCTCGCAGGCGGTCTCCAGCCAGCCTTCATCGACTTTCGCCAGCGCGCAATGCTCTCGTAGCCCCGGCAAGTCGAGAAAGGCGTTGGCACAACCCTGGCGCTGCTGCTGGCGGTCGCGGGCCTCGGCGACACGTACCGAAGCGCTGGCCGTGTCGTCTCCGGCTTGTGTGGCCGGGTTCAGCGCGGTGCTTTCCCGCGCAACGGTCACGTGCAGGTCAATGCGGTCCAGCAACGGCCCGGAGAGTTTGTTGCGATAGCGCTGGATTTTTTCCGGCGAACAACGACAGCGCCCGCTTGGCTCACCCAGATAGCCACATGGGCATGGGTTCATCGCGGCCACTAGCTGAAAGCGCGCCGGGAAACTCACCCGGTCGCGGGCGCGGGAGATGACGATATGGCCCGACTCCAGTGGCTCGCGCAGTACCTCCAGCACCTTGCGATCAAACTCCGGCAACTCGTCGAGAAACAGCACGCCGTGATGGGCGAGAGTGATTTCTCCAGGCTGCGGTTTTGAGCCGCCGCCTACCAGTGCTGGCCCTGAAGCCGAATGGTGGGGCTGGCGAAATGGTCGGTGCGGCCAATGGCTCAGCGGTGCCAGGCTGACCACTGACTGAATCGCCGCCACCTCCAGCGCTTCCTGCTCGCTCAAGGGAGGCAGCAATCCTGGCAGGCGACTGGCGAGCAAGGTTTTGCCGGTGCCTGGCGGCCCGCTGAACAGCAGATTATGGGCGCCTGCCGCGGCAATCAATAACGCTCGTTTGGCCGCCAACTGGCCCTGGACTTCACTCAGGTCGGGGTAGGGCTTGTTCAGGTACATCAGGCCACTGGAAGCGAAGGGATCAATCGGCACATGCCCATTCAGGTGCGCCACCACTTGCAGCAGGTGATCTACCGCAATCACCTTCAAGCCGGAGGCAAGGCACGCCTCTTCGGCATTGGCCCGAGGCACTATCAAGGTGCGCCCGGCCTTGCGTGCTGCGAGCGCCGCTGGCAACACACCCTTTACCGCGCGTACTTCGCCGGACAGCGCCAGTTCGCCGAGGCACTCCACGTCATCGAGCATCAGCGCTGGCACCTGCACGCTGGCGGCGAGAATCCCCAGGGCAATCGCCAAATCAAAACGTCCGCCGTCCTTGGGCAGGTCGGCGGGCGCGAGGTTGAGGGTGATACGGCGGGCGGGATATTGCAGGGCAGAGTTGAGAATGGCGCTGCGCACTCGGTCCTTGCTTTCCTTGACCGCCGTTTCCGGCAAACCCACTAGCGTAAGCGACGGCAAACCATTGGCCATATGCACCTCGACGGTGACGGCGGGGGCTTCGACGCCAATCTGGGCGCGGCTGTGGACGATGGCGAGGGACATGCTCGTTCCTTGAAATGGGATGGCCGCTTCCTGCGGGTTTTCCAAGAGTAGACGAGGTGGGGAAGAGTGAGGCGGGGAGGTTTTACAGAGCGTGACCAAACTGTAGGAGCGAGCTTGCTCGCGAAAATAGTCAACGATAACGCGGGCATTCTGAATGAACGCGGCGCTCTCGGGCTCTTCGCGAGCAAGCTCGCTCCTACAAGGGCAGGCGTTATTCGGTGGGTGGATTCAACCGCGCTTCCAGCTCTGCAACCTTGGCTTCAAGGCTTTCCAGCCGTGCCCGAGTGCGGGCCAATACGACCATCTGGCTATCAAACTCTTCCCGGCTGACCAGGTCCAGCTTGCTGAAGCCACTCTGCAACAAAGCCTTGAATTGGCTTTCGATTTCGTTGCGAGGCAGCGGGGTTTCGCCGCTGAACAGGCGGGAGGCGTGGCCGCTCAGGGCGTCGAGGAGGTCTTTGGGAGCGAGCATGGGAAACATTCCGGAAAACTGTTGGCAGGCAGTGTATCACGCAGCGTCTACAGTCTTTTCCTCGCGGCGCGGCGCACGCTTTTCGTGCGTGGGGTCGGGCAGCTGCGCACTGTTTTCGTGCGTATCCACGCCGCCGTAGGCCCCCGCAAGTGGGCACGAGTGAGCAAAGGATTGATTTCAGTGATTTTTACGGAGCTGGCAAGGTTTCTGCTTAGACCATCATGACCCATGCACTGATGCAGTCGCTGTGACGAATGCAGTGCGCCGACGGAGCGGGGTACAGGTTTCGTCACCAGTGGTTAGCTCGCGTCGCAATGGCACTTGTCAGGGCGACGAAGCGTTACAAAGCCAGGCACTGCGCTTAGACTTGAGACGGGTTTGTTTTCCTGGGGCAAGTCCACCAATTCGGGAGAGAGTTTTCATGAAGCTAGTCACTGCCATCATCAAGCCGTTCAAGTTGGACGATGTACGCGAGTCGTTGTCCGAGATCGGCGTGCAGGGCATTACCGTTACTGAGGTCAAAGGCTTCGGTCGGCAGAAGGGTCACACGGAGCTGTATCGCGGCGCGGAATACGTGGTCGATTTCCTACCGAAGGTGAAGATTGATGTCGCCATTGACGACAAGGATCTTGATCGGGTTATCGAGGCGATAACCAAGGCCGCCAACACCGGCAAGATCGGTGACGGCAAAATCTTCGTGGTCAATCTGGAACAGGCTATTCGCATCCGTACCGGCGAAACCGATACCGACGCAATCTAAGCCGCCAAACCCCAACGCCCCAGGAGAAAACAATATGACTCTGCGTAAATTCGCAGGGCTAGGAGCCCTGTTGTCCATCGTAATGCCCAGCCTGGCTATGGCGGCAGACGAAGTGGCGGCTCCAGTCCTCAACTCCGGCGACACCGCCTGGATGCTGACCGCTACCGCATTGGTGCTGTTCATGACCATCCCCGGTCTGGCGCTGTTCTACGGCGGTATGGTCCGCTCCAAAAACATTCTTTCCGTGATGATGCAGTGCTTCGCCATTACCGGCATGATCAGCATTCTGTGGGTCGTCTACGGCTACAGCATTGCGTTCGACACTACCGGGATGGAGCAGGGCGTCGTCAACTTCAACTCGTTCTTCGGCGGCATGGGCAAGGCGTTCCTGGCGGGTGTCACTCCGGCCAGCATCACCGGGCCTGCGGCGCTGTTCCCTGAGGCGGTGTTCATCACCTTCCAGATGACCTTCGCCATCATCACTCCGGCACTGATCGTCGGTGCGTTCGCTGAGCGCATGAAGTTCTCCGCGATGCTGATCTTCATGGCCATCTGGTTCACCCTGGTCTATGCGCCGATTGCGCACATGGTCTGGAGCGGCAACGGTGGCCTGTTGTGGGATTGGGGCGTACTGGACTTCGCTGGCGGCACCGTGGTACACATCAACGCCGGTGTTGCTGGCCTGGTCGCGTGCATCGTGCTCGGCAAGCGTAAAGGCTACCCGACCACGCCGATGGCTCCGCACAATCTGGGTTACACCCTGATCGGCGCGGCGATGCTGTGGATTGGCTGGTTCGGCTTCAACGCAGGTTCCGCTGCTGCTGCCAACGGCACTGCCGGCATGGCGATGCTGGTGACCCAGATCGCTACCGCTGCTGCGGCGCTGGGCTGGATGTTCGCCGAGTGGATCACCCACGGCAAGCCAAGTGCCCTGGGTATTGCTTCGGGTGTGGTTGCCGGTTTGGTCGCCATTACGCCAGCCGCTGGCACCGTGGGCCCGATGGGCGCCCTGGTGATTGGTCTGGTTGCCGGTGTGATCTGCTTCCTCTGCGCTACCAGCCTCAAGCGCAAGCTGGGCTACGACGACTCCCTGGACGCCTTCGGTGTTCACGGGATCGGCGGTATCGTCGGTGCGATCCTCACCGGTGTGTTCGCAGCCCCGGCCCTGGGCGGCTTCGGCACTGTGACTGATGTTGCGGCACAGGTCTGGATTCAGGCCAAGGGTGTCGGTTTCACGGTGATCTACACCGGTATCGTGACCTTCGTCATCCTCAAGGTGCTGGACAAGGTCATGGGCCTGCGGGTTACCGAAGAGGAAGAGGCGGTCGGCCTCGATCTGGCGGAACACAACGAACGTGGCTACAACTTGTAAGTACGCTTAAAAAAGATGCCCGGCTTGCCGGGCATTTTTTTGTCTGGGGTTTGTCTGCGGTAAAGGGTTGTGAGCATTTTTGTGCTGACTTTGTGATTGGATCCACAGGGTGCTTTTTACTGTGCGAATGTCTTACATGCATGTAGGCGTATTCGGCACTTTGTTTTTTCCCTGAGCGCGCTAGAATGCGCGCCGATGTGCGCAGAACTGTATGTGGCTACAGACCCTGATTATCCTGCGGGCCAAGCCCCGGGGCTTTCATTTGGTGACGGACGAGTTGCTCGTTGGTTTGCCTGAATTGAAGGCCAGTCGGGTGGGCTTGTTACATTTGTGGCTGCAGCACACCTCGGCCTCGTTGACCGTCAACGAGAATGCCGACCCGGCGGTTCGCCGTGACTTCGAACGTTTTTTCAACACGCTGGTACCACAAGGTAGAGCGGTGTATGAACATGACGACGAAGGCCCGGATGATCTGCCGACGTACTTCAAGGGCAGACCGCTGGGCTGTCAGTTGAGTTTGCCGGTCAAGGCCGGCCACTTGGCGATGGGGACCTGGCAAGGTGTTTATCTGGGCGAGCACCGCGATCATGGTGGTGCTCGTAAAGTCCTCGCCACCTTGCACGGTGATGGGGCATAAGCCGCTGGTTATCCGGCGGATGTTGATTTTTTTCCAGCCACCGTCGACAGACGGCGAAGCTGGGCTATAACTAATCTGCTTTTCGCAAGTCATGAGGTAGAACATGAGCGACGATGATCTGGAAAACGACGACCTCGAAGTAGGTGACGACGAAGCCGAAGAAGGTCTGGAAGCGGCTGCGTCAGACGTTGCTGACGACGACGGCGGCGAAGACGCACCGGCCCCGGCTGCCAAGGGCAAGGCCAAGGCTGCTGTTTCGGTTGACGAGCTGCCAAGCGTTGAAGCCAAGAACAAAGAGCGCGATGCGCTGGCCCGAGCGATGGATGAATTCCTCGCCAAAGGCGGCAAAGTGCAGGAAGTCGAGGCCAACGTGGTGGCTGATCCACCGAAGAAGCCTGATAACAAGTACGGCAGCCGGCCTATCTAAGGTCAGTTACTTGCTTGCTGAAAAAGCCCGCCGTCGCTGCGGGCTTTTTCATGGCTGACACAAAGAGCCTTTCATCACGCAAGTTATGCGTTCCAGCGGGCGAGCAAATCGGGCAGTTCAGTCAGGCTGCGAATCTCTGCATCTGGCAATTGCTCGGCTTCCCAGGCTTTACCCGCTGGGTTGAACCAGATAGCGCGAAGCCCCGCCTGCTGGGCGCCGGCAATGTCATCGCCGGGGTGGTCACCAATATGTACGGCGGCGCTCGCATCTACACCACCGCGCTGTAACGCCTCCTGAAACAGCCGTGCGTCCGGCTTGGCGATGCCGATATCCTCGGCACGCAGGGCAAACTTAAAGTAATCCGCCAGACCGACGCGTTGCACATCGGCGTTGCCGTTGGTGATCACTCCCAGCATGTACTGGCGGCCCAGGGCCTGCAGCATGGGCTCTGCTTCGGGGAATATCGTGAGTTGGTGCCGGGCGTGGATGAACGCTTCGAAACACGCATCCGCCAATTCCGTCGCCTCAGGCTGTGGATAACCTGCCTCTTCAAAGGCATGCAGCAGGACACGGTGACGCAACACACTGATACGGTATTTCAGCTCGGGATAGCGCTGCAGCACCTGTTGGCGCAGGCCGGCGAACTTTTCCAGGGGCAATTCGCCCACCAATGACGCATGAGTGGCGAGCCATTCGCGCATCGACGCCTCGGCGCTGATGATGACGGGCACGTTATCCCAGAGCGTGTCGTCCAGGTCGAAGGTGATCAGCTTGATGCTCATGAGTCGCCGCCTTTAATGCGTTTGGCCCGTGGATGGGCGCTGTCGTACACCGTCGCCAGGTGCTGGAAGTCCAGGTGGGTGTAGATCTGGGTGGTCTTGATGTCGGAGTGGCCGAGCAGTTCCTGCACCGCGCGCAAGTCTTGTGAAGACTCCAGCATATGGCTGGCAAACGAGTGCCGGAGCATGTGCGGGTGCAGGTTTTGCCCCAGCTCGCGCTCGCCGGCGGCCTTGACCCGCAACTGGATCGCCCGTGGCCCGAGGCGCCGCCCTTGCTGGCTGACAAACACCGCATCATCCGCCGGATTGCTCAGGGCTCGCAGCCCCAACCACAGTTGCAAAGCTTCCCGGGCTTTCTTGCCGACCGGCAGCACGCGGGTCTTGCTGCCCTTGCCGAGCACTTGTACCAAGCCATCCGCGAGGTCCAACTGATCGAGGTTGAGGCCGGTCAACTCCGACAGGCGCAGGCCCGAGGAGTAGAACAGCTCAAGGATCGCCTGGTCGCGACGGGCGAGGAAGTCATCCTCTACCGCGCCATCGAGCAGTTGCAAGGTACGGTCGGCATCGAGGGTCTTGGGCAGGCGCCGTTCGCCCTTAGGCGGCGCGAGACCGTTGGCCGGGTCGTGGTCGCAGAGGCCTTCGCGGTTCAGGTAGTGATAAAGGCCACGCACCGCCGACAGCAAGCGCGCCAGGCTACGAGAGGATTGGCCTTGCTGGTGGAGGCGGGCGATCAGGCTACGCAAGCTCTGGATGTCCAGGACCTTCCAACTGCTGATCTGTTGTTTCTCGCAGAATGCCAGGACCTTGTTCAGGTCCCGTCGGTAGGCTTCAAGCGTATGGGGAGACACCTGGCGCTCGCTGCGCAGATGAGCGCAGTAGGCGTCCAGTTGTCGTTCCATGGCTAGCGCACCGCGCGCAGGGCGGTGGTGAAGCGCGGCAGGACGCGGCCCAACACTTCGGCGATGTAGCTCAAGAACAGCGTACCCACCGAACTCTTGTAGTGCTGTGGGTCACGGCTGGCGATGGCCAGTACACCGTGCAGGCCTTGATGGCTGAGGGCGACCACGGCCGTGGAACCGATCTGCTTGCGCTGTTCTTCACCAAACAGGAAGTCCAGCTCATGCTCGCGCAGAGTGCCACTGATGGTTTTACCTTCCGACAGCAGGCCACCAATGGCGGTTTGCGCATCGCTGCCGCTGACCCAGCGGCCCACCGGCATCGGGTTGTCGCTGAACAGGATCAGGCTGACAAAAGGTACCTGGAAGTCCTGGCGCAGGCTGTCTTCGACGGCAATGACCGCGTCTTCCAGGCTGGCGGCGTCCATCAGGGTCAGGACCAGCCGACGGGTCTTGTCGAACAGGCGGTCGTTGTCGCGGGCCACGTCCATCAGTTGCGAGAGCCGATGGCGCATTTCGATATTGCGCTCGCGCAGGATCTTCATCTGCCGCTCCACCAGCGACACGGTATCGCCGCGTTGGTGGGGAATGCGCAGGGCCGGCAGCAGCTCTTCATGCTCGACGAAGAAGTCCGGGTTAGCCTCCAGGTAAGCGGCGACGGCCGCTGCCTCCAGACTTTCATCAGGGGTTGGTTCGGACTCTTGAACGGGTACCTGGGGCTTATCGGTCATTGGATTGGCTCACTCATAGACGGACTTGTCCTTCGTATACACGCATGGCCGGACCGGTCATCTTCACCGGCTGGCCTGGGCCTGCCCATTCGATGGACAGGCGTCCGCCGGGCAGGTCGATCAATAGTGGCGAATCCATCCACCCCTGGCTGATCGCGGCCACGGCAGCGGCGCAAGCACCGGTGCCGCAGGCCTGGGTTTCCCCGGCACCTCGCTCCCAGACGCGTAATTGCGCGCGGGAGCGGTCGATGACCTGCAGGAAACCGACGTTTACCCGTGCCGGAAAGCGCGGGTGATGTTCTATCTTCGGCCCCAGCTCATGGACAGGCGCGCTGTTGATGTCGTTGACCCGCAGTACCGCATGGGGGTTGCCCATGGACACGGCGGCCAGTTCTACGCTCTCGCCGTCGACATCGACGCAATAGCTCAGGGCCTGTTCGGCAGCCTGGAACGGAATATCCGCCGGAACCAGCCGAGGCGCGCCCATGTCGACGCTGATCTGGCCGTCGCTGCGAATATCCAGCTCGATAATGCCGCTTTTAGTCTCGACGCGAATCTGCCGCTTGGCGGTCAGGCGCTTGTCCAGGACAAAACGGGCGAAACAACGTGCGCCGTTGCCACACTGTTCTACTTCGCAACCGTCGGAGTTGAAGATCCGGTAACGGAAATCCACGTCCGGATTACTCGGCGCCTCGACGAGCAGCAACTGGTCGAAGCCGACACCGGTGTGCCGGTCGCCCCATTGCTTGGCATGCTTGGGCAGGATGTGCGCGTGCTGGCTGACCAGGTCGAGGACCATGAAGTCATTGCCCAGGCCGTGCATCTTGGTAAAACGCAGCAGCATGGCCTTACTCCGGCAGCAGGCTTTCGCCAGCAAACAACTCGGCTACTGTCTCGCGGCGGCGCACTTCAAACGCGTGATCACCGTCCACCAACACTTCGGCTGTACGCCCGCGGGTGTTGTAGTTGGAGCTCATGACAAATCCGTAGGCACCGGCCGAATGCACGGCCAGCAAATCGCCTTCTTCCAGGGCCAACTGACGTCCCTTGGCCAGGAAGTCGCCGGTTTCGCAGATCGGGCCGACGATGTCATAGGTGCGGCCTGCACCATCGCGTGGGCGAACCGCAGTGACATTCATCCAGGCCTGGTACAGCGCGGGGCGGATCAGGTCGTTCATCGCCGCATCGACGATGGCGAAGTCCTTGTGTTCGGTGTGCTTGAGGTACTCGATCTGGGTCAGCAGTACGCCGGCATTGGCGACGATATAACGGCCCGGCTCGAACATCAGTGTCAGGTCGCGGCCTTCGGTGCGCTCACGCACGGCCCTGATGTAGTCGGCCACCAGCGGCGGCTCTTCATCGCGATAACGCACGCCGACACCGCCACCGAGGTCGATGTGGTGCAGGTAAATGCCGCACTCGCCGAGGCGGTCGATCAGTGCCAGCAGGCGGTCGAGGGCATCGAGGAAGGGAGGCAGGCTGGTCAGTTGCGAGCCAATGTGGCAGTCGACACCGAGTATTTCCAGGTTCGGCAGTTGGGCGGCGCGGATGTACACATCCTCGGCGTCAGCAATGGCGATGCCGAACTTGTTTTCTTTAAGGCCGGTAGAAATGTACGGGTGAGTACCTGCATCAACATCCGGGTTGACCCGCAGTGAAATAGGCGCGCGAACGTTCATCTCGGCGGCAACTACTTGCAGGCGCTCCAGCTCGTCGGTGGATTCGACGTTGAAGCAATGCACGCCCACTTCCAGGGCGCGGCGCATGTCTTCACGTGACTTGCCGACGCCAGAGAACACGATCTTGTCAGCCTTGCCGCCAGCCGCCAGCACGCGCTCCAGCTCGCCTCGGGACACGATGTCAAAACCGGCGCCCAGGCGCGCCAGGACATTGAGCACGGCCAGGTTGGAGTTGGCCTTGACCGCGTAGCACACCAGGTGTGGCGTACCGTCCAGCGCATCGGCGAAGGTACGGTATTGTGCTTCGATGTGGGCACGAGAATAAACGTAGGTCGGAGTGCCAAAGCGCTCGGCAATTGCAGACAGCGCCACGCCTTCCGCGAACAGCTCGCCGTCCCGGTAGTTAAAAGCGTCCATGGTGTTCCCTTAGTAGGTGTCGTGCTTGTGCGCTTTGGTTTGCGACGATTGCGCCTGTTCATTCGGGTCTTTGCTGTCATCGGGCAGATACAGCGGGCCTTTTTGACCACAGGCACTAACGAGGCAAGCGACCGCGACGAGCGCAGCAAGGGAAGAGATCAGGCGCTTCATGGCGAAATCCTTGAATATGCATTAATTGCGCCCGAGTATACCGACCACCCGCCAGCTTGCCTATGCGCCGGGACACCCGTCCGGCGGGGCTTTGCCGAGTTTGTCGGGAAGTGGCCTACCTCAAGCGAGGATATTTCATGCAGCTCTCGGTAATGAAATTGGTATCCTTTGCAATCGTCGGGGCTCGCCCGTATCGTGCGGCGCTTGAGCGTGAGTAGACACTTTTCGAGGTTCCCACAATGAGTTTGACCGAAGCCCGCTTTCACGATCTGGTGGATGCCACCCAGCAAGCGCTGGAAGATATTTTCGACGAGAGTGGCCTGGACGTGGATCTGGAGAACTCGGCGGGGGTACTGACCGCCAAGTTCGAGAACGGTAGCCAGTTGATCTTCAGTCGCCAGGAGCCTCTGCGTCAGCTATGGCTGGCTGCGCGCTCCGGTGGTTTTCACTTTGACTACGATGAAGAGGAAAAGCGCTGGGCACATGACACCAGCGATGAGCTGCTCAGCGAAATGCTCGCGCGCATCACCCTGGAACAAGCCGGCGTCGAGCTGGACTTCGACGAGATCTGATCGTGACACAGCCTGTTTCGGTTCGCCCGCCCAAGCCGCTGTTCAGCAATGCCAGCCCGGCGGTGCCGTCACCTTGTATCAGTTTATGTCGGCTAGATGAGCAGAAAGTCTGCCTCGGCTGCTTCCGGCATGTGGAAGACATCCGTGAGTGGCGCTCTGCTGACGATCAGCGCCGACGGGTAATCGTTGCCCAGGCCGAGCAGCGCAAGGCTGGCGCCTGACCCTCAGGTCAGCCTGTCTTGTTTATTTATTGTGCTGTGGTAGTGTCCGGATACACCTCAACTCATCGAGGTCCGTGAGAACCCCGCCTTTTCCTGGCGGGGTTTTGCTTTTTTGTGCAGAAAAAAGGAGTCTGCCTGAATCATGACCGCACCTTCCATCATCCTCACCCGTCTTGACGTGCAGCGTCTTGAGCAACTGATCGACCGTGTAGGCGAAGCTTCGCCGGGCGTCGAGGCCCTGCAACATGAACTCGACCGCGCCGAAGAAGTGGTTGGCCACGATGAAGTGCCTGCCGGTGTTGTCACCATGAACTCCAGCGTGCATTGCCGTGAGCAAGGCAGTGGCAAGGACTATCACCTGACCCTGGTGTACCCCAAGGACGCGAATGCCGACGAAGGCAAAATCTCGATCCTGGCTCCGGTCGGCAGCGCCTTGCTGGGCTTGCAAGTCGGTCAGCACATCGATTGGCCCGCACCGGGAGGCAAGACCCTCAAGCTTGAATTGCTCAGTGTCGAAGTTCAGCCCAAAGACGGCGGCGCCTTTTCTCTCTAAATCTGGCCCAGTGCCTCGTTGAGCGCCTGTTCCAACTCGGCCTTGTAGCGCAGGTACAGATTGCTCGGGCTTTGAACATCACCGAGCAGGCCGGACAGGTCCAGATCGGTGATGTAGCAGCGGTAACGCTCGGTCTCCCGGCGTTGCCCGATGATTTCCTGGGCGACCACTGCAAACAGTTGGTCGCCAAATTCCAGCTCGGAAAACTCCCGTTGATTGCAGTACAAGGTGATGCCGACCTGGCCGGGTGCGGCCTTGCCGATAATCGCCTGCACGTCGTAGAACGGCTTGTTGGCCGGGGTTTGCGGCGCCGGGCGAGGCTCGGCCCTGCGTGCGCGGCCGCTGCCCGAAGGTGATAGCTGGTAATACAGCGTCTGCACCGCGCCCAGCGGTTGCTGGGGGTCCAGCGGTGACAGCGCGTCACGGCGATAGATGACCGATTGCAGGAATCGCTGCAAGGGCACCAACAGGCTTTGCTCGTCGTGAAACGGCAGGCGTTGCTGCCAGAGCGCGTTGAATTCGTCGAGCACGTACAGCTCAGCGAAGGTGTCGTTGATCCGGTAGAACACCTGGACACAGTCCGGCAGGCCCATGGGCAGCAGCAGCGCCAGGTCGTGGTCTTCCAAGGCCATAGCGTCCAGGTGCAGCGGGCTGTAGCTGGCCAATTCCTCGCTAAGGTAGTCGACCAGCGCCTGCTGGCTAGCCAGTGACACATGGTTGGCCTGGCCTGGCGCCAGCTCCATCACGTGATAGTGCTGTTGCACCTGAATCAGGTAGCGATGGTTGAGCTGGCCGAGCAGCAGGTTTTGCGCGGTGTCGAAAATCTCTTCCACCCGCTGGGCAATGAATTGCGCGCGGTTGTGACAGAAGCAGCGCACCCGCAGCCGCGGCAGATGATTGCTCGGCAGTTGGTTGAGGTAGTCGCGCAGGCAATCGAGTAGGGCGTGGGGGCCGTCGTAGCGGCTGACCATCACCTCGCTCCAGCTGTTGAGCGTGACCTGGTCCAGGGTCAGCACCAGGTTTTCCCGCACTCCTGCGTAGCTCAGGGAGTCGGTGCGCTCGGTGGTCATCAGGATATTCAGGTCGCGGTGATGCTTGAGCGGATCGACGCCGACATTGACCAGCAACAGCACTTCATCGGGTATCGCCGTACGCAGCAGTTGATCCTCATCAACGCTGACCAGAGGCAGAGTTATGGTCTGCTGCAGGCTGCCCAGTAGGTTGAATAGTTCGAACTCGGTCAGGTCGCTGGTGCCTGGATGTAGCGCCAGGCGGGTGCTGCTGTCGATCACCCCGTTGCGGTGGCACCAGGTAAGCATTTCCAGCAGGTCACGGCTGCGCTTGATTGGCGCAAAGTGTTCCCACTCCAGAGCCGTCAGGTTGCCGTTGTACAGGCCCCAATGGTGCTGGCCCGGTTCTTTGCGGTTGGGCGACTGCACCAGCGTCAGGGTGTCTTCGGCCAAGTCGGGGGCAATGCCAGGGTTGATGAACTCGACCTTGCCGGCCTTGCGCTCGAAGGCGGCATACAGGCGCCGGCCGAGCACATTGAGGTCGCGTTTGTTGATCAGGCTGACGGTCTGTTCGGTGCGGGCGAACTGGGTCAGGAAGCGATAGCTGTAATTGAGCTCGTTGACCAGGGCCCGGCGTTCGGACGCAACCTGGCGGACTTTCCACTGGCTGCGGCTATCGAGCAAGGCCAGTTGTCGTTGATCCCAGCCCCATTCGTTGGCCAGCCGCTCCAGCAGCAATCGTTGCCAGCCAGAGGTACGCTGCCCGCTGCTGAGTTTGCGGTTGACCTTCAGGTACAGGCTGCGCCGCACCAGTTCCAGGCGCTCCGGTTCGTTGCGGCCCTGGAGGTATTCCTCGATGCGGCGATAGACCACGATGTACGGGTCCAACTCATCCAGAGCGACCTGGTTGGCGAACACCGCACGTTTGAAGCGAAGGCTCAGGCATTGCACCTTGGGGTGTTCGCTGGCGTAGACCTCGGTCAACAGCAGCTTGAGCACCGATTTGTAGGGTGACTCAATGCCCTTGAACAGTTGCCACAGGCCTGCGCCGATAAACTCACCAGGCGGGATGTGCGCCAGGTGGCCGAGGTCTAGGGTTTCATCGGCGCGTATAAAGCGTTTTGAGATCAGCGCGTGAGTGAATTGAGCATAGCGGGTTTCTTCGTAGACCGGCACCAGCCACCAGATGGGCGTACGTCCGGCCAGCCAGATGGCGGTGCGGTAGAACTCGTCCAGCAACAGATAGTGCTGGGTCGTACCGCAATCGTCGGAACTGAGCTGGGTGTCGCGCTCACCCTGGACAAAGCGGTTCGGTTCGATCAGGAAGAAGTGCGCTTCGGCGCCCATGGTCAAGGCCCAGGCTTCCAGCAACTGGCATTTCTTGCGCAGCTCGGTCAGCTCGCTCTCGCTTAAATCAGCGGCGTGGCAGACCCAAACGTCCATATCACTCTGATCTGCCTGAGCCAGGGTGCCGAGGCTGCCCATCAGAAACAGACCATGAATAGGGAGCGGAGGGTTGCCGTGACGGGGTTTGTAGGAAAAAGATCGGGTCAGGCGCAGGGCTTCGGCCAATGCCTGGTCGTCAGGTTCGAAGTTCGACAGCCCGGCCGGAGTGCTGCCCGAGACATAGCCGGGCAACAGTGGGTGATTGACGTGAAAAAACAGCGGCAGCAGGGTCAGTACGCTTTGCTGGCGCGGCGTCAAACCTTCCATGGCCCTGGTCATGCGCCCATCATTGAGGGTCAGAAATCGTGTGCGCAACTGGGCCAGCACCTTGCGGTCGATGCCTTCGTCCAGGTTGGGGCGGATTTCGTGGGTGCGGGTCATGTCGAACTCGGTGGCTCGCAGGGCCCGGCGTGGGCAGCCGTGTAGGAGTTTACAGACAGAAGCGTAGGAGGTTTAAGGGGAATTTGTTTTTGGCGTCAGAATTTTATCCCGGGCACAGAAGTGCCCGCGGAATCCGTCAGAAGGGATTCCGTGGGCGATACGATGTGTCAGGCTGCTTCTGTGGCGGTGGTCAGTATGGTCAGAAGGCTTTGGGCATGTTGAGCCGCGTCCCGGCCGAGGCTAGTCAGATAGCCGCCGTCTGGCTGGTCGATCAGGTCTTTTTCAAACAGTCGCCGGGCAGCAGCGATAGCAGCAGGTGCTGCAGTTTGATGAACTTTCAGACCTTCTTGGGAGCTGTCCAGGTTGAAGAGTGCAAGGATTTCCAGTTCGGCAACCAACTCAGGGGTATACGACATAAGGACTCCAGACTTTCTAGGAATTTTTAGGCGTTAGCAGTCCATAAGGTGAACGTACTTTGCCAAGCTGTCCAGTCAGAAGTCGTGAGGTATTGATATGGGACAGGATTGCGGCCAGCAAGAGTTTGCTGGCCAGGAAGATGTTCTGCTTACTGCTTCTCTGGCGGCAACTCTGGCAGCGCGCGCAAGGCAGTTTCATACCATTCGGTATTGAAGGCGCGGTCTTCTTCGAGCAAGGCGTCGATTTCGATGGCGAGTACATGGGCCATCATTTGCAAGATGTCTTCGCGCTCGTAGCCCACCAGGGTCAGCTTGTTGAATGTGGCTTTGGCTGCAGGCGGGTTGTCGCTTTCGATCTGGTTTTCGATCGCTTCAATTAAGGTGGTCTCGGCGAACTCTTCTTCGTCGTTGTCGATATCGGTTGGCTCGCTCATGGCAGGCTCCTGAAGGAAAGGGCGCCAGTCTACCCCCATTCAGGGAGGTGATGCTGCTGGTCAGATCAGGCATGACGTTCTATAACCAACGCAGCCAACCCCTGCATGGCCTGGAGGCTTTGTGATGCTCAAGCTTTACGGATTTTCGGTCAGCAACTACTACAATATGGTCAAACTGGCGCTCCTGGAAAAAGGATTGCCCTTTGAAGAAGTGCCTTTCTACGCCGGGCAAACCGCGCAAGCCATAAGGGTAAGCCCTAGGGGCAAGGTGCCGGTGCTGGGTGTCGAGCAAGGGTTTATTAACGAAACCAGCGTCATCCTCGAATACATCGAACAGACCCAGGGTGGGCCTTCGCTGCTGCCCAGCGACCCGTTCCAGCGTGCTCAGGTGCTGGCGTTGTGCCGGGAAATCGAGTTGTACATCGAGCTGCCGGCTCGTGCCTGCTTTGCCGAAGCCTTCTTTGGCATGCCGGTAGCGGAGGCGATCAAGGAAAAATCCAAGGCAGAGTTGTTGCTGGGGATCGCCGCGTTGGGGCGGCACGCAAAGTTCGCGCCCTATGTGGCGGGCGATAGTTTCAGCATTGCGGACTTGTACTTCATGTACAGCGTGAACCTCGCCTGCGCGGTGGGCGAGAAGCTGTTTGGCCTGGACTTGTTGGCTGAGTTGCCCACGGCCAAGGCGTTGCTGGAGCGTTTGCACGCATTGCCCAATGCCCAGCGGGTGGCGGCGGACAGGGAAGCGGCAATGCCGGCTTTCATGGCGATGATTGCTGCCAAGAAGTAGCGGATCAGTCTGTTGAGTAACTTTGTGGTGAGCGGGCTGTTGTGGCGAGGGGACAAGCCCCCTCGCCACAACTAGCTTATTGCCACAGTTTCGGGTTAGCGGCTGGCGAGCAATGCTTGACCGCGTACCACCGCTGCCTTCACCTGCGCCGGTGCAGTGCCGCCGATATGGTTACGGGCATTCACCGAACCTTCCAGGGTCAATACTGCAAACACGTCCTGCTCGATCTGGTCACTGAACCGGCGCAGCTCTTCCAGGCTCATTTCCGCCAGGTCCTTGCTGTTTTCCACGCCGTATTTCACGGCATGGCCAACGATTTCGTGGCAATCGCGAAACGGCAGGCCACGGCGTACCAGGTAGTCCGCCAGGTCAGTGGCGGTGGAGAAACCGCGCAGCGCCGCTTCACGCATGATGGCGTGCTTGGGCTTGATCGCCGGGATCATGTCGGCAAAGGCCCGCAGTGAGTCGCGCAAGGTGTCGGCGGCGTCGAACAGCGGTTCCTTGTCTTCCTGGTTGTCCTTGTTGTAGGCCAACGGCTGGCCTTTCATCAGGGTCAACAGGCCCATCAGCGCGCCGAATACACGGCCGCTCTTGCCACGCACCAGTTCCGGAACGTCAGGGTTTTTCTTTTGCGGCATGATCGAACTGCCGGTGCAGAAGCGATCTGGCAGGTCGATGAACTGAAATTGCGCGCTGGTCCACAGCACCAGTTCTTCGGAGAAACGCGACAGGTGCATCATCGCGATGCTGGCCGCGGCGCAGAATTCGATGGCGAAGTCACGGTCTGACACGCCGTCCAGGGAGTTGCCGCCGACAGCGTCGAAACCCAGCAGTTGTGCAGTGTATTCGCGGTCGATCGGGTAGGTGGTGCCGGCCAGCGCGGCACTGCCCAGGGGCATGCGGTTGGCGCGCTTGCGGCAGTCCACCAGGCGCTCGTAATCGCGGCTGAGCATTTCGAACCAGGCCAGCAAGTGGTGACCGAATGTCACAGGCTGCGCGGTCTGCAAGTGGGTGAAACCGGGCATGATGGTGTCGGACTCACGCTCGGCCTGCTCCAGCAGGCCTTTTTGCAGGCGGGTGATTTCAGCGAGAATCAGGTCGATCTCGTCCCGCAGCCACAGGCGAATATCGGTGGCCACCTGGTCGTTACGGCTGCGACCGGTGTGCAGTTTCTTGCCGGTCACACCGATGCGGTCGGTGAGGCGGGCCTCGATATTCATGTGCACGTCTTCCAGGTCGACGCGCCAGTCAAAGGTGCCGGCTTCGATTTCACCACGGATGATGTTCAGGCCATCGATGATGCTGTCGCGCTCGGCGTCGGTCAGCACGCCGACCTTGGCCAGCATGGTGGCGTGGGCGATGGAGCCCATGATGTCGTGGCGGTAGAGGCGCTGGTCGAACGTGACGGAGGCGGTGAAGCGCGCGACGAAGGCGTCGACGGGTTCACTGAAGCGGCCGCCCCAGGACTGGTTGGTCTTGTCGGTGCTCATGGATTCGCTCGTGATCTGCTGAAAGAGGGCATGAAGTGTTCCGCCGATAATAACAGGGTTGCCCTAGAGGCGTTGATGCAGCGCGGCGGCATTTTTATTTGCGAGGAGGATGGCTAAGTGCCTTGCCCCCGGCCTCGTCCGGGAAGAGACTGGAGACAGGATTGAATCAAGGGTTTAAAGCCGCCCGCGCCTTGAGGTAAACAAAGGGTGTTTATTGAGACGATATTTGACGATTGAGTAATATCGTCTCTGCGAACGTCTACAGTTGGACTGTGAAGAAGTAAGTATTCGTATCCGTGGCGCTCAGGGCCCGGGGCGTCGCTTATGCGTTGATTTGATCCATCTTGCACCAATGACGGTCGGCGGGGTCGAAGTTCAGGCTATCCATAATGAGAGGGGGGTGTTCGTATTGTGTATCAGCAAACCCTACGACGATGCCCAAAGGCAGCAGGCTTTGGGCGCGATTGAACAGGACCGGGTAAATATTGGTGCCGCTCTTGGGGCACTTTTTGCCGCTCCCGCTAGTCTTAGCGTGGATCGCCGTGACGGAAGTCACCGCACCTGTCTACGCTATCCTTGTGCGAGACTCACGCAGGAATCCAGCGCAATATGAATGTCCTGATCGTTGATGACGAACCCCAAGCCCGCGAGCGACTGAGCCGTATGGTCAGTGAGATCGAGGGATACAGTGTCCTTGAGCCGAGCGCCTCCAACGGCGACGAGGCATTGGTCTTGATCGACAGCCTGAAACCGGATGTCGTCTTGCTTGATATCCGCATGCCGGGCCTTGATGGCCTGCAGGTTGCGGCCCGCTTGAGCGAGCGCGAGTCAGCGCCCAATGTGGTGTTTTGTGCGGCCGAGGATGAGTTTCCCCTTGAGGCCCTACAAACCAGCGAGGTGAGCTTCCTGGCCAAGCCGGTGCGCGCCGAAGACCTGCTCAAGGCCTTGAAAAAAGCCGAGCGCCCCAATCGCGTCCAACTCGCCGCCCTGACCCAGCCCGCAGCGCAAAGCGGCAACGGGCCACGCAGCCATATCAGTGCACGGACCCGCAAGGGCATAGAGCTGATCCCCCTTGACCAGGTGGTCTACTTCATCGCCGATCATAAGTACGTGACTTTGCGTCACGAGGCCGGGGAAGTGCTGCTCGATGAGCCGCTCAAGGCCCTGGAAGACGAGTTTGGTGAGCGCTTCGTGCGTATCCATCGCAATGCGCTGGTGGCCCGCGAACGCATCGAACGCCTGCAACGCACGCCGCTGGGACACTTTCAGTTATTTCTGAAGGGGCTTAACGGCGACGCCTTGATCGTCAGCCGGCGCCACGTCGCAGGTGTGCGCAAGATGATGCAGCAGCTTTAACCCGAGGGTTGCGGCGACCTTCACATCCTCTATCCCGGTGCGTTGAGGTCAGGGTGGCCCCGCACCTGCTGATTCAAATCAAGGCGAATCTGCCTGAGCTGTTATTATCTGCCGTATCTATTCAGTACGGATTGATCCATGTCCTCTCGCGAAATCCGCATCGCCACCCGTAAAAGCGCCCTGGCCTTGTGGCAGGCCGAATACGTCAAAGCACGCCTTGAGCAGGCCTATCCCGACCTGAAGGTATCCCTGGTGCCCATGGTCAGTCGCGGCGATAAGCTGCTTGACTCGCCGCTGTCGAAAATCGGCGGCAAGGGGCTGTTCGTCAAGGAGTTGGAAACCGCTCTGCTGGAGAACGAGGCCGACATCGCCGTGCACTCGATGAAAGACGTGCCGATGGACTTCCCCGAAGGCCTGGGCCTGTTCTGCATCTGCGAGCGCGAAGATCCTCGCGACGCTTTTGTTTCCAATACCTACGCCTCCCTTGATAAATTGCCACTGGGCAGCATCGTCGGCACCTCTAGCCTGCGCCGCCAGGCCCAGTTGCTGACCCGCCGGCCAGACCTGCAAATCCGCTTCCTGCGTGGCAACGTCAACACCCGCCTGGCCAAGCTGGATGCTGGTGAATATGACGCAATCATCCTGGCCGCCGCCGGCCTGATTCGCTTGGGCTTCGAAGACCGCATCACCTCGGCCATCAGCGTTGAGGACAGCTTGCCAGCCGGTGGGCAGGGCGCCGTGGGCATTGAATGCCGCACGGCTGACAGCGAAATTCACGCGCTGCTCAAGCCCCTGGATCACCGCGATACCGAGATCCGGGTGACTGCAGAGCGTGCCCTGAACAAGCACCTTAACGGTGGCTGCCAAGTGCCGATTGCCTGCTACGCCGTTCTGGAAGGTGAAAACCTCTGGCTGCGAGGCCTGGTGGGTGATCCGAGTGGCGGCTTGCTGCTGACCGCCGAGATTCGCGGGCCGCAAAGTGAGGCTGCCAGCCTGGGGGTAAAAGTGGCCGAGGAACTGCTGGAAAAAGGTGCCGGCGCCATTCTGCAAGCAGTCTATGGCGAGGTCGGTCCGCAGTGACAGCTTGGCGTGTGCTGCTGACCCGGCCGGCAGATGAGTCTGTCGCCCTCGCTGCAACACTGTCCGAGCAGGGGATCTTCAGCAGCAGCTTGCCCTTGCTGGAAATCGAAGGCCTACCCGCCACGGCCGAACAGCAAACAGCTTTTCGCAACCTTGACCGCTATTGTGCGGTGATCGTTGTCAGCAAGCCGGCTGCTCGGTTCGCACTGGGATTGCTGGCCCAATACGGGCCACGGATACCGGCTCAACCCTGGTTCAGCGTCGGTGCCGCGACGGCGCAAGTATTGGCCGGCCATGGCCTGGACGTCAGCTACCCCGAGAGCGGCGATGACAGCGAGGCCTTGCTTGAATTGCCCAGGTTGCGCGAGGCTATTGCAGGGCCCGATCCGCGCGTGTTGATCCTGCGGGGCGAGGGTGGGCGCGAGCTACTGGCTGAGCGTTTGCGTGACCAAGGTGCTAGTGTCGATTATCTGGAGTTGTATCGCCGTTTCCTTGCGGCTTACGACACTGGCGTGCTGACGCAACGCATCGACGCGGAACGCTTGAACGGCCTGGTGGTCAGCAGTGGGCAGGGTTTTTTACATCTGCAAGCTCTGGCGGGCGCCGACTGGCCGCGCGTTGCACAGATGCCGTTGTTCGTGCCCAGCCCGCGCGTCGCCGAAATGGCCCGTGCCGCTGGTGCAGAAAAAGTTGTGGATTGTCGCGGTGCGAGTGCCGCGGCTTTGCTAGTGGCGCTACGGAGCCAACCCGTTCCCACTCTCTAAACGCAAAGGATGGATACGTGAGCGAAACAGCCTTGCCTAAAGATGAAGCCCAGCCCGCGCTTGATGCGCCTGTTGAGACCCCAGTCACTGCGCCCCGCCGTGGTAACGGCCTGGCGATCCTGGCCTTGTTGCTTGGTGCCGCAGGCGTTGCGGCCGGTGGCTGGGGGATCTGGCAGGTCCGGGCCCTGCAAGCGAGCAGCCAGCAACAGCTGGGCCAGGTGCAAACCCTGGATGAACAATCCCAAGGCCTTAAGCAGAGCCAGCAGCAGTTGGCCGCACGCTTGGCGCAGTTGCCGGGAGCTGATGAGCTGGAAGAGCGTCGCCGTCTGGTAGCGCAACTGCAAGGTGATCAGCAGCGCTTGAGCCAGCGACTGGAAACCGTGCTGGGCGCGAGCCGCAAGGACTGGCGCCTGGCCGAGGCCGAGCATCTGTTGCGTCTGGCCAGCCTGCGGCTGTCCGCCTTGCAAGATATCAACAGTGCCCAGGCGCTGGTCCAGGGCGCTGATGAAATCCTTCGTGAGCAGAGCGATCCGGGTTCCTATGCTGCCCGTGAGCAGTTGGCCAAGAGCCTGGCGGCCCTGCGCAGCGTCGAGCAGCCGGATCGCACCGGGCTCTATCTGCAACTGGCGGCCCTGCGTGACCAAGTAGTGCAACTGGCCGCCACTTCTCCGGAATATCAGCTTCAGGACGCCCCCCCAGGACGCCCAACCACCGATGATGAAAGCCGTTGGAGTCAATGGTGGGAGCAGATATCCCGCTATTTTCGTATCGACTTCAACCCGGATGACAACATTCGTCCACTGCTTGCCGGCCAAGGCCTGAACCAGGTTCGCCTGGCCCTTAGCCTGGCGCTGGAGCAGGCGCAATGGGCTGCCTTGAATGGCGAGCCGGCGGTCTACACCCGTTCGTTGGGCGAGGCCCGAAGCGTCTTGCAGGACAACTTCAATCAGAACAACCCGCAAAGCCAGGCAATGCTGGCACGCCTTGCCGAGCTTGAGCCCAAAGCTGTTTCGGTGGTGACGCCGGACTTGGCCGCGAGCCTGTCTGCGGTGCAGGCTTACCTTGAACGTCGTCATCTGTCTGCCGATGAAGCCAAGGCTTCCGCTGGCACGCCGGCGACCCAGGAGTAAAGCCGATGAAGCGTTTCTACGTGATCCTGGTGCTTGCGATTGCAGTTGCCCTGGCGCTGGCTGTGGGCATTTCGAAACACACCGGTTATGTGCTGATTACTTATCCCCACGTGCTGCATTACGAGTCTGGGCTGTGGTCGACGTTAGTGGCGGTGTTCGTCATCGGTTTGGCGATCTATTTGATCAGGGTGCTCCTGAGCCTGATGACCACCTCCGGTGGGGTGGTCAACCCGTGGTCGCGGCGTAACCGCAGTCGTCGGGTTCAGATCGCTATCGAGCAGGGGCAGATGGACTTGGCAGAAGGGCGCTGGGCCAGCGCCGAACGTCATTTGCACCGTGCCGCTGAGGCCGAACGCCAACCTCTGCTTTACTACCTCGGCGCCGCGCGGGCGGCCAATGAGCAGGGTCGCTACGAAGAGTCGGATGGCTTGCTGGAGCGTGCGCTTGAGCGTCAGCCCCAGGCCGAGCTGGCGGTGGCCTTGAGTCACGCGCAATTGCAGGTGGACCGTGGCGATACCGAAGCTGCCCTGGTGACTCTGCAGGCCATGCATGAACGCCATCCCCATAATGCTCAGGTGTTGCGTCAGTTGCAGCGGCTTTACCAGCAGCGTGGTGAATGGTCGTCGGTGATTCGGTTGTTGCCGCAGTTGCGCAAGGACAAGGTGTTGCCGTCGGCTGAACTGGCAGACCTGGAGCGTCGGGCATGGGGCGAGAACCTGACCCTGGCAGCCCAGCGCGAAGAACAAGGCGAGGCAGGTCTGCAATCCCTCGAACGTGCCTGGCAGCAGTTGACCTCGGCGCAGCGCCAGGAACCGCAACTGGTGCTGGCCTATGCCGAGCAACTGCGCCAGCTGGGCGCGGATGCGAAGGCCGAAGAGGTGCTGCGTGGGACGCTCAAACGCGCCTATGACAGCCATCTGATCAGGCTTTATGGTTTGTTGCGCGGCGGTGATCCGGCGCGGCAATTGAAGTTTGCTGAAGGCTGGCTCAAGGACCATCCAGGAGATGCCAGCTTGTTACTGACCCTGGGTCGCCTGTGCTTGCAAAACAGCCTGTGGGGCAAGGCTCGGGACTATCTGGAAAGCTGTTTGCAGGTTCAGCGCAATCCCGAGGCCTGCGCCGAATTGGCACGGCTGTTAGCGCAGTTGGGCGACACCGAGCGCAGCAACCAATTATTTCAGGAAGGCCTGGGCCTGTTGGACAATCGCCTGCTGGCGTCACCGCTACCGGTGCCCGCGCGGGTTTGAAGTAGGAAGTAGCGCAGGGTTGGCTCAGAATTGTCTGGTGGCCAACCCTCAATACCGCCTGATAGGTGCGAATAAAACGGCTTGCAGGTAAATACCTACGCAGGCTTACGTTTAATCACCCTGATGCTGATGGGATATCCCTACGTTCTCGCGGAATCGTCTGCTCCAGCGCGTATTGAAAGGGGTAAGGCCTTTCCTCTACCGTAACTACCTATCTCTTGCGTTGCGGATAAACAATGTCTTTGGCCCCCTCACGCTCCTTGTTCTTCCTGGCGTTTTTGGCTGGTGCGCTGACCTTGGGCGCGTCCTTTTACCTGGAATACGAGGCTCTTTTGCGCCCTTGTTTCTTGTGCATGGTCCAACGAATTTCGCTGGCAGCTTTCACGCTGATCAACCTTGTGGCCGCGACTCATGGCCCCAAGCGCTCCGGCATCTATCTGTATTGGTTGGCGAGCATGGGGTGTGCATTGCTGGGCGCCATCACGGCGGTGCGTCAGGTGCTGTTGCAAAACACCCCTCCAGAGCAATTGCCCAACTGCTGGCCCAGCCTGCAATACATGATTGAAAACCTGTCGCTCTGGCAGGCGCTGAGGCTGACATTCAAGGGCACCGTCGATTGCGTGGAAATCAACTGGACGCTGTTCGACTTGAGCATTGCGGAGTGGAGCCTGTTGTTCTTCGTCGCGATGCTGATCCTGGGTAGTACGCAGTTTTTCCGGTTGGTATTCAGTCTGCGTCTAAGGATGGCGCAGCACTGATTGAGCACCACAGGTCTGTAGGCGGGATTAAACACTTGTATGAACTTTCTCTCCTGCGTACCTTGAAGCCATAGTCCTGCGGGCATAATCTGGCCCGCACGCGTTATTGAAACAGTTTGTTCGATGCGGCTTTGTCCGGTTGCCGCTTTAATCTTGAAGTGTTGCGCGGGCAAAGGACGGCACCGCCCATAAGGGAAGAGAGATCATCATGCTGGAAAGTTGTCAGAATGCTCAGGAACGTTGGGGTGGTGTGCACAAACTGATCGATGGTTGGTTGAAGGCGCGTCACGAACTGGTTCGAGCCTATGATGCTCTCGGTGCCAAGCCCGAAGCGCTAGCTGAGAATCGCAAGCTTTTGCAGGAGTTTTGTGGTGTCTTGGTGGATTACGTGTCAGCTGGCCACTTCGGTGTTTATGAGCAGTTGACCAAGGAAGCAGAAGCTTTCGACGATCAGCGAGGTCTTGACTTGGCTGAGACGATTTACCCACGCATCGACGTCATCACCGAAAAGCTCCTGGCCTTCAACGATCTTTGCGACAAGGGCGAGTGCGTTGCGGCGAAATTCAAAGAGTTGGGCGGTCTGCTCCATGAGCGCTTTGAGCTGGAAGATTGCCTGATCGAGGTGCTGCACAACGCCCACAAGGAAGAGCCGGTAACACAGGCTTGATAGGTCGCTGCAGGATCAAAAAGCGGTGCGCATTGCGCACCGTTTTTCGTTGAGTTCAGGCACTTGTGCCGAGCAGCTCAATTTCGAATACCAGCGGCGTGTAGGGTGCGATCAACTCGCCTGCACCGTCAGTGCCATAGGCTTGCGCCGATGGGATCACCAGGCGCCATTTCGCCCCGACCGGCATCTGTTGCAACGCGTTGCGCCAGCCAGTGATCACACTGTCCAGGCGAAACCATTGGGGCTGTGCGCTCTGATCGAAGATCGTCCCATCGGGCAGCCGCCCCACATACTTCACTTGAACTCGATCGTTGGGCCCCGGTTTTTTTCCGGCGCCGGGGGTCAGTTCGGTTAGCAAGATCCCGTCTGCCAATTCGCGCACACCGGTTTTGGTTTTTTCCGTGGTTAAAAAACGCTGTTCGGCGGCGAGTGCTTTTTCGCTTTGCGGAACTTGCGCCTCTGCTGTGCTCTGGGTTTCATGCTGAGCCAGGATCTGTTCAATGCGCGCGTCATCCAGAGCCAGAGGCTTGCCTTGATAGGCCTGCTTGAGCCCGTCGATCAAGGCCTGGATTTGCAGGTTGGGGACTTCCTGACGCAAGCGTTCACCCAGGCTGGCTCCTAGGCTGTAGGCGAGATCATGGCTGTCGTTAGACGGGGCTTGGTCATTTGCCTGGGCTGCGTAAATCGACAAACTCAACACTAAAAAAAGGTAACGCGACATGGGCGTTCTCCAGCCGAAAGTGCGTTGGATTATGCCAGTGTGAGTGCCCAAAAAGTGGAGCGGCTTTTTGTTATATCGATAAGAATTTTGAAGCTGTGCAACGCAAGGCATTCGATACTGTCAACATGCCCTAGCGGCGGCAAGAGCAGAGAGCTAGTATGAGCCGCACCCACGTCAGCCAGGAGGTAAACCATGTCGGCCAAACAGAAGCCTGTAAATACCCCATTGCACTTGCTCCAACAGCTATCGAGCAGCCTGCTCGAACATTTGGAAAGTGCGTGTTCCCAAGCCTTGGCTGATGCTGAGAAGTTGCTCGCCAAGTTGGAAAAACAACGCGGCAAGGCTCAGGAAAAACTGCACAAATCCCGCACTAAACTGCAAGACGCCGCAACCGCCGGCAAAGCCAAGGCACAAGCCAAAGCCAAGGGCGCAGTCAAAGAACTTGAGGACTTGCTCGACGCCCTCAAGGGTCGTCAGTCCGAAACCCGCACCTACATTCTACAACTCAAGCGCGATGCTCAAGAGAGCCTGAAATTGGCTCAGGGTATTGGTCGTGTGAAAGAAGCCGTCGGTAAGGTCTTGGGCTCCCGCGCACCGGCCAAACCGGCTGCGGCGAGCGCATCGAAAAAACCTGCGAGCAAAGCAGTTGCTGCCAAGGCGCCTGCAAAAGCTGTAGCCAAGCCTGCGGTTAAAGCACCAGCTAAAACTGCTGCCAAACCGGCTGCTAAAACCGCTGCTGCGAAACCAGCCGCCAAGCCAGCTGCTAAAACCGCTGCTGCAAAACCGGCCGCCAAGCCAGTTGCTAAAACCGCTGCTGCGAAACCAGCCGCCAAGCCAGCTGCTAAAACCGCTGCTGCGAAACCAGCCGCCAAGCCAGTTGCTAAAACCGCTGCTGCGAAACCAGCCGCCAAGCCAGTTGCTAAAACCGCTGCTGCGAAACCAGCCGCCAAGCCAGTTGCTAAAACCGCTGCTGCGAAACCAGCCGCCAAGCCAGCTGCTAAAACCGCTGCTGCGAAACCAGCCGCCAAGCCAGTTGCTAAAACCGCTGCTGCAAAACCGGCCGCCAAGCCAGTTGCTAAAACCGCTGCTGCGAAACCAGCCGCCAAGCCAGCTGCTAAACCTGCTGCTGCAAAGCCAGCCGTCAAGCCAGCCGCCGCTAAACCTGCTGTAACAAAACCAGCCGCTATCGCTGCCAAGCCAGCTACCCCGGCCGCACCGGCTGCCAGCACTGCGGCATCTGTCGCGTCGGCCAGCAGCACCCCTGCACCGGCAAGCACCACCCCAACCAGCGCTTCCTAAGTGCCGGTGATCGCGACGCGCAGCTGATGCAGCGCGTCGCGGTCAAGGTTGGCGGCTTCGGTCGCCAGTCCTTCAAGCCAGGCACCTTGATCGGTCGCCTCGCCCAATGGCCATATCTGCGCCAGGGCTTCCAGGCGCGACAGCAATTGCCGTTCGGCATCCAGCTCCAGGGCCTTGACCCGTTCCCGTAACACTCCCAGCTCGGCATCCTGCTGCGCCATGGCGCGCCATTGCTTGCGCACGTGTCGTAGGGGTTCGACCACCTCGGCCTGCCAGGGATCTGCGATCTGTCGCAGCGCCTGCAAGCGGCGCTGTTCGAACGTCACGCCACGCTGATCCAGCCACAACCCACACAGCAACAGGCACACATCGGCCCCTTGACCCTGCAGGCGTAGGCAAGCGTCCTCGACACCCGGGCGGGCGTAGGTCAAGAGGGCAAAGCTCCACAGGTCAGCGCACATATTCCCCCCAAGCCAGCGGTCAACGAAGCTGGTAGACTCCGCCGCCATTATGATCCGACTTCAAAGCCTAACATTACAGCGTGGCCCGCAACGTCTTCTTGAAGACGCCGAGCTGATCCTGCACGCCGGTCACAAAGCCGGCCTGATCGGTGCCAACGGCGCCGGCAAATCCACGTTGTTTGCCTTGTTGCTGGGCGAGATGACTCCCGATTCCGGGGATTGTCTGCTGCCGGCCGACTGGCGAATCGCCCATATGCGCCAGGAGATCGACACCCTGGACCGCATCGCGATCGACTACGTGCTCGATGGCGACCTGCGCCTGCGCCAGGTGCAACACGACCTGGCCGAGGCCGAGAAGGCCCAGGACGGCGCCGCACAGGCCCGCCTACATGCCGAGCTGGACAGCGCCGATGGCTACACCGCCGACGCCCGCGCCCGCAAGATGCTGGCTGGCCTCGGGTTCACCAACGAACAAATGGATCGCCCGGTCGCGGACTTCTCCGGTGGCTGGCGCATGCGCCTTAACCTGGCCCAAGCGCTGATGTGCCCCTCGGACTTACTGCTGCTCGATGAACCGACCAACCACTTGGATCTTGATGCGATCCTGTGGCTGGAAGACTTTCTGAAAGCTTACACGGGCACCCTGTTGCTGATTTCCCACGACCGGGACTTCCTCGACGCCGTGGTCGACAACATTGCCCACATCGAACAGAAAAAAATCACCCTCTATCGCGGTGGTTACAGCGCGTTCGAGCGTGCCCGTGCCGAACGCCTGGCTCAACAGCAACAAGCCTACGAGAAGCAACAGGTGCAACGGGCGCACATGGAAAGCTACATCGCCCGGTTCAAGGCCCAGGCCACCAAGGCCCGTCAGGCCCAGAGCCGGATCAAGGCCCTGGAACGCATGGAAGAACTGTCGGCGGCCCACGTCGACTCACCGTTCGACTTCGTGTTCCGCGAATCGCTGAAAATCTCCAGCCCCTTGCTCGACCTGTCCGATGCTCGCCTGGGCTACGGCGAGAAGACCATCCTGGAGAAGGTCAAGCTGCAACTCGCTCCGGGCGCGCGGATCGGTTTGCTCGGCCCCAACGGTGCGGGCAAGTCGACGCTGATCAAAAACCTTTCCGGCGATCTGCAACCCCTGGCCGGTCGCCTGGTGCGTGGCGAGAACCTGGTGGTGGGCTACTTCGCCCAGCATCAGTTGGACTCTCTCGACTCCAAGGCCAGCCCGTTGTTGCACTTGCAGCGCCTGGCGCCCACCGAGCGGGAGCAGGTACTGCGCGACTTCCTCGGCGGGTTTGACTTCCGTGGCGCGCGCATCGACGAGCCAGTGCTGAATTTTTCCGGAGGCGAAAAAGCTCGTCTGGCCCTGGCGTTGATCGCCTGGGGCCGGCCGAACCTGTTGCTGCTCGATGAGCCGACTAACCACCTGGACCTGGAAATGCGCCTGGCGCTGACCATGGCCCTGCAGGAGTTCACCGGCGCCGTGCTGGTGGTGTCTCACGATCGGCACTTGCTCAAGAGCACTACCGATAACTTCCTGCTGGTGGCCGATGGCAAGGTTGAGGAGTTCGACGGTGACTTGGAAGACTACGCCCGCTGGCTGACGGACTATCGTCTGCGCCACGCGCCGGCCAGCAATACTCCGGTCAATCCCGACAAAACCGACAAGAAGGCCCAGCGCCAGGCCGCCGCCGCGTTGCGTCAGCAACTGGCCCCTCACAAACGCGAAGCCGACAAGCTGGAAGCCGAGTTGGGCAAGGTCCACGAGAAGCTGGCGAAGATCGAAACCAGCCTCGGCGACAGCGCTGTGTACGAACCTGCGCGCAAGGACGAGCTGCGCGACCTGCTGGCCGAACAGGCCAAGCTCAAGGTGCGTGAAGCGCAATTGGAAGAAACCTGGATGGAATCCCTCGAACTGCTGGAAAGCCTGCAAGCAGAGCTGGAGGCGCTGTCCTGATGGAAGCGTTGCAACTGCCGCTGCCGCCGCAATGGGTCGAGCCCATATGGTTTGGCGTGCAAATCCTGCTGATCCTGCTGGCTGGCTACCTCGCCCAGCGTTTTGTCGCCAAGTGCCTGACCCGTCTGGGCGAGCGTTATCCGTTCCCGCCGCAACTGCTGATGCCCCTGCGCGGCGGCTTGCGCTGGCTGATCATGGGCAGTGCGCTGATCTTTGTGCTGGAGCGCCTCGGCGTTTCTGCCACGGTGCTGTGGACCGCGCTGTCGGGCTTTGTCGCCGTGGCAGCGGTAGCGTTCTTCGCCATGTGGTCGGTGCTGTCCAACCTGCTCTGCGCCATTTTGATCTTCACCGTTGGGCCGTTTCGCCTCGGAGATGTGGTCGAGTTGGTGGACACCGTCGACAAGCCTGGCGTCAAAGGCCGGGTGGTGGCGATCAACCTGCTCTACACCACGCTGATTGAAGTGGAGGAGGCGGGGACCGGCAGCGTCATGGTGCAAGTGCCCAACAGCCTGTTCTTCCAGCGCTCGGTGCGCCGTTGGCGCGGCACCGATGTAACACCTTTGTAGGCGCGAGCGCTTCTACAGAAAAATCTGTAGCCATTGTTCGGGTGCCGGGGTTAGTTTAAGAAATATTCAGCAAACTCTCCCCGAGGTGTGTAATGGCGCTCGACACATGGCTGGCCTTTTTCCTGGCCAGTTGGATCATCAGTCTCTCTCCTGGCGCGGGCGCCATCGCCTCGATGTCCAGTGGCCTGCAATACGGTTTCCTGCGCGGCTACTGGAACGCCCTGGGCCTGCAACTGGGCCTGGCAATGCAGATTGCCGTGGTTGCCGGCGGCCTGGGCGCGATTCTCGCCACATCGTCCACTGCCTTCTACGCAATCAAATGGTTTGGCGTGGCCTACCTCGTGTACCTGGCCATCAAGCAATGGCGCGCACTGCCGGCCGACCTGACCGATGACGCAGCGGTTCGCCCCATCGGCAAGCCGTTGGCGATGATGTTTCGCGGCTTCCTGGTAAATGCCAGCAACCCCAAGGCCCTGGTGTTCATGCTGGCGGTGCTGCCGCAGTTCGTGAACCCGCAGGCTCCGCTGCTGATTCAGTACCTGATCTTGGGCGCGACGATGATCTGCGTGGATATGATTGTAATGGCGGGCTACACGGGGCTGGCGTCGAAAGTGTTGCGTTTGTTGCGCACGCCCAAACAACAGAAACGTATGAACCGTACGTTTGCCGGGTTGTTTGTGGGCGCGGCGGGTTTCCTTGCCAGCCTGCATCGCGCAACGGCCTGACTGAAGAAACCGAATCAAAATGTGGGAGCTGGCTTGTCTGCGATAGCATCACCACGGTGTAACTGATACACCGAGGCGTTTGTATCGCAGGCAAGCCAGCTCCCACATTTGATTTGTGTATCAGCGCAGAATTTTCGGCGCTTCATCTCGTGGCAAGTTGTTGCGCAATGCAGGTTGACCAGGTTGCTCCTGATAGCCGCTGCCCAGTTGCTCCTGCAACTGGCGCGCTACATCTTCCCCCAACGCCTTCGACACTTCCCGCACTACCCGTGGCCGGCTCAGGCTGACCTTTACATCGCGACTGTTCACCAGCTTGGTGTCCTGGCCTTCGCCTATGGCGGTAAACGCCGAGGTGATCTCAAAGGTGCGGGTGTTGATCAGGCTGAAATCGGCCACCAGGGTCAGGCCCAGGACCGCCGAGTAGCTGTTGGTGTTGTCCAGGGCGTTGATGTCCTGGGTGAAGTCGATGTCCGACAAGGTGCCGAACAGCACGTAGTCGGCACCCTTGAAGTTGCCCGCCTTGATGCGCTTGATCACGTCGTAGACATCGCCCTTGGCGTCAGCGGTATAGGGCGTGCCCTGCACCAACTGAAACTGCCGCGACTTGAGGATCTCGCCCTTGATGTCGCCCGTGAATTTACGCAACTCGGTCTGTTCGATGTAGCTGTTGCGGCTTTCGAACTCGCTGTAGCTCGACGAACCACTGGCGTTGTAGGCGCTGGCCTGGAAGTTGTTGTTGGCCGAGACCGCGTGGATGTACTCCTCCACTCGTGCCTCGTAGGCCAGGTCAGTGACGGCGATCTTGGGTGCGGCCGAGGCGCCAAAGGCGCACAGCAGGCCGATTATGCCGATCCATGCACGCATTGCTTAGCGCTCCGTGGTCTTGCGGATTTCTTTTTCGTCCATCCATTCGGCCAGGCCGCTTTCGACGTCGATCAGTTGCAGGCTGAACTTGTAGAACACGTCCTTGTAGTCAGCGCTGCGCTTGACGATGGAGCTGATGGAGCCTTCCAGCCGGTACTTGGCGGCGATCATGTTGCCGGTCTTGCTGACCGTGGCCTTCTTGTACAGGCCGCTCTGGTTTTGCAGCTTGAGCTGGTCGACCTGGCTTTGCATGTCGGTGTTGTCGCTGGCAAAACGCGCGGTGCCGGTCTTCATCAACTGGGTCTTGATTGAGGTGGTGATTTCGCGCGTGTCAATGTACTCGCTGGTCTTGTTCTTCACGTCGTACACCTGCACCACAGGGCGGCCGTGGAGGATGCCGGACTGGGCCAGGGAGCGGGTCATGCTTTCGGCGATCATCTGCAGGTCGGTGGAACCGAACTCGTTGGTCACCAGTTCCACGGCCTTGGTGTCGCCGTAACTGATGTTTTTCCCGCCGATGACCGGCGAGGTGTTGGCGCAGCCGCTGGCCAAAACGGCGACCACGGCGAGGAACGAAAAGCGTGCAAACATGGGGATGTCTCTCTGAAGCTTAATAGGGGGGTGGATCACGGCGTTTTTACTTCAAGGCGGAAGTCGGCAGCCTGGGGCAGGTTGGCGATAGCCGGCAGGAAGGTGGCCTGGTTGGCATAGAGCGTCAGCACTTTCCAGGTCTCTTCATCGCCCACCGGGAAACCATCGGCACCTAACCAGGCGAAGCGGTAATACATCATCTGGTTGCTGCTGGTGATGTTGCTCAGTTGCACCTTGGCGGTCATGAAGCCGTTTTCCCGGGCGACGCGGATTGCGCCCACGGCGATGCCCTTGAACTTGCCCATCACCACGATTTTGCTCGCAGCGCTGCCCGGTTCCGGTGGCGGTGTGGCGCAGCCGGCGAGCAGGACCAGCGCCAGGGCGCCGAAAATGAAATGACGCATAGCGTGCTCCTTAAGGTTGTTTGAGGCTGGCGACAGCCTGGGAAGGGTTGCTTGGTACCACATGGGCCGCCAGACCGCTGGCGAACACCTGGTTGCCGACCACGCGTAAGGTGATCACTTGATAACGCTGGTCGGCTTTAACCGTCACCAGGCTGCCGCCCAGGGCATTGGGCAGGCTGACCTGATGCTCGCCGTGCTTGAGGCGCAGGCGCGTCACCTGGGTTAGGTCTGGCAGGGTGCGCCAGGTGCGGGTGTCGGCGCCTTCGGTGATCGCCGAGGCGATACCCAGCACCAGGCCGGCCATGGGATTAACCTCGTTGAGGTTCTTTTGCGTTATGCCTCGGGTAATCGCCCGCACGGTGGTGCGCAGGATGATCCCCGGCATGTCATCGCGCAGGGCGCGACGAGACATGGCGGTGGTGCTATTGAGGGCGGTGAGGTTCTGCTGCCGACCGTCGACGCCGATCTGGTTGAATGTCGCGGTGGAGGTGTCGGGCTTGATCACCGGGAACGACAGCGGAGTGATCACCAGATTGCCGTTGATGGGGATCGGTAGCGGCAAGCGAATCGAATCCCGGGCCGGTGCCAAACCGCTTTGCACGACGATCAGCACGTCGCTTTCATCGGCGCTGGAAGCTGATTTATCCAGATCCAGCAGCGCCTGTTCCAGCAACGGCGTATTGGGGCGCAGTTCAGCAGCCTTGCGATAGCCCGGCGCGGCCAGGTCTTTCTCGCCCAGGGCCTCGTAGACGAAGCCAGCCAGGTAATGACTGAAGGCACTCTGGTAGCTGTTCTTCAAGCCGACCACTTCCGGTGCATTCAGGCTTTCCACCGGGTAGCCGCGCAGATCCTTGAATTGGGTGCTCACGCCCTGGCGTTCAGCCGCCTCTTCGCGCTTGAGGTATTCCTTATCCCGCAGATCCGCGATCACTGCTTCGCGTTCGTGGGTTTTCTTGATTTCGGTGCGGGCGCCGTCGAAGTCATTCACGGCCAGCAGGTTCAGCGCCATCTGCGTGGTCAGCATGACTTTCTCGTAGTCATAGCCTTCGTAGCGGCGGACTTTATCGTTGACCAGGAAGCTGCCGAACTGCGACAGGTAGCGCTCGGTGTCGAACTTCACCGACTCTTCCCATTTGTAGACCGCCAAATCCGCACTGCGCCAGGCTGTCTGGCTGCCGGTCAAGTCACCCTTGGCCCGAAGCAGCTCGCCTTTTTCAAAGTAGTAGAGAAGGTCCTTGTCTTCGCCGCTGTTGTTCTTCTCCAGCAACGTCAATGCGCCGTCAACATTACCGGTGGCCAACTGCTGATTGGTAGCCTGCAACTCCGAATCGTAACTGCGAAACATAGAACAGCCCGTCAGCAACATGACCGCGCTGAGCGCAAGCGAAGTAAAGAGGCGAGATACCATTGGAGTGCTGCTTCCCTGAGCGTAATCGGCCTAATGTGCTGGTTGGGCCGAATAACCAATCGCAGGAGAAGCCTCTATCCCACAAATCCCTCATAAAAGAGGAGCAAAATGCCATTTCGCGATAACGAAGGCGCCGCATTATAGGTCCCTATACTGGCAAAACAATGGCTTTTCAGTGCCATCGCTTAACGAAAATGCCACTACCTACATCGACCCAATGACGGGTCATTGCCCCCGACAAATCACTAACGTCTTGAGTCAAACCTTCTAACACTCGACAATGTGTTACTTCTTATTTCCATTTGGGAATCATTCATGACTGCCCCTTCCCGTTTTCTCGCCTGGTTGCTCCTGCCTGCGTTGGTGTCGTGCAGCTTCAACCTGTTGGCTGCAACCGCAGAGGGTGCCACTCAGGCTCTGCATCTACTGGACTATATCGGCGCCGATTACCCGCCGACGGTGGAGGCGGGCAAGGTTATCGATGATTCTGAATACCGTGAACAGGTGGAATTTCTTGGCGTTTTGCAGGGGCTTGTCGCTGAACTACCGGACAAGCCCGAACGCGCTGAACTGGTGAAAGGCGTTGATCAACTGGTTGCTGCCGTGAACGGGCATCAGGAGGGTGAGTCGGTAGCCCATCAGGCTCGCCAATTGGGCGCGAAGCTGGCGGTGGCCTATGAAGTCAGCCAGGCCCCGGCCATCACTCCAGACCCGACGCGTGGCGCGCCGTTGTACGCCCAGCAGTGCTCGGTGTGCCACGGCGATGCAGGCGCCGGCGACGGTCCTGCGGGCGTTGGCATGACGCCGCCACCGGCCAACCTGCGTGATACCGCGAGGCTGGACCGCTTGAGTCTCTACGGGATCTACAACACCCTTGGTCTCGGGGTCGAAGGCACTGACATGCCGTCTTTCGCCGATCAACTGGACGACCGCCAGCGCTGGGACCTGGCCACCTACATCGCCGGCTTCACCGCCAACCCGGCTGCGGCGAAAAGCGAAAAATCCTTCAACCTTGCCGAGCTGGCTCGACAGACCCCCAACGAAGTATTGGCCGCCGAAGGCCCGGACGCGGCTGTCACCTTTCGTGCGCAACGGGCGCAGCCGCCTCAGGTCAAGCGAGGCCCGGCGCAGTTGCTTGATTACACCGCGACCACCCTGGACAAGAGCCTTGCTGCCTTTCGCAACGGTGAACACGAACAGGCCTATGACCTGTCGGTGGCTGCCTACCTGGAAGGGTTCGAGCTGGTTGAAAGCTCTCTGGACAACGTCGACGCCAACGTGCGCAAGGACACCGAAAAAGCCCTGATGGCCTATCGGCAGTCGTTGCAGGATGGGTTGCCGATCGAGCAAGTCCAGCAGCGCCTGGATGTGGCCAAGGGCAAGCTCACGGAATCTGCCGGCCTGTTGGGCAGCGATGGCTTGAGCTGGTCGTTGAGCTATATCTCCGGCTTGTTGATTCTGCTGCGTGAAGGGTTGGAAGCGATTCTGGTGCTGGCGGCGATCCTCGCATTCCTGCGTAACACCGGCCAGCAATCGGCGGTGCGCAGCGTCAACGTTGGTTGGGGCCTGGCGCTGGTGGCTGGCTTGGCGACCTGGGCGTTGGCGGCGTATGTGATTGATGTCAGCGGCGCCCAACGCGAATTGCTGGAAGGCTGCACGGCGCTGTTTGCCAGCGTCATGGTGCTGTGGCTCGGGGTGTGGATGCATGACCGGCGTCACGCGGCGGCCTGGCAGGACTATATCAAGAGCAGCCTGGTGGGCGGCGGCGGGCGTTTTGGCTTTGCGGTGCTGGCGTTCTTCTCGGTCTACCGTGAGTTGTTTGAAGTGATTCTGTTCTACGAGACCCTGTGGCTGCAGGCAGGTCCCTCCGGGCACAACGCGGTACTGGCAGGCGGCGCCACGGCGCTGGTGCTGTTGATGGGCCTGGCATGGGTGATTTTGCGCGGTTCGGCAAAACTGCCGCTGGCGCTGTTTTTTGGCATCAACGCGGCGCTGCTGTGCGCACTGTCGGTGGTGTTCGCCGGGCATGGCGTCAAGGCGTTGCAGGAAGCCGGTGTCTTTGGCACGCGGCCGGTGGCGTTCTTTGACTTCGACTGGCTGGGCATCCACGCTGATGCCTATTCGCTGAGTGCCCAGGCGGTGGCAATTCTGGCGATTGTGGTGCTGTATGGCCGCAGTCGGCTGGCCGATAAGCGCCGGGCTACGGTCTGATCAAAAGGAAATACCCATGCGAGTCTGGATCGACGCCGACGCCTGCCCTCGGGCGGCCAAGGATCAGGTGGTGAAATTCGCTCTCAAGCGCCAGTTTGAAGTGGTGTTGGTGGCCGGACAGAGCCAGATCAAGCCGAGTTTTTCGTGCGTGAAGCTGATCGTCGTGCCCATCGGCCCGGACGCCGCCGATGATTACCTGGTGGAACACGCGGTGCCTGGTGAACTGGTGATTTGCAGCGATGTGCCGTTGGCGGATCGCCTGGTGAAAAACGGCGTGACTGCTCTCGACCCTCGCGGCAAGGAGTTCAGCCCGCAGAACATGAGCGAGCGGCTGGCAGTGCGCAACCTGTTCACTGATCTGCGGGAGCAGGGCCAGATGGGCGGCGGTCCGCCGCCTCACGGTGAACGGGAGAAGCAAGCCTTCGCCAATGCCCTGGACCGGATCTTGATCCGGTTGATGCGCACCGATTAATCGTTCTCGTGGGTCAGTTCCAGCACGCGGTCCACCAGTTTGTTGATCCCTGAGGCCACTTCACTGATGTTCTGCCCCAGCATGTAAGCCGGGGTGCTCACCAGTTTGCGGGCCTTGTCTTCGACAATCTCATCCACGGTACATTCCTGGTGAGTCGCACCCATCTTGTCCATGGCCGCCGCTGTGTCGGCGTCGTTGCCGATGGTGCAGATCACGCCAGGGCCGTAGATCTTCGCCGCCAAGGCCGGCGAGATGCAGATCAGCCCCACCGGCTTGCCTGCTTCAGCAAAGGCTTCAGCCAGTTCCAGCACCTGCGGATTGACGCTGCACCCGGCGCCTTCAATAGCGAAGTTCGACAGGTTTTTCGCCGCGCCAAAACCGCCGGGCACGATCAGCGCGTCAAACTCTTCGGCGCGGGCTTCTCGAATATCCTTCACCTGGCCCCGGGCAATGCGCGCCGATTCCACCAGCACGTTGCGTGATTCGGGCATTTCTTCGCCGGTCAGATGGTTGATCACATGCAACTGCGCAATATTGGGTGCAAAGCACTGCACCTGAGCGCCGCGTTGGTCCAGGCGCAGCAGGGTGATTACGCTTTCATGGATTTCAGCGCCGTCGTACACGCCACAGCCGGAAAGGATCACTGCAATCTTTTTGCTCATGGGCATTTCTCCTGATTCATGGCGTTAAATGTCTACTAATTTGTCACTCGTTGCCAATGGGATCTCAAGCCGCTACACCTAATCTTGATGTAACAATAATTGACCGGACTTGCCCATGGACTTCGTTCCTTACGCGGTACCGTTTTTCATTGCGCTGATCGTGGTCGAGCTGCTGGCCGACCGTTGGCGCGGTGAGCGCAACTATCGGGTGGCGGACGCCATTAACAGTCTCAGCACCGGCGTGCTTTCCACCACCACGGGGTTGCTGACCAAAGGTGTGGGGCTGTTGACCTATGCGTTTGCCCTCAAGCACCTGGCAGTCATCGAACTCTCGGCCCAAAGCGTCTGGACGTGGGTATTTGCCTTTGTCTTCTATGACTTCTGTTACTACTGGCTGCATCGCTGTGGCCACGAGCGCAACATCCTCTGGGCCGCGCATTCGGTGCATCACCAGAGCGAGGATTACAACCTCACCACGGCCTTGCGCCAGACCAGCACCGGCTTTCTGCTGAGCTGGATCTTCTACCTGCCGCTGACCGTGCTCGGCGTGCCGCTGGTGGTATTTATCAGCGTAGCGTCCCTCAACCTGCTGTATCAATTCTGGGTCCACACCCGCCATGTGCCCAAGCTTGGCTGGTTCGAGTGGTTTTTCGTCACGCCGTCCAATCATCGGGCTCACCATGCGCAGAACGCTCTCTACATGGATCGCAACTACGGCGGTGTGTTCATTATTTGGGACCGGCTGTTTGGCTCCTTCCAGGAGGAAGACGAAAACGAGCCGGTCATCTTTGGCGTGACCACGCCGCTGGCCAGTTGGAACCCGCTGTGGGCTAACCTGCAGTTTTATGCACAGCTGTGGAGCGATGCCCGGCGCACCGAAAGTAGGTGGGACAAGCTACGCATCTGGTTCATGCGCACCGGTTGGCGCCCGGCGGACGTGAAGGCCAAGTACCCGCTGGCCAAGCCGGACCTGAGCCAGTTCCGCAAATTCGAGGTGCCGTTGGATGCGCGCCAGCAGATTTATGTCGCCCTGCAATTCGCCGCTTATGTAGGATTTGGCAGCTATCTGATGAATTTTGGCGAAGCAATGCCGACTGCGGCCCTGGTATTGGGCTGGAGCGCGATGGCATTGGGGTTGTTTACGCTGGGCGTGGCTTTGGAGAATCGCCCATGGGCATTGAAGGCTGAGCTTGTGCGACTGGCGCTGAACGTGCCGTTGGTGTGGCTGGCGCCGCTGGTCGGGCTATGGCCGGCCAGTTCGCTGAGCTGGCTGGGGCTGCTCAGCTACAGCTTGCTTAGCGTCATCGGCCTCTACTGTTGCAGAGACCGGCTTACTCGACTGGCGTCTTAGGCGTGTTGGATGTTTGCGGTTCGCTCAACTGTTCTTCTGCCAGGCGAACCTTTTCGGCAGCGCAGGCTTCCCGGATCAGGCGGGCGTTCTTGATGCGGCGACGGATCCACAGGCCCAGGCCCAGTACCAGCAAGGCGCCCAGCACCCACAGTTCGTATTTCTTGACGCTGCCCAGCATGCCTTCAAGTACCGCGCCGAAGTGGTAGGCCGCAGCGCCCAGCGCAGTCGCCCAGATCGCCGCACCGATGCCGTTAAGCAGCAGGTAACGTCCCGGCGGATAGCCCGACAGACCGATGGCCACCGGCATGACGGTGCGCAGGCCGTAGACAAAACGGAAACTCAGCACCCAAATGTCCGGATGCCTGCGGATATGCTCCAGCGCCTTGTCACCCAGCAGTTGCCAGCGCGGCTTGCGTGCCAGCAGTTTGCGGCCATGCTTGCGCCCCAGGAAATACCACAGCTGGTCGCCGGCGTAGCTGCCGCAAAAGGCAATGACCACCACCAGGTTGATATCCATGTATCCGCGGAACGCCAGGAAGCCTGCGAGCACCAAGATGGTTTCGCCTTCGAAGAACGTGCCTAGGAAGAGGGCAAAATAGCCGAAGTCATGCAGAAGTTGTTGGAGCATTGTCTGGGTGCTAGCGAAATGAACGCGCAGCCTACGCCTTCGTGAACATTCATGAAAGTATCGAGATGTGTCACGAAGTGAACAATTCCTACAAAAACTGCGAATGCGACTACAGGTCGCATGGCTAAGCACAACTGTCATTCCTTCGTCATAATGGCCGCTTATAACTGTCACGCTCGCCCGTCAACACGGGCTCAGGAGTCTGCCGTGAGCTTCACTCCCGCCAACCGCTTGTTCCCTGCCACGCGTCTGCGCCGCAACCGCTGTGATGATTTTTCTCGCCGTCTGGTTCGTGAAAACGTCCTGACGGTGGATGATTTGATCCTGCCGGTATTTGTGCTGGACGGTGAAAACCGTCGGGAAGCGGTGGCGTCGATGCCTGGTGTCGAGCGCTTGACCATTGATCTGTTGCTTGAAGAAGCTGTGCACTGGGTCGAGTTGGGAATTGTGGCGCTGGCGCTATTCCCGGTGACGCCATCCGAACTCAAGTCACTGGACGCCGGCGAAGCCTGGAACCCCGAAGGCATCGCCCAGCGCGCCACTCGTGCCCTGCGCGAGCGTTTCCCGGAGCTTGGGGTGATTACCGACGTGGCCCTGGACCCGTTCACCACACATGGGCAGGATGGCATCCTGGACGAAGACGGTTATGTGCAGAACGACATCACCGTCGATGCACTGGTCAAGCAAGCTCTATCCCATGCGGCGGCGGGCGCTCAGGTGGTTGCTCCATCGGACATGATGGACGGTCGAATCCAGGCGATCCGCGAAGCCCTGGAGCTGGCCGATCACGTCAACGTGCGGATCATGGCCTACTCGGCCAAGTACGCCAGCGCCTATTACGGCCCGTTCCGCGATGCGGTCGGCTCGGCGCTTAACCTGGGCAAGGCCAACAAGGCCTCGTACCAGATGGACCCGGCCAACAGCCACGAAGCCCTGCACGAAGTGGCGGCAGACTTGGCCGAAGGCGCCGATATGGTTATGGTCAAGCCCGGCATGGCGTACCTGGATATCCTTTACCGCGTCAAAGATGAATTCAAGGTGCCGACCTTTGTCTATCAGGTTAGCGGTGAGTACGCCATGCACATGGCCGCGATCCAGAATGGTTGGTTGAGTGAAGGGGTGATTCTTGAATCCTTGACTGCCTTTAAACGTGCGGGAGCTGATGGCATCCTGACTTACTTTGCCGTCCGTGCCGCCCAATTGCTTAGAGAGCAAAAATAGCCCTCACAGGAACACTCGATGAATACCGAAGGACTCACAGAAGTTGCCGTAAAAGACGCTCACCCGGTGGTCGAACCAGTTGCCGAAACCCCGTCGGTACTGGAGCCCGCGCCGCCTGCCGTGATCGCGGAACCGCCGGTGGTGGTGGCGCCTGCGATCGTGATTCCGAACCTGGATGACAGCAGCCTCTACATCCATCGCGAGCTGTCGCAACTGCAATTCAACATTCGCGTGCTGGAACAGGCGCTGGATGAGTCCTACCCGCTGCTGGAGCGACTGAAGTTCCTGCTGATTTTCTCCAGCAACCTGGACGAGTTCTTCGAGATTCGTGTCGCTGGCCTCAAGAAACAGATCACCTTCGCCCGCGAACAGGCCGGTGCCGATGGCCTGCAACCGCACCAGGCCTTGGCCCGCATCAGCGAGTTGGTGCATGGTCATGTTGATCGTCAATACGCCATCCTCAACGACATCCTGTTGCCGGAACTGGAAAAACATCAGGTCCGCTTCATTCGTCGCCGCAACTGGACCGTCAAGCTCAAGACTTGGGTGCGTCGCTATTTCCGTGACGAGATCTCACCGATCATCACCCCGATCGGCCTGGACCCGACGCACCCGTTCCCGCTGCTGGTGAACAAGAGCCTGAACTTCATTGTTGAGTTGGAAGGTATCGACGCCTTCGGTCGCGATTCGGGCCTGGCGATCATTCCGGCACCGCGTCTGTTGCCGCGAATCATCAAGGTGCCCGAAGAGGTTGGGGGTGCTGGCGATAACTATGTGTTCCTTTCATCGATGATCCACGCCCACGCCGATGACCTGTTCCAGGGCATGAAGGTCAAGGGCTGCTACCAGTTCCGCCTGACCCGTAACGCGGACCTTGCGGTAGACACCGAAGACGTCGAAGACCTGGCCCGCGCCTTGCGCGGCGAATTGTTCTCCCGTCGCTACGGCGATGCAGTGCGCCTGGAAGTGGTGGACACCTGCCCCAAGCACCTGTCCGACTATTTGCTCAAGCAGTTCAACCTCGCCGAGACCGAGTTGTACCAGGTCAACGGCCCGGTGAACCTGACGCGCCTGTTCAGCATCACCAGCCTGGACAGCCATCCGGAGCTGCAATACATCCCCTTTACCCCGCAGATCCCGAAACTGCTGCAAAACAGCGAGAACATTTTCAGCATGGTCAGCAAGCAAGACATCTTGCTGCTGCACCCCTTTGAGTCGTTCACCCCGGTGGTCGACTTGCTGCGCCAGGCTGCCAAGGACCCGCATGTGTTGGCGGTGCGCCAGACCCTGTATCGCAGCGGCGCCAACTCGGAAATCGTCGATGCGCTGGTGGACGCCGCGCGTAACGGCAAGGAAGTCACTGTAGTGATCGAATTGCGCGCGCGCTTCGATGAAGAATCCAACCTGCAACTGGCCAGCCGTCTGCAAGCGGCCGGTGCGGTGGTGATCTACGGCGTGGTCGGCTTCAAGACCCACGCCAAGATGATGCTGATCCTGCGTCGTGAAGCCGGCGAAATCGTGCGTTACGCCCACTTGGGCACCGGTAACTACCACGCTGGTAACGCCAAACTCTACACCGACTACAGCCTGCTGACCTCCGACGATGCATTGTGCGAAGACGTCGGCAAACTGTTCAGCCAGTTGATCGGCATGGGCAAGACGTTGCGCATGAAGAAGCTGCTGCACGCGCCGTTCACCCTGAAAAAGGGCATGCTCGACATGATTGCCCGGGAAACCCAGTTCGCCCTCGACGGCAAGTCGGCACACATCATCGCCAAGTTCAACTCGCTGACTGATCCGAAAATCATCCGCGCGCTGTACAAGGCAAGCCAGTCTGGCGTGCGCATCGACTTGGTGGTGCGTGGCATGTGCTGCCTGCGGCCGGGCATCGCCGGGGTCTCCCATAACATCCATGTGCGCTCGATCATCGGCCGCTTCCTGGAGCACACGCGGGTGTTCTACTTTCTCAACGGCGGCGAGGAGCAGATGTTCCTCTCCAGTGCCGACTGGATGGAGCGCAACCTCGACAAACGTGTGGAGACTTGCTTCCCGGTGGAAGGCAAGAAGCTGATCATGCGGGTTAAGAAGGAACTGGAGAGTTATCTCACCGATAACACCCACAGCTGGAGCCTGCAGTCGGACGGTCGCTACGTGCGCAACACGCCAACCGGCAACCAGAACCCACGCAGCGCCCAGGCGACGTTGCTGGAGCGGTTGGGCAGCCCGGTGTTGAACGTTCGTTGAGACTCTTTTAAGCCTGACAAAAAACGGCCCTTGCGAGGGCCGTTTTTGATTGGGGCGGGTAACTCTCAATGTGGCGAGGGAGCAAGCCCCTCGCCACAGATCAACGCACGTTCAGGCTAAACCCAACCCGCGTCAGCCACTCCGCTTCCTGGGCGAAATCCGCCTGGGTCAGTTGGTTTTCGTTCAGCCAGTTTTTCGGGAACACCACATCGAGGTTGTCACCGTGCGCGCGCAAGGTGACCTGAGGCATTTCCTGGGTGCCACGAATGTGGTGGAACAAAATTGCAAACCGCAGCAGGGCGCACAGGCGAATCAGCTTGATGCCCTCGGCACCGAACTCGGCGAACTTGTCCTTGGGGATATTGCGGCGATGGCCGCGTACCAGGAGCGCAAGCATTTGCTGGTCTTCCCGGGAGAAACCGGCCAGGTCCGAGTGTTCGATCAGGTAGGCGCCGTGCTTGTGGTAATGATAGTGGGCGATGTCCAGGCCCACTTCATGGACCTTGGCCGCCCAGCCCAGCAATTCACGCCAGACGCCGTCTGCCAGGTCCCAATCCTCGGCCACCTGGTCGAAGGCATGCAGCGCCTTGCGCTCGACTCGCTCCGCTTGTTTGAGGTCGACGTGGTAGCGCTCCATCAGGGAGCCCAGGGTGCGTTCACGGACGTCTTCGTGGTGATGGCGGCCCAGCAGGTCGTAGAGCACGCCTTCGCGCAGGGCGCCATCACAGTGATCCATGCGTTGCAGTTCAAGGGCGTCGAAAATCGCTTCGAGGATCGCCAGGCCGGCGGGGAAGATCGCCCTGCGGTCAGGCTTGATGCCGTCGAAGTCGATTTTTTCGGCGTCGCCCAATTTGAAAATCTTGCGCTTGAGCCAGGCCAGGCCTTCGGCATTGACCTCGCCGGTGCCGTGGCCGCCGGCCTTCAGGGCCAGGCCAATGGCGCGGACGGTGCCGGATGAGCCGATGGCTTCACCCCAGGTCAGGCGATGCAGGGCATGTTCGATGCTCATGATCTCCAGCCGCGCCGCCGTATACGCCTGGGCATAGCGGGCCGGGGTGATCTTGCCATCCTTGAAATAACGCTGGGTGTAGCTGACGCAACCCATCTGCAGGCTTTCGCGCAGCAAGGGTTCAAAGCGTTGGCCGATGATGAACTCGGTACTGCCGCCGCCGATGTCTGCCACCAGGCGCTTGCCAGGGGTGTCGGCCAGGGTGTGGGACACGCCGAGGTAAATCAGGCGTGCTTCTTCACGACCAGAAATGACTTCTACCGGATGCCCCAGGATTTCTTCGGCGCGACGGATGAATTCGCCACGGTTACGGGCTTCCCTGAGGGCGTTGGTGCCGACAATTCGCACGGCGCCCGGAGGCATGCCGTTGATCAGTTGGGCAAAGCGCTTGAGGCAATCGAGCCCGCGCTGCATGGATTCTTCGTTGAGCTTGCGCTCTTCGTCGATCCCGGCAGCCAGTTGCACCTTTTCACCGAGCCGCTCAAGGATACGGATCTCGCCGTTCTGGGCCTTGGCCACGACCATGTGAAAGCTGTTGGAGCCCAGGTCGATGGCGGCGATCAGGGACAGATTCTTGGCTTGGGATTGCGGCATGGGTAGGGGATCTCGGTCGATAACCTCGCCATCGTGCCACGATCAAACGCTGACGCCAACGCGTAGTGCCTGGGGAATTTTGAGCTGGTCAGCCCGGCTCTTCCACCGAACCGATGAAGTTGGCCAGTTCAGCTGTCTGCGGGTTGGCAAACAGCACCTTCGGGTCGCCGACTTCGTGCACCTTGCCCTGGTGCATGAACACCAGTTTGTCACCCACCTCCCGGGCAAAACGCATCTCGTGGGTGACCATGATCAGGGTCATGCCGTCCTTGGCCAGTTGGCGGACCACGCTGAGCACTTCGTTGACCAGCTCCGGGTCCAGCGCCGAGGTGATTTCGTCGCACAGCAACACCTTGGGCGACATTGCCAGCGCACGGGCGATGGCCACACGCTGTTGCTGGCCGCCGGACAGGCGATCGGGGAAAGCATCGAACTTCTCCCCCAACCCAACCCGTTCCAGCATCTGCCTCGCCAGCTGTGCGGCCTTGGCCTTGGGCACTTTCTGCACCACCTGCGGCGCGAGCATGACGTTTTCACCCACCGTCAGATGGGGGAACAGGTTGAACTGCTGGAATACCATGCCGACTTTCTGCCGCAGGCTGCGCAGGTCGGCACGGGCGGCGTCGAGGTATTCGCCATCGACCTCGATCACGCCATCGTTGATCGACTCCAGGCCGTTGAGGGTGCGCAGCAAAGTGGATTTTCCCGAGCCGCTGCGGCCGATGATCGCGACCACCTGGCCTTCTTCGATCGTCAGGTCGATACCCTTGAGCACATGGTGATCGCCGTAATACTTATGCAGGGCAGAAATTCTAAGCAGAGGCATGCAGTCTCCTTTCCAGGTAGCGCGCACTGAGGGACAAGGGGTAGCAGAGCAGGAAGTAACCCAGCGCCACCAGGCCATAGACCATGAAGGGTTCGAAGGTGGCATTGGCGAGCATGCCGCCGGTCTTGGTCAGTTCGGTGAAGCCGATGATCGAGGTCACGGCGGTGCCTTTGACCACCTGCACCGAGAAACCTACGGTGGGCGCCACGGCGATGCGCAGGGCTTGGGGCAAGATCACGTAGCGAAGTTGCTCATACGGGTTGAGGGCCAGGCTCGCCGACGCTTCCCATTGCCCGTGGACGATGGATTCGACGCAGCCACGCCAGATCTCCGCCAGGTAGGCGCTGGTAAACAGGGTCAAGGCAATCGCCGCCGCCAGCCAGGGTGAGATATCAATCCCCAGCAGGGCCACGCCGAAGAACACCAAAAACAGCTGCATCAACAGCGGCGTGCCCTGGAACAGTTCGATGTAAGTACGCGCGACGTTGCGTGGGAACGCCTTGGTGCTGATGCGCATCGTCATCACCAGCAAACCGATCAGGCCGCCACCAATAAACGCTACCAGCGACAGCAGCAGGGTCCATTGCAGGCCGGTGAGCAGGTTGCGCACGATGTCCCAGAAGGAAAAATCACTCATCGACTGTTTCTCATCACATAGCGGCGGCCGATCCAATTGAGTAACTGACGGATCATCAACGCCATGCACAGGTAGACCAGGGTGGTCAGGGCATAGGTTTCAAAAGCGCGGAAGTTGCGCGACTGGATAAAGTTGGCGGCAAAGCTCAACTCCTCAGTGGCGATTTGCGAACAGACTGCCGAGCCGAGCATTACGATAATGATCTGGCTGCTCAGGGCGGGCCAGACCTTGCCCAGCGCCGGCAGCAGCACCACATGGCGGAACGCCTCGAAGCGGGTCATCGCCAGCGCCGCCGCGGCTTCCAGCTGTCCACGAGGAATGGCCTGGATGCCGGCACGGATAATCTCCGTGGAGTAGGCCCCCAGGTTGATCACCATCGCCAGTACAGCCGCCTGCCATTCGGAAATCTGCAGGCCGAGGGAGGGCAAACCGAAGAAGATGAAAAACAACTGCACCAGGAACGGCGTATTGCGGATCAATTCGACATACACCCCGAAGATCCAGCAAAACGGCTGGATCTTCCACGCCCGCACCACTGCCCCGGCGATCCCCAGGGCGACGCCCAGCACCGCGCCGATGGCGGTCAGCTCAAGTGTGAACAGCGCGCCGCGCAGCAACAGATCGGTATTGGCCAGGACTGGCACAAAGTCAAATTGATAGGCCATATCTAACCCTCTTCGCAGCGATTAGAGATCAGTTGGCAGCGGCTCTTTGAGCCACAGTTTTGCGTTCTTTTCCAGGCTGCCGTCGGCCTTGGCCGCGACCAGGATCTGGTTGACCTTGTCCAGCAGCGCTGGCTCGTTCTTGTTCACGCCCACGTAGACCGGCGAGTCCTTGAGCTTCACTTTCAGTGCCGGCACGCGCTTGGGATTGCGCGCGCTGATGGCCACCATGACCACGTTGCCGCTGGCGATCAGGTCTACCTGGCCTGCGAGGTAGGCGGCGATGGTTGAATTGTTGTCTTCAAAGCGCTTGATGGTGGCTTCTTTGGGCGCGACGGCGGTCAGCTCGATGTCTTCGATGGCACCACGGGTCACGCTGATGGTTTTGCCCTTGAGGTCGTCGAGGGTGCTGATCGTGGCGTCAGGCGGACCGAAGACCGCCAGGTAGAACGGCGCATAAGCTTTGGAGAAATCGATGACTTTTTCCCGCTCCGGATTCTTGCCCAGGCTGGAAATCACTAGGTCGACCTTGCCGGTGGTCAGGAACGGAATGCGATTGGTGCTGTTGACTGGGGTCAGTTCCAGCTTGACCTTGAGCTGGTCGGCCAACAGTTTTGCGGTATCGATATCCAGGCCGCGAGGCTTCATGTCGGGTCCTACCGAACCAAACGGCGGGAAGTCCTGAGGCACGGCGACCTTGAGGGTGCCACGGGCAACGATATCGTCCAGGCTGTCAGCCTGTGCGGGCGCCTGGCTCAGCATCAGGCTGGCAAACAGGGCAGTGAGCAGGACGCTGCAACGCTTGGTCATGGCAACTCTCCGAAAAGGGCGAAGGGATTTTCTGATTTCTGCCAGTGCACAGCCCATGCCATCACTGCCTGGATCGGCTGAAAGATCGGTACTTGTTGAGCTACGGCGGTCTTACTGGTCTGAACAGTTACTGCGCTTTTTGCACCCTTTTCGAGCGTTGCCAAAACCCCACGAGCCCCTTTAGGGCGTGGCTTGCCGGCTGGTGCGAATAGCTTTACAACTAGCCGATCAGTTGACTGGAAACTTGAGTTTTTATGAATTCCATCGCGCAGGCCGTACCGGAGGTGGCGTTGCAAGCCATCCGCAAACTGATCGCTGAAGAGGGTTTCGGGCCGGGCGATGCGCTGCCCTCCCAGCGCGACCTGGCGCTGCAATTGGGCGTGAGTCGCGCCTCGTTGCGCGAAGCCTTGTCTTCCCTCAGCGCTTTGGGCGTGGTCAGTGTGCAGCCAGGTAAAGGTGTGTTCGTACAAGCGCCCGAGGAAACCCCGGGGCTGGCCTGGCCTTTTGCTGCGCAGGCCACGCCGCTGGACATCTTTCAACTGCGCTACGCCCTGGAAGGGTTCGCGGCGGGGCTGGCGGCGGTGACGTTGACCACCGATGAGCTGGATCTCCTGGAAGATAATGTCGAGGCGATGCGCAAGGAGTTCAAGATCGGCGACTTTGAGGCGTCGGCCCGGCTAGACTTCGAATTCCACCAGCACATCCTCCAGGCCAGCGGCAATCAGGCGATGCTCAGCATTCTCAGTGCCAGTGCCGAGGTGTTTCTGGAGAGCCAGAAGCTACCGTTCATCCGGCCGGAGCGTGCCATGGAAACCTGGCAGGAGCACCGCAAGATTCTCCGGGCGCTGGCCCGGCGCGCTAGCGGGGTGGCGCAGAAAACCATGCAGGAACACGTACGCAATGCGGCGTTGCGTACAGGAATTGCCTTCATTACTCCCGTCGCACCTTAAGTTGGGCTATACCCAAACTCATGCACCACCATAGCAAGACTCAATCAGAGGCGGCTTCCTGAACGAGGGAAGGGCAGCTATGATGGGCAACGTTTTTTTTGCTTACAACCCGGAGACATCCATGAGCAACGATCTTATCAAGCACGTCACCGACGCGACCTTTGAGGCAGAAGTACTTCAGGCCCAAGGCCCGGTGCTGGTTGACTACTGGGCTGAATGGTGTGGTCCTTGCAAAATGATCGCTCCGGTCCTGGACGACATTGCTACCACTTACGCAGGCAAACTGACCATTGCCAAGCTGAACATCGACGACAACCAGGAAACCCCGGCCAAGCATGGCGTGCGTGGTATCCCGACGCTGATGCTGTTCAAGAACGGCAACGTCGAAGCCACCAAGGTCGGCGCACTGTCCAAGTCCCAGTTGCAAGCATTCCTCGACGCCAACATCTAAGCGTCGTAAAAAAAGCCCCGCAAATTGCGGGGCTTTTTCGTAAGTCAGGGCTAGACGCTCTGAAACTCAGGTGGTACATTCGGTCCCGCACTGGTTTCTCCACTGCCCCCTGCAAGCCGTCGCCGACGCTCTTCTTTTCGATTAGTACGCGATTCTGTCGCCTTCTCTGCGGCGCGGCCTCATTAAGCCCAAAGCTTAATTCCCCCCCTCCATAAATGATTACGTCATTCCTATATGAATCTGACTGAACTCAAGCAAAAGCCGATTACCGAACTGCTCGAATTGGCCGAACAGATGGGCATAGAAAATATGGCCCGTTCGCGCAAGCAGGACGTGATTTTCTCCTTGTTGAAAAAGCACGCGAAAAGCGGCGAGGAAATCTCCGGTGATGGCGTGCTGGAGATCCTCCAGGACGGCTTCGGCTTCCTCCGCTCTGCAGACGCTTCCTATCTTGCCGGTCCAGACGATATCTACGTCTCGCCGAGCCAGATCCGTCGCTTCAACTTGCGCACCGGTGACACCATCGTTGGCAAGATCCGTCCTCCGAAGGAAGGCGAGCGTTATTTCGCCCTGCTCAAGGTCGATACGATCAACTACGATCGTCCCGAGAACGCGAAAAACAAGATTCTCTTCGAGAACTTGACGCCGCTGTTCCCGACCGTGCGCATGAAGATGGAAGCCGGCAACGGTTCCACCGAAGACTTGACCGGTCGTGTCATCGACCTGTGCGCCCCGATCGGTAAAGGCCAGCGTGGCCTGATCGTCGCGCCACCGAAGGCTGGCAAGACCATCATGCTGCAGAACATCGCAGCGAACATCGCTCGTAACAATCCTGAAGTTCACCTGATCGTATTGTTGATCGATGAGCGTCCGGAAGAAGTGACCGAAATGCAGCGCACCGTGCGCGGCGAAGTGGTTGCCTCGACGTTCGATGAGCCGCCAACCCGCCACGTGCAGGTTGCCGAAATGGTGATCGAGAAGGCCAAGCGCCTGGTCGAGCACAAGAAGGACGTGGTGATTCTGCTCGACTCCATCACCCGTCTGGCCCGTGCCTATAACACCGTGATCCCGAGCTCCGGCAAGGTCCTCACCGGTGGTGTCGATGCCCACGCCCTGGAGAAACCTAAACGTTTCTTCGGCGCCGCACGGAACATCGAAGAAGGCGGCTCGCTGACCATCATCGCCACCGCGCTGGTTGAAACCGGCTCGAAGATGGATGAAGTGATCTACGAAGAATTCAAAGGTACCGGCAACATGGAATTGCCTTTGGATCGTAAGATCGCTGAAAAACGCGTCTTCCCGGCCATCAACATCAACCGCTCCGGCACCCGCCGCGAAGAGTTGCTGACTGCCGACGACGAACTGCAACGCATGTGGATCCTGCGCAAGCTGCTGCACCCGATGGACGAAGTAGCCGCCATCGAGTTCCTGATCGACAAGTTGAAACAAACCAAGACCAACGACGAGTTTTTCTTGTCGATGAAGCGCAAGTAACGCGACTTTTCAGGTCGAAAAAAGATGGCGCCCTACGGGGCGCTATTTTTTTTGTGTCGAGAGAGGGAGGTTTAGGCACTATGCGTGTCTGTTAAGAAACAAAAAAGGTGAGCACGTCTACGCTCACCCCATTCGCATCTGACTGACAATAAGACTTTATGACCACATTTGCTTACCGACGGGATATCGACGGCCTGCGCGCAATAGCTGTAATCGCTGTAGTGTTATTCCATTTTGGCGTTCCAGGGTTCACAGGCGGCTTTATTGGCGTCGACGTGTTCTTTGTGATTTCTGGCTACTTGATCACTTCCATCATCTGGCGCGAGCGCCAATCCAATCGTTTCAGTTTCGTGGATTTCTGGGCCCGTCGTGCCCGGCGCATCCTGCCTGCGCTGTTCGTGATGATGATCGCGGCGCTGCTGATGGGCTGGTTTCTGCTGGCGCCCAAGGACTATGAAGAGCTGGGGCGTTCGGTGCGCTATCAGGTGCTGTTCACCTCCAACCTGCTGTTTATGCGTCAGGACGGCTACTTTGACGTGGCGTCCGACCTCAAGCCCTTGCTGCACACTTGGTCGCTGGCGGTGGAGGAGCAGTTCTACATCCTGTTTCCGCTGTTACTGGCGCTGCTGTCTCGTTACTTGAAACACTGGCGCACGGCGTTGTTCGCGGTGTTGCTGGTGTCGTTCGGGCTCAGTGTCTGGGCCGTGGCTTATCACCCGGAAAAAGCCTTCTTCCTGCTGCCGATGCGAGCCTGGGAGCTACTTGCCGGTGCCATGCTGGCGGTACAGCCCAAGCGTAACTGGCGCGCATCACCGGCCCTGGCTCAAGGCGTCAGCCTGGTGTCCATGGTGCTGATCCTGGTGGCGGTGTTCTGTTTTGACCCCCGCACGCCATTTCCAGGTGTGGCGGCGTTGCTGCCGGTGCTGGGCGTGGTCGGGCTGATATGGGCCAACGGACATCAGCAAACGCTGATGGGACGGCTGCTGGGCACGCGAGTGCTGGTGGGGCTGGGGCTGATTTCCTATTCCTGGTACCTGTGGCATTGGCCAGTGTTTGTTTTTGCCAGTTATGCCAGCGTCGATGGTCTGGGGCCGTTCGAGCTCGCTGGGCTGATTATGTTGACCCTGGGACTGGGTTACCTGTCCTGGCGGCTGGTGGAAAGCCCGTTCCGGGAAAAGCGTTTGTTGGCGGGACGCAAGGCGATATTGGCTGCGGCGGGCGTCGGCATTCTTTGTATCGGCCTGGCCGGGCAAGCGTTGCGCTGGACCGATGGCTTGCCCTGGCGGCTGTCCGAGGAGGCGTTGCGTTATGCCCAGGCCAAAGAGTGGAGCCCGGAACTGTTGGCGTGCCTGGCCGAGAAGGACACCCCTGATGACCGGCTTTTCTGCCATTTCGGGCCCAAGAGTCGCTCGGTTTCCGCCCTGGTCTGGGGCGACAGCCATGCCACGGCGTTGATCCCGGCCCTTGAGGATGGGGCGCAGAAACACGATATCAGCCTGGTTCAGGCCAGTTTTGCCGGCTGCGTGCCCCTTGCAGGCCTGGAAGGTATTCCCCGTTGTGCGCATTTCAACCAGCGCGTGCAGGAGGTCCTGGTCCAGCAAACCTTCAGCGATGTGGTGCTGGTGGCCCGTTGGAGCCTATACGTTTATGGGCAGGCGTCTGGTGACAAAGAGCATGCGCTCAAGGACCCGGCCACCGGCCACTACGTGCAGGCTATTGCCGAACAGCGTTTCGCCGAGGGCATGCGTGAGCGCGTCGCCGGGTTGCGCGCCGCAGGGCATCGGGTCTGGCTGGTCAAGGAAGTGCCGCTGCAGGAGTTTAGCGTGCCGTACCGCCTGAGCCGTCTGGCGATGCTCCATCGGCCGGTGGAAGGCCAAGGATTACCGCTGGCTCAGCACTTGCAGCGCCAGGGGTTCATCAACCAGTTGTTCGATCAGATGGCCGCCGCCGACTCAGGCGTCGTAGCGTTGGACCCTGCGTCCCGGTTGTGTGCTATCGACAGCCTGTGCCGGGTCGAACTCAATGGCCAGGCGCTGTATACCGACGACAACCACATTTCCGAGGTGGGCGCGCGCTACATTGAGGGTTTTCTGGAGCCGTTGTTCAGTTCGCTGCAATCGCGAGGGCTGACGGCCAATTAAGCGTGCGCGGCACTCAATTGCACCGCGATAAGCTGCCAGCCGCCCTCAGAGCAGGTAGGATGTACGCCTATTTTACGGGTGGCATGGTTAATGAAATTCAAGGATCTTCGGGATTTCGTGCAGCAACTTGAGCAGCGCGGAGAGTTGAAACGTATCCAGGTGCCGATTTCCCCGGTCCTGGAAATGACTGAGATTTGCGACCGCACCTTGCGTAACAAGGGCCCGGCGTTGCTGTTCGAAAAACCGGTGGGCTTTGATATTCCGGTGCTCGGCAACCTGTTCGGCACCCCCGAGCGAGTGGCCTTTGGCATGGGTGCCGAAGCGGTCAGCGAGTTGCGCGAGATTGGCAAGCTGCTGGCCTTCCTCAAGGAGCCCGAGCCACCCAAGGGCCTGAAAGACGCCTGGTCGAAGCTGCCGATCTTCCGCAAGATCATTGCCATGGCCCCCAAGGTGGTCAAGGATGCGGTATGCCAGGAAGTCGTCATCGAAGGCGATGACGTCGACCTTGGCATGCTTCCGGTGCAAACCTGCTGGCCCGGCGACGTTGGCCCGCTGATCACCTGGGGCCTGACCGTTACCAAGGGCCCGAACAAGGACCGCCAGAACCTCGGCATTTACCGTCAGCAAGTGATCGGCCGCAACAAGGTCATCATGCGTTGGCTGAGTCACCGAGGTGGTGCGCTGGATTATCGCGAGTGGTGCGAGAAGCATCCCGGCAAACCGTTCCCGGTCGCCGTGGCCCTGGGCGCAGACCCGGCAACCATCCTCGGCGCGGTGACGCCGGTGCCCGACAGCCTGTCCGAATACGCCTTTGCCGGATTGCTGCGCGGTAATCGCACCGAGCTGGTGAAGTGCCGTGGCAACGACCTGCAAGTGCCGGCGACTGCCGAAATTATCCTCGAAGGCGTGATACATCCCGGGGAGATGGCTGCTGAAGGTCCGTATGGCGACCACACCGGCTACTACAACGAAGTCGACAGCTTCCCAGTGTTCACCGTCGAGCGCATCACCCACCGGATCAAGCCGATCTACCACAGCACCTACACGGGCCGCCCGCCCGATGAGCCGGCGATTCTCGGCGTGGCGCTGAACGAAGTATTCGTGCCTATCCTGCAGAAGCAGTTTCCGGAAATCACCGACTTCTACCTGCCGCCTGAAGGTTGCTCGTATCGCATGGCCATCGTGACCATGAAGAAGTCGTATCCGGGCCACGCCAAGCGGGTAATGCTCGGTGTCTGGTCGTTTTTACGACAGTTCATGTACACCAAGTTCGTTATTGTGACCGACGACGACATCAACGCCCGGGACTGGAATGACGTGATCTGGGCCATTACCACGCGCATGGACCCCAAGCGCGACACGGTGATGATCGACAACACGCCAATCGACTACCTCGACTTCGCCTCGCCGGTATCAGGCCTGGGATCAAAAATGGGCCTGGATGCCACCCATAAATGGCCGGGTGAAACCACCCGCGAGTGGGGCCGGGTGATCGTCAAGGACGAGGCGGTGACTGCTCGTATCGATGCGCTCTGGAAAGAATTAGGAATAGATTGATGCGTGTAACCCTGCAGCCTTCCGGTGCGGTACTTGAGCTTGTGCCCGGTGAGCGGATTCTCGATGGCGCGCGGCGCCTGGGCTACGATTGCCCCCAGGCCTGTCGCAACGGCGTGTGCCACGTGTGCGCGGCACTGCTGGTCGAGGGCCGCGTGCAGCAGGCCGGCGAGGTGCGTGACCATGGCGAATTCTATACCTGCATTGCCGAGCCGCTGGAGGATTGCATCGTTCTATGGGATGGCGTGTTGGCGCCGGGAGAGTTGCCCGTGCGCAAGCTGTCGTGCCAACTGAGCGAGTGCGTGGACATCGGCGGTGATGTCTGGCGCGTCCGCTTGCGGGCGCCGGCCGGCAAGCCAGTGCGTTATCACGCCGGGCAGTACTTGATGATTGAGCGGGAAAACGGCGAGAAGTCGGCGTTTTCACTGGCCTCGGCCCCCCACGGTGGACGTGAGCTTGAGCTGCATGTGCTGGTCCGCGAAGACAGTGCCCGTAGCCTGATCGAGCAGTTGCAACGCAACCAGATGGCGCGGGTCGAATTTCCGTTTGGTGATACTCACCTGGCGGAATTGCCCGACGGGCCGCTGGTGTTGATCGCCGCCGGTACCGGCATGGCGCAGATGCACAGCCTGATCGAACATTGCCGGGCCAGCGGTTTCAAACACCCGGTGCACCTGTATTGGGGCGTGCGTCGTCCCGACGACTTTTATCAGATCGAGCATTGGGAGCAGTGGAAGCAACTGTCCAACCTGTTCCTGCACAAAGTGGTCAGCGACCTTTGCGGTTGGGAAGGGCGCTGCGGAATGTTGCATGAAGCAGTGTGCGAAGACATCAGCGAACTCAAGGCCGTGCATGTCTACGCCAGCGGTTCCCCGGCGATGATCTATGCCACGCTGGATGCGTTGGTGACGGCCGGCATGGATGCGCACCAGATGCGTGCCGATGTGTTTGCCTATGCCCCAAGGTCCTAACCTCAAAGGCTGCCGAGTATCCTGTGGCGAACGGGCTTGTTGTGGAAAGCCCGCTCGCCACAGCAATCAAAACCGCAGCCCCGTCGTCACCATCGCCGCATTAAACCCCAGCAACACAAACTCCCCGGCCACAGGCCCATAGTTAACGCCCACTGACGGAATGATCACCGGCGCCACGCCAAAACGGTTCAGCGGGATCTTGTCGCGGTACTTGCCGCGATAGCCCTGGATCACCCCGCCGGTCAGCTTCAGGTACACCGGATAGTCGGTCATGTCATAGCGCTTGCCGGCATAGGCGTAGTAGGACCGCTGACTGAACGAGTTGCGAAACGTCGCCCCGCCATACACCAGGCCCGAAGCTTCATTGCGCTCCAGGCCAATCAGGTCCTGGTTGTTGTTGTGCTCGGGGTCTGGGGCAAAGTGCCGGGTGTAGACGCTGGTCTGGACGTACCAGAAGCCTTTGTCATCTTCGGTCGGTGGTGTTTCGACCGCCAGGGCAGTGGTGGCCTGTGCAATAAGCAGCAGGCCGCAAAGTCGGTATTTCATGGTGCGACCTCGATAGTCGGTTGAGTGACGGCTAAGTGGGTCGTGACGTACGCCTATTTTGAAGGCTCGGGGTGCACAAAGGCTGAACGGATGCTGAAAGTACCGGAATTGAGTCGCTGAATCCTGACGGGCGGGTGTACGGGCTTATACCTTTGCTTATTCCTAGACGGTATTTATTCTGTCCAATAGATATCATTAAGCTATATATATCGGGCCACCGACTATCTGCCAATAACCAGACACTGACCGCCACCGTCTGCCACACGGATCGATCGTATGAGCTCAGAGCATTGATGTTCTGACTTTTGATTCCAAGGGGAGCGGTATGGGGAGCAACAAGCAGCACCTGCTTTACACGGCGATTTTGTCGGCTAATTTGCTGGCCGCCGTGGGATTTCGTCCCGTCGCAGCCGCCGAAACGGTCACTGCCGATGTACCAAAACTCGACACCGTCATCGTGACCGGTACGCGCGCTCAAGAGCGCACCGCCAGCGCCTCGCTGTCACCGATTGACGTGATTTCCGGCGACAGCTTGCGCAGCACCGGTTCCGATGAGTTGGGCGCCGTGCTGGCGCGCTTGATCCCTTCCATCAACTTCCCGCGCCCCAGCCTGGTGGACGGTGCCGAACTGGTGCGCCCGGCGCAACTGCGCGGCCTGTCACCGGATCAGGTGCTGGTGCTGGTCAACGGCAAGCGTCGTCACACCAGCGCCTTCGTCAACCTCGGCGGTGCGGTAGGTCGAGGTTCGGCACCGGCGGATTTGAATGCGATCCCGCTGTCGGCGGTGGACCACATCGAAGTACTGCGCGACGGCGCCTCCGCCCGCTACGGCTCCGACGCGATCGCCGGGGTGATCAACGTCATCCTCAAGCACGCCGACCATGGCGGCTCAATCTCCACCAAGTTCGGCGAGTACAAAAAAGGCGACGGCATCCAGCGCAACATCAGCGGCAACACCGGCTTGGCGCTGGGGGACAACGGCTTTATCAACCTCTCGGCCGAAGGCGCCGATAACGATTACACCAACCGCGCCGGTAACGATTACCGCCCGGCCAGCGTGGGCTCCACCACCTATGGTCAGCGAGTGTTCCGCCAGGGCGAACCGTCGACCAATGAAGGCAAGCTGGCGTTCAACGGCGAATATTCCTTCAACGAAGCCGCCGAGTTCTACTCCTTCGGCGGCTACAGCAAGCGTCGCGGTGAGACGGCGGCCTTCTACCGGGCGAGCAACGCTTCCAACAACATTGCGGCACTCAACCCCAACGGCTACTTGCCGCTGATTCGCGGCAGCCTGGAAGACACCTCGTTGGTGGTTGGTCTGCGCGGCCTGCTGGCTTATGACTGGCATTACGACTTGTCGGCCAACTACGGCAAGAACCAGTACGAACTGGGCACCGAGACCATCAACACCTCCCTGGGCTTGGCGACACCACGCAAGTTCGACAACGGCACCCTGAGCAACGACCAGAAGCAAGTGAGCTTGGACCTGTCTCGTGAGTTCGACCTGGGCTGGTTGCCGTACCCGGTATCGGTGGCCTTTGGTGGCGAATATCTGCACCAGGGCTACGAAATCGAGGCCGGCGAGCCAGCGTCCTACTACCAGACCGGCAGTTCCGGCCTGGGCGGTTTCCGTGCGGCAGATGCCGGCACTGCATCGCGGCACAACTGGGCCCAGTACCTGGACCTGGAAACCAACTTCACCGAAAAACTCAGCGCCTCGGCCGCCGTGCGTCATGAGGACTACAGCGACTTTGGCTCCAACGTCAGCGGCTCGCTCTCGGCCCGTTACGACTTCACTCCGCAAGTGGCCTTGCGCGGCAGCGTCTCCAATGGTTTCCGAGCGCCGTCCCTGGCCCAGCAAAACTTTGCCTTCACTTCATCGCAACTGATCGGCAATACCGTGCAGGAAGCCGGTACCTTCCCGGCCAACAGTCAGGTGGCCCGCCTGCTTGGTGCCGAAGACCTCGAGGCCGAGAAGTCGCGCAACTACAGCCTCGGCCTGGTGCTGGAGCCCACCGACAACCTGACGGTGACCGCCGACGTCTACCGCATAGACATCCGTGACCGCATCAGCCTGTCGTCGAACCTGGTGCTGAACCCGGCTGCGATTGCTTACCTGCAAGCCAATGGCGTCGGCAACATCAACTACACCAGCGCCCGCTACTTCACCAACGCCACCGACACCAGCACCGACGGCGTCGATCTGGTGGCCAACTATCGCTACCCACTGGACAACGGCGTGCGCTGGAACAGCACCGTCGGCTACAACTACAACCACACCAAGGTCACGGACGTAAAAGCTAACCCGGCGGTGCTGGATAACCTGGGCGTCAACCTGGTGCGGGTGGACCGTCGCGAACGCATCGGTTTACTGGGTGATACCACTCCCCAACACAAGTTGAGCCTGGGCAACGACCTGAGCTTCGGCAACTGGGCGCTGCACAGCAACTTGGTGCGTTATGGCGAGTTCACCAGCTATCAGGCAGACAAGGTCAACGACCAAACCTTCAAGGCCGCTTGGGTGCTGGACCTGTCGGCGGACTACAAGTTGAAGAACTGGACCTTCACCGTCGGTGGCGACAACGTCACCGACAAATACCCGGAAAAGCTCAATGCCTACGCGAGTAGCGGTGGTAACTTGGCCTATAGCACTTTTTCGCCGTACGGTTACAGCGGCGCGTTCTATTACGGTAAAGTTGCATACAATTGGTAATTAAAAAGGGGGACCTAAGCGATTCGCCATGACCGCCATTGAATCTGATCTTTTGCAATTGGCTTACCCTCCGCGGCTCGATCTTGGGCCGCAACTCACTCACGAACAGTTGATGAGCTCGATGCAGGCCACCATGGGTCGGCACAAGGGTGGGCCGGTCTGGCTATTCGCATATGGCTCGCTGATCTGGCGGCCTGAATGCTCAGCTGTAGAGCGGGTGCGGGGACGGGTACATGGTTATCATCGCGGCTTGTACCTGTGGTCCCACGAGCATCGGGGCACGCCGGAGTTGCCGGGGCTGGTGTTTGGCCTGGACCGTGGCGGCTCCTGCAGCGGGTTTGCCTACCGCTTGCCGGAAGAGCAACTGGAAGCGTCGCTCTACGCCCTGTGGCGCCGCGAGATGCCGTTTCCATCCTACCGCCCGCACTGGCTCAGCTGCCGTCTTGCCGATGGCAGCCAGGTGCAGGCGTTGGGGTTTGTCCTGGAACGGCACCTGCCCAGCTACGCCGGCAACTTGCCGGACAGCGTGCTGAACCAGGTATTTGAAAGCGCTTGCGGGCGTTACGGCACTACGCGCGATTATGTCGAGCAGACCGTCAACGCCCTGCGTAGCCACGCCATGCCAGATAAAAACCTGGAGGCGCGGCTCAAGCGTTGTTTGAAGGATTGCTCCGTCGACTAGCGCGCGTTGCTGACGCTATTGGTGTGCCACAAGGTGGGGATCAGGAAGGCAATCGCCAACAGACACGCACCGATCAGCAACACAAAACCGCCATCCCAGCCGAAGTGGTCAACGGTGTAGCCCATGGCTGCACTGGCTGCCACGGAACCGCCCAGGTAACCGAACAGGCCGGTAAAGCCTGCCGCCGTACCAGCGGCTTTCTTCGGTACCAATTCCAGCGCCTGCAGGCCGATCAGCATCACCGGGCCGTAGATCAGGAAGCCGATGGAGAACAGCGCGATCATGTCGACCATCGGGTTGCCTGGTGGGTTGAGCCAGTAAACCAGGGTCGCGACCGTCACCAATGCCATAAACACAATGCCGGTCAGGCCACGGTTGCCCCGGAAGATCTTGTCTGACATCCAGCCGCACAACAGCGTGCCTGGAATCCCTGCCCACTCGTAGAGGAAATAGGCCCAGGACGTTTTATCGACGTCGAAGTGCTTGGCTTCTTTCAAATAAGTCGGCGCCCAGTCCAGTACGCCATAGCGCAGCAGATAGACGAAGACGTTGGCGAAGGCGATATACCAGAGCATTTTATTGCGCAGCACGTACTTGACGAAGATTTCCTTGGCGCTGAATTCCTCTTCGTGGCTGGCGTCGTAGCCTTCCGGGTAATCGTTTTTGTATTGCTCGATCGGCGGCAGGCCTACCGATTGCGGGGTGTCGCGCATGGTGATGAAGGCAAAGGCCGCCACCAGCAGAGCCACGGTGGCCGGGACGTAGAATGCCGCGTGCCAGTCGTTGAACAAGGCCATGCCCAGCAGGAACAGCGGGCCGATCAGGCCGCCGCCGACGTTATGCGCCACGTTCCACACAGACACCACGCCGCCGCGTTCCTTCTGCGACCACCAGTGCACCATGGTCCGCCCACTTGGCGGCCAACCCATGCCCTGGGCCCAGCCGTTAATGAACAGCAAAATGAACATCATGGTGACGCTGGACGTCGCCCAAGGTGCGAAACCGAAAATGAACATCACCCCGGCGGAAACCAGCAGGCCGAAGGGCAGGAAGTAACGTGGGTTGGAGCGGTCGGAAATCAGGCCCATGAGGAACTTGGACAAGCCGTAGGAAATTGCAATCGCCGACATTGCCAGGCCTAACTGGCCTCGGGTGTAACCCTCGTCGATCAGATACGGCATGGCCAGGGAGAAGTTTTTGCGCAGCAGGTAGTACCCGGCGTAACCGACGAAAATACCGGCGAAGATCTGCCAGCGCAGGCGTCGGTAGGTGCTGTCTATTTTTTCTTTAGGCAGGGGCGCCTGGTGTGCGGCAGGTCGAAAGAAAGCAAACATTCAAGAGCTCCAAGTTTCTTGTTTTGACTGCGGATGCGAATGTTACAGTTTCGTTACCGAAAATAGCATCGCCTCTTATCTGGGAGCACAGGAATTGGGAGCTATTGCATGTTCTTTTACGAACATGTCGCTAATGGATAAGTTAGGGGCGTAATAAGGTAGGAGCGAGCAAGAACTAGGCGTCCCCCTCGCTCCCACAGAAAGGCAGGGTTAGCGGACTTGAACCACGACTTTGCCCACCGCCTTGCGCTGGCCGAGGTCATTGATCGCCTGGGCGGCGTTGTCGAGCGGATACACCTGCGACACCAACGGCTTCAACTTGCCCTCGGCATACCAGCCAAACAACTGCGCAAAGTTCGCCGCATTATCCTGGGGCTGGCGCTGGGCAAACGAACCCCAGAACACCCCGACCACTGCCGCGCCCTTGAGCAGTGCCAGGTTCACCGGCAGCTCGGGGATGCGCCCGCTGGCAAAACCCACCACCAGCAGCCGGCCGTTCCAGGCGATGGCGCGGATGGCCTGGTCAAACAGATCGCCACCCACCGGGTCGTAGATCACATCAGCGCCGTTGCCGTCGGTCAGGCGTTTGATTTCATCCTTGAGGCTGGTTTCGCTGTAGTTGATTAACTCATCAGCGCCGGCTGCCTTGGCCACCGCGAGCTTTTGCGCGCTGCTGGCGGCAGCAATCACCCGGGCGCCCATGGCCTTGCCGATTTCCACAGCAGCTAGACCAACGCCGCCAGACGCGCCCAGTACCAACAGGGTTTCCCCTGCTTGCAGGTTGGCGCGCTGTTTCAAGGCATGCATCGACGTGCCGTAGGTCATGCTGAAGGCGGCGGCGGTGTTAAAGTCCATGCTTGGCGGGATTGGCAGCACGTTGTAGCCCGGTACCGCGACCTGTTCGGCAAAGCTGCCCCAGCCGGTCAAGGCCATGACCCGGTCGCCGACTTTCAGGTGGCTGACCTTTTCCCCGACTTCGCTGACCACGCCCGCCGCTTCACCACCCGGCGAAAACGGGAAGGGCGGCTTGAACTGGTATTTGCCTTCGATGATCAAGGTGTCCGGGAAATTCACCCCGGCGGCGTGCACATCCAGCAGGATTTCGTTCTTCTTGATTGCCGGGCTTTCGACGTCTTCCAGCACCAGGGTTTCGGCGGGGCCGAAGGCTTTGCACAGCACGGCTTTCATCGGACTCTTCCTTTTGGCGTATTGGCCGATAAGTGTAGGTGGGTAAGTCGAGGGGTCAACGAGCATACCTTGGCCTGATAAGTCGCCATAAGCTTGTGCTCAGCCTTGCTAGCGTTATGCTACTGAGCAATCGAATTGAGGAATGAACTGTGAAAGCGTGGACCCTGTTGATGCTGGCCCTGACGTTGCCAATGGCAGCCCATGCCGAAGAAGCCAAAGAAGCCAAGGAAGGCGAAGCGCCGAAGGTGAGCTATATCAGCCTGACGCCGCCCTTCGTCGGCAACTATGGCCTGGACGGCACTGCGAAACTCAAGGTGTACAAGGCTGACATCGCCCTGCGCGTGACCGGGCCGGAGGCTGCTGCTGCGGTCAAAGCCAACGATCCGTTGATTCGTAATCAGTTGGTGGCCCTGTTCACCCAGCAAACCGCCGAGGCCATGGGCAGCGTCGAGGGGAAGGAAAAACTGCGTCAGGAAGCCTTGAAGCAGACCCAGCAAGTGATGAACGACGAGACCGGTAAACCGATGGTTGAGGATTTGTTGTTCAACAACCTGATCATCCAGTAATCGCACCCTATTGCTGTGTGCGGCGGGCCCTTTGTGGCAAGCCCGCTCGCCACAGAGATCGGCAATACCTTAAGAGGCAAGGCTCTTCCTGAACCGCGCCAACGCCACCGCAAAAAACAGCAAGCCAATCCCCGCCAGCGCCAGCAAGTCCGGCCACACCACGCTCACACCCGCATCCCTGAACAGGATCGCCGCACTCAGGCTGACAAAGTGCGTCGACGGCGAGCCCTGCATCACCCATTGCAACCATTGCGGCATGCTGTCCAGCGGTGTGCTGCCGCCTGACAGCAACAGCATCGGAATGATCACCGGGATCGCCAGCAAGCCGAACTGTGGCGTCGAGCGGGCGAGGGTGGCGAGGAAGATTCCCAGGGCAGTACTGGCAAACAGATACAGTGCCGTGACCAGCAGAAACAACGTCAGCGATCCTGCCAGCGGTACCCCGAGCAAGCCCTTGACCACCACTTCCAGCGACAGCCAGGTACAGAGCACCACCACCAGCATGTTGCTCCAGATTTTCGCCAGCATGATTTCCAGCGCCGTCAGCGGTAGCACCAGCAAGTGGTCGAGGGTGCCGTGTTCGCGCTCGCGCAGCAATGCGGTGCCGGTCAGCACAATGGCGAGGATGGTGATGTTGTTGACGATCTGGATCACCGCCAGGAACCAGCCGCCTTCCAGGTTGGTATTGAACAACGCCCGCGTGGTGAGTAACGCCGGCGCCTTGTTGGCCGCATCGGCCTGACCGCTATAGGTGAGCAGTTCGCGCTGGAAAATCCGCCCGATGTACCCGGCGCCCATAAAGGCCTGGCTCATGGCTGTGGCATCGACATTGACCTGCACACTCGGCTGGCGCCCGGCCAACAGGTCGGCCTGGAAATTTGCCGGCACGTTGATCACGAAGGTGTACTGGCCGCTGTCCATGACCTTGTCCAGCTGGTCATAGGGCAACGGCACCGCGGGCTGGAACTCTGGCGGTAGCAAGGCTTCGGCCAACTGGCGGGACAAGTGACTGTGGTCTTCATCCACCAGGGCAACGCTGGCGTTATGTACGCCGATGACCGAACCGGCCGCCGGCATATAGATCGCCACCGTGAAGGCGTAGAACAAAAACAACAGCAACACGCTGTCGTGGCGCAGGCTGGTCAGTTCTTTAATGCCCAGGCGCAGGATATGAGCGAGCTTGTGCATCAGGCCTCCTGCTTCTTGAGCATGATCAGGCTAAGTCCGGTAAACCCCAGGAAAAACCCGAACAGTGCCAGGCACTGCGGCCACAGCTGGCGCAGGTCCAGGGCCTTGGTGAAGGTGCCGACGGCAATATCGAGAAAGTAACCGGCCGGGAACAGCATGCCCATCAGCGCGGCCGCACCTTCCAGGGACGAGCGCGGCACGATCAACCCGGAGAACTGAATGGTCGGTAGGCTGGTGATAATCATGGTGCCGAGGATCGCGGCGATCTGGGTGCGGGTGAACGCCGAAATCAACAGGCCCATGCTGGTGGTCGCCAGCACGTAAAGCAGGCCGCCGAAGGCCAGGGTCACGCCGCTGCCCTTGAACGGCACGCCGAACAGCCAGCGATTCATCGCCACCAGCAAGGCCAGGTTGATCAGGCTGACGGCCAGGTACGGCGCCTGTTTGCCCAGCAGAAATTCCAGGCGGGTCAGCGGCGTGGCATAGAAGTTGGTGATGGAACCCAACTCCTTCTCACGCACGATTCCGAGGGCGGTGAGCATCGCCGGGATAAACGCCAGGATCAGCGCCATGACGCCGGGGCCGATGGCGTTTACGCTGACCACGTCCTGATTGTAGCGAAAGCGGGTTTCCAGTTTGGCGGCGGCGCGGTTGTTCAGTGGTGGGCTGTGGAGTTCGGCCAGTTGCTGGAGATTGGCCTGGTGTACTGCTTCCACGTAGTTGCGGCTGGTCTCGGCCCGAAACGGCATGCCGCCGTCGAGCCATGCGGCAACCGCCGGTTGGCGCCCGGCGTACAGGTCGCGGCCGAAACCGGGTGGAATTTCCAGGGCCAGCTTGATTTCCGAGCGTTGCAGGCGCTTGTGCAGTTCGTTCGAGTCCTGGATCGGCGGTTGTTCGGCGAAGTAGCGCGAACTGCGAAAGGCTTCCAGGTAGGCGCGGCTTTGTGGAGTTTGGTCCTGGTCGTAGACGGCGAAGGCGAGCTTCTCCACATCGAGGGAAATGCCGTAGCCAAAGATCACCATCATGAAAATCGCCCCGAGCAGGGCGAAGGCCATGCGCACCTTGTCGCGCAACAACTCCTTGCCTTCGCGGCTGGCGACAGCCAACAGGCGGGCTACGCTGAAGCCGCGTTTGCTGGTGGGCACCGTGGCGGGTGTTTCAGCAGTGGCGGTCTCGACGGTTGTCGGCGCGTCAGGCGCACCCTGGGCTTGTTCCAGGCAAGTAACAAACGCCGCTTCCAGGGTCTCGCCGTGAAATTGCTGTTGCAGTGCATCGGGCGTATCGCAAGCCAGCACCTTGCCGGCGTGCATCAGCGAGATGCGGTCGCAGCGCTGGGCTTCGTTCATGAAGTGGGTGGACAGAAAGATCGTCACCCCTTGCTCGCGGGACAACTCTATCAACAGCCGCCAGAAATCATCCCGCGCCGCCGGGTCGACGCCGGAAGTCGGTTCATCGAGGATCAGCACTTCCGGACGATGCAGCACCGCCACCGCCAATGACAGGCGCTGACGCAAGCCCAATGGCAACTCGCCGGAAGGCTGCTCGGCAACGCCGCTCAGGTCAAAGCGCTTGATCAGCTCGTCGATGCGCTGCTCGCTGTCAGCCTTGGGCAGGTCGAACAGTTGCGCATGCAGCACCAGGTTCTGCCGCACGCTGAGTTCGCCGTACAGCGAGAAGCTTTGTGACATAAAGCCCACGCGCTTGCGAGTGGCCAGGTCCTTGGCGTTCACCGGGTTGCCCAGCAAGGTGGCGCTGCCTTCACTGGCCGGCATCAGCCCGGTGAGGACTTTCATGGTAGTGGTCTTGCCGCAGCCGTTGGAGCCGAGGAAGCCGAAGATTTCGCCCCGGCCGATAGCGAAGCTGACCTTGTCCACCGCCGTGAAGTCGCCGAAACGCAGGGTCAAGTCATGGGCTTCTATGGCGATGTCAGTGTTGTCGCTCGCCCTGGGTGGAATTACCAACGGTTGGTTGTTGTGGGCGCTGTCGCCCTGGAAGTGGGTAAAGGCTTCATCCAGTTTGCCGCTGGGGGTGATGGCCGCCAGTTCGCTGCTCAGGCCGTCGGCGATCAATTTGCCGCGGTCGAGCATCAGGCAATGTTCGAACTGCTCGGCCTCTTCCATATAAGCGGTGGCCACCAGCAGGGTCAGTTGCGGCCGCTCGCTGCGTACGTTTTCTACCAGCTCCCAGAAGCGCCGGCGGGAGAGCGGGTCTACGCCAGTGGTGGGTTCGTCAAGGATCAACAGGTCCGGGTCGTGGATTAGCGCGCAGCACAGGCCGAGCTTCTGTTTCATCCCGCCGGAGAGCTTGCCCGCCGGGCGCTCGGCGAAACGAGCCAGGTCGGTGGCCAGCAGCAGGTTGTGCATGCGCTGGTCGCAATCGGCTTTCGACAGGCCGAACAGGGTCGCGAAGAAACGGATGTTTTCGCTGATGGACAGCTCGGGGTAAAGGTTGCCGCCCAGGCCTTGGGGCATGAAGGCGATGCGCGGGTACAGGCTGTTGCGGTGGCGGCGGTCTTCGATGGAGCCGCCGAGCACCTCAAGTTGACCGTCCTGGAGCTTTTTAACCCCGGCGATCAATCCCAGCAGGCTCGACTTGCCGGCACCATCCGGGCCGATCAGCCCGCAACGGGTGCCGGCCGGCAAGCTGAAGGCTATGTCGATCAAGGCCTGTTGCTTACCGTAGCGATGGTTGATGTCTGTGGCGTGCAGCGCCGGGCCGGTCATTGCAGGTTAGCCGGCCAGTCCAGTTCGGCGGTGCGCACGTAGCCGGCGCCGGGCATGCCGGGCTTGGCTTGCGGCACGGCACTGGGTTGGGTCAGGCGCAACTTGACCCGGAATACCAGTTTCTGGCGCTCGTCGCGGGTTTCAACTTCTTTGGGGGTGAACTGGGATTTGGCGGCGACAAAGCTGATTTTTGCCGGCAGCGGTTGTTGTGGCAGGGCGTCGAGGACGATCCGCGCTTCGCTGCCTACGGTCAGGCGACCGGTAACGGAGGCGGGCAAATAGAGGTTCATGTATTGGTCGTTGGGATCGATCAGCAACAACACCCGGCCACCGGCGCCGAGCACTTCGCCGGGCTCGGCCAAGCGCAACTGGATGATGCCGTCGATGGGCGCCCGCAGGCTGCTGTCTTCGATTTCACTGGTGAGCTGTTCGACGCTGGCCTGGGCGGCGCCAATGGCGGCCTTGACTGCGTTGACCTGAGCGCGGGCAGCAAGCACGGCGGCGTTACCGGTGTTCTGGTGGGCCTGTTGCTGGTCGATCAGTTGGCCGCTGGCGAAGCCGCGCTTGTACAGCTCCTGGGTGCGCTTGAGTTCCTGGTTGGCCAGCAGCTGTTCGCTCTGGCGCAGTTGCACGTTGGCCTCGGCTGCCGCGAAGTTTTCCTTGGCCCGCAGCACTTCAGCTTCGGCCTGGGCACGCTGGGCTTCCAGGGTGCGTGTGTCGATGCGCGCCAGCAGTTGGCCCTTGAGCACCTTGTCGCCTTCATCGACCCGCACCTCGGCCAGGCGCCCGGGGATTTTGGTGGCGATCTGCACTTCGGTGGATTCGAGCCGGCCGTTGCCCATGCTCAAGCCTTCGGGCAGGCGGTCCTGGGTGGACTTCCAGTAACCGAAGCCGCCAGCGGCCACCAGCAGAAGTATCAGGAGCGTGGCGAAAAGATGGGAACTGCGATGGGTCGTCGACATGGGTGCGTCCTGCGGTGTTAGCGTCCTAGTTTGACAGATACTGCCCTAGGGCCCTTGATACCGGTCAAATGAAGCGCAAGCCTAACCCGGTTGACGCGCAGATGCATGCGCCGGTGGCGTGACCGCAGGGTTCTGCTGTCTAGCGCAAGCCCAGCACGGCGGCCCATTGGTCGGCGGTTACCGGCATCACCGACAGTCGGCTGCCTTTTTGCACCAGGGGCAATTCGGTAAGGGCACTCTGTTGTTTCAAATACCCCAGGCCCAGCACCTTGGGGAAAGTCTCGACATGGGCGACGTTGATCGCGCTCCACGGATTCTTTTCGGGCGTAGCCTTGGCATCGAAATAATGACTCTCGGGCTCCAGCGCGGTCGGGTCGGGATAGGCCGCCTCGATGATTTTCCCTATCCCGGCAATCCCCGGTTCCGGGCAGCTGGAGTGGTAGAAGAAAAACTCATCGCCCACCGCCATGGCCCGCAGGAAGTTGCGCGCCTGGTAATTGCGCACGCCATCCCAACGGGCTTCACTGAGTTTTTCCAGGTCCTTGATGGACAGCTCGTCGGGCTCGGATTTCATCAGCCAATAGGCCATGTTTTTGCTCCTTTTGGGGTATTGGGCAAGTTGTTCGGCAATTGCATGACAAACCGACGGTCGGTTGACGTCAAGGTTTGCGTGTTGGATCACGTTAACGCAGAATGCCGGGATTTTAAGCTTGACGCAGCCAGAACGGACTACTTATGGAACGTTGCTGTCATCGTGTGTGATATGCCTGAAGGGGGGCAATCGATGAAACGCAAACCGGATTTACTATGGATTTTGGTTATTTTGTTCGGTCTGGGCGTCGTGACCACTGGCTACGCGCAAAGCCTGTGGACGAACAAGACCGAAGCACCGATTGAACTTGCACAACAGACGCCACAACTCTTCAAGCGTTGAAGCTACTTCGGCGCCGCTGACTCCAGCTGCGTCCTCTCTGCGACATACCATTGCCTATCGGTGACCGTGCCTTCAAGCGGCACATCCCACCTCGCCTGCGCCAGTCGTTCGACTTTCTGACATTCATGGGCCAGGCCCAATAGCGTCGGCTTGCGCCAGGTCGTTCGCCGCGCCAAGTAGGCAAGACTGCGGTCATAAAAGCCGCCGCCCATGCCAAGGCGTCCACCCATATCATCGAAACCCACCAGCGGTAACAGCACCAGATCCAGGGCCCAGACCTTGCGCTGGCGGCCAACGTTGACCCGTGGCTCAAGAATGCGAAAACGGTTAGGCGACAGCTTTTCCCCCGGACGCACCCGTTGAAACACCATCTTGGTTCGCGGCCACGCACTGAGTACCGGCAGGTAGGTAGCCTTGCCCCGGCGCTGGGCGGCGCGCAGCAGCAAGCGCGGATCGATTTCACCGTCCATCGGTAGATATAAAGAGATATGTTTGGCCCGGCGAAACAGCGGGTGTTGTGCCAGTTGCCGATACAGGCCGTGGGCGGCCTGGCGTTGCTCGCTCGGCGTCAGGGCGCGACGGGCTTTGCGCAGCATGCGTCGAAGTTGCGGGCGGGAAAGCGGCGCAGGTTCGGTCATGGGGATCTGCTTTTTTCGGGTCATAAAACAATGCCAGTCACAAGACTGGCATTGGATTTGGGAATCAGGCTCCCCGACAGAACCGCTGTCGACTAAGCCCTTGAACCCGAAAGTTCAAGGTGGAAGATGCAGTAGGCTTTAAGGCTTTCCGTCTAGCGGACATGCACACCAGCCAAACGTGCAACTTCCAGGGTAGTGCGAATCGGCTCCGGGACATCGCCGACTGGCAAGCACGCCAGGGAGTGGGGCGAGTATACCCGAAACAGACACTGCAATCAGCCCTTGGGTGGCTCCTGGTCGGTAGAAAGCACCAGATCAACGCGCTCCAGCAGGTCGCGTACCTGCTCGCGCGTCGAGCCGCCGGCCTGCACGTCAGGGCGTTCCTGCTTATGCAGCAAATCGTGGGTGATATTCAACGCGGCCATCACAGCGATGCGATCGGCGCCAATCACTTTGCCGCTGCTGCGGATTTCACGCATCTTGCCATCCAGGTAGCGGGCAGCGCTCACCAGGTTGCTGCGTTCTTCCTGGGGGCAACTGATCGAATATTCTTTATCGAGAATCTGCACGGTGACGCTATTGCTTGAACTCATGAGTCTTGCTCCAGGGCCTTCAGGCGCGAAATCATCGACTCGACCTTACGCCGGGCGATTTCGTTTTTTTCAATGAGGTGAGCGCGCTCCTCGCGCCAGGTCTTTTCCTGAGCTAATAGGAGTCCATTCTGGCTCTTTAGTTGCTCGACCCGGTTAATTAGCAATTCGAGTCTGGCCATCAGCGCTTGCAGGTCGGTGTCTTCCATTGGGTTCCACTGGATTTGTCTGATGAATGGCAACTGCTGGATAAACGATCTGACGCCCTCGATAGTCTTGGTACGTCTGCCGATGCTAGGATACAGCGCTTCATTCTAGACATTGCGCCGCTTGGCGCCTAGCTCACCATGCCTATTCAGAATTCCCCGTACGACGCTTTTTCCAAACTGCTGAGCATCAGCGGTCATCCTTGCTCGCCTGCCGAGCTTCACGGCGTGCTGCTGGGTCGCAGTTGCACCGGTGTCGGGTTTGATGCCGACAACTGGTTGGCTGACGTTGCCGAGCTGCTTGAAACCGAGCCGCAAGAGAACGTTCGCAACGCCCTGATCGGCTTGCAAGAGATGGTCAAGGGCGAGTTGACCGGCGACGACGTGACTGTCGTCCTGCTGTTGCCAACCGATGATGCGCCGCTCCCTGACCGTGCCGCGGCACTGGGCCAATGGTGCCAGGGCTTCCTCCATGGTTTTGGGGTGAACGCCGCCGGCCTGGAGTTGAGCACCGACGCCAAGGAAGTGCTGCAAGACCTCGCCGCCATCTCCCAGGTGCAAGAAGCCCTGGAAGAATCCGAAGACGGTGAAAGCGACTATATGGAAGTGATGGAATACTTGCGCGTCGCGCCGCTGCTGCTGTTCACCGAGACCAAGAAACCGGATGAACCGGCAGCAATCAAGCCTTCGCTGCACTAAGAAAGGAAGCCCACCTGCCCATGATTCATATCCCCAAAGCGGAATACACCCGGCGCCGCAAGGCGCTCATGGCGCAGATGGAACCCAACAGCATCGCGATCCTGCCTGCTGCTGCCGTGGCGATCCGCAATCGCGATGTCGAACATGTCTATCGCCAGGACAGCGACTTCCAGTACCTGAGTGGCTTCCCCGAGCCTGAGGCGGTGATCGTGCTGATGCCCGGTCGCCAGCATGGCGAGTACGTGCTGTTCTGCCGTGAACGCAATGCCGAGCGCGAGTTGTGGGACGGCCTGCGTGCTGGCACAGAAGGCGCGATCCGTGAGTTCGGTGCCGACGATGCTTTTCCCATCACCGATATCGACGACATCCTCCCTGGCCTGATCGAAGGCCGCGACCGGGTGTATTCGGCCATGGGCAGCCACGCCGAATTCGACCGGCACCTGATGGAGTGGATCAATGTGATCCGCTCCAAGGCGCACCTGGGCGCCCAGCCACCGAACGAATTTGTTGCCCTGGATCATCTGCTCCACGACATGCGGCTGTATAAATCCGCCGCGGAAGTGAAGGTGATGCGCGAGGCTGCGCGGATTTCCTGCGCGGCCCATGTACGGGCGATGCAGGCCAGCCGTGTCGGGCTGCATGAATTCAGCCTGGAAGCGGAGCTTGATTACGAATTTCGCAAGGGCGGGGCGAAGATGCCGGCCTATGGCTCCATCGTCGCGTCGGGACGCAATAGTTGCATCCTGCATTATCAGCAGAATGACGCGGTGCTCAGGGACGGCGATCTGGTGCTGATCGACGCCGGTTGCGAGATCGACTGCTACGCCAGCGACATCACGCGTACCTGGCCGGTCAACGGCAAGTTTTCTGCTGAGCAGAAAGCGATTTACGAAATAGTGCTGGCGTCCCAGGAAGCAGCGTTTGCTCAGATCGCGCCGAACAAGCACTGGAACCAGGCCCACGAAGCGACGGTGCACGTCATCACCGCCGGGCTGGTGAAGTTGGGCTTGTTGCAGGGCGATGTGGATGAGTTGATCGCCAGCGAAGCCTACAAGGCTTTTTACATGCACCGCGCCGGCCACTGGCTGGGGATGGATGTGCACGACGTCGGGGAGTACAAGGTCGGCGGTGAGTGGCGGGTGCTGGAAGTCGGCATGGCCCTGACCGTGGAGCCGGGGATCTATATCTCGTCGGACAACCAGAACGTGGCGAAGAAATGGCGTGGCATTGGCGTACGCATCGAGGACGACGTGGTGGTGACCAAGCAAGGCTGTGAAATTCTGACCGTTGGCGTACCCAAGACGGTCGCCGAGATCGAAGCCCTGATGGCGGATGCACGATGAGCCGGATCAATCTGGCAATCATTGGTGGCGGCCTGGTGGGCGCCAGCCTGGCGTTGGCGCTGCAGGCCGGGGCCAAGGCGCGCGGCTGGAAGATCGTGCTGATCGAGCCCTTCGCCCCCGGCGACAGTTTCCAGCCGAGCTACGATGCCCGCTCTTCGGCACTGTCCTTCGGTGCGCGGCAGATTTATCAGCGCCTGGGGGTGTGGCAAGACATCTCCCGCCGCGCCGAGCCAATCAAGCAGATTCATGTGTCGGACCGTGGACGTTTCTCTACCGCGCGCTTGTCGGCCATGGAAGAAGGCGTTCCGGCTCTCGGCTACGTGGTGGAAAACGCCTGGCTCGGCCAGTGCCTGTGGCAAGGCCTGGACAAGGACGTGATCAGTTGGCGCTGCCCGGCCGAAGTCACCCGCATGGAGCCGCTGGTCGACGGCTATCGCCTGACGCTGAACGATGAAACCGTCCTCGAATGTGACCTCGCGGTACTCGCCGATGGCGGCCGTTCCGGGCTGCGGGAGCAGTTAGGCATCGGCGTTAAACAACGCCCGTACAACCAGAGCGCGTTGATTGCCAACATCACCCCGAGTGAAGCCCATAACGGCGAGGCGTTCGAACGTTTCACCGATGACGGCCCGATGGCCTTGCTGCCGCTGCCGGACAACCGTTGCGCGCTGGTTTGGACCCGTGTCGGCATGGACGCCCAGCGTCTTGCCAATCTCGACGAACGTAGTTTTCTCAGTGAGTTGCAAGGTGTGTTCGGCTATCGCCTTGGCACCCTGAAACAGGTGGGCGCTCGGCATTTGTATCCGTTGACCCTGGTGGAAGCCGAGGAGCAGGTGCGCTCCCATCTGGCGATACTGGGTAACGCCGCCCACAGCCTGCACCCGATTGCGGGGCAGGGTTTCAACTTGTCCCTGCGCGATGCCTACGCCCTGGCCGAGGCCTTGTTGGCCGGGCCGGCGGTGCCGGGTGACCTGGCGACCTTGCAGGCGTACCGCGAACGCCAGCGCATGGATCAGAAATTGACCGTGGGTTTCTCCGATCAGGTCACCCGCCTGTTTGGCAGTGCCCAGCCGTTGGTCGCGTTGGGCCGCAACATGGGCTTGCTCGGTCTGGACTTGTTGCCACCGGCCAAGCGCTGGTTCGCCCGTCAGGCCATGGGCCTGGGCACCCGTCCCGATGCGTAGGTGGCTGATCGAGCGGCTGGGCAAGGCGCGGCTGTTGCGCTGGATCATGACCCTGTACCCGCCGTACCTCGGCGCCGGGGTTCGCGTGCAGCACATCAGCAGCGACTTTCGTCAGGTCAAGGTGCGCATGGGCCTGGGCTGGTACAACCGTAATTACGTAGGCACGCAGTTTGGCGGCAGCCTGTACTCGATGGTCGACCCGTTTTTCATGCTGATGCTGATGGAGAACCTGGGCCGCGACTACATCGTATGGGACAAGGCTGCGGCCATCGACTTTATCTCGCCGGGTAAAGGCCCGGTGTTTGCCGAGTTTTCCATCGACGAAGCCTTGCTGGACGAGATTCGCCGACAGACCGATAGCGGCGACAAGTATTTGCCGCACCTCAAGGTCCTGATTCATGACGGCTCCGGCACCCTGGTGGCGGGGGTCGACAAAACCCTTTACGTGCGGCGCAAGCCGCAAGCGAGACAGGCTTAAAGCATGGACATGCGCGCAGATGTGCTGATTGTCGGGGCCGGAATGGTCGGAAGCGCCCTGGCGCTGGCGTTGCAGGGCAGTGACCTGCAAGTGCTGCTGCTCGATGGCAGCCCGCTGAGCGTCAAGCCCTTCGACGTGGATGCGCCGTTCGAACCGCGGGTGAGCGCCTTGTCGGCCGCCAGCCAGCGAATTCTGGAGCGCCTCGGCGTCTGGGACGGCATCGTTGAGCGCCGCGCGAGCCCTTATGGCGAGATGCAGGTGTGGGACGGCAGCGGCACCGGGCAGATCCACTTTTCGGCGGCCAGCGTGCATGCCGAGGTGCTCGGGCATATCGTCGAAAACCGCGTGGTCCAGGACGCCTTGCTCGACCGCCTGCACGACTGCGACCTGGGCCTGTTGGCCAATGCGCGGCTGGAGCAGATGCGCCGCTCCGGCGACGACTGGCTGCTGACCCTGGCCGACGGCCGCACCTTGCGCGCGCCGCTGGTGATCGCCGCTGACGGCGCCAATTCGGCGGTGCGACGTCTGACCGGTACCGCGACACGTGAATGGGATTACTTGCATAACGCCATCGTCACCAGCGTGCGCAGCAGCCTGCCGCATCAGCGTACCGCCTGGCAGCGCTTTACCGACCATGGCCCGCTGGCGTTCCTGCCGCTGGTACGGGACGGCCAGGAAGATTGGTGTTCGATCGTCTGGTCGACCACGCCGAGCGAATCCGAACGCCTGATAGCGCTGGATGATGAAAGCTTCTGTCGTGAGCTGGAGCGTGCCTTTGAAGGCCGTCTTGGCACCGTGGTGAGCGCCGACCCGCGACTGTGCGTGCCGCTGCGTCAACGCCATGCCAAGCGCTATGTGGCCGAAGGCCTGGCGCTGATCGGCGATGCGGCTCATGTCATTCACCCGCTGGCGGGGCAGGGTGTGAACCTGGGTTTCCTGGATGCAGCCGTGTTGGCTGAGGTGTTGTTGCAGGCATCGGAGCGCGGCGAGCGGCTGGCGGATGTGAAAGTGCTCAGCCGTTATGAGCGCCGGCGCATGCCCCATAACCTGGCGCTGATGGCGGCAATGGAAGGCTTTGAGCGGTTGTTCCAGGCCGATCAACTGCCGTTGCGCTGGCTGCGCAATGCCGGCTTGAAAGTGGTGGACCAGATGCCTGAGGCCAAGGCGATGTTCGTGCGTCAGGCGTTGGGGTTGACCGGGGATTTGCCGGAACTGGCCAAGGCGTGAAGGAGAGGGTGCGGCTGATGGCCTCACCCGAAATTCCGGTTGCGCAACATCTCGTAACGCCTTCGCCAAGTGTTCAGTTGAGAAGCTAAATGTGAGTCCTTATCATTTACGCTCATTTCGCTACGAGAGACCGCACTCATGTTGGTACCCAAGCGCCTCCTGACTGCCCTGGCACTCACTCTAATTGGCAGCACCACCGTCCAGGCGGCTGACGAGGTGGTGGTCTACTCCTCGCGTATCGACGAACTGATCAAGCCAGTCTTCGATGCCTACACCAAAAAAACCGGCGTACAGATCAAGTTCATCACTGACAAGGAAGCGCCGCTGATGCAGCGCATCAAGGCCGAAGGCGAAAACGCCACCGCCGACCTGCTGCTCACCGTCGACGCCGGCAACCTCTGGCAAGCCGAGCAAATGGGCATCCTGCAACCGCTCACCTCCAAGGTGATCGACGCCAACATCCCGCTGCAATACCGCTCATCGACCCATGCCTGGACTGGCTTGAGCCTGCGGGCGCGGACCATCGCCTATTCCACCGATCGCGTAAAACCGGGCGACTTGACCACTTACGAAGCCCTCGCCGACAAGCAATGGGAAGGCCGCCTGTGCCTGCGCACGTCGAAAAAGGTCTACAACCAGTCGCTGACTGCCACCCTGATCGAAACCCACGGCGCGGCCAAGACTGAAGAAATCGTCAAGGGCTGGGTCAATAACCTGTCCACCGACGTGTTCTCCGATGACATTGCCGTGCTGGAAGCCATCAACGCCGGCCAGTGCGATGTTGGCATCGTCAATACTTACTACTTCGGCCGCCTGCACAAGCAGAAGCCGGGCTTGGCGGTGAAACTGTTCTGGCCGAACCAGGGCGACCGTGGCGTGCACGTCAACCTGTCGGGTATTGGCCTGACCAAGCACGCGCCTCACCCGCAAGCGGCCAAGGCGCTGGTGGAGTGGATGACCACACCTGAGGCCCAGAGAATTTTTGCAGACGTGAACCAGGAGTTCCCGGCCAATCCGGCTGTGCCGCCGTCGGCCGAAGTGGCCGCCTGGGGCAAGTTTGTCGCCGACACCCTGCCGGTTGAAGTGGCTGGCAAGCGCCAGGCCGAAGCCATTCGCCTGATGGATCGCGCTGGCTGGAACTAAGCCAAACGCTATACTGCGCCCCGCATTTGCGGGGCGTTTTGCTTAACGGGCTTTGCTTTGTGTAGGAGCGAGCTTGCTCGCGAAAAGCCTGAGAGCGCCGCATTCTTCCAGGCAAGCCCGAGTTGCCGTTGACGTTTTTCGCGAGCAAGCTCGCTCGTACAGTAGAGCCGCGGCGTATTCTGCAAAGCGCACATATTCCTACCTTGATCGAGAGTTTTCCTTGGCCCACCCCGCTCAACGCCGCTGGTACCTGCCGGTCTTCATCGTCGCCGCCCTAGTGCTGTTGCCGCTGAGCGTCCTGTTGCTGTCATGGCAAAGCATCGACCAGCAAATCTGGTCCCATTTATGGGAAACCCAGATGACGCGCCTGCTGGGTAATACCCTGACCCTGGTGTTGGGCGTTGGCGTGGGCGTTACGGTGCTGGGTGTCAGCCTGGCCTGGCTGACCAGCCTCTGCGAGTTCCCCGGCCGCCGCTGGCTGGACTGGGCGCTGATGCTACCGTTCGCCATTCCCGCCTATGTTCTGGCATTTGTCTTCGTCGGCCTGCTGGACTTCTCCGGCCCCGTGCAAACCCTACTGCGCGAATGGTTCGGCAGCGGCCTGCGCCTGCCGCGGGTGCGCTCCACCAGTGGCGTCATCATCGTGCTGGTGCTGGTGTTCTACCCCTACGTCTACCTGCTGGCGCGCACCGCATTCCTGGCCCAGGGCAAGGGCCTGATGGAAGCGGCGCGGGTGCTGGGGCAATCGCCGTGGCAGGCGTTCTGGCGCGTGGCCTTGCCCATGGCCCGGCCGGCCATCGGGGCTGGTGTGGCGTTGGCGCTGATGGAAACCCTGGCAGATTTCGGCGCGGTCTCGGTGTTCAACTTCGACACCTTCACTACCGCCATCTACAAGACGTGGTACGGCTTTTTCAGCCTTTCCAGCGCCGCGCAATTGGCAAGCCTGTTGCTGCTGGTGGTGATGCTGGTGCTGTACGGCGAGCGTCGTGCCCGGGGTTCCAGCCGGCCGAGCAATGAACGGCCGCGTGGCAAGGCGCTCTATCACCTGCGCGGGTTCAAGGCGGCAGCGGCCAGCGGCTGGTGCGGATTGGTTTTCGCCTGCGCTTTCGTCATCCCTATGGTGCAACTGGTGGCCTGGTTCTGGCAGCGTGGCCGGTTCGACCTCGACGAGCGTTACGCCGGGCTGATCGTCCATACCTTGTACCTGGGCGCCATGGCGGCGTTGATCACCGTTAGCGTGGCGTTGGTGCTGGCGTTTGCCCATCGCTTGGCGCCGACCCGGGCCATTCGTTCGGGTATCAGCCTGGCCAACCTCGGCTACGCCTTGCCGGGTTCGGTGCTGGCGGTGTCGATCATGTTGGCATTCAGTTACCTGGACCGTGAACTGGTGATCCCGGTGTCGGGCTGGTTGGGCGGTGCGGGTAAGCCGTTGCTGTTGGGCAGCCTGTCGGCATTGCTGTTGGCTTATCTGGTGCGGTTCATGGCGGTGGCCTACGGGCCGCTGGAAAACAGCCTGGCGCAAATCCGACCCTCGCTGCCTGAAGCCGCCCGCAGTTTGGGGGTAAGTGGCCCGCGACTGTTTTGCAAAGTGTATCTGCCGTTATTGCTGCCGGGGACCTTGAGCGCGGCGCTGCTGGTGTTTGTCGATGTGCTCAAGGAAATGCCTGCGACCCTGCTGATGCGCCCGTTCGGTTGGGACACGTTGGCGGTACGAATCTTCGAAATGACCAGTGAAGGCGAGTGGGCGCGCGCGTCTCTGCCAGCGTTGACCCTGGTGCTGGTGGGCCTATTACCGGTCATCGGATTGATCCGGCGCTCAGCGCGACGAATCGGTTAGGTGCCAGTCCTACGGCTTGAGGCTACAATGCGCGGCATTCGGTGCGGTCCATCTTTTAGATCGGGTGACTGAACGTGGCTGCAGGCCTTGTATTGCAAGGTGTGTGGCCCGAACGGCAACCGTCCGCACCTTCGCCACGCCCGGAAGGAGAAACCCATGGGACAGCGTACGCCTCTGTATGACCTGCATCTCGCCCTTGGCGCGAAAATGGTCGATTTTGGCGGTTGGGATATGCCTCTGCATTACGGCTCGCAGGTCGAAGAGCACCATCAGGTGCGACGTGACTGCGGAGTATTTGATGTTTCCCACATGACCGTGATCGACGTCACCGGCCTGCAGGCCACGCACTGGCTCAAGTATTTATTGGCCAATGATGTTGATCGTTTGCATGGCTGCGGCCGTGCCTTGTACAGCGCCATGCTCAACGAGCAAGGCGGCGTGGTGGACGACATGATTGTCTACCGCACTGAAGCCGGCTATCGGCTAGTGGTCAACGCTGCCACCCACGACCAGGACATCGCCTGGATGCAGGCTCATTTGGGCAGCTACCAGGTGCAACTGCACGAGCGCGCGGACTTGGCCATGCTCGCCATTCAGGGCCCCCATGCGCGGTACAAAATTGCCGAACTAGTGACTCAGTCCCGTGGCGTCCTGATTCACCAGCTCAAACCTTTTGAAGGTCAGGCCGACGGCGACTGGTTTATTGCGCGTACCGGCTATACCGGCGAAGACGGCCTGGAAATTATCCTGCCTGCCGATCAGGCCCCGGCGTTTTTCAACGACCTGGTAGGTGCGGGTATCTCGCCCATCGGCCTCGGCGCCCGTGACACCCTGCGCCTTGAGGCCGGGATGAACCTCTACGGACAGGATATTCACCTGAATGTATCGCCGCTTGCCGCCAATATGGCCTGGAGCATCGCCTGGGAACCTGCCTGCCGCGACTTCATCGGCCGCGCTGCGCTGGAAGCCGAGCGGGCAGGCGGTGTGAAGTTCAAGCTGGTGGGCCTGGTGCTGGAAGAACGCGGGGTTTTACGTGCTCATCAGGTGGTCCGTATCGCCAATGTTGGCGAAGGAGAGATCACCAGTGGTAGTTTCTCTCCTACGCTTAGCAAATCCATTGCCCTGGCGCGTGTACCGATGGCGACCGCTGACCGTGCCGAAGTGGAAATTCGCGGTAAGTGGTACCCGGTCCGGGTGGTCAAACCGACCTTCGTGCGCCATGGCAAAACATTGATTTAAATTTTCCGGCGGGCCAATGGCCGCTGACATTTCTTCTTGAGGACACAGATTATGAGCGATATCCCTGCCGACCTGCGTTTTGCCGAAAGTCACGAATGGGCCCGTCTGGAAGCTGATGGCACCGTAACTGTCGGAATCTCCGACCATGCCCAGGAAGCTCTGGGGGATGTGGTGTTCGTCGAGTTGGCTGAAGTGGGCAAGGTGTTTGGCAAGGGCGATCAGGCTGGCGTGGTAGAGTCGGTGAAAGCGGCCTCGGACATCTATGCACCGATTGCCGGTGAAGTGATTGCAGTCAATGAAGACTTGAGTGGCAGCCCCGAGTCGCTGAACACCGACCCGTACGGCGCCTGGATCTTCAAGCTCAAGCCAAGCAATGCCGCGGAACTGGACAAACTGCTGGATGCTGCCGGCTACAAGGCCGCCATCGGCGAATAAGCCCGAGAGCTGCAACGGCACAAATCAGTGCGGGAGCTGGCAAGCCAGCTCCTGCATTTGATTGGAGGAGGCTAAAAATCGTTGTTTAGCTTGCCTTCAACACTGCTTTGACCGCCGCCACCGAACGCTCTACATCCGCTTTCGTCATCGCCGTAAACATCGGCAACGAAACAATCAAACGCCCGACTTTTTCCGCCACCGGGAACATGCCTTCCTTGAATCCTTGTGCCCGATACAGGCTCAGCAGGTGGATCGGCGGGTAGTGATAGCCAATGCCGACGCCGTGGGCCTGCATCTGCTCCATGAACGTGGCGCGTGCCGGCAGGCCGTCCTGGCGCTCCGGCAGCACCAGTTGGAACAGGTGCCAGTTGCTGTTCTCGAAGTCTGTCGGCGGCAGTTGCGCGCCGTACTTCTCTTCAAAATCACTGCCAAAACATTCGAAATAGTGCTGGGCCAGTGCCTGGCGATGGGCGGTGATGTTCTCTATATGGGCAAACTGACCCAGGCCGATGGCCGCCGCAATATCAGTCATGTTGAACTTGCCGCCCAGCACATCCACGTCCAGGCCGTCGAAGCCGCTGCGGGTAACGCCTTGCAGGCGATATTTCTCTGCCAGTCGGGCTTCTTCGGCGTTGTTCAACACCAAGCAGCCGCCTTCAGAGGAAGTAATGTTTTTGTTCGCCTGGAAGCTGAACGACACAAAATCTCCGGTGGCACCAATACGCTGGCCATCCCAGCTGGAGCCCAGTGCCTGCGCGGCATCTTCGACGATGCGCAGGCCGTACTTATTGGCCAGCGCGTAGAGCATTGGCATGTCCAGCGGTAGGCCCGCCAGGTACACCGGAATGATTGCCTTGGTGCGCGGCGTGATGGCCGCTTCCACCTGGGCCAGGTCGATGTTGCGGGTGACCGGGTCGATATCGGCAAACACCGGTGTGGCGCCCACTTCAAGAATCACGTTGGCCGTGGCCACCCAGGAGATCGGCGTGGTGATGACTTCATCCCCAGGCCCAACGCCAGCGATGCGCAAGGCAATCTCCATCGTGCAGGTGCCTGAGTTGAACGTGCGCACCGGCCGGCCGCCAAAATATTCCGATAACTGCGCCTCGAACGCTTGCACCTTGGGCCCGCTGGTGATCCAGCCAGAGCGCAACACATCACCAACCGCCGAGATGGTGGCTTCATCAATGGTGGGCTTTGAAAACGGCAGGAAGGGCAACTGGCTCATGACGTGGCAGGTATCCGTTTAAGAGAGGCAATGGGTAAGAACATATCAACATGGTTACATGCAGAGACTGAATATAGCCTGTCATCTGTGAACGAATTGTCACCCTCCAGGCAAAAAAAAGCCGCTTCAAAAGCGGCTTTCTCATGAGGCGGTTTTACTCGGAAGCGATGGCGTTTTTCGCCAGGATGGCGTTGGCCAGCTCCATGTCTGTGGCTTTCAGGCCAGGGTTGTCAGCGCGGACCTTCTGCATTGCGGCTTCCAGGTACGGGCCACGGATGCCGCCGTCACTGGCGACGAAACTGCCGGCGTCGTCCTGGGCTGCGACCACGAGTTTGTGGTCCTTGAAGGTCAGGTACGTCGAGCCGGTTGTGGCGCCCGACGAGATGACATTACGCCAGAAGCTGTCGGCCATGGCTGAACCGACAGGAAGGGATAGCACGGCGAGGGTTGCGACAGCATATTTGAGACGCATGATGGGTGACTCCAACTGGGTTATCTAAATCGTTGGATTATAGATAGCCCAGCCTAGTTCCCTGGCTGACTAAACAGTTTCAACCCGCAGAACCACGCCATCCTGGCCAATCACTCGGACTTGAGCCCCCACCGGCGCATCTTCACCGGTGGCCATCCACACGCCATCGCCGACTTTGATCTTGCCCCGGCCATCGACAATCGCTTGATGCACCACAAAGGTGCGACCGATCAGCTCCGAACCACGCATGTTCAGCCCCGGTTGGTCACTGACCTTGGCGCTGCTGCGTTGGCGTTTCCACCAATACACCGCCGTCAATATGGACAGCACGGCGAACAGCAGCAGTTGCAGTTCCAGCCCAAGCCCTGGGATCAGGAACTTGAGCACGCCGACGGCCGCCGCCGCGATACCCATCCACAACAGATAGCCACCGGCACCGAACACTTCAAGGATCAACAGCACGGTGCCCAGTGCCAGCCAGTCCCAAAAAGACAGGTTCTGCAAGAATTCCCACATGGCGTGTGCCTCAGGCTTTCTTGTTGTCGAAGGTGGCTTTGACGATCTCGCCGATGCCGCCCACCGCACCGATCACCTGGCTGGCTTCCAGAGGCATCAGGATCACTTTACTGTTGTTGGCCGAGGCCAGCTTGCCGAGGGCGTCGATGTACTTCTGCGCAACAAAATAATTGATGGCTTGCACGTTACCGGTGGCAATTGCCTCCGATACCACTTTGGTGGCGCGGGCTTCTGCCTCGGCCTGACGCTCACGAGCTTCGGATTCCAGGAATGCGGCCTGGCGACCACCCTCGGCTTCAAGAATCTGTGCCTGCTTCTTGCCTTCAGCCGTCAAGATCGCCGCCGCCCGCAGGCCTTCGGCTTCAAGGATCTGGGCACGCTTGATCCGCTCGGCCTTCATCTGGCCGGACATGGCGGCCATCAGGTCGGCAGGCGGGCTGATGTCCTTGATTTCGATCCGGGTGATCTTGATGCCCCACGGCGCGGTCGCTTCGTCGACGGTGCGCAACAGTTTTTCGTTGATACCGTCACGCTGGCTGAGCATCGCGTCCAGTTCCATGGATCCGAGCACGGTACGGATATTGGTTTGCAGCAGGTTGCGTATGGCGTGTTCGAGGTTGTTCACCTCGTAGGCCGCCTGGGCGGTGTTGACCACCTGGAAGAAGCACACGGCATCGATCTGTACCGTGGCGTTGTCGGCGGTGATGACTTCCTGGGGCGGAATATCCAGCACGCTTTCCATCACGTTGATCTTGCGACCGATGCGGTCCATGACCGGAATGATGATGTTCAGGCCGGGTGTGAGCGTGTTGGTGTAGCGCCCGAAGCGTTCGACCGTCCACTGATAGCCCTGTGGCACGACCTTGAAACCCATGAAGAGGATGGCGATAGCTAAGCCTACAAAAAGAAGCAATACGGTACCGATCTGCATAACTATTCCCTGTCTGGATGGTGGCGGTAAAGCGAGGTTTGGCTGATTGTAACGGGCTTGTCAGAGATAAGAACGGTTTACTCGGTGAACAATTAAGGGATTGCGCCACTCGTGGTGACGTGGCGGACCTTAAGGGCAAACCCTGCCCCCTCTACGGCGTGCTTTCATGATCTTTGGCCCCGCCCCGTCGGTCATTTTGTTAAATAAGTGTGCTGATGTTGCTGGCAGCTTTGGCGACGCAATCTTTATCGCACTTCGTTTTGAGGCGTTACCCGCAACACTTCCTCAAGGGTTGTGAGCCCTTCGGCCACCTTGAGCGCGCCCGATAACCGCAGGCTGTGCATGCCTTCCTTGAGCGCCTCGCGCCGCAGGGCCTGCACATCGGTGTCCGGGCTGATCAGTGCCTTGACGTCATCGCTCATCCGCATGATTTCGTAAACGCCGGCCCGCCCGCGATAACCGCTTTGCCGGCATTCCGGGCAGCCGACGGCCTGATAAACCTGCTCTGGGCGAGGGACCGGCCAAGGCTGGGTCAGGCTTTGCCAATCCTCTTGCGCCAGGGCCATGGCCTGTTTGCAGTGCGGGCACAGCAGGCGCACCAGACGTTGAGCCATGACCCCCAGCAAAGTTGCCTTGATCAAATAGTGAGCAATCCCCAGTTCCAGCAGGCGACTGATGGCGCTCGGCGCGTCGTTGGTGTGCAGCGTCGACAGCACCAGGTGCCCGGTCAGCGCGGCCTGGATCGCCATTTCGGCGGTTTCCAGGTCGCGGATTTCACCGATCATGATGATGTCTGGGTCCTGGCGCATCAGTGCGCGTATGCCACTGGCGAAGGTCAGGTCGATGTTGTGCTGGACCTGCATCTGGTTGAAGGCCGGCTCTACCATCTCGATCGGGTCCTCCACGGTGCACAGGTTGACCTCGCGGGTCGCCAGCTGTTTGAGGGTGGTGTACAGCGTACTGGTCTTGCCCGAGCCGGTGGGACCGGTAACCAGAATGATGCCATTGGCCTGGCCGGTCATACTTTTCCAGCGTTGCAGGTCGTTACTTGAGAGCCCTAGTTGGTGGAAGTCCTTGAGCAGCACCTGGGGATCGAAAATCCGCATGACCAGCTTTTCGCCAAAGGCTGTGGGCAAGGTCGAGAGGCGCAGTTCCATTTCTATTCCGGTCGGACTTTTGGTCTTCACGCGGCCGTCCTGGGGTTTGCGCTTTTGCGCCACGTTCATCCGCCCGAGGCTTTTCAGGCGGCTGACCACGGCCGTCGTCACCTGGGGCGGGAATTGATAGACATCGTGCAGCAGCCCGTCGATGCGAAAGCGCACGCGGCCCTGATCGCGACAGGGTTCGACATGAATATCGCTGGCGCGCTGATCAAAGGCGTATTGCAGCAGCCAATCGACGATGTTGACGATGTGCGCATCGTTGGCGTCGGGCTCCTGGTCACTGGCGCCGAGGTTGAGCAACTGTTCGGGATTGAACGCGCTGAGTGTTTTTTGATCAGCTCCGCTGACTGACTTGGCCAGCCTGAAAAACTCCACGCTACAGCGCTGGATGGTCTGGGGATTGGCCAGCACGCGTTTGATCGAGCGTTTCAGTACATGGGCCAGGCCTAATTCCCAACTGCACAGATAAGGCTCGGCGCTGGCGACCGTCACGCTTTGGGAGTCGAGGGCGATGGCGAGGATTTTATGCCGTTGGGCAAAGGCGTAGGACATCAGTGGCACCACCGTCGCCACGTCGATCTTCAACGGGTCGATGCGCAGGTAGGGTTGGCCAACGTGACAGGCGAGCCATTGCGTCAGGGTTTCCAGGGACAGCGACTGGCCGGGGTGGGCGGGATCGGCGAGCTGCCGGCTGGCGAGAAACTCCAGGGGATGCAGTCCGTTGTCCGTCTCGTTCGACAACCGCTTGGCCATGTCTTCGCTGATCAGTCCTTGTGTGATCAACGCGGGTAGCAGCTCATCAAGCGTCAGCCTGCGATCCTGAGGGGTTGGCGCAACGGGCATGGTGAATTTCCTGGACGATATCGAGAGGTGCAACAAGGCTAGTTGCGCCTTGGGCCTTGTCGTCCAGCAGGGTATTGCAGGCTTTTACTGAGCCACCGCCTGTACCGCTTGTAGCCGCGTGGATTCAAGCGGTTGCAGCTCCAGCGAACAGACGCTGATCAGGTTACGAAGTTTTTCACCGATCACCTGGGCCCGATGCCAGCTCAAACCGTCCATGACCACGTCGATGGTCAACAGGTCATCGTCGCGCATCACACTCACCTGCTGCGGCACCAAAAACTGCAGGGCGAAGTAGTTGAGCACCCGGCACAACACGTCGGGTTCCGCCTCGGCGAGGATTTGATAGTGGGCCCGGCAATGGCTGTTGTTGACTGCCCAGGCATCGACGCGGGTGGCTGGGCGAGTAGCTTCGACTGAGTGCATGGCAATTCTCCGGATTCGACTGGAGAAATTTTTACATGCTGCAGCGGGTATTTCTTATCTATGTTTGGACGTATTGGCCTATAAATGAATAAATCAATTCGTAGATATGACGCTTAAAGGTATTTTTATGCACAGTGAGTTGGATATATACGACCGCCGGATTCTGGCGCTGCTACAGGAAGACGCTTCGCTTTCCAGCGCGCAGATTGCCGAACAGGTCGGCCTCTCGCAGTCGCCGTGCTGGCGGCGGATTCAGCGGCTCAAGGAGGAAGGGGTGATCCGTGGACAGGTGACCTTGCTCGACCGCAAGAAAATCGGCCTGAACACGCAAATTTTCGCCGAGGTCAAACTCAATGCTCACGGGCGCTCCAACTTCACCGAATTCACCGAGGCGATTCGCGGTTTTCCGGAAGTTCTGGAGTGTTATGTGTTGATGGGGGCGGTGGATTTTTTGCTGCGGATCGTCACGTCAGACATCGAGGCGTATGAGCGGTTTTTCTTCGAAAAACTGTCGATGGTGCCGGGGATTCAGGAGGTCAATTCGATTGTGGCCTTGTCGGAGATCAAATCAACGACGAGCTTACCGGTGTTGCGCTAGGCGGCCCTTGTGGCGAGCGGGGCAAGCCCGCTCGCCACAGGTTTTTTACAGGCGCAGTAAAGTCTTCCACGCCCGATTCTGATACACCGCAATCGCCTGGTGCATCCGCGCATCCAACGATTCATCGGTGATCGGCTGATTGGCCAGGTGCGCCAACTTATTTAGCTCACCGTACAAGCGATCCATCTCCGGAATTTCCAGTACCTGACGCGCATGGTGCAACCAGGCCAGGATGCGTTCGATGCGTGGCAGTTGCTCGGCCAAGTCTTCCGGCTGTTGCTGATAGCGCTGCAGTTGCAGGGCGACGGCTTCGTCGGCCAGTAGGCGCGGTAGCCAGTTGGCGACTTGTGCAGCGCCCTGACGGTTGCCGCGTACGTTGCGATCAGCAGCCCAGGTACGGGCCAGCAGCCAGCGGGAAGTGTTCAGTGAGAACAGGCCCCAGCGCACGTCTTCCAATTCATCGGCGAACTGTTCCGGCGCAGCTTTGCGCACGTCTTCATCTTCGTCGCCGGCCTGAACCAACGGGCGCCAGTCTTCCAGCAAGGCGTCCAGCGCACTGCGCAGTTCACTGGTGGATTGGCGTGGCGCGGCTTGGCCGAGGCTGCCAATCAAGGCGCGCAGTTCGCCGAGGTTTTCCACCCAGTCTTGCAACAGGCGCCAGTGACCGTTGAAACGGTACTGCTCGGCCAGGCGCTGGCTGCTGCCCAGCAAATGCCACATCACGGCGGCGAAAGCGTCGTCCAGCGGCGTTTCGGCGTGCAGCACCGGCGCTGGCAGGCTCAGGGAATAGCTGTTGGCGTCGAACAGGCGATAACCACGCTCGGCCTTGCTGATGTCGCAGGGCATCAGCGCCAGGGTCGCCGCCAATTCCGCAGCCAGTTCCAGCAGCGCGGCGGGTTCGCCTTCGCGCAGTTCCAGTTCCAGTTCGCAGATTTCTTCTTTCTGTTTGCCGGCAATCACGTGGCCCAGGTCCAGGGCGGCTTCGATCACCACCTTAGCCTTGCCACGGCCCCAGGCAATTTCGGCGCGTTCGCGGACAAAATCGGTGGTGAAGATCGGCTTGAGGGTCTTCTTGTCCAGATCGGCCAGTTGCTCGGGCCAGCATTCGCCGTCGAGCTTTTTCACGTCGAGCTTGGCTTTGGCCAGTTTCCAGTCGTATTCGTTACGTTCCGACAAGCCGGCGACGCTCTGGCCACGGGTCTTGAGGGTCTGGATCACTTCGTCGCCATCCTTGCGCAGGCGCAGGGCCACCTTGGCCTGGGCCAGGTCACGCTCAGGCGTGTCGAAGTACTGGTTCATCAGCTCACGGCGTTCCCAGCCACTTTTGTTGCGCTTTTTCAGTAACGGGTGCTCACGCAGCGCGGCGAGGGTTTCGCGGCTGACGCGGAGCTTGATTTCGGTTTCTTTCTGCATGGCCGGAAAATCCAGGATCGGGAGCGCAGCCGGGGAAATGTGTGGCTGCCAAAGTCGTGCAGTGTACAGGACTGAGCCCGGCAACGTGCCGCAACGGTTTATTCCTCGGCGCAGATGGCTCTATGATGGGTTTCATCTGTGGAAGTTGAGAGACAGCGCATGCCTTTACCACCCATGAAAGATCAATTTGCCGCGCTGATTGCCGCACCTTCGGTCAGTTGTACCCAGGCGTCTCTCGATCAAACCAACCGGCCGGTGATCGACTTGCTGGCAACCTGGCTCGGCGACCTGGGTTTTGCCTGCGACATCCAGCAGGTCAGCCCCGGTAAATTTAACCTGCTGGCCAGCTTCGGTACCGGACCTGGTGGCCTGGTACTGGCGGGGCACAGCGATACGGTGCCTTACGACGGCGCGCTGTGGCAGACCGATCCACTCAAGCTGACGGAAGTGGACGGTCGCTGGGTAGGCTTGGGCAGCTGCGACATGAAGGGTTTTTTCGCCCTGGTGATCGAAGCCGTGCAACCGCTGTTGGATCAACCGTTCAAGCAACCGCTGCTGATCCTCGCCACCTGTGATGAAGAAAGCTCCATGGCCGGCGCCCGTGCGTTGGCTGAGGCGGGGCGCCCGCTGGGCCGCGCAGCGGTGATTGGCGAGCCGACGGGCCTCAAGCCAATCCGCCTGCACAAGGGTGTGATGATGGAGCGCATTGATATTCTCGGACGCAGCGGCCATTCGTCGGACCCAAGCCTGGGCCACAGCGCCCTGGAAGCCATGCACGATGCCATCGGCGAACTGCGTGGCCTGCGCCTGGCCTGGCAGCGTGAATACCGCAACCCGCAGTTCAGTGTGCCGCAACCGACTATGAACTTTGGCTGCATTCATGGCGGCGACAACCCCAACCGCATCTGCGGCCAGTGCTCCCTGGAGTTTGATCTGCGGCCCTTGCCGGGCATGGACCCGCAAGTCTTGCGCGCCGCCATCCGACAGAAACTGGAACCCTTGGCCGAGCGCCATCAGGTGAAGATCGACTATGCGCCGCTGTTCCCCGAAGTGCCGCCGTTCGAGCAGGCAGAAGACACTGAATTGGTGCGCGTTGCGCAGCGACTGACCGGCCATCGTGCCGAAGCAGTAGCGTTCGGCACCGAAGCGCCTTATCTTCAGCGCCTTGGTTGTGAAACCATTGTGCTTGGCCCTGGCGACATCGCCTGCGCCCACCAGCCGGGCGAGTACCTCGAAATGTCACGCTTGACGCCTACAGTGCGTCTATTGCGGGAACTGATTGAACATTACTGCCTGAAGCCTGCATAAATTAACCACTGACCATCCCGTACATAAAGGAGAGTGAGCGTGTCGCCAAGCCTGTTCCGACGATAAGCAACAGCCCGCTGTGTGTTTTCACGATTCATCCTTTTTCGGCTGCTTTTTATTACAGGCCCAGGTTTTATGCCCGAATACGTCAATTGGCTTCGTCATGCTTCGCCCTACATCAACGCCCACCGCGACTGCACTTTTGTGGTCATGCTGCCGGGCGATGGTGTGGACCATCCGAACTTCGGCAACATTGTTCATGACCTGGTGCTGCTCCACAGCCTTGGCGTGCGACTGGTGCTGGTCCACGGTTCGCGCCCGCAAATCGAAACCCGCCTCATCGCTCGTGGCTTGACCCCGCATTACCACGAAGGCTTGCGCATCACCGATGCTACGACCCTGGAGTGTGTGATCGACGCGGTTGGCCATTTGCGCATCGCCATCGAAGCACGCCTGTCCATGGACATGGCCTCTTCGCCGATGCAGGGCTCGCGCCTGCGGGTGGCCAGTGGCAACCTGGTGACAGCGCGTCCCATCGGCGTGCTGAATGGCATCGATTACCAGCACACCGGCGAAGTGCGCCGGGTCGACCGCAAGGGCATCAACCGCCTGCTGGACGAGCGTTCCATCGTGTTGTTGTCGCCGTTGGGTTACTCGCCTACCGGGGAAATTTTCAACCTGGCCTGCGAAGACGTCGCCACCCGTGCGGCCATCGACCTGGGTGCTGACAAATTGCTGCTGTTTGGCGCCGATTTGGGCTTGATCGATGAAAACGGTTGCCTGGTGCGTGAGCTGCGGCCGCAACAAGTGCCCGCGCACTTGCAGCGCCTGGGCAGCGACTACCAGGGCGAATTGCTGGATGCCGCCGCCCAGGCGTGTAGTGGCGGAGTTGGGCGCAGCCATATCGTCAGCTACGTCGAAGACGGCGCCTTGCTCACCGAACTGTTTACCCGTGACGGCGGCGGTACGCTGGTGGCCCAGGAGCAGTTCGAACTGGTGCGCGAGGCGGCGATTGAAGACGTCGGCGGCTTGCTGGACCTGATCAGCCCGCTGGAAGAGCAGGGGATTCTGGTGCGTCGCTCGCGCGAAGTGCTGGAGCGGGAGATCGAGCAGTTCAGCGTGGTCGAGCGTGAAGGCATGATCATCGCTTGTGCGGCGCTGTATCAAATCGCCGAGTCGGATGCTGGCGAGCTGGCGTGCCTGGCGGTCAACCCGGAGTACCGTCATGGTGGTCGGGGTGATGAACTGCTGGAACGCATCGAGACCCGCGCCCGGGCCCAGGGGTTGAAGACGCTATTCGTGCTGACGACCCGCACCGCCCACTGGTTCCGTGAGCGGGGCTTTGTGCCCAGCAGCGTAGATCGTCTGCCGTCGGCGCGGGCTTCGCTGTACAACTTCCAGCGTAATTCGAAGATCTTTGAAAAAACGCTGTAACCCCCTTTCTTGCCAGGAGCGAGCACGCTCGCTCCATTTAGCTCTTCTTTAATCGCTGACAAACTTTCCCGTCACAAACGCCGAATAATCCGGCAGCACCGTCTCCACCTTTCCTTGTTCCTTGAGAAACTTCGCGGTTTCCTCAATCGCCTTGGCCGTTCCGCCGTTAAGCAAGGCGTCGGTTTGCTGCGCCCTGGCATCGGGGAACGTCGAGCCGGTCAGCAACTCAGGGATGTCAGCAGCATTAGCACCTGTCAATTTGGCTATTTTTTGCACGGGTGCGGAGTCGACCGTCCACTCGGATTTATGGGCCGCATAGTCGGCAAATGAATCCAGGGTGACCTTGGCAAACTTGGCCACGACGTCAGGATGCTTTTCGGCGAAATCCTTGCGCGCCACCCACACCTCGAACGTCGGCGCGCCCCACTGACCCACCTGCGCCGCATCTGTCAGGGTTTTCCCGGTCTTGCGGATCTCCCCCAGCGCCGGCGACCAGACAAATGCGCCGTCGATATCTCCACGTTTCCACGCGGCAGCAATCTCGGCCGGTTGCAGGTTCACCACTTTGACTTTCGAGGTGTCCAGCCCCCAATGCTTCAAGGCGCCAAGCAGGCTGTAATGGGAGGTTGAGACGAACGGCGTGGCAATGGTTTTGCCGATCAGGTCCTGGGGTGCGTCAATGCCGCTGCCGTTACGCACTACTAAGGCTTCAGAACTATTGATCTGGGCCGATACGATGAACGCCACGATGGGTAGATTGCGCGAAGTGGCTGCTGCCAATGGGCTTGAGCCGAGGTTGCCGATCTGCACATCGCCGGAGGCAATCGCGGTGATTACGTCCGGGCCGCTGTTGAAGCGACGCCAGTCGATCTTTTCGCCGATGGCTTTTTCGTACAAGCCGTCTGCCTGGGGCACTTTGCTGGGGTCGATGCCGGTTTGATAACCAATGGTGAGGTTGGCCGCCTGCACGCTAAAAGAAAGCGCTAGCAATACAAAAACTGTAACAAATTGACGAGAGGATGTCCGTTTGGCCATGATGGCGTCGCCTTTTTGATCGTGAGTGACGTATGCAACTGTACGTTCACACTAAGCGATCTAAAAAATGGCCAACAAATACCCTTTAGGAATTAGCTTATGGAGCGGTGTCCTCGTTGTCGGGTCTATCGCCCCATGGAAAGCCTTATTCCTGGATCGTATGAAAAATGATGAAATAATTCTTTTTGGGTGTATGGAAAACTCATTACCCTGCAGGGACCAAATAACTGCGGTTAGACCAAGGTCGTAGACACACAATGTAAGGCCACACTGGGTCTGCGTAACTTTTACATCAACAGCGACAACCGTGAAGGTACCGGCGCGAACAAGAACGAAGAATGGGGCCAAGGCTTCGATCTGCGCTTCATCTCCGGCTACACCCAAGGTACTGTCGGCTTTGGCGTCGACGCTATCGGCCTGTTGGGCGTCCGTCTTGACTCGGGCGGCGGCACCAACGGCAACAGTGGTGCCGCTTACGGTGGCACCATCTTCCCAAGCGAGTCCAACGGCAAAGCTGTTAACGACTACTCAAGCCTGGGTCTGACAGCCAAAGCCAAGATCTCCCAGACCGAGCTGAAACTGGGTACTTTGCAGCCCAAGCTGCCGGTTATCGTCACCAACGATGGTCGCTTACTGCCGCAGACTTTCCAAGGTGGTCAGATCACCACTAACGACATCAAAGACCTGACGCTGGTTGGCGGTCAGATCGAAAAAGCCAAGGGCCGTAACTCCAGCAACAACGAAAACCTGTCCATCTCCGGCGCGAACAGCCGTGGTGCTGCCTGGCGCGACAGCAACAAGTTCATCTACGCCGGTGGTGACTACAAGCTCACCAAGGACCTGACTGCCCAGTACTACTACGGCAACCTGGAAGATTTCTACAAGCAACACTTCCTGGGTCTGACCCACAACTGGTCCATCGGTCCAGGCGTACTGAAGTCTGACCTGCGCTACTTCAACAGTTCTGATGACGGTAACAACGGTAACCAGTCTGCCTACTTCTCGTCGGGCAACTACAACGGTGTCAACTCCGGTCGCGGCAAGGTTGATAACAACCTGTACAGCGGCCTGTTCCTGTACTCCGTTGCCGGTCACACCTTCGGAGGTGGTTACCAGGTCAGCAATGGCAGCAGCGACTTCCCTTGGTTGAACCAGGGCGACGGTTCGTCGGCTTACCTGACTACTGATATGCAAATCCAGAAGTTCGCCCGCGCTGGCGAGCGTACCTGGCAAGCTCGTTACTCCTACGATTTCGCCAAGGTGGGCCTGGTTGGCCTGACCGCTGGTGTTATCTACCTGAAGGGTGACGATATCGACACTGTTTCGGGTGGTCGTGCTGAGTTCACCGGTCAGTCCGAGTGGGAGCGTGACATCACCGTTGCCTACGTGATTCCAGAAGGCCCACTGAAAAACCTCGGTGTGACCTGGAAGAACGCCATGTGGCGCTCTGATATCGCGAGCACGCGTAACCAGGACGAGAACCGTCTGATTCTGAGCTACTCGATCCCGTTGTTGTAAGACCGGTTGTAAAACCTTGCCCGGCGCAATGCCGGGCAAGGTGTTCTTGCTTTCAAGTCGGGCTCAACCCCCGCAAGCCCTTCCTGAACCCCTCTGTTTACAGCGTCTCAAGGCCTTCTCGAACCTTGACGGGCATGTTGGCCTGCGCCTTTTCCACGGTCCAGTGAACAGATTTTTAATATTCCTATATCGTCTAAATAAATCGATATTTATTCTTTTTAAATTATCGCAAGCACAGGCACAGTGAACTCCATAAGCACTCATCAGGAGCCACACCATGAGCCTCAGACTGGGCGATATCGCCCCCGACTTCGAACAGGACTCCAGCGCCGGCAAGATTCGTTTCCACGAGTGGTTGGGCGATAGCTGGGGCGTGCTCTTTTCCCACCCGGCAGACTTCACCCCGGTATGCACCACCGAGTTGGGTTTCACCGCCAAGCTCAAGGACGAATTCGCCAAGCGCGGTGTCAAGGCCATTGCTCTGTCGGTAGACCCGGTGGACTCGCACCACAAGTGGATCGAAGACATCAACGAAACCCAGAACACTGTCGTCAACTTCCCGATCCTGGCCGACGCCGACCGTAAGGTCAGCGACCTGTATGACCTGATCCACCCGAACGCCAACGACACCCTCACTGTGCGTTCATTGTTCGTGATCGACCCGAATAAAAAGATTCGCCTGACCATCACCTACCCGGCCAGCACTGGCCGTAATTTCCACGAAATCCTGCGGGTTATCGACTCGTTGCAGCTGACCGACAACTACAAAGTCGCCACCCCGGCCAATTGGCAGGACGGTGATGAAGTGGTGATCGTGCCTTCGCTCAAGGATGAGGAAGAGATCAAGAAGCGCTTTCCCAAGGGTTATCGTGCGGTGAAGCCGTACCTGCGACTGACACCTCAACCCAACCGTTAAGATCAACCGAATCAACTGTAGGAGCGAGCTTGCTCGCGAAGAACGTCAACGATAACGCAGCGTGTCGGGTTGCCCGCGGTGCCTGTGCGTTCTTCGCGAGCAACAAGCTCGCTCCTACAGGAAAGCAGGGGTTTTCAGGCCGTTTTTACGGCCTTTTTTTCGTTTGGCGATTGAGTATCCGTATATGCATTTAAAGAATAAACAAATGAAAAAATGAGATTTATAGATATATAAATCTGCTGATAAGGTCTGTCCCATCTTGGCGCCATCGCCGCACAGCGAACCGCCGACACTTGCTCAAGGAATTCTCTAGATGCTGGTCGTAACACTTGGTGGCAGTCCCAGCCAGCGCTCCCGCTCCGGGGTCTTGCTGGATCATTCCCGGCGCTGGTTGCAGCAGCAAGGCGTGGAAGTGGTGAGTTATCAGGTACGGGACTTCCCGGCCGAAGACTTGCTGCATGCGCGCTTCGACAGCCCCAAGGTCATCGACCTGCTGGCGCAAGTGGCAAACGCGGATGGCCTGGTGATCGCCACGCCGGTGTACAAGGCTTCGTTTTCGGGCGCGTTGAAAACCATTCTTGACCTGCTGCCCGAGCGCGCCCTGGCCCACAAAGTGGTATTGCCGATGGCTACCGGCGGCAGCATCGCCCACATGCTCGCGGTGGACTACGCCTTGAAACCGGTGCTGTCAGCCCTGAAAGCCCAGGAGTTGCTCCACGGGATCTTCGCCGAAGACAGCCAGATCGCGTACGGCGAAGGCAGTGCCCAGGCGCAATTGGTGCCGATTCTTGAACAACGCTTAAGCGAGGCCTTGGATCAGTTTTACAGCGCCATGGCCCGCCGCCCCAAGCCCCTTGACCCCCATGTGTTGAATGAACGTTTGTTGAGTGCTCGCTGGAGCATCTGAGCTTCACCCTGATCTAGAAACACTCACCTTACTCAGCCGCCAACGGCCAAGCAGGTGCAGCCAAAATCCTAATCGCATAATTGGAGAGAGCGCCATGCGCACTGTCATCTTGCGTCGTGGTCTGGTCGCACTGTTTGCTGCGGCTGTGTCCTTCGGCGCCATTGTTCAAGCTCAAGCGGCCGAAACCTTGCGTATCGGCTATCAAAAATACGGCACCCTGGTAGTGCTCAAGGCCAAGGGCTCGCTGGAAAAGCGCCTGGCTGAGCAGGGCGTGCAGGTGCAATGGACGGAATTCCCCGGTGGCCCGCAGCTTCTTGAAGGGCTGAACGTTGGTTCCATCGACTTCGGCGTCACCGGTGAAACCCCACCAGTGTTCGCCCAGGCCGCCGGTGCTGATTTGCTCTACGTCGCCTACGAACCACCGGCCCCCACCAGTGAAGCGATCCTGGTGCCTAAGGACTCACCGATCAAATCGGTGCAGGACCTCAAGGGCAAGAAAATCGTACTCAACAAAGGCTCCAACGTGCACTACCTGCTGGTGCGTGCCCTGGAAGATGCTGGCTTGAAATACACCGACGTGCAGACCGTATTCCTGCCGCCCGCCGACGCCCGCGCCGCATTTGAGCGTGGCAGTGTCGACGCCTGGGTGATCTGGGACCCGTATCAGGCCGCCGCCGAGAAACAACTGCAAACCCGCACCCTGCGTGACGGCACCGGCATCGCCGACAACCATCAGTTCTACCTGGCGACCAAGCCTTACGCCGAAAAACACCCTGAAGTGATCAAGGCGTTGGTGGAAGAAGTACGTGCCGTGGGCGAGTGGTCCAAGGCCAACCCTGAAGAAGTCACCACCCAAGTCGCGCCGCTGCTCGGCCTGCCCGCCGACATCACCCTGACCTCAGTGAAACGCCAGGGCTACGGCGCGCTGTTCCTGACGCCGGAAGTGGTCGGTGCCCAACAGAAAATCGCCGACACCTTCTACCAACTCAAACTGATCCCCAAACCCTTGAACATCAAGGACGTGATCTGGACGCCGCCTGCGACCGTTGCCAAAGCACCGTAATCCGACTTCTTCAGGAGACAACTCCATGGGCCTCAATATTTTCTGGTTCCTGCCTACCCACGGCGATGGCCATTACCTTGGCACCGCTGAAGGCGCTCGCGCCGTTGATCACGGGTATTTGCAACAAGTGGCCCAGGCGGCGGATCGCCTTGGTTTTGGCGGGGTACTGATCCCCACCGGGCGCTCCTGCGAAGATTCCTGGCTGGTGGCGGCCTCGTTGATTCCGGTAACGCAGCGCCTTAAGTTTTTGGTCGCCCTGCGCCCCGGGATCATTTCCCCGACGGTGGCAGCACGTCAGGCAGCAACGCTGGATCGCCTGTCGGGCGGGCGGGCGTTGTTCAACCTGGTGACTGGCGGTGACCCGGAAGAATTGGCCGGTGACGGTTTGTTCCTCAGCCATGAAGAGCGTTATCAAGCCTCGGTGGAATTCACCCGCATCTGGCGTCGGGTACTGGAAGGCGAAACCGTTGATTACGACGGTCAGCACATCAGTGTCAAAGGCGCCAAATTGCTTTATCCACCGATCCAGCAACCACGTCCGCCGTTGTACTTCGGCGGCTCTTCGGAAGCCGCGCAGGATTTGGCAGCCGAACAAGTGGAAATGGTTTTGACCTGGGGTGAGCCGCCGGCAGCCGTGGCGGAAAAAATCGAACAGGTACGGGCCAAGGCCGCGAAGCTGGGGCGCACCGTACGCTTCGGCATTCGCCTGCATGTGATTGTGCGTGAAACCAACGCCGAAGCCTGGCAAGCGGCCGACAAACTGATTTCCCATGTGGACGACGACACCATCGCCCGCGCCCAGGCGTCCCTGTCGCGCTTCGATTCGGTGGGCCAGCAACGCATGGCCGCCTTGCACGGTGGCAGCCGTGACAACCTGGAAGTCAGCCCCAACCTGTGGGCAGGTGTCGGCCTGGTGCGTGGCGGTGCGGGCACGGCGCTGGTGGGCGACGGGCCGACCGTTGCGGCGCGGGTCAAGGAATACGCGGACTTGGGCATCGACACTTTTATCTTCTCCGGTTATCCACACTTGGAAGAGTCGTACCGGGTCGCCGAACTGTTGTTCCCGCACCTGGACATCGAGCGTCCGCAGCTGCCTAAAAGCGCCGGTTACGTCAGCCCGTTTGGCGAGATGGTGGCCAACGATATCCTCCCCAAAGCTGCGTCCAAGAGCTGAGGCGCTACCATGAATATTGAAAAGTTAAGCCATCGACTGGCGCCTTGGGCGCTACCGATTTTCTTGCTGGCGGTGTGGCAGTTGTCGGTCTCGGCGGGCTGGTTGTCCACTCGAATTCTGCCAGCGCCCAGCGCGGTAATCGAAGCCGGCATCAACCTGGTGCGCAGCGGCGAAATCTGGACGCACCTGGCCATCAGCGGTTGGCGTGCGGGCCTTGGTTTTATCATTGGCGGCGGTATCGGCCTGGCCCTGGGCTTTATCACCGGCCTGTCGGCGTGGGGTGAACGCCTGCTGGACAGTTCGGTGCAGATGATCCGAAACGTGCCGCACCTGGCGCTGATCCCACTGGTGATCCTGTGGTTCGGCATTGATGAGACGGCAAAGATTTTCCTGGTCGCCCTCGGCACGTTGTTCCCGATCTACCTCAACACCTACCACGGCATCCGTAACGTCGACCCGGCGCTGGTGGAAATGGCCCGCAGTTATGGCCTGTCCGGTTTCAGCCTGTTTCGCCAGGTGATTCTGCCGGGTGCCTTGCCTTCGATTTTGGTGGGTGTGCGTTTTGCCCTGGGCTTTATGTGGCTGACCTTAATTGTTGCGGAAACCATCTCCGCCAGTTCCGGTATTGGGTACCTGGCAATGAATGCCCGCGAGTTCCTGCAAACCGACGTCGTGGTGCTGGCGATTGTGCTGTACGCCGTGCTCGGCAAGCTCGCCGACCTGGCGGCTCGCGGCCTGGAACGTGTCTGGTTGCGTTGGCATCCGGCTTATCAAGTGGCCAAGGGAGGTGCAGCATGACCGCTCAACAACCCCCACGCCTGCTGCGCGGTATTCCGCTGGCAGTGCGCAAGCTACGTAAATCCTTTGGCGCTCGGGAAGTACTGCGTGAGATTGACCTGCACATTCCGGCAGGCCAATTCGTCGCAGTGGTCGGCCGTAGTGGTTGCGGTAAAAGCACCTTGCTACGCCTGCTTGCCGGTCTGGATAAAGCCAGCAGTGGTGAATTGCTGGCAGGTTCTGCGCCGCTGAGCGAAGCCATTGAAGACACGCGGTTGATGTTCCAGGAAGCGCGTCTGTTGCCGTGGAAAAAAGTCATCGACAACGTCGGTCTTGGACTCAAGGGCAACTGGCGCGCCAAGGCACTGGAAGCGCTGGAAGCCGTCGGCCTGGCCGAACGCGCCGATGAATGGCCGGCGGCCTTGTCCGGTGGCCAGAAGCAGCGCGTCGCCCTGGCTCGTGCCTTGATTCATCAGCCGCGCTTGCTGCTGCTCGATGAGCCGCTGGGTGCGCTGGATGCCCTGACCCGGATCGAGATGCAGCAACTGATCGAGAACCTTTGGCAGCAACACGGTTTTACCGTGTTGCTGGTGACCCACGACGTCAGCGAAGCCGTGGCCATTGCCGACCGGGTGATCCTGATTGAAGACGGCGAAATCGGCCTCGACCTGCTCGTCGACCTGCCACGCCCACGGGCCCGTGGTTCGCACCGCCTGGCAGCACTGGAAGCCGAAGTGCTCAACCGCGTGCTGTCATTGCCTGGTACTGCGCCGGAACCCGAACCTGTTTCACCGTTGCCTACGCAATTGCGTTGGGCGCAATAACTCACTTGCCCATGAAGGAAGAACAACATGACTATTAAAGCCATTAACGTGCGTAACCAGTTCAAAGGCACCATCAAGGAAATCGTCGAAGGCGACGTACTGTCGGAAATCGACGTGCAGACCGCTTCGGGCATCGTCACTTCGGTGATCACCACCCGCTCGGTAAAAGAGCTGGAGTTGGTGATTGGCAGTGAAGTGATTGCGTTCGTTAAGTCCACCGAGGTGTCGATCGCCAAGTTGTGATCGATGTGCGACAGACGACCCCGGACGGCATGAGCCCTTCGGGGTTTTCAGCGTTTTGGGGAGGGATCTGAAGCGAGTTTCCAGCCGTTGGTTGGGGCGAAATAACCCATGGCATGGCTGAACAGATCGTCGGCCAACGGTTCCACGCTGGCCGGCAGTAGTCGCTGGCCGATCTGCGCGGGCAGGGTGGAGTAGTCGATGTGCCAGGGCATGGCGCCAGCACGATGTTGGCCGAAGGACAGTTCACAGGCCAGCAGTGCCTGCCGGTTTTCACTGTCGATACGTTCACGCAAGTGGCCGTTGGGTGCCAGTGGTGCATGCCGGTCGGCGGCGAACAAAAAATAGTCGCCCGCGAGTACCAGGCACGCGCTGCGGGTCGGGTTGTCGTTGGCTTGTAGGCATTGGCTGCGACACAGACCTTTAGAGTCGGCAAGCCGCTCCCATATTTCGTAATAATCATCGTCCAGGGCGGTTTCGATCAGGCGGTCGCGGGTTTCAAAATGCATCCGGCCGATATCGGCCTCATTGCTGGCGGGCTGAAAGTCGATGTGTCGATGCCATTGGCAGATATCGCCGTCGACCTGGGTCACGCCGGCAAAGCCTTTTTGTTCGCACAGGGCCAGGCGGTCGGCATGACTGATGGAGTGAGCAGGCATGTCTGTCGGGATGCGCAGGTCGGCGAACAGGCGCGGTGTTTGCAGCCAGTACACCGAGGTGTGTTGATCGATTTCGCCGTTCTGATAGCTGATCAGGCGTCGTTTCCACACGCCCAGATAGTGTTCGGGGACTTGCTGCATGAGCCCATCCTGGAATTTCAGTGGCTGCGCTTGGGCAGGTAGGGCGGCAGGTAAAGCCCTAAATACGCATCAAATACGCGCATCCCTTCCTCGGCCATACGCGGCGTAATGTGGTCATTTTGTTGCACCGAGCGGGCGTAGACCCGGTCGCTCAGCTCCATGGCCAGGGCGAACACGTCGACGTCTGTGGGCAGGGCCGGCAGTTGGAAGTGCTGGTCGAACACGGTGAGCATCAAGTCCCCCAACTCCAGGTCATGCTGACGGTCAGCCTGGGTCACTTCGGTCAGCCCATGCTGGGCGAGAATCAACTGGCGGGCGGCGGCATCCTTGCTGTAGATGCTCAGCATGCGCAGTTCCACCAGGCGTGACAGATCGCGCCAATGGTTGAGTTTTTCATGATCGATAGGCGCTTGCAGGGCGGCGCGGAAGGCGGCGTGAACATCAGCCGTCAGCGCTTGCAGCAGCGCCGGGACGCTGGCGAAGAAGTGGTAGACCGACGACGGCGGAATCTGCGCCCGTTCGGCCACACTGTAGATCGACAAACTGGCCACGCCTTCGGCGGCCAGCAAGGTGCGGGCGGCATCGAGGATCGCGTCGATCCGGGCCTGGCTGCGGGCGCGGGGTTTGCGAGGGGCTGCGGGGCGGGTCATGGAAGTCTCCTACAGGGCAGTGGGCATTGTACGCAGAGCCTGAAGATGATCCATACCTGTGGCGAGTGGGCTTTTGTGGCGAGCGGGCTTGCCCGCGTTGGGCTGCGCAGCAGCCCCCGGGGTATCGCCGTAATCTTGATGGAGTCAGATCAAAGGAGTTGGGGCCGCTTCGCGGCCCAACGCGGGCAAGCCCGCTCGCCACAGCAAAAGCCTGCGGCGTTCCTTTTACTGTCGCAACCGCTTACACGGTATGCAGGTACCAGTTGTACTCAAGGTCGGAGATGGAGTGTTCAAACTCTTCCAGCTCACTTTCCTTACAGGCGACGAAGATATCGATGTATTTCGGATCGATGTACTTGGCCATCACTTCGCTGTCGTCCAGCTCGCGCAATGCATCGCGCAGGTTGTTCGGCAGGCTTTGCTCGTTCTGCTCGTAACTGTTGCCTTCCACCGGAGCGCCCGGTTCGATCTTGTTGGTCAGGCCGTGGTGCACGCCCGCCAGGACCGAAGCCATCAGCAGGTACGGGTTGGCATCGGCGCCGGCCACGCGGTGTTCCAGGCGGACCGCGTCGGCGGAACCGGTGGGTACGCGTACCGCAACAGTGCGGTTATCCAGCCCCCAGCACGGCGCGTTCGGCACGTAGAACTGTGCGCCGAAACGACGGTAGGAGTTGACGTTGGGGCACAGGAACGCCATTTGGGCGGGTAGGGTCTCCAGCACACCGCCGATCGCATGTCGCAGTGCGGCGTTCTGCTCGGGATCCTCGCAGGCAAAGATGTTCTTGCCTTCCTTGTCCAGGATCGAAATGTGTACGTGCAAACCGTTGCCTGCCTGGCCTGGGTAAGGCTTGGCCATGAAGGTGGTGTCCATCTCATGGTCGTAGGCGATGTTCTTGATCAAACGCTTGAGCAGTACCGCGTAGTCGCAGGCCTTTATCGGGTCGGCAACGTGGTGCAGGTTCACTTCGAACTGCGCCGGGGCACTTTCCTTGACGATGGCGTCGGCAGGGATGCCTTGCTCTTTTGCACCTTCCAGAATGTCCTGGAGGCAGTCGACGTATTCGTCGAGGTCGTCGATCAGGTAGACCTGTGTCGAGTGCGGGCGTTTGCCGGAGATCGGCGAGCGGGGCGGCTGTGGCCGGCCATTCACGTTCTCCTGGTCGATCAGGTAGAACTCCAGCTCGAATGCGGCGCAGATGGTCAGACCGAGGTCATCAAACTTGCTCACAACTTGGCGGAGCACTTCGCGAGGATCGGCGAAGAAAGGTTCACCTTCGATTTCGTGCATGGTCATCAGCAGTTGCGCGGTTGGGCGCTTTTGCCAGGGTTCATTGCACAGGGTGTCAGGGATTGGATAACAGATTCGGTCAGCATCACCGATGTCCAGACCCAGGCCGGTGCTTTCCACCGTCGAGCCATTGATATCCAGGGCAAATAAAGAGGCCGGCAAATTGATGCCTTTCTCGTAAACCTTGTGGAGGCTGGTGCGTTCGATGCGCTTGCCGCGCACCACACCATTCATATCCGCAATTAGAAGGTCTACGTACAGAACCTCAGGATGATCCTTAAGGAACGCGTTCGCTTCGTTAAGCTGAACGGCACGCGGGGGTACCGACATGATGCAACACCTTTGTTGTTAAAAATATCAATCATTGAAATCTTCGGGTTTCAGTCAACCCGAACGGCATGCCGAAGTCAAGCGAGGCCTTTTTTGCCCTAAAAAAGCGCCCTGAGGGCATTTTCGAGGCTTTTTGGGGCGATTTTTTGTATTTGAGTCTCTTGGAACCAGCACGTTTGAGCGGGCCGTGTTGTATTTTTTACGGGGGTGTTGTGTAAAAAAATGAACAAGGCTAAGCTCGATTCAAACCCATAACAGCAATAATATCGGGGTGCTTCATGTCTCGCCTGCCGTTAATCGGCGTCGCCGCCTGTTCCAAACAGGTCGGTCTGCATGCTTATCACATCAGTGGCGACAAATACGTCCGTGCAGTGGCCACCGCTGCCAAGGGCTTGCCATTGATTATTCCGTCTCTGGCGGATTTGCTCGACCCGGCCAATATTCTTGACGGTCTGGACGGCATTCTCTTTACCGGCTCACCCTCCAATATCGAACCTTTTTATTACGACGGTCCGGCCAGCGCGCCCGGGACTGCTCATGACCCTGCACGGGACCAAACCACCTTGCCGTTGATTCGCGCCGCGATTGTCGCAGGCGTTCCGGTGCTGGGGATTTGCCGTGGCTTCCAGGAAATGAACGTGGCGTTTGGCGGCAGCCTGCATCAGAAGGTTCATGAGGTGCCGGGCATGATGGATCATCGCGAAGACGACACCCAGCCGCTGGACGTCCAGTACGGCCCGGCTCACCCGGTGACGATCTCTGCAGGTGGTGTATTGGCAAGCCTGGGTTTGCCAGAAACGATCCAAGTCAACTCGATTCACGGGCAGGGCGTTGATCGTCTGGCGCCTGGGCTACACGTTGAAGCAACAGCTCCCGATGGCTTGGTCGAAGCCTTTTCGGTGACAGACGGCAAGGCTTTTGCTTTGGGAGTGCAATGGCACCCCGAATGGCAGGTAAGCTCTAACCCGCACTATCTCGCGATCTTCCAGGCATTTGGCAATGCCTGTCGAAAGCGGGCGACACAACGCGACGCGGATGATGCGTCAACCAACGCCTGACCTTTAATGGATGTCAGGAAACTCAGCCCAGAGGCATTTATGAGTAACAACCTCGACCAGCTCACCGATTGGTTGAAAGACCACAAGATCACAGAAGTCGAATGCATGATTGGCGACCTCACCGGGATCACCCGGGGCAAGATCTCGCCGACCAACAAGTTCATCGCCGAAAAAGGCATGCGCCTGCCCGAGAGCGTTCTGTTACAGACCGTGACCGGCGACTATGTCGAAGACGACATCTATTACGAACTGCTCGACCCTGCCGACATTGACATGATCTGCCGCCCGGACGAGAACGCGGTATTCCTTGTGCCTTGGGCCATAGAGCCCACGGCCCAGGTGATCCACGACACCTACGACAAGCAAGGCAACCCTATCGAGTTGTCGCCGCGCAACGTGCTCAAAAAAGTCCTCAAACTCTACGCCGACAAAGGCTGGCAGCCCATCGTGGCGCCGGAGATGGAGTTCTACCTGACCAAGCGCTGCGAAGACCCGGACTTTCCGCTGCAACCGCCGATTGGCCGCTCTGGCCGCCCGGAAACCGGTCGCCAGTCCTTCTCTATAGAAGCGGCCAACGAATTCGACCCGTTGTTCGAAGACGTCTACGACTGGTGCGAACTGCAGGAGCTGGACCTCGACACCCTGATCCACGAGGACGGCACGGCGCAGATGGAAATCAACTTCCGTCACGGCGATGCCCTGTCTTTGGCCGACCAGATCCTGGTGTTCAAGCGCACCATGCGTGAGGCCGCGCTCAAGCACAATGTGGCCGCCACGTTCATGGCCAAGCCGATGACCGGCGAGCCCGGCAGCGCCATGCACCTGCACCAGAGCATCATCGACATTGCCACCGGCAAAAACGTCTTCTCCAACGAAGACGGGTCCAAGAGCGAACTGTTCCTTTACCACATCGGCGGTCTGCAAAAATTCATCCCCGAGCTGTTGCCGCTGTTTGCGCCCAACGTCAACTCGTTCCGCCGCTTCCTGCCGGACACCTCGGCACCGGTTAACGTGGAATGGGGCGAAGAAAACCGCACCGTCGGCCTGCGGGTGCCGGATGCCGGCCCACAGAACCGTCGGGTGGAAAACCGCCTGCCGGGCGCCGATGCCAACCCGTACCTGGCGATTGCCGCCAGCTTGTTGTGCGGCTACATCGGTATGGTCGAAGGCATCAACCCAAGTGCACCGGTGGTCGGTCGCGGTTACGAGCGTCGCAACCTGCGCCTGCCGTTGACCATCGAAGACGCCCTGGAGCGGATGGAAAACAGCAAGACCATCGAGAAATACCTGGGTCACAAATTCATCACAGGCTATGTCGCGGTCAAGCGGGCCGAGCATGAAAACTTCAAGCGCGTGATCAGTTCGTGGGAGCGGGAATTCCTGCTCTTTGCCGTCTGATGCGCCGGGTGCGGCCGTTACACGCCGCACCTTCACCTGCTACTTTTGGAGATTGGTATGACCAGCAGCAACCCGCAAACCCGTAAATGGCAAGCCTTGAGCAGCGATCACCACCTGGCGCCGTTCAGCGACTTCAAACAGTTGAAAGAGAAAGGCCCGCGAATCATCACCAAAGCTCACGGTGTCTACCTGTGGGACAGCGAAGGCAACAAGATTCTCGACGGCATGGCCGGCCTGTGGTGCGTGGCCATCGGTTATGGCCGCGATGAACTGGCTGACGCCGCCGCCAAGCAGATGAAAGAGCTGCCGTACTACAACCTGTTCTTCCAGACCGCCCACCCGCCGGTACTGGAATTGGCCAAGGCCATCTCTGACGTTGCCCCTCAAGGCATGAACCACGTGTTCTTCACCGGCTCCGGCTCCGAAGGCAACGACACCATGCTGCGCATGGTTCGTCACTACTGGGCGATCAAGGGCCAGCCGAACAAGAAAATCATCATCAGCCGCAAGAACGGCTACCACGGTTCCACCGTTGCCGGCGCGAGCCTGGGCGGCATGACCTACATGCACGAACAGGGCGACTTGCCGATCCCGGGCATCGTCCACATCGCCCAGCCGTACTGGTTCGGCGAAGGCGGCGACATGAGCCCCGAAGCGTTCGGCATCTGGGCCGCCAACCAACTGGAAGAGAAGATTCTGGAACTGGGCGTGGACAACGTCGGCGCCTTTATTGCCGAGCCGATCCAGGGTGCCGGTGGCGTGATCATACCGCCCGACAGCTACTGGCCGCGCATCAAGGAAATCCTCGCCAAGTACGATATCCTGTTTGTCGCCGATGAGGTGATCTGTGGTTTCGGCCGTACCGGTGAGTGGTTCGGTAGCGATTTCTACAACCTCAAGCCGGACATGATGACCATCGCCAAGGGCCTGACCTCGGGTTATATCCCCATGGGCGGTCTAATCGTGCGCGACGAAGTGGTTGCTGTGCTCAATGAAGGTGGCGACTTTAACCACGGTTTCACCTACTCCGGTCATCCGGTGGCCGCCGCAGTGGCCCTGGAAAACATCCGCATCCTGCGCGATGAAAAAATTGTCGAGCGCGTCCACAGCGAAACGGCACCCTATTTGCAGCGACGCCTACGAGAGCTGAGTGATCATCCCCTGGTGGGTGAAGTACGCGGTGTCGGCCTGTTGGGTGCCATTGAGCTGGTGCAGGACAAAGCGACGCGCAAGCGTTACGAAGGGAAAGGCGTTGGCATGATCTGCCGCACCTTCTGTTTTGAGAATGGCCTGATCATGCGCGCTGTCGGCGACACCATGATCATTTCGCCGCCGCTGGTGATCAGCAAGGCCGAGATTGACGAGTTGGTGACCAAGGCGCGCAAGTGCCTGGACCTGACTTTGGCGGCATTGCAGGGCTAAGTGTTAGGCTCAGGACGGAGTGGCCTTTGGCCGCTCCGTTATAAATGTGGGGCTTTGGTTGAAAGCCGGCCCTTGAACTTGCCAGACTGTCGCCCTGTTTTGTTGCCCTTCGAGGGGCCACTCAACACTTTGCAGCTGTTTATAGATAAAGAATGTGGCCCAAAAAGAAAAATTGGAGCATGACCGAATGAAGGCATTAGGTTTGAAGAACGCTGGCAAGACCCTCCTGGCCTTGTCCCTGATGGGCGTGATGGCGGGCGCGGCCCAGGCAGACGACAAAGTGCTGCACGTCTACAACTGGTCCGATTACATTGCACCGGACACCGTGAAGAAGTTCGAAGCGGAGTCGGGCATCAAGGTGGTCTACGACGTATTCGACAGCAACGAAACCCTGGAAGCCAAGCTGCTGGCGGGCAAATCCGGGTATGACATCGTCGTGCCTTCCAACAACTTCCTGGCCAAGCAGATCAAGGCCGGTGTTTACCAGAAGCTGGACAGATCCAAGCTGCCAAACTGGAAAAACCTCAATCCTGAATTGCTCAAGGCTGTTTCGATCAGCGACCCGGGCAACGAACACGCGTTCCCTTACATGTGGGGCTCGATCGGTATTGGCTTCAACGCCGATAAGGTCAAGGCCGCACTGGGTGCCGACGCACCGACCAATTCCTGGGATTTGCTGTTCAAGCCGGAAAACGCGGCCAAGCTGAAATCCTGCGGTATCAGCTTCCTCGACTCGCCAACCGAAATGTTGCCGATTGCCCTGCATTACCTCGGTTACCCGACCGACAGCCAGGACAAGAAACAGCTGGCCGAAGCCGAAGCACTGTTCCTGAAGATCCGTCCTTCGGTCGGTTACTTCCACTCCTCCAAGTACATCTCGGACCTGGCCAACGGCAACATCTGCGTGGCAGTCGGTTACTCGGGTGATATCTACCAGGCCAAGGCCCGTGCCGCCGAAGCGGGTGACAAGGTCAAAGTCAGCTACAACATTCCCAAGGAAGGCGCTGGCAGCTTCTTCGACATGGTCGCCATCCCTAAAGATGCCGAAAACGTCGACGGCGCCTACAAGTTCATGACCTTCCTGATGAAACCGGAAATCATGGCCGAGATCACCGACGCGGTGCGTTTCCCCAACGGTAACGCGGCGGCGACTCCACTGGTCGACAAGGAAATCACCAGCGACCCAGGTGTTTATCCACCAGCGGACGTCATGGCCAAGCTGTATGCAATTGCTGACTTGCCGGCCGCCACTCAGCGCTTGCTGACCCGCAGCTGGACCAAGATCAAATCGGGCAAATAAGCTGGTTTGATGAGGTCTTCGTTAACCGCCGCGATGCGCGCGGTGGTTAACGAAACAATTAAATGACAGAAAGTTTTGCCGGATCGGTTTATCGAGGGTAAGTTGCGCGCCGGTTTTGTTGCCGCGCAGTGTTGCTGCCATGCCGCTCGGGTAACTTGGCCCAACTAGTTGAGAGGACCTCCACTTGCCAATTTCTTTATTTCGCAAAGCCTTGCTGGTCGGTGCGGGCGTCACGTTGGCAGTCAGCGTGCAGGCCGCTTCAACCGTGCATGTTTATAACTGGTCGGACTATATCGGCCCCGACACCCTGGCCAACTTTGAAAAGGCCACCGGCATCAAGCCCGTCTACGACGTGTTCGATTCCAACGAAACCCTGGAAGGCAAGTTGCTGGCCGGTCGTACCGGCTATGACGTGGTAGTGCCGTCCAACCACTTCCTAGGCAAGCAAATCAAGGCCGGCGCATTCCAGAAGCTAGACAAGTCCCAGCTGAGTAACTACGCCAACCTGGACCCGGCGCTGCTCAAGCGGCTGGAAAAGAACGATCCAGGCAACCAGTACGCAGTGCCCTATCTGTGGGGCACCAACGGCATTGGCTACAACGTCGAGAAAGTCAAAGCGGCGCTGGGCGTCGACAAGATCGACTCCTGGGCGGTGCTGTTCGAGCCAGAAAACATCAAGAAGCTCTCCAAGTGCGGCGTGGCGTTCCTTGATTCGGCCGATGAAATGTTGCCGGCGGTGCTCAATTACATGGGCCTGGACCCCAACAGCCAGAACCCCGAAGACTATAAAAAGGCTGAAGCCAAGCTGATGGCGGTGCGTCCGTACGTGACTTACTTCAACTCCTCCAAGTACATTTCCGATCTGGCCAATGGCGAGATCTGTGTCGCCGCCGGCTTCTCCGGCGACGTCTTCCAGGCCAAGGCTCGTGCGGCCGAAGCGGGCAAGGGCGTGAACATCGCCTACGTCATCCCGAAAGAAGGCGGCAACCTCTGGTTCGACGTGCTGGCGATCCCCAAGGATTCCACCAACGTCAAGGAAGCCCTCGCTTTCATCAACTATTTGCTGAAACCTGAAGTGATCGCTCAGGTCAGTGATTACGTCGGTTACGCCAACCCTAACCCAGGGGCGGACACACTGATGGAGCAATCGATACGCACCGACGAAGCGGTTTACCCACCGCAGGCGGTTCTCGACCGGACCTTTGTCAACGGCGAGCTACCCCCGAAGGTGCAACGCTTAATGACCCGCAGCTGGACCAAGGTCAAGTCGGGCAAGTAAGGCTCAAAGCTCAAACTATCCAAGGTTCGCCCGCCTCGGGCGAACTGCACTCTTTTTGTTGGGAGTTTCGTAAATGGCAGTTGCCTCCGGCGCCTATAAGAAAGCCCTCGAGGGCGACCAGACACCGAAAAAGGTGCTGGTCAAAATCGACCGGGTCACGAAGAAATTCGACGAGACGATTGCCGTGGACGATGTGTCCCTGGAAATCAAGAAAGGCGAGATCTTCGCCTTGCTCGGCGGTTCGGGTTCAGGCAAGTCCACCCTGCTGCGTATGCTCGCAGGTTTCGAGCGCCCGACCGAGGGCCGGATTTTCCTCGACGGTGTGGACATCACCGACATGCCGCCCTACGAGCGGCCGATCAACATGATGTTCCAGTCCTACGCCTTGTTCCCGCACATGACGGTGGCGCAGAACATCGCTTTCGGCCTGCAACAGGACAAGATCCCCAGGGCCGAGGTGGATGCCCGCGTCGCGGAAATGCTCAAGCTGGTACAGATGAGCCAGTTCGCCAAGCGCAAGCCGCACCAACTGTCTGGCGGCCAGCGTCAGCGCGTGGCCCTGGCCCGCTCCCTGGCCAAGCGGCCGAAGTTGCTGTTGCTCGATGAGCCGATGGGCGCCCTGGACAAGAAGCTGCGTTCGCAAATGCAACTGGAGCTGGTGGAAATCATCGAGCGCGTGGGTGTGACCTGCGTGATGGTGACCCACGACCAGGAAGAGGCCATGACCATGGCCGAGCGCATTGCGATCATGCACCTGGGCTGGATCGCGCAGATCGGCAGCCCCATCGACATCTACGAGACGCCAACCAGCCGCCTGGTGTGCGAGTTCATCGGCAACGTCAATATCTTCGAAACCCAGGTTGTGGACGACGCCGAAGGCCACGCGCTGCTCAAGTGCCCTGACCTGGACCGCGACATCTATGTCGGCTACGGCATCGCCACCTCGCTAGAAGACAAGTCGGTGACCTACGCCATCCGCCCGGAAAAACTGCTGGTGACCTCCGAAATGCCGACCTGCGAGCACAACTGGTCCAGCGGTAAGGTCCACGATATCGCCTACCTGGGAGGGCACTCGGTGTTTTACGTCGAGCTGCCCAGCGGCAAGCTGGTGCAGTCCTTCGTCGCCAACGCTGAACGCCGTGGCGCGCGGCCGACCTGGGGTGACCAGGTCTACGTGTGGTGGGAAGACGACAGCGGCGTGGTACTTCGTTCATGAACATGAAGAAACTCAAGCGCCAGTTGCAACGAATAACCCCCGGTGGCCGGCATGTGGTCATCGGGATACCTTTCCTCTGGCTGTTCCTGTTCTTCATGCTGCCGTTCTTCATCGTCCTGAAGATCAGCTTTGCCGAAGCCGACGTAGCGATCCCTCCGTACACTGAGATCTACACCTTCGTTGAACAGAAGCTGCAGTTGGTGCTCAACCTGGCCAACTACGCGATGCTGGGCGATGACGAGTTGTACATCGCAGCCTATCTTGGCTCGCTGAAGATGGCGTTTTTCAGCACAGTGTTGTGCCTGCTGATCGGTTATCCGATGGCCTATGCCATCGCCAGCGCCCGCAAGGAAATGCAGACCGTGCTGGTGCTGCTGATCATGATGCCGACCTGGACGGCGATCCTGATCCGCGTCTATGCGTGGATGGGTATCCTCAGCAACAACGGCTTGCTCAATGGCTTCCTGATGTCCATCGGACTGATCAACGAGCCGTTTCAGATACTCAATACCAACATCGCGGTGTATATCGGCGTGGTCTATTCCTACCTGCCGTTCATGATCCTGCCGCTCTACGCCAACTTGGTCAAACATGACCAGAGTCTGCTGGAAGCCGCGTCGGACCTGGGTTCGAGTACCTTCAACAGTTTCTGGAAAATCACCGTGCCACTGTCCAAAAACGGCATCATCGCCGGCTGCATGCTGGTGTTTATCCCGGTGGTGGGCGAGTTCGTGATCCCTGAACTGCTGGGCGGTCCGGAAACCCTGATGATCGGTAAAGTGTTGTGGCAAGAATTTTTCAACAACCGTGACTGGCCGGTGGCTTCTGCCCTGGCGGTGGTGATGCTGGCGATCCTGATCGTGCCGATCATCCTGTTCAACCGCAGCCAAGCCAAAGAGATGGAGGGCAAGATATGAAGCGCTTCAGTTTCTCCAGCTTTATGCTGGTCGTCGGGCTGCTGTTTATCTACCTGCCGATGCTGATTCTGGTGATCTATTCGTTCAACGAGTCGAAACTGGTGACGGTGTGGGGCGGTTGGTCGATCAAGTGGTATATCGGCCTGCTGGATAACACCCAACTGATGGGCTCGGTAGCACGCTCCCTGGAAATCGCCTGCTACACGGCGGTGGCGGCAGTGGCGTTGGGCACGTTGGCGGCATTTGTGCTGACGCGCATCAGCCAGTTCAAGGGCCGCACGCTGTTCGGCGGCCTGGTTACGGCGCCGCTGGTGATGCCAGAAGTGATCACCGGTCTGTCGCTGTTGCTGCTGTTTGTAGCCATGGCGCAGATGATCGGCTGGCCCCAGGAACGTGGCATCGTCACCATCTGGATCGCTCACACCACGTTCTGTTCGGCGTATGTGGCGGTGGTGGTGTCGGCGCGTTTGCGTGAGCTGGACCTGTCGATCGAAGAAGCGGCGATGGACCTGGGTGCGCGGCCGTGGAAGGTGTTCTTCCTGATCACCATCCCGATGATCGCGCCGTCGTTGGCGGCGGGTGGGATGATGTCCTTCGCGCTGTCCCTGGATGACCTGGTATTAGCCAGCTTTGTCTCGGGGCCGGGTTCCACCACGTTGCCGATGGAAGTGTTCTCGGCGGTGCGTCTGGGGGTTAAACCCGAGATCAACGCCGTGGCCAGCCTGATTCTGTTGGCGGTGTCGCTGGTGACCTTCCTGGTGTGGTTCTTCAGCCGCCGTGCCGAAGAGCGCCGCAAGAAGGCGATCCAGCAGGCGATTGAAGAAGCGGCAGCGGACGGTTGGAAGCAGCCAGATGTGCGTCGGGCGCCTGCGCCAGTTTAATCAGGTCTACCTGAAGAAACTGGATCAAAATGTGGGAGCTGGCTTGCCTGCGATGAGGCCCTGTCAGTCGACTGATTGGTTGACTGATACCCCGCCATCGCAGGCAAGCCAGCTCCCACATTTGATTGCATTGCAAGTCGGTTATGCAGTCCAGGGCGACTGGCGAATCACCTCGACAAAGTTCATCGGCCTGAACCCAGACATCTGATCCCCTCGCGGGTTTTTGTGGCGAGCGGGCTTGCCCGCGTTGGGTCGCGAAGCGGCCCCAAACCTGGCGCTGCGACTTTGTCTGTAAGAATGCGGCGGCCTTACTGGGGCTGCTGCGCAGCCCAACGCGGGCAAGCCCGCTCGCCACAAAGCCCGCTTGTCACAAGCCCAGCACATGCGCAGCGTGTTCAATCGCAGGCTTGGAGTGACGCCGCAACAATTCAGGCTGAATTTCGCGGCGCCAGTTTGAGCGCTATTGCGCGGCTCTGGCCGGCAACAGTTTGAGCGTACCTCGGGTATTGGCCGTCACTTCCTCATCATTGAGGTGCGCCTGCTCATACCCACCCTCGATATACGTTTCTGCCTGGTCGGCGTAGTGCTTGTCGAACGGCACGCCGCTTTGCCCTACCGGGTTGATGGTCAGGGCGTGCGCGGCGTCGGCGAAGTCGATCAGGCGCCGGGTTGACGGCCCATAAGTCACCGGCCAGGGCGCCGGGCCGATGGCGGCAGACAGGTTATTTGGCACTTCGTGGGTGCCGGGGGCCGCGAAGGGGCCGACATTGACGATCTGGTCCAACGGCTTCTGCGATCCCAGCGGATGGCCATGAGTCAGGGTATGCGCCTTGCCCCACTGCCACTGCGTCGGGTTATCGCCGAAGGTGGCCTTGAGGTGCGCAAGGCTAGCTTGCCAGGCGAGCCGGACGGTGTCGGTGCGGGTCTCCTTGAGTGGGGTGGTGCGGTTGTCCCACCACGGCGAGTCGGTGGCAGCTGTGAGGCGCGGCAGGGCGGAGTCGATGACCCGGGTCGAGAGCAGGGTCTGGAACATGGCGTCGCCCAGCTCGTCACGCATCGCGGCATCAGCAAGATCAAACAGCAACTGGTTGAACAGCGTGGCGCTGGTGGAGTCGAGCGGGTAATCACCTTTCCACGCGGCCAGTTGCTCCACCAGTTTCAACTCTACCGGGTCCTTGACCACATCACGCAGCACTGGCAACAGCGGCGCCAGCAGCCTTGGCCCGTAGGCGGTGGTGGTGCCGAGCTGCAAGGCCTGGCTGTTTTCCAGATCCCATTTCACACGGTTGTCGCTCAATTGCGCGTTCAACTGTTGGCCGCGATCCGCCAGGTTGTAATAGCCAGGAATCTCCATGCCGGTGGGCGACACGGGCTGTGCGTTGGCGGAGACCACGTAGCCACGCGCCGGATTTTCTTCCTGTGGGTTGGCGCTAAACGGGTAGAAGCCGAGCTTGTCGGCCTGGGTGGTGCTGCCATCGAGGATAAAACCGGGCTTGGCGTCGGCCGGGCGGATCGGCAACTGCGCCGACGCCCACCAGCCGATATCGCCCTTGGCATTGGCCCAGACAATATTCAGTCCCGGTGCGTGGACCTTGGCCACGGCGCTGCGAGCCTTGGCCAGGGTGTTGGCACGATTGAGCTGGTAGAAGCCGTCGAGGATCGGATTCTCGGTTTCGAGGAACGCCCACCACATGGCGATCGGCGTCTTGCCAGCGTTTGCGCCGAGCACGTCATTGATGATCGGGCCGTGGGGCGATTGACGCAGGGTCAGCGTCACCGGGGCCTGGCCCTTGATGGCGATCTGCTGCTCGCTGCTGGTAATGTCGACCCACTGGTCGTGGTAGCGGACCTGATTGGGGTTGTCCGGGTTGACCTGTTCGGCGATCAGGTCCAGATCATCGTTCTGGAACATGGTCAGGCTCCAGCCGAAATCCTTGTTGTGCCCCAGGAACGCTACCGGCACCAGCGCGTTGTGATAACCGTAGAGTTCAAAGCCCGGTGCCGACAACTGCGCCTCGTACCACACCGACGGCACCGAGAAGCGGATATGTGGGTCGCCAGCCAGCAACGGCTTGCCGCTCTTGGTGCGTGCGCCGCTGATGGCCCAGGCGTTGCTGCCCTCGAACTGCGGCAGGCCGTTATCGGCCAAAGCCTGCTCGCTCAGGCGGGCGATGGCGCCAAGGTCTTTCCAGTCGCCGGCGGCCAGGCCAAGATCGCCCCTGGGTTTCCAGTCAAGGTCGAAAGTTTTCAGGTAGTCGCTGCCGAGTTGATCGCGTACGTAAGTCAGCAAGGGCTCGGTACGAAAGGCGGCGGCAAAGCTGTAGGCCAGGTAGCCGGCGATGCTGATGGTGTCTTCGGCGGTAAACGGGCGCTTGGGGATGCCCAGTACGTCGAACTCCATGGGTTTGGCGTGGCTGTCCTGATACTGGTTGATACCGTCCAGGTAGGCTTGCAGGGCTTTCCAGTGGGGCGACTGGCGGTCCATCTGCGCTGCATAAGTGGTGGCGCGGTCACGGATGCGCAGGCTGCGAAACAGTTTGTCGGTGTCCAGCAACTTGGGGCCGAGCACTTCGGCCAGTTCGCCACGGGCCAGGCGACGCATGATTTCCATCTGGAACAGCCGGTCCTGGGCATGCACATAGCCAAGGGCGCGGTACAGGTCGGCTTCGTTCTCGGCGCGGATATGGGGTACGCCACGGTCGTCATAGCGAACAGTCACCGAGCCTTGCAGGTTGGCTATCTCTACCGTGCCCTGGCGGGTCGGCTGCTTGCTGTAGACGTACCAGCCGGCGCTGAGGGCGATCAGCACCAGTAGGGCTGTGAGGACCGACAACACGCGCTTCATGGAAATTCCTTAGTGAGAATGGGGCAGCAGACTACAAACCTTCCGGCCAGGAACAATAGCAGCCCACCGCCAGGGTGTGGGTTGCGTTCACGTCGCGTCCACCCTTGAGTGCCTGCAGGATAGGTTCGATAAAGCTGTTACTGGAATTACAGGTCAGCCCTTCGCTGTAAGGCCCGAAATAGGCCAGCTTGCCCGTGCGATCCCAAATCCCCATGGCGGGGCTGGCGGGCACGTGTTCGGCGCCGGGCAGGGCCGTGAGGACTTTCATTGCGCCGAGGGTCGTGGGCAACTGGCCGTGGCTGCCGGCTTTTTGCAGGGCGTAGAACTCCACGCCCTGGGGCGCGTATTGCTCGATCAATTCGCTGAGGTGCTGTTGATTGCCGACGTTGCACGGGCACGCAGGGTCCCAGAAATGCACCAGGCGAATCGGGCCGGGCCCGGCGAGGTCGTTGGGCAGCTTGAGCATGTCCCCGGAAAACACCGCCGTGTGTTCGCTGAAGGCTCGCAGGTAGCGATCCTGGAACCAGTCATACGCCGCCCACAACCCCACCGCGCAGATCAGTACGATCAGGCTGGCGAACAGGGCCGTGCGGTAAGGCTTTCGCATTCAGATCAATCCTCGAAGGACGCGTAGCTTGCCATGCTTGCCCTGACAGATGAATATCGCAGCTCGATAAAACCTGTGCAGCGCACCAAGCCTCTAGTCTGGAACCTCTTATGCCCGTGACCTTTGACCCCGATCACCTTCGCGAAAGCTTGCGGCCGTTGGTGGATGCGCAGCCGCTCTCAGCCGAGGCCCGGGTCTATCAGCGCTTCTATGGTCTGGACCTGGCGGCCCGCAAGGAGCCGGTTGTCAGCCGCCTGGGGCGTTTTGAGGTCGACGGATTCGAGGTGGTCAGCCAGGTCTGGTGGCCACGGCAACCTGTGGCAACGATGTTCCTGTTTCACGGTTTCTACGATCACATGGGCCTGTATCGCAACGTGGTGGACTGGGGCCTGGACCAGGGTTTCGTGGTGATCGCCTGCGACCTGCCGGGCCACGGGCTGTCCAGTGGCGAGCGGGCCAGCATCGACGACTTCGCGGTGTACCAGAGCGTGGTGCAGGCGCTGTTCGAGCAGGCCAAGGCGTTGCAACTGCCTCAGCCGTGGCACCTGTTCGGGCAAAGCACCGGCGGGGCGATTGTAGTGGACCACCTGCTCAACCACGGCGTCGACAGCCCGGCGCAAGGCAAGACGTTCCTGTTGTCACCGCTGGTCCGGCCTCGAGCCTGGGGTTGGTCGCAGCTCAGCTATTACTTGCTCAAACCGTTCGTCAAAGGCATTGCCCGACGCTTCAGCGATAACACCAACGACCCTGCGTTCAGGCCGTTCCTGGAAGCAGACCCGTTGCAGCCGCGGCAACTGCCCACCGCCTGGGTGGGTGCGCTGGCACGCTGGATCAAGCGTATCGAAGCCGCACCGCGCAGCAGTCGGCGGCCGCTGATTGTGCAGGGTGAAGAAGATATGACGGTGGATTGGCAGCACAACTTACAAGTGCTGCAGGGGAAGTTTGATCAGCCTGAGATTTTGATGTTGCCGCGTGGCAGGCATCATTTGGCCAATGAGATTCCACAGATTCGCCAAGAGTATTTCAAGTTCCTCACCGACCACCTGAGCTGACCGAAATCTACAGGTGGGAGCGGGCTTGCCCGCTCCACATTTATTACGGAGCCAGGCTCGATGTACTTTGGCCGACGGCCAGGCCGGCGCGGATCGCGGCCAAGGCCGCTTGATAGTAAGCCTTGCCTTCCGGCGACTCGGCAAACGTAGCGAATTCTTCCAACTCCGGGTCGGACAAATCGCGATAGACGTACAACAGCGTGTTGTTCAAGTCATTGCCAATCTGCTGCATTAACCGCTCGCGCTGGCCGTTCAACATACCTTGGGCCTGACCGCCGCCCAGTAGGCCGGGAATCATCTGGCTCAAGCTGTCGGCCGCCACACCGGCAATCGCCAGGCTAACCTCCGCGCCGGCCTCTCGGGCGGGTAGCGCCTGGGCCAGGTGGCCGATGATCAGGCTACGGGTGGCATCGGCCTGGATTTGCGGCAGGCCCTGGGCGTTTTTCGCCAACTGATCCCGACGGGTCGCGAGCAATTCGGCGGCGACGATCTTGCTGCCCAAGGGCGACTGGAAGAAGGCCAGTGCAGGTTTTGGGTCCACCAGATTTTTGCGCAACTGCGCCTCGGCCCGCTGATCCATGGCCTTGGGGTTGAAGCGCTTATTGCTGTTGTCCACCAGCGCTTGGTATACGGCGGGCGGCAAGCTGTTGCGATAGCGTTGCTGAGCGGCACTCAAGGCGTCATTAAAATGCGCGCGTTGTTCTGGCCAGCCGGCGACCGTGTACAACTGGTCATGGCTGTCTGCCCAAGCGGGTAAAACGCAGAACATCAGCAAGGAAAAAAACAAACGACGCATATGGACTCCTGTCAGTCGGCCACTATTGTCCGTGTCGGGCGTAGGATTTGTCGAGAAGTCCTATCAGTCACCTGACTAAAGTGTATTCAGACGCTCAGCGGCGCTGTCGGATTCACAGGGGTATGGATACTATGCGCGCCATGCAAATACCCTCTGATCACCCGCTGTTGTTACGCATCGTCGACGACTTGGCTGTGAAAGGCTGGTCGCAGCAGAACATCTTCCTGCCAGAGGCTCTGACCCTGGAACTGGCGGCTGAGTGCCATAAACGTGCCGCTGAAGGTGAATTGGCACCAGCAGCCGTTGGGCGCGGGCCGTTTCAGGAGATTCGCGAGGGTATTCGTGGTGATCACATTCAATGGCTGGAAGCCGGCCAGGTCGCTGCCTGCGATAATTACCTCGACCTGATGGACAGCCTGCGGGTGGCGATGAATCGAGGCCTGTTCCTCGGTCTGGAAGATTTTGAAAGCCATTTCGCCCTGTACCCACCGGGAGCGTTTTACCTCAGGCATATTGACCGCTTTCGCGACGACGACCGGCGTATGGTCTCTGCGGTGATCTACTTGAACAATGCCTGGCTGCCTGAGCATGGCGGCCAGTTACGCATGTACCTTGACGAGGGTCTGGAGCACGATGTGGTGCCAATCGGCGGTTGCCTCGTGGTGTTCCTGTCGGGTGAAGTGCCCCATGAAGTCCTGCCCGCCACCCGCGAGCGCCTGTCCTTGACGGGCTGGTTTCGCCGGCGGGGCAACGAGCCGTTTTAATCATGGAAAAAATCTTGATCAGCCGCTGCCTGCTCGGGCATCGCGTGCGATACGACGGCGGGGCCAGCGGGCCCTTTGATCAACTGGCCGCTTGGCAGGCCGAAGGCCGCGTGGTTGCAGTGTGCCCAGAAGTGGCCGGTGGCTTGCCGACGCCACGTCCGTCTGCCGAGATTGCGGGCGGGCAGGGCGTTGATGTCTGGGAAGGCCGCGCTAAGGTGCTGACGGCTGAAGGTGAAGACTTCAGCGAAGCCTTTCTCGACGGCGCGCGTCAGGCGTTGGCGTTGGTGCAGCGCCACGGTATTCGTATTGCGGTGCTCAAGGCCAATAGCCCGTCATGCGGCAATCTGCTGACCTATGACGGCACCTTCACCGGCGTGAAGGTGAGCGGCGAAGGAGTGACAGCGGCGTTGCTCAAGCGCCATGGGGTGTTGGTGTTCAGTGAGCTGGAGCTGCCCGAGGCGGCACAGGCGCTGGCGCACCTCTCAAATCCGCACTGACCTAATATGGGCTCGACAGCTCCCACATTGATCGAGTTTAGTCAGCCTTCGCCATCGGCTTGCTCGCATCCATCCCGAACCATTTCTCTGACAACGCCGTCAGCCGGCCATCCGCCTTGATTCGTTGCAGCGCCTTGTCCAGGCTCGACTTGAACGCGGGGTTGCCCTTCTGGAAGGGAATCGCCAGGCTCAAGGTCGGGCCGACGGTTGCACCTTCCTTAACCGGTAACTGACTGTCGCGAATCGCGTAGGGAATCAGCAGCCGATCACTGATGGCCGCATCGATCTGCTGGTCGGCCACGTCCTTGATCGGTTGTTTGGCGTCGGCGTAACTGCGCAGGTCGACACCTTCGGCGGTGCGCGCCTGCTCCACAAACTGACTGCCTTGGGCCACGCCCAGCGCCTTGCCCTTGAACGCGTCAAGGCTGCCCAATGGGCGGTTTTCCTGCTTGCGCACAATCAACTGGGCACTGGAATAACTATAGGGTTCGCTGAAATCGAAACGATCCTGCAGTTCAGGAGTCACAGCGATATGGTTGATCGCCACGTCGTACTTACCGCTTTCCACGCCGGGCAGCATGTCCGTGGCATCGGTGGTGATAAAGGAGGCGCGTACGTCCATCTCTTTGGCCAGCAACTCACCCAGTTCCACTTCAAAGCCGGTGAGCTTGTCGCCTTCCTTGAAGTTGAAGGGCGGTGTGTTGGCCTCCTGGGCAATGCGCAATTCGCCGCGATCAAACACATCATCGAACATTTCGGCATGAGCCAAGGGGCTTATCAGGGGTAGCAAAAGTAACAGGCCAGGCAAAAAATGCATGGTCACTCCTAAAGAATTCGAATGTGCGAGGCGTCGTTCAGACTCGCTTTGCTTTGCTATGGTGTTGAGTGCCTTGGACAACGATTTGTCGCTAAGTTGTCATAACCCTACAGATTTCACAAAAAAACTGGAGAAGTTAATGAAAGCCTTTTTGTCCCGTGCAACCCTGGCCAGCCTATTGCTGGGTGCTTCGATGCTGGCGACTGCCGCAGACGGTATCCCTCGTAGCGAACCACCGGCTGATGCCAAAGTCTTCATCGTCTCGCCCAAAGACGGCGCCACTGTCGATAAGACCTTCACCGTCAAGTTCGGCATGGGAGGCCTGAAACTGGCCCCAGCCACCGACCAGACCCCAGGCACCGGTCACCACCACCTGCTGGTCGACCAGAAAGCACTGCCTGACGCCAGCGTGCCGATTCCGGCTACCGACACCGTGATCCACTACGGCAAGGCCCAGACCGAAACCGAACTGACCCTCACTCCAGGTAAGCACACCTTGCAACTGGTGGCCGGCGACAAGCTGCACATGCAGTTCAACCCGACTGTAGCGTCTAAAGTCATTACGGTTAACGTTAAGTAAGATTTGTTCAGACAAAAAAAGGGAGACCCGAGGGTCTCCCTTTTTCGTGGACGCTTGAAACCTAGAACAACACGCGGCTACGAATCGTGCCGTTGATGTGCTGCAGCTTCTCTTGCGCCAGGTCCGAGTACTCGGCGTCGACGTCGATGACGACGTAGCCGACTTTCTCGTTGGTCTGCAGGAACTGACCGGAAATGTTGATGCCGTTTTCCGCGAAGACCTTGTTGATCTCGCTCATCACACCCGGAATGTTCTTGTGGATGTGCAGCAGGCGGTGCTTGCCAGGGTGAGCCGGCAGAGCCACTTCCGGGAAGTTGACCGAGGACACCGATGTACCGTTGTCGCTGTACTTGACCAGCTTCTCCGCCACTTCCAGGCCAATGTTGGCCTGGGCTTCAGCGGTGGAACCGCCGATGTGCGGGGTCAGGATCACATTGTCCAGGCCACGCAGCGGGCTTTCGAAGATGTCGTCGTTGGAGCGAGGCTCTACCGGGAACACGTCGATGGCGGCGCCGATCAGGTGCTTGTCCTTGATCGCGTCGGCCAGGGCGTCCAGTTCGACCACGGTGCCGCGAGCAGCGTTGATCAAGATTCCGCCCTTCTTGATGGCGCGGATTTCTTTCTCGCCCATCATCCACTGGGTTTCAGCGGTTTCCGGAACGTGCAGGGTGACGATGTCCGACATGCCCAGCAGCTCAGTCAGGCTGGAGACCTGAGTGGCGTTGCCCAGCGGCAATTTGGTCAGGGTGTCGTAGAAGTACACCTGCATGCCCAGGCCTTCGGCCAGGACCGACAATTGCGTGCCGATCGAGCCGTAACCGACGATACCCAGCTTCTTGCCGCGGATTTCGAAGGAGTTGGCCGCGCTTTTGATCCAGCCGCCACGGTGGCAGGAAGCGTTCTTCTCAGGGATACCGCGCAGCAGCAGGATGGCCTCGGCCAGCACCAGTTCAGCAACGGAACGGGTGTTGGAATACGGTGCGTTGAACACCGCGATGCCGCGCTCGCGCGCCGCGTTGAGGTCGACCTGGTTGGTGCCGATGCAGAAACACCCTACAGCCACAAGTTTCTTGGCATGGTCGAAGATTTCTTCGGTCAACTGGGTGCGGGAGCGGATGCCGATAAAATGCGCGTCGGCGATCTTTTCCTTGAGCTGGGATTCCGGCAGAGAACTGGTGATGTACTCAATGCTGGTGTACCCGGAGGCCTTCAGGACGTCGACGGCCGATTGGTGGACGCCTTCCAGAAGAAGGAACTTGATCTTGCTCTTATCGAGAGAAGTCTTGCTCATCTGCGTAAACCTGTATCCCGGAGAAAATTGGCAGGGAGTCGAGCAGCGCAAGCTGACCCGGACGGCAGGAAAGCCGTCACCGCAGAACGCCCTTGGGCACTATCCTGCGGGGGCGGTATGCTAGCATACGTGCCCCGCTAAACACCCATTCCTGCGACGTGAAGCGTTCTCAGGATGACCATGAATTGTTCGAGAGTTCTGTCGATGACCCATCCTGCCCTGATTGATGAGCTAAAGACCCTGGTTGAGCCTGGCAAGGTCCTGACCGATGCCGACTCCCTGAATGCTTACGGCAAGGATTGGACCAAGCATTTCGCCCCGGCCCCTACCGCCATTGTCTTCCCGAAGACCACTGAGCAGGTGCAGGCCATTGTTCGCTGGGCCAATGAACACAAGGTCGCGCTGGTGCCATCTGGTGGCCGCACTGGCCTTTCGGCCGCAGCGGTAGCCGCCAATGGCGAAGTGGTGGTGTCGTTCGACTATATGAACCAGATCCTCGACGTGAACCTCACCGATCGCACCGCCGTGTGCCAACCGGGCGTGGTCACCAAGCAGTTGCAGAACACCGCCGAAGAAAAGGGCCTGTACTATCCGGTGGACTTCGCGTCGTCCGGCTCCAGCCAGATTGGCGGCAATATCGGCACCAATGCCGGCGGGATCAAGGTGATTCGCTACGGCATGACCCGCAACTGGGTCGCGGGCATGAAAGTGGTCACCGGCAAAGGCGACCTGCTGGAACTGAACAAAGACCTGATCAAGAACGCCACCGGCTACGACATGCGCCAGCTGTTTATCGGCGCCGAGGGCACTTTGGGCTTTGTGGTTGAAGCGACCATGCGCCTGGACCGTGCGCCGAAAAACCTCACCGCCATGGTTCTCGGTACCGCCGATTTCGACTCGATCATGCCCGTGTTGCACGCCTTCCAGAGCAAGCTGGACCTGACCGCCTTCGAATTCTTCTCCGACAAAGCCCTGGCCAAGGTCCTCGCCCGTGGCGACGTGCTGGCGCCGTTCGAATCCGACTGCCCGTTCTACGCGCTGCTGGAATTTGAAGCGACCACTGAAGAAGTGGCCAACGATGCCCTGGAAACCTTCGAGCACTGCGTCGAGCAGGGCTGGGTACTGGACGGCGTGATGAGCCAGAGCGAAACCCAGCTGCACAACCTGTGGAAGCTGCGCGAGTACATCTCTGAGACTATTTCTCACTGGACGCCGTACAAGAACGACATCTCGGTCACCGTATCGAAAGTCCCGGCTTTCCTGAAGGAAATTGACGCGATCGTCGGCGAACACTACCCAGACTTCGAAATTGTCTGGTTCGGCCACATCGGCGACGGCAACCTGCACTTGAACATCCTCAAGCCGGAAAACCTGAGCAAGGACGAGTTCTTCGCCAAGTGCGCCACCGTCAACAAGTGGGTGTTCGAAACCGTCGAGAAGTACAACGGTTCGATCTCCGCCGAACACGGCGTTGGGATGACCAAGCGCGATTATCTGAGCTATACCCGTTCGCCAGTAGAAATTGAATACATGAAGGCAGTGAAGGCAGTGTTCGACCCGAACGGGATCATGAACCCAGGCAAGATTTTCGCTGTTTAACAGTCACGAACCAGGAGTGGGTCAATGAGCTATCAGCATAAGTACGTCGACGGGACCAATATCCACTTTCCCCTGGGGAAAGTGGTGTGCATCGGGCGCAACTACGCCGAACACGCCAAGGAACTGGATAACCCGGTACCCACCGAGCCCCTGCTGTTTATCAAGCCGGGCAGTTGCGTCGTGGCGCTGGAAGGCGGTTTCACCATTCCTGCCGAGCGTGGTTCGGTGCATTACGAAGCGGAAATTGCGGTACTGATCGGCAAGCCCTTGTCGACCAAGCCCAGCCGCGAAGAAGTGCTGGACGCCATCTCTGGCTTCGCTCCGGCCCTGGATCTGACCCTGCGCGACAAACAGGCCGAACTGAAAGCCAAGGGGCTGCCGTGGGAAATCGCCAAGTCCTTCGACGGCGCGGCGGTGATTGCACCGTTTGTAGTGGGCAGCAGTTTTGCGGACATCGCCGACATTGGCATTCGCCTGACCATCAATGGTGAGGTGCGCCAGGATGGTAATAGCGCCAGCATGCTCAATCCAATTATCCCGATGATCCAGCACATGGCTGGCTGCTTTTCGCTGCAGGCGGGTGATGTGATCCTCACCGGTACGCCTGCCGGCGTGGGGCCGTTGAATGCCGGTGATGAACTGGTGCTGGAATTACCGGGTGTCAGTCGCTTCGAAAGCAGCGTTCGCTAAAACTTTGTGGCGAGCGGGCAAGTCCGCTCGCCACGACAAGCCCGTTCCCAGGTTGCCCAGCGTTGGCTTGTTGCATTTTTTTCACAGCTCATCTGGATAATCCCTAGACTGCGGCACGCGGGCCTGTCGATCCTGTGCTATCACCTATAGCTGACTTTTTGGAAAGTTCTCAATGGCCGTGCCTCTTCCGTCAGTAAAACCCTCTCGCCGTTCACGCTTCGTCATGCGCTGGTATTCCTGGCTGTTCCTGGCCGGGTCGATCATCTATGGCGTCTCCTGGGCGATGCACTGGGACGACCGTGGCGTGTTATGGGTGCTGGAGCGCTTCGAAAGCCCGGTAGAGCGCCAGGAAAGCGTCTGGCTTCCGGACTATCACGCGGTGATCGACGCCAAGCTACTGCCGGGGATGGAAAAGGACGAAGCTTCGGACCTGGCCTACAACCCGCAAACCAAAACGCTGTTCTCGGTCATGGGCAAGAACCCGTTCCTGGTCGAGCTGAGCCTGCAAGGCGATGTGCTGCGCAAGATGCCGCTGCTTGGCTGGAACAACCCGGAAGGTGTGACCGTGATGGAGAACGGCGTGCTGGCCATTGTCGATGAGCGCATGCACACCCTGACCCTGGTCAAGGTCGATGCAGGCACCCGCCAACTGACCTTCGCCGACTTCCCGACCTATGACCTTGGCCCGTCCAAGGACCAGAACAAAGCGTTCGAAGCCATCACCTGGGACAAACGCAACCAGCAACTCGTACTGGGTGAGGAACGCCCACCGGCCTTGTTCACCTGGAAAAGCGACGGCAGCCAGGCCCTGGTTGGCGACAAACAGAAGCACCCCAGCACCGAATTGGACATGCGCAACCTTTCGGCCCTGAGCATCGACCCGCGCACCGGCCATATGTTGGCGCTGTCGGCCGATTCCCACCTGCTGCTGGAGTTGGATGGAACAGGCGAGCAAGTCAGCTTCATGACCTTGCTCGGCGGCTTCAACGGCTTGAAGAACACCATTCCCCGTGCTGAAGGTGTGACCATGGACGAGAACGGCACCCTGTACATGGTCAGTGAGCCAAATCTGTTCTATCGTTTCGAGAAGCAGAAATAGCAGACTGATTACGTCGGACTCTTCTCTGTCAGCGGCATTCACCAGACTGTCAGGTGCGTTTAAGCTTAAATTCAGGCGGCCGTGATATTCATTCGCCAGTTTTTACTTTGAGCCCGCTCCCATGCGTCGACTTGCCCGCCCCAAGCCCGCTTTTTTTATCCTGTTGCTGATCGCCCTCGTTGCCGTGGGGGTGCTCGCTCAGCAGTTCCGCCTGTTTGAACGTGCCTGGTTCAACTGGCAGTCCTGGCGCCAGCCTGCCGACGAGCGCTCCATTGGCCTGGCGGGCTACCAAGTCGCTGTGGAGGCCCAGGTCATCGACGGCCTGGACAATGACGTCTCGGCGCTGACCTACGATCCGGTGCGCAACAGTCTGTTCACTGTCACCAATAAAAACGCCGAACTGATCGAGCTGTCCCTGGGTGGCAAAATTGTGCGGCGTATTCATTTGGTGGGCTTTGGCGATGCCGAGGCGGTGGAATTTATCAGCGAGAACACCTACGTCATCAGCGACGAATACCAGCAACGGTTGATCAAGGTTCACCTGAAGGACGACACCCAGTTTCTCGATGCCGCCGATGCCGAACAAATGACCTTGGGTTTGCACCTGGGTAGCAACAAGGGCTTTGAAGGCCTGGCCTACGACTCGGTGGGCAAACGGCTGTTTGTCGCCAAGGAAAAGGACCCGATGCTGATCTACGAAGTGCACGGTTTCCCCCATTTCAAACCAGAAAAAACCTACTCGGTACACGTCATCAACAACCCCAAGCGCGATGCAGGGCTGTTTGTGCGCGACCTGTCCAGCCTGCAATACGATGAGCGCAGCGGCCATTTGCTGGCGCTGTCCGATGAGTCGTTTCTGGTGCTGGAGCTGGATATCGACGGTCGTCCCTTGAGCAGTTTGTCGCTGCTCAAGGGACGCCATGGTTTGAAAAAACGCGTACCCCAAGCCGAAGGGATTGCCATGGACGACCACGGCACGCTCTATATGGTCAGTGAGCCGAACCTGTTCTATGTGTTCAAGAAGCCGGCACCCTGAACCCAACGAACCCACCTCGCTCCTGCAGGGGCCACCTCAATCAAAACATCCATTGCACGCCCAATGAGTAGCCGGTCTGGCTGCCCTCGGAGTGGCCCAGGCGGCCATTTACTTCGGCGTACACCCCAAGCTGCGGAGTGATTGCCAGTTGGCTGCCGACTTGCGCCCGGCCAAAGGTCTTGTCCACTGAACCGAGTTTGGCTGTACGTGCCTGGCCATCGGCGCGGGCGATCAAGTCAAGATCGTCCAGTCGACCATCCGCCAGCTCCTTGACCCAGGCGATATCGCCATAAGGCATCAGGCTCAAGCCATAGGGCAGGGCGACGGCGCCACGCACGCGCCAGCCAAGGCTGGCTTCCAGGGATTCGAAGGACTGTTCCTGATACTCAAGGGCAGTTCGCAGGTTCTGCTTCTCGTGGAATTTATCTATGCGGTAGTGGCTGTAGTCCAGCCCGGCAAACGGCCCGCTCTTGATGGCGCCGAAGTCGAAGTCGTAGCCGCCGAGCACCCGCGCGCCCAGGGACAAGGCATCGGTTTCGCCGGTCAGGTGCTGATTGAGCAGTACTGGCCCACCATTGGCCTGGATCACCAGGTTGCGCTGGGAATCGAAGCTGCTGTGGCCGATGCTCAGGTCGCCCGCCAGCCAGGTCGGGCCGCCATCGTTCAGCAGGGCGTAGACCGCTGCTTGCCACGTGTCGCTTTCCAGTTTTCCGCGATGTTCCAGCTTGTCGCGCCCGTTGAGATAGCTGAGGCTGGCGCCGATATTCAGAGTTGAACTCAACTGGTAGTCGCCCAAGGCGTGCAGCCCCAAGCGCCGGGCTTCGGGGTTGGGCGCAGTGTCGAAACCGCTGTCCGGGTTGTACTCGCCGTCGACGCCAATCTCGCCATCGAAGCTGCCCACCTCGCGGCTGGCCGATTGCAGTGTCAGCCAGCGGCGATCATGCAGACGCACCATGGACTGGTGCTGGCGTTGCAGATTGTCCTGCATATTGCGCGCAACCGCGCCGCCCGAAGCGGTGGATGCCATCAAGTCGGCGTTGGTCAACTCCAGTACCAGGCGGCTGAGCAGGCGTGAATAGTCCCGCAAACGCTGGTCGATGCGCTCCTGGCCGAAGGCGTTGGTCAGCACGGCCTTGTTGTCTTCGTTGGGGTCGTGCCAGGTCGAGCCACCGGGAATCGCCGGGTTGTCGGTCTGGGTGTAGCCGTCCAGGTCCCCCAGCTCCCAGTTGGTGGCTTCGATATAAAGGATCGGGATATTCAGCCCCTCAAAGGCTTCCCCGTCGCTGCAACAGCCGGTGCCAGCGGGGTATTGCGGGTCGAGGCCGGGGTTGGTGAACAGGTTGATGTTCAACTCCTTGGCGATCTGTAAGGTGTGTTCGCGCAGTGAAGCCAGGGCCGGGTTGGCGGTGCTGTTCTGGCCTGCGTGGGCATACATCATGTCGCCGGTTATCAGGCTGTCGAGGTTGATCATCGCCAACATGTTGGCCCGTTGGCTGGCGCTCAGCGAGTCGACGAACGCCTTTGAGCCGCGCAAACCCTCTTCCTCGGCGCCAAAGCCGACGATTTTCAGGCCGTTTTCCAGTTGCAGGCCGCCAAGGTTCTTCGCCACTTCCGTCAGCACGCTGGCGCCGGAGCCGTTATCGTCCAGGCCTTGCAAGGTTGGGCGGCCGAAATAGGTGTCGAAGTGCGCGCCGATCACCACGTACTGCGGTTTTGTGCCGGCGGCATAAGCGACCACGTTTTGCGAGGCGCGGCTGCCACCGCTCCAGGAAAAATCCTGACGGCTGATGTTGTAGGCGCTGCCCATCTGGCTCTGCATCCAGTCGGCCGCCCCGGCGAAATTGGCCGTGCCGCGATAACGACCGGGGTAGTCGTTGATCAGCTTTTCCAGGGTGGTGTTGGCGTGTTGGCCGTAATCGTAGGCCAGGGAGTGGGTCGACAGCAGGGCACTGGCAACGCTGATAGCGAGGGCTAGAGGCTTGATCACAGGTCTTCCTTGAGGTGATTGGGATTCGTGAGCCGAGACCCTTTGCACAATGTGCGCCTCATTCCATGGAGGGTCGCGAATTGGCGCATTGTTAAAAGCGTGGGTCGCCTCGGTGTAATTTGTAACGGATTTGATACCTGATACGGCGTGGGATGCCGTGATGGGGTGCGCAGTTTTGGAAGGGGCTGGGCGGAAATGCTGCGGAAAGTAGCGTTTTTGTTACAAGCGCTGATGGTTCCCACGCGTGGGAACCATCAGTGGGGAGGGTCAAGCCTTAAGGGTTTTCACGCCTTCAGAAGTGCCCAGCAGCAACACATCCGCAGGACGCGCTGCAAACAAGCCATTGGTGACCACGCCAACGATGGCATTGATCTGACGCTCCAGCTCCACCGGGTTGGTGATCTGCATATTGAACACGTCGATGATGATGTTGCCGTTATCCGTCAGCACACCTTCACGGTACACCGGGTCGCCGCCCAGCTTCACCAGCTCGCGGGCCACGTGGCTGCGGGCCATGGGGATCACTTCCACTGGCAGCGGGAACGCGCCGAGGACCGGTACCAGCTTGCTGGCGTCGGCGATGCAGATGAAGGTCTTGGCCACGGCTGCGACGATCTTCTCGCGGGTCAGGGCTGCGCCGCCGCCTTTGATCAGGTTCAGGTGTTCGTCGCTTTCATCGGCGCCGTCCACGTAGAACTCCAGGTCGCTGACGGTGTTGAGTTCGTACACCGGAATTCCGTGGCCCTTGAGGCGTGCGGCGGTGGCTTCGGAACTGGCGACGGCGCCGTCGAACGCGCCCTTGTGCAGGGCCAGCGCATCGATAAAGCAGTTGGCAGTGGAGCCGGTGCCGACACCGACGATGCTTTTATCGTCGAGCTTGGGAAGGATTAAATCGACGGCGGCCTGGGCCACTGCCTGTTTGAGTTGATCCTGGGTCATGCGGGCTCCGGAACGGGCGGGGAGTAAAGAGGGGCGCGAGTATAACCCAACAAAACCTTTGTATTCGTGTGGTCGCCCGGCCAAACGCTGGGTTAGACTCCTTGGCCCTGCCCAAACCGCTCAGTGATGCTTTCCGATGCTCGAACAGTACGTCAAGAAGATCCTCACCTCGCGCGTTTATGACGTTGCCGTAGAAACCCCGTTGCAGACCGCCCGCCAGCTCTCCGAGCGACTGGGTAACAAGGTCTGGCTCAAGCGTGAAGACTTGCAGCCGGTGTTTTCCTTCAAGATTCGCGGCGCTTACAACAAGCTCACGCAACTGACGGCTGAAGAGCGCGCCCGCGGCGTTGTCACCGCATCTGCCGGCAACCATGCCCAGGGCCTGGCCCTGGCGGCCAAGGTGCTGGGGGTCAAGGCCACTATCGTGATGCCCAAGACCACCCCGGAGATCAAGGTTGAAGGCGTGCGCTCCCGTGGCGGCAAAGTAGTGCTGCACGGTGATTCCTTTCCGGAAGCGTTGGCGTACTCGCTGAAACTGGTCGACGAAAAAGGCTTCGTCTACATTCACCCTTACGATGATCCGCACACCATTGCCGGGCAGGGCACCGTGGCGATGGAGATTTTGCGCCAGCATCCAGGTCCGTTGGACGCGATTTTTGTACCGGTGGGCGGTGGTGGCCTGATCGCTGGCATCGCGGCCTACGTGAAATACCTGCGCCCGGAAATCAAGATCATCGGCGTCGAGCCTGACGACTCCAACTGCCTGCAAGCCGCCATGGCGGCGGGTGAACGTGTGGTGCTGCCGACCGTGGGCATCTTCGCCGACGGCGTTGCAGTGGCGCAGATCGGCCAGCACACCTTCGATATCTGCAAAGACTATGTGGATGAAGTGATCACCGTCAGCACCGATGAAATCTGCGCGGCGATCAAGGACATCTACGACGACACCCGCTCCATCACCGAGCCTGCCGGCGCCCTGGGCGTGGCGGGGATCAAGAAGTATGTCGAGACCCGTGGCGTCACTGGTCAGACCTTTGTCGCCATTGATTCCGGGGCCAACGTCAACTTCGATCGCTTGCGCCATGTGGCCGAGCGTGCCGAGTTGGGTGAAGGTCGCGAAGCCATTATTGCCGTGACCATCCCCGAGAAACCGGGCAGCTTCAAAGCCTTCTGTGAAGCCGTGGGCAAGCGCCAGATCACCGAATTCAACTACCGCTACCATTCCGGCAGCGAAGCGCACATTTTCGTCGGCGTGCAGACCCACCCGGAAAACGACCCGCGCAGCGCCCTGATCTCCAGCCTGACCAGCCAGGGTTTCCCGGTGCTGGACCTGACGGAAAACGAACTGGCCAAGCTGCATATCCGCCATATGGTCGGCGGCCATGCGGCGAAGGTCAGCGATGAAGTGGTGTTTCGCTTCGAGTTCCCGGAGCGTCCTGGGGCGTTGTTCAACTTTCTTAACAAGTTGGGCGGGCGCTGGAACATCTCGATGTTCCACTATCGCAACCACGGCGCGGCCGATGGACGTGTGGTCGCCGGCTTACAAGTGCCGGCGAGCGAGCGTCACCTGGTGCCGGCGGCGCTGGAAGCCATCGGATACCCGTATTGGGATGAAAGTGATAACCCGGCCTACCAACTGTTCCTCGGTTGAACGACTACGCTGATTGGGCGGCCTTTAAGGAATTGAGAACATGGAAACGCTGACTACCCTCAAAGTTATCCACATAGCAGCCACCGTATTGCTGCTACTCAGTGGTATCGGGCTGGCCGTGCTGGCCTGGCGCAAACGCAGCGCAGGGCCTGCCTATACCGTGCAACGGCCGTGGGTGTTCGTCTGGTTGTTGATGGGGATTTGCCTGGTTAGCATGCCGTTCACCGGTTGGTGGCTGGCGCATCTGATCGGCTGGCCGCTGGGGCAGACCTGGATACTGGGTTCCAGCGTGATCTACACCGTGGCGGCGTTGAGCTGGTTCTGGTTGGTGGCGCGGCTTAATCGACTGCGACTGGGCGGGGCAGGCAGCCTGAGTTTCACCTTGGCGCTGGCAGTTGTCAGTCTGGTGGGCTTTGTTGCCATTGCTGGGTTGATGGGTGCCAAGCCGGTTTAAGGCTTATCAACCCCCGTAGGAGCGAGCTTGCTCGCGAAAAGCCCGAGGGCGCCGCGTTCACTCAGAATGCCAGCGTCATCGTTGACGTTCTTCGCGAGCAAGCTCGCTCCTACAGTGGGTCATCAGCTACGCAGGCTAATCACGGGCCAGCCGCGTTTCTCGGCTTCGGCCCGCAAGTTTGGGTCCGGGTCCACCGCCACCGGGTGTGTCACCTGCTCCAGCAACGGCAAGTCATTCATCGAATCACTGTAGAAATAGCTGTTTTCCAGACTGTACCCGGTCTCTTCCAGCCACCGATTCAAGCGCGTCACCTTGCCCTCGCGAAAGCATGGGATATCGGTACTGCGCCCGGTATAACGGCCATCCACCATCTCGCATTCCGTCGCGATCAGCGTTTCAACGCCCAAGCGTGCGGCAATCGGCGCGGTGACAAAACGGTTGGTGGCGGTAATGATTACCAACTTATCGCCAGCAGCATGGTGTTTGGCCAGTAATTCAACGGCAAGGGGCAACATGATCGGCTCGATGCAGTCGCGCATATAATCACGGTGCCATTCGTCCAGTTGGGCCATCTCGGTGCGGCCGAGAATTTCCAGGCAGAAGTTGAGGTAGGCGGCGTTGTCGAGCTTGCCGGCCAGGTAATCCTGGTAGAAATCGTCGTTACGGGCCTTATAGGCGACGGCATCGAGGATGCCCCGTTCACATAGGTAATCACCCCAGGCGTGGTCACTGTCGCCGCCCAAAAGCGTGTTGTCCAAGTCGAATAAAGCCAGGCGCATTGCGGTTACTCGCTGAAAAGTCTGTAAAAAGGCGTCCAGAATACGGTCTTTTCACAAGAGTGCACATAAGGTAAGCAGCCTCGTTGCCGCTGGATCAACCTTTGTGGAACAATGCGGCGACATGCGTTTGCGAGGTTGTTGCCGTGATCGACCCCGATGGTTTCCGTCCTAATGTCGGGATTATTCTTACGAATGATTCCGGACAGGTGCTATGGGCTCGCCGTATCAACCAAGATGCCTGGCAGTTTCCTCAAGGCGGAATCAACCCCGACGAAACCCCTGAAGACGCCTTGTACCGTGAGTTGAACGAAGAAGTAGGCCTTGAGCGAGAAGATGTGCAAATACTCGCCTGTACCCGGGGCTGGTTGCGCTATCGTTTGCCGCAACGTCTGGTCAGGACTCACAGCCAACCGCTGTGCATCGGCCAGAAACAGAAATGGTTTCTCCTGCGCCTGGTCTCCAACGAGCAGCGGGTGCGGATGGATTTGACCGGTAAACCGGAGTTCGATGGCTGGCGCTGGGTCAGTTATTGGTATCCGTTGGGCCAGGTGGTGACATTCAAGCGCGAGGTTTATCGTCGCGCTCTCAAAGAGCTTGCCCCGCGCCTTTTAGCGCGCGACTGACGACGGAGTTCGACCCCGAGCCATGCTCAATACGCTGCGCAAGATCGTCCAGGAAGTTAACTCCGCCAAGGATCTCAAGGCGGCGTTGGGGATTATTGTGTTGCGCGTCAAGGAAGCCATGGGCAGCCAGGTCTGCTCGGTTTACCTGCTGGACCCCGAGACCAACCGTTTTGTCCTGATGGCCACCGAGGGCTTGAACAAGCGCTCCATCGGCAAGGTTAGCATGGCGCCCAATGAAGGCCTGGTGGGCCTGGTGGGGACGCGTGAAGAACCCCTGAACCTCGAACATGCCGCCGATCACCCGCGCTATCGCTACTTTGCCGAAACTGGCGAAGAGCGTTACGCCTCGTTCCTCGGTGCACCGATCATTCACCACCGCCGCGTTGTTGGCGTGTTGGTCATTCAGCAGAAAGAGCGTCGCCAGTTCGACGAAGGTGAAGAAGCCTTCCTCGTGACCATGAGCGCGCAATTGGCCGGGGTTATTGCCCACGCCGAGGCCACCGGCTCGATCCGCGGCCTGGGCCGTCAGGGCAAAGGCATCCAGGAAGCAAAGTTCGTCGGCGTGCCCGGTTCGCCAGGCGCTGCTGTCGGCACCGCCGTGGTCATGTTGCCACCGGCCGACCTCGACGTGGTACCGGACAAGACGGTTACCGATATCGAGGCTGAGATCGGCCTGTTCAAGACCGCCCTCGAAGGCGTGCGCAATGACATGCGCACCCTGTCGACCAAGCTGGCTACCCAACTGCGGCCCGAAGAGCGGGCACTGTTCGACGTTTACCTGATGATGCTCGACGACGCGTCCCTGGGCAGCGAAGTCAAGGACGTGATCAAGACTGGCCAGTGGGCTCAGGGCGCACTGCGCCAGGTGGTCACCGATCACGTCAACCGTTTCGAATTGATGGACGACGCCTATCTGCGCGAGCGAGCCTCGGACGTGAAGGACCTCGGTCGCCGTCTGTTGGCTTACCTGCAGGAAGAACGTTCCACGACGCTGGTCTACCCCGACAACACCATTCTCATCAGTGAGGAACTGACCGCCACCATGCTCGGCGAAGTGCCGGAGGGCAAGCTGGTGGGCCTGGTTTCGGTATTGGGTTCGGGCAACTCCCACGTGGCGATCCTGGCACGGGCCATGGGCATCCCCACGGTGATGGGCCTGGTGGACCTGCCGTATTCCAAGGTCGACGGCATTCAGATGATCGTCGACGGCTACCACGGCGAGGTCTACACCAACCCCAGCGAAGTGCTGCGCAAGCAATACGCCGAAGTGGTGGAAGAAGAGCGCCAGCTGTCCCAGGGGCTCGATGCCCTGCGGGAACTGCCGTGCATAACCCTCGACGGCCACCGCATGCCGCTGCTGGTTAACACCGGCTTGCTGGCGGACGTAGCCCGAGCGCAGCAGCGTGGCGCCGAAGGGGTAGGCTTGTACCGCACTGAAGTGCCGTTCATGATCAATCAGCGGTTCCCCAGCGAAAAGGAGCAGCTGGCGATTTATCGCGAGCAACTTTCCGCCTTCCATCCGTTGCCAGTGACCATGCGCAGCCTGGACATTGGCGGCGACAAGTCACTGTCGTATTTCCCGATCAAAGAAGACAACCCCTTCCTCGGCTGGCGTGGCATTCGCGTCACCCTCGACCATCCTGAAATCTTCCTCGTCCAGACCCGCGCCATGCTCAAGGCCAGCGAAGGCCTGAACAACCTGCGCATTCTGCTGCCCATGATCTCTGGCACCCACGAGTTGGAAGAAGCGCTGCACCTGATCCACCGGGCCTGGGGCGAAGTACGCGATGAAGGCACCGACGTGCCGATGCCGCCCATTGGCGTGATGATCGAAATTCCGGCAGCGGTGTACCAGGCCAAGGAGCTAGCGCGGCAGGTGGACTTCCTTTCGGTGGGCTCCAACGACCTGACCCAGTACTTGCTGGCGGTGGACCGCAACAACCCACGGGTGGCCGATCTTTACGACTATCTGCACCCGGCAGTGCTGCAAGCCTTGCAGAACGTGGTGCGCGACGCCCATGCCGAAGGCAAGCCGGTGAGTATCTGCGGCGAAATGGCCGGCGATCCGGCGGCGGCAGTGTTGTTGATGGCGATGGGCTTTGACAGCCTGTCGATGAACGCCACCAACCTGCCGAAAGTGAAATGGATGCTGCGCCAGATCAACCTGAGCAAGGCCAAGGAGCTGCTGGCTGAGCTGATGACCATCGACAACCCGCAAGTTATCCACAGCTCGCTGCAACTGGCGCTGAAGAACCTTGGGTTGGCGCGGATGATCAATCCGGCTTCGGCGAAGACCCTCTAAACCTGGCAGCGAGTGGTTTTTTTGTGGCAAGCCCGCTTGCCACAAATGCCTGTCTAAAGCTTCAGCTCGACTTCTCCCAGTTGCCCACCATAGGGCCCGAAGCTGCGCTCGACGATGTGCCGCGACCCATCGGCATTCACGATCAGCGCCGTACTCGCCCGCGTCCCATAACTGGGGCTGGCAATAAACACGCTAGATAACAAACTCTCAGTCGCCAAACCTACGCCGGTATCCGGCAAGTCGGCGAAAGGCGCGGTCTGCGGGTCGCTCAAAATGCCCAGCAAGGCTTCAGGTCGCGGGTCGTCCAGCACTTCAGTCAGCGCCGCCTTGGCCTTGAGCAATTTGGGCCACGGCGTATCCAGCCCGGCATTGGATAACCCATATATCCCGGCCGCCAACTGAGTGGGCGCAGAATCATTGGCGTTGTAATGCCACAACTCATCCCGCGTCCCAATCAGCAGGTTAAACCCGGCATATTCAATCGATCTACCGTTAACGTCGGCCAAATAGGCGTCCAGCGATAGCGAACCGCTGAGAAATCGCGCTACCAGTTCTCCACGGGACTTACGCGCCGGCGGCTGGTGCGGGTCGCGAATATTGGTCAGCGCGGCAAAGCGTCCATCCGCGCCAACCCCCAGCCATGTGCCCCCTGCTTCCTGATCACGCCCGGCGTAAACCTGCGGTGCATCGAGCCACTGGGCCAGCGGCAGGCTGGGTCGGGCATAGAACTCATCACGGTTGGCCGCGACGATCAGCGGCTGGACATGGCCCGGCCGCCAGGCAAAAACAATCAGGCACATAAGGCGATCCCTTTGTGTTTTTCCCACTGTACCCATAGCTATCCATCGCATCCAGTTCCGCCTTGCGCCCCGCATCCGTTAACATGCCGGTCTGATTTTGAGGGTGCCCATGGAATTTCTACTGTATTTGCTGCTGGGCGCCTGTGCAGGCGTGCTCGCTGGGCTGTTTGGCGTGGGCGGCGGGATCATTATTGTTCCGGTGCTGGTGTTCAGTTTCACTTTGCAGGGTTTTGATCCGCAGGTATTGACTCACCTGGCGGTAGGCACGTCGCTGGCGAGCATTATTTTCACTTCAGTCAATGCTGTGCGTGAGCACCATCGGGTTGGCGCGGTGCGTTGGCCGATTTTTGTGTGGATGACCGTCGGTATTTTGATCGGCGCAGGTTTTGGCGCGTTGACGGCTGAAGCCATCTCAGGGCCTCACTTGCAGAAGATCATCGGCGTATTCGCGCTGATCGTCGCCGTGCAATTGGCCCTGGAGGTCAAACCCAAGGCCAGTCGAACGGTTCCGGGCAAGGTCGGGCTGACCCTGGCGGGCACGGTGATCGGCTGGGCTTCAGCGATTTTCGGCATTGGCGGTGGCTCGCTGACCGTGCCGTTCCTGACCTGGCGCAGCGTGCCGATGCGCCAGGCTGTGGCTACCTCATCGGCCTGCGGCTTGCCGATTGCCCTGGCCAGTGCATTAAGTTTCATGATTTTGGGCTGGCACGATCCGCTGTTGCCCGCTCATAGTCTCGGGTTCGTGTATTTGCCAGCGCTGCTGGGTATCGCCCTGACCAGTATGCTAGCCGCCCGTTTCGGCGCGCGCCTGGCTCACCGATTGTCGCCGCGCTTGCTCAAGCGGCTGTTTGCCGGCCTGTTGTTTTGTGTCGGTTTGAGTTTTCTGCTGTAACGAAGCTTATTTTATGTAACGCAGGCTTAATCGCGTCCCGGCATGGTCCGTGCGCAATAACGAATGATTTAACGAGGAGTCGCAATGCTGCCTTACCCGCATATCGACCCGGTGGCCCTGGCCATTGGTCCGCTGAAAATCCACTGGTACGGGTTGATGTACCTGATTGGCATCGGCGGTGCATGGCTGCTGGCTTCCCGGCGTCTGAACCGTTTCGATCCGACCTGGACCAAGGAGAAGCTCTCCGACATGGTGTTCTGGATGTCGATGGGCGTGATCGTCGGCGGGCGCCTGGGGTATGTGTTGTTCTACGACCTGAGTGCCTACATCGCCAACCCGACGCTGATTTTCGAAGTGTGGAAAGGCGGCATGGCGTTCCACGGTGGTTTTATCGGTGTGATGCTCGCGGCCTGGTGGTTCGGCCGACGCAACGGCAAGTCGTTCTTCCAACTGATGGATTTTGTTGCACCGATGGTGCCGATTGGCCTGGGCGCCGGGCGTATCGGCAACTTCATCAACGCCGAATTATGGGGCAAGCCGACCGATGTGCCGTGGGCCATGGTGTTCCCGGCGTTCAGCGACCCTTCGCAACTGCCGCGCCATCCGTCGCAGTTGTATCAGTTCGCCCTGGAAGGTGTGGCGCTGTTCCTGATTCTCTATATTTACTCTCGTAAACCGCGGCCTACCATGGCGGTATCGGGGATGTTCGCGCTGTTCTACGGGATTTTCCGCTTTATCGTCGAGTTTGTGCGGGTGCCAGATGCGCAACTGGGCTACCTGGCGTTTGGCTGGGTGACCATGGGTCAGGTTCTCAGCATCCCGATGATCCTCGCCGGCCTGGGTCTGCTGTGGTGGGCTTACAATCGCCCGCAACCGATCAAGAACACCGCGCTTTAAATTCGAACGCCGAGGCCTGAGGGCTTCGGCTTCAACGATGCAGGTAATGACATGAAGCAATATCTCGATCTGGTGTCCCACGTCATCAAGAACGGCACCAAGCAGGCCAACCGTACCGGCGTGAACACCATCAGCTTTCCCGGTGCGATGCTGCGCTTTGACCTGCAGGAAGGTTTTCCGGCGATCACCACCCGAAAAATGGCCTTCAAATCGGCGATTGGCGAGATGGTCGGCTTCCTGCGTGGGGTGAACAACGCTGCCGAATTCCGCGCCCTGGGTTGCAAGGTCTGGGACCAGAACGCCAACGAAAACGCCCAATGGCTGGCCAACCCGTTCCGCCAGGGCAATGACGACCTCGGCGAGATCTACGGCGTGCAATGGCGCAAATGGCCGGCGTACAAGCAGATTCCGGTCAGCAACCAGGCTGCCATCGAGCAGACCCTAAGCCAGGGTTACCGCCAAATCGCCGAAGGCGAGGAAGACGGTCAGGCCTATGTGGTGCTGTACAAGGCCATTGACCAGATTCGCCAGTGCGTCGACACCATCATCAAGGACCCGGGCAGCCGGCGTATCCTGTTCCATGGTTGGAACTGCGCCCAGCTCGATGAAATGGCCTTGCCGCCGTGCCACCTGCTGTACCAGTTCCATCCCAACGTTGAGACCAGGGAAATATCCTTGACGCTCTATATTCGCTCCAACGATTTGGGCCTGGGCACGCCGTTCAACCTCACCGAGGGCGCCGCGCTGCTGAGCCTGATCGGCCGTCTGACGGGTTACACGCCGCGCTGGTTCACCTATTTCATCGGTGACGCCCACGTCTACGAAAACCATCTGGACATGCTCAACGAACAGCTCAAGCGCGAGCCGTTCGCGGCGCCCAAGCTGGTGATCAGTGACCGTGTGCCGGAGTTTGCCAAGACGGGTGTGTACCAGCCGGAGTGGCTGGAGCAGATCGAACCGAGCGATTTCTCGCTGGAAGGTTACGAGCACCATGCGCCGATGACAGCGCCGATGGCGGTCTGACACTCGGGCCGGCTTATGGTGGCGAGCGGGCTTGCCCGCGTTGGGCTGCGAAGCGGCCCTAAAATCGGCTACCGCGATCTATCTGACGGAGCGCGGTGATCCTATTGGGGCTGCTGCGCCGCCCAACGCGGGCAAGCCCGCTCGCCACACAGGCCATTACGATCATCAATGCCCGTGGCTCCTGCCCACATGGGAATGCTCCGACTCACTCGCCGCCACACCTCCGCTGACCTCCAGTCGCTTCAAAATCCCACATTGATCAATATCCGGCCCTTCGCCACAACGCTGGCGCAGGTCGAGTAACTGTTCCTGTAACGCCAACAACCCATCGATCCGCGCCTTGACGTGGTGGATGTGCTCGTCGATCAGCGCATTAACGTTTTCGCACTGGTCCTGCGGGCTATCTCGCAAACCCAACAGGCTGCGAATTTCCTCAAGGGTCATGTCCAGGCTGCGGCAGTTGCGGATAAAGGTCAGCCGCTCGGTGTGGGCCTGGGTGTACAAGCGGTAATTGCCCTCGCTGCGCGCGGGCGGCGGCAGCAGGCCTTCCTTCTCGTAATAACGGATGGTTTCCACCTGACAATCCGTCAGTTTTGCCAACTCACCGATCTTCATCGCAGCAATCTCCAAAAGGGTGCTTGACCCTATAGTGGCTACAGGGTCTTTACTTGGCAACAGGCACCTTTCCGGACCCGACTAATGAACGACTCTATCCACGCCCCGCACAAGCACGACCATGATCATGATCACGGCGAAAAGCTTCAGCCTGTGCAAAAGCACAATCATGGCAGCTCTTGCTGCTCCGGCGCCGCGGCACCGTCCCTGGTGCAATTGAGCGAAGCGCCCACCGCAGGCTCCAGGCTGAGCACCTTCCGCATCGAAGCCATGGACTGCCCCACCGAGCAGACGCTGATCCAGAACAAACTGGGCAAGCTCGCTGGCGTGCAACAACTGGAATTCAACCTGATCAACCGCGTCCTCGGTGTGACCCATGACTTGCCGACAACGGCACCGATCATCGAGGCCATCAAATCTCTGGGGATGCAGGCCGATCCGATCGAAGAAGGCATCGCCGCCGCCGCGCCTCCGGCCAAGAAACACTGGTGGCCATTGGCGCTGTCCGGCCTCGGTGCCTTGGGCGCCGAAGTGCTGCACTTCACCAATGCCGCGCCAACTTGGGTGATTGCCTTGGTGGCGCTGGTGTCGATCCTCAGCGGCGGCCTCACCACCTATAAAAAGGGCTGGATAGCCCTGAAAAACCTCAACCTGAACATCAACGCCCTGATGAGCATCGCCGTGACTGGCGCGGTCCTCATCGGCCAGTGGCCGGAAGCGGCCATGGTGATGTTCTTGTTCACTGTGGCCGAGTTGATCGAGGCCAAGTCCCTGGACCGCGCGCGTAACGCCATCAGCGGCTTGATGCAGATGACTCCGGAGCAGGCCACGGTTCGTCAAGCTGACGGAAGCTGGATTGAAAAAGACGTTAAAACCATTGAACTGGACGCTATCGTGCGGGTTCGTCCCGGCGAGCGCATTGGCCTGGACGGCGAGGTGGTGTCCGGCCAGTCGACCATCGACCAGGCGCCCATCACCGGTGAAAGCCTGCCCATCGAGAAAACCGTCGGCGACAAGGTTTTCGCCGGCACCATCAACCAGGCCGGTTCCCTGGAATACAAAGTCACCGCGGCCGCCAACAATTCCACCCTGGCGCGGATCATCCACGCCGTGGAACAGGCCCAGGGCGCGCGGGCGCCGACCCAGCGCTTTGTCGACAGCTTTTCCAAAATCTACACCCCGGTAGTGTTCCTCTTTGCCTTGGGCGTGGCCGTGATTCCACCGCTGTTCATGGGCGGCATCTGGTTCGACTGGATCTACCGCGCGCTGGTGTTGCTGGTAGTGGCTTGCCCGTGTGCGCTGGTGATTTCCACCCCGGTGACCATCGTCAGCGGCCTGGCTGCAGCCGCCCGCAAAGGCATCCTGATCAAGGGCGGCGTGTACCTGGAGGGCGGTTACAAACTCGACTACCTGGCCCTGGACAAGACCGGCACCATCACCCACGGCAAGCCGGTGCAAACCGATTACCTGGCGCTGCTCCCCAATTTTGAAGGCCGCGCGCCGGCACTGGCGGCGAGCCTTGCCGGTCGTTCCGATCACCCGGTGTCCCTGGCCATCGCCAACGCGGCGGTGGATAAAAATCTGCCCGTGCATGCTGTGGATAACTTCGAAGCCCTGACCGGTCGTGGTGTACGCGGTGAGATCAACGGCGAGGTCTATCACCTGGGCAACCACCGCCTTGTGGAAGAACTGGGCCTATGTTCACCGGCCCTGGAAGAAAAACTCTTCGCCCTGGAAAAGCAAGGCAAGTCCGTGGTCCTGCTGCTGGACAAATCCGGCCCGCTGGCACTGTTCGCCGTGGCTGATACCGTCAAGGACAGCAGCCGCGAAGCGATCCAGCAATTGCATGACCTGGGTATCAAAACCCTGATGCTCACCGGCGATAATACCCACACCGCCCAGGCGATTGCCGCCCAGGTCGGCATCGATCAGGCCCGGGGCGACCTGTTGCCCACCGAAAAACTGCAAGCGATTGAAGCCCTCTACGGCAAGGGCTATCGGGTCGGCATGGTTGGCGACGGTATAAACGACGCCCCGGCGCTGGCCCGTGCCGAGATCGGTTTTGCCATGGCCGCCGCCGGTACAGACACCGCCATCGAGACCGCCGACGTGGCGCTGATGGACGATGACCTGCGCAAGATTCCGGCATTCATACGGCTGTCGCGGCAAACGTCGAGTATCCTCAAGCAGAACATCGCCCTGGCGCTGGTGGTCAAGGCGATCTTCCTCGCGGTGACCTTCTTCGGGATGGCCACCATGTGGATGGCGGTGTTCGCCGACATGGGCGTGAGCCTGCTGGTGGTGTTCAATGGTCTGCGCTTGTTGCGCAAATAGTCGATGTGAGGGTGGTGTGCTGAGTGCTGAGCTGAAGGCGTTTTATATGGTCGCCCGTCTGGGTAGCATTACCCAGGCGGCGAAAAAGCTAGGCCTGAGCCAGCCCACGGTGACCACCCAGGTTCGCCATCTGGAAAGCCAGTATTCGGTTGAGCTGTTCTACCGGGGCGGGCGCCGCCTGACGGTCAGTGACGAAGGTGCGCGGCTGCTACCGATGGTCAAGGCGTTGTTGCAGCAGGAAAGCGATATCGAGTTTTTCCTGCGCAACAGCGGCCAGGTCCAGGGCACGCTGAGAATTGCCGCGACCGCTCCGTACTACATCCTCGATTTGGTAAAAACCTTTCGCGAAAGGCTGCCCCGGGTGGAAGTCTCGGTGGAGATCGGCAACTCCCAGCAGGTGCTGGAAGCGCTGGAAGACTACCGGGTGGATATCGCCGCGTCATCGCAATTGCTGGAGGACCCGCGCCTGATTCGTCGGGTGTTGGGCACTGATCCGCTGGTGCTGGCGGTGCATCGCAATCATCCTCTGGCGGTGCTGGACCCTGTGCCGTTGAGCGCCCTGGCCGGGCACACTTTGTTGATGCGCGAAGCAGGTTCCACCACTCGGCGGCTGACCGAAGAAATGTTGCAGGGCGCGGGGGTGAGTTACGGCCCGCTGCTGGAGATTGGCAGCCGGGAATCGATTCGCGAGGCGGTGCTGCGCAATATTGGCATCAGCATCATTGCTCGCCAGGAAGTGCCCCATGATCCGCAGTTGCGGGTACTGACCATCGAGAATGCGCCGCAGATTGCCGAATACCTGTACTGCCTCAAGGAGCGAAAGGGCGCGCGGTTGCCGGCGGCCTTTCTGGGGTTGGCGCAGGAAATGTCGCCAGCGGGCTGACTACTTTCTGTGGCAAGCCCGCTCGCCACACATAATTGTTCAGCCCTGCCCAAATCTACCAATACCACTATCGCTCACTTTTGCCTTCCTGCCACACGAGCTACGCATTTGCTCCCTAGGATGGCCTTCATCAGTTTGATGAGGTGCCTCCATGAACACAGCCATGACCAACCCCGGCGCGCCGATGAAGGTGCGCGGTATCCAGAAGCGTTTCGGCGCCTTTACCGCTCTGGACAACGTGTCCCTGGATGTCGCCGCCGGTGAACTGGTGTGCCTGCTCGGCCCGTCCGGCTGCGGCAAGACCACCTTGTTGCGTTGTATCGCAGGGCTGGAGCGCCAGGACAGTGGCGAGTTGTACCTGGGTGAGCGCGACGTTTCCCTACTGGCCCCTCAGGCGCGGGACTACGGCATTCTGTTCCAGTCCTACGCGCTGTTTCCCAACCTCACCGTCGCAGCGAACATCGGCTACGGCCTGGCCGGCAGCGGCCGCGATGAAGTGCGCAAGCGCGTCGGGCAGATGCTGGAACTGGTGGGCCTGCTGGGCAGCGAAAAGAAATACCCCGGCCAACTCTCCGGCGGCCAACAACAACGCGTGGCCCTGGCCCGTGCCCTGGCGCCCGCACCTTCGCTGTTGTTGCTTGATGAGCCGATGTCCGCCCTCGACGCCCGCGTGCGCGAGCATCTGTGTACCGAACTGCGCCAATTGCAACAGCGCCTGGGCATCACCACCCTGATGGTCACCCACAATCAGGACGAGGCCATGCTGATGGCCGACCGCATCGCCGTGATGAATAACGGCAAGGTTGAGCAATACGCCACTCCCCAGGAAATTTACGATCGCCCGGCCACGCCTTTCGTCGCCGAATTTGTCGGCCAAGGCAACTGGCTGCCGTTCAGCCGCAACAGCGCCAGCCATGCCCAGGTCGGCGGGATGAATGTGCGGTTGGCCGAGAACTCCGGCAAAGCGGCATCGGGTCGTTTGTTCTGCCGCCCCGAAGCCATCAGCGTCAACCCGCCAGTGCATGAGGAAAACCTGTTCCCGGCCAAGGTCCGTGAGATCACCTTCCTCGGGAACCGTTGCCGCATGAGCTTTGAGCTGGACCAATTGCCCGGCCATTCACTGTTGGCCGAACTGGCCCCGGAAGCCATGCCGCGCCTTGGCTCCCAGGACATCTGGGTTGCGCTGCCGCCGCGCAGCCTGCAGGTGTTTGCCTGAGATGGCTGCCGACATGACCTTGCCGGTACCCGACAACGTGGCTCGTCAGGCTTCCCGTGCCGAACTCGGCGACCGCATTTTCGTACTGGGCGGCAAGCTGCTGCTGTTGCTCCTGCTGGGCGTGGCGGTGTTGCTACCGCTGCTGGCGATCTTTTGGCGTGGTTTCAGCGCTGAAGATGGGCAGGGCGGTGGCCTGGTGGCTGCGCGCGAGTTGCTCACCAGTGACAATTTCCACTGGCTGCTGGGCAATAGCCTGAAGGTTTCCCTCAGTGTCTCGGCCATCGTCGTACCGCTGGCCTACCTGTTTGCCTACGCGCTGCAACGCACACTGATCCCCGGCAAGGTCATCTGGCGAGGCATGTCATTGCTGCCGCTGATGGCGCCTTCGATGCTGCCGGGTATCGCACTGGTCTATCTATTCGGCAACCAAGGAATGTTGCGCGGGTTGCTGTCGGACAACATCTACGGCTTCTGGGGTATTGTCATTGGTGAGGTCATCTACACCTTTCCCCATGCGCTGATGATCCTGTTGTCGGCGCTGTCCCTGGCGGATGCGCGGCTGTTCGACGCCGCGTCGAGCATGGGCGCAAGCCCCGCCCGAGCTTTTCGTAGCATCACTTGGCCGGCAACGCGCCAGGCGGTATTCGCCGCGTTCTGCCTGGTGTTCACCCTGACCATCACCGACTTCGGCGTGCCTGTGGTGGTGGGCGGCGACTACCAAGTGCTGGCGTTGGAAGCTTACAAAGCGGTAGTCGGCCAACAACAATTTGGCCGTGGCGCCTTGATCGGCATGGTGCTGCTGCTGCCAGCGTTGTTCAGCTTTGGCGTTGATGCCTGGCTGCGCCGTCGTCATGGTGACTCCATGAGCGGTCGCGCCCAGGTCTTTCAACCTGCGCCATCGCGGCTGCGGGACGGCTGTTACCTGGCCATCGTCCTGCTGATCTGTACGGTGTTGCTGCTGGTGTTCGGCATGGCGGTCTATTCATCGCTGGTGAAGTTCTGGCCCTATAACCTGTCGCTGTCGCTGAACCATTACCAGTTCAACGACACGGCGGGCGGCGGCTGGCTGGCCTATCGCAACAGTTTGACCATGGCCCTGTGCACGGCATTGATCGGCAGCGTGCTGATCTTCACCGGCGCCTACCTGATGGAAAAGACCCACGGCCAACGCGGCCTGAACCTGGCATTGCGCATGCTCAGTTTCGTACCGATGGCGGTACCGGGCCTGGTGCTGGGCCTGGGCTACGTGTTCTTTTTCAACCTCCCCGGCAACCCGCTGCATGTGTTCTACGGGACCATGACCCTGCTGGTGGTGTGCACCATTGCTCACTACTTGACCACCGCACAAATGACCGCCACCACGGCCCTGCGCCAACTAGACGCGGAATTTGAAGCCGCCGCGTTGTCCCTCAAGGCGCCGCTTTACCGCCACTACCTACGGGTCACCGTGCCGATTTGCCTGCCGGCGTTACTGGACATCGTGCGCTACCTGTTCGTCTCGGCGATGACCACTGTCTCGGCGGCGATCTTCCTCTACAGCCCCAACACCATCCTCGCGGCGGTGGCGGTTCTGAACATGGACGACGCCGGCAATGTTGGCGGTGCGGCGGCCATGTCCACGCTCATTCTGTTCACCTCGGCGGGCGTATCGCTGCTGCTGGCGTGGGCCTCACGCGGTTTGTTGCGCCGCTCCCAGGCCTGGCGCCAAACCGCGCCTGGTCAATAAATAAATCCGTCCCCATTAAAAAACGTCCCCATTAAAAAGGAACTGCACCATGTTCAAGCCCCTGGCGTTAGCCGCTGCTGTGCTCGCTGCGTTCAGTCTGAATGCCTTCGCTGCGAAAACCGAGTTGACCGTCTACACGGCCCTCGAAGCCGAGCAGCTGAAGACCTACAAAAAAGCCTTCGAAGCCGCCAACCCAGACATTGAAATAAAATGGGTGCGCGACTCCACCGGGATCATCACCGCCAAGCTGCTGGCTGAAAAAGCCCGCCCGCAGGCTGACGCAGTCTGGGGCTTGGCGGCGTCCAGCCTGGCCATTCTTGACCAACAAGGCATGCTGCAAAGCTACGCCCCGAAAGACCTGGGCAAGATCGGCGCGAACTACCGTGACGCCGCCAACCCTCCGGCCTGGGTCGGCATGGACGTGTGGGCCGCGACTATCTGTTTCAACACTGTCGAAGCTGAAAAGCAGGGCCTGACCAAGCCGATCAGTTGGCAAGACCTGACCAAGCCCGAGTACAAGGGCAAGATTGTCATGCCCAACCCGGCGTCGTCCGGCACGGGCTTCCTGGATGTCAGCGCCTGGCTGCAGACTTTCGGCGAGAAGCAGGGTTGGCAGTACATGGACGACCTGCACCAGAACATCGGCCAGTATGTTCACTCCGGTTCCAAACCGTGCAAGCTGGCGGCTTCCGGTGAGTTCCCGATCGGGATTTCCTTCGAATACCCAGCCGTTCAGTTGAAACGCCAAGGCGCGCCGCTGGACATCGTGCTGCCCAAAGAGGGCCTGGGTTGGGACATCGAAGCCACCGCCGTAATCAAGGGCACCGCTCATGAGGACGCGGCGAAGAAGCTCGCCGACTTCTCTGCCAGCACTGCCGCGATGGACCTGTATAAAGAGAACTTCGCCGTGCTCGCCCAGCCGGGTATTGCCAAGCCGCAGACCGAATTGCCGGCTGACTATGAGCAGCGGCTGATCAAGAACGACTTCGCCTGGGCTTCGAAAAACCGCGACAACATCCTGACCGAGTGGCGCAAGCGCTATGACGGCAAGTCGGAGAAGGTGGCGGGGCAGTAATTTTTCGGTTTGAGCTGATGGCCCCATCGCGGGCAAGCCCGGCTCCCACAGGGGAATGCATTCCAATGTGGGAGCCGGGCTTGCCCGCGATGACGGTCTCACATTCAGGACAGCACTTCATGACACACCACAGCGATCTACTGATCATCGGCGCCGGCATCCTCGGCCTTTCCCACGCTTACGCCGCAGCCAAACGCGGCCTCAAGGTCAAGGTGTTCGAGCGCAGCGCCACGCCCTTGGGCGCCTCGGTACGCAACTTCGGCCAGGCCCTGGTCACCGGCCAGCCGCCAGGGCCGATGCTCGACCTGGCTCTGGAAAGCCGTGACATCTGGGGTCAATGGGCGCAGTTGGCCGGCATCCAGCTCAAGCGCAACGGCTCCTACTTGTTTGCCCGCACCGAAGCGGAAGAAGATTTGCTGGAAGCTTTTTGCGCCGGCCGCGCCCGGGAGCATGGCTACCGCGTCGAGCTGCTACAGGGCGCTGCGATGAGTGATCTGTATGGCGGCCAGTTCCGCCATCACCGCGCTGCGCTCCTTGGCCAGGACGATCAGCAGCTGTATTCGCGCGAAGCTATCCCGGCGTTGATCAACTACCTGAGTCGCGAACTCAAGGTGGAGTTTCACTTTTCCACGCTGGTACGCGACGTCGAGCCTGGTCAGGTGCATACCACCGCCGGGACTTTTCGCGGTGAGCAGATCATCGTCTGCTCCGGTCATGACTACCAAACCCTGCTGGCCGAGCAAATGGCCGAACTCAATCTGCAAACCTGCCGCCTGCAAATGCTGCGCGTCAAGCCTCAGGTAGATTTGAATCTGCAGCACGCACTGCTGACCGGCCTGAGCTGCGTGCATTACGGTGCCTTCGCTGACCTGCCGGAAGCGGCGGCGGTGCAGGCACAAATCCTTCGTGACACGCCACACCTGCACGAAAACGGCATCCATCTGCTGATCAGCCCGACGCCTTATGGTGAACTGATCATCGGCGATTCTCACCATTACGGTAGTGATCCATCACCATTCAACGCCGAACAGGTGGATAACTGGATGATCGAACTGGCCGAGCACACGCTAGGCTGTGAGATTCAGGTGCTGGAACGCTGGCAGGGCGTTTATGGTTCCCGCGGGCCAGGGCCGTTTTCGTTCTTGCGGGTGGCGCCGGGCGTGAGTGCGGCGTTGATGCACACCGGCGTGGGCATGAGCGTGGGGCCGGCGATGGCCGAGGGCAATATCACCGATCTGTGGGGAGACGCTGCATGACGCTTGAACACGCCATCGCCGAAGTCTTCGGTCTTTACGAGCAACATGGCGCAGCCGATTACATCGGCGAACCGGTGTCGCAGATCGAGCACATGTCCCAGGCCGCGCAATTGGCCATGGCCGAAGGTTTTGATGATGAGGTGGTGTTGGCGGCGTTTTTCCATGACATCGGCCATCTTTGCGGCCATGGCGGCGAGAACATGGGCGGTTATGGCGTGGTCAGTCATGAGCGGCTGGGGGCTGATTATTTGCGGCGGGCCGGTTTCAGCGAGCGGATGGCGAAACTGGTGGAGTACCACGTCCAGGCCAAGCGCTACCTGACGTTCAGCCAGCCGGATTACTACGCGCGCCTGAGTGAAGCCAGCCGCCGCACACTGGGTTATCAGGGTGGCGTCATGACGGCAGATGAAGCGCGGGCGTTTGAGCAGGACCCGTTATGCGCCGTGAGTCTGCGTATGCGCCACTGGGATGAGCAGGCCAAGGAAATGCATGTGCCGGTGCTGGACCTGGGCCTCTTGAAGGCCAAGGCCCAGCGTTTGTTGGCTGCTTAGGTTTCGTCCAGACGCAGGGCCAGTGCTTCGATCTGTTCCTGGCGCTCGGCCTGGCTCAGTTTTGCGTGAGGGTTGAGGGACGACCATTGTGGATGGGCCCGGGCCTTGTTCAGCGATTCAGGTAACTTGCCTTCGCGCCAGGTCTTGTCCTGGGGGGTATCGACCTTGATGCTGTGCATGGCCGCATGGCCTCGCAGGTTCAAGGCCTTGAGCAGTTGCCGCTGGCGCAGGGCCAACAGGCGTAACACGCTGTCATCGACGGTCAGTTCACGCTGGCCCTTGATCTTGCCCAGCAGGCGGCTGCCATAACTGCGGGCGGTTTGCAGCGCGCCACCGGCGATGGCCCCGGCCAGGGCGGCAGCGCCAAGGGTCAGGCCGCCGACCAATAAATCCACACCCGCACCCGCCGCCGCGCCGGCCGCGATACCGCCGCCAACCCGCACACCCAGTTGCTTGAGCGTTTCGGGGTTGAACAGGTCGTCGCCCCAGCGGCCATCCAGCAGCGGCAAATCACTGGCGGCGGCATCTTGTGGGCGAAAGCCGAACAGCTTGAGCAGGGCTTCTACGCAACGTTGTTCGCGCTGGCGTACGGTTTTGCGCAGTTCGCTGATGGCTTGCTGTTCGATATCGGCCTCGCTGACCACGCTACGCCGGCAGGCGGCGCAGTCGATCAGCAGCTCGGCGATCAGCCGGGCGGCGCTTTGCTGACGGGCCTGGCGCTGGGCCTCTTGATCAATAATCAGCCGCTCCAGTTGTGGCCGTGAATGCTCCAGCAACAGGGCCAGGCTTTCATACAGTCGCCGCTCGCCGTCTTCCGGTGGCGCCACGCTGTCGAAGCGCACCAGCGCATGCAGGCCGAGGCGGGCCAGGGCTTCGCGCCAGTCTGGCTCGCGGTGTTCAGCGCTGCTGACAAAATTGAGCACCGGCAACAACGGTTTGCCGCAGCTGGCCAGCACTTGCAGTTCGTCGCGGTATTTGGCCAGCACCGGTTCGCGGGCGTCGATTACGTAGAGCCCGGCGTCGCAGGCCAGCAACTGGCGCAGGACCTTGGCTTCCTGTTCGAAACGCTGCCGGGCTTCGCTGCCGTCCAGAAAGCGCGCCAGTCTGGCCGGGCCGTCGAGGCGTTCGCCGGGGCGGTCCAGACGTTCGAGGTAGTCGAGCAGGGCGATGGCATCTTCCAGTCCGGGGGTGTCGTACAGCTCCAGCAGAGCTTCGCCGTTCACCGACAGGCGCGCGCCTTCGACATGGCGGGTGGTGCTCGGGCGATGGGAGACTTCACCAAAGCCCACATCCCGAGTCAGGGTGCGCAGAAGCGAGGTCTTGCCGACATTGGTGTGGCCGACCACGGCAAGTTTCAGCGGTTTAGTCATGACCTGTCTCCAGCCAATTGAGCGGCGCGCAGTCGGCGAATGGCAATTGCAACTGCTGCAAGGCTGTATGCCAATCGCCAAGGCGTTCAGCATCCAGGGCCTGGCCCGGCGGCGCTTGTAGCAGCCAGACACGGGTGGCCGTGGCACTGCGGGCCAGTTCGGCGATCAGCGCCAGGCTGCCGCGATCTGGCGAACGGCGCGGGTCGCAGGCGATGGCCAGGCGCGCGGGCGGGAAACGGGTCAATTGCTCCAGCAGCTTGTGCCGCGATTCGCGGCTGTCGAGGATGCCGGCGTCCTTGACGTTGGCGGGCAGTTTTGGCGGCCATGGGCGTTGATCATCAAGCTCGATGGCCACCAGCAGAGCGCCATCGCTTTCCAGGGTGCTGACGCCACCGGTCACGTGATGCAGCTGTTCGGGCGCGGCGTCGTTGACCCCAAGGCGCTCGCTGCTGGGCATCAAACGCTCACGCAATGGGCTGTAGCCAGGCAGGTTGAGGTCCAGGCGCAAGGCGGTGCGTCCGTGTTTCCAGCGCCATAGGCACAGCAATGCGAGGATCAGTCGGGGCAGGATGCCGTAGATCAGCAGTACGCCGACCAGCCAGGCGGCCCAGGCTTGGCGGGCGCTTTCGATGTTCAGTGCCGAATCGCCGCTGGCGCGGATCATCTCGACGGTGGGCACGCTGAAACCCAGCAGTGCGGGCAGGGCGCCGAGGGTTTGGGTCACGCTGACAAAGGTATCGGCCCGCAGAATAGTGGTTTCCCAGACAAAACCGTAGCGCCGGGTCGCCATCAAAGTCAGCAGGATCACCAGCGCGCTGAACAGGGCCAGCAGCCACAAGCCATTGACCAGCACTCCCACTGCCCAGCGATTGAGTTTCTTGCGCTGCAACAGGAGCAACAGTGCCGGCGCCAGTTGCGCGGCCTTGGCGTCACGGGCGAGTTTTTCGCTGAGCCACAACCACAGGCGCCCGAGGCTGGCACCATGCTCGCCGGCAAACAACAGGCCCAAGGCCCAGCTCAAGAGCAGGATCAGGTTCAAGCCCAGCAGGCTGCCCAGGGCCCAGAACACATTGACCGGCGTCAGGCCGTTGCCCAGCGCGGCGAATGCCAGGCCGGCGCCGCTGATGATGGCGATCACGGCCAATACCATCAGCGCCAGCCGTGCGCCTTGCAGCCAATGCTGCAGGGCGGCGGTCAGGCCATCACGTTCGGCCAGCCACAGGGCGCGGTTTTGAATGCGCGTCGGCAAGTCGCCGCCAGTGCTACGGGCCAGGCGATTGGCTTCTTGGTCTTCCAAAGGGCCCGCGTGTTCTTCACGCAGGCGCACGGTTTCCGTTAGCCAGAGTTGGTGCAGGGGAGTCAGAGCAGTCACGCGCCGTCCTGTTGTGCAAGTGAGGTTGGAGCATAACCGCTGTGGCGTGGGTTGGGGTATGCCGCTCGTTTGTCGGCGTGTGCCTCTGGTATTCTCGCCAGCATGAAAAAAACTCTCCCTTTAAGCCTGATCGCAGCTCTCGGTGAAAACCGTGTGATCGGTGTCGACAACAGCATGCCCTGGCACTTGCCGGGGGATTTCAAGTATTTCAAGGCCACCACGCTGGGCAAGCCGATCATCATGGGGCGCAAGACCTGGGATTCCCTCGGTCGGCCGTTGCCGGGTCGCTTGAATATCGTGGTCAGCCGTCAGACCGATCTGGTGCTTGAAGGTGCGCAAGTTTATCCGTCCCTTGATGCTGCGGTGGCGCGAGCTGAAGAATGGGCTTTGGCGCAGGGTGTTGATGAGCTGATGCTGATCGGTGGCGCGCAGCTTTATGCGCAGGGCCTTGCGCAGGCGGATCGCCTGTATCTGACGCGAGTGGCGTTGAGCCCTGAAGGGGATGCGTGGTTTCCCGAGTTTGATTTGAACCAGTGGAAACTGGTATCGAATGTCGAGAATCCGGCCGAAGGCGATAAGCCGGCGTTCAACTTTGAGGTTTGGGAAAAGATCTGACGACAGATCGTTCCCACGCGCGCGGGAACGATCTCGACAGGTTAAGGGTTCATTCTAAGCCTGCGCCAACTCGGCATGCTTATCGGCATTGAGCAGCTCTTTATCGGTCTGCTGCATGATCTGGCTGGTAATTGCCCCCGCTGTCATCGAACCATTGACGTTCAACGCCGTACGGCCCATGTCGATCAATGGCTCAACCGAAATCAGCAACGCCACCAGTGACACCGGCAAGCCCATGGCTGGTAGCACGATTAGCGCGGCAAACGTCGCACCGCCACCCACGCCGGCCACGCCCGCCGAACTCAAGGTCACAATCGCCACCAGCGTGGCAATCCACAGCGGGTCCAGCGGGTTGATGCCCACGGTCGGCGCCACCATTACCGCCAACATGGCCGGGTACAGGCCGGCGCAACCGTTCTGGCCGATGGTCGCACCAAACGAGGCAGCAAAACTGGCGATGGATTGCGGGATGCCCAGGCGGCGGGTCTGCGCTTCAATGCTCAGCGGGATGCTTGCGGCGCTGGAGCGGCTAGTGAAGGCAAAGGTCAGCACCGGCCAGACCTTGCGGAAAAACCGCAGCGGGTTGATCCCGGACAGGGACAGCAGCAGGCCGTGGACCACAAACATCAGCCCCAGGGCCAGGTAGGACACCGCCACGAAACTGCCCAGCTTGACGATGTCTTGCAGGTTGGAGCTGGCGACCACCTTGGTCATTAGCGCCAGTACGCCGTAAGGGGTCAGCTTCATCACCAGGCGCACCAGGCGCATCACCCAGGCTTGCAGGGTGTCGATGGCGTTGATCACTTTCTGACCTTTCGCCACGTCATCCTTGAGCAATTGCAGCGCGGCAACCCCCAGGAATGCAGCGAAAATCACCACGCTGATAATCGACGTTGGCTTGGCTCGCGCCAGGTCGGCAAACGGGTTTTGCGGGATGAACGACAGCAGCAGTTGCGGCACATTCAGGTCGGCGACCTTGCCGGCGTAGTCGCTCTGGATCACTTGCAGGCGGGCCATTTCCTGGGTGCCGGCAACCAGGCCTTCGGCGGTGAGGCCGAAGAGGTTGGTCAGGCCAATACCGATCAGCGCCGCGATAGCCGTGGTGAACAGCAGCGTGCCGATGGTCAGGAAGCTGATCTTGCCCAGGGCCGTGGCGTTGTGCAGCCGCGCTACGGCGCTGAGGATCGAGGCGAACACCAGCGGGATCACGATCATCTGCAGCAACTGCACATAACCATTGCCTACCAGGTCAAACCAACCGATCGACGCCTTGAGCACCGGGTGACCGGCACCATAAATGGTGTGCAGGATCACACCGAAAACCACGCCGAGCACTAGGGCGAGCAAGACCTTTTTGGCCAGGCTCCAGTGGGTGCGACGGGTTTGTGCCAGGCCCAGCAACAGGGCGAGAAACACCAGTAAATTGAGAATCAGAGGCAGATTCATTGAAGCTCCATGTAGAGGGCAGCCAATCGCGCGAGCCTGCGATTGCGAACCGGAAATCCTAACAGCTTGATATTTATTGATTTAATACCGAGTTGGAATGGTGACTGTCGGTTTTGGCATAAGGGCTTGGCGCTCAGGAGTATGCCCGTGGCGGGATCAGGACGCAGTCGGTCGTGCCCGTGGTGGGAAGCATCACGGGGATTTGTTAGCGTCGATGTCTTTCACTCAGGGAGAAAACGCACATGAAGCTCGCGCCAAGATTATTTGCCGCCGCACTTTGCCTGGGGCTCGCCAGTCAGGCGTTTGCCGCCACCGAGTTGAAGCACTGGCCTGCACCTGCCGCCAAGCAACTGAACGAAATGATCGCCGCCAACGCCAATAAGGGTAACTTCGCGGTGTTCGACATGGACAACACCAGTTACCGCTACGACCTCGAAGAGTCCTTGCTGCCGTTCATGGAAAACAAGGGCCTGATCACCCGCGACACTCTCGATCCTTCGCTGAAGCTGATGCCGTTCAAGGACACCGCTGACCACAAGGAAAGCCTGTTCAGTTACTACTATCGCCTTTGCGAAGTCGACGACATGGTCTGCTATCCGTGGGTTGCCCAGGTTTTTTCCGGTTTCACCCTCAAGGAACTCAAGGGCTACGTCGATGAGTTGATGGCTTCCGGCAAGCCGGTCCCGGCTACCTACTACGAGGGTGACGTGGTGAAGAACATGGAGGTCCAGCCGCCGAAAATCTTTACCGGCCAGGCTGAACTGTTCAACAAATTGATGGAAAACGGCATCGAGGTCTACGTGATGACCGCCGCCTCTGAAGAGCTGGTGCGCATGGTCGCCGCCGACCCGAAGTACGGCTACAACGTCAAACCGCAGAACGTCATCGGCGTCACCACTTTGCTCAAGGATCGCAAGACCGGCGAGCTGACCACCGCCCGTAAGCAAATCACCGCAGGCAAGTATGACGAAAAGGCCAACCTCGGCCTGGAACTGACTCCCTACCTGTGGACCCCGGCGACCTGGATGGCCGGTAAACACGCGGCGATCCTGACCTATATCGACGAATGGAAAAAACCGGTGCTGGTAGGCGGCGACACCCCGACCAGTGACGGCTACATGCTGTTCCACGATGTTGACGTGGCTAAGGGCGGCATCCACCTGTGGGTCAACCGCAAGGACAAATACATGACCCAGCTCAACGGCATGATGGCCAAGCACGCTGCGGCCCAGGCCAAGGAAGGCTTGCCGGTCACGGCGGACAAGAATTGGGTGATCGTCAAGCCGGATGAGATTCAATAGCCCCAACTGTTGTGGCGAGCGGAAAATCCCGCTCGCCACAGAAGGTCAACCGCACAGTAGAACCCAGTGTTTTTGGGTTAACCCAGACAAAAAAATGCCCCGCACTTGGCGGGGCATTTTTATGGGCGACGGCTTTTATGGGTAAGGGCAGGCTTACAGCCCGTCCAACATCGCCTTGTTACGCACGGCACCCTTGTCGGCACTGGTAGCCAGCAGGGCGTAAGCCTTCAACGCGGTGGTGACTTTGCGTGGACGCTTCTCCACTGGCTTCCAGCCTTTCTTGTCCTGCTCGACCCGGCGAGCCGCCAGTTCTTCATCGCTGATCAACAGGTTGATCGAGCGGTTCGGAATGTCGATCAGCACCTTGTCGCCGTCTTGCACCAGGCCAATCGCGCCACCGGCTGCGGCTTCCGGGGAAGCGTGGCCGATGGACAGGCCGGAAGTGCCGCCGGAGAAACGACCATCGGTCAGTAAGGCGCAGGCTTTGCCCAGGCCCTTGGACTTCAGGTATGAGGTCGGATAGAGCATTTCCTGCATGCCCGGGCCGCCTTTCGGGCCTTCGTAACGGATGATCACGATGTCGCCAGCCTTCACTTCGTCAGCGAGGATGCCGCGCACAGAGCTGTCCTGGCTTTCATAGATCTTGGCGCGACCTTCGAACACATGGATCGACTCATCCACACCGGCGGTTTTTACCACGCAGCCATCGATGGCGATGTTGCCGTACAGCACGGCCAGGCCGCCTTCCTGGGAGTAGGCGTGTTCGACGCTGCGGATGCAGCCGTTTTCACGGTCGTCGTCCAGGGTTTCCCAGCGGGTCGACTGGCTGAATGCGGTCTGGGTCGGGATGCCGGCCGGGCCTGCCTTGAAGAAAGTGTGCACGGCTTCATCGTCAGTCTGGGTGATGTCCCATTTGGCGATACCCTCGGCGAGGGACTTGCTGTGTACGGTCGGCAGGTCGGTGTGCAGCAGGCCACCACGGGCCAGGGAGCCGAGGATCGAGAAAATCCCACCGGCACGGTGCACGTCTTCCATGTGGTACTTCTGGATGTTCGGCGCGACCTTGCACAATTGCGGCACATGGCGCGAGAGACGGTCGATGTCGCGCAGGTCGAAGTCGATCTCGGCTTCTTGGGCGGCGGCCAGCAAGTGCAGGATGGTGTTGGTGGAACCGCCCATGGCGATGTCCAGGGTCATGGCGTTTTCGAACGCCTTGAAGTTGGCGATGTTGCGCGGCAACACCGACTCATCGTTGTCGGTGTAGTAACGCTTGCACAGCTCGACGATGGTGCGCCCGGCCTGCAGGAACAGCTGCTCGCGGTCGCTGTGGGTGGCCAGTGTCGAACCGTTGCCCGGCAAGGCAAGGCCCAGGGCTTCCACCAGGCAGTTCATCGAGTTGGCGGTGAACATGCCGGAGCACGAACCGCAGGTTGGGCAGGCGCTACGCTCGTATTCCGCGACCTTCTCGTCAGAAGCGCTGGAATCGGCGGCGATGACCATGGCGTCTACTAGGTCCAGGCCGTGGCTGGCGAGTTTGGTCTTGCCGGCTTCCATCGGACCGCCGGAGACGAAAATCACCGGAATGTTCAGGCGCAGGGCGGCCATCAGCATGCCAGGGGTGATTTTGTCGCAGTTGGAAATGCACACGATGGCGTCGGCGCAGTGGGCGTTGACCATGTATTCCACGGAGTCGGCGATAATCTCGCGGCTCGGCAGGGAATACAGCATGCCGTCATGGCCCATGGCGATGCCGTCGTCCACGGCGATGGTGTTGAATTCTTTCGCTACGCCGCCAGCGCGTTCAATCTCACGGGCCACCAGTTGCCCCAGGTCCTTGAGGTGGACGTGGCCTGGTACGAACTGGGTGAACGAGTTGGAAATGGCGATGATCGGCTTTTTGAAGTCGTCATCTTTCATCCCCGTGGCGCGCCACAGTGCTCGGGCGCCGGCCATGTTGCGGCCGTGGGTGGATGTTTTCGAGCGGTAATCTGGCATGGAGCACTCCGGGCGGCTAATCAGGTATCAAAGGGGAGTGAGCTTCTATTGACGTCTGGAACACATCAGAAATGGCCGTGTGTCCGGAAGTTGCCTCAAACGTTACGGGATCGCCGTGCGCATTGGCCTTGAGCTCATAAACCCGCCGGGGGATGACTGGCGATGAATAGGCCGATTCTACACCGCTGGCGGCTGGAGGGAATGGCGAGAAGCGTGGAGGTAGCGCTTACGAGACGTGTGGGTGCGTAAAATGCAATAACTGTAGGAGCAAGCTCGCTCCTACAGTGGTGTGCATTTCAGAGCCACATTGCGTCCCACAGCGAGTATTCGCCGATATGGTCGACTATCCCGGCTCGCAATGGATTGCCGACGATGTACCGAGCCATCGCTTTCAGATCCTCTTCGCGACGCAGTGCTCGGTCGAAATAACCTTTTTGCCACAGCGTCTCGTGCAGACCTCTCGCCTTATTGATGGCTCGTGCGCTTCGCGACTTGGTGGCTTGCATCAGCTTCGGCAAGTCACCGTTATGTAGCTCAATCAGCCAGTGGAAGTGATCAGGCATGACCACCCACGCCACGGAAGTGGCCTTGCCGTCTTCCTCAGCTCTTCTGAATTCGTTCACCACCAGTCGACCCATGCGCCAATCCTTGAAGGCCGGTTGTCGTTGATGGGTAACGGCAGTTAATAAGTAGAAACGCCCAGGTTCCGAGTAGCGCCCGGTGCGTAAATGATGTGCATGTGGTGCGTTGGACATTCCTTCGTCCTCTTCCGTGATAGGAAGAGAAACGGTAGGCGTGGAGCGGGAGGTTGTCGTTTCGACAGTGGGTCAGGATGTGTCTCGTTTCCTGTAGGAGCGAGCTTGCTCGCGAAGAATGTCAACGATAACGCAGCGCTATCAGGTAGCCCGCGGTGCCCTTGCGTTTTTCGCGAGCAAGCTCGCTCCTACAGTGGGGCCGGTTTCAATTTGAAATCGGTCCTGGCCTTAGCTATTGGGCAACAACCGGCAAGTAATGCTCTTGATGTACCGAGTCTCGGCAATCGCCGGGTGCACCGGATGATCCGGACCCTGACTGCCACGTTCCAGCATCTGGATATTGCGATCCAGGTGACGGGCGCTGGTCAGCAGGATGTTCTGCAGGTCATCTTCCGGCAAATGCATGGAGCACGAGGCGCTGATCAGGATGCCGTCCTTGCTGAGCAGGCGCATGGCTTGCTCGTTGAGACGGCGGTAGGCGCCTTCGCCGTTTTTCATGTCTTTCTTGCGTTTGATGAAGGCAGGAGGATCGGCGACGATCACGTCGAAGCGTTCTTCGCTGGCTTTCAGTTCTTTCAGGGCTTCGAAGACGTCGCCTTCGACGCAGGTCATTTTCTCGGCAACACCGTTCAGCGCTGCGTTGCGCTCGACGCCGTCGAGGGCGAAGGCCGAAGAGTCAACGCAGAACACTTCACTGGCACCGAACGCGGCGGCTTGCACGCCCCAGCCGCCGATGTAGCTGTACAGGTCCAGGACGCGTTTGCCTTTGGCGTAAGGGGCCAGGCGGGCGCGGTTCATGCGGTGGTCGTAGAACCAGCCGGTTTTCTGGCCTTGGATGACCGGCGCTTCGAACTTCACGCCGTTTTCTTCCAGGGCAACCCATTCCGGCACCAGGCCGAATACGGTTTCGACGTAGCGGTTGAGGCCTTCGGCGTCGCGGGCGGCGGAGTCGTTCTTGAACAAGATGCCGCTGGGCTTGAGTACTTGGGTCAGCGCGGCGATCACGTCGTCTTTATGGGCTTCCATGGTCGCCGAGGCGATCTGTACCACCAGGATGTCGCCGAAACGGTCGACCACCAGGCCCGGCAGCAAGTCGGAATCGCCGTACACCAGACGGTAGAACGGCTTGTCGAACAGGCGATCGCGCAGGGACAGGGCGACGTTGATGCGGTGGACCAACAGGGATTTGTCCAGGGGCAACTTGACGTCGCGGGACAACAGGCGGGCGCAGATCAGGTTGTTCGGGCTCATGGCCACGATGCCCAGCGGCTTGCCGCCGGCCGCTTCCAGAATCGCCTGGTCGCCTGCCTTGAAGCCATGAAGTGGGGTGGCGGCCACGTCGATTTCGTTGCTGTAGACCCACAGGTGGCCGTTGCGCAAACGACGATCGGCGTTGGCTTTGAGACGCAGGCTTGGCAGGGACATGACGTCGCTCCGGAAAAAAGAGCGGGAGTATACCCTGTTGTGCAGTAATTGATCGCGCCGTCGGATGTGCGGGAAGGTGTCGGCCCATCCTTTATAAGGGTTAGAATCGCCGCTTAGCCCAGAGTATGAACTTATGTCCCAAGAGCTTTCCGCCGAACAGATCCAGCAGGCCCTGCAAGGCATCAGCGTACCGCCTCAACCGCAAATCATGGTGGATTTGCAGATGGAGCAGTACATGCCCGACCCGGACCTGGAAGTGATTGCCCGGCTGATCTCCCAGGACCCGGGCCTTTCCGGCTCGTTGCTGAAGATCGTCAACTCGCCGTATTACGGCCTGAGCAACAAGATTGCTTCGATCCAACGGGCGGTAAACCTGCTGGGCAGCCGCTCGATCATCAACCTGATCAACGCCCAGTCGATCAAGGGCGAGATGAGCGACGACACCATCGTCACCCTAAACCGGTTCTGGGACACCGCCCAGGACGTCGCCATGACGTGCCTGACCCTGGCCAAGCGCACAGGCTCCCAGGCTGTGGACGAAGCTTACGCCCTGGGGCTGTTTCACGATTGTGGCGTACCGCTGATGCTCAAGCGCTTTCCTGATTACATGGCGGTGCTGGAAGAGTCCTACGCCTGCGCTGGCCCGGAGTGCCGCGTGGTCGATACCGAAAATCGGGCGTTCAACACCAATCATGCAGTAGTCGGCTATTACACGGCCAAATCCTGGCGCTTGCCGGAGCACGTGACCAACGCTATCGCCAACCATCACAACGTCCTGGCGATTTTCAGCGACGAATCTGCGCGCAACAGCCCGTTGAAAAACCTGCTGGCGATCCTGAAAATGGCCGAGCATATTTGCGCCTCTTACCGGGTGCTGGGCAATCAGGTGGATGACCACGAATGGAACAGCATCGGCCATCTGGTGCTCGATTACGTCGGTTTGTCGGATTACGACTTCGAGAGCCTGAAGTTGTCGATTCGCGAGCTGGGTGCGCACTGATCTTTTATTCACGGCCCCGTCATACAAGAGGTAAACATGCCCGAGTTACCTGAAGTCGAAACCACCCGGCGCGGTATTGCGCCGCACCTGGAAGGCCAGCGGGTCAGCCGCGTGGTGGTGCGTGACCGGCGCCTGCGCTGGCCGATCCCCGAAGACCTGGATGTGCGGCTTTCCGGGCAACGCATCGTGCTGGTGGAGCGGCGGGCCAAGTACCTGTTGATCAATGCCGAAGTGGGTACCTTGATCAGCCATTTGGGTATGTCGGGCAATCTGCGGCTGGTGGAGGTCGGCCTGCCGGCGGCCAAGCATGAGCATGTGGACATCGAGCTGGAGTCGGGCCTGGCCCTGCGTTACACCGACCCTCGACGTTTCGGTGCGATGCTCTGGAGCCTGGACCCGCTCAACCATGAACTGCTGATTCGCCTGGGGCCGGAGCCGTTGACCGACCTGTTTGATGGCGAGCGCCTGTTCCAGATGTCCCGTGGGCGGTCCATAGCGGTGAAGCCATTCATCATGGATAACGCGGTGGTGGTGGGGGTGGGCAATATCTACGCGACTGAAGCGTTGTTCGCTGCCGGGATCGACCCGCGCCGTGCGGCCGGAGGCATTTCCCGTGGGCGCTATTTGAAGCTGGCGATTGAGATCAAGCGCATTCTCGCCGCCGCCATCGAGCGCGGCGGCACCACGCTGAGGGACTTTATCGGCGGCGACGGGCAGCCGGGGTATTTCCAGCAGCAATTGTTCGTCTATGGCCGGGGCGGGGCGGGCTGTAAGGTCTGCGGAACCGAGTTGCGCGAAGTGAAGCTGGGGCAGCGGGCGAGCGTGTTTTGCCCCAGGTGCCAGAGCTGATTGAAGGGGAAGCACTTGGGCCGAGCAAATCCTTAAGCCTTGGTAATCACCAGGTACTTCTCCATCAACTGCTCTTGCGTCTCTGGATGAGCCTCGTCCAGCGGAATGCAATCCACCGGGCAAACCTGCTGGCACTGGGGTTCGTCGTAGTGGCCGACGCATTGGGTGCACAGGTTCGGGTCGATCACATAGATCTCTTCGCCTTGGGAAATGGCGGCGTTCGGGCACTCGGGTTCGCAAACGTCGCAGTTGATGCAATCGTCGGTGATGATCAGGGACATGGGAACTCCTGCCAGGGCACATGGCCAAGGCATCTGAAAACTAATGCGCGCAATTGTGCCGCATTGGCGCCCGCAGTGCGAGCTGTGGCGAGCGGGCTTGCCCGCGGTGGGCTGCGAAGCGGCCCCAAAAATGGGACTGCTGTGCAGTCCACCGCGGGTAAACCCACTCGCTACAATTACTTTATTTCTTGAAGCGTAGGGTCAGCGCATCGGCTACCGCAGGGTGGACAAACTTGGTGATGTCACCGCCCAGCGCGGCGATTTCCCGGACCAGGGTCGAGGAAATGAACGAATAACGCTCCGACGGCGTAAGAAACAGGCTTTCCACGTCCGGCGCCAATTGACGGTTCATATTGGCCAGCTGAAATTCATATTCGAAGTCCGACACCGCTCGCAGGCCGCGCAGGAATACATTGGCGTTCTGTTCCTTCGCGAAATGCGCCAGCAGCGTGGCGAAGCCGACGACTTCGACGTTGGGCAGATGCTTGGTGACCTCACGGGCCAGCTCCACGCGCTGTTCCAGGGGAAACAGCGGATTTTTCTTGGGGCTGGCGGCGACCGCGATGATCACATGGTCGAACAAGCGCGAGGCGCGTTCGACCAGATCACCATGGCCCTTGGTAATAGGGTCGAAGGTACCTGGGTACAACACTCGGTTCATCGCGTCGTCCTGGCGGAGTCCGTTGGGGAACCGGATGGTATCGCAGCCATCCCGGTCGGCCAAGTCAACTTATTCAGAAGAAAGCACTATAGACACCGCGAATAGTCTGTTTTTTCAGGCTGTTTTCAGACGTTCTGCCAGTGCTGTTGCCAGTTGCGCCGTCAGCCCATACACCGAAAGCTGTGGGTTGGCGCCGATGCTGGTGGGGAATAAAGAGCCATCGTGGATCGATAGATTGCGCAACTGATGATGGCGGCCGAGGCTGTCAGCTACGGCGTTTTTCGGCTCTTCGCCCATGGCACAACCACCCATCACGTGGGCGCTGCCCAGCCGTGTGCGGTGTAATTCCAGGTTCAGGCCATCGATCATGCTGCGCGCCTGGGCCAGAGTGTTCACGTAGCGCGCATCACCGTGCAGCGGCATCACCGACTTGGCACCGCCGGCAAACTGGATCTCGGCCATGCTGTGGAAGGCGCGGCGCAAGCCGTCCCAGGCGTAGGGCGAGACTTGATAGTCGAGCACTGGCGTGCCGTCGCCGCGTAGTTCGACACTGCCGCCTTGGCTATCGGGGTGAAATCCGTCCCGCAGTAGCGCGAGCATGGCGTGGGTATTGGGTAATTGGCCCATGTCCAGGGCGTTTTGCGTGCCATAACCACCGAACAAGGTGCTGGCCAATCCGGGGTGCAGCGGAGGTACTTCAAGCTTGTAGGACATTTTGCCGGCGGTGCCGTCCTGCCATTGGAAGTGGTCGGAATAGATCGACTGCGGCGCGCCATAGAACGGGTTGATGACCTCGTCGAACAGCCCAGCGGAGAAATTCACCAGGTGCAGGAAGGTCCGCTTGCCCAGCCGTGAATGGGGATCGGGCGCGTCCGAACGCAGCAGCAGCGCCGGGCTATTGATGCCGCCTCCCGCCAGCACGTAATGCTTGGCCTTCACCGTAATTTTTCGGCCTGTGGGCGCCACGCAGCGCGAGTCCATCGCCACGCATTCCAGGCTGGTGATGGTGTCGCCGCTGAACTTCAGGCGTTCGGCGCGGGCCAGGTACAGCAGCTCGCCGCCTTGCTCCAAAGTCGACGGGATGGTCGTCACCAGCATCGATTGCTTGGCGTTGACCGGGCAGCCCATGCCGCAATAACCCAGGTTGAAACAGCCGCGCACGTTGCGCGGGATCACATGCCAACTGTAGCCGAGCGTTTCGCAGCCTTTGCGGATCACATCGTTGTTGGCGTTGGGTGGGATAGCCCAGGGCGCGATACCCAGGCGCTGTTCCATTTTCTCGAACCAGGGCGCCATTTCGGCGCTGCTGTGGCCTTTGACCGCGTATTCGCTGGCCCAGTGGGTGAGCGTCGGGTCGGGCGTGCGGAAACTGGAGGTCCAGTTGATCAACGTGGTGCCGCCCACTGCGCGGCCCTGGAGGATGGTGATGGCACCGTCCTTGCTCATCCGGCCGATGCCTTCCTGGTACAGGCTGGCGTAGGCCTCGTCCTCAAGCATCTTGAAGTCGCTGCTGGTCTTGAGCGGGCCTTCCTCGATCAACAGCACCTTGTAGCCGGCGGCGCTGAGGATTTCAGCAGTGGTGCCACCGCCCGCGCCGCTGCCGATGATCGCGACATCGGCTTCCAGGGTCAGGTCCTGGTCGAGGGCGGCGCCGTTGTGGGTTTTCCAGCCGCGGGCCATGCCGTCGCGGAACAGATCAGGTACGGGCATCAGTGTCTTCTCTTGTTTTTATAGGGATGCAGATCAGATATTGGGCGGGCCGGGATACCCGCAATGGGCCCAGGATTGGGCTCGGAAATACCAGGCCATGATCACCAGCTTGAGCAGCGAGCCCTGGCCCATGCGCAGCAGGTTCAGGTAGCTGTTCTCCCAGCGGTGCAGGAAGTTGCGGATCTGCTCGCTGCTGGCGTTTTCCCAACTGCCCCACACGCCGGTCAATGGCCCGCGGGTGATGGCCATGCCCAGCACGTCAAATAACTGCTGGGTCAGCTTGAACATCTCCGGTGACAGGTGTTGCAAGCTGTAATCGAGTTTTTTCAGCGTGTCTTCAATTCCAGCTGCCACTTCCTGGGTGCTGGCCACGCCTTCCAGCAGCACTGGAATCACCGCCCGTAAAAACGGTAGGTCACTGCTGCGCAACATGGCAAAGCCGCTGGCCGGGATACTGCTGGAGCAACCGCTAAGGCTGGCGCCTGCGCCTGCGGTTGCCAGGAACGCACTGGCCCACAGGCCTATTTTCAGGACGCCGCGCCGCGACAGCCCAGGTGTTTCAATCAGGCTAGGGTTCATTCTTATTGTTATCCCGGTGATGGGTTTGTTAGCGGACAAACAGCTTCTGGATCAACTTCTGGATCGATTTGCCATAGGGCGGATAAATCAATTTCGCCGCGTTCAGGCGTTGCTTCACCAACACGCCCTTGGCCTTGCTGAACGTCAGGAAACCTTCGTGGCCGTGGTAATGGCCCATGCCTGAGGGGCCGATGCCGCCAAAAGGCATATCGTCCTGGGCCACATGTAACAGGGTGTCGTTCAGACACACGCCGCCGGAGTGGGTTTCATGGAGCACGCGATTCTGTTCGGTCTTGTTGTAGCCGAAGTAATACAAAGCCAGTGGGCGAGGGCGCTGGTTGATGTAGGCAAAGGCTTGATCGAGGCCGCGATACGGGACGATGGGCAGCACTGGGCCGAAGATTTCGTCCTGCATCACCGTCATCTCGTCGCTGACATTCAGCAGCAGGCTGTGGGCCATACGCCGTCCCTGGCCTTGGTCATACAGCGGGATCAGAGTCGCGCCCTTGTCGGTAGCGTCCTTGACGTAACCGTTGAGCCGGGCCAATTGCCGTTCGTTGATGATCGCTGTGTAGTCCGGGTTGTCGGCCAGGGTCGGATAAAACCCGCGAACCGCCTTGCTGTAGGCTTCGACGAAACCGTCGACACGGTCTTCCGGCACCAGTACGTAGTCCGGCGCCACGCAGGTTTGTCCGGCATTCAACGTCTTGCCGAAGGCGATCCGCTCGGCGGCGTCCTTGAGCGGTACATCTGCTGAAACGATTGCCGGCGACTTGCCACCCAGCTCCAGCGTGACAGGCGTCAGGTGCTCGGCCGCCGCACGCATTACATGCTTACCGATGCTGGTGGCGCCAGTGAACAGCAGGTGATCGAAACGCAGCCTGGAAAACGCAATGCCCACTTCGGCTTCACCGAGCACCACGCAGACCAAGTCTTCGGGAAAGATCTTCGCCAGCAGGGTCTTGAGCAACTGCCCGGTGGCGGGGGTGGATTCGCTGAGCTTGAGCATCACCCGATTACCGGCCGCCAGAGCGCCGACAAGCGGGCCGATGGCTAGGTACAACGGGTAGTTCCAGGGCACGATAATCCCGACCACGCCCAACGGTTGATAAATAACCTTGGCCGAGGCGGGCTGGAAGGCAATGCCTACAGCGCGACGGGACGGTTTCATCCAGCCCTTGAGGTGTTTGCTGGCGTAATGAATGCCGTGCAGGCTGGGCATTAACTCGGCGAACAGGGTTTCGTCGGCGCTGCGATGGCTGAAATCACTGCTGATGGCGTCGATCAGAGCCTGGCGCTCATCGCTGAGCAGATCTCGCAAGGCCTTGAGCCATTGCTGGCGTTGTGCGGCCGGCGGCATGGGGTTGGCGGCGTAGGCCCGGCGCTGGATGTCGAACAGCCCCTGTAGCTGATCCAGCGCTTGGGAATCTTGCAGGTAGGCAACGTTGGCAGACATGGCAGTTCCCGACTTTTTATTGGAATGAATGAGTTTTTAGAGTTGTTACTCTAAGTTGTCAAATAACATTGCAGTAACACTTGGATTTATCCAGACAAGGATAGGTCGTAAGATGCCCGCACCACTGGTAATCGAAGCTGATCCCCCATGGCACCACGAGTAAAGACCAGCGAGCGCATCGTGCAAACCAGCCTGGAACTGTTCAACCAGCAAGGCGAGCGCAGTGTCAGCACCAACCATATCGCCGCCCACATGGAGATTTCTCCGGGTAACCTGTACTACCACTTCCCCAATAAGCAGGCGATTATCGCCGTGCTGTTTCGCGAGTACGAAGCCCTGGTCGACAGTTTCCTGCGCCCACCTCAAGGCCGTGCCGTGACCGTCGAAGACAAGCGTTTCTACCTGCAAGCGGTGCTGGCCGGCATGTGGCGCTACCGCTTTTTGCACCGCGACCTGGAACATCTGCTGGAAAGCGATCCGGAACTGGCTACCGGCTACCGGCGTTTTTCTCAGCGTTGCCTGATTCAGGGCGGCGCTATCTACAAGGGTTTTGTCGACGCCGGCATCCTGAACATGAACCCGGTGCAGACGGAGGCCCTGACCCTCAATGCCTGGATCATCCTTACCTCCTGGGTGCGTTTTTTGTGCACCACCAACGAAAACTCAGCGCACCTGAGCGCCGAGGCGATTAAGCGCGGGGTGTATCAGGTGCTGGTGCTGGAAGCCGGGTTTGTCACGCCGCAGGCTTTGGATGCGGTGGATGCACTGTTCAAGGAGTTTTACGTGCCGCTGAGCCAGGCACTGGAAGACGTGAAGTAGAACCTTTCTGACCTATTCATGGGAGTCCACTATGCCGCTTGCCCAATTGATCAGCCCCCAGCAACTGGCCGAACGCCAGAAGACCGGTGCACTGGTGATCCTGGATTGCCGCTTTGCCCTGGAAGACCCGGATTACGGTCTTTGCAGCTATGCCGAAGGGCATATCGAAGGCGCCAGCTTTGCTGACTTGGAACGAGACTTCAGCGGGCCGGTGACCAAGGGCGTGACCGGGCGCCATCCGCTGCCGGCGCCAGACACGTTGGTCGGGCAGTTGCGGGCTTGGGGCGTTAATGGTGACAGCGATGTGGTGCTGTACGACGACGGCCCCGGTGCATTTGCCGCCCGTGGTTGGTGGTTGCTGGCCTGGCTGGGCAAGCGCGATGGCGTGTTTATCCTCGATGGCGGCCTGAAAGCCTGGCATGCCGCCGGTTTACCGCTGAGCCTGGATGCACCGGTGATTGAAGTCGGGACGTTTACGGGTGCGCCTGACAATCGCTTGCTGCTGGACGCCGAGCACCTGCAAAAGCGTCTTGGCGAGCCGGGCCTGACCTTGATCGACGCCCGCGCCCAGCCGCGTTTTCGCGGTGATGTGGAACCCCTTGATCCGGTGGCCGGGCACATTCCCGGTGCGCAATGTGCCGCGTTCAACGAAAACCTGGGCAGCGATGGCCGCTTTCTGCCGGTCGATCAACTCAAGCAGCGCTTTGCTGACAAGCTTGATGGGCGCTCTGCGGATGAACTGGTGGCGTATTGCGGCTCCGGGGTGACGGCCTGCCACAACCTGTTCGCCCTGAGCCTGGCGGGTTATCCGTTGGGCAAGCTGTATGCCGGGTCGTGGAGTGAGTGGATTACCGATCCAAAGCGGATTGTTGCGACGGGCGACTGAGCAGCCAGGCCGGAATCCGCCGCTCTAGGTAGTACCCCGGCCGCTTCAGCGTGCCATCGACAAACCCCACATGGCCGCCCTTGGCTAGCAACTCGAACTCGGTGCAAGCCGACAGTTCGCTGGCCTCGGGAAGGCTGTGGGCGAATACGAAGGGATCGTCGGCGGCCTGGATAATCAGGGTCGGCGTGCGGATCGCGCCCAGGAAATACCGGCTGGAGGCCCGACGGTAATAATCCTCGGCGCTCAGGTAGCCATGCAATGGCGCAGTGACCCGGCCATCGAAGTCCCAGAAGGTGCGCATCTTTTCCAATGAGCCTAGGGCGGCGATGGCTTTCAGTCCTTCTTCACGGCCATCCTGGAGGAACTGGCGCTCCTTGACGCGGATGTAAGCCAGCATCTCGCGCATGAAATGCTTTTGGTACACACGAGAGAATCCCAGGCCAATGCGGTCTGCGCACTGATCCAGGCGAAATGGCACCGATACCGCCGCTGCGCCTTGCAGGCCGGAGTCTTCGCCGGTTTCTCCCAAATGCTTGAGCAGCACGTTGCCACCCAGGGAATAGCCCACTGCATACAACCGTGCTAACGGGCGCTTGCTTCGCAGGTGCGTAATGGCGGCGGCCAAATCTTCGCTGGCACCGGAATGGTAACTGCGGGCCAACAGATTAGGCTCGCCGGAACAGCCGCGCCAATTCAGCGCCACGCTGGCCCACCCTTGGGACGCCAGGGCTTTTTGCAGGCCAGCCACGTAGGGCGAATTGGAAGAGCCGGTCAGCCCGTGCAGTACCAACACCAAGGGCGCGTGCGGATCGTGCGGGCCGTGCCAGTCGAGGTCGAGAAAATCGCCGTCCTCTAGCCACAGCCGTTCACGCTGACGTTCGATATGAGTAGTCGGGCGCCACAGCGGCCCCCACAACGTTTGCAGGTGCGGGTTGCCGAGGCCGAAGGCTGGGGTGAAGCGGTCGGGAGAATGGGTCATGCAAATCTCTATGCCGAGCGGGCTTGTTGCGGCGAGCGGGCAAGCCCCCTCGCCACAAAAGAGGGCGCACCGTGCGTATTAAGCGCTCTCAGCCGTACGTTGCCACAACGCGTAATACACCCGCCCGGATCTTTGCTCCCGGTGCAGGCGCCAGGTGCCGGGCAGGCCGAGGGTAGACGGCGCGGTTTCGCTTTCGGTGTAGATCCAGGCGTTCTCGGCCAGCCACTGACGCTCTTCCAGTAGCGCGCAAACGGTCGGCAGCAGGTTCTGGTTGAACGGCGGGTCGAGGAACACCACGTCGAACTCACGAGCTTCCTGGGTTTCCAGGTAGCGCAGGGCATCGGCGGTCTGCACTTGCCCGGTGGTGCAGCGCAAGGTGCCCAGGTGCTCCTTGAGGCTGGCGACCGCTACGTTACTGGCGTCCAGCGCCTGGCCCAGGGCGGCGCCACGGGACAGGGACTCCAGGAACAGCGCGCCGCTGCCGGCAAACGGATCCAGCACCTTGGCGCCTGCAATATACGGCGCGAGCCAGTTGAACAAGGTTTCGCGCACGCGGTCCGGCGTCGGGCGCAGGCCTACTACGTCGGGGAAGCTCAGCTTGCGGCTGCCCCACTCTCCGCCGATGATGCGCAGTTGGCCCACACCGTTGTGGACGTTGTGGACAGGTTTTTTGGGACGCGATGGACTAGCCATTAATGCTCCGGAACCCCGAGCGGTTGCTCGGCAGGTTTATCAGTGGGGGGCGGTAGTGGCTTTTGCGCGGTGGTCGGGCCGGCGGTGACGATGACCATTTTGTCGCTGCTCAGGTGTTTATTCAGCGCGGTTTTGACTTGTTCTACCGTCAGGGCCTGGGACTGCTTCATGAAGTCTTCCAGGTAGTTGAGCGGCAGATTATAGAACCCCATGGCACCCAATTGCCCGACGATATCAGCGTTACTGGCGGTGGATAGCGGGAAGCTGCCGGCCAGTTCACGCTTGGCGTCGTCCAGTTCCTTTTGCGTCGGGCCGGTCTTGAGGTAATCGGCGAGGACTTCCTCGACCAGTCGCAAGGTGCCGCCGCTCATTTCGGCGCGGGTTTGCAGGTTGATCATGAACGGACCACGCACCTGCATCGGCGAGAAGCCAGAGTAAACGCCGTAGGTCAGGCCGCGTTTCTCGCGCACTTCACTCATCAAGCGGGTGCCGAAGCCACCACCACCGAGGATCTGGTTGCCCAGGGACAAGGCAGCGTAATCCGGGTCGGCGCGGTCGATGCCCAATTGGGCGAACAGCAAGTGTGTCTGTTTGGAGGGGAACTCAATGTGGCTGAGACCTGCCTTGGGGTCGACCGGTTGAGCGATTTTCGCCAGCGCCGGGCCCTTTGGCAGCGACGCGGACACCTTGGCGGCCATCGCTTCGGCGTCGGCACGGGACAAGTCGCCCACCACTGCAATCACCGCGTTGCCGGCGGCGTAGGCCTTGGCATGGAACTCACGCAGTTGTGCGAGGGTGATGGCAGGAACGCTCTGGGCGTTGCCTTCGCTCGGGTGCGCGTAGGGATGATCGCCATACAGGCGCTTGAACAGCTCGATACTCGCCAGTTTGGCGGGGTTCTGTTTCTGGTATTCGAAGCCGGCCAGCAACTGGTTTTTGATCCGCGCCAGGGAATCAGCAGGGAAGGTTGGTTTACCGATCACGTCATCAAACAGCGTCAGCGCGGCATCCCGTTTGTCGGCAGTACTTAGGCTGCGTAACGAAACCAGGGCCATGTCGCGGTAGGCGCCATTGCTGAAATCAGCGCCCAGGCCTTCAAAACCAGCGGCAATCTGGCCGACGTCCTTGCCCGGTACGCCTTCATTGAGCATGGCGTTGGTCAGCAGGGCCAGGCCTGGTGCATTGCCGTCCTGGCTACTGCCGGCGGCGAACAGAATGCGAATGTCGAACATCGGTAGTTCATGGGCTTCGACGAACAGCACCTTGGCGCCTTCGGCGGTGTTCCAGGTCTGTACGTTGAGCTGGCGGTTGGTCGGGTTCTTGCCGTCCAGTTCCGCCAGGGATTGCAGGGTGTTGGCAGCCTTGGCCTTTTCCAGCGCCTCACTGGCGACGGATTCGTCCGGGCGGCCGAAATACACCGCAACAGCGGCGACCAGGGTGACAACGATCAGGCCGGGAATAACCAAGCGGCTATTTTTGCGGTCACTCATGAGCGGTCTCCTCGGGCAAAACATGGGCGACGCTGAGACGTTCGCGGGTGAAATAGGTGCGGGCGGCTTTCTGGATGTCGTCGACGGTCACGCTTTGCAACTCGGCAAGCTCGGTGTCCATGAGCTTCCAGGACAGGCCGACGGTTTCCAGGGAGCCAATGGCCGTGGCCTGGCTGGTGATGGAGTCGCGCTCATAGACCACGCCGGCAATCACTTGGGCGCGGATACGCTCCAGCTCCTCAGCGGTCGGCGGTTTGGCCTTCAACTCATCCAGCAAGCGCCAGAGGCCGGCTTCGGCCTGGGCAACGGTCTTGTTCTTCTGCTGGTTCGGCGTGGCGCTGAGGGTGAACAGGCTGTCGCCGCGGGTGTAGGCGTCGTAGTTGGTCGAGGCGCCGGACACCAGTTCTTCGCCGCGCTCCAACTGTGTTGGGATGCGCGCGCTGTAGCCGCCGTCCAGCAACGCCGAGATCAGGCGCAGGGCGTTGACCGAGCGTTTGTCTTCGGCGGTGGCGATGCTTGGTACGTTGAACCCGAGGATCACGCTCGGCAGTTGGGTCTGCACATGCATGGTCAACAGGCGCTCGCCAGGCTCGGCCAGTTCCAGAGGGATTTTCGCCGGTGGCACGTCGCGTTTGGGAATTGGGCCGAAATAGCGTTGCGCCAGGGTTTTAACTTCATCCGGGGTCACGTCGCCGACCACCACCAGGGTGGCGTTGTTCGGCACGTACCAGGATTGGTACCAGTGGCGCAGCTCTTCGACCTTCATGCGATCCAGGTCAGCCATCCAGCCGATGGTTGGCGTGTGGTAGCCGCTGGCCGGGTAGGCCATCGCCTTGAAGCGCTCGTAGGCCTTGGACATCGGGTTGTCGTCGGTGCGCAGGCGGCGCTCCTCCTTGATTACCTCGATTTCGCGGCTGAACTCGTCGGCCGGCAGGCGCAGGGTGGCCATGCGGTCGGCTTCCAGTTCGAAGGCGACGCCCAGGCGGTCACGGGCCAGGACCTGGTAATAAGCGGTGTAGTCATCGCTGGTGAAGGCGTTTTCTTCGGCGCCGAGGTCGCGCAGGATCAACGATGCTTCACCGGGGCCGGTCTTGGAGCTGCCCTTGAACATCATGTGTTCCAGGGCGTGGGACAAACCGGTCTGGCCCGGGGTTTCATAGCTGGAACCGACTTTGTACCAAACCTGCGAAACCACCACTGGCGCACGATGGTCTTCGCGCACGACGACCTTGAGGCCGTTGTCCAGGGTGAACTCATGGGTGGGTTGTGGGTCGGCAGCCAAGGCTGAAAGGGGCAGACAAACTGTGCTGAGCAGCAGGCCTGCGGCGCGGCGGGCTAGAGCATTCATTCGTTTTTAAACCTGTTGGGCTGCCCGCTTGGTCTTAGCGTCGGCGGGCGAGGAGGTGCTAGGATACTGATCCGTTTTACTGGCGGCCACGGCTATAAGGCGCGAGGCATCCAAACCGTTTCGGATTCAGTCGTAGGAATAATGGAGTTGGCGGTAGTTTTCCCCGACGATCTTTGTTTTTTCGCCGATTTTATTGCTTAAGATCTATATTGAATCGATTTGTTGAGGCCGTGTTTACGCCTTACAAAATGTTGCGCATGAACAAGCTGGCTAAAAAACAGTCTGTTACGCATCGAATATTATTTACCGAAGCGCCACCTTGGCGCGTCGCTACCTTGAGATAGCCGTCCTCCATGTTTGGTTCCAACGACGACAAGAAGACCCCAGCTGCGGCTGGCGAGAAAAAAGGCCTGTTCGGATGGCTGCGCAAAAAGCCGCAGGAAACCGCCGTCGAACAGCCGCAAGTTCAGCCTGAGCCGATCCCTGAGCCGGTAGAAGCCGAGCCGATTGCCGAAACGCTGGTGCCGGTGGTGTTGCCCATGGCTGAGCCGGTATTGCAGCCGGTTGTTGAAGCCGTGCCGAAACCTGAGCCCGAGCCAGAGCACAAACCCTGGCTGGTCTTGCCGGTGGCGGAAGAGCCCGTAGCCTTGGTCGAAGACGAGCAGGCTGAACATGTGGTGCCGCCGATTCCGGCGTTGGAGCCCGTTCAGGTTGTGATTGAAGAGGTGCCGGTCGTTGAAGTGCCTGCCCTTGTTGTCGCCGAGCCTGCCCCTGTGCCAGTCGTCGCCCCAGTTGTGGTCGCGGCGCCAGCTGTCATCGAGCTCGCCGCCGATCCGGAGCCAGTCGCTGTCACCGTAGCCAGCAAAACCGGCTTCTTCGCCCGTCTGAAGCAAGGCCTGAGCAAAACCAGCGCGAGCATTGGCGAAGGCATGGCTAGCCTGTTCCTGGGCAAGAAAATCATTGATGACGAACTGCTCGAAGACATCGAAACCCGCCTGCTGACCGCCGACGTGGGCGTCGAAGCCACCGCCGTTATCATCCAGAGCCTGACCCAGAAGGTCGCGCGCAAGCAACTCACCGACGCGGATGCGCTCTACAAGTCGTTGCAGGCCGAGTTGACCGCTATGCTCAAACCGGTGGAACAACCACTGGTCATCACCCCGAACAAGCCGTTCGTGATCCTGGTGGTGGGCGTCAATGGCGCCGGCAAGACCACTACCATCGGCAAGCTGGCGAAGAAGCTGCAACTGGAAGGCAAGAAAGTCATGCTCGCCGCCGGTGACACCTTCCGCGCCGCCGCCGTGGAGCAACTGCAGGTCTGGGGTGAGCGCAACAAGATCCCGGTGATCGCCCAGCACACCGGTGCCGATTCGGCTTCTGTGATTTTCGATGCCGTGCAGGCTGCCAAGGCCCGCAACATTGATGTGCTGATTGCTGATACCGCCGGTCGCCTGCACACCAAAGATAATCTGATGGAAGAGTTGAAGAAGGTGCGCCGGGTCATGGGCAAGCTGGACGCTGACGCTCCCCATGAGGTTTTGCTGGTGCTGGATGCGGGTACTGGCCAGAACGCCATCAGCCAGGCCAAACAATTCCATCAGACGGTCCAACTGACTGGCCTGGCATTGACTAAGCTCGACGGCACGGCCAAGGGCGGCGTGATTTTCGCCCTGGCTAAACAATTCGGGCTGCCCATTCGTTATATCGGTGTTGGTGAAGGCATCGATGATCTGCGAACTTTTGAAGCCGAACCCTTTGTCCAGGCACTGTTTGCCGAGCGGGAGAGTTCATGATTCGTTTCGAACAAGTCGGTAAACGCTACGCTAACGGGCATGTCGGCTTGCATGAGCTGAGTTTTAGAGTGCGTCGCGGCGAATTCTTGTTCGTCACCGGTCATTCCGGTGCTGGCAAAAGTACCTTGTTGCGGTTGCTGCTGGCCATGGAGCGCCCAACCACTGGCAAGCTGTTGCTGGCGGGCCAGGACCTGGCGACCATCAGTAACTCGCAGATCCCGTTCTTGCGCCGTCAGATTGGCGTGGTGTTCCAGAATCACCAGTTGCTGTTTGATCGCACGGTGTTCAACAACATTGCCTTGCCGTTACAGATTCTCGGGCTGTCCAAGGCGGAAATCGTCAAGCGTGTGGATTCGGCCCTGGAGCGTGTGGCGCTGTCGGACAAGACCGATCTTTATCCCGGCGACCTGTCTACCGGCCAGCAGCAGCGCGTCGGCATCGCCCGCGCCATCGTCCATCGCCCGGCCTTGCTGCTGGCGGATGAGCCCACCGGTAACCTCGACCCACGTCTGGCAGCAGAAATCATGGGTGTTTTCGAAGACATCAACCGCCTGGGCACCAGTGTGCTGATCGCCAGTCACGACCTGGCGCTGATCGCCCGCATGCGCCATCGCATGCTGACCCTGCAACGCGGCCGCTTGATCGGTGACGGGGAGGCTGGCGTATGAGTGCTACACGCAGCCCTAAGGTTTCCGAACGTGTCGCGCCGAAACCGGCCGACCCGCAACCGCAGAAGAAAAAGAAACACGACGAGGACGACGGCCCAGACTTCAGCACCTTGCTGCATGCCTGGGTCGAAAACCACCGCGCCAGCCTGCTGGACAGCCTGCGCCGTCTGGGCAAGCAGCCGGTGGGTAGTTTTTTTACCTGCCTGGTGATGGCCGTAGCCTTGAGCCTGCCGATGGGTTTGTCGCTGCTGCTTAATAATGTCGAGCGCCTCGGCGGTTCCTGGCAGCGGGCGGCGCAGATTTCCCTGTACTTGCAATTGGACGCCAGTCCCGCTGAAGGCGAGGCTCTGCGCGAGCAGATCAAGAACATGCCGGGTGTGGCTGATGCCGAGTACATCAGCCGCGATCAGGCTCTGGAAGAGTTCCAGCAGCAAACCGGTTTGGGTGAGGCATTGAAAGAATTGCCGCAAAATCCGCTGCCGGGCGTGGTGCTGGTGACGCCTAATGAAGTCGACAAGCCGACCCTTGAAGCCTTGCGACAAAAACTGTCCGAGCTGCCCAAGGTGCAACAGGCGCAGCTTGATCTCGTCTGGGTCGAGCGCCTGGCGGCAATTCTCAAGCTGGGTGACCGGTTTGTCTTCGGTTTGACGGTACTTTTGGTTTCTGCATTACTTTTGGTGATAGGTAATACCATTCGTCTTCATATTGAAAACCGTCGCACAGAGATAGAAGTGATTAAACTGGTCGGCGGCACGGACAGCTATGTGCGTCGTCCATTTCTGTATATGGGGGCGTTGTATGGCTTTGGTGCCGGGATTCTGTCCTGGGGCGTCCTTGCGTTTGGCCTGGATTGGCTGAACGATGCGGTGGTCGGCCTGGCTGGTTTGTACGGCAGCGATTTTGCGCTGGCCGGCGTGCCGGCAGCCGATGGTCTGTCGCTCTTGCTTGGCGCGGTATTGTTGGGGTATATCGGTGCTTGGATTGCGGTCGCACGGCATTTACGTGAGCTGGCACCGAAGTAGTTAATGTCAGATTAACGTGGTTTTGTTTGTATTGACCGTATCAGCGGTTTAGGGAACTTGTCCTACGGTTCCCGGTCAATTTTCGCAGTGCTGAACTGCACGAGTTATGTGAGTCGGAGGTTTTTTCGTATGACCACTTCTTTGCAACCTGCTTATGCCTTGGTCCCGGGTGCGAACCTGGAAGCTTATGTGCACACGGTCAACAGCATTCCATTGCTGACGCCCGAGCAGGAGCGTGAACTGGCCGAGAGTCTCTACTATGAGCAGGATTTGGGGGCGGCTCGGCAGATGGTGCTCGCCCACCTGCGTTTTGTTGTACATATTGCCCGTAGCTATAGCGGCTACGGCCTGGCCCAGGCTGACCTGATCCAGGAAGGCAACGTCGGCCTGATGAAGGCGGTAAAGCGCTTCAACCCTGAGATGGGTGTGCGTTTGGTGTCGTTTGCCGTGCACTGGATCAAGGCGGAAATCCACGAGTTCATCCTGCGCAACTGGCGCATCGTGAAAGTGGCGACCACCAAGGCCCAGCGCAAGCTGTTCTTCAACCTGCGCAGCCAGAAGAAACGCCTGGCGTGGCTGAATAACGAGGAAGTCCATCGCGTGGCGGAAAGCCTCGGTGTGGAGCCTCGGGAAGTGCGCGAGATGGAAAGTCGCTTGACCGGCCATGACATGGCCTTTGACCCGGCCGCGGAAGCGGACGACGACAGCGCCTTCCAATCGCCGGCCAACTACCTGGAAGACCACCGGTATGACCCGGCACGTCAACTGGAAGATGCCGACTGGAGCGATAACTCCAACCACAACCTGCACGAAGCACTGGAAGTGCTGGACGACCGCAGCCGTGACATCCTCTACCAGCGCTGGCTGGCAGAAGAAAAAGCCACGCTGCACGACTTGGCGCAGAAGTACAACGTGTCGGCCGAGCGGATTCGTCAGCTTGAGAAAAGCGCGATGAATAAGCTGAAACTGTCGATCGCCGCTTAAAACGCTGCGAAAGACATAAAAAATGCCCCGATCGAAAGATCGGGGCATTTTTTTTGGTGCTGGAAACAATCAGTCGGCCCATGGCGCCTTACGCGAATTGCTCAGTTCATTCAGGTAACTGTCGCCACCCAACTGACTCATCTGCTGGCGAATCCAGGCGGCCCGTCGGGCTACATAAGCAGTCGGATGACTGGCGCTCCAAACCCGTGGGTTAGGCAGCACCGCCGCCAGATAACTGGCCTGCTGACGGCTCAGGGACTTCGCGCTCACGCCAAAGTGATGCCGTGCCGCCGCCTCCGCGCCAAATACCCCTTCATCCCACTCCACGCTGTTGAGGTACACCTCAAGAATTCGCTGCTTGGGCCAAAGAGTCTCGATCAGCCCGGTAAACCACGCCTCCAGCCCCTTGCGCAGCCAACTGCGCCCGGCCCACAGGAACAAGTTCTTCGACACTTGCTGGCTCAAGGTGCTGGCACCGCGAAGCGAACCGCCGCGCTCGTTATGCAGCAAGGCGGCCTGGATCGCACCAAAATCAAAGCCCCAATGCTGGGGAAAGCGCTGATCCTCGCCAGCCATCACCGCTACTTTCAGATCCTCGGAGATTTCATCCCACGGCACCCAGCTGCGCTGCAGGTCAATGGGTTCGCCGTCGAACCAGGACTCGACCTTGCGCTCGACCATCAACGCGGTTCCCGGTGGCGGTACCGCGCGAAACAGCAGCACCAGCAAAACGCTGCCGATGGCAAACCATTTCACGGCTTTGAGGAAACGACTGAAGAGGAGACGCAGCATAGAGATGGCTTGGCCGAACCGTTTGAGCGGGCCATTATACAGACCCTGCCCAATGAGTCTGACTGGAGTTCCTCATGCTGCGTGGCTTTCTGTTACTGGCTGCCTTTTTTGGTTTCACCGGTGTCGCCCTTGGTGCGTTTGCCGCCCACGGCCTGAAAAACCGACTGAGCGCCGACTATCTGGCGATTTTCCACACCGGCGTGACCTACCAACTGGTACATACCCTGGCACTGTTCGGCGTGGCTCTGCTGGCCGCGCACATTCCCGGTCGGCTGGTCACCTGGGCGGGCATGTCGTTTGTCGTCGGCATCCTGCTGTTCTCCGGCAGCCTGTACCTGCTGACGCTGACCGGCATCAGCAAACTTGGGATCATTACGCCGTTCGGCGGCTTGGCGTTCCTGATTGGTTGGCTGTGCCTTGGCCTGGCTGCCTGGCGCTTGCAACTCTCGGCTTAAAGCTTGCCGCTTGCAGCTGACGAAGGGCCTTGGGTCGGCAAGGCCGATCGAGCTAGAATGCTGGCCCCTAAAAACGATGGCGGCCTGCGGCATGCGCATTCAGTTGAACGGCGAACCCTTTGAACTGCCCGACGGTGAAACCGTTGCGACCCTGCTGACCCGTCTGGACTTGACCGGACGCCGCGTCGCAGTGGAGCTCAATCAGGATATCGTCCTGCGTAGCCAGCACGCCGAGACCGCGCTCACCGAGGGTGACCAGGTCGAAGTGGTCCACGCTATCGGCGGCGGCTAGCCGTTCGCCCGGCGCGTAAGCGCGCCACCCCGCATTCTGCAGAACCTCACCCCAACAGAGGATTTCCCATGAGCATCGTTCGTAGCGACAAGCCCTTCGTCCTGGCCGGTCGTACCTACCAGTCGCGTTTGCTGGTAGGCACCGGCAAGTATCGCGACATGGAAGAAACCCGCCTGGCCATCGAAGCCTCGGGCGCCGAGATCGTCACGGTTGCCGTGCGCCGCACCAATATCGGCCAGAACCCGGGCGAACCGAACCTGTTGGATATCCTGCCGCCGGATCGCTACACCATCCTGCCGAACACCGCCGGTTGCTACGACGCTATCGAGGCCGTGCGCACTTGCCGCCTGGCCCGTGAACTGCTCGACGGCCACAACCTGGTGAAGCTGGAAGTCCTGGCCGACCAGAAAACCCTGTTTCCCAACGTGATCGAAACCCTCAAGGCCGCTGAAATCCTGGTCAAGGAAGGCTTCGACGTGATGGTCTACACCAGCGATGACCCGATCATCGCCCGTCAACTGGCGGAAATCGGCTGTATCGCCGTGATGCCGCTGGCTGGCCTGATCGGCACTGGCCTGGGGATCTGCAACCCTTACAACCTGCAGATCATCCTCGAAGAAGCCAAGATTCCTGTGCTGGTGGACGCCGGTGTCGGTACCGCCTCCGACGCCACCATCGCCATGGAGCTGGGCTGCGAAGCGGTGCTGATGAATTCGGCCATCGCCAACGCGCAGCAACCGATCATGATGGCGCAAGCCATGAAGCACGCCATTGTCGCCGGTCGCCTGGCGTACCTCGCCGGGCGTATGCCGAAAAAACTTTACGCCAGCGCCTCCTCGCCGCTGGATGGTCTGATCAAGTAAGAGCCATTGATGACTGAATCAAACGAAACGCCGAACCCTGTGGAAGAAGGCGAAGAGCGCCAGCACCGCCGCATCAAGAGCTTCGTGATGCGCGCTGGGCGCATGACTGAAGGCCAGCAAAAGGGCCTGGAGCAGGGCACGCCGCTGTTCGTCCTGCCCCTGGCCGACGCGCCGGTGGACTTCGACCAAGTGTTTGGCCGTTCGGCCCCGCGCTCCCTGGAAATCGGCTTCGGCATGGGCCACTCCCTGCTGGAAATGGCCGCGGCCTCGCCGGAACAGGACTTTATCGGTGTCGAAGTGCACCGTCCGGGTGTCGGTGCGCTGCTCAACGGCGTGCTCACCCAGGGCCTGACCAACCTGCGGGTCTACGACTGCGACGCCATTGAAGTGCTCAACCGTTGCATCGCTGACAATAGTCTCGACCGCCTGATGCTATTTTTCCCCGACCCATGGCACAAGAGCCGTCACCACAAGCGCCGCATCGTCCAGGCTTCCTTCGCGGAGCTGGTACGCAGCAAGCTCAAGGTCGGCGGCATCCTGCATATGGCCACCGACTGGGAACCGTACACCGAGTACATGCTGGAAGTCATGGACGTCGCCCCCGGCTACCGCAACCTGGCCGAAGACGGCAAATGCGTCCCGCGTCCGACCGAACGGCCGATCACCAAGTTCGAGCGTCGCGGCGAGCGACTGGGGCATGGGGTTTGGGATATGAAGTTCGAGAAGCTGTCTTAATCAGCTAGAAAGCTGAAATGCAATCAAATGTGGGAGCAGGCAAGCCAGCTCCCACATTTTTTTTGTGTTGGGTTTGAGGTCAGCGTCGATCCGCTACAACCCCAATCAACACCAGCACCACCAACAACACTGGCGCCAGGCTGTAGTTGTTGAACTGGCTCAGCCCCCGAACAATCCACGGTGTGGCGTAGATCAACGCGGCGCCACTGCCGATCATGCACACCAGGGCCATCAGCGGTACGCGCAACGCGCCTGCGATGCTGCCCATGCGGGCGTCGACCCAGCCCTTGATGTCGGCGCCAAACACCACCAGCAGGCAGCCGACGAGGGCCAGGGAGATTTCCGACAGGTTGCTGCGGCTCCAGCGGGATACGGTGGCGAGCAGGTCGAGTACCAAATCCATTCGATTTCCTTAGAGCTATCAGCTCAAAAACTTCTGCAGCAGGTCATTGAGAAAGAGTTGCCCGCGGTCGGTGGCCGCCAGGCGTGACGGTTCGACCTGCAATAAGCCACTTTGTTCTGCCTCGCGGCGGGCTTCACTGAGGCTGGCCAGGTCCAGGCCGGTGCGCTCGGTGTAGAGCCTGGCTTCGACGCCGTCGGTGAGGCGCAGGGCGTTCATCAGGAACTCGAACGGCAACTCATCATTGGTCAGTTCTTTCGAGCCGGCCTGGAAGTTCTTTGCCGGGTTGAGGTAGTCCTTGGGCAGGCGGGTTTTCCAGGTGCGCACGATGCGCCCGTCTGGATGGCTGAGCTTGCCGTGGGCGCCGGCGCCGATGCCGATAAAGTCGCCGAAACTCCAGTAATTGAGGTTGTGCCGCGCCGGCCGGCCCGTCTGGGCGTAGGCCGAGACTTCATACTGGGCGTAACCGTGTTCGGCCAGCAGGGCTTGGCCTGCCTCCTGGATATCCCACAAGGTGTCGTCTTCCGGCAGTGTCGGCGGCTGGTTCCAGAACACCGTGTTGGGTTCCAGGGTCAGTTGATACCACGACAGGTGTGTGGGCTTGAGGGCAATGGCCTGGCGCAGGTCGTCCAGGGCGTCATCCAGGGACTGATCGGGCAAGCCGTGCATCAGGTCCAGGTTGAAGTTGTCGAACCCTGCCTGACGCGCCATACCGGCGGCACGTATGGCTTCGTCACCATTGTGGATTCGGCCCAGGGCCTTGAGTTTTTCCTGCTGGAAGCTCTGGATGCCAATGGACAGTCGATTGATTCCCAGCTTGCGATAAGCCACGAACTTCTCTTGCTCGAAGGTTCCGGGATTGGCTTCCAGGGTAATCTCGATGTCGCAGGCAAACGGGATACGTTGTTCCACGCCCTTGAGCAGTCGGCCCAGCGCGGTTGCGCTGAACAGGCTGGGGGTGCCGCCGCCGAAGAAGATCGAACTCAGTTCGCGGCCGTAAACGGCGTGCAGGTCCTGATCAAGGTCAGCCAGCAAGGCATCGACGTACTCTTCTTCCGGCAACACGGGGCTGGCGGTGTGGGAGTTGAAGTCGCAATAGGGACATTTACGCACGCACCACGGGATGTGGATGTACAGCGCCAGGGGCGGCAGGTGAGGCAGGGCCGCCCGAGGTGTTTGCGCGCCACCGAGGATCAGTGGCTGCGCAGAGGTGTTCTGGATCATTTCAGGCCCAGACGCTGGCGCAGCAAATCCATTGCACGGGCGCGGTGGCTGATCTGGTTCTTGTCTGCCGGACTCAGCTCGGCACTTGAGCAGTCGCGCTCTGGTACCCAGAACAGCGGGTCATAACCAAAACCGTGGGCTCCGCTGGCTGTATGCAGGATACGCCCGTGCCACAGGCCTTCGCAGAGGATCGGCAACGGGTCGTCAGCGTGACGCACCAAGGCCAGCACACAGACGAACTGTGCGCCGCGCTCAGCGTCGGGCACGTGCTTGAGTACGTCCAGCAGCTTGGCGTTGTTCGCCGCATCGCCTTGGCCATCGGCATAACGGGCTGAATAAATGCCCGGCGCACCGCCAAGAAAGTCCACCGCCAGCCCCGAATCGTCTGCCAGGGCCGGCAGGCCCGAGATGCGCGAAGCATTGCGGGCCTTGAGGATGGCGTTCTCGACGAATGACAGGCCGGTCTCTTCCGGCTCGACGGTGCTGAACTCGCCAATCGAGCGCAGTTGCACCGACTCGCCGAGCATGGCCTGGAGTTCTTTGAGTTTGCCGGCGTTATGGCTGGCCAGTACGAGTTGCGTGAGGTTCATTATTCGGCCGGAAACAGTTCTTGGTTGAAACTGAAACCGTGGGCTTTGCCGCCGGTTTCAACGTTGATGGTAAAAACCCGGATTTCTTGCTGGGGCACCGGGTATTGGGCGAGGTAATAAATCGCCCCCCTTTCAGTAATCTGCTTGAAGCTCAGAGGCACGCTCTTGCCGCTCAACTCTTTGATCGTACCGCTGACCTGCGCGGTTAACGGAGTGCCGCCCTTGATCACAGAAACGTTGATCACGCCCTGCTGCTTGCTGCGCACCAGCTCAACCGCCTGGGCCACATCGGGTTGCAAAAAGGTGGAATTGAAGGTGCTGTAGTGAACGGTGATATCACCAAACACTTCCTTGCGCTCACCCTTGATAACATCGGCGGCCATGGCCGTGACGCTTAGGCACGCGGTGAGTAGAAAAACAGCCAGGCGACTCATGATCGTCCTCCTTAAATAGGGTTGTTAGATGGCAATCTGATGGTCTGTCAGGCCTGGACTGCTGACCCGGTAAATCCCGATCTCACCCAACAGATTAGGCCATAGCTTACTGGCCCACCCGTGGCGGTGCTGTTGGTCGACAGCAAGGCGGTTGATGACTTTGGCTTCGCGCTCACTGCACAGCGCTTCGAAATCCTCGAAGGTGCAGAAGTGGATGTTCGGCGTGTTGTACCAAGTGTACGGCAGGAAATCTGACACCGGCATCCGGCCCTTGCTGGCCAGGTACCAGCGGCAGCGCCAGTGGCCGAAATTGGGGAAGGTGATGATGCACTGGCGGCCTACCCGCAACATTTCGTCGAGAATCCGGTCCGGGTAGTGCACGGCTTGCAGGGCCTGAGTCATGACGACGATATCGAAACTGTTGCTGGCGAAGTTGCCCAGCCCCTTGTCCAGGTCCTGCTCGATGACGTTGATACCCTTGGCCACGCACTGGGCAATGTTGTCCGGGTCGTTTTCCAGGCCATAGCCGGTGACTTGCTTGTTGTCCCGCAGCCAGCTCAGCAGTTCGCCATCGCCGCAACCCAGGTCGAGCACGCGGCTGCCGGCGGGGATCCAGTCTTGGATAATTTCCAGGTCGGCTCTCATGGCGTTCTCACAGTTTTATGCGGTTCATGTAGTGGGTGAACGCTTGCAGGTAGCGCGGGATCGGGATCAGGAAGGCGTCGTGGCCCTGCGGTGCGTCGATCTCCAGGTAGCAGACGTCTTTCTTCGCAGCCATCAGTGCATCTACCAGCTCCCGCGAACGGGCCGGGGAGAAGCGCCAGTCGGTGGTGAACGACATTACGCAGAACTTGGATGTGGCATTGGCGAAGGTTTTCGCCAGGTCATCGTCGAAGTTCGCCGCCGGGTCGAAGTAGTCCAGGGCCTTGGTCATCAGCAGGTAGGTGTTGGCGTCGAAACGCCCGGAAAACTCTTCACCCTGATAGCGCAAGTAACTTTCGACCTGGAACTCGACGCTGTGGAAGTCGTAGTTGAGCTTCTCGCTCTTCAAGCCACGGCCGAATTTCTCGCCCATGGAGTCATCCGACAGGTAAGTGATGTGTCCCACCATCCGCGCCAGCATCAGCCCGCGCTTGGGGATCACGCCAGCTTCCTGGAACGAACCGCCATGGAACTCGGGGTCGGTGAGGATCGCCTGGCGTGCCACTTCGTTGAAGGCGATGTTCTGCGCCGACAACTTGGGCGCTGAGGCAATGGCCAGGCAATGGCGCACCCGATCCGGATAAGTGATGGTCCATTGCAGGGCTTGCATGCCCCCCAGGCTGCCGCCGATCACCGCTGCCCATTGGCCGATGCCCAGCAGATCAGCGAGGCGCGCCTGGCTGTGGACCCAATCTTCCACGGTCAGTACCGGGAAGTCGGCGCCGAACGGTCGGCCAGTCTCCGGATTGAGGCTGCTGGGGCCGGTTGAACCGTTGCAACCGCCGAGGTTGTTCAGGCTGACCACGAAGAACTTGTTGGTGTCGATAGGCTTGCCAGGGCCGATGCAGCTGTCCCACCAGCCGGGCTTGCGCTCGTCGACGTTGTGGAAACCGGCTGCGTGATGGTGGCCGGACAGGGCATGGCAGATCAGCACGGCGTTGCTGGCCGTGACGTTCAGTTCGCCATAGGTTTCGTAGATCAGGTCGTAGGCTGGCAGCGAACGGCCGCAGGCCAGGGCCAGCGGTTCGCTGAAGTGCGCCACTTGTGGCACGACCAGTCCAACAGAATCGGGGGGAAAGGCAGTTGGCATCGACCCTGCTCTCGTTTAAATGAGGCGTAAGTCTAAAGAGCGGGGGCCTCAGCGGCAAGCGATCAGGCCGGGCGCACCAACCCCGGTAAGTCAGGAAGCTTTTTAGGCGCCTTCAGCCGAACCCGTTTCTGCCGATTCAGCTCTCCGCTGATCAGGCTGACCTGGCTTTTAGGGATGCCAAAGGCCTTGCCCAGAAACGCCATCAGGTAGGCATTGGCCTTGCCCTCCACCGGCGGGGCGGTGAGGCGGATTTTCAGGCGTTCGCCGTGCAGGCCCGCGAACTCGTTGCTGCGGGCTGCAGGTTGCAGGTGACAATCCAGAATCAGATCGTCACCGTCCCAGCGGAAATAGCTCATCAGATAAGCAGGCGCAGGATGTCCGGCATTTGGGTCATGGCCGCCAGATTGTTGATCACCAGCATATCCAGCAGCTTGAGCGTCATGAAGGCGAGGATCGGCGAAATATCCAGGCCGCCCAGGTTCGGCAGAATCTTGCGGAACGGCGCCAGGGCAGGCTCGCAGATCTGGTTGACCAGTTCGGCGCCAGGGTTATGGCTGCCCGGTGCGACCCAGGACAGGATCACACTGATGATCAGGGCAAAGAAGAAGATCTTCAGAAACAGCGCGGTCACACCGATCAGGGACCAGGCCACCAACTGCAGGAAATTGCCGGTAGTGCCGTAGGTCAGCAGCAACGTCAGGGCCATCAACGCCAACTGCACCAGAATCGCCAGTACCAGCGAGGACATGTCCAGGCCGAACAGGCTCGGGATCACTCGGCGCAATGGCTTGAGCAGCGGCTGCGTAGCCTTCACGGCGAATTGGCAGAGTGGGTTGTAGAAGTTTGCCCGTACCAGTTGCAGGACAAAGCGCAACAGCACGATCAGCAAGTACAGACTGCCGAGGGTTTGCAGCACGTAGACGGCTGCGGTGTTCAAACCAATCATGTTGGCTCCTTATTGACCTAGTTGTTCGGCCATCTCGGCCGAGCGGTGCGCGGCGGCGCCCAATGCTTTTTCCACCAGGGCTTCAAAGCCCCCGGCCTGGAACGATTCGATCGCAGCTTGTGTGGTACCACCCGGCGAGGTCACGCGATGGCGCAGTTCGGCGGCATCGACATCACTCGCCACCGCCATGTGCGCGGCGCCCAGCGCGGTTTGAAGGGTCAGTTGCTCGGCAGTTTCCCGAGGCAGGCCAAGCTTCACGCCGGCGGCGGTCATCGCTTCAATCAGCAGGAAGAAGTACGCAGGACCACTGCCGGATACGGCGGTGACGGCGTCCAGTTGTTGCTCTTGTTCCAGCCACAGGGCGATGCCGACAGCCGACAACAGCTCTTGCGCCTGATCACGTTGTGCCGCGTTAACTTCGCTGGTGGCATACAACCCGCTCACACCCTGACGCAGCAGCGCCGGGGTATTGGGCATGCAGCGCACAATCGGCTGGGCCCCGAGCCAGTTGTTCATGCTGGCACACGTGATGCCGGCGGCGATGGACACCACCAGTTGATGGGGTTTGAGGCTCGGGCGCAGGCTTTCGCACACGGCTTTCATGGCCTGTGGCTTGACCGCCAACACGATCACGTCGACGCCTTGAATGGCCTCGGCGTTGTCGGCGAAGACTTCGATGCCGTGTTCAGCGCTGACGCGGGCGCGGGTCTCGGCGCCGGGGTCGCTAGCGCGAATCCGGTCCGCTTCCAGGCCCTTGGCCCGCAGGCCGCCGATCAGGCTGGCCGCCATGTTACCAGCGCCGACAAAGGCAATACGCGTGTTGCTCATGACAGGTCCTTACTCAGATGGAAGTCAGCCATTTCACGGCTGGCCGTAGTCGCGGGCGCCAAACAGGGCGGTACCGATCCGCACCCAGGTGGCGCCTTGGGCGATGGCCGACTCAAGGTCGTGGCTCATGCCCATGGAAAGTGTGTCCAGTGGCAGGTTCAGGCTTGCTTGCAGATCGCGTACAGCTGAGAACGCGGCGTCCTGGGCTGCCCGATCTTCAGACGGTTCGGGAATCGCCATCAAACCGCGCAGCTTCAAGCGTGGCAGGGCGCTTATTGCTTCGGCCAGTGCCGGCAAATCTGCGGGTGTACAGCCGGATTTACTGTCTTCGCCACTGACGTTGACCTGAATGCAGATATTGAGCGGCGGTAGGTTGGCCGGACGTTGCTCGGACAGGCGTTGTGCGATTTTCAGGCGGTCCACGGAATGCACCCAAGCGAAATTCTCGGCGATCGCACGAGTCTTGTTCGATTGAATGGGGCCAATGAAGTGCCAACTCAAGGGTAGGTCGGTTAATTCCAGCTGTTTGCCGAGCGCTTCCTGCAGATAGTTCTCGCCAAAGTCGCACATCCCGGCGGCATAGGCTTCGCGCACGGCTTGCGCGGGTTTGGTCTTGCTGACGGCCAGCAGGTGGATGCTGTGTTCGTCGCGCTGTACGGCCTGGGCCGCCGCGCGGATCCGGTCACTAACCAGGCCGATGTTGTCTGCTATCGTCGACATTCAAGATGCGCCCGTGGATATGGAGTCCGCGGCATTCTACTGGAAATGGAAAGCCCTATGGATATCACTCAATTGCTGGCTGCAAGCGTCAGCCAGGGCGCGTCCGACCTGCATCTGTCGGCCGGGCTGGCGCCGATGGTGCGGGTCGATGGCGAGGTTCGTGCGCTCGACTGGCCGGTGCTGAGCTCTACGCAAGTTGCGGATCTGCTCAGCCCTTTACTCAACAAACACCAGCAAAAGGATTTCGAAATATCTCTTGAAACGGATTTCGCCTTCGAGTTGCCCGACGTGGGGCGCTTTCGGGTGAATGTCTTTCAGCAGCATCGGGGCGTTGGGGCGGTGTTCCGCACTATTGCGTCAAAGGTCCAGAGCCTGGAAAGCCTGGGGTTGGGCGAGGTGTTTCGGCGGATCGCCGATCTACCCAGGGGGCTGGTATTGGTCACCGGCCCTACCGGCTCCGGGAAATCCACCACCCTGGCGGCGATGATCGATTACCTCAACAACCACCGTCATCAACACATCCTTACCCTTGAAGACCCCATCGAATTTGTCCACCAGCCGAAAAACGCCCTGATCAACCAGCGGCAGATGCATCGCGATACCCATAGCTTTTCGACAGCCTTGCGCTCGGCACTGCGCGAAGACCCTGACGTCATCCTGGTGGGCGAGATGCGCGACCTGGAAACCATCCGCCTGGCGCTGACCGCGGCGGAAACCGGGCATTTGGTGTTTGGCACCCTGCACACCTCGTCGGCGGCGAAAACCGTGGACCGGGTGGTGGATGTGTTTCCGGGCGGGGAAAAGGCCATGGTTCGCTCAATGCTCTCGGAGTCATTGCAGGCGGTGGTGTCACAAGTGTTGATCAAGAAGATCGGCGGCGGACGGGTGGCGGCCCATGAAATCATGCTCGGCACACCGGCGATCCGTAACCTGATCCGCGAGGACAAGGGGGCGCAGCTGTATTCGGCGATTCAGACGGGTGGGACGTTGGGAATGAAGACGTTGGACATGAGCTTGAAGGCTTTGGTCAGCCAGGGTCTGATCCGCCGCGAGGATGCGCGGGAGAAGGCGAGGGTGCCTGGGGAACTGTAGGAGCGAGCTTGCTCCTACAGTAAGCCGATCAGCGCTGCACAATCCGCAGATTGTTTTGTTCTTTAGGCAGCACGCGCTTGGCAATCACGTAGTTCTTGTCCCAGAACGGTTTTTTCAGCGTGTCGATGCTGACCGACTTGCCACGGCGTGGTGCGTGGATGAAGCGGTCGTTGCCCAGGTAGATGGCAACATGATTGACCTGGCGGCTCTTGAGCTTGAAGAACAGCAGGTCGCCCGGTTTCAGGTCCTTGCGATCAACCTTTTGCCCGTGGCCATTGGCCATGGCATTGGAGGTGCGCGGCAAATCAACCGCGGCAACATCATTAAATGCATATTTCACCAAGCCGCTGCAGTCGAACCCTTTACTTGGGCTGCTGCCGCCCCAACGATAAGGAGTGCCGAGCACGTTGACGGCGCGGCTCAAGACGGTACTGCTTTGCTTGGTATTGACCGCTATCAGGCCGGGTGTTGCTTTACCGTGGGCCTTGCTCAGTTGAGTCGGGCGCTTGACGGTCAGCTTTACCGATTTGGCGGAGCTGGTAGTGGCATGAACTTTAGGGGTGAAACCGTTAACGTTCGGAAGTCGTTGCTCACGATTGGTGGCGTGGGCGGCCAGTGGCATTAATAGGCAAATGGTTAGCCATGTCTTGAAAAATGGTCGCATTAGGCAAGGCTCTATATGGGTTTGCGCGCAACTTTATAACAGCTTTTTGTGTCGTTCTCAGGCCGTCTGTCGACTGAACCTTGGGGTCAAACTCAGGAAAAGCGCGACGAACTGCCGCAATTGTCCTACACAAGTCAGGTGGTACAGGGCTTTGAGGGAAGCGACGATACCATTTGCCATACGTCGGGTGCCTGTAAAAAAGTCACAAAGAAACCAGAAATATTTATCTATCGAGACAAAAGAGGTCATTTATGAACACCTATCGACAGGATGTTTCGCAGCAAGACACCCACAGCAAGGTGATCGGTTACCTGCTCTGGATTTTGGGCTTTACGGGTGCTCACCGTTTCTATTACGGCAAACCGGTGACCGGCACGATCTGGTTTTTCACCTTGGGCCTGTTGGGGATTGGCTGGTTGATCGACCTGTTCCTGATTCCGGCCATGGACCGGGAAGCGGACCTGCGTTTTACCGCTGGCCCCATTGAATATAATGTCGCCTGGATCTTGTTGGCGTTCCTCGGGGTGTTTGGTTTGCACAGGATGTATCAGGGCAAATGGCTTACCGGTCTCCTTTATCTGCTGACCGGTGGTTTGTTCCTGATTGGCGTGCTGTATGACTTCTGGACGCTGAATACGCAGATTTCGATTCGCAATGCCGAGCGGCTTGGCGGTCGATAACAGCTACAGCGGTTTCTGTCTTCAAAATATGTAGATACGTATGGTGCGATAGCAGTGTGTCAGTCGATATTTTGGGTATCTGACACTCCGCTATCGCGCTCCCACATTGACCGAGTAGGTCATCAAGCCTGGTAGCTGATCCGCCCATCCATGAAGGTGTACCGCACATTCGCCGGCAAACTGTGACCGATGAACGGGCAGTTTTCGCCTTTGGACAGCCAGTGCTCCCCGGCAACCGTGGAGCTGGCCGGATCAAACAGCACCAGATCCGCCGCCGAACCCACTTCCAGCTTACCCGCCGGCAGGCGCAACGCTTGCGCAGGGCCTGAGCTCAAGCGCGCCAACAGCGTTGGCAAGTCCAGCAAGCCATCCTCCACCAACGTCATCGCCAACGGCAGCAGCAATTCAACACTGCTGATCCCAGGCTCTGTCGCGCCGAACGGCGCCATCTTGGCATCCCGCTCGTGAGGCTGGTGATGGCTGGAAATCGCCGAAATCACCCCGGATTTTACCGCCGCCCGCAAACCATCACGATCAGCACGAGTGCGCAGTGGCGGCTGTACGTGGTACAGGCTGGAAAAGTCGATCAGTGCTTCATCCGTCAAAATCAGCTGATACAGCGCCACATCCGCCGTCACCGGCAAACCGCGAGTTTGTGCCTGGGCGATCAGTGCCACGCCCCGTGCACTGGTCAACTGGCTGAAGTGCGCCCGCACGCCGCTTTGTTCCACCAGCAGCAGGTCCCGGGCCAAGGCCACGGTTTCTGCGGTTTCCGGGATGCCCGCCAGGCCGAGGAAGCTGGCGGTGGGGCCTTCGTGGGCCAGGCCGCCTTCGGCCAGGTCGCGGTCTTGGGAGTGGAAAATCACCGTCAGGTCGAAGGTGGCTGCATATTCCAGGGCGCGGCACAGGGTGCGGGTGCTGCGAAAGCTCTCCAGGCCATTGCCGAAGGCCACGCAACCGGCGTCGCGCAGGGCGATCAGCTCGGCCAGCCGTTCGCCGTCTAGGCCTTTGCTCAGGGCGCCGATGGGGAAGACCTTGCAGTTGCCGGCTTCGCGGGCGCGATCGAGGATCAGCTCGGTCACGGCCGAGGTGTCCAGCACCGGCTTGGTGTGCGGCGGGCAGCACAGGCTGGTGACGCCACCGGCGGCGGCTGCGCGGGTTTCACTGGCGATGCTGCCTTTGCGGCTGTAACCCGGCTCGCGCAGGGCGACACTCAGATCCACCAACCCAGGTGCGGCGACCAAGCCTTTGGCGTCGATGGTCTCGACGGCGCTGAAGTCGGTGGGTGCGGCGCCGATGGCAATGATCTTGCCGGCTTCCAGGTGTAAATCGCTGACTTGATCCAGGCCACTGGCGGGATCGATGACGCGGGCGCCGAGGATGCTGATCTTCACTGGGCGTTCTCCTGCTCGAATTGACGTTGTGCGGTTTGCCCGCTCATGGCCATGGACAATACCGCCATGCGTACGGCGATGCCGTAGGTGACCTGGTTGAGAATCACCGACTGCGGCCCGTCGGCCACTGCCGACTCAATCTCCACACCACGGTTGATCGGGCCAGGGTGCATGACAATGGCATCCGGTTTGGCGCCGGCCAGGCGCGCGCTGGTCAGGCCGAACAGGCGGTAGAACTCACCTTCGCTGGGCAGCAGGCCGCCGGACATGCGTTCGCGTTGCAGGCGCAGCATGATCACCACATCGACGTCTTTCAGGCCTTCGACCATGTCGGTGTAGACCTTAACGCCATATTGCTCGATGCCAATGGGCAGCAGGGTTTTTGGCGCGATCACCCTGATATCCGGGCAGCCAAGGGTTTTCAGGGCCAGCATGTTCGAGCGCGCTACCCGCGAGTGCAGGATGTCGCCGACGATGGCCACCGAGAGATTTTCGAAGCCGCCCTTGTGTCGACGGATGGTCAGCATGTCGAGCATGCCCTGGGTTGGGTGGGCGTGACGGCCATCGCCGCCGTTGATGATCGCCACCTGCGGGCACACGTGTTCGGCGATGAAGTGCGCCGCGCCCGAGTCACCGTGACGCACGACGAACATGTCGGCGGCCATGGCTTCGAGGTTGCGCAGGGTGTCGAGCAGGGTTTCGCCCTTGCTTGCCGACGATGTGGAGATGTTCAGCGTGATGACATCCGCCGACAAGCGCTGGGCCGCCAGTTCAAAGGTGGTGCGGGTGCGGGTGGAATTCTCGAAGAACACGTTGCATAGGGTCTTGCCCCGCAGCAGCGGGACCTTTTTCACTGCCCGGCCGCCGACTTCAAGGAACGAGTCGGCGGTGTCGAGGATTTCGGTGAGCAGTTTGCGGGGCAAACCGTCGAGGGACAAAAAGTGGCGCAGCTGGCCCTGAGCATTGAGCTGCAGCGGGCGCTTGGTATCTGGAGGCGTCATCGCGGGGACTCTTTACAAGGAGGGTTAAAGGGCAAGCTCTTGCAGTTCGAGTTTGAGCGGCGCAGGGCCGGACAATTTCACCCGTTGCTGAGCGCCCAGCGACAGGGTGGCGCCGACCACGTCCGGGCTGATGGGCAACTCGCCGGCGTCCAGGTCCAGTAGGCAGACCAGGGTCACGCTGGCCGGGCGGCCGTAGTCGAACAGTTCGTTAAGGGCGGCGCGGATGGTGCGGCCGCTCATCAGCACATCATCGATCAGCACCAGGTGCTGGCCTTCGATCTCGAAGGGCAGGGCCGAAGGGCGCACTTGCGGGTGCAGGCCGTTCTGGCTGAAGTCGTCGCGATAGAAGGACACGTCCAGGGTGCCAAGGGGGGAGTCGCTGCCCAACTCTTCCAGCAACGCCTGGGCCACCCAGATGCCGCCGGTGCGAATGCCGATAAAGCGCGGCTCGCGGATGGCGCGGTGTTCCAAGTGTGCCGTAAGGCTTGACGCCATTTGGCGGATCAGTTCGGCGGGATTGGGCAGGCTCATGGTGGCTCCTTCAAGGCCTTGCACGGCAAGGTGTCGGCAAGGTCCGGGCTCAAATGTAAGAAGACGCGGCAAGCCGCGTCAGTCAGGATTCAAATAAAGCGGTATTTTCGTCCAGCCAGCCTTGCAGCAGCAGGGCGGCCGCAATGGCGTCCACCGGGTTGTCGCGGTAGCTGCCTTTTTGCCCGCCACGGGCCAGGCGTTCGCCCTTGGCTTCGAAGGTGGTCAGGCGTTCGTCGTGGGTATAGAAGGGCAGGTTGTAGCGGCCATTGAGGCGCCGGGCGAATTTTTCGGCCCGCAGGCACATGTCGCTCGGGGTGCCGTCCATGTTCAGCGGCAAGCCCACCACCACGGCGTCGGGTTTCCATTCCTTGATCAGGGCTTCGACCTGGTTCCAGTCAGGTATGCCGTTCTGGGCTTTCAAGGTACACAGCTCGCGGGCCTGGCCGGTGATTACCTGGCCGACGGCGACGCCGATCTGTTTGGTGCCGTAGTCAAAACCGAGGATAAGACGCAGGGCCATCAGGCGTGCCCCGCCTGGCTGGTCAATAGGCTGAGATTGACGCCCAGCCTTGCCGCCGCGGCTTCAAGGCGCAGTTCGCTGGCGGTATTGAACAGAATGTCAGCATCGAACGGGCAGGTCAGCCAGGCGTTGTTGGCCAGTTCGTCTTCCAGTTGCCCTGCGTCCCAGCCGGCGTAACCCAGAGTAATCAGGCTCTGCGGCGGCCCGACGCCGTCGGCGATGGCGAACAGCACGTCCAGGGAGGTGGACAGGGACAGCCCGTCGAGATCCACAGTGGCCTGGAATTTGGGACCCGTAGGGTGCAGCACGAACCCCCGGTCAGTTTGCACCGGCCCGCCGATGTAGATCGGCACGCCCTGGCTGTTGGCTGGCGGCTCAATGTCCGGGCGCAACTGCTCAAGGATGTCGGCCAGGCTCAGGTGCTGTGGGCGATTGACCACCAGCCCCATGGCACCATTGGCCGTGTGCTCGACGATATAGGTCAAGGTCTGCGCAAAGTTCGGGTCGGCCATATGGGGCATGGCGATCAGGAATTGGTGCTTGAGGTAGGTCGGGCTGACATTTTTCATGTTCGCTAGTGTGGCGTTGGAGGGGCGAACTGACAAGCTGAGGATGTGTAGGAAATCAGCATGGCAGTCAATTGCTGGACAACCGATCACCCTTGGCAAAGCGCCAGGTGCGGATGATTTCCAGTCGATCAATGTCCGCGAGGTCTCCGGTAAAGGGGGCAAACGGTGCTGCCAGACGGACAATCCGTTGCGCCGCCTGGTCCAGCATCGGCTGGCCGGACGACTCCAACACCAGCACTTCATATAAAGAGCCGTCGCGATTGATCGACACCAGCAGGCGCAAATTGCCGTAGATCTGCTGGCGCCTGGCTTCGTCCGGGTAGTTCAGGTTGCCGATGCGCTCGACCTTCTTGCGCCATTCGTCCTTATACCAGGCGCCTTTATCGCGCATGGTCGAGGCGGCGTTCAGGCGATAAATACGTGGGCGCTTGGCGTACAACTGCTGCTCGGCGGCCAATTCTGCTTCCAGGCTGGAGATTTCGCTGGAGAGTTGGGAGCTGTCGAAGGTTGGAGCTGGTTTGCTGGGAGCCGGCTCGGTCTTCACCGTTTCGCGCTGGGTCACGGCTTTTTGCGGTTTAGGAGCGACGGTGGCAACGGCGGCCTTCGGCGCGGCCTGCTTGACCTCAGGCTTGGGGGCCGGCGGTGGAGTGACCTTATTGACCTTGTTGTCCTGGAACGGCGCGACTTCGGTGGTCTTGGGCACCGCCTTCTTGTCCAGGGTGCCGCTGCCTTGCTGATTGTCCTGGGCGAGGAAGTCAGCCTTTTCCGGCTTCTTTTCGCTTTTGAAGGTGGCGAGGGTGATTTCCAGGGTTTTGCTGATCTGCTTGGGTTCGGCGAAGGTGAAGCCCAGGCCGAGGATCAGGGCTAAATGAATCAACGCCGCCAGAAACAGGGTAAATCCGAGCCGATCAGCCGGGCGCACGCCACTGCGGGAGAGTTCGGGGGGCAGTTCGGGGGGGAGCGTCATAACAGGAAAACCAACATCGCGCATTTCACAGGTGGGGCATGATAACGCAATGTCGGTTTGTGTCTGGCTGTTCTATGTCACTTGGTTTTTAGCTTTTGGTCGATAGCCGCCATCAGCATTTCACCGATATTGGTGCCAAAGGCATTGTCGATTTCACGAATGCAGGTCGGGCTGGTGACGTTGATTTCCGTGAGGTTCTCGCCAATCACGTCAAGGCCAACAAACAGCAGGCCTTTTTCGCGCAGGGTCGGGCCGACTTGGGCGGCAATCCAGCGATCCTTGTCCGTCAAAGGACGGGCTTCACCGCGACCGCCGGCGGCCAGGTTGCCACGGGTCTCACCCGCTGCCGGAATCCGCGCCAGGCAATAGTCCACCGGTTCACCGTCGATCATCAGGATGCGCTTGTCGCCGTCCTTGATCGCCGGGATATAGGCCTGGGCCATGATCTGCTGGCTGCCCAGCGCGGTCAGGGTTTCCAGGATCACTGACAGGTTCGGGTCGCCGGCTCGATGCCGGAAGATCGAGGTGCCGCCCATACCGTCCAGGGGTTTAAGGATCACATCGCCGTGCTTGGCGGCAAACTCACGCAGTACATCGGCGCGACGGCTGACTACGGTGGGCGGCGTGCACTGCGGGAACAGCGTGGCGAACAGCTTTTCGTTGCAGTCGCGCAGGCTCTGGGGCTTGTTGACGATCAGCACACCGGCACGTTCGGCCTGCTCCAGCAGGTAGGTGGAGTAGACGAACTCCATGTCGAACGGCGGGTCCTTGCGCATCAGGATCACGTCCAGGTCGCTCAGGGGGCTGTCAATTTCGGCGTCCAGTTCGAACCACTTCTCAGGGTTGGCAAACACCTGCAGCGGGCGCATCCGTGCCCGAGCTTCCCCTTGGGCCTGATAAAGATCACGCTGTTCCATATAGAACAGGGTCCAGCCGCGGGCCTGGGCGGCCAGCAGCATGGCCAGCGAGCTATCCTTTTTATAGGAGATGCTGGCGATAGGGTCCATGACAATGCCGACGCGAACGCTCATGGGGGGTTTCCTCTAGCAAATAAGGGCGCATAAAAGTGGCGTCAGAGTGGCGCTGCGGCTGTTGCGGGTCAAGGAAAAACCACCTTGCCGGTCGGCTGATAGATTGCCTCCCCAGTCTGTGCTAAAAAGGCTGCCATGGCGTGTTGGCCCTTGAACCGCAAGGGTTTTGGCGCTCGTCCCTTGCAACATCAGGCAGTGCACACCGAAACCGATTTGCTGTGGCGAGGGTAGAGCAGATATGGAACAGCATTCCAACGCCTTGAAAGTGATGGTGATCGACGATTCGAAGACGATTCGCCGCACCGCTGAAACACTGTTGAAGAACGTAGGGTGCGAAGTCATCACGGCCATCGACGGTTTCGATGCCTTGGCCAAGATCGTTGATCATCACCCGCACATTATCTTTGTCGACATCATGATGCCGCGCCTGGATGGCTATCAGACCTGCGCGTTGGTCAAGAATCACCCGTCGTTCAAGGCGATACCGGTGATCATGCTGTCTTCCAAGGACGGTCTGTTCGACAAGGCCAAGGGACGCATCGTCGGCTCTGATCAGTTTTTGACCAAGCCTTTCAGCAAGGAAGAACTGCTGAGCGCGATCAAGGCGTATGTGCCGGGTTTCGCTGCAGTAGAACAAGCACATTGACGCAGGCCCATATGGGCTTGCATCGACCAATGTAGTGGGGAAAACCATGGCACGTATTCTGATCGTCGACGATTCGCCGACTGAAATGTACAAACTGACCGGCATGCTGGAGAAGCACGGTCACGAGGTCCTCAAGGCCGTAAACGGTGGTGATGGCGTAGCGCTTGCCCGCCAGGAAAAGCCAGATGCGGTGCTGATGGATATCGTCATGCCGGGTCTCAACGGCTTCCAGGCGACGCGCCAGTTGACCAAGGACCCGGAAACCGGCCATATCCCGGTGATCATCATTACCACCAAGGATCAGGAAACTGACAAGGTCTGGGGCACACGCCAAGGCGCCAAGGATTACCTGACCAAGCCGGTGGATGAAGAGACCCTGATCGCCACCCTGAACAAAGTGTTGGTCGGCTGACGGCACGCTCCCATGACCGAGTCGCAAACCGCCTTCGAGCTGCTGCTGGACATCGACCGCCGCTGCCGCCTGTTGGCCGCCGATCTGCCGTCCCAGGAAACCCGGCTGCACAGCTGGAGCGGGATCGGTTTTCGATTGGGTGATCACTGGTACGTGGCGCCCATGGGCGAAGTCGCCGAAGTGCTGCACGAGCCGCGCTGCACCTTGATGCCGGGGGTCAAGCCTTGGGTCAAGGGCGTGGCCAACCTGCGCGGGCGCCTGTTGCCGGTCATTGACCTGTGCGGGTTCTTCGGTCACGGGTTGTCTGCGCGGCGCAAACAGAGGCGGGTATTGGTGATCGAGCACGAAGATATCTTTGTCGGCCTGCTGGTAGATGAGGTAGTCGGCTTGCAGCATTTTGCCCAGGACCTGCTGGAACGCGCCGAGCTGTCGATGGATGAAGCGGCCAGTGCGCCGTTTATCCAAGGCCAGTTCAGCAGCGACCAGCTGTGGCAGGTCTTCAGCCCCTTCGCCCTGGCCCAGGCACCAGGCTTCATGGATGTCGCCGCATGACCACCGTCACTCCCGCCAAACCCCAGGAAGCCTCCCGTAGCCGTTCGCAGATCATTGTGCTGTTTATCGCACTGATCATTTTCATCATGCTGCTGTTCGCCAACTTCGCCTACCTCAATACCCAGTCCACCTACGACAAGCAGTACATCGGCCATGCCGGCGAGTTGCGGGTGCTGTCCCAGCGTATCGGTAAGAACGCCACCGAAGCCGCAGCCGGCAAGGGCGCCGCGTTCAAGCTGCTGAGCGAGGCGCGCAACGATTTTGCCCTGCGCTGGGGTTACCTCAAAAAGGGTGACCCGGCCACCGGCTTGCCTGCTGCACCCAGTGCTGTACGCGGCGAGATGCGTGCGGTGCAGCATGACTGGGAAGCGCTGCTGAAGAACACCGACGCGATCCTGGCCAGCGAACAGACGGTGCTGTCCTTGCATCAGGTGGCCGCGACCCTGGCTGAAACCGTGCCGCAATTGCAGCTGGAGTCGGAAAAGGTCGTGGAGATTCTCCTGCAACGCGGCGCGCCAGCCAGCCAGGTGGCCGTGGCCCAGCGGCAATCGTTGCTGGCCGAGCGAATCCTGGGAGCGGTCAACACCGTGCTCGCCGGCGATGAAACCGCCGTCAAGGCCGCCGATGCCTTTGGCCGCGATGCCAACCGTTTTGGCCTGGTACTCAACGGCATGCTCCAGGGCAACGCCGGCCTGAAGATCACCGAAGTGCAAGACCCCGATGCCCGTGCCCGCCTGGCAGAAATTGCGGAGCTGTTCGAATTCGTCTCAGGCTCTGTGGATGAAATCCTCGAGACCTCGCCGCAACTGTTTCAGGTACGCGCCTCGGCGAGCAATATTTTCAGCCTGTCGCAAACCCTGCTCGATGAAGCCTCGCACCTGGCTACCGGTTTTGAAAACCTGGCGGACGGTCGCACCTTCGACACCATCGGCGGTTACGTGCTGGGTTTGCTGGCGCTGGCCTCAATCATCCTGATCGGCTTGGTGATGGTGCGCGAGACCAATCGCCAACTGCGCGAAACCGCCGAAAAGAACGAGCGCAACCAGAACGCGATCATGCGCTTGCTGGACGAAATCGAAGACCTGGCCGACGGCGACCTCACCGTCACGGCCTCGGTGACCGAAGACTTTACCGGCACCATCGCTGACTCCATCAACTATTCCGTAGATCAACTGCGCGACCTGGTGGCAACTATCAACCTCACCGCCGGCCAGGTCGCCGGCGCGGTGCAGGACACCCAGGCCACCGCCATGCACCTGGCCCAAGCCTCGGAGCACCAGGCCCAGCAGATCGCCGAAGCTTCCACGGCGATCAATCAGATGGCCCAGTCCATTGATCAAGTATCGGCCAACGCCGCCGAATCCTCGGCCGTGGCAGAGCGCTCGGTGGAAATCGCCAACAAGGGCAACGAGGTGGTGCACAACACCATCCATGGCATGGACAACATCCGCGAACAGATCCAGGACACCGCCAAGCGCATCAAGCGCCTGGGGGAATCGTCCCAGGAAATTGGCGACATCGTCAGCCTGATCGACGACATCGCCGAGCAGACCAACATCCTCGCCCTCAACGCCGCGATCCAGGCCAGCATGGCCGGTGATGCCGGGCGCGGTTTCGCGGTGGTGGCCGACGAAGTACAGCGTCTGGCGGAGCGTTCTTCGGCCGCTACCCGACAGATCGAAACCTTGGTGCGGGCGATTCAGACCGACACCAACGAAGCGGTTATTTCCATGGAGCAAACCACCACCGAAGTGGTACGCGGTGCCCGGTTGGCCCAGGACGCTGGGGTAGCGCTGGAAGAGATCGAAGGCGTGTCGAAAACCCTCGCCGCGCTGATCCAGAGCATTTCCAATGCGGCGCAACAGCAGACCTCGTCGGCGGGGCAGATATCCCTGACCATGAACGTGATCCAGCAGATCACCAGCCAGACCTCGTCGGGCTCTACGGCCACGGCCGAAAGCATCGGCAACCTGGCGAAAATGGCCAGTCAGTTGCGGCGCTCGGTGTCGGGGTTCACCTTGCCGCCGGCTCGGCAGGTGGATGAAGATTGATGCCAGCGACACTGCAATTCATGAATTCTGACGGGAGTCGTTATGGTTGACCGGCACGACTACGTAGCCCTCGAATGGGTCAAGGGCGAAATTGCCGAAACCCTGAAGCAGGCCCGTTCGGCGCTGGACGCCTTTGTCGACGATTCGAGCCGCGAGGCGATTTCGGGCTGCCTTGAGTGCATTCACCAGGTCCATGGCAGTTTGCTGATGGTCGAATTCTACGGCGCGGCCCTGCTCGCCGAAGAAGTGGAGCACCTGGCGCTGGCGTTGCAGGCTGAACGCGTCAGCCAACGCGATGAAGGCATCCGCTTGTTGCAACAGGCCCTGGGGCAATTGCCGCTGTATCTGGATCGAGTGCACAGCGCCCGTCGCGACCTGCCGCTGGTGGTGTTGCCGCTGCTCAATGATCTGCGCAGCGTGCGCGGCGAAAGCCTATTGTCGGAAACCAGCCTGTTCAGCCCACAACTGCTGGTGATTGCGCCGCTGCCCGATGATGCTCTGGCCCAGCGCACGCCAGAGGATTTTCCCGAGCTGCTGCGCCAGTGGCGGCAAATGCTGCAACAGGCCTTGGCGGGTTTGTTGCGCGAAGACCACGGCCCCAGCAACCTGGAAGACATGGCGCGGGTCTTCGCCCGGCTCGAAGCCCTGTGCCACGGCGCGCCGTTGCTGCCCTTGTGGCAAGTGACCTCGGCGCTGGCCGAAGGCATGCTCACCGGCGTCATCGCCAACAGTCCGGCCCTGCGCAGTTTGCTCAAGGCCTGTGACAAGGAACTCAAGCGACTGCTGGCCCAGGGCATCGCCGGGATCAACACGGCGGCGCCCGATGAATTGCTCAAGAGCTTGCTGTTCTACATCGCCAAAGTCACCCGTCCGACGCCGCGCATGCAAAGCCTGAAAGAACGCTATGGCCTGGACGAAGCGCTGCCTGACAGTGCCGTGGTGGACGCCGAGCGCGCGCGCCTGGCGGGACCCGACCGCGATGCCATGGGCTCGGTGCTCGGCGCCCTGTGCGAAGAGCTGGTACGGGTTAAGGAACGTCTGGATTTGTTCGTGCGCAGCGACCGCCAACACACCTCTAATCTCGACAGCCTGCTGTCGCCCCTGCGCCAGATTGCCGACACCCTGGCGGTGCTGGGCTTCGGTCAGCCGCGCAAAGTGATCATCGACCAACTGGCCGTGGTGCAAGGCCTGGCCCAGGGGCAGCGTGAGCCTAACGATGCGGTGTTGATGGATGTCGCCGGCGCCTTGCTCTACGTCGAAGCAACATTGGCCGGCATGGTGGGCACCGTCGAACCGGAAAGGCGCGAAGAAAGCCGCCTGCCGACCACCGACCTGACCCAGATCCACCAGCTTGTCATCAAGGAGTCGTGCCAGTGCCTGAAACAGGCCAAGGAGCTAATTGTTGACTGTCTCGAAGCTGGTTGGGACAAGCAGCGCCTGGAGTCCCTGCCAGAGCTGCTGACCCAGGTGCGCGGCGCCCTGGCGATGATCCCGCTGCCGCGCGCGGCGAGCCTGATGCGCGGCTGCAATGATTACGCCCAAGAGCAATTGATGGTCAACGAAAGCGCGCCTTCAGAGGCGCAGCTCGACCATTTTGCTGATGTGCTCACCAGCCTGGAGTACTACCTGGAGCGAATGCTCCAGGACCATGACGCCCCCGGCGAGCGGGTGCTTGAAGTTGCCGCCAAGGGTCTGACGGTGCTTGGCTATGCGCCGGCCGAGACCCAACTGCCGTGGCGCCAGGAACTGCCCGCGCCCAACGATCCGCCACAGGTGCAGTCCTTGGCCGAGGTACTGGCCAACCCAACTTCGCGCCTTAACCCTCCGGCGCTGCAGCGTCCCGGTAGCTTGCTGCCACCGCCTGCCGGGGAAGAACCGGTGGATGATGAGTTGCGCGAGGTCTTTCTCGAAGAAACGGGGGAAGTGCTTGAGGTGCTACATCGCTATGTGCCAAATGGTACGGCGAGCCTGGAAGACAAGGCCGTCTTGAGCGAAATGCGCCGTGCCTTCCACACCTTGAAAGGCAGTGGTCGCATGGTTCGTGCGCTGGTGTTGGCGGAGTTGGCCTGGGCGCTGGAAAACCTGCTCAATCGTGTGCTCGAACGCAGTGTCGCGCCGGGACCGCAGGTGCAGGCGGTCCTCAATGACGTGGTGGCACTGCTGCCGGAGTTGATCGCCGATTTCGCCGTCGATGCCCAGCGCCAAAGGGACGATGTCGACCACCTGGCGGCCCGTGCCCATGCGCTGGCCAGCGGTGTCGAGCTGCCGGGCGCGGTGCAAGAGGATGCGACGGCCTTCGACCCGCAGTTGCTGGAAATCTTCCGCAATGAAGCCCAGAGCCACCTGGACAGCCTCAACCATTTTCTGCACCAGGCCACCGAGCATGTGCCGTTGCAAGTCAGTGACGAACTGCAACGGGCGTTGCATACGCTCAAGGGCAGCGCCCATATGGCTGGCGTGTTGCCCATCGCCGAACTGGCGCGGCCACTGGATCACCTGACTCGCGAGTACAAGGCCCACCGCCTGGCGCTGGACCTGGATGAAATCGAATTGCTGCTGGAAGCCGAAGCCTTGTTCCAGCGCGGCTTACGCCAGTTGGAGGGTGATCCGCTGACACCGATCAACGGCGCCGCTTCCTTGATCGAGCGCACGCAAAATCGCCTCAACAGCCAACTGGAAGCGCTGCTCAACGCCCCCAGCACCGACCTGCGGGTCAAGCGCGATCCACACCTGATCGCCAACTTCCTGGCCCAGGGCATGGACATTTTGCTGGACGCGGAAAACCTCCTGCGTCGCTGGCAGCAACATCCCGGCGAGCGTCAGGAACTCAGTGCGCTGCTGGACGAATTGACGACGTTGGGGGAGGGCGCGCACCTGGCTGATCTGCACCCAATGGACCAGTTGTGCGAAGCCTTGCTCGACCTGTATGGCGCGGTTGAAGAGAGCAGCCTGGCGGTCAGCGAGCGATTTTTTCATGAGGCTGAGCAGGCCCACGAAGCGCTGATCAACATGCTTGACCAACTGGCCGCCGGCCAGGAAGTCAGCCCTGCGTCGGCACGGGTGCGAGCCTTGCGCGAGCTGCTGGATGAAGGCCTCGATCCATCCGCCACCGGGCTGATCAAGAGCGACGGCAGCCGCGCCCTGAGTATTTCTGAACTCGGCGCCGCGACGGCGCAGTTGGGGCAAGACTCGGCGGTGGACGACGAAATCGTCGAGATATTCCTTGAGGAAGCGGTGGATATCCTCGACAGCGCCGGGCAGTCCCTCAAGCGTTGGCTGCTGGACCCCGATAGCATGGCGCCGCTTTCGTCCTTGCAACGAGATATGTACACCCTCAAGGGCGGCGCGCGCATGGCCGACATCGGCCCCGTGGGCGACCTGGCTCTGGAGCTGGAAAACCTTTACGAAGGGCTGGTGGATCGTCGTTACAGCTACTCTGGCGACCTGGCTCAGGTGCTGATGGCCAGCCACGAGCGACTGGCGCTGCTGTTGGAGCAATTGCAACACCAGCAACCGCTGAGTGATTCCAGCGCCCTGATCAGCAATTTGCATGAGCTTCGTCAGAACACCGGGCTTGTGCCGACGCCCGTGGCGCCCGAGGTCGAGTCGGCTGGCAGTGATCCCGAGTTGCTGGAGATCTTCCTCGAAGAAGCCGCCGACATCCTCGACAGCTCCGGCGCCGCGTTGCTGCGCTGGCAGGCTGATCCACACAATCGCCAGGAAGTGGAAACCCTGCTGCGCGATCTGCACACCCTCAAGGGCGGCGCGCGCATGGTCGAGATCGGGCCCATTGGCGACCTGGCCCACGAGCTGGAGTTTCTCTACGAAGGCTTGTCGGCAGGGTTGCTGGCGCCGTCCGCGGAACTGTTCGCGCTGCTGCAAGGTTGTCACGACCGCCTGGCGCAGATGGTTGAAGCGGTGACGGCGGGCATGCCGGTGGGCTCGGTGGATCAACTGATCGAGCGGATCAGAAGCCTGATGCGTCCAGCCGCAGATCAGGTGGTGCCTGTGACGCTGCCAGCAATCAAGGCCGAGGCCGTACCGGTCAATGAGCCGGCCGCCGACATGGTGAAAATCTCCGCCGAGTTGCTGGACGACTTGGTCAACCTGGCCGGCGAAACCTCGATCTTTCGCGGGCGTATCGAGCAGCAAGTCAACGATGCACGCAGCGCCCTTCACGAGGTGGAAACCACCATCGAGCGCATGCGCGACCAGCTGCGAAGGCTGGATACCGAAACCCAGGGGCGGATTCTCAGCCGCCAGCAGGCCGAAGCCGAGCGCTTGGGTTATGAAGAATTCGATCCGCTGGAAATGGACCGTCATTCCCAGTTGCAACAATTATCCCGCGCCTTGTTCGAATCGGCTTCCGACCTGCTGGACCTCAAGGAAACCCTCGACCAGCGCAATCAGGATGCACAGAACCTGTTGCAGCAACAGGCGCGGATCAATACCGAATTGCAGGAAGGCCTGATGCGCACGCGCATGGTGCCATTTGAGCGCATGCTGCCAAGGCTCAAGCGTATCGTGCGGCAAGTGGCTGGCGAGCTGAGCAAAGACGTTGAGTTTATCGTCGGCAATGCCGAAGGTGAGATGGACCGCAACGTGCTGGAGCGCATGGTCGCACCCCTGGAACACATGCTGCGCAACGCCGTCGACCATGGCCTGGAGTCCCGTGATGCGAGGCTGTTGGCGGGCAAACCGGAAAAAGGCCGGATTACCCTGGACCTGACCCATGAGGGCGGCGACATCGTCTTCGACATGCGCGACGACGGCGCCGGTGTGCCCCTGGAGGCAGTGCGGCGCAAGGCAATCAAGCGCGGTTTGCTCGACCCTGCGCTGGAGATCAGCGACCGCGATGTCTTGCAGTTCATCCTGCAACCGGGGTTCTCTACTGCGGAAAAAATCACCCAGATTTCCGGGCGTGGCGTCGGCATGGACGTGGTGCACGAAGAAGTGCGTCAGCTCGGCGGCTCCATGGTCATCGATTCCACGCCGGGGCAGGGCGTGCATTTTCGCATTCGCTTGCCGTTCACCGTGTCCGTCAACCGGGCGTTGATGGTGCAGTGCGCGGACGATCAATATGCGATCCCGCTCAACACCATCGAAGGCCTGGTGCGGGTGTTGCCCAATGAGCTGGAAGGTCATTACCAGCTCGATCCGCCTGTCTATGAATACGCCGGGCAGCGTTACGAGTTGTACTACCTGGGCGAGTTGCTGCACACCGTCGCCCGGCCGAAACTACTGGGCCAGAGCCTGCCACTGCCGGTGCTGCTGGTGCAATGCAACGAGCGGCGCATCGCCGTGCAGGTGGACGCCATGGCCGGCACCCGGGAGATTGTGGTCAAGGGCCTGGGCCCACAATTCGCCGGGGTCAAGGGCTTGTCCGGTGCGACCATTCTCGGCGATGGCCGGGTGGTGCTGATCATCGACCTGCTGGCGCACATTCGCGCGCTGCAACCGGCGCAGCCATCCCTGAGGACGGACAGTCAATTGGCGGTCAACGAACCCCAGCAAAAACGCCCTCTGCTGGTGCTGGTGGTGGACGACTCGGTCACCGTGCGCAAAGTCACCAGCCGCCTGCTGGAGCGTAACGGCATGAATGTACTCACCGCCAAGGACGGCATTGACGCCATTGCCCTGCTGGAAGAGCACACTCCGGACCTGATGCTGTTGGACATCGAAATGCCGCGCATGGATGGCTTCGAAGTGGCCCTTCAGGTACGTAACGACCCACGGCTAAAAGACCTGCCGATCATCATGATCACCTCCCGCACCGGGCAGAAACACCGCGATCGCGCCATGGCCATCGGCGTCAACGACTACCTCGGCAAGCCTTACCAAGAGTCGGTGTTGCTGGAAAGCATCGCCTACTGGAGCCCCAATCATGCTTGACCACCGCGCCAGCCAACTCACCGGGTTGCTGCTGCCTTTAGCCGACCGCCATTTGCTGCTGCCCAATGTTGCGGTTGCCGAGCTGATCGACTTCCAGCGTGGTGAGCCGGCCAGCGATGCGCCGCCGTGGTATTTGCGCCAGGTTACGTGGCGGGATCGGCAGTTGCCGTTGATCAGCTTTGAGGCGGCTTGCGGTAGCGCCAGTGTCGTGGGGGAGCGAGCGCGGATCGTGGTGCTCAATACCTTGGGCGGGCGGCCGACGTTGAAGTTTATTGCGCTGGTGATTCAGGGGATTCCGCGCTCTTACAAACTCGACAGCCAGTTAAGCTATGTCGATGTGCCGCTGTGTCCGCTGGAACTAGCGGCGGTGCAGGTGGGGGAGCATGTGGCAAAGGTGCCGGATTTGATGGGGTTGGAAGCGTTGTTGGTGGAGTCTGGATTAGCCTGAGCTACACATTTTTTATGGGCAATTAATTACCCCAGTGGCGAGGGAGCTTGGTCCCGTTGGACCGCGAAGCGGCCCCAAAACCTTCCCTTCGAGTCACATTTGATTTTCTTTGAATTCGAGCCCTGCGTTTACTGTAGAACCGTTACTCCAGCCGTAACAATCCACCGCCGAGCTTGATTGATACCCCCCTGATTCACTCCTAAGGTACAGCCCACGACACAACCCTCGTGGAGTGACCATGACAACAACAATAACCCCCGGCTCGCGCTGGACGCGGCGGCGCGATGAGAAGCAGCGGCGGCTGGCGCTGGTAAAGTCTTTCGCCGACGGCGCCGTCCTCCCCAGCGAGCGAATCATCGAAGCCCTGGAAGCCTTAATCCTCCCCGGCGACCGCGTAGTCCTCGAAGGCAACAACCAGAAGCAGGCCGATTTTCTCTCTCGCTCGCTGGCCAAGACCGACCCGGCCAAGCTCCACGATTTGCACATGATCATGCCCAGTGTCGGCCGCTCCGAGCACCTGGACCTGTTTGAAAAGGGCATCGCCCGCAAGCTGGACTTCTCCTTCGCCGGCACCCAATCCCTGCGCATCAGCCAGTTGCTGGAAGACGGCCTGCTGGAAATCGGTGCGATTCATACCTACATCGAACTCTATGCGCGGCTGGTGGTGGATCTGATTCCCAACGTGGTCCTTGCCGCCGGCTTCATGGCCGACCGCGCCGGCAATATCTACACCGGGGCCAGTACCGAAGACACCCCGGCGCTGATCGAGCCGGCGGCCTTCAGCGATGGCATTGTCATCGTCCAGGTCAACCAGTTGGTGGATGACGTCAGCGACTTGCCCCGTGTCGACATTCCGGCAAGTTGGGTCGACTTCGTGGTGGTGGCCGACAAACCTTTCTACATCGAACCGCTGTTCACCCGTGACCCACGGCACATCAAGCCGGTGCATGTGTTGATGGCGATGATGGCGATCCGTGGCATCTATGAGAAACACAACGTCCAGTCCCTGAACCACGGCATTGGTTTCAACACCGCCGCCATCGAGTTGATCCTGCCGACCTACGGTGAATCCCTGGGCCTGAAGGGCAAGATCTGCCGTAACTGGACCCTCAACCCGCACCCAACCCTGATCCCCGCTATCGAAAGCGGCTGGGTGCAAAGTGTGCATTGCTTCGGCACCGAACTGGGCATGGAAAACTACATCGCCGCCCGCCCGGATGTGTTTTTCACCGGGCGAGATGGTTCGATGCGTTCCAACCGGATGTTCTGTCAACTGGCCGGCCAATACGCCGTGGACCTGTTTATAGGTGCCACTTTGCAAGTGGATGGCGACGGCCATTCATCTACCGTGACCCGTGGTCGCCTCGCCGGTTTTGGCGGGGCGCCGAACATGGGCCATGACCCGCGCGGTCGCCGCCACGGCACCCCAGCCTGGCTCGACATGCGCCACGATGACGCCCCCGAAGCCTTGCTCGAACGCGGCAAGAAGTTGGTGGTACAAATGGTCGAGACCTTCCAGGAGGGCGGCAAACCGACCTTCGTTGAAACGCTGGACTCGGTGGAAGTGGCGCGCAAAAGCGGCATGCTCCTGGCGCCGATCATGATCTACGGCGACGACGTGACCCACTTGCTCACCGAAGAAGGCATCGCCTACCTGTACAAGGCCCGCTCCCTGGAACAGCGCCAGGCGATGATCGCCGCGGTCGCCGGGGTGACTGCCATCGGTATGCGCCACAACCCCAAGGACACTGCGCGCATGCGGCGCGAAGGCCTGATTGCGCTGCCCGAAGACCTCGGTATCCGCCGCACCGACGCCACCCGCGAGTTGCTCGCGGCGAAAAGCGTGGCCGATTTGGTGGAGTGGTCCGGTGGTTTGTACAACCCGCCCGCCAAGTTCAGGAGCTGGTAAATGAACGCACTCAAATTGCATAAGCTGACATTGGCTGAACACTTGGCCGACCTGGCCGTAGATGCGTTGATCGATGAGGCTGACCTGTCTCCGAAACCGGCCCTGGTGGACCGCCGTGGCAATGGCGCCCACAGTGATTTGCACCTGGGCCTGATGCACGTCTCGGCGTTGTCCCTGTGGCCGGCGTTCAAGGCAATGGCTGAAGCGGCCATCGAGTTCGGCGAAGTTGGTTTACCCCTGCGCGAAGCCCTTGGGCGTATTGGCCGCGAAGGTGAACAGTCGATGCTCACCACCACGCACGGAGTGAACACGCATCGCGGGGCGATCTGGGCGTTGGGGTTGTTGGTGGCCGCTGCCGCGCTGGAACCTGAATCCAGCCAAGCCAGCGAGCTGACCTTGCGCGCTGCCCGCCTGGCTTTGCTCAACGACCGCCATGCGCCCCAGCCGCTGAGCCACGGCGCCCTGGTCGCCCAACGCTACGGCGCTCGCGGTGCCCGTGAAGAAGCGCAACTGGGCTTCCCATCGCTCCTGCAACGCGGCCTGCCGCAACTGCAAAAAAGCCGCCTGCAACAGCACGGCGAACAGAACGCCCGCCTCGACGCGTTGCTGGCGATCATGACCGATCTGGTCGACACCTGCGTGCTCTACCGCGCCGGTACCGAAGGTTTAAACACCATGCAGCAAGGCGCCCAAGCCGTGCTGGATGCCGGTGGTAGCGCGAGCCTTGCAGGGCGTCGCCGCCTGCATGAACTGGATCAACAACTGCTCGTCTTGAATGCCTCCCCAGGCGGCGCCGCCGACCTGTTGGCTGCCTGCCTGTTTATCGACCGCATCGAGTCTTGCGACGGAGCGTTTTGATGGAAACCTTGTCCTTTGAATTCCCCGCCGGGCAGCCCGCCAAAGGTCGTGCGCTGGTGGGTTGCGTCGGTTCCGGTGACCTGGAAGTGCTGCTGGAGCCGGGCACGGCGGGCACCCTGACGATCCAGGTGCAAACCTCGGTCAATGGCGCCGAACAACGCTGGCAGCATCTGTTCGAACGGATCTTCCAGGAGCAGACGCCACCGGCCCTGAGCATTGATATCCACGACTTCGGCGCCACCCCCGGCGTGGTGCGCTTACGCCTGGAGCAAGGCTTCGAGGAGATCGGTCATGAATGACTTGCTCAGCAAACACAGCTTCGTCGAACTCGGCGCCCGGCAGCGGGCCAAGGCCTTGCTCGACCAAGGCAGTTTTCGTGAACTGATCGACCCGTTCCAGCGGGTGATGTCGCCGTGGCTGGCTCGCCAGGGCGTTGTCCCGCAAGCCGACGACGGCGTGGTGATTGCCAAGGGCAGCATCGGTGGTTTGCCGGTGGTGATCGCCGCTATCGAAGGCAATTTCCAGGGCGGCAGCCTCGGTGAAGTGGGCGGGGCGAAAATCGCCGGGGCCCTGGAACTGGCTGCTGAAGACAACCGCAATGGCATTTCCACTCGCGCCGTGTTGCTGCTGGAAACCGGTGGCGTGCGTTTACAGGAAGCCAACCTGGGGCTGGCGGCGATTGCCGATATCCACGCCGCGATTGTCGACCTGCGCCAGTACCAGCCGGTGATCGGTGTGGTGGCGGGCAGCGTTGGCTGCTTTGGCGGCATGTCCATTGCCGCAGGCTTGTGCAGTTATCTGGTAGTCACCCGCGAAGCACGGCTGGGTCTGAACGGCCCGCAAGTGATCGAACAGGAAGCTGGCCTTGAGGAATACGACTCCCGCGACCGGCCCTTTATCTGGAGCCTGACCGGTGGCGAACAGCGCTTTGCCAGCGGCCTGGCCGACCGCTATGTAGCGGACGATGTGGCGCAGATTCAGCAACAAGTCACTGAGTTGTTGCAGCAAGGTTTGCCCAGTATTCAACGCAGCCGTCAGGCCGATCACTACCTTGAACGCCTCGCGCGCCTGGACGCGGAATCGCAAATCGACCCGGCAACGGTTCGCGACCTGTATCAGGGAGAAAGGTCATGAGAGGTTTGCAGTGGTTCAATGCATTGAGCACCGGCGCCATTCCTGTAAACGGTTTGCCGAATTCGCTGAAAGTCGCCGATGGCACGCTCGGTGATCAACAGGTGCGCTTCATCGCTGTCGTCACCGACCCGCAAAACCGCTTCCCCCGTGCACGCAATGGTGAAGTCGGTTTGCTGGAAGGCTGGGGCTTGGCCAAGGCCATCGATGAAGCTATCAACACGGGCGACAAGCGCCCGCTGATCGCCATCGTCGACGTGCCTAGCCAGGCCTACGGTCGTCGCGAAGAAGCCCTGGGCATCCATCAAGCCCTGGCCGCTGCCGCTGCCAGTTACGCTCGCGCTCGGCTGGCCGGGCATCCGGTGATTGCGCTGCTGGTGGGCAAGGCCATGTCCGGCGCGTTTCTCGCTCATGGTTACCAGGCCAACCGCTTGATCGCCCTGCGCGATCCCGGTGTGATGGTTCACGCCATGGGCAAGGCCTCGGCGGCGCGGGTGACCCTGCGCAGCGTCGAGGAGTTGGAAGCCTTGGCTGCCAGCGTTCCGCCCATGGCCTATGACATCGACAGCTTTGCCAGCCTCGGTTTGCTGTGGGAGACCTTGTCGGTCAGCCAGATCGAGCAGCCGACGGCGGACGATCTGGCTCGGGTGAGCGACTGCCTGGTGCAGGCGATCAAGGACGTGCAGGCCGGCGGTCGTAACTTGAGCGGTCGCCTGGGCGCCAGCAATCGCGCCGCTTCCGCCCATGTTCGTCAGCTGTTGCGTGAGCAGTGGTGAACGGTGTGCTGCCCCATGACTTGCTCTGGGGGATGATGCCAGAGCACCTTGCTGTCGATGCGCCGTCGTGGGTGTTGGATACGCTGAGCGCTGGGCACCCCGTGGTGGTGCGCCGCGCCATGACCGCTGTAGGTCAGGTGTCGGTGGGCGTGCGCGGGCCGTTGCGAGAACAGCGTTATGGTGCGGTCATGCCGGTGTCTGCTATTCAGCGCCGGACAAGTCCGGAGCAATTGCGCAGCGTGCAGTCGCCACGTGACTTACCGGCGTTGCAGGCGCTCGATCAACTGCGGCCATTGCTGGAACAGCTCGGGCTGGATTGGGGCGTCAGCGGCAGTGCCGGGTTTGAATTGGCCAGCAGTGTTGAAGCGCTGCATGCACGCAGTGATCTGGACCTGATTCTGCGCATGCCGCAACCCTTGGAGCGCAATGCCGCCCGTGAACTATTGGCGTTACTGGATACCGCTGTGTGCCCGGTAGACCTGCAGTTGCAAGCACCGCAAGGAGCGGTCGCCTTGCGTGAGTGGGCCGGTCCGTCGCGGCGCGTGTTGTTGAAAAGCGCCAGCGGTGCGCATCTGGTCCTTGATCCCTGGCAGACAGTGGCATGAGCAGCCTTTTGGTGTTCCCAGGGCAGGGCGCCCAGCGTCCGGGCATGCTCCAGCATTTGCCCGCAGTGGTGCTGCAGCAGGCGAGCGACGCCTTGGGCGAAGAGGTGCGCAATCTTGATTCGGCCCAGGCGCTGTCTTCGACTCGCGCGGTCCAGCTATGCCTGTTGATCGCAGGCGTCGCCAGTGCGCGGATGCTTGAGCAAACACCGGACTACGTCGGGGGTCTGTCCATCGGCGCCTACCCGGCAGCGGTGATTGCGGGCTCCCTGGCGTTTAGCGACGCGTTGAAACTGGTCAGCCTGCGCGGTGAGTTGATGCAACAGGCTTATCCACAGGGCTATGGAATGACCGCGATCATCGGCCTGCAATTACCCGCCGTCGAAGCACTCCTCGTTCAAGTCCACAGCCCACAAACACCGGTCTACCTGGCCAATATCAACGCCGACAATCAAACCGTGATCGCCGGCAGCGATGATGCAATGAAGGCGGTCGCGGCACTGCTACGAGGCACGGGTGTCGCCAAGCGCCTGGCCGTCAGCGTGCCGTCCCATTGCCCGCTGCTGGAAAAACCGGCCCACGCCCTGGCCGAGGCATTTGCCAGCGTTACGTTGAAAGCCCCAACCATCACTTATCTGAGCAGCACCCGTGCCCGGCCGATCCGCGATATCGAACACCTGCGCGACGACCTGGCTTTCAACATGTGCCGCATCGTCGACTGGCGCGGCACCGTGCAAAGCGCCTACGAGCGCGGCGTACGCCTGCAGATCGAGTTGCCCCCGGGCGCGGTGCTCAGCGGCCTGGCGCGGCGAGTGTTTGAGCAAGGCACGGTGATCGCCTTCGAAGGTGCTCGTCTGGACACCTTGCAGGCCCTGTTGCGAGAGGAGGGCCGCCGCCACCAATAAAGCAGCACCCGAGGCTTTCGAAGCACAAAAACAACAATTTCGATGAAGCACTTTGAGGACAACCAGCATGATTATTTACGGTGTGGCGTTTTTGGCGCTGTGTACCCTGGCGGGCCTGTTTGTCGGCGAGCTGCTGGGGAAATGGATGGGCATCCCGGCCAACGTCGGCGGGGTGGGGATTGCCATGTTGCTGTTGATCGGCCTGGGCAGCTATCTGGGCAAGCGCGGCTTGTTTACCGGCAAGTCGGAACAGGGCGTGAGCTTCTGGGCGGCGGTTTATATTCCGATTGTGGTGGCCATGGCTGCCCAGCAAAACGTCTACGGAGCCATCAGTGGCGGCCCCATGGCCATTCTTGCCGGAACCGCTGCCGTGGTCGTGGCCTTTGCCCTGGTACCGGTGCTGGTGCGCATCGGAAACCGTGAGCCGAGTGCCGTTGTCCCCACCAAAGAAGCTGGGTGATTGCCATGTATGAATCCATGATGAAAGTGATCAGCGGCTACGGCCTGATCAGCGGTTTTGCGGTGATTGGCCTGACGATGTGGGTCTCCTACTGGATCTCCGACACCTTCACCAAGGGCCGTCTGCATGGCTCGGCCATCGCCATTTTGCTGGGGTTAGTCCTGTCCTATGTCGGCGGTGCCTTTACTGGTGGCTCAAAAGGCGTGGTGGATATCCCGTTGCTGTCGGGCATCGGCCTGCTGGGCGGGGCGATGCTGCGGGACTTTGCCATCGTCGCCACGGCGTTTGGCGTCAGTGTCGATGAACTCAAGCGGGCAGGGTACGTCGGTGTGTTGGCGCTGTTTGTCGGCGTTGGCTCATCGTTTATCGCCGGGGTGGGGGTGGCCATGGCGTTTGGGTACACCGATGCAGTAAGCCTGACCACCATCGGTGCTGGCGCCGTGACCTATATCGTTGGGCCGGTGACCGGTGCGGCGATTGGTGCCAGTTCCGAGGTTATGGCGTTGTCCATTGCCGCTGGGTTGATCAAGGCCATTCTGGTGATGGTGATGACGCCGTTCGTAGCTCCCCTGATTGGCCTTAACAGTCCGCGTAGCGCGGTGATCTTCGGCGGGTTGATGGGCACCTCCAGCGGTGTGGCCGGCGGGTTGGCGGCGACCGATCCGAAGCTGGTGCCTTACGGTTGCCTGACAGCGGCTTTTTATACGGCGCTGGGGTGTTTGCTGGGGCCGTCGTTGCTGTTTCTGATCATGCGCGGGTTGGTGGGCTAAAGCCCTGACTGCTGTGATATGAGCGCGACTTGTTGTGGAAAACCCCCTTGTTGTGGCGAGCGGGCTTGCCCGCGTTGGGCCGCGAAGCGGCCCTAAAACCAATCACTGCGGTCTTTCTGATAAATCATAGCGACCGGCCAGGGAGTGCTCCGCACTCCAACGCGGGCAAGCCCGCTCGCCACAATAAGCCCGCTCGCCACAACGGCCCGTGGGGTGTCAGGTCTGCCGATTGGCATACATCCGACACTCTGCCAGCAGCGCTAGCAAGTTCGGGTCGCGTTCCTTGGCCTTCAAGAACATCACGCCGATGCGCTGCTGTAACCGATAGCGCGGCTGCAACGGAATCAGCTTCACCCGATTCTCATACACCGCCGCAATCCTCCCCGGCAGTAGCGCATACCCCACCCCTGAACTGACCATGCTCAGCAGCGTGAAGATGTCGTTGACCTGCATCGCCACCTTGGGCTCGAAGCCAGCCTGCTTGAACACCCGATTGCCATCCTGGTGAGTGGCGAAGCCTTGGGTCAGGGTGATGAAGGTGGCGTCGCGCACATCGGCCAGGTCGATTTCCTGTTCGCGGTCCAAGGGCGAATCGGCAGGCGTGGCGAGGAATATGTCATCGGAAAACAACGCGATTTGCTCACAGTCCGAGTCGCAGGCGTTGTCGTCCAGGGAGATCAGGATCGCGTCCACTTCCATGTTCTTGAGCTTGTACAGCAGGTCGAAATTGGAGCCCAGGATCAGGTCGATATTCAGCTCGCTGCGGCGGATTTTCAGGCCCATGATCAGCTGCGGCACGGTCTTCACCGTCAGGGAATACAGGGAACCCAGCTTGAAACGCTCGGCGGAGAACCCGGCGGCTTCGCGGGTCAGGCGTACGCTGTCGACCACGTCCTGGATCAGCTTTTGTGCGCGTTCCTCCAGCACATAGGCGCTTTCCAGCGGTGTGAGGTTGCGACCTTCATGCTTGAACAGCGGGCAGCGCAGGGCGTTTTCCAGGGAGTGGATCGCCCGGTGCACGCTAACGTTGCTGGTCTGCAACTCGGCCGCGGCCCGGGCCAGGTTGCCGGTGCGCATGAACGCCAGGAAGATTTCCAGTTTTTTGAGGGTGAGTTCTTCGTCGATCAGCATGGCCGTGACTCTTGTTCGAATGCGCTCGATTGTGCCCCTAAAACATGCGCGCTCCCAGGCATGTAGCGCAGCTTGAGGCGCGGACGTCAGAACGGCCTTGCACTATCACTCGCCAGGCATGAGCCTTGTTGGCAACACAGGCTATTGGAGGTCAGTGACACATGTATCACGGGGAACGATTTAACGCCTGGAGCCATTTGCTTGGGGCGGTCGCGGCCTTTGTTGGCGCGGTGTGGATGTTGGTGGTTGCAAGTCTCGATGGCAGCCCCTGGAAGATTGTCAGCGTGGCGATTTATGGTTTCACGCTGTTGGTGCTGTACAGCGCGTCAACGGTTTATCACAGCGTGCGTGGGCGCAAAAAAGAGATCATGCAGAAGGTCGATCACTTTTCGATCTACCTGCTGATCGCCGGCAGCTACACGCCGTTTTGCCTGGTGACCCTGCGCGGGCCGTGGGGCTGGACGCTGTTCGGGATTGTCTGGGGGCTGGCAGTGATTGGCATCCTGCAAGAGATCAAACCACGCTCGGAGGCGCGGATTCTGTCGATCGTGATCTATGCGGTGATGGGCTGGATTGTGCTGGTGGCGGTCAAACCGCTGATTGCGGCGTTGGGCACGGCGGGGTTTATCTGGCTGGCGTCGGGCGGGGTGTTGTACACCGTGGGTATTATTTTCTTTGCTCTGGAGCACCGTCTGCGGCACTCCCATGGGATCTGGCATTTGTTCGTGATTGGCGGGAGTTTGCTGCATTTCGTGGCAATCATGCGCTATGTACTGTGACGCTCCTACAGGCGGTCGAGTTGTTCCTGGGCCCGGTTGCTGAAAATCTCCAGTAGGCTCGCCAGCATATGTGGCGGCGGTTCATCGGCGCGGGTCAGGGCATACAAGGTGATCGGCAGTGGTGGTGCCAGCGGACGGATGCAGGTGGTGGACGTTGACGCACCCAGGGCCGTAAACGGATCAATCACCGCCAGCCCTGCACCGGACTCGACCATGGCCCTGGCCAGGGAGTAAGTCTGCACTGCGATGCTTACACGCGGTGGCGGGTCGACGGCTTCCAGGTAACTGTCGAGTTTCGCCGACAATGGGTCGGCGCTGGACAGGCCAATCAACGGCGCATCGGCCAACGCCATCAGTGGCAAGGGTTTCCCATGTTCTGCCTCGGGCCAGTAACCTCGCGGCGCCAGGGCGACCAGCACGCCATGGGCCAACGCCTGGGCCTTCAACCCTGGGTGATCGGGGGACTTGAGCGTCAGCGCCACATCCATCTCGCGCATCAACAGGTTCTGCACCAGCTCGCGGCTGTGGGCGCTGGACAGTTCGCAGGCGATGTCCGGGTAGCGCTGAGTCCACTCGCGAATGGCCGGCGGCAGCAGCGATAACGCCAGGGCTGGTGTGGCGCCGATGCGCAGGCTTTGACCCGGCTCGCGGCGCAGGTTCTGCGCCAGGCGCCGCACGCCTTGCAGGCTTTCGGTGACCTTGTCGACTTCCCGCTCAAGGGCCAGCGCCTCGGGCGTGGGCAGCAGTTTGCCGCGTATGCGCAAAAACAGCGGGAAGCCCAGTTGCAACTCGGCGTGCTGCAACACTTTGCTCACCGCCGGTTGCGAGACGTGCAGCAACTGCGCGGCGGCGCTGACGGAGCCGGTCTGGCGGATCGCCTGGAAGATTTCGATATGGCGTAAGCGCATGGAAGATCCATAACCTTTGTTTATGGGTGCCCCATCTTTATTCATTGTCCGGCGTCTGTCACCTGGCCCTAACCTTCAGCTCTGACAATCAACGGCTAAGGACTGATATGGCTCAGCAGGTTTGCATCATTGGCGGTGGGGTCATCGGCCTGGCGAGTGCTTACGCCCTGGTGCGCGCCGGCATGGACGTGACGGTGGTCGAAGCACAGGAAACCCTTGGCAGCGAAACCAGCTTTGCCAACGGCGGCCAACTGTCCTATCGCTACGTCGCCCCCCTGGCGGATGCCGGGGTGCCACTGCAAGCCATCGGCTGGATGCTGCGTGGTGACTCGCCATTGAAGCTGCGCCCGCGCCTGGACCCAGCGCAATGGCGCTGGATGGCGTCCTTTCTCGGCGCCTGTCGCGCCTCGGTCAACAAGCGCAATGCCGGGCATTTGTTACGCCTGGCGTCTTTGAGTCAGAGCACCTTGCAGCAGTGGCGTGACGAAGACGGCCTGGACGGCTTCGACTGGCGGCGCAACGGCAAGCTGGTGACGTTTCGCAGCCACAATACGTTTGAGCATGCGCGGGGCAAAGTGACTGATCGCCTGCAACAACAAGTGTTGTCGGCGGCTGATTGTGCGCGGCTGGAGCCGACCCTGGGCGCTGGGGATTTTGTTGGTGGGATCTACACGCCCAACGAAGAAGTGGCGGACTGTCATGGCTTCTGCCAGCAACTGGCAGCGCGCCTTCAAGCTTCGGGGCGTTGCACGTTCATGCTGGGCCGTAAAGTCACCGGCATTCGTCACGCGGATGGCGCCGTGCAGGCGATCGAGATGGGCGGCGAGGTGCTGGCGGTCGAACACCTGGTGCTGGCGGCGGGTCATCGCAGCCCCGAGCTGGCTCTGCCTGGCGTGTCGTTGCCGCTGTATCCACTCAAGGGCTACAGCCTGAGCGTGCCGATTGGCGAACAGCATCAAGCGCCGAATATCAGCATCACCGATTACGACCGTAAGATCGTCTACGCCCGTATCGGCGAGCAACTGCGGGTGGCGGCGATGGTGGATATCGTAGGCTTCGACACCCGTATTGAACCCAAGCGTCTGGCGCTGATCAAGCGCCAGGCCTGTGAAACGTTCCCGCTGGCCGGTGATTACGCACAGGCCATCGAATGGGCCGGTATGCGTCCGGCCACGCCCAGCGGCGTGCCGCTGATCGGCGCCAGTGCCTATCGCAACCTGTGGCTTAACCTCGGCCATGGTGCCCTGGGGTTTACCCTGGCCTGTGGCAGCGGCCAATTGCTCGCCGAATTGATCGGCCAACACACGACTTCCATTGATATGCAGGGCCTCGCTCCCCGCGCCGCCTGAGGATGCACCGATGAGCATCACCCGAATCAACAGCAACAGCCGTCTGTCCGGCGCAGTGACCTTTCAGGGCCTGGTGTTTTTGTCCGGCCAGGTGCCCGGCGAGGGCCAGGATGTGACGACGCAAACCCAGGAAGTCCTGGCCAAGATAGATGCGCTGCTGCGCGACGCTGGCAGCGACAAGGATCATCTACTCAACGCAACCATTTACCTGAAGAATATCCAGGACGGTTTTGCGCCGATGAATGACGTCTGGTCAGCCTGGCTGTCGCCCGGCCAGGCGCCAACCCGCACCACCCTGCAAGCGGAGCTGGCACGTCCTGACGTGCTGGTAGAGATCAGCGTCATCGCTGCTCGCCGCCCTTAACGATCTGCATAACAAGAAAACCAACGGAGAATAACAATGCAAAAAATCACGTTGATCGGCTGCACCCTGGGGCTGTTGCTTGGGGCTCAGGCCCACGCCACTGAAGCACCCTTGCAAGGCACGTTGAGCAAGATCGCCAACGCCAAGAGCATCACCCTGGGTTATCGCGATGCCTCGGTGCCGTTTTCCTACGTCGGTGATCACACCGGTAAACCCATGGGCTACTCGGTGGATCTGGCGAGCAAGATTGTCGAGCGCATTCAACAGAAAACCGGTGTGCCCAAACTCAATGTTAAGTACAACCTGGTGACGTCCCAGACCCGCATCGCGCTGGTGCAGAACGGCACTGTGGACCTGGAGTGTGGCTCTACCGGCGTGACTGCCGAGCGGCAGAAACAGGTGGCGTTTTCCTACGGCTTTATCTACGTGAAGGGTCAGTTGCTGACCTCCAGGGACAGCGGCATCAACAGCTTCGCTGACCTCAAAGGCAAGAACGTAGTGACCACCGCGGGAACCACCAACGAGCGCTTTATCAAGAGCTATAACGCCGACCACAAGCTGAACATGTCGGTGATCAGCGCCAAGGACCACGGCGAAGCGTTCCAGATGCTGCAGTCGGGCCGGGCAGTGGCGTTCTACATGGACGACGCCTTGCTCTACGGCGAGCGCGCCAAGGCCAAGGACCCCCATAAGTGGGTAGTGGTGGGTGAGGAGCAGTCGCGGGAAATCTACAGCTGCATGGTGCGCAAGGACGATCCGCAGTTTCTCGCGGTGGTCAACGAGACGTTGGCGGGTCTGTACAGCTCGGGGGAGATCAACGGGATTTACCAGCGCTGGTTTGAACAGCCGATCCCGCCCAAGGGCTTGAACCTGGAGTTTCCGATGACCAGCGAGTTGAAGGCGATTATTGCCAAGCCGGTGAGTGATCCGGTGGAGTGATGGAGTGGTAGCCCGATCAAAATGTGGGAGCAGGCAAGCCAGCTTCCACATTTGATTGGGTTTTCATGGGGTGAGTTGCGTTGGTTTAGAAATCGCCCCACAGCTGCTGGGCCACCGCCAGCGCCACGACTGGCGCTGTTTCGGTGCGCAGCACTCGCGGCCCCAGTCGCGCCGAGTGGAATCCGGCATTCTGCGCGGTGTCCACTTCCCCATCGGTCAAACCGCCCTCTGGCCCGATCAGAAACGCCAGGCTTGCAGGCTTGGCATGGCTGACCAATGGTTCGGCCACCGGGTGCAAGACCAGTTTCAAGTCCGCCTCGGTCTGCTTCAGCCAATCCGCCAGCAACAGCGGTGGATGAATCACCGGCACCCGCGAACGACCGCACTGCTCGCACGCACTGCTCGCCACTTGGCGCCAGTGCTGAAGGCGCTTGTCGGCCCGTTCGTCCTTGAGGCGTACTTCGCAGCGCTCGCTGAAAATAGGGGTGATTTCGTTGACCCCCAGCTCAGTGGCTTTCTGGATCGCCCAGTCCATCCGTTCGCCACGGGACAAGCCCTGGCCGAGGTGGATCTGTAACGGTGATTCGACCTGCCCGGCGAAGGCTTCGGTCAGTTGCACCACCACGCGTTTTTTACCGACTTCCAGCAACGTGCCGAGAAACTCCTGGCCGGAGCCGTCGAACAACTGCACGGGATCGCTTTCGTTCATGCGCAACACGCGGCTGATGTAATGCGCCTGGGCTTCGGGCAACTCGTGGTCGCCAATGCTCAGGGGGGCGTCGATAAAAAAGCGGGACAGTCTCATTTCTGTTCTCTGGAAATAGTGTGCAGGGCAGACGCGGAGCGTGGGAGCGATCAACAAGGGGGTGGGCAATCAGCCTGGATCACGAAACCCTGGGTGAAAGTCCTTGGGCACTGCCACGCTGACTTTACTGTTGGTGGCAATATCAATGCCTTCACTGGCCACTTCTGCGAGGAAGTCGATCTGCTCCGGGGTAATCACATAAGGCGGCAAGAAATACACCACGCTGCCTAACGGGCGCAGCAACGCACCGCGCTCAAGAGCATGTTCGAAGACCTTGAGCCCACGGCGTTCCTGCCACGGGTAGGCGGTCTTGGTGGCCTTGTCCTGGACCATCTCGATGGCCAGGACCATGCCGGTCTGACGCACTTCCGAGACGTGGGGATGATCCACCAGGTGCGCGGTGGCCGTGGTCATGCGCTGGGCCAGGGCCTTGTTGTTCTCGATGACGTTGTCTTCTTCGAAAATATCCAGGGTCGCCAGCGCCGCCGCACACGCCAGAGGATTGCCGGTGTAGCTGTGGGAATGCAGGAAGGCACGCAGAGTCGGGTAGTCGTCGTAGAAGGCGCTGTAGACATCCTCTGTAGTGACCACGGCCGCCAGCGGCAAATAACCGCCGGTCAGGGCCTTGGACAGGCAGAGGAAGTCCGGGCGGATGCCGGCCTGTTCACAGGCGAACATAGTGCCGGTGCGTCCGAAGCCGACGGCAATTTCGTCGTGGATCAGGTGTACGCCGTAGCGGTCGCAAGCGTCGCGCAGCAACTGGAGGTACACCGGGTGGTACATGCGCATGCCACCGGCGCCCTGGATCAGCGGTTCGACGATCACGGCGGCGACGCTGTCATGGTTCTCGGCCAGGGTTTGTTCCATGGCCAGGAACATGTTGCGTGAGTGTTCTTCCCAGCTCATGCCCTCGGGGCGCAGGTAGCAGTCCGGGCTCGGCACCTTGATGGTGTCCAGCAGCAGGGCCTTGTAGGTTTCGGTGAACAGCGGCACATCGCCCACCGACATCGCCGCGATGGTTTCACCGTGGTAACTGTTGGTCAGGGTGACGAAGCGCTTCTTGGCAGGCTGGCCACGGTTGAGCCAGTAGTGAAAGCTCATCTTCAGCGCGACTTCTATGCACGACGAACCATTGTCGGCGTAGAAGCAACGGGTCAGGCCTTCGGGCGTCATCTTCACCAGGCGCTCGGACAGCTCGATCACTGGCTGGTGGCTGAAACCGGCGAGGATCACATGCTCCAGCTGATCCACCTGATCCTTGATGCGCTGGTTGATGCGTGGGTTGGCGTGGCCGAACACGTTGACCCACCAGGAACTGACGGCGTCCAGGTAGCGCTTGCCTTCGAAGTCTTCCAGCCACACGCCTTCACCGCGCTTGATGGGAATCAGCGGAAGTTGCTGATGGTCTTTCATCTGGGTGCAGGGATGCCACAGCACCGCAAGATCGCGTTGCATCCACTGGTTATTCAATCCCATCTTCAGTCTCCTCGAAGCGGCTCGCGACGTGCGCGGGCGAAACAATCGCGCAAGCCTATGCAATGCCGGGCAGTGTCACAACCCATTGCGTGCTTTGAAAATCGAATTGGTGCCTGTAGCAGGACGGTCTGTCACGTTTCTTCTGAATAATCCTTAATCCCCGGTTAATTTATTGTTCCTACGCTTAACATCATATTTCTCGATATTTCAAAGCGAAATTTTCCGCTTTAATTCGATAGGTAAAACGCTAGTCTTGGGCGCAGCTCTTACGGGATTTGGGTAATGCAACTACGAAATTCATCGGCCCGCTACGGCTGGGTCAGTATTGTTATCCACTGGGGCGTGGCCTTGGTGGTGTTCGGTCTGTTCGCTCTTGGGCTGTGGATGGTCGGTCTTGACTACTACAGCATGTGGCGCAAAGACGCGCCGGACCTGCACAAGAGCATCGGCATCACGTTGTTCGCCATCATGCTGTTGCGGGTGATGTGGCGCTTTATCAGCCCCCCGCCGCCGTCACTGGCCAGCTACAGCCGCTTGACCCGCTTGGGTGCCAGGTTTGGTCATGCCTTCCTTTATCTCGGGCTGTTTGCCGTGATGATTGCCGGTTACCTGATTTCCACCGCAGACGGTGTCGGGATTCCGGTGTTTGGCCTGTTTGAAATTCCTGCGCTGGTTTCCGGTTTACCGGACCAGGCAGACGTAGCCGGCTTGGTGCATTTTTACCTGGCCTGGGTACTGGTTGTGTTCGCTGGCCTGCATGGTGTGGCTGCACTGAAACACCACTTTATTGATCGTGATGCGACCCTGGTTCGTATGCTGGGGCGCAAAGCCTGATGTTCAACCTCGACTCACAAGGAATATAAAGCATGTTGAAAAAGACTCTCGCTGCTCTGGCAATCGGTTCTGCTTTGCTGTCTGCCGGTCAGGTGATGGCGGCTGATTATGTGGTCGACAAGGAAGGCCAGCACGCCTTCGTCGATTTCAAGATCAGCCACTTGGGCTACAGCTACATCACCGGTACCTTCAAGGATATCGATGGCAAGTTCAGCTTCGACGCTGCGAAGCCTGAAGACAGCAAGATCGAATTTAATGTTCGCACTGCCAGCCTGTTCACTAACCACGCTGAACGTGACAAGCACATCGCCAGTGCCGACTTCCTGAACGTTGGCAAGTTCGCCGACGCCAAGTTCGTCTCCACCAGCGTCAAGTCCACCGGCAAAAATGCTGATGGTAAAGACACGGCTGATGTCGCCGGCGACCTGACTTTGCTGGGTGTGACCAAGCCGATCGTGGTCAAGGCTACTTTCCTGGGTGAAGGCAAGGATCCATGGGGCGGATACCGTGCTGGCTTCGAAGGTACCACCAGCATCAAGCGCTCTGATTTCGGCAAGCAGAAGGATCTGGGCCCGTCCTCCGACGCGGTCGAGTTGTACATCACGTTTGAAGGTGTCAAAGCGAAGTAATTTTTGCTGCGTCAACCCTAAGCGCCGACCTCAGGGTCGGCGTTTTGCTGTCTGTCAGTTGTAAGCTTATAGGCTGCCCTGATACTGCACGACCTGCTCTTTGAGCCACTTAAGCAGTGATGATATTTGCGCCGAACGTTTGCTGCCGTTGGGCCAGACCAGAAAGTAGCGTGATGAATGCACGGGTTCGATATCCGTCAGTTTGACCAACTCCCCGCGCTCTATCAGGGAATGGGCAATCGAACGTCGGGTCTCAGCGCAATGCCGTATCCCAGCCTGACGGCCTCAAGCAGTAGCGTGGAGTCGGTGAACTCTAGTGTGGCGGGAGGGCGTTGCCCCTCGATTCCAGCCGCGCTGAGCCAGACTGGCCAGCTTTCACTGGCATGTAGCAGCGGCTGTTCCAGTACGGCCTGCGGGGTGATTGGCAGCGCGCCGCCGTTGAAGTTTGCAGCGGCGACCACCAGCAATGAGTCCGCCATCAGGGGTTCGCAATGCACGTCGGGCCATTGGCCGTGGCCGAAGCGGATTGCGCAATCTACCAGCCCCTGCTCAAAACTGACGAACTCCATGGTGGAGGCCAGCTTGAGGTGCAAGTCGGGGTGGGCGCACATGAAGCCTTTGAGCCTGGGCAATAGCCAAAAAAGGCCATACGAGGGCAGGACCGACAGCGTCAGTTGTGGATGCTTGGTCTTCGCCAGAAACTTTTCGGTGACCCCAGCAATCTCTCCCAGCGCTTGGCGGATTTGATAGGCGTAGATCTGGACTTCATCGGTCAACACCAATGAACGCCCAGCGCGCGACCAGCGCCACGTCGAGGTATTCCACCAGGGAGCGGATTTGATGGCTGACGGCGCTGTGGGTGACATGCAACTCCAGCGCTGCCAGGTTCACCTTGCCCAATCGGGCGAGTGCTTCGAAAGCACGCAAGGCAGCGAGGGGAGGCAGTTTCAATAGGTGAATTCCGTTCACATAAAGGACGAATAATAGCCGCTATACCCGAGTCCGGTGCCTTGCTGATAATTGGCTGCATGTTACTTATTGAAATGGCACACAGTTAAATCATCAGGGGACCCAGTATGGTTAGTCATGAAATTCAAAGCATGTTGAAAGAGTACTTTGATGTGTTGCAAACCCAAGACTTAAACACGTTCGATCAGGTTTTTCATCCGGGTTGTGTGCTGTATGCCGCTCAGGATGGGCAAGTGACCGTGCGCCCTTTCGCTGAGTATCGCGCCATGGTCCAGGGCCGTAAGTCGCCGCAGGAAGGTGGGTTTGCGCGATTGGACGAAGTGCTGATGATTGATGTGATGTCACCGGAAATGGCCATGGTCAAGGTTCGCCTGCGCCTGTTCGATAACATCATGGTGGATTACTTGAACCTGATGAAAGTGGACGGTCGCTGGACTATTTTTGCCAAGCTTTTTCATAAGGTTGGTACGGCTGTCGATTAATAAGAAAAGTGCCAGATACAAAAACGCCCCGAACCAGTCGGGGCGCTTTTTTACAGCTGAAAACTCAGCGGTTGCGGGTCAGCAGCGCTGGTTTTTCACCACGAGGACGGCCTGGCAGTTGATCCAGCTGCTCAGGTGTCAGGGAGCGATCGCTTTTCGACTCCTTGTGGATGATCTTCGGCGCAGGGCCGCCACGCGGGTTTTGCACAGCCGGTTCCGACGACTGTGGCTGCTCGTCACGAGCTGGCCGGCGGTTGCGTGGCGCCTCTTCGCGACGGGCCTGACCGTCACGGGGAGCACCGTTGCGTGGGCCGTTGCGCTTGGCTGGCGGGGTGCCAGTGGTTGCGCCGTTGCTGCTGCGCGGAGTGCTCTGGCGACCCTGCGGCTGGCCGGTGCGTGGAGCACCAGTTCCTGTGCCTGCACCCTGTGCCGGAGCACCTGGACGACGACCACGGCCCTGGGCTGGTTTGGCCTGGGGCACGTAGTCAGCGCGGTTACCGAAGTTATCCACGTCGTCGTCGAGGAACTCGTCCGGGGCGCGGTCAGCGGCAGCACGTGGTGGTTGGCTCGGCTGGCGCTGTTCGCGGGCCGGGGTGCTTTCACGAGGCTTCTGCTCGCGGGCTGGACGTTCGCCGCGGCTGCTGGCTGCAGGTTTTTCCTTGGCGCCCTTGTCCTTGCCCTTGTCCTTGCGACCACCGCCGCCACCGCCGCCGTTCGGGCCATCGCCCTTCGGACCGCGTGGGTTGTTGCGTGGGTTGCGCACGTCCGGACGCTCGCGCACTTCCGGCTTCTCGGCTTCCACTGCACTGGCATCGAAGCCCATCAGGTTGCCGTCGGCAATTTTCTGCTTGGTCATGCGTTCGATGCTTTTGAGCAGCTTTTCTTCGTCCGGCGCGACCAGGGAAATGGCCTCGCCCGAACGACCGGCACGGCCGGTACGGCCGATACGGTGCACATAGTCTTCGTCGACGTTTGGCAGCTCGAAGTTGACCACGTGGGGCAACTGATCGATGTCCAGGCCGCGCGCGGCGATGTCGGTGGCCACCAGGATGCGCACTTCACCGGCCTTGAAGTCGGCCAGGGCTTTGGTCCGTGCGTTCTGGCTCTTGTTGCCGTGGATGGCGACGGAGGTGAGGCCGTGCTTGTCCAGGTACTCGGCCAGGCGGTTGGCGCCGTGCTTGGTGCGGGTGAACACCAGGACCTGTTCCCAGGCGCCGGCGGTGATCAAGTGGGCCAGCAGCGCACGCTTGTGGCTTGCGGCCAGGCGGAACACCCGTTGCTCGATACGCTCGACGGTGGTGTTCGGCGGCGTGACTTCGATGCGCTCGGGGTTGTGCAGCAGCTTGCCGGCCAAGGACGTGATGTCATTGGAGAAGGTCGCCGAGAACAGCAGGTTCTGGCGTTTGGCTGGCAGGCGGGCGAGGACTTTCTTCACGTCATGGACAAAGCCCATGTCGAGCATGCGGTCGGCTTCGTCCAGCACGAGGATTTCCACGTGGGACAGGTCGACGCTGCCTTGGCCGCACAGGTCGAGCAAGCGACCTGGGCAGGCAACCAGTACGTCGACACCACGGGCCATGGCCTGAACCTGTGGGTTCATGCCGACGCCGCCGAAGATGCAGGCGCTGACGAACTTCAAGTCGCGGGCATAGAGCTTGAAGCTCTCGTGCACTTGGGCTGCGAGTTCGCGGGTAGGGGTCAGGACCAATACGCGCGGTTGGCGCGGGCCGTGACGCTGGGATTTGTCCGGGTGACCATTGGGAAACAGCCGTTCCAGAATCGGAAGGGCGAAGCCGCCGGTTTTACCAGTACCTGTCTGTGCCGCAACCATTAGGTCGCGACCTTGCAACACGGCGGGAATGGCCCGCTGTTGCACCGGAGTAGGCTCGGTATAGCCCGCTGCCTCGATGGCACGGACTAAAGCCTCGGAGAGACCGAGGGAAGCAAAGGACATGAGTAATCCTGTTTTAGTTAGGGCTTGGCCCAGAGGGATAGTCTTGCCTGGCGCGAATGGCGTTTAGATGAACGCAATCCCGTCCGGTCCTGCTGGGGCTGGCAGGCACTTCGACGGCTCGCGCGGGCTGCAAAGCTGCGCAGTAGCTGCATCGGGGTGTCTTTTATAGACCCAAGCGTCCGGGCGTAAGCCTGGCGGAAAGGCCGGAGTATAACAGAGCAATCAGTATGCGCTGCTTTCCTGCTGCTCAACGGTTTTGTCCGGGGGGTGGCGCTGGAAGCAGCAATGAGGTCGTTTCAGCGCTGGCGCCTGCGTATTTGGCGCTCAAGGCCGCGTAGGCAGGCTCTTGCTTGAAGCGCTTGAGCTCGGCGCCGAAGCGCTGGACCAGCAAGTCCATCCCCGCGCCACGGCGCACGGCGAGAAATTGCTGTTGGCTGCTGATCACGTTCGGCGCCTGGGTGATCTGGTCTTCAAGGCCCAATTCCTTGAGTGCATGCTGGCCGACTCGGCGATCGGTGATCAGCAAGTCGATCCGTCCACGGGCCAATTTGCCGAAGTTGGCTTCATGGCTGGGGGCCGGTTCGCGGTTGAAGAGGGTGGATTCGCTGAATTCAGCGCCGTAAAGGTAGCCCGGCGAAGTGCCGATGGTCAGGCCGCGCAGGTCATCAAGGGTCTGGAACGGGTGAGGGCGCTCGTTGGCATAGAACATTACGAACTCCACTCGGGACAGCGGTTCACTGGGGTACAGCAGCACATTGTCCCGTTCGTTGCTGTGGAAAATGTCCAGCGCGCCGTCGGCCTGGCCCTGGTCGAGCATGGCCAGGCAACGCTTCCAGGGTAGGAACTGCCATTGCACATCAATCCCCAGGCGCTGAAAGACAATTACCGTGGTCTCGTAGTCGAGGCCGCGCATGCTGCCGTTTTCCTCGTACACATAGGGCGCCCAGGGTTCGGTGACAATACGCAGTTTCTCGCCTCGGGCGGTCAGGCTCAGGCAAGTGAGAAGAACAGCTGTCAACAACTGGAAAATGGCTGGCATACCTGAGGTTACGACTGTCTCCGCTTAAATAGAAGCTCTGGAACAGGTATCTGCGGGTGCTGATACTGAATTTTTATTTTGGCGAAGACTTCATCAGGTGTTCGTAAATGGCTTCGCGGCGCTCGTCGAGGATCAGGCGCACAACGGGGTTGGCGAACCAGTGCTCCAGAAGGCTGGCATCAATAGGACGGCCTTGGCGTTCTTCCTGATTCTGCCGCGCCTTGTCCCACCAAACCGGGCCACAGGCCTGGTCGAATTCGTTGGGGTGTTCGTAGCAGCCGTAGAGGATTTCCCGGATGAACTGCTGCTGATGCTTGGGCAGCACCAGGGTGATCAGCTTGTACATCAAGCGCTGCAGGTGAGCGGAGACCTGGCGCGTATCGTCCAGGGCGCTGGCGATGCTGAATACCGCTTCCTGATGGTAAGTCTCGGAGCCAAATATCAGGTAAACCAGTTGCGGGCGCGGAGTCGGGGCGGCTGTATTCATGGACTGCAGGTTTTCGTGGGCATTTAAAACGGCAAAGGCCCTCGTATTAAGAGGGCCAGGGCACTTTGAAACGAACCTTAGCGAGGTAGCTTGAGGTTGTTCCAGACGGCCAAGCTTGGTTCAGCCTGGTTCAGGGTATAGAAGTGCAACCCTGGCGCGCCACCTTGCAACAAACGTTCACACATTTCGCTGATGACCTGCTCGCCGAACGCCTGGATGCTTTTGACGTCATCGCCATAGGATTCCAGTTGTTTGCGAATGAAGCGGGGGATTTCCGCGCCGCAGGCGTCAGAGAACCGCGCCAGTTTGCTGTAGTTGGTGATTGGCATGATGCCCGGGACGATTGGAATGTTCACACCCAACGCCCGTACACGCTCGACGAAGTAGAAATAGCTGTCGGCGTTGAAGAAGTACTGGGTGATCGCACTGTCGGCACCGGCATTGGCCTTGCGCACGAAGTTGCGCAGATCGTCTTCGAAGTTGCGCGCCTGGGGGTGCATTTCCGGGTAAGCAGCCACTTCGATGTGGAAGTGATCACCGGTCTCTTCGCGGATGAAACTCACCAGGTCATTGGCGTAGCGCAGCTCGCCGCTGGCCATGCCCATGCCGGACGGTAAGTCGCCGCGCAGAGCGACGATGCGCTTGATGCCCGCACTTTTGTATTGTGTCAGCAGGCTATGCAGGTCGGCCTTGCTGTCGCCAACGCAGGACAAATGCGGGGCGGCCGGTACTTTGACTTCGCTTTCCAGCTGCAGCACGGTGTTGATCGTGCGATCACGGGTGGAACCGCCGGCACCGTAGGTGCAGGAGAAGAAATCGGGGTTATAGCTGGCCAACTGACGGGCAGTGGCGAGCAGTTTTTCATGCCCAGCATCGGTCTTGGTGGGGAAGAACTCGAAGCTGTAGCGACGGTCTTGGGACATGGTAATACCCTTGGGAACTCGAAAACCGACTGTGCATCCATCTGTACTGTAGGAGCGAGCTTGCTCGCGAAGAACCGCAACGATAACGCGTGTAAACAGGATATGCGCGGTGCCTTTGGGCTTTTCGCGAGCAAGCTCGCTCCTACAGGTAGAGCAGGTGGCGCCGGTTACTTAGTAGCGATATGCGTGCGGCTTGAACGGACCTTCAACGGTCACGCCGATATAGTCGGCCTGGGTCTTGGTCAGTTGAGTCACCACGCCGCCGAAGCCGCGGACCATTTCCAGGGCCACTTCTTCGTCGAGTTTCTTCGGCAGTACTTCTACGGTCAAGCGCTCGGCCTTCTGGGCAGGCGACAGGTCGGCGTACTTCTGGCCGAACAGGAGGATTTGCGCTAGTACCTGGTTGGCGAACGAACCGTCCATGATGCGGCTTGGGTGGCCGGTGGCGTTGCCCAGGTTCACCAGACGGCCTTCGGCCAGCAGGATCAGGTAGTCGTCGTTCTGTGGATCGAAGCCAGCTGCGCCTGTGCGGTGAACCTTGTGCACCTGCGGCTTCACTTCTTCCCATGCCCAGTTCTTGCGCATGAAAGCGGTGTCGATCTCGTTGTCGAAGTGACCGATGTTGCAGACCACGGCACGCTTCTTCAGGGCCTTGAGCATGTTCGAGTCGCAAACATTGACGTTGCCGGTGGTGGTAACGATCAGGTCGATCTTGCCCAGCAGGGCTTTATCGATGCTTGCTTCGGTCCCGGTGTTGATGCCGTCGATGAACGGCGAAACCAGCTCGAAACCGTCCATGCAGGCTTGCATGGCGCAGATAGGGTCAACTTCGGAAACCTTGACGATCATGCCTTCCTGACGCAGGGACTGGGACGAACCCTTGCCCACGTCACCGTAGCCGATAACCAGCGCTTGCTTGCCGGACAGCAGGTGGTCAGTGCCGCGCTTGATCGCGTCGTTCAGGCTGTGACGGCAGCCGTACTTGTTGTCGTTCTTGCTCTTGGTCACCGAGTCGTTGACGTTGATGGCCGGGATTTTCAGTTCGCCCTTGGCCAGCATGTCCAGCAGGCGGTGTACGCCGGTGGTGGTTTCTTCGGTCACGCCGTGGACGCGGTCGAGGATGGCCGGGTATTTCTTGTGCAGCAACTCGGTCAGGTCGCCGCCGTCATCGAGGATCATGTTGGCATCCCATGGCGCGCCATCCTTAAGGATGGTTTGCTCCAGGCACCACTCGTACTCTACTTCGGTCTCGCCTTTCCAGGCGAAAACCGGAATGCCGGCAGCGGCGATAGCGGCAGCGGCCTGATCCTGAGTCGAGAAAATGTTGCAGGACGACCAGCGTACTTCGGCGCCCAGGGCAACCAGGGTTTCGATCAGCACGGCAGTCTGGATGGTCATGTGGATGCAGCCGAGAATCTTCGCGCCCTTGAGCGGTTGCTCAGCGGCGTACTTTCGGCGCAGACCCATCAGGGCTGGCATTTCGGATTCGGCGATAAAGGTTTCGCGACGGCCCCAGGCGGCGAGGGACATGTCGGCGACTTTGTAGTCGTTAAAATCTGCAGGCGTGATTACAGCGCTCATGAAGAGCCTCCATTCGTAGTGTGCGAATGGGCGCCGTTGTGCGTTTAGTATCAGGCCAGGACAACCAGGCCAGACAACGCCCCATCCGAGCCTGACAGGTCGAGCCTGCTGCAGCGCCCCTCGGACAGGTGGCGGGAGAACGGTATCAACTGAAGATGACCGTTTTGAAACGGTGGGGATTATAGCGGGCTGCGGCTGACTTCCCAAGCCTTTCTGTCGGCAGCATGAAGATCGCTCATGGGGTTGATAGGCAATGGTTCATAGAGCTTGCTGCGCTGCTCTGCCATGATGTTGCCCATCATTTGGCAAGACGCTTTGGAGTGACCATGAACTTCCACACCCGCAAATGGGTAAAACCCGAAGACCTCAACCCCAACGGCACCCTGTTCGGTGGCAGCCTGCTGCGCTGGATCGACGAAGAAGCTGCCATCTACGCGATTGTCCAGTTGGGCAACCAGCGGGTGGTGACCAAGTACATCTCCGAAATCAACTTTGTCAGCGCCTCGCGCCAGGGCGACATCATCGAACTGGGCATCACGGCCACCGCGTTTGGTCGCACCTCCATCACCCTGACCTGTGAAGTGCGTAACAAGATCACGCGCAAGAGCATCCTGACGGTGGAAAAGATGGTTTTCGTCAACCTGGGTGAAGACGGTTTGCCGGCCCCCCACGGTCGTACCGAAATCAAGTACGTAAAGGATCAGTTTCAGGATGACGGCATCAGCGAATAACTCAGCGCCGGTTTGATTTTTAGTCAAATCAGTCCGGATGGATATTTCCCAGGCTCTCTCGTCATTCAGGACTGCATCCTGTAGGGATAGTCCGCGTATGAAACTGCTCGAATCTGTGCCACGCCACGCTACTGTGGCGCCGATCATCACAAGCCCCCTGGCCTCTGCGGCGCAATCCGAAGGTGTGGCTGCGCCCGTGGAAGAGGGCGCGGGCGAACGCAAGATGATCCTATGGCGAGCCCCCGATGGCCGGATCAAGGTGGAGTTATCGCCGCCCCCGGCCTGGCGCCTGCCGGTCAAGTTATCCAGCCACTGAACAGCCCTGAATCCAGCGTGTCGTAGTTACAGGCACGCCTTGAATTGAGGAGCACTATGGCCACGCAAAAAGACGGCAAGACCCCCAACCTGTCGCAGGAAGAACAGCAGGACGTGGACAAGAACCAACCGCCTCGTGCGGCGGTTTTGCATGAAATCATCCGTACCCAGGGCGATCAGGAGCTGGAGCGTACCGTTGCCGCACTTTGGTGGTCAGCATTGGCTGCGGGCCTGACCATGGGCCTCTCGCTGATGGCCATGGGCTTGCTCAACTCGCGCCTGCCGGGCGGTGAAGGGTTCAAGGTCATTGCCAGCTTCGGCTACTGCGCGGGGTTTCTGGCGGTCATTCTGGCACGCCAGCAATTGTTTACCGAAAACACCCTGACCGCCGTGCTGCCGGTGATGAGCAAGCCGACCCTGGCCAACGCCGGGCGGCTGCTGCGTTTATGGACGGTGGTGCTGGTGGGCAACTTGTGCGGCACCTTGCTGGTGGCGTACGTGATGTTGCATCTGCCGATCTTCGATGCCAAGACTGACCTGGCTTTCCTCGATATCGGGCGCAAGGTCATGGAAAACGACAGCAGCCAGATGTTTGCCAAGGGCATCGTCTCCGGCTGGATGATCGCCACCATGGTGTGGATGATTCCGTCGATGGAAAGCGCCAAGATCTGGATCATTATCCTGATCACTTACCTGATGTCCCTGGGGGACTTCACCCACATCGTCGTTGGCTCGGCGGAAGTGTCTTACCTGGTGTTTGCCGGCGAGTTGCCGTGGAAGGATTTCTGGCTGGTGTTTGCCGGGCCGACCCTGGCCGGCAACATCATCGGCGGCAGCTTTATTTTTGCCTTGATCAGTCATGCGCAGATTCGCAGTGAAAGCAGTTTGCCTAAGTAATAGACAGATACCGCATGAGCAACTCATGCTGCAATTTATCAGCGCGCTCTGGTGCTTTGGGCCATGCAATCGGGCTCGATTGCCGAGGCCGTTGCGCTGCGGGAAGTCAGTGTGATTCTGGTGGTGTTGTTCGGCATGTTCGTGATGAAACTCTAAATAAAACGCTAACAAAGGAATGAGTTATGACAGTCGCTTTCTGGTGTGTGTTGATCGCTATCGCTCTGCCTTACCTGTGTATCGGTGTGGCCAAGTTCAGCGGTGGCAAGTTCGGGCCCCGTCAGAACCACGATCCTCGGGCCTTCCTGGAAACCCTGGAGGGTTTTGCCAAGCGCGCCCACAGCGCGCAGCTCAACAGCTTTGAAGTGACCCCGGCGTTTGCTGCTGCGGTGATCATTGCCCACCTGGCTGGCAACGCGGAATTGGTGACTATCAACGTGCTGGCGGTGTTGTTTATTACCAGCCGATTGCTCTACATCATTTGCTACCTGGCGGATTGGGCAATGCTGCGTTCGCTGGTGTGGTTTGTGGGGGTGGGGTTGATTGCGAGTTTCTTTTTTGTATCGATATAAGGCTCGCCTGTGGGTCGGCTCTATGTGGCGAGCGGGCAAGCCCGCTCGCCACAATGATCGCTAGGTCCCAGTCGGCGCATCCGGCACTTTTGGCAGCACCGCGCCTTTGGGCCACAGCATCCAGATCTGCCCCTGCTGTTTCATATTGCCCGCCAACTCACCCGCCGCATCGCCGGTACCCCAGAACAGGTCGGCCCGCACTTCACCGGTAATCGCGCCGCCAGTGTCCTGGGCAGCCACCGGGCGTACGATCGGCGCGCCATCGGGACGTGTCGTCGACAGCCACAACAGGCTGCCCAACGGAATTACCTTGCGATCCACTGCCACGCTGTAGCCGGCGGTCAACGGCACATTAAGAGAACCGCGCGGGCCTTCGTTACTGTCGGGGCGAGTGCTGAAAAAAACATAGCTGGGGTTGCTCGCCAGGAGCTCCGAAATCCGCTCGGGATGGGCCTTGGCCCAGGTGCTGATGGCGCCCATGGTCACGTCTTCTTTCTTCAGTTCGCCTTGTTCCACCAGCCAGCGGCCGATGGGGCGATATGGGAAGCCGTTTTGATCAGCATAACCCACGCGCAGTTGACGTCCGTCGGCCAGTTGGATGCGGCCCGAACCCTGGATTTGCAGGAATTGCAGGTCCATCGGGTTGGTTAGCCAGGCGATGGGCTTGGCAGTAGAGCCTTGTTGATTGATGGCGCTGGCGTCGTCATAAGGCTTGAGCACGCGACCTTCCAAGCGACCGCGCAGGCGTTTGCCCTTGAGTTCCGGGTAGATGCTTTCCAGGTTGACGATGATCAGGTCGTCCGGCACACCGAACACCGGCACATGAGCCGTTTTGGTTTCGGAGAGGCTGCCTGGGTAAACCGGTTCGTAGTAGCCGGTGATCAAACCGTGCGGAGTGTTGTCCGCCGAGCGCAAGCCATAGACGTCGAGGTGTTCTTTAAGAAAACCGCGAATGGCGACGGCAGTTGCCGGAACGCTGACGGCCGAGGCGCAGGTCGCGCCCCATATCGGATCGCTCTTGAGACGTTGGCAAGCGCTGCGCCAGGATTCGAATCCTGCCTGCAAATCGCTATCTGAAACCGTCGGCAAGGCTTCCCAGGTGGCACTGACATAGGTGGCAATTGCGTGGGGTTTTTCTGGCTCCTGCTTGCTGGCGTTGCAGCCGGCGAGCAGCGCAATCATCGGTAAAGTCCACGCGAGGCGGCGGCTCCAGGGTTTCAATGTAACATTCATGCAAGCAATTCCTGAGGCGATTGCCCGAGCCTGTTGGCGCTCAAGCAATCCGTATTATTAATAGGGCTATTGGTCTTTGCGAGCGGGGCGAGGATACTGGCCGCCGTTTCCCGTGACCCTGAGCCACCATGATTCTTAAAAAACTGACCGTTGTATTGCTGGCCTGCCTGACACTGTCTGCGTGCGGCGGCGTTGATCCGAATTCGCCGTTGGGCCAGCGCAAGGCCATTTTCAAGCAGATGCTCAAGACCAGCGAAGACCTGGGCGGCATGCTGCGTGGGCGCATACCGTTTGACGGCGCGAAATTCGCCGAGGGCGCGGTCAAGCTCGACAGTCTGTCCCATGAGCCTTGGAAGCATTTCCCAACCGTGCGCGAAGAAGACCACACCAGCGCCAAGGATGATGTCTGGCAAAAACAGGCCCGTTTTCAGGAGATGGCCAGAAACCTTGAAGCGGCCACCGGTGATTTGGTGATCGCCAGCCAGGTGCAGCCTTACAAGGCCAGCAACCTGGGGCCTGCGGTGCAGAAAGTCGAAGATGCCTGCAGCGCCTGCCATAAACAGTTTCGTGATCATTGAGCCTGCCTGGGCAAGGGGGCGGTAAGCGCCTTACTTGTCCAATTCGTCCAAGGCTTCCTGCAACTCTTTGCGTGATTCGGCGAGTTTGTCTTTGCGCTTGTTGATCCTCTCGGAATCACCTTTCTTCATGGCCTTGTCGAGGTCGGCCTGGCGGCGGCTGACTTCGTGCTTGGCGTCGAGCACCTTGTTTTCCCGCTCCTTTTTCAGGGCGGCGTCGGTGCAATGGGCGGTGACTTCGCTCAGTGCTTTTTCCAGGCCGGCTTGCTGCTCGCTGTTGCCGTGGGCCTTGGCCTGTTCGACCTGGGCGCTGAGGGCCTGACGCTTGGCGGCGCAGCCGGTGAGTTCCTGTGCTTCTTCGGCCGCCAGCAACGGGGTGGTCATGAAGCTTGCGACGGTCAAGAGGGCGAACGGTGCAAGAAATTTCATAAGGGCTCCAGGGTAAACAAGGTTGCAATCTGGTGGGCAGGATGAGTTCTGCTGGCACCGGTTAATACTGCAGGGGCCGGGCTAAAAACCGTCTATCCCGGCAGCGCGTAATGTTTCACTCATGGCCAGGACGTGCGGGTCGCGAAAAAAAGCGCTCAATTGCGCTGCGCGTCCCGGGCCGATTCCAGCTTCAGCCTGCCAGGCTTGAGTGTTTCTGGCGGCCAGGGTTTGCCAGCCACCTTCCAGGTTATTGCGGGCAGTGGGCGGAACACCCAAAGCCATCAGCCATTGTGCGAATGGTCGCTGCCGGGCACTGCGCAAACTGCCGAGCAGGCGCGCACTGCTGCGATCACCGAATCCGTCAATGTTAGCAAGCTCTGCTTCATCCAGCTTCAACCAATCGAGCAGACCGCTGATTAGGCCTGCCTGGATTAGCGTATTCCAGGTTTCACGGCCGATATGTGGCAGGGCCAGGCCTTGGTTGCCACTGAGCCAGGTCAGGCGGGCAAGCAGTTGTTCCTCACAACCAGGGACCAATTGCCAGCAGCTCAAATGATGGAAGGCGCTGGCCGCTGGCACCTCGATGTGGGTTCGTGGCTGGCTGCGCAGGATGACCTGATCGAGCCTGGGAATGACTTGGCCGGCGAGGCTGATGGCGACTTGGTCACCGGGGCGGATATCCAGTTCTTGCCAGCGCTTCAGCGAGCCGACGCTGACGCGCCTGATCTGCCGATCATCGAGCAACACCGGGTCCAGTTCCAGAATAGGCGTGATACGCCCGGTGCGTCCGATCTTGAAATGCACCTTGCGTACCTGGGCCAGCGCTTTGATTACCGGATATTTCCAGGCCGCCGCCCAGTAGGGTGTGCTGGCCTGCCAACGGTTAGCCGGTGCGCGCTGGCTTTGGTGCAGTACCACGCCATCGCTGGCGAACGGCAGTGGGTTGTTGTACCAGAAGGTACGCCAGTGACGAGCGTCGTCGAGGTCACTGATGGGTTGGCTGTAACGCTTGCTGTCGGTAAAGCCCCATCGTTCCAGCGTGTCCAGTTGCTCATTCAAGTTGGCCGGCCCATGTGGCCACGCCCAGACAAACAGGCCGATACCGGCGGCATCGGTATCGCTCAGCTGTTGGCGGTTCATCAGCCCGGCGACTTTACTGCGGGCATTAATACCGCCCCGTTCGGATTGGAGGTGTTCGTTCAGGTGCCAATAGAGTTCACCCTGCAGCAGCAGATCAATGGGTTCGGGCAGTTGCTGCACGATGCCAGGGATCTTGCGTGCCGAGGCTGACCAGTCTTGCCCGAGAACCCCGTCACCGCGGCTGATGACCTGAACCAGGCGACCTTTTTGATAGATCAGCGTTACGGCGACTCCGTCGACTTTGGGTTGAATCCACAGGTCGTGCCGGGTAGTGATCCAGTCTTCGACGGCCCGGTCACTGATCAGTTTTTCCAGCCCGGTGTGTGGTGTCGGATGGGTCAGAGTGCCCCTGGAACTGGCCAACGGGTTGTCGGGGCGCGGTGCGTTCTGTGCAAGGCAGGTGCGCCATTGGTCAAGGCGCAGACGTGCCTGGTCGTAGAGTTCATCGCTGATCAAGGATTGGCCAAGTCGGTGGTAACTGTCGTCCCAAAGGCTGATTTGTTGTTGCAGTGCGGCCATTTCATCCCTGGCCTTGTCGGAGTGCCAGTCAGGACAGTCTTGGCTCCAGGCCGTTATGGGGAAGAGGATCAACAGCAGGCAGACCAGCAGGCGCGGCATCATCATGAGCATCCTTGCTCCGAAGGGACGCCCAGCCTAAGGCATCGGAGCACCCACAAAAAAGCCCCGCAGGCGCGAGGCTTTTTACCGGGTATTTCTACTTACTTGAACAAACCACCCAAGGCTTTCACTGTGTCGTTGCCGTCGGCCTTGGCCTGTTGCTTTTGTTGGGTGGAGTCCAGCTTGTCCTGGGACTCGCTGACTTTTTTGCAACCTTTGTTTACCTGGTCCAGTGCGGTCTGCATGGCCTTCACTTTCAATTCTTCGCCATTGGTCTTGGCCGCGTCGACCTTGGCTTGCAGGTCTTTGCCTTGTTTTTCGCAGTCGCCAGAAGTGCCACCCAGTTGAGGCGTCAGAGCACCGCCCAGTGCGCCGAGGTCGACGGCTTGCACTGGCAGGGCGAACAGGCTGAGCAGAAGGGCGGCAGGAGCGAGCGTGGAAATACGCATGAAAAACCTCAATGTTCGATTGCCTGCGCACAAAAGGATCCCGAGCAGGCGCAGTGCAATATCCAAGTAGGTGAAGGGCTCGGGAGGGCGCGGATTCTAGTGGGCCATTATTTGGCCTGCAAGGCCCCTGCTGAACAAATGTGAACGTCATCGCGCCAATCAGCGCGCAACAAAAAGCCCCGCCGAGTAAACCCGGTGGGGCCTTGGGTACAACGGGCAGCGATTACAGGCCTGCAGCGGTAAGCAGGTCGTTGGCGCGGTCGGTTTTTTCCCAGGTGAACGTGGTGAAGGTGTCGTCGCCGACGGTCTTCTGTTCAGGGGTGCGACCGAAGTGGCCGTAGGCCGCAGTTTCCTGGTACATCGGGTGCAGCAGGTCGAGCATGGTGGTGATCGCGTACGGACGCAGGTCGAACACTTCGCGCACCAGCTTGATGATCTTGTCATCGCTGATCTTGCCGGTGCCGAAGGTGTTCAGCGAGATCGACGTCGGCTGGGCGACACCAATGGCGTAGGACACCTGAATCTCGCAACGCTCGGCCAGACCGGCGGCAACGATGTTCTTGGCCACGTAACGACCGGCATAGGCGGCGGAGCGGTCAACCTTCGATGGGTCCTTGCCGGAGAACGCACCGCCACCGTGACGGGCCATGCCGCCGTAGGTGTCGACGATAATCTTGCGACCAGTCAGGCCGCAATCGCCCACCGGGCCACCGATAATGAAGTTGCCGGTGGGGTTGATGTGGAACTGGGTGTCCTTGTGCAGCAGTTCGGCAGGCAGCACGTGCTTGACGATCAGCTCCATCACGCCTTCGCGCAGGTCTTTGTAGGAGACTTCCGGATTGTGCTGGGTCGACAGCACCACGGCGTCGATGCCCACTACTTTGCCGCCTTCGTAGCGGCAGGTCACCTGGGACTTGGCATCCGGACGCAGCCACGGCAGCTGGCCGGACTTGCGGGCTTCGGCCTGGCGCTTCACCAACTGGTGGGAGAAGGTGATCGGCGCAGGCATCAGCACGTCGGTCTCGTTACTGGCGTAGCCGAACATCAGGCCCTGGTCGCCGGCGCCCTGGTCTTCCGGCTTGCTGCGGTCAACGCCCTGGGCGATGTCCACCGACTGCTTGCCGATGATGTTCATCACGCCGCAGGTCGCCCCGTCGAAGCCCACGTCGGAGCTGTTGTAGCCGATATCAAGGATCACCTTGCGAACGATGTCTTCCAGGTCGACCCAGGCCGAGGTGGTGACTTCGCCAGCGATGATCGCCACGCCGGTTTTCACCAGAGTCTCGCACGCCACACGGGCGAACTTGTCTTCAGTAATGATGGCGTCCAGCACCGCATCAGAAATCTGGTCGGCGATTTTGTCCGGATGCCCTTCAGACACGGACTCGGAGGTGAAAAGGGAGTATTCGCTCATCTCGATGTTTTCCTGATATTTACCGATGGTGAGTGTCGCCAGATGGCCGCTGAAAATGGCGGACCTGAATCTGGAAACCATTACGTAAGCCTACATAGAGACTTTCCCCGGGAACGAGTCCCGCAGCGGTGGCCCAACGGGCCAGATCGTCCTGTTCAAAGCCCAGCCAGAGATCACCGCAGGCCTCCCTGGCCCAACTCTGGTTGTGGCTGCATAAATCTGTCACTAGCAGGCTGCCGCCGGGTTGCAGCAAACCGGCCATTTGCTTGAGGGCTTCAGCCGGGGCGGCGAAATGGTGCAAGACCATGTTCAACACCACGCAGTCGGCCCGCAGGCTTACATTATTCAAGGCATCGGCCAGTTGCAGACTGACGTTGCTCAAGTTATCGCGTTCACACACCTGGCGCGCCAGTTCAAGCATCGCGGGGCTGTTGTCCAGCGCCGTGACCTGGTGGAAGCGGCGCGCCAGTTCCGGCAGAAAGCCGCCGTCGCCAGGGCCGACTTCGAGCGCCGTGGCCTCATCACTGAAGCTCAGCTTGTCGAGAAGTGCCAGCACGCTTTCGCGGTATTGCGCCAGCCCGGCGATCAAGTCCTGCTGCGCGCGAAACTTCTCCGCCACCCGCGAGAAAAAATCCTGGCTGGCCGCAGCGCGTTGCCCGTGGACCTGGCCGATTCGCGACTGTACGTCAGCCGGCAGCGCCAGGTTATCCACTTCTTCCAGGAGCGCGGCATGCAGCTTGCCACCCAAATGGTCGGTGTGCGGCAGCGCGCGCCGGTAAAAAATCGCATTGCCTTCGCGGCGCGTGGCCACGAGGTCGGCCTGTGCCAGCACCTTCAGATGGTGGCTCATACCGGACTGACCGATGGCGAAGATCTGTGCCAGTTCCAGCACGCCGAATGAGTCGTTGGCCAGCGCGCGCAACACATTCAGGCGCAAGGGATCACCGCCGGCCTTGCACAAGGCCGCCAGCTCATCGCAGTCGTCATGACGAAGGGAAGGCGCGCGTAAGTTCATAGGGCCAGCAGTCTAGTGACGGGGATAAATCCTCGCAAGGCCAATATCAAAAAGTTTTGATATTGGTCGATAAGTGGTGGCTATAAGCAGGCTCTGTAACCTTTAGACGAAGGGGTGAAAGGTTTCTCCAGGCCAATGCAGGCCAATCCACAGGAAAAACCCCCTCAAGTGACTATCTGTCATTGCCCCGAAGGCCGTGGCTGAGGGAAAATGCCGGTCCTTTTTTCCGTTTCTTTTATTCAAGCCCCAGGAGAACAGCGATGCCCAGCCGTCGTGAGCGTGCCAACGCCATTCGTGCCCTCAGCATGGATGCCGTGCAAAAAGCCAACAGCGGCCATCCCGGTGCCCCGATGGGCATGGCGGATATCGCCGAGGTACTTTGGCGTGACTACCTGAAACACAACCCGAGCAACCCGTCGTTCGCCGACCGTGACCGCTTCATCCTGTCCAACGGCCACGGCTCGATGCTGATCTACTCGTTGCTGCACCTGACCGGTTACGATCTGTCCATCGACGACCTGAAAAACTTCCGCCAGATCCACAGCCGCACCCCGGGCCATCCGGAATACGGCTACACCGCTGGCGTTGAAACCACCACCGGGCCCCTGGGCCAAGGCCTGGCTAACGCGGTCGGTTTCGCCCTCGCCGAAAAAGTCCTAGCGGCGCAGTTCAACCGTCCTGGCCACAACGTTGTCGATCACCACACCTATGTGTTCCTGGGTGATGGCTGCATGATGGAAGGCATCTCCCACGAAGTCAGCTCCCTGGCCGGTACCCTGGGCCTGGGCAAACTGATCGCCTTCTACGATGACAACGGCATCTCCATCGACGGCGAAGTCGAAGGCTGGTTCACCGACGACACGCCAAAGCGTTTTGAAGCCTATAACTGGCAGGTGATCCGCAATGTTGATGGCCACGATCCGGAAGAGATCAAGACCGCCATCGACACCGCCCGCAAGAGCGACCAGCCGACGCTGATCTGCTGCAAAACCACCATCGGCTTCGGCTCGCCGAACAAACAAGGCAAGGAAGACTGCCACGGCGCTCCACTGGGTGACGCGGAAATCGCGCTGACCCGCGCTGCGCTGAAGTGGAACCACGGCCCGTTCGAAATCCCGGCTGATATCTATGCCGAGTGGGACGCCAAGGAAACCGGCCGTGCTGCCGAAGCTGAGTGGGACCAGCGTTTTGCTGCCTACTCTGCTCAATTCCCTGAGTTGGCCAGCGAACTGGTGCGTCGCCTGGCCGGTGACCTGCCAGCTGACTTCGCTGAAAAAGCGTCGGCCTACATCGCCGAAGTCGCCGCCAAGGGCGAAACCATTGCCAGCCGCAAAGCCAGCCAAAACGCCCTGAATGCCTTTGGTCCGCTGCTGCCTGAGTTCCTCGGCGGCTCGGCTGACCTGGCCGGTTCCAACCTGACTCTGTGGAAAGGTTGCAAAGGTGTCTCGGCTGAAGACGCCAGCGGCAACTACATGTACTACGGCGTTCGCGAGTTCGGCATGAGCGCCATCATGAACGGCGTTGCCCTGCACGGCGGCCTGGTGCCTTACGGCGCGACCTTCCTGATGTTCATGGAATACGCCCGCAACGCGGTACGCATGGCTTCGCTGATGAAGAAACGTGTGATCTTCGTCTACACCCACGACTCCATCGGTCTGGGCGAAGACGGCCCGACGCACCAGCCGGTCGAGCAAATGACCAGCCTGCGCACCACGCCGAACCTGGACACCTGGCGTCCATCGGATGCGGTCGAATCGGCCGTGGCCTGGAAGCACGCTATCGAGCGCAAGGACGGTCCTTCGGCGCTGATCTTCTCCCGTCAGAACCTGCAGCACCAAACCCGTGATGCGGCGCAGATCGAAGGCATCAGCCGTGGTGGCTACGTGCTCAAGGACTGCATCGGCGAGCCGGAGCTGATCCTGATCTCTACCGGTTCAGAAGTGGGTCTGACGGTTCAAGCCTACGACAAACTGACCGAACAGGGCCGCAACGTGCGCGTGGTTTCGATGCCATGCACCAGCGTCTTTGAAGCCCAGGATGCCGACTACAAACAATCGGTACTGCCGTTGCAGGTCAGCGCCCGTATCGCCATCGAAGCGGCTCACGCCGACTACTGGTACAAGTACGTGGGCCTGGAAGGCCGCGTCATTGGCATGACTACCTACGGTGAGTCGGCGCCAGCGCCAGCGTTGTTCGAAGAGTTCGGCTTCACCCTGGAAAACATCCTGGGTCAGGCTGAAGAGCTGCTGGAAGACTAAAAGCGCGAACGCGGTGGCCGATGGTCACCGCATCCCTTGTAGGAGCGAGCTTGCTCGCGATGGTCGTTAACGATAACGCTGGCTGTCTGGATAAACGCGTTGTCCTCAAGTTCATCGCGAGCAAGCTCGCTCTTACAATGGTTTTGTGTCGCTCATAAGAAGTTGTCCGCCATCGAGAACCCCATGTCCCAACCGCGCCCCTACAAAGTTGCACTCAACGGCTACGGCCGGATTGGTCGTTGCGTCTTGCGTGCTCTGTTCGAGCGAGGGCCGGCTGCCGGGTTTGAAATTGTTGCGATCAACGATCTGGCCGACATGGCCAGCATCGAATACCTGACACGCTTTGACTCCACCCACGGTCGGTTCCCCGGCGAAGTGCGGGTCGACGGCGATTGTCTGCATATTAATGGCGACTGCGTGAAGGTCCTGCGCAGTGCCACCCCCGAGGGCATCGACTGGGCGTCGCTGGGCGTTGACCTGGTGCTGGAATGTTCCGGTGCCTACCACACTCGCACCGATGGCCAGCGTTTCCTCGACGCCGGTGCGCCGCGTGTGCTGTTTTCCCAGCCGATGGCCAGCGAGGCGGATGTCGACGCCACCATCGTCTACGGCGTCAACCAGGATTGCCTGACCGGCGCCGAGTTGCTGGTGTCCAACGCCTCCTGCACCACCAACTGCGGCGTGCCGTTGTTGCGCCTGCTGGATCAGGCCATCGGGCTGGAATACGTGTCGATCACCACTATTCACTCGGCGATGAATGATCAGCCGGTGATCGATGCCTACCATCACGAAGACCTGCGTCGCACGCGTTCGGCGTTCCAGTCAGTGATTCCGGTGTCCACCGGTCTGGCAAGAGGCATCGAACGCCTGCTGCCGGAACTTGCCGGGCGAATCCAGGCCAAAGCAGTTCGGGTGCCGACGGTGAACGTGTCCTGCCTGGACATCACCATGCAAACCGTCAGCGACACCGACGCCGACGAGGTCAACAGGATTCTGCGCGAGGCCTCTACCAGTGGCCCGCTCAAAGGACTTTTGGCCTACACCGAGTTGCCCCACGCCAGTTGTGATTTTAACCATGATCCGCATTCGGCCATCGTTGATGCCAGCCAGACCCGCGTTTCCGGCCCAAGGCTGGTTAACATCCTGGCCTGGTTTGACAACGAATGGGGTTTTGCCAACCGAATGCTGGACGTTGCAGAGCATTACCTGCAAACAGCTTCTCCATTACCTAAACCTGCTCTCTAATTCAGTAACACAGGAACTGCGACCCATGACCGTGTTGAAGATGACCGATCTCGATCTGCAAGGTAAGCGCGTACTGATCCGCGAAGACCTCAACGTCCCAGTCAAGGACGGTGTTGTCACCAGCGATGCGCGAATCCTGGCTTCGCTGCCGACCATCAAGCTGGCCCTGGAAAAAGGCGCGGCCGTAATGGTCTGCTCCCACCTGGGTCGTCCGACCGAAGGTGCGTTCTCTGCCGAAAACAGCCTCAAGCCTGTCGCCGAGTACCTGAGCAAGGCCCTGGGCCGCGACGTGCCGCTGGTGGCTGATTACCTGGGTGGCGTCGACGTCAAGGCCGGCGACATTGTGCTGTTCGAAAACGTGCGTTTTAACAAGGGCGAGAAAAAGAACAGCGACGAACTGGCCCAACAATACGCTGCCCTGTGCGACGTGTTCGTGATGGACGCCTTTGGTACCGCTCACCGCGCCGAGGGTTCTACCCACGGCGTGGCCAAGTTCGCCAAAGTCGCTGCGGCTGGCCCGTTGCTGGCTGCTGAACTGGACGCCTTGGGCAAAGCCCTCGGTGCGCCGGCTCAACCAATGGCCGCCATCGTTGCTGGCTCCAAGGTCTCGACCAAGCTCGACGTGCTCAACAGCCTGAGCCAGATCTGCAACCAGTTGATCGTCGGCGGCGGCATCGCCAACACCTTCCTCGCTGCTGCCGGTCACCCGGTCGGTAAATCGCTGTACGAGCCGGACCTGCTGGACACCGCCCGCGCCATCGCCGCCAAGGTCAGCGTACCGCTGCCAGTGGATGTGGTGGTGGCCAAGGAGTTCTCTGAAAGCGCAGAAGCCACCGTCAAACTGATCGCTGACGTCGCTGCTGACGACATGATCCTGGATATTGGCCCACAAACGGCTGCCAACTTCGCCGAGCTGCTGAAGTCGTCCCGCACTATTTTGTGGAACGGCCCGGTAGGTGTGTTCGAGTTCGATCAGTTCGGTAACGGCACCAAGGTGCTGGCCAAGGCCATTGCTGAAAGCTCGGCGTTCTCCATTGCGGGCGGTGGCGATACCTTGGCGGCCATCGATAAATATGGCGTTACTGACCAGATCTCCTACATTTCTACCGGTGGTGGTGCTTTCCTTGAGTTCGTCGAAGGCAAGGTATTACCAGCTGTCGAAGTGCTGGAAAGCCGGGCCAAGGGCTGAGGCCTGAAGACCTGAGAAAAGGAGTATTCCCATGGTCAAGTCGATAGCGCTGGTAATCGCCGCAGGCTTGTTGGCCGGGTGTAGCAGCGCGCCGCCTGCGGTGCCCGAAACCGGGAAAGCCGTACCGGACAAAGGCTGCTACCAGGCCGACTGGCAAGCTGAAACCCTGCCGGTGATCAGCAAGCGTATCGGGCCGGATGGGCTGGAGAAGTACGATTCCCCGCCCAAAGGTAAGGAACAGGGCTGCCCTTGACGGGTCTGATTCACTAACCGACAGCAGTGGCGGCCTCCGGTCGCCGTTCGAGGATTGGCAATGAAAGGCGTTTTCGCCCTGGCAGCACTGGCCTTATTGGCTGGTTGCGCCAACCTGAACATGTTCAACAAGGCAGAACCGCAACAGGACAAATGGACCACCTGGACCTGCGACAGCCAGGCACAAGTGGTTTGGCGGTTTACCGATCAGGCCCACAGCCAGGTGGATATACGCCTTGGCGGTTCGGACCGGGTTTATCGCCTCAAGCAGGATGTGGCGGCTTCGGGCGTGCTGTACAGCAATGACCAGTTGGCGTTTCACACAAAAGGTGAGGAAGGCCTGGTTTACTGGGTTGCCACCGACGACTTGATCGGCCGCGGCTGCAAAGCGCCGTAAGCCTTAGTGCAATAACGATTCAGCAAATCGGCCTTCAAACCCCCGATCTGCAATAACTTGAATAGCAGCCGCCGCTACGGCAGGCTTGCACGATTAACGACCCTCGACCGGGAGAGAGACTCACAATGGCACTTATCAGCATGCGCCAGATGTTGGACCACGCAGCCGAATTCGGCTATGGCGTTCCAGCCTTCAACGTCAACAACCTTGAGCAGATGCGCGCCATTATGGAAGCCGCTGACAAGACTGACTCTCCAGTGATTGTCCAGGCTTCGGCCGGCGCCCGCAAATATGCCGGTGCCCCGTTCCTGCGTCACCTGATCCTTGCCGCCATCGAAGAGTTCCCGCACATCCCGGTGTGCATGCACCAGGACCACGGTACCAGCCCTGACGTGTGCCAGCGCTCCATTCAACTGGGCTTCAGCTCGGTGATGATGGACGGCTCCCTGGGCGAAGACGGCAAGACTCCGACTGACTACGACTACAACGTCCGTGTCACCCAACAAACTGTGGCCCTGGCTCACGCCTGCGGCGTATCGGTTGAAGGTGAGCTGGGCTGCCTGGGTTCGTTGGAAACCGGCATGGCCGGCGAAGAAGACGGCATCGGCGCTGAAGGCGTGTTGGATCACAGCCAAATGCTGACCGACCCGGAAGAAGCCGCCGACTTCGTCAAGCGCACCCAAGTCGACGCCCTGGCTATCGCCATCGGCACCAGCCACGGCGCCTACAAGTTCACCAAGCCACCGACCGGTGACGTGCTGGCCATCGACCGCATCAAGGAAATCCACAAACGCATCCCCAACACCCACCTGGTGATGCACGGTTCTTCCTCGGTACCGCAAGAGTGGCTGGCGATCATCAACCAGTACGGCGGCGACATCAAAGAAACCTACGGCGTACCGGTTGAAGAAATCGTCGAAGGCATCAAGCACGGCGTGCGCAAGGTCAACATCGACACCGACCTGCGTCTGGCATCCACCGGTGCGATGCGTCGCCTGATGGCGACCAACCCGAGCGAGTTTGATCCGCGTAAATTCTTCGGCGCTACCGTGACCGCAATGCGTGATGTGTGTATCGCGCGTTATGAAGCGTTTGGTACTGCGGGCAATGCTTCGAAGATCAAGCCGGTCTCCCTGGAAGCGATGTACCAGCGGTATTTGAAAGGTGAGTTGAACGCTAAGGTTAACTAAGCCTCAAGCGTTTATAAAAAACCCGCAGTGATGCGGGTTTTTTTTGCCGAGTTATTCATTGAAAGGGCGATCGATTTAACTGCTAAATAGATCCGTCCCCTTAAATATATGTCGATAGGCAGCGTCGGGTTAAACTCGCGCCTCAATTTGGTTCGGCCATTGCCCGGAGGCCCCATGCAGCATACCGATATCGAAGGAGGCACCTTGCAACGCGAGGAGCTGGAAGCCTTGATGGGCGCCCACGGCGGGCCATTGCGCTTGATCGGTGTCGACTTGAGCGGTACCGACTTGTCGCGCTTGGTGCTGGATCATTGGGTGTTTGAGCGCTGTATCCTGGTCCAGACGTGCTTTCTCGGGGCGCGGCTTGAGGGCACGCAGTGGAAAAGTTGCCGGGCAGCCCACGCGGTTTTCGAGGCGGCCAATCTGCTGGAAGCGGTGTTCACCGGGTGCGACCTGAACAACACTCGCTGGCAGCGCAGCAAGCTGTCTCAGGCCAGTTTCTCCAACTGCAAGCTGACCGGTGCCAACTTCACCCATTGCGCCTCCCTGGGTTTGACGTTCACTGAGACGCTGCTCAACAGTGCTTTTTTGTCCGGGCTGTCCTTTGCCCGAACCACCCTCGATACCCTGGATTTCTCCGACAGTGACCTGTCGGACGCAGATTTTCGTAAAGCCGAATTGATCGACTGCAGCCTGGCCCATACCCGTATCAACGGCGCCAATTTCGCCGGTGCCGACCTGCGGGGTGCGGACTTGAGTGGGTTCAGGCTCAGTGATGCCAAACTTTTCAAAGGCGCCGTGATTTCCAAAGCCCAGGCGTCGATGTTGTTATCCGAGTTGGGCTTGTCCGTCGCTTGAGGTAATGGGCGTCCCCTTTAAAGGTTATTTGTCGACTAGGACTTTCGGGTTGGAGTTACCCCAAACCGTATACAAGTCTGCCAACAATGCCCCGTTGATGTCCTCGACTTCCGCTTGGGCAATCTGCGCATTGCCCTGCTTGCCAAACAACACCACCTCATCCCCACTCTTTACGGTCGGCACATCGGTGACATCGACCATCAACGTATTCATCGACACTTTGCCCACCACCGGCACGCGATGGCCATTGATCAGCACGATGCCTTTGTTGGTGAACGCGCGGCGATAGCCATCGGAATAACCCACGGTAATGTTAGCCAGTTTCGAATCCCGCGCCAGGGTGTAGGTGCGGTCATAGCCAACGGTGTTGCCCTTTGGGTAGCTGTTGACCGACGCCACATGGGACTTGAACTGCATCACCCGCTTGTATTCGGTAAACGCCGGTACGGTGTCGCCAAACAGCAGGCCGCCTGGGCGAACCATGTCCAGGCGCGACTCGGGCACTTCCAGGGTGGCGAAGGAGTTGGCGGCGTGCAGGGTGATTTTGCTGCGGTCCAGTTGGGCGACGTTGATCAGCCAGTTGGCCTGTTCGTTGAAGGACTTGAGGCCGGTGCGTACGTCGGCGGCGTCTTCAACGGCGAAGTGGGTCATGATCGCCTTCACTTCAAGGTTCGGCACTTTGGTGATGGCGACGGCATCGCGGCGGCCTTGGGCGGTGGTCATTTCCACGCCGTTGCGGCTCATACCGCTGGAGTTCAGGCCCAGGTGGACCACCAGTGGGCGGCCGTGGTGTTCGGCGATCAGGCTGGCGCGCACCGCGAAATCCAGATTGCCCACCAACTCTTCGACGTTATAGGGCAGTGCCGCTTCCAGCTCGCTCAAGGCGGCTGTGCGTACGCGGATCAGTTGGCCCTTGAAGCCGCTTTCGCGTACCACGCGGGCTTCTTCGTTGCTGGCGATGCCGACGCAGGGCACACCCAGCTTGATCACCGACGGCATCAGCAAACCAATGCCATGGCCGTAGGCATCAGCCTTGAGCACGGCGCAGATTTTCGACTTGTCGGCGAGAGTGGTTTGCAGGGTGCGGATGTTGTGTTCGAAGGCGGCTTTGTTGATTTCGACCCAGGCGTTGCTGTCCTGGATATTGACCTGCGCCACCCCGTCGGTCATCGACAGTGGCGGGGCGGCGAAGGTTGGGTTTTGCAGCAGAACCATGCCCAGTGAGAGGGCGAGCAATGTGCGAGTAAATGGCATTGGCGAGTCTCCATGACTTTCTTGTAGGGGGTATTGCGCGTGTGCGGCGCCATACTCGGATCGTCCTACAAAAAAGTCGAGACCCTGGGTCGCGGTTCTGTCCTAAAGCGTCGTGAGAATGATCAGAGTGTTAGTCGTGATCGATATCCAGCTTGGCAAAGGTCACTTTGCCGCCTTCCTTGCTCTCGCCGCTGTTGTCTTGCACGTAGACCCCGGCCTTGAAGTACAGCGGCTTTTTCCCCCAGGCGGCACCGATGCGTTCGTTCCATTGGCCGTTGGCGGCTTCGACGCTCAACAGGCCTGCGCGGTTCAAGTGGATGACGTAGGTGAAGTTACGCTCCAATGGCACATTCTCGGCGACGATGATCACCCGGCCTTCGCTGTCATCCGGGCGCATGCGGACTTTGGCGACGATGTTGCCGGTCTGGGTTTTTTCCTTGTACTGGTATTCGACTTTTATCAGCGGTTTCTGGCTGTCATAGGCGTGGATCTGGCCGATGACGATCTTGCCGGAAGACGGCACCTGATTGATGGCCAGGGTGGCGCGCAGGTAATTGTCGGCGTCCGGATACATCCAGTTGCGCAGGCGACCGTCGGCGTAGGTTTCCCGCAGTTCACTGCGAGGGTAAATGGCGTTTTCGGTGCGCGTCCCGGTGACCGGGGACCAGAACTGCACGCTGCTGTCTTCGGCCTGGAAGTATTGGTCCTTGAAACCGCTGAGCAGTTTGGGGGTGTCGATGGTGGTGGGCGGGGAGCCAACGGGAATGCTCAGGTTCCAGGTGGACAGATCAATCATTGAGTACGCCTTTAATAGGAGGAAGAAGGCCGTGGCCCGAGGGTTCGCGGATTCTTTATAAGCGCCTGGTAATAGATTGTTAATGATTTTGTGGCGGGTTATTGACGTCAGTAGAATGTCAAAAAGCCATGTTCCCCATAAAGCGGGGGCTGTGGGCACTTACCGTTAGTCGGTTGTATGGCCGTTGGCGCAATGATGGCACTGTCGTCACTTCTGCTTTATTGGATCCAGGGCTAGAGTGAGTCCTCAATGTTTGTCCGGCTTTTTCTCAAAAGTGACCGGAGTGGCTCCTCAAGGAAGAGATGCAACATGGCATGCGCTTCAATCAAGCCCGGCGAAGGCACTTCAGTTCTCTTGGTGGTCGATGACTACCCTGAAAACCTGATCAGCATGCGCGCGCTTTTGCAGCGTGAGGATTGGCAGGTCGTGACTGCCGGCTCGGGTCTTGAAGCCCTTGAGTTGTTGCTGGAGCACGATGTCGACCTGGTACTGCTGGATGTACGGATGCCCGGCATGGACGGCTTTGAAGTCGCCCGACTGATGCGTGGCAGCCAACGCACCCGGATGACACCGATCATTTTCCTAAGCGCCAATGCGCAATCGCCGGCGGCGGTGCTGGAAGGCTATGCCAGCGGCGCGATCGATTACCTGTTCAAACCCTTCGACCCCCATATCCTCAAGCCCAAGGTCCAGGCCCTGCTGGAGCATCAGAGCGGCCGCCGGGCCCTGCAGCGCTTGAGTCATGACCTGGAGTCAGCTCGTGCCTTCAATGCCTCGGTGCTGGACAACGCCGCCGAGGGCATTCTGGTGGTAGGCGAAGACGGTGTGATCAGCTACGCCAACCCGGCAATTTCGCGTCTGCTCAATGCCTCGGTCAATGAGTTGCAGGGCAAGGAATTCCTCAGCTTCCTGCAAAAGCCCCAGGTGCCCGGCTGGTCCGACTCCGAGCTGTACGCCGGCTATCGCCGAGGCGAGACCTGGCGCCTGCACGACGCCATCCTGCGCACCGCCCCTGGTCAGCAACTACCGGTGGCGATGTCTTGCGCACCCTTGCCCGCCGAGCAGAAGGCCATGGTGGTCACGGTGCTGGACATGTCTGAGGTGCGCCATTTGCACCAGCAACTGGAGTTCCAGGCGGTTACTGACCCGCTAACCGGCCTGCTCAATCGGCGCGGGTTCCATCAGGCTGTGGAGACCATCCTGTTGCGCGGTGAGCGCAGCGAGCACTCCCTGGTCTTGCTGTATCTGGACCTGGACGGCTTCAAGCGGGTCAACGATTCCCTGGGGCACGACGCCGGTGACAGGGTGCTGTGCTGGGTCTCGGAGCAATTGAAGGCATGCTTGCGTTCATACGACATTCTCGGACGCATGGGCGGTGATGAGTTCACCGTGCTGCTGGAGCTGGAGTTCCCGGAGCAGGCAGCGAAGATCGCCGAGAAGCTGATTGAGCGGGTGTCGATCTGTCAGCAGGTCGAGGGGCTGGATGTGATGCTCGGCGTCAGTATTGGCATTGCCACGTTTCCTGACTGCGGCTCCGACCTGGACGGCCTGCTGCGCGCGGCGGACATCGCCATGTATGAAGCCAAGCGCGCAGGGCGTCAGCAATACCGCTATTACGATCAGGAAATGAACGGCCGGGCGCGCTCGCGCTTGATGCTCGAAGACAGTGTGCGCACCGCCATCGACAACAAGGAGTTCACCCTGGTGTACCAGCCGCAGGTATCTCTGGGCGATGGTCATTTGCGTGGGGTCGAGGCGCTGTTGCGCTGGCAGCACCCCAGCGTTGGCGACGTACCGCCTGGGTTGTTTCTGCCGTTGCTGGAAGAGGCGCGGCTGATCAGCCAGCTCAGTAACTGGATCTACCAGCAGGTGGCGATCCAGCGAAAGGCCTGGACCCAGGCGTTCAGCGATGAGTTGGTACTAAGCGTGAGCCTGAGCAGCAGCCAGTTCAATATGCCCAACCTCGCCGTTCAACTGCAGCAGGTGCTGGAGCGACATGGGTTGCAAGGGCGGCAGTTGGAGGTGGAAATCAGTGAAGAAAGCTTGATGCACAACGCCGAGGAGTCGGCCAAGCAACTCAGGTTGTTGAGGATGGTCGGGGTACGTATCGCCCTGGATGATTTTGGTTTGGGCGCCTGTTCCCTGGCGCACTTGCGTGATCTTGAGTTCGATACCTTGAAACTCGATCCGCAATTGATTGCCCGCCTACCGGACTCGCCACGGGATGCCGCCATGGCCCGCAGTATTATCGAGCTGTGCCGGCATTTCGATTTGCTGGTGATTGCCGAGGGAGTCGAGACCCAGGAGCAGTGCCAATGGCTCAAAGCCAATGGCTGCCAGTTTATTCAGGGGTCACTGGTGGCTCAACCGCTGACGGCCGAAGAGGTTGCCGACTGGCCGCAACCTTTCGCCTTGCGCGCGGCGCCCCGCTGAATTCGCTACACTGGCGACCTTTCAAATCCCCGTTGTTGACGCCATGACCGCGCTGAAATACCTCCAGGCCTACCCGGCTTCCCTGCAAGACCAAGTACGTCAATTGATCGCCAAGGATCAGTTGAGCGACTACCTGAGCCAGCGTTATCCCGAGCGCCACGGTGTACAGAGCGACAAGGCCTTGTACAGCTATGCGCAGGCCTTGAAGCAGGACCATCTGCGTAACGCGCCGGCCATCGACAAAGTATTGTTCGACAACCGCCTGGACCTGACCCATCGCGCACTGGGCCTGCACACCACTATTTCCCGGGTGCAGGGCGGTAACCTCAAGTCCAAGAAAGAAATCCGCATCGCTTCGTTGTTCAAGGACGCAGCGCCCGAGTTCTTGCGAATGATCGTCGTCCACGAACTGGCACACTTCAAGGAGTCGGACCACAACAAGGCATTTTACAAGCTCTGCGAACATATGCTGCCCGGCTACCATCAGGTGGAGTTTGACCTGCGGGTATACCTGACTTGGCGCGATTTGCAGGTCAAGACCTAACTTCCAAAAGGCTACCGAGCATGGATGTCAGCAAGACCAAAAGCAGCTTCTATCGCCGCCTGTATGTGGCGTATCTGATCGACAGCAAGTTGGCCAGCAGCGTCCCGGCGCTGACCGAGGTGACGGGTATGCCCCGGCGCACGGCCCAGGATACGATTGCGGCGTTGGCGGATCTGGATATCGTCTGTGAGTTTGAACAGGAAGACGGCGCCCGCAATCATGCTGGGCACTATCGGATTCGCAGTTGGGGTGCGATTGATCGGCGGTGGATCGAGGCAAATCTGTCGCCGATCAAGCAAGTGTTGGGATACCCCTAGGCCCGGCGCATCCCGATATGAGGAATATCATCTTCAAGATATTCCTCCCCGACCACCACAAACCCGTACCGCCCGTAATACCCCTGCAAATGCGCCTGGGCCGACAGATAGATCGGTACTTCAGGCCAGTTCTTGTGCGCCTGCCTGAGCGCTTCATCCATCATCTGATGACCAAGACCGGTACCCCGTGCACTCGGTGCGACGATCACGCGGCCTATTATCAGGTCACCGCCGTGGAGGTCCGGGTCCAGCAGGCGCAGGTAGGCTACCAATTGATCGTCGTTCCAGGCCATCAGGTGATGGGTATCACCTTCCAGGTCCTGGCCGTCGAGGTCCTGATAAACGCACTGTTGCTCGACAACGAAGACCTCCACCCGCAGGCGCAAAATTGCGTACAACTGTTCCTTGCCCAGATCATTGTGGTGTTTGCAGACCCAATCGACAGTCATTGTTATATCTCGAATAAGTACCGGCCTGGGATAGTAATCCCGTGGCTGGCAACTGTCTTTATGGGTTGTGCAAACCCCTGAAAAGCCAGCTATATTTCGAGTGGCGTCAAATCGCCATCATTGAGTGCTCCAGCCGCTGACTTCTTTGTGTAATCTGCTGTACAGCGCGAGTGATGAGCTACAGTCAGGGCCTGGGCGTGATGCGGATCACTGCCTGCCAGGCGCCATCCCCCGTAAGCATTTGCTCGCTGCGCAAGGACCTCAAGCATGCCGCGATTGTCTCGTGCCGTTGCTTTGCTCGGATTGCTGTTGCTGGCTCAGACGGCCATCGCAGAACGCTTGCGCCTGGTGGCAGATGCCTGGCCGCCGTTTACCGACGCCACGCTGGTCAATGGCGGATTGGCCACCGACATCGTCAGCACCGCGCTGGCCCGTGCGGGCTATCCCAGTAATTTTGAACAGGTGCCCTGGGCTAGGGCGTTGATGGGCGTAGGTGACGGGCGCTATGACGTGCTGGTCAACGCCTGGTACGACGAAGCGCGTACGCAGTTGGGGCAGTTTTCCGACGAGTATTTGCTTAACAGGGTGCGATTTCTCAAGCGCCGAGACGACCCCATCGAGTTCCAGAACCTGCAGCAACTGCACGACTATCCTGTCGCCGTGGTGCGCGGCTATGCCTATTCGGCGGACTTCGACCGCGACCTGCAATTTCAGAAGGTCCCTGTGCATAACTTCGCCATGGCCGTGCGCATGCTGGCGGCACAACGGGTTCGGCTGACGGTGGAAGATGAGTTTGTCGCCCGCTACTACCTGGCCCGTGAGTCAGCCAGGGTGCGCAATGCGGTGGAGTTTCTGCCCAAGCCGTTGAGTGAAAACAGCCTGCATATCCTGGTCAGCCTGAAAAATCCGCAGCACAAGCAAATCGTTGCCGGGTTTGATCGGGAGATTGCCAGGATGAAGGCCGATGGCAGTTATGCAAAGTTGTTGAAGCAGCACGGGATGTAGCGGTTCACGCGGCGCTGGTGTCCTTGATCAGATGCGTTGCCAACGTCCGCAACGGCCCCAGCTGTCGACAAATCAACGCCAACTGCGTCTGCACCAACCGCTGCCCTTCGTCGATCTCATCGGGCATCTGTTCCAGCTCAACCGCCAGTGCTTCCTCGGTATCGCTCTGAATTGCGATCGGCTGTTTGTTGGCCAGCCCCGTGGCGATCTCGTCGATGCTCGCCGCCAGGGTTTTGCCAGCGCCTTCGATCAAGTGTGCGCGCACCTCGGCCGGTAACTGGGTTTCGCGGTGTGCACCCAGCCCCGACAGGTAGCTGAGCAAGGTGTGAGACAGCACCAGGAAGCGAAAGCCCACGTCGGCTTCCTTACGGAAATGCCCCGGCTCCATCAGCATATTGGCCAGGGTGGTGGACAGTGCCGCATCGGCGTTGTGGGCGTTACGGCGGGCCAGGCGGTAAGCGAGGTCGTCGCTTTTGCCTGCGCCATATTGCTGCATGATTTGCCGCAGGTAGATGCTGTTGCAGGTCAGGGTGTTGGCCAGCACTTTGTTCAGGCGTCGGCCCTGCCAGTCCGGCAGGAACAGGAACACCGCCAACCCGGCAATCAGGCTGCCGAGCAAGGTATCGAACAGTCGCGGCAGGAACAGCCCGTAGCCATCGCCCACCTGGTTGAAGCAGAACAGCACCATCAGGGTGATCGCCGCCGTCGCCAGGGTGTAGCGGGTGGTGCGGTTGATAAAGAACACCAGGCCGGCGGCGATGGCGAACATCGATTGCACCAGTGGGCTTGGGAACAGGTCGAACAGCGCCCAGGCCACGGTCAGGCCGATGGCGGTGCCGATGATTCGCTGGCCGAGCTTGCGCCGGGTGGCGCCGTAGTTCGGCTGGCACACGAACAGGGTGGTGAGGATGATCCAGTAACCTTGGGAAGGGTGGATCAGATGCACCATGAAGTAGCCGATGCTCAGCGCCAGGGACAGGCGCAGGGCGTGGCGGAACAACAAGGACGTCGGTGTCAGTTGGGTACGCAGGCGCGTCCACATTTCCTTGAGGTTGCGTGGCGAGCGGTCCAGCAGGTTGCTGTCTGTGGCATCCGCCAGGCTGTCGGGGTTGCTGGCGTCGCTGAGCAAGCGGTCGAGGGTCGCCAGGTTGGCCGACAGCGCCCGCAGCGAGCGCAGCAGGCCGCGCCAGGCCGGGTTGCTCTGGATACGCAGGTGTTCCAGGGAGGCGTGCAAGTCGCCCAGGGCTTCGGCGAAGCTTGCGTCATAGACGAAGGGCTGGCGCAATTGGATCGACTCGGCGAGAACCTGGCAGGCCTTGCCTTGCTGGCGCAGCAGGCGCTGGCAGCGGAACAGCACGTCACTGTGGAAGAAGGCTTCGGCCAAGGCGTTGTAGGGGTAGTGTGATGAGCTTGCGCGTTCGTGGATGTCTTGTGCCAGGAAGTACAGCTTGAGGTAGCGGCTGACCTTGGACCCCGGTCGGCCATTGCCGACCCGGTGCAGGATGATCTCCTTGGCCGCGTTCAGCGCCGCCACCACCCGACCATTTTGCTGGGCCAGTTCCAGGCGCCGCGCTTCTACATCCAGTTGGCGGATCGGTTCGAACAGGGTCGACTTGAGCTTGAGGTAGTGCCCCAGTTCGCGGAACAACCGCGCCAGGCTCTGTTGCACCGGCTGGTTGGAAAACAGCGCCTGCCACAGCACCGAGAGCACCCCGTACCAAGCGGCACCGGCCACCAGCAGCAAGGGTTCGTGCCAGAAATCGGTGACCGCTCCGCCGCGCTGGTCAACAGCGATCATGGTGTAGACCGACAGAATCAAGGTCGCCGAGGCGATAGCGCCGTAACGTTCCCCCAGCGCACCGAGCATGGTCAGGGCGAAACTGGCCAGGGCCAGGGCGATGGCAAAAAACCACGGGTAGGGGAAGAGTAACTCCACCGACAGCGCCGCAATACTGAAACACACCAGCGTCACCGCCAGCGCATTGAGGCGGCCTTGCCAGCTGTCATCAGTCTCGGCCAGGGCGCTGGCGATAATTCCCAGGAACAGCGGGATCAGCAGCGTCATCTCATCCTGGTACCAGCACAGCGCCATGCTGCCGGTGAGGGCGATGAATACCCGTACGCTGTAGCTGAACTTATCCAGCGCCCAAAGGCGCCGCATGGAATGGTTGAACGAGGTCGATGACATGAAGTCTGGGGTCTTCCGGGACGATGCCGCTAAATTGAGCCAGTAATGACGCCACGGCAAGGGTGGCGATCACATCTGAGGGCAAAATATGTTCCGGCCTTGAAACGCACACCCTCGTTTCACTCGACAGCTCCTACGGTTTTAGAGGATCTCAGGCGTATTGCGCAGCAGCGTAGCCGGATGCCCACGCCCACTGGAAATTGAACCCGCCCAGGTGCCCGGTCACATCCAGCACTTCACCGATGAAGTACAACCCAGGGCTTTTCAGGGACTCCATCGTTTTGGACGACACTTCCCGCGTGTCCACGCCACCCAAGGTCACTTCCGCCGTGCGATAGCCTTCGGTGCCCGCCGGGACCAATTGCCAGCTTGCCAGCTTCGCCGCGATATCCGCCAGTTCGGCGTGGGTGTACTGCTTCATCGGCTTGGAAATAAACCACTGCTCGGCCAACAGGTTGGCCATCTTCTTGGTGAAGATCTCACCCAGCAGGGTTTTCAACTCGCTGTTTGGGCGTTCGGCCTGTTGCTGTTGCAGCCAGGCGTGGGCGTCATGATCAGGTAGCAGGTTGATTTCCACGGCATCGCCGGATTCCCAGTATGAGGAAATCTGCAAAATCGCTGGCCCGCTCAGGCCGCGATGGGTAAACAGGATGTTCTCGCGAAAGCTCTGGTCGTTACAGCTCACCAGGCAATCCACCGAAGTGCCGGACAACTCGCCGCACAACTCCTTGAGCTGATCGGTGATGGTGAATGGCACCAGCCCGGCGCGGGTTGGCAGCAGTTCATGGCCGAACTGTTTGGCTACCTGATAACCGAAGCCGGTGGCGCCCAAGGTAGGGATCGACAGCCCGCCCGTGGCAATCACCAGGGATTCGCAGCGCAACTCGCCCAGGGTGGTTTGCAATTGATACCCGGCGTCGAGTTTTTCGATCTGCTGGATCGAGGTGTCCAGGTGCAGGCTCACGCCCACTTGCTCGCACTCATCGAGCAGCATGCCGAGGATGTCGCTGGATTTATTATCGCAGAACAATTGGCCGAGCTTCTTCTCGTGATACGGCACGCCGTGCTTGGCCACCATGCCAATGAAGTCCCACTGGGTGTAGCGGGCCAGGGCAGACTTGCAGAAGTGCGCGTTGTGGGAGAGGAAGTTGGCAGGTTCTGTGTACAGGTTGGTGAAGTTGCAGCGGCCACCACCGGACATCAGGATTTTTTTGCCGGCCTTGTTCGCATGATCGACCAACATCACTTTGCGCCCACGCCCGGCGGCGGTCAGTGCACACATCAAACCCGCGGCGCCGGCGCCAATGATCACGACTTCGGTAGAGCGCAAAATACAGTCCTCATGCAAATTCTGGTTCACTGCAAATCCTGATATGCAATGCAATGAAATGTGGGAGCTGACCTGCCTGCGATGGCATCAACTCAGTCTGTTAGACCGAGTCGTCTGCATCGCGGGCAAGCCCGGCTCCCACATTGATCTGGTTCCTACAGTGGTTACGCGGCGCTCTTAGAGAATGCGAACGCGCAACGAGCGGCCTTTGATCTTGCCGTCATTCAAACGCTGCAACGCCTGCTTGGCGACCCCGCGCTCCACGGCCACAAACGCCTGGAAATCAAAGATCGCGATCTTGCCCACCTGGGCGCCTGGAATCCCGGCTTCACCGGTCAGGGCGCCGAGGATGTCGCCCGGACGAACCTTGTCCTTGCGACCGGCACCAATGCACAGGGTGCTCATGACCGGCACGAGCGGCGCGCCACCCTGGGACTTGAGGTTACTCAGTTGGTCCCAGTTCAGTGGAGCTTTTTGCAGTTGTTCGATGGCCTGGGCGCGGTGGGCTTCGGACGGTGCTACCAGGCTGATAGCAATGCCTGTCTCACCGGCGCGACCTGTACGGCCTACACGGTGAATGTGAATTTCCGAGTCTCGGGCCAGCTCAACGTTGATCACCATGTCCAGCGCGTCAATGTCCAAGCCACGGGCGGCGACGTCAGTGGCCACCAATACCGAAGTACTGCGGTTGGCGAACATCGCCAGCACTTGGTCACGGTCACGCTGCTCTAGGTCGCCATGCAGGCCGACGGCAGAAATGCCCTTGGACGTCAGGTGGTCGACGGTTTCCTGCACTTGCTGCTTGGTAAAGCAGAAGGCCACGCAAGAGGCCGGACGGAAGTGCGCCAGGACCTTGGTCACTGCTTCCATGCGCTCTTCCGGGGAAATTTCGTAGAAGCGCTGCTCAATCTGCGAATCGGAGTGGAAAGCTTCGGCTTTCACTTGCTGCGGCGCGCGCATGAATTTGGACGCCAGCTGCTTGATGCTCACCGGGTAGGTTGCGGAGAACAGCAGGGTTTGGCGACGGGCCGGGGTCTTGCTGATGATGTCTTCGATGGCATCGTAGAAGCCCATGTCGAGCATGCGGTCGGCTTCATCGAGGATCAGCGTGTTCAACCCGTCGAGTACCAGCGAACCCTTGCGCAGATGCTGCTGGATACGGCCTGGGGTGCCGACGATGATGTGCGCGCCGTGTTCCAGCGAAGCAATCTGTGGTCCCAGGGACACGCCGCCGCACAGGGTCAACACCTTGATGTTGTCTTCGGCGCGGGCCAGGCGGCGGATTTCCTTGGCAACCTGGTCGGCCAGCTCGCGAGTTGGGCACATCACCAGGGCCTGGCAGCCAAAATAACGCGGGTTGATCGGGTTCAAAAGGCCAATGCCGAAAGCCGCGGTCTTGCCGCTGCCGGTCTTGGCTTGGGCGATCAGGTCCAGCCCCTTGAGGATCACCGGCAAGCTTTGCGCCTGGATCGGCGTCATCTCGACATAACCCAGAGAGTCGAGGTTAGCCAGCATGGCGGCGGACAGCGGCAAAGTATTAAAAGCGGTGGCGATGGTGGTCACGGGACTGGCCTGCAAAACAAAATGTCGCGCAGTGTAGCAGCCCGCCGCGAAATTCCCCGCATGTTCCGGACAAGGGGGCGGCGGGCAGCGGCAAGTTGTGAGCGGCAAGCGACAAGTTCAGAGCGGTTCTCTTGCGGCTTCAAGCTTGCGGCTTGAAGCTGCTCCTCGGCGACAACTGCAGGAAGATCGCCGCTGCCAGCATCGCCATGATGCCCACGGTGAGGAAGGTCAACTGGAACGCGCCGAGCACGCTTTCTACGCCATCGTTGCCGGTTTCGGCAGTAAACCCGCCGAGCAATGCACCGGCGCAGGCCACCCCCAGGCTCAGGGACAATTGCGCCACCACCGAGAGCAAACTGTTGCCGCTGCTGGCCTGGGCATCGTCGAGGTCGATCAGGGTGACGGTGTTCATTGCGGTGAACTGCAAGGAATTGATCGCCCCCAGCACTGCCAGCATCCCCAGCAGCAGCGGGTAGGGCGTGTTCTCGGTGACGAGGCCCATGCTTGCGAGCATCAAGCCGAGTGCAAGGGTGTTGCCGGTCAGCACCACGCGATAACCCAGGCGCTCGATCAGCGGCCGGGCGACGGACTTGGCCAGCATCGCCGCCGCAGCCAGGGGCAGCATGCTCATCCCGGCTTGGGACGGTGAATAGCCCAACGCCACCTGCAGCAGCAACGGCACCAGAAACGGCAAGGCACCGCTGCCCAGGCGCGCAAACAGGTTGCCCAGGATACCCACCGCAAAGGTGCGGGTCTTGAACAGTGCCGGCGAGAACAACGGGTTATCGATATGCCCGGCCCGTAGCCAGTAGGCCGCGAGGCACGCTAGGCCGCCGAACAGCAGCAACATCACCCGCAGGTGCGGCAGGTGCAATTCCCCCAGGCCTTCCATGGCGACGGTGATCAGCACCATCGCTGCGCCAAACAGCAGAAAGCCCACGCCATCAAAACGCGTGCGTTCGCTGCCGCGCAGGTCGGGGATAAACTTCCATACGGCGTAGCAGCCGATCATGCCCACCGGCAAGTTGATCAGGAAGATCCAGTGCCAGGTCAGGTATTGCACCATCCAGCCGCCCATAGTCGGGCCGAGCAAGGGCCCAAGCAGGCCGGGAATGGTGATGAACCCCATGATTCGCACCAGCTCCGAGCGGGGGTAGGCGCGCAGCACCACCAGTCGCCCGACCGGCAGCATCAGTGCGCCGCCCAAGCCCTGGATCACGCGGGCGCCTATCAGCATGGTCAATGTGCTGGACAGGGCGCAGAGCAACGAGCCGATGCTGAACAGCATGATCGCGCCGAAGAAGATTTTTTTGGTGCCGAAGCGGTCGGCGATCCAGCCCGAGGCTGGGATCAGCAGGGCCACGGTGAGCATGTAGGCGATCACCACCCCTTGCATGCGCAGCGGGTTTTCCGCCAGGTCCTGAGCCATGGCGGGTAATGCGGTGTTGAGAATCGTCCCATCCAACGACTGCATGAAGAAGGCAATCGCTACCACCCAGGGTAGCCAGCGGGCGGTCTTGGCGTCGAGAGGGGCGCGATTCGGCATGAGTTCCCTTTTGTTAGCAGGCTATGTTTTGGCGATTATGCGCCATCGGCTGCCCCTTTTCCCACTGGCGGTTCGTCGATATCTGACAGCGCCACGTCCTTGCCCACCAGGAAATCAATCAGCGCCCGATGCACCGCCAGGGCAGCGTCGTGGGACTCCAGGTCGAGCAAATGGCCGGTGTATTCGGCAGTGACGAAGCTGCTACGACCGACATATTGCTTGAACAGTTGGGCGTCTTCGGCCGGCGTGTATTCGTCCAGCGTGCCATTGAGAAAGTGCACGGGGGTTTCGATCTGGCGCAGTTGCGGCAGGTAATTGCCATCGCCCATTTGCAGCACCTGGTGGATATGAAAGCGCGCCTGGCGGTATTCGGTGGTGGCCATATTCGACAGGTGACGGTGGTTGTTGCGCTTGAGCCGTGACGACAGGAACTTGCCGACGGTCTCGTTGAGCAGATGGCCGACGGCGGACTTGTCATCGGCCTCGATCAGCACTCGGACGCGCTCCACGTATTCGAGCATCGCCTGATTGAGATTGGGCGCCAGGGCCATAACCACCGAGCTTTCGATGGAGGGCGGGTTGTGGGCCAGGGTCAACAGCGTGGAGATGCCGCCCCAAGAGGCCGAGACAAGGTGATTGACCTCAAAGCGCTCCACCAGGGCCCGGAGGATTTGCACTTCGTCGTCCTTGGTCACCAGGTCGAGGTCGGTGTTGTGAGGGCGCGAATAACCCGAGAACGGCAAATCGAACATCAGCACATTGAAATGCTCGGCCAGGCATTTGCTGGTGCGGGCAAACGAGCGGGTAGTGGACAGCGCGCCATTGACCAACAGCACGGTTTTCTTCTCTGGGTTGTTACCAAGCGGCTCTACGTGAACGTTGTAGTGTTTGAACAGCTTTTCAATGACAAAACTTCCATGGTTCATGTCAACGCTCCAGCTTGCCCTTTCCCGGGCAAGGTCATGCATCACTTGGGGACAAGTGGGTTGAGGGCTGCGCAGGGGTCGTTTGAGTTTTTTACCGCGCGGATGTGGCTAGATGCCACTGGCCTTTATAGCGAGGTTTTTCAAAGGCGACAACAGGTCGGATGGCCAGGTGTCTGAAGCGATATTTTGCGTATGGCGCAATGCGGTCTTGAGGGAATAACGCGATCCAATGTGGGAGCTTGCTCGCCTGCGATGACCTCACACGCGGTGTAATTGATACACCCAGTCGCCTGCATCGCAGGCAAGCCCGGCTCCCATATTGGATGGTTGTCGCATTGGGAATGCGTGTCTACAGGGTCAGGGTCAACCGCTTGACCAGTGCCCCCGGTAACAAGTTGGACGAGGTATTGCGCTGGCTATACGTACTGGCCGACAGCAGCAGTTCCCGATCAGCGGTTAGCGCTTCCAGCTGCGAACCCAGCAGGTTGTAGACACTGTCATCAAAACGCATGGTGCTGACCGGCGCCTTGATCTCGCCGTCTTCCACCCAGAACGTGGCGAAGCGAGTCATGCCGGTCAGGCGCGCCGCCGGCTGGTCGGAGTAGTTCAGGTACCACAGGTTGCTGATGTACAGGCCGGTGCCCAACTGCTTGAGGATATCGGCCTGGGCCAGGCTACCTGCGGCCATCTGCAACGCGCTGGGGGATTCGTCGTCGCTGGCGCCGTTGGCGCTCAAACCGTACTCGGCGGCGCTACGGGAGTTGACCAGCCGGCCTTCGGCCTTGCCCGCGCTGATCAGCTTCACGTCGCTGCGGGGATAGCCGTCACGAGAGAACGCCGAACTCAGTGAATCGCTGACCTGTTCATCGATGCCCACCAAGGGGCTCAACGCTTGATCGCCGCTATACAGGCGCTGCAACGGGCTGCTTTTGCTGGCGATGGCCTGGGCGGAAAAACCGCCCCAGGTGAGCATGCCGATGATTTCTTCCAGCGCCGCCGGAGCGATATAGGCGCGGTATTGTCCCGGCGCCAAGGTGTGCAGCGGGCGGCCAAGAAACTCCAGTTGCTCGCGCGCCTGCTGGAAACGACGGGCGAAGTCGGCACTGTCCCAGTCGTTTCCGGCGTAGCTGGCCTTCACGGCTTCGCCGTTGGCGTGGAACAGGCTGAAATCGAAGTTGAAGCTATTGGCCTGATGCCAACCGAAGGCGCCCGAGGAACTGGCAAAACCGCGGCTAATGGGACCAGCGGCGTAGAAACCGACCATATCCACGCCGTGTGCAGCCTGGTTGATTTCTTCCAGTACCTGAGCCAGCCCTGGCAGCGGTCGAGCCTGCTGGTCCTTGTTTTGCCAGGCGTTGTGGTTGAGCAAAAGATAGGGATCTTGCGGCACCAGCGCCAAGGTCTCGCGCAGCTGTTGCAGGCCATCGGCCAGGCGCTGGCGATCCAGCTCCGGTTCGCCAGCCAAGGTAATACCCAGGTCAGCATGGCGACCGTCATTGATCAGTTTCAGGTTCAGGCTAGCCTGTTGCACCTGTCCGGCCTGACGCACCTTGGCGTGATTGAAACGCACGAACTCGGACGATTCCGCCGCGTAACCCAGATGAAACTGTTCCTCTTCGGTGATGGCCTGCTTGAGCCAATCGACCAGGGCCTTGAAGGTCTGCATCAGGCGTCTCCCCCAAACACATCAACATTGCTGAACACACACGCCGGAGATGCATGGCCGACGCGGATTACCTGGTTGGGCTCGCCCTTGCCGCAGTTCGGCGTACCCAGGACCTTGAAGGTACTGGCGTCGCCGACGGCGCTGAGCTTGCGCCAGAACTGCGCGGAAATGGCCCGGTAGTTGGGGTTCTTTACCACACCCTTGAGTTCGCCGTTTTCAATCAACTGGCCCCATTCGCAGCCGAACTGGAACTTGTTGCGAGCGTCATCAATGGACCACGAGCGGTTGGTGGACATGAGAATGCCGTGCTCGATGCCTTCGATCAGTTGCGCCTGGGTCTGGTCGCCCGCCTCGATATTGAGGTTAGCCATGCGGTCGATAGGCGGGCGGTTCCAGCTGCACGCGCGGCTGTTGGCCACGCCGCCCATGCCCGAGCGGTATTGCGACAGCGCGCCGCCCAACGGTTTGAGCAACAGGCCTTCGCGGATCAGGAATTGCTTGCTGGCGGCGGTTCCGTCGTCGTCATGGCCGTAGCTGGCGAGCTGTTCGGGAATGTCCGGATCGAAGGTCACATTGAGCAGCCTGGAGCCGTATTGCAGGCTGCCAAAGTCGCTGGCCTTGACGAAGCTGGTGCCAGCGTAATTGCGCTCATCGCCGAGGATGCGGTCCAGTTCCAGCGGGTGGCCGATGGATTCGTGGATCTGCAACATCATCTGGTCGGGCATCAGCAACAGGTCGCGCGGGCCTTGCGGCGTGTTAGGTGCCAACAGCAGTTGCAGGGCCTGGTCGGCGATCTGCGCAGCAGCGCCGATCAGGCCGAAGCGGCTGATCACATCGAAGCCGCCTTGCTGGCCGAAGTTGGTGCCGCCCAGGGTGCGGGTCTGGCTATCGCTGCCGTCGTAGGCGGTGACGCTCAGGCCCGGAAAAATAAACCTCTGGGCCTGGCGCAGTTCGGCACCAACGCTGTTGAGGTAGATCTGTTCGACGTGGGTCAGCCCCAGGTTGACTTCCCAGTTCACCAGGCGCTCGTCCTTGGGTACCGCAAAGGATTCGGCGCCGAGCAGTTGGTAGCAATCGCTCAGGGACGGGAACGGCTGGTCGAGGTCGGGCGACAGGTAGTCGGCAACGTCGCTGGACACTGGCTGGTCGCGCAGGTCGAGCAGGGCGTGGGGCTTGATCAACCGGGCCTGCTGTTCGGCGCGCTCAAGGGCGGCTTGCAGGCCTGGCAGGGAAATATCGTTGGTCGCGGCGTAGGCTTCGACACCGTTGAGGCGCACGGTGAGCATCGCGCCTTCGTCGCGGTTCAGGTGTGGAGGCTCGGCGACGTTTTTGCGCACCGACAGGTATTGGCCGGATTCGCGCACGTAGCGCAGGGAGAAAAAATCGGCGGTAGTGCGCAGGGCGGCGAAGTGTTTTTTGAGGATAGGGTGCTTGTCGAACATGGGGCCTTCCTTGTGGGCAGCGCAGGCCCTGAGGCCCTCATCGCGGGCAAGCCCAGCTCCCACATTTGAATGTATTCACAAATCAAGAATGTGGGAGCTGGCTTGCCTGCGATGCTTTTGGCTTTAGACCGGGCAACCCTTGGCGCGCAGGATGGCGTCAAAACGATCAGAGTCCAGGGTGCCGGCTTCGATAGCCGCCAGTGTAGCCTTCTCGCGGGCCAGCAGGTCGTGGCAGCGCACCAGCAATTCCGGCAGTTCAGTTCGCGAAGCTGCGACCACGCCGTCGCCGTCGCCGATCATCAGGTCGCCAGGAGCAACCAGCATGCCAGCGCAAGAGATCGGCACGTTGATTTCGCCGCCGCCGTCGGTGCTCGGGCCACGGTGTACGCCGCCGATGGCGTAGGCCGGCAGTTCGCCGGTTTGCCATTCGTCGAGGTCGCGCAGGGCGCCGTTGATCACCACGCCGACGATGCCGGCCTTCAGGGCCATGGCGCGCATGATGCCGCCGAACACCGCGCGGGTCAGGTCGGCGCTGCCGTCGATCACCAGCACATCGCCCGGACGGGCCATCTGCATGGCTTTGAGAATCATCAGGTTGTCACCCGGACGCACGCGCACAGTCAGTGCACTGCCGAGCATCGGCGCATTGCCGTGGAAGGACTTGAGTCCCAGGCCACCGACGTTACGACCCAGGCAATCGCTGACGGCAGCGGCCGGGATCTTGCTGAATTCCTTCAGCCATTTTGGGTCCAGTGGTTCAACGTTTGGATTGATCAGGAAGCCGGTAGGCCATTTGCTCGAAGAAACGACATCAAACATGAGAAAGCCTCGTGGCCAGGCAAGTGCCGGCGTATCGGTAGGGCAGGAAGATGAAACGTTTGCGCGGTAATAGATTAGGCCTGCGCGGGGGGTGGGATCAAGGGCGGTGCGGTGTGGGACGGGTTTACAGCCTGTGCGGCTAGGGCTGTAATCCATTGTGGCGAGAGAGCTTGTCCCCTCGCCACAGGGGTGTATTAGCTATTACGCAGTACGGCTTACTTCACGCAGCGGCTTGCCACGCGCAGGCTTGTCACCTGCCACGTAGTAATCCGCCGTGCTGCGCGCCAGCGGCTGGCGGCCACGAATCTTGTCGGCGATTTTCTCGGCGATCATGATCGTTGGCGCATTCAGGTTGCCGGTGGTGATCAGCGGCATGATCGAGGCATCGACCACACGCAGGCCCTGCATGCCATGTACGCGACCTTCGCCATCGACCACAGCCATCTCGTCGGTGCCCATCTTGCATGAGCAGGACGGGTGGAACGCGGTTTCGGCGTGCTCCCGGATAAACTTGTCCAGTTGCTCGTCGGTCTGCACTTCAATGCCGGGGCTGATTTCGCGGCCACGGAAGGCGTCCAGTGCTGGCTGTTGCATGATTTCACGGGTCAGGCGGATGCCGTCACGAAATTCCTGCCAGTCCTGTTCGCTGGACATGTAGTTGAAGAGGATGCTCGGGTATTCCCGTGGGTTCTTCGACTTCAGCTGGATGCGGCCACGGCTCGGCGAACGCATGGAACCCACGTGGGCCTGGAAACCGTGCTCTTTCACACCGTTGCTGCCGTTGTAGTTAATCGCGACCGGCAGGAAGTGGTATTGGATGTTCGGCCATTCGAATTCTTCGCGCGAACGGATGAAACCGCCGGCTTCGAACTGGTTGCTGGCGCCAATACCTGTGCCGTTGAACAGCCACTCGGCACCGATGGCCGGCTGGTTGTACCAGAGCAGCGACGGGTACAGCGAGACTGGCTGGGTGCATGAATATTGCAGGTACATTTCCAGATGATCCTGCAGGTTTTCGCCGACGCCTGGCAGGTCGTGGACCACTGGGATGTCGAGGCTTTCCAGCAGTTTTGCCGGGCCAACGCCGGAGCGTTGCAGGATCTGCGGCGAGGCGATAGCGCCGCTGCACACCAGCACTTCCTTGCGGGCACGAGCTTCAACGCGCTCTTCAGCGGCGCCGATCAGGTAACGCACGCCCACGGCACGCTTGCCTTCAAACAGCACTTTGTCGGTCAGAGCATGGGTGACGATGGTCAGCGTCGAACGCTTCTTGGCTGTGTCCAGGTAACCGCGGGCGGTGCTGGCGCGACGGCCGTTCGGCGTCACGGTACGGTCCATCGGGCCGAAGCCTTCCTGCTGGTAACCGTTCAAGTCTTCGGTACGCGGGTAACCGGCCTGCACGCCGGCTTCGACCATGGCGGCGAACAGTGGGTTGTTGCCGGCTTTTGGCGTGGTCACGCTGACCGGGCCTTCGCCACCGTGGTAGTCGTTAGGGCCGATGTCGCGGGTTTCCGCTTTACGGAAATACGGCAGGCAGTCCAGGTAAGACCAGTCTTCCAGCCCTGGGGCTTTCGCCCAGCCGTTGTAGTCCATGGCGTTGCCACGGATGTAGCACATGCCGTTGATCAAGGAAGAGCCACCCAGGCCCTTGCCACGACCGCATTCCATCTTGCGGCCGTCCATGTATGGCTCTGGATCGGTTTCGTAGGCCCAGTTGTAGCGGCGGCCCTGCAGTGGGAAGGCCAGGGCGGCCGGCATTTGGGTACGGAAATCCAGACGGTAGTCCGGGCCGCCTGCTTCCAGCAGCAGGACGGTGACGCCTTCGTCTTCGGTAAGACGGGTCGCCAGGGTGTTACCGGCGGAGCCGGCACCCACGATGATGTAGTCGTATTCTTGGGACATTGAATGCACCCTCATTAAATTTGGTCAGGTTGCTGAATGGTGGTGCCTGGGATGGGGCTGCTGCGCAGCCCAGCGGGGGCAAGCCCCCTCGCCACAAAGGGCATCCCAGACTTCAGGCGGGTTAGAACACCGAGGCGTAGTCGCCCAGCTCAACCTGTACCGATTTGATGCGTGTGAAGTTGTTCAGCGAGGTGATGCCGTTCTCACGGCCAACGCCCGACTGTTTGTAGCCACCGACCGGCATCTTGGCATCGGACTCGCCCCAGGCGTTGATCCAGCAGATACCGGCTTCCAGTTGATGAATCACGCGGTGCGCGCGGTTCAGGTCCTTGGTTACCAGGCCAGCGGCCAGGCCGAAGTCGGTGTCGTTGGCGCGGCGGATCACTTCTTCTTCGGTGTCGTAGGTGAGGATGCTCATCACCGGGCCGAAGATTTCTTCACGGACGATGGTCATTTCGTCGGTGCAGTCAGTGAACACGGTTGGGGCAACGTAGGCACCCTTGGCGAATTCGCCGTCGGTCAGACGGTCGCCGCCGCACAGTACGCGCGCGCCTTCTTCCTTACCTTTGGCAATGTAGCCGAGCACGCTTTCCATATGAGCGAAGCTGACCAGCGGGCCGAAGTTGGTGTTTTCGTCTTGCGGGCTGCCAATGCGGATGCGGGCTACGCGCTCGGCAATCTTGGCTTCGAACGCGCCTTTGAGGGCGGTCGGAACGAATACGCGAGTACCGTTGGTGCAAACCTGGCCCGAGCTGTAGAAGTTGGCCATCATCGCAATGTCGGCGGCGCGATCGAGGTCGGCGTCGTCGAAAATAATCAGCGGGGATTTGCCGCCCAGTTCCATGGTCACTTCTTTGAGCGAAGAGCTGGAAGCGCTGGCCATGACCTTCTTGCCGGTGTCGGTGCCGCCAGTGAAGGAGATTTTCTCGATGCGCGGGTGTTCGGTCAGCCAAGTGCCGACTTCACGGCCGCTGCCGGTCAGGACGTTGAACACGCCGTCTGGAACGCCGGCCGCGGTGTAGATCTCGGCCAGTTTCAGGGTGGTCAGCGAAGTGACTTCGCTTGGTTTGAAGATCATCGCGTTACCGGCGGCCAGGGCTGGCGCGGACTTCCACAGGGCGATCTGGATCGGGTAGTTCCACGCGCCGATACCGGCCACGACGCCCAGGGGCTCGCGACGGGTGTAGACGAACGAAGTGGTACGCAGCGGGATTTGCTCGCCTTCGATGGCGGGCACCAGGCCTGCGTAGTATTCCAGCACGTCGGCGCCGGTGACGATGTCGACGTATTGGGTTTCGGAGTACGGCTTGCCGGTGTCCAGGGTTTCCAGGGCGGCCAACTCATCGTTGCGCTCGCGCAGGATTTCAACGGCGCGACGCAGGATGCGCGAACGCTCCATGGCAGTCATCGCGGCCCAGATTTTCTGGCCCTTTTCGGCGCTGACCACGGCACGTTCAACGTCTTCCTTGGTGGCGCGTTGTACGTTGGCGAGAACTTCACCGTTAGCCGGGTTGATGGCTTCGAAGGTGGCATCGCTGCCAGCGTCGGAGTAGCCGCCGTCAATGTAGAGTTTTTGCAGTTCGAAACGGGCCATAAAGTCCTCGCAAGTGCATAAGTGGTTGGCGTTAACCACTAAAAGGTGGGGCCATTAAGGTTCTGGCAACACCGATCAGCAGCAGTTCAGGGGTTGAGCGATTATGTGTGCTCTAACTCACCTGTTTGGCCAATTGGAAATCCATATATTCGTAAGCGATCCGTTGCGCCTGCTCAGTGTCGAAAGCGTCTCCCGACAGTGCGCCGCGCAACCACAAACCGTCGATCAGGGCCGCTAGCCCGCGGGCTGCGCTGCGTGCCTCGGGCAGTGGCATCGCACGGCGGAACTGGCAGCACAGGTTGGAATACAGGCGGTGATCGTTGATCCGCTGCAACCTGTGCAAAGACGGGTGGTGCATGCTGGAGGCCCAGAAGGCCAGCCAGGTTTTCATTGCTGGGCCGTTGACCTGGCTGGCGTCGAAGTTGCCTTCGATGATCACCTGCAGGTGCGCCCGTGGGCTGTCATCCTTCAACGCGTGCCGACGAGCGTGGACATTCTCGATCAAGACGTTCATCAGGTACCGCATCGTGGCGGCAATCAGGCCGTTCTTGTCCTGAAAGTAGTGACTGATGATGCCATTCGAGACGCCGGCCAGGCGGGCGATCAGCGCAATGCTGGCATCTCCCATTCCGACCTGATCGATGGCCGTCAACGTGGCTTCGATCAACTGCTGGCGGCGTATGGGTTGCATACCGACCTTGGGCATCGTGCACCTCTCCTTAGGCCTGCCGACGAGCGATAAACGTCCGTCGGCTTGTGGGCCAGTCTATTTTGTTTTGATTGAACGTTCAATCAACAAAGAATAAGATCTGCGACAAATCGTCACGCCCTGTAGGTGTTTTACCGACAAGGCGCGACACCAGACATCTGAAAAAAACCTCTGAAACGACCACGTGGCATAGCGCGAGCTGGCGAAGACGGAACGTTTGAATGGGCAAGACGCTTAAGGTCATGACGCGACGCTTTTTTTACTGAAAAGAGCTCGCCCAAGGCTTTCGCCGCCAGCCAACAATGTTGCTTTTGTGGGGTTCAGGGTTTTTCGGGGTGTCTTTATATCACCCACCAGTCGACTGCCAAAAAATCGATGGATCGGGTAAAGCGCTGCCTTGTGTTTCTCTCTCGCACTGCCTGGAGCATCTGTGCCATGAGTTCTGCCTCTCTTATAAAGACCCCGCCAGAAAAGGTACGGGTCAACGGTTGGGTGTTCTACACCTCTACCGCGCTGATTTTGTTGTTGACTGCCATTTTGATCATCGCCCCGCAAGAGGCCGGCCGGGTACTTGGTGTAGCCCAGGCCTGGCTGTCCAAAAGCTTTGGCTGGTACTACATGGTGGTAATCGCCGCCTATCTGGTATTTGTGGTGGGCCTGGCGTTTTCGTCCTACGGCAAGTTGAAACTGGGCAGCAAGGACGACACCCCAGACTTCAGCTATGGCGCTTGGGCCGGCATGCTGTTCTCTTCGGGGATCGGCATCTCGCTGTTGTACTTCGGTGCTTCGGAGCCGTTGGACCACTACTTCAATCCGCCTGAAGGCGCTGGCGCCACTGGCACGGCCGCACGGCAGGCGTTGCAGTTGACCTTCCTGCACTGGGGCCTGCACGGCTGGGCGATCTATGCCTTGGTCGGCCTGGCCGTGGCGTACTTTGCCTATCGTCATAACCAGCCGCTGGCCTTGCGTTCGGCGCTGTACCCGCTGGTGGGCGAGCGTTGGGTCAAAGGCGCTGCCGGTCACGCGGTGGACGGTTTTGGTATGTTCGTGACCTTGCTGGGCCTGGTGACCAACCTCGGCATTGGCTCGCTGCAAGTATCGTCGGGGCTGGAAAACCTGTTCGGTATGGAGCACAACAACACCAACCTGCTGATCGTGATCATCGTGATGAGCACCGTGGCGACCATCGCCGCCGTGTCGGGTGTGGAAAACGGCATTCGCCGCCTGTCCAACCTCAACATTGTGCTGTTCAGCGGCTTGCTGATTTTCGTGCTGTTGTTCGGCCCGACCCTGCATTTGCTTAATGGCCTGGTGCAGAACACCGGCGATTACCTGAACGGCATCGTGCTGAAAACCTTCGACTTGTATGTATACGAAGGTGATGGCGAGAAGTCCGAGCGCTGGATGGGCCTGTGGACCCTGTTCTACTGGGCCTGGTGGATTTCCTGGGCACCCTTCGTGGGCATGTTTATCGCGCGTATTTCCCGTGGTCGTACCGTGCGTGAACTGGTGGCCGGCGTATTGCTGATCCCGTTGGGCTTCACCCTGGCGTGGTTGTCGATCTTCGGCAACTCGGCGCTGGACCTGGTGCTTAACCATGGCGCGGTGGAGTTGGGCAAAACTGCCCTGGAACAACCGTCCATGGCGATCTACCAACTGCTTGAGCATTACCCCGCGTCGAAAATCGTCATTGGTGTGTCGATTTTTGTGGGCTTCGTGCTGTTCCTGACCCCGGCGGATTCCGGCGCGGTGATGATGGCGAACCTGTCTTGCAAGGGCGGCAACGTTGACGAAGATGCGCCGCACTGGCTGCGGATTTTCTGGTCGGCGGTGATCACCCTGGTGACCATCGGTTTGCTGTTCGCCGGTAACTTTGAAGCCATGCAAACCATGGTGGTGCTGGCCGGCCTGCCGTTCTCGGTGGTGCTGATTCTGTTTATGTTCGGTCTGCACAAGGCCATGCGCCAGGACGTGGCGATCGAGCTGGAGCAAGCGCAACTGGCTGAGCGTGGTCGTCATGGTTTCAGCGAGCGCTTGACTGCCCTCGACCTGCAACCAACCCAAGCCGTGGTGCAGCGCTTTATGGATAAAAAGGTGACGCCGGCGCTGGAAGACGCGGCGGTGGCCTTGCGTGCTCAAGGGCTGGATGTGCAGACCGTGCTCGGTAAGTCCAAGTGCTGCATGGGCGTGCGGATCGAGATGGAAGAGGGCAACCCGTTTGTCTACGAGGTCAGCCTGGATGGCTACCTGGCGGCGCCGAGTGAGTCGCTCCAGGGTGAGGAAGAGCGCACGCGCTACTACCGCGCCGAGGTGTATTTGCACAACGGCAGCCAGGAATACGACCTGATGGGCTTCACCCCGGAACAAATTACCCGGGATGTGCTCGATCAGTTTGAAAGCCATCGCCAGCTCCTTGGCCGCGTCTATAGCTGAAGGTTGAGACAGTGATCGTTCCCCCGCATGGGAACGATCAAACTGCCTAAGACAAAAAGGGATCGCTCACTGCGATCCCTTTTTTTCAGCCCAGGTTCTTGCCTAACAGCGCGTGGTACAGCTCGCTGTCACCCAAAATCCCCACCACCTTGTTGTTGTCCTGCAGCACCAGCTTGTTTCCTGTCTGATAGCGAATCTGCAACGCATCGCGCATACCAATATTGGAATCCACCAGCGTCGGTACCCGGCCCAACCCCTCCACCGCTTGCCCAGGCGCCCAGTTCTGCAGGTTCAGCACTGAACCATTCTGGCGTGCGCCCTTGATGGTGTTGCCTTCGGCCAGGTCCAGCCACGAGTCGTCGCCAGGATCGAGACATACCGAACCGTTGACCCGCTTGCAGTTGTCCAGCGTGCGCATCAGGCTGCGGCCGCACAGCACGTTCAGCGGATTGGTATGGGCGACGAAGGTGCGCACATAGTCATCCGCCGGGTTCAGCACGATCTCTTCCGGCACGCTGTACTGGATGATCCGCCCGTCTTTCATGATCGCGATGCGGCTGCCCAGTTTCAGCGCCTCATCCAGGTCATGGCTGACGAATACGATGGTCTTGCTTAGCTTGCGTTGCAGCTCCAGCAGTTCATCCTGCAAACCCTGGCGGATCAGCGGGTCGAGGGCGGAGAAGGGTTCGTCCATCAGCAGGATATCGGCGTCCATCGCCAGGGCGCGGGCTAGGCCCACACGTTGCTGCATGCCGCCGGACAACTCATCGGGTTTCTTGTTGCGCCACTGGGACAGGCCCACCAGCTCCAACTTCTCGTCCACCAACTTGCGGCGTTCTTTCTCTGGTCGGCCCTGCATCTCCAGGCCGAAGCTGATGTTTTCGCGCACCGTCAGCCACGGCATCAGGGCGAATTTCTGGAAGACCATGGCGATGCGCTTGGTGCGCATCATTTTCAGCTCGACTGGCGTGCAAGACGCAATGTCGATCTGTTTGCCTTCATGCTCAACAAACAGTTGCCCGCGGCTGACGGTGTTCAAGCCGTTGATGCAACGCAGCAGGCTCGACTTGCCGGAGCCGGACAAGCCCATGAGCACGCAGATCTCGCCTTTCTCGATGTCGAGGCTGGCCTTTTCGACGCCGACAATTTGCCCGGTTTTTTTCAGGATCTGGTCGCGGGTCATACCTTGGTCAAGCAGTTTCAGGGCTTCACGGGGGTCCTTGGAGAACACCACGTCGACCTGATCAAAGCGAATGATGCTCATGCGTCACCCCCTACTTTGGCGTCGGGTTGTTTGCAGATACGGTCGAGCATGATCGCCAGCAGCACAATAGCCAGACCGGCTTCGAAGCCTAGGGCAATGTCGGCGGTGTTCAGTGCGTTGACCACCGGTTTGCCGAGGCCGTCGGCGCCCACCAGGGCGGCGATTACCACCATCGACAACGACAGCATGATGCATTGGGTAATGCCGGCGGCGATGCTCGGCATGGCGTGGGGCAGTTCAATACGCGAGAGCAATTGACGGCGTGAGCAGCCAAAGGCTTTGCCAGCGTCCAGCAACTCTTGCGGGACATCACGGATACCCAGGTAGGTCAGACGGATGGGCGCGGCAATCGCGAACACCACCGTGGAAATCAGGCCGGGCACCACACCCAGCCCGAAGAGGGTCAGGGTAGGGATGAGGTAGACGAAGGTCGGTACGGTCTGCATCAGATCGAGTACCGGCCGCATCAGGGTATAGAACATCGGTTTGTGTGCGGCGACGATGCCCAGCGGCACACCGATGACCACGCAGACCAGGGTGGCGAACAACACTTGCGCCAAGGTCTCCATGGTTTCCTGCCAGTACCCCAGGTTGAGGATCAGCAGAAAGGAAAGGATGACGAAAACCGTCAGTCCCCATTTGCGTTGAATAAAGTGAGCAAGCAGCGCAATCAGACCGATCAATGCCAGCGGATTGAACCAGGTCAGCGCAAACGTCACGCCGTGGATCATCGTTTCCAGTGTCGATGCGATTGCGTCGAAGTAGTCGGCGCCGTTTTGCGTCAACCACTCAACGAAGGCAGCGATGTACTGGCCAAGGGGGATTTTCTGTTCAGTCAGCATGGTAGTGAGTGTCCACATGCGAAGAGGGAAAACATCCCGAGCCAGCGTACCGGCCCGGGGTCAGCGGTTACTCGGCGAGCTTGGCTTTTACGGCCTCCAAACCTGGTTTGCCATCGATGGTGGTAACACCGGCTAGCCAGGTGTCGAGCACTTGCGGGTTTTTCTTCAGCCACGCCTTGGCGGCGGCTTCGGGTTTCATTTTGTCGTCCAGGACGTTGCCCATCAGGGTGCTTTCCATGTCCAGGGTGAACGCCAGGTTTTTCAGCAACTGACCGACGTTGCTGCATTCCTGGACGTAGCCTTTGCGGGTGTTGGTGTAGATGGTCGCCTTGCCATAGTCGGGGCCGAAGGAATCGTCACCGCCGGTGAGGTACTTCATCTTGAAACGGGTGTTCATCGGGTGCGGCTCCCAGCCCAGGAACACCACGTCGGTGCCACGGCGCTGAGCGCGATCTACCTGGGACAACATCCCGGCTTCGCTGGACTCGACCACCTTGAAGCCTGCGGTTTTCAAGCCGAAGGCGTCTTTGTCGATCAGACTCTGGATGGTGCGGTTACCGTCGTTACCCGGCTCAATGCCGTAGATCTTGCCGTCCAGTTCTTTCTTGAATTTGACGATGTCGGCGAAGTCTTTCAGGCCCTTGTTGTACAGCGCCTCGGGCACCGCCAGGGTGTACTTGGCGTTTTCCAGGTTGGCGCGCACGGTTTCCACGGTGCCGGCATCACGGTACTGCTTGATGTCGTTTTCCATGGTCGGCATCCAGTTGCCGAGGAAGATGTCCATATTCTTGCCGTCGGCCAGGGACTTGTAGGTCACTGGAACGGAAATCATCGTGGTGCGGGTTTTGTAGCCGAGGGCTTCGAGGACCACGCTGGTGGTGGCGGTGGTGACGGTGATGTCAGTCCAGCCGACATCCGAGAAATTGACGGTACTGCATTGCGCCGGTTCTGCGGCTTGTGCCGCAAGGGGCAGACTCAGCATGGCGGCCAACAACAACGACGGGGAACCTTTCATGGGTTTGGACTCCTGGTGTTTTTCTGGCGGCGTTCGCCGCGCTTTATAAGTGTTGCGGTTGGGGCGTGCGACACAGCTCTGCCACGGTACCTTGCAAACGAGTCGTGACTGATCATGTACCAGTGAAAATCTGACGCCTACAGGGGGCGTCGTATCCAGTACAGGGATGGTCGTATCCAGTGTCGGTGACGTCGCTTACAGAATTTTTCCAAGGCAATACTGCACTTTTTGTCGATCTGCACCGTAAAAAAACGGTCAAAACGAGTGATCGCACGGGGGCGGCGCTGGTAAGCATGGGTACGTCGGTGTGAGACGCCGAACGGGGCAACAAAAGCTTGATGATGCGCCCATCTCGGCGGAAAGCAGCTTGAGCGTAGCAGCTCCGTCACCAGGTGTTTTCTATGCCTGGCCTGTGCTCATCGAGGAGTTTCACGGTAATGGCTATCAGCGTTTTCGACCTGTTCAAGATCGGCATCGGCCCTTCCAGTTCTCACACCGTCGGCCCCATGCGCGCCGCGGCGTTATTCGTTCAAGGATTGCGTGAACGTGGTCTGTTGGAACAGGTACGGCGCGTTGAAGTTCAGCTTTACGGCTCTTTATCGGCCACGGGCATCGGTCACGGCAGCGACAATGCCGTGATCATGGGGCTGATGGGCGAGTGGCCGGATGCGATTGATCCGTCGCTGATTGGCCTGCGCATCGAGACCCTGCGCGAGACCAACACCTTGCTGCTGGACGGGCGTTTGCCGGTGCCGTTCCTGTGGTCGCGGGACATGCGCCTGATCGACGAAAACCTGCCGTTCCACCCCAATGCCATGACCCTGGTGGTGTTCGCTGATGACACTGAGCTGCACCGCGACACCTACTATTCAGTGGGCGGCGGCTTTGTGGTGGATCAAGCGCAGGCCGCCAGTGGTGTGGCAGACATGGATCGCACTGAGCTGCCCTATGATTTTTCCAGCGCCGTGCAATTGCTGAGCTTGTGCAAGACCCACAACCTGCGGGTCGCCGAATTGATGTTGGCCAACGAAAAGGTCTGGCGCTCGGAGGAGGACATTCGCAGTGGCCTGATGAAGCTCTGGCGTGCGATGCAAGATTGTGTCGAACAAGGCCTCAAACACGAAGGCATCCTCCCCGGCGGCCTGAACGTGCGGCGGCGTGCGGCCAGGTTGCACCGCAGTTTGCAGGAGCTGGGCAAGCCCAACGTGATCGGCTCGACCTTGAGCGCCATGGAGTGGGTCAACCTGTTCGCCCTGGCCGTGAACGAGGAAAACGCCGCTGGCGGGCGCATGGTCACGGCACCGACCAACGGCGCGGCGGGGATCATTCCGGCGGTATTGCACTACTTTATGAAATTCAGCGAGGTGGTCACCGAAGCCAACGTGGTGGACTACTTCCTCAGCGCGGCGGCGGTAGGGATTCTGTGTAAAAAGAATGCATCGATCTCCGGCGCCGAAGTCGGTTGCCAGGGCGAAGTCGGCTCGGCCTGCGCCATGGCGGCGGCCGGGCTGGCGGAGATTCTCGGCGCTACGCCGGAACAGTTGTGCAATGCGGCGGAGATTGGCCTGGAACACAATCTGGGCCTGACCTGCGACCCGGTGGGCGGCCTGGTGCAAGTGCCGTGTATCGAGCGCAATGCCATTGCGGCGGTGAAAGCGATCAATGCGGCGCAGATGGCCTTGCGTGGCGATGGTCAGCACTTTATCTCCCTGGACCGGGTGATCCGCACCATGCGTGATACCGGCGCGGATATGCATGACAAGTACAAGGAGACTTCGCGGGGTGGGTTGGCGGTGAGTGCCGTTGAATGTTGACTGTAGGAGCGAGCTTGCTCGCGAAGGTCGTGAACGATAACGCGCCCATCCTGAATGAACGCGGCGCTCTCAGGTTTTTCGCGAGCAAGAACTAGGCGTCCCCCTCGCTCCTACATTGAGCACACCCTCTCGTCACGCTACCTTTTAGCGCGTCGCAAATAGATAAGTAGCTCCCGAACGAATCCGCCGCTGACCACCCGTCACCTGTGCTTGTGGTGACAGACTTTTCCTACGTCGTTTCTTCCGCTTCCCACAAGTGCTACCGATCTGCTCACACCCCTTGAGCCTGCTTCCGATCGCGTTTTTTTCGGGTCATATTCCCCACTCCGTGCGCGGGCTTATATAGACGCGTCAGTAGGTCGTTTTCAGGAGTTATTGAATAGCCATTCAACTTTAGGCATGGCATTTGCTCTATCAACTCAAAGCCTCTCTCCCGGGGAATATTTCCGAGGAAGAAGAGTGCAATAACAAGAGCCTCGCCTGAGGCCATCACCCGCTTTGTGTGAGGAGATACCGCGATGACGTCGTTCAACTCCGGGGCTCAACCCCAGAACCGTGCGCCTCAATCCATCGGCTTTTTGCTGCTGGACAATTTCACGCTGATTTCCCTGGCCTCCGCAGTAGAACCGCTGCGCATGGCCAACCAATTGTCCGGCCGCGAGCTGTACCGCTGGACGACCTTGAGTGTCGACGGAAACCATGTGTGGGCCAGCGACGGTCTGCAAATCACCCCCGATGCCTCGATGCACAAAGCCCCGGCCCTGGACACCATCATTGTCTGCGGCGGCGTGGGTATCCAGCGCACCGTCACCCGTGAACATGTGTCGTGGCTGCAAAGCCAGGCGCGCCAGTCGCGCCGTCTCGGTGCGGTGTGCACCGGCAGTTGGGCTTTGGCTTGCGCAGGTCTGTTGGATGGCTTTGATTGCAGCGTGCACTGGGAATGCCTGGCGTCGATGCAGGAAGCTTTCCCGCGCGTGGCCATGAGCACACGCCTGTTCACCCTGGACCGCAACCGCTTCACCAGCTCCGGCGGCACTGCGCCGCTGGACATGATGCTGCACCTGATCAGCCGCGACCACGGCCGTGAATTGTCGGCAGCGATCTCCGAGATGTTTGTCTACGAACGTATCCGCAATGAGCAGGATCACCAGCGTGTACCGCTCAAGCACATGCTCGGCACCAATCAGCCGAAACTGCAGGAAATCGTCGCGCTGATGGAGGCTAATCTGGAAGAGCCCATCGACCTCGATGAACTGGCGGTGTATGTCGCCGTTTCCCGGCGTCAGCTGGAGCGGCTGTTCCAGAAATACCTGCACTGTTCGCCGTCGCGCTACTACCTCAAGTTGCGCCTGATCCGTGCACGACAGTTGCTCAAGCAAACGCCGATGTCGATCATCGAAGTGGCGTCGGTGTGCGGGTTTGTCTCCACGCCGCACTTCTCCAAATGCTACCGCGAATACTTCGGCATTCCACCACGGGATGAGCGCGTCGGTTCCAACACCACCCAGCAAGTGGCAATGATGCCGATCCCGCAGGCGTTGGTGTTGTCACCGCTGTCCGGGCCGTTGTCGGCGTTGAGCCAAGCTCGCAATGAGTCGACTTTCGCGAGTGTAAGGCTCTAACGCTCTAACTGTAGGAGCGAGCTTGCTCGCGAAGGTCGTGAACGATGACGCCAGGCATCCTGGATGAACACGTCGTCCTCAGGTTTTTCGCGAGCAAGCTCGCTCCTACAGAGACAGTGATTTTCAGGCGCCGGAGTTCTGCCGAAACTGCACCAGCGCCGGCAACAACTGCTTATCAATCGCCTGCCTTACCGCCGGTAAAATCGTCGCGCTGCTGGTGTACATCTGCTCGACCATACCCTTGAGCGCCTTGGCTCGCGCTTCACTCAAACCGCGCACGGCACATTCGCAGGCCTGCTCGGCGGTGGCGCCGCTGGACACTTCGAAACCCAACGACCGCAGTTGGCCAAGCAGGTCGTCCTGGTCAATCAAATCCGCGTGCATCATGACGTTTATCCTTGTTAGGGGAGCGGGGGATTGAGGTCGATTCTGGTAGGCGATCGGGATGTCGGCAAGGGCTGAATGCGCGAATGGCTCTGATACCTATGAACAGGTCGTTTTCGGCTAACTCGCCAGCCCAAGGAATGGGCACACTGGACTCAAGCAAGCAGCTTGAAGGTTTGGTCACCCTCGGGATGCGCAGCTCACACAAAGCACTCTGCCCCGATCCTGTCACGGCTTGATCGGGGCTTTTTTTGCTTATCGCTGCAGCACCAGGATTCGCGACAACAACTCATCGCGATCGATATAGCAGCCCTGGAAATGCCGCGCCCCCGAAGCCGGGTCAAAGGCATTGCGCGCATGTAACGTGCGGCGATTATCGAAGCACCACAACTCACCGGGATTCAATCGTTTGACCAGGCGAAACCGATCCTCGCGCGTCATTGCGATAAACCGTCGATAGGCGCGGTACACCAACGGCATCTGCTCCACCGACGTCTCAAACGGCCCGCGCAGAAAGTTGGCCATGCGGATCTCTGCGACCTCACCCAGGGCATCCAGCGCAATGATCGGCGCCAGCTGGCGATAGTCGCTATGGCGGTCCTTGTTGCGAAACTCCACCGGGATTTCACACAGTGCACGAAACGCTTCGGGATCTTCTTCTCGCAAGGCGCGAGCAATGGCAAAACCGTCGACAAAAATACTCTCGCCCCCGTTGGCGTCATTGACCAGGCAATGCAGAAATTGCAGCCCCGGTTGCAGCTCGCGGGTGGGCAAGTCGCTGTGCAGCGGCAAGTTGAAAGAGGTGTAGGCATTGCTGTCGGCATCGGCCTTGGATTGCACGTTGAACAGCACGCCGAAATTACTCTCGCGGATGAACGAAATGCGCCTGGCGATAAGTGCCAGGGAGCCTGGTTCGACAGGTACGTCGCGCACTTGGGTCAGGCCGCTGTCGCGCAGGGCCAGCAGCCATTGCAGCAGTGCCTTCGGGTCTTCCATCAAGGCTGCGTATTCAAAAACCGGCAGTTCAAAACGGCTGTCCCACAGCTTGGATGTTGGCTTGGCGGCCCGGCGCTCGGCGCGGGATTCATCGTCATAGGCATGGGCCCGCAGCCAGCCGGGATCGAAGCGGCTACTGTGGCCGCCGTGCCATTCCACACGCAGGAAACCCTGATCAATGTGTGCGCTTAGGGCCGTGAGGTTCTCGTCGACATCGACAATCTCCAGCAGCTGCTCGCGGGTCACGCTGTACACGCAGGTCGGACACGGGCAGTTGTCCCGCAGCCATTGATGATGGAACGGGCTGCCCCGGCCATCGGCCCACTGCACCCGCACCTGATCGGCCAACACCTGAGCATTGGCGAGGGCGCTGATCAGCGGGTAAGTGCGGAAGTCGGCAACAGCGGCGACGGTGTTCATGGTGATTCCCTATTTTTCCGGTGGCAGGCCAATGACGCGGCCGAGGAGGGCGGGTTTTGCCAGATCGGTTTGTTCGCCAGTGATGGCCGCCAGCTTGTCCAATATCGCCTCAGTGAACGGTGCCGAACGCGGCCCAGCGAGATCGACGTGGAGCAGCATTTGTTCGTTGCCGGCCAGTTCCCGCTCTTCTCCCACCAGATGCAGGCTGTGATAGAGGTGCAGGCGCTTGCGGTCGTGGGCGATCAGTTGCGTGCGAACTTCAACCTCGGCGCCCAGCTTCACTTCGTGTAGGTAGTTGAGGTGCAGTTCCAGGGTGAACAGCGAGTTGCCGCTGGCTTCGCGGTTGTCGCTGTCCAGGCCCAGGGTGTCCATCAGCGCGTCGGTGGCGTAGCTGAAAATCAGCAGGTAGAAGGCATCGCGCAGGTGGTCGTTGTAGTCGACCCAGTCGGGGAGAATTTTTGTGGTGTAGGTGGTTAGAGCGGGCATGGCATCGGTTCCAGGGGAGATGATCGGTTACTCACTGAAGGTCATGCCGTGCTTGGCTTTGGTGGTTCTCACCGCCTCCAACACCGCCAACAGGCAATCATCACGATAGCGCTCCAGGGCCGAAATGCTGTGGTTGCCCAACTGATCGCGGGTGCCATCGACCACATCGTCAATCAGCTTGTCGGTCAATTCAGGGGCGGGCAGATACGTCCACGGCAACTGCAGCGCCGGTCCAAACTGCGCCATGAAGTGGCGCATCCCGGCATCGCCACCCGCCAGCGTGTAGGTCAGGAAAGTCCCCATGAACGACCAGCGCAAACCCGCGCCAAAGCGAATTGCATCGTCGATTTCGCCGGTAGTCGCCACACCATCGTTGACCAGGTGCAGCGCCTCGCGCCACAGCGCTTCCAGCAGGCGGTCGGCGATAAAGCCTGGAACTTCCTTGCGTACATGCAGCGGGCGCATGCCGAGGGATTCATACACCTTGATCGCGGCCTGCACCGCTTCTGGCGCGGTATTTTTGCCGCCTACCACTTCCACCAGCGGCAGCAGGTACACCGGGTTGAACGGGTGGCCGACCACACAACGCTCAGGATGGGTCGAACCTTCGTAAAACTCGCTGGGCAACAGCCCTGAAGTGCTGGAGCCGATCAACGCATTGGGCTTGGCCGCCGCGCTGATCTGGGCGTGTAATTGCAGCTTCAGTTCCAGGCGTTCCGGGGCGCTTTCCTGGATGAAGTCAGCGTCTTTGACGCACTCTTCAATGGTTGCGAAAAAACGCAGGCGGTCCTGGGACGCACCGGGTGCCAGGCCTTGTTTTTCCAGGGCACCCCAAGCGTTGGCGACGCGTTTGCGCAAGGCTGCTTCGGCGCCGGGTGCCGGGTCCCAGGCCACTACATCGAGGCCGTGGGCCAAGGCGCGCGATACCCACCCGCTGCCGATGACACCGCTGCCCAGTGCTGCGAAGGTTTTGATTTCGGTGATAAAGCGCATGGCAACTTCCTAAAGAGAGGGCAATTCCTGTAGGCGCGAGGGGGACGCCTAAAGGATGAGGCGGTGATCGTGATTAGCCGCGCTTGGTCAAGCCCATCTTGATTCGGCCTTCTGCCGGGGTCATGACCCGCGCGCCCAGTCGGCTGAGGATCTCGCTGGCACGTTCCACCAACTGCCCATTGGTGGCCAGCACGCCTTTGTCCAGCCACAGATTGTCTTCCAGGCCGACCCGCACGTTGCCACCCAGCAGCACCGCTTGCGCCGCCATTGGCATCTGCATGCGGCCGATACCAAACCCGGCCCACACCGCGTCAGCCGGCAGGTTATCGACCATGGCTTTCATGGTGGTGGTATCCGCCGGTGCTCCCCACGGAATGCCCAGGCACAGCTGGAACAGCGGGTTATCGAGCAAGCCTTCCTTGATCATCTGTTTGGCAAACCACAGGTGTCCGGTGTCGAAGATTTCCAGCTCGGCCTTCACGCCCAGCTCTTGAATGCGTTTGGCGCCAGCCCGCAACTGCGCGGGGGTGGAGACGTAAATGGTGTCGCCGTCGCCGAAGTTCAGGGTGCCGCAGTCCAGGGTGCAGATTTCCGGCAGCAGCGCTTCAACGTGGGCCAGACGTGTCAGCGGCCCGACCAGATCAGTGTTGGGGCCGAACTCCATGGGGTTCTCGCCGCCACCGATTTCCAGGTCGCCGCCCATGCCGGCGGTGAGGTTGACGATGATGTCGACGTCCGCCTCGCGAATGCGCTCCATCACTTCGCGGTACAGCGCCACGTCACGGCTGAACTTGCCGGTTTGCGGATCACGCACGTGGCAGTGCACGACGGTGGCGCCGGCCTTGGCGGCTTCCACGGCCGCAGCCGCGATTTGTTTGGGAGTGACCGGCACATGTGGGCTTCTGGCGGTCGTGTCGCCAGCACCGGTGAGAGCGCAGGTGATGATGACGTCGTGGTTCATGAGACGGGTCCTTGCAGGCGTGATTTAGAGGTGTGGTTTCAAGGTGTAGTGATGCCGTTCGCAGCCAAGGGTGGCTGCGAAACGGTGATTCAAAAAAGGTTATTTACTGGTCAATTGCAGGTTGGCGGCAGCCGGTTTGCCGTCGAAGGTGGTCACCCCTTCCAGCCAGCGCTGCTGGTCTTGCGGGTGATCCTTGAGCCACTGCTTGGCCGATTCGAAAGCGTCCTTGTGATCGAGCAGCGGCTGCATCATCCGGCTCTCGTCTTCGGCGGTGTACGTCAGGTTGCTCAGCAGGCGGCTAACGTTGGGGCATTGTTGGGCGTAGGTGGGCGAGGTGACGGTCCACACTGTGGCCGTGCCCTCGTTCGGGCCCAGGGCGTCGTCGCTGCCGGTGAGGTAAGTCATCTTGACGTTGACGTTCATCGGGTGCGGCGCCCAGCCGAAAAACACCACGGCTTCATTGCGACGCACGGCGCGATCCACTGCGGCAAGCATGCCGGCCTCGCTGGATTCCACCAGCTGGAATTTGCCCAGGCCAAACTGGTTCTTGGCGATCATCGCCTTGATCTGGGTGTTGGCACCTGAACCGGGTTCGATGCCATAGATCTTGGCGCCCAACTCTTTTTCGAATCTGGCGATATCAGCGAAGGTTTTCAGGCCCTTGTCGGCCAGGTAGGTCGGCACCGCCAGGGTGGCGCGGGCGTCCTTGAGGCTCGGCGCATCAAGGACCCTGACCTGCTTGGCGTCGACAAACGGGGTGATGGTCTGGGTCATCAGCGGGTTCCAGTAGCCGAGGAACATATCCAGGCGCTGATCGCGGATTGCGGCGAAGATGATTTGCTGGGACGCGCTGGTCTGTTTGGTCTTGTAGCCGAGGCCGTCGAGCAATACTTGGGTCATGGCGCTGGTGGCGATTACGTCGGTCCAGTTCACCACGCCCATGCGCACGTTCTGGCAAGAAGCCGCATCGGCTGCCATGACGTTGGTGCTCAAGATGGCGCTGGCGCTGAGTGTAAGCACACAGCGGCTGATCAGTCGGTTCATGGTGCAGCCCTCGGCAGGTCGTTATTGTGGGTTCCGGCGTCTTTGTGCGCCGTGCAGCTAGGTTGTGCAGTTTTAAGCTACGCAGCTTGAGGGCAAACAAAACGCACGGCGGCGACCAGCTCTTGCACTGCAGCGACCTGTCCGCTTGAATGCCCCATTGAACTGGGGTATCACAGTGCCCACGCGGCCCGTCCTACGAGAGCGCTCCATGTCCCAGGATTTCTACTTTCTGCTGATGCCGGGTTTCTCCGCCATCGGCTTTATTTCCGCCATCGAACCGTTGCGCGTGGCCAATCGCTTTCGTGGTGAGCTGTACCGTTGGCATGTGCTGAGCGCGGATGGCGGCGCGGTGCTGGCGAGCAACGGCATGTCGGTCAATGCCGACGCGGCGCTGGAACCGCTGAAGAAGGGTTCAACCCTGCTGGTGGTGGCCGGTTTCGAACCGCTGAAGTTCGCCACGCCCGCCCTGGAATATTGGCTGCGCCGTCTCGACCACGACGGAGTGACCCTTGGCGCCATCGACACCGGCAGCTTTGTCCTGGCTGAAGCAGGACTGCTCGACGGCCACCGACTGACCCTGCACTGGGAAGCCATCGACGCCTTCAAGGAGTCCTATCCACAGCTGACGGTGATTCAGGAACTGTTCGAAATCGACCGCCGACGCATTACCTCGGCGGGCGGTACCGCCTCTATCGACCTGATGCTCGACCTGATCAGCCAGGCCCACGGTCCGGAGCTGGCGATCCAGGTGTCCGAGCAGTTCGTACTGGGTCGCATCCGCCCACGCAAAGACCACCAGCGCATGCAGATCGCCACGCGCTACGGCATCAACAACAAGAAACTGGTGCAGGTGATTGGTGAGATGGAACAGCACACCGAGCCGCCGCTGAGCACGCTGGCGCTGGCGGAGGCGATCAAGGTCACACGGCGGCAGTTGGAGCGGCTGTTTCGGTTGCACCTCAACGACACGCCGAGCAACTTCTACCTGGGCCTGCGCTTGGAAAAGGCCCGGCAGTTGCTGCGCCAAACGGACATGAGCGTGCTGGAAGTGAGCATTGCCTGCGGCTTTGAGTCACCGTCGTATTTCACTCGAAGTTACCGGGCGCGATTTGCCAAGTGTCCGAGAGAGGATCGGCGACGGGAGGTGGTTTGAGCGCAATTTATAGTCAATTCTAGCGACGACCATAACTGGCTTGCCTGCGATTGCGATGCAACAGTCAACACTTCACCGGCGGGCCCACAGCTATCGCAGCATAGGTATCTACACAACGCTTGATGGTTGGCGGATTCCCTGTGGTGATCGAGCTTGTTGTGCCCAGCGGGTTTTCTGTGGCAAGCCGGTTCACCACAACACGCTCCTACACTAAATAGCGGTGGGACTTATTTCTTCACCAGCGCTGAACACGCTGCTTTAAACGCTTCATGCTGATACTTGTTCAGCGTCGCTGGCAGGGCGAAATCGTGTTTCTTGTTTTGCGCATTAATGGTTTGCCGATTCCCTGTGGCGAGCGGGCTTGCCCGCGTTGGGCTGCGCAGCAGCCCTGAAACATGCCCCTTCGTTCTGTCTGAAAGAATGTGCTGTTCTTACTGGGGCCGCTTCGCGGCCCAACGCGGGCAAGCCCGCTCGCCACAGAAAGCCCGTTCACCACAACACGCTCCCACGCTAAATAGCGGTGGGGCTTATTTCTTCACCAGCGCTGAACACGCTGTTTTAAACGCTTCATGCTGATACTTGTTCAGGGTCGCTGGCAGGGCGAAGTCGTGTTTCTTGTTTTGCGCGTTGATAGTCTGCGGCGACAGCAACGTTACCTCGCAGCCTTCCAGCAGCTGAAATATGCCTTCAATCTTGAAGGTGGTCGGGCCGCCGGCGAACTCGCCTTTCTTGCTGCGCTTCTTGATGGCGATACGGGTGATGCCGTTGTCGCGGATAAAAGCGGCCACTTGGGTGGCGAAGGCTTTGACGTTGGCCGCTTCATCGTCGTCTTCGAGGGCAATTTTTTTGGTGGCCAGGGCGATGTGGTTCAGTGTTTGGCTGTCCAGGGAGGCGACGGCGATGATGGCTTCGCTGCCTTTGATTTCGATGCCGCAGATGTTCATGGAGTCGCCTTGGAAAGGGTGGAGAGGCCGCGAATGGTCGCGCACCTTGGGATCAGGGTCAAAGCTTTCGACGGGCGGCTGCCATCAGGCTCAGGCACGCAGCCGCCAGGGCCAGTGCCGTCATCAGCGCACCCATCAACGGCGTCATTTCCAGTCTGTCCTTGGCAATCACCACACCACCCAGCGCGGCGCCCAAGGCCACGCCCAGCTCCCTGGACAATAACGGCAAAATTCCGCCTACCAGGTTTTCATCGATACTGGCCACGAAGGCAGCGAGGGCGAGCAGATAGATGCGTGGGTTCATGGGGGTCGCATATCCTGCTTATTCCTGCCCGATCGACTCCAAAAACTCCGACCGCTGGTCGCTCATCCTGGCCAGGCAGTCATTCTGCACAATGGCATAAGCCTTGGTCCCAGGCACGGCCGGGAAGGTGTCCACCGCGCAATCGGCGTCCCGCAGCTTCTGCCATTTTTGCTGGGCGTCGGCAAGGCGGGCGGTGATGTCGGCCAGTTTTGCCTTGTCGCTGCCATACAGAGGACGCATGCGCTCCTCCAGCAGGCTTTGGTAGTTGTCCTTGAGCAGTTGCTCGGCGGTGGTTTTGTTGTAGGTGGCGCATTCCAGGGTTTGCTGGTCGTTTTCTATGCCGTCGCAGGGCGTGCTGTCGGGGTCTTCTGCCGCCTGCACGCCGGTTGCGATGAGTGCCAAAGCCAGGAAAATCGATTTCATTGCGCCGTCTCATATCAGGTGATGCGGGGAATTCTGGCTCAAGCGTAAGACAAAGAACAGTCGCCAGTCAGACATGTCATAGCACCCTTTGTCGTGGATTGACGCTTTCGGCAATTCCCCTGTCGTTTTTGCACCCGGCTCCGTCAGCCCCTGGGCATATGCTGGCCCCAAAGCGCCGGCAGACGATTCGGCGCATGAATCGCCAAAAAGGGGACAGCCTGATGAGCCCAGCCGAACTGCACGCCGACAGCATCGTTATCGACGGGCTGATCATTGCCAAGTGGAACCGCGACCTGTTCGAAGACATGCGCAAGGGCGGCCTGACCGCCGCCAACTGCACAGTCTCGGTGTGGGAAGGCTTCCAGGCCACGATCAACAACATCGTCGCCAGCCAGACCCTGATCCGCGAGAACAGCGACCTGGTGATCCCGGTGAAAACCACCGCCGATATCCGCCGCGCCAAGGAACAGGGCAAGACCGGCATCATTTTCGGCTTCCAGAACGCCCATGCCTTTGAAGACCAACTCGGCTACGTCGAGATCTTCAAGCAGCTGGGCGTTGGCGTGGTGCAGATGTGCTACAACACCCAGAATCTGGTGGGCACCGGCTGCTACGAGCGCGACGGCGGCCTGTCGGGCTTTGGTCGTGAGATCGTCGCCGAGATGAACCGCGTCGGCATCATGTGCGACCTGTCTCACGTCGGCTCCAAGACCAGCGAAGAGGTTATCCTCGAGTCGAAAAAACCGGTGTGCTACTCCCACTGCCTGCCGTCGGGCCTTAAAGAGCACCCGCGCAACAAGTCCGATGAAGAACTCAAGTTCATTGCCGACCATGGCGGCTTTGTTGGCGTGACCATGTTTGCGCCGTTCCTGGCCAAGGGCATTGATTCGACCATCGACGATTACGCCGAAGCCATCGAATACACCATGAACATCGTCGGCGAAGACGCCATCGGCATTGGCACCGACTTCACCCAGGGTCATGGCCAGGATTTCTTTGAAATGCTGACCCATGACAAGGGCTACGCCCGCCGCCTGACCAGCTTCGGCAAGATCATCAACCCGCTGGGCATCCGCACCGTGGGCGAGTTCCCCAACCTGACCGAGACATTGCTCAAGCGCGGCCATCCTGAGCGCGTGGTGCGCAAGATCATGGGCGAGAACTGGGTCAGCGTCCTCAAGGATGTCTGGGGCGAATAAGCCCGCCTCTAAACAACGATCCCGTAGCACGACAACACAACGAATTTTCTGGAGTTAAGTTTCCATGGCCAAGATCGCCCCTCAATTGCCTATCGAAGTCGACAGCGAAACCGGTGTCTGGACCTCTGACGCCCTGCCGATGCTCTACGTGCCACGGCACTTTTTCGTCAACAACCACATGGGCATCGAAGAAGTTCTGGGCGCTGACGCTTACGCCGAAATCCTCTACAAGGCCGGCTACAAATCTGCCTGGCACTGGTGTGAAAAAGAAGCTGAATGCCACGGCCTGGAAGGTGTTGCGGTGTTCGAGCATTACATGAAACGCCTGTCGCAGCGCGGCTGGGGCTTGTTCAAGATCCAGGACATCGATCTCGACAAGGGCACCGCCAGCGTAACGCTTGCGCACTCGGCGTTTGTCTACGTGTACGGCAAGGTCGGGCGCAAGGTCGACTACATGTTCACCGGCTGGTTTGCCGGCGCCATGGACCAGATCCTGCAAGCGCGCGGCAGCAAAATTCGCACCGTGGCTGAACAGGTCTACGGCGGCTCCGAAGAGGGCCACGACGACGGCCTGTTCACCGTCAAGCCGTTGTAAGTCGAGGACCCTGCCATGGCTTTCGAAGCAATGTTTGCGCCGATCCAGATCGGCAAACTGACCATCCGCAACCGCGTGCTCAGTACCGCCCACGCCGAGGTGTATGCCACCGACGGCGGCATGACCACCGACCGCTATGTGAAGTATTACGAAGAGAAAGCCAAGGGCGGGATCGGCCTGGCGATCTGCGGCGGTTCTTCCAGTGTCGCCATCGACAGCCCACAAGGCTGGTGGAGGTCGGTGAACCTGGCCGATGACCGGATCATCCCGCACTTCCAGAACCTGGCCGATGCCATGCACAAGCATGGCGCCAAGATCATGATCCAGATTACCCACATGGGCCGTCGCTCGCGTTGGGATGGCGAGCATTGGCCGACGCTGCTGTCGCCGTCAGGCATCCGTGAACCGGTGCACCGCGCTACCTGCAAAACCATCGAGCCGGAAGAAATCTGGCGAGTGATCGGTAACTACGCCAGCGCTGCGGCACGGGCCAAGGCCGGTGGCCTGGACGGCGTGGAGCTGTCGGCAGTGCACCAGCACATGATCGACCAGTTCTGGAGCCCACGGGTTAACAAGCGCACCGACGAATGGGGCGGCAGCTTTGAAAATCGCATGCGCTTCGGCCTTGAAGTATTGAAGGCTGTGCGCGCTGAAGTAGGGCCGGATTTTTGCGTCGGCATTCGTTTGTGTGGCGATGAGTTTCACCCGGATGGCCTGTCCCACGAGGACATGAAACAGATCGCCAAGTACTACGACGACACCGGCATGCTCGACTTTATCGGTGTGGTCGGCTCGGGCTGCGACACCCACAACACCCTGGCCAACGTTATCCCCAACATGAGTTATCCACCGGAGCCATTCCTGCACTTGGCGGCCGGGATCAAGGAAGTGGTCAAGGCTCCAGTGCTGCACGCGCAAAACATCAAGGACCCGAATCAGGCGACCCGCATCCTGGAAGGCGGCTACGTGGACATGGTCGGCATGACCCGCGCCCACATCGCCGACCCGCATTTGATCGCCAAGATCAAGATGGGCCAGGTCGACCAGATCAAACAGTGCGTCGGCGCCAACTACTGCATCGACCGCCAATATCAGGGCCTGGACGTGTTGTGCATCCAGAACGCCGCCACTTCCCGTGAATACATGGGTGTGCCGCATATCATCGAAAAATCCACCGGAGTGAAACGCAAAGTGGTGGTAGTCGGTGCCGGCCCTGCCGGGATGGAAGCCGCCCGCGTTGCCGCTGAACGTGGTCACGACGTAACCCTGTTCGAGAAGAAAGAGTTTATCGGTGGGCAAATCACCACCGCCTCGAAAGCGCCGCAACGGGACCAGATTGCCGGGATCACCCGCTGGTTCCAGCTGGAACTGGCGCGGCTGAACGTCGACTTGCGCCTGGGCGTTGCGGCGGATGCGGCGACCATCCTCGACCTGCATCCGGACGTGGTGGTGTTGGCGGTTGGCGGTCATCCGTTTCTGGAGCAGAACGAACATTGGGGCGCAGCCGAAGGCTTGGTAGTCAGCAGTTGGGACGTGCTCGATGGCAAGGTAGCGCCGGGCAAGAACGTGCTGGTGTACGACACCATTTGCGAGTTCACCGGTCTGTCGGTGGCGGACTTCTTGGCCGACAAGGGCAGCCAGGTGGAGATTGTCACTGACGATATCAAGCCGGGCGTGGCCGTCGGTGGCACGTCGTTCCCGACTTACTACCGCAGCCTATACCCCAAGGAAGTGATCATGACCGGCGACATGATGCTGGAAAAGGTCTACCGCGAGGGCGACAAGCTGGTGGCGGTACTGGAGAACGAATACACAGGCGCCAAGGAAGAGCGGGTGGTCGATCAGGTGGTGGTCGAGAACGGCGTGCGCCCGGATGAAGAAATCTACTACGCACTCAAGCCAGGCTCGCGCAACAAGGGCCAGATGGACATCGAAGCCTTGTTCGCGATCAAGCCGCAACCGTGCCTGAGCGAGGCGGGTGAGGGGTACTTGCTGTTCCGCATTGGTGACTGTGTGGCCCAGCGTAATACCCACGCCGCCATCTACGATGCCCTGCGCCTGTGCAAGGATTTCTAAAGGATTGCCACGCTCACCCTGTGGCGAGGGGGCTTGCCCCCGTTCGGCTGCGAAGCAGTCGTAAACCGGTCAATGCGGTTTTCCTGATACACCGCGCTGGCTGATTTGGGGCCGCTTCGCAGCCCAACGGGGGCAAGCCCCCTCGCCACAAGTAGGTGCAGGCTTTCACCGGCCTGCACATGACCCCGAGGTCTTTGGGAGCTTCACCATGTTGAACACCCTTCTTCCCATCCTGCTCTTTGCTGCCCTGGGCCTTGCCGTCCTCGGCGCGCTACGGCGGGGGAACATGTGGCGACGCGGCCGTTCGTCCAAGGTCGACTTGATCGGCGGCCTGCTGGCTATGCCCAAGCGCTACATGGTCGACCTGCACCATGTGGTCGCCCGCGATAAGTACATCGCCAACACCCACGTCGCCACAGCGTTGGGCTTTGTGCTGTCGGCGCTGCTGGCGATCCTGGTGCATGGTTTCGGCCTGCATAACCGTATCCTCGGCTACGCCTTGTTGCTGGCCTCGGTGTTGATGTTCGTCGGCGCGAGCTTTGTCTACCTGCGCCGTCGCAACCCGCCATCGCGCCTGTCGAAAGGCCCGTGGATGCGCTTGCCGAAAAGCCTGATGGCGTTCTCGGTGAGCTTCTTCCTGGTGACCCTGCCAGTGGCCGGGATTCTGCCTGCCGATTTCGGCGGCTGGCTGCTGGCGGCTCTGCTCGGCCTGGGCGTGCTGTGGGGCGTATCGGAAATGTTCTTCGGCATGACCTGGGGCGGGCCGATGAAACATGCCTTCGCCGGTGCCTTGCACCTGGCCTGGCACCGTCGCGCCGAGCGCTTTGGCGGTGGCCGTTCCACTGGCTTGAAACCTTTGGATCTGACCGATAAAACCGCGCCGCTGGGCGTGGAAAAACCCAAGGATTTCACCTGGAACCAGCTGCTGGGTTTCGATGCCTGCGTGCAGTGCGGCAAGTGCGAAGCCGCCTGCCCGGCGTTCGCCGCCGGCCAACCGTTGAACCCGAAAAAACTCATCCAAGACATGGTCGTCGGCCTGGCCGGCGGCACCGACGCGAAGTTCGCCGGCAGCCCGTACCCAGGCAAGCCAGTAGGCGTACACAGCGGCAACCCCCATCAACCGATCGTCAATGGCCTGGTGGACGCTGAGACCCTATGGTCCTGCACCACCTGCCGCGCCTGCGTGGAAGAGTGCCCGATGATGATCGAGCACGTGGACGCCATCGTCGACATGCGCCGCTACCTCACCCTGGAAAAGGGCGCGACGCCGAACAAGGGCGCCGAAGTCCTGGAAAACCTGATTGCCACCGACAACCCTGGGGGCTTTGCCCCTGGTGGGCGGATGAATTGGGCGGCGGATTTGAACCTGCCGCTGCTCAGCGACAAGAAAACCACCGACGTGCTGTTTTGGGTCGGCGACGGTGCCTTCGACATGCGCAACCAGCGCACCCTGCGCGCCTTTGTCAAAGTGCTGAAAGCGGCCAAGGTCGACTTCGCGGTGCTGGGCCTTGAAGAGCGCGACAGCGGCGATGTGGCCCGTCGTCTGGGCGATGAAGCGACCTTCCAGTTGTTGGCCGCGCGCAATATCCAGACCCTGGCCAAATACAGCTTCAAGCGCATCGTTACCTGCGATCCCCACAGTTTTCATGTGCTGAAAAACGAATACGGCGCCTTCGATGGCAACTACCTCGTCCAGCACCACAGCACCTACATGGCCGAGCTGATTGACGCTGGCGCCCTTAACCTGGGCCAGCACAAAGGTAACAGCGTGACCTATCACGACCCGTGCTATCTGGGCCGCTACAACGGCGAGTACGAGGCGCCGCGCCAAGTGCTGCGGGCGCTGGGGGTCGAGGTCAAGGAAATGCAACGCTCGGGCTTTCGTTCGCGCTGCTGCGGTGGCGGTGGCGGTGCGCCGATTACTGATATTCCCGGCAAACAGCGGATTCCCGATATGCGCATGGAAGACATCCGCGAAACCGGCGCCGAGCTGGTGGCCGTGGGTTGTCCACAGTGCACAGCGATGTTTGAAGGTGTCGTCGAACCTCGCCCATTGATCAAAGACATCGCCGAGCTGGTGGCCGACGCCTTGCTGGAAGACGCTGCGCCTGCCAAATCACCGATCAAGCGCGAACCCGTGGAGGTGCATTGATGAGCGACATTATCCGCCGCGACCCACGGGCCGAATGGATCGCCCGTAACCGCCTGCACCCGCTGCACGCGGCGATGCAGCCGGTACAACACAGTTGGATGGGGCCCAACGGGGTCATCCGCAAGAACGTGCATGGCGTCGGGTTTATCGGCCCCAACGGCATCAAGCGCATCGACCGCAGTGGCGCCCAGCAAGGCGGCGCGGCCAAGCGTTCGGCGGCGGTGCAAGTGCAATTGCCGCTGCATCAGGTGGCTGCACCTGCGTTCTACATCAACGTGGTGCCGGACATGGTCGGCGGCCGCCTGAGCAGCCACGACCGCGACTTGCTGGGCCTGGCCCGGCAGTTGGCCGGCAACGACGGTGCGGTGTTGGCTGTGGTGTTTGGCGAACATAAGGAAAACGCTTTTGCCACAGCGGGTGTCGACCGACTACTGGTGCTGGAAGGTCATGAATTCGACGGTTATTCACCGGAGCAAAGGGTCCAGGGCCTGCGGGCTGTGGATAACCAGTTCAACCCGCGCCATTGGTTGCTGCCTGACAGCCGAACCGGTGGCGGTGAACTGGGCCGACGGTTTGCCGCGAGCCTCAAGGAACGCCCGGCAACGCGCGTGTGGCAGATCAAGGGCCAGGAGTGTATCGGCCGCGCCGGAGCTGGTCAGGAAGACCTGGCGAGACCACTGCCACGAATGATTTTGGCCGCAGTGGAGTGCGCCGAACCCGTCAGCGAAACACGTCACGAAGTATTGCCCGTGGAGTTATCCGCAAGCCTGGCGCGCAGCTTGCCGCGTATCGAAGATCTTGGCGCGGTGGCGGTGGACCCGGCAGCGATTCCCATGGCTGAGGCAGAATTTATTTTCTCCGGTGGCAACGGGGTCAAGGATTGGGCGCTGTTCCACCAGGCCGCAGCTGCTCTGGGCGCTACCGAAGGCGCGTCGCGGGTGGCGGTGGACGACGGCTTTATGGCCCGTGATCGCCAGGTTGGCGCCAGCGGCACTTGGGTCACTGCGCGGGTGTACGTGGCCGTGGGGATCTCCGGGGCGATCCAGCACCTGCAAGGCATCGGTGCCTGCGACAAGGTGGTGGCGATCAATCTCGACCCCGGTTGCGACATGATCAAGCGTGCCGACTTGTCGGTGATCGGCGAAAGCGCCGCGATTCTGCAAGCCTTGATCGTTGCGGTCGAGGCCTACCGCAACGGCGCCAAGCGCGATGCGGCTTAAGCAAAGGATATGGCCATGACAACCAACGTAATCAGCCTGGTGTCCATCGGCGCCCACCCGACTTCAGGCCGGCCACGCCGGGCTGAACAGGATGCCCGCGCCGTGGAACTGGGGTTGCAGCTGGCTGGGAATAACCTGCAAGTGCTGCATGCCGGTGATATTGCGGAACCCACCCTGCGCGCCTACCTGGGCATGGGATTGGAACAGCTGCATGTGCTGGAACAACCCGCTGGCGCTGACACACTGCCAGCCCTCAGCGATTACCTGCGCGATGCTGGCGCCCAGGTGGTGCTGACCGGCAGCCAGGCGGAGACCGGTGAAGGTTCCGGGATGTTGCCGTTCCTGCTGGCCGAGCAACTGGGCTGGCCGCTGATTGTCGGCCTGGCCCTGGTGGAGTCCATCGACGGTGGCGTGGCCCATGTGCTGCAAGCGCTGCCCCGTGGCCAGCGGCGGCGCCTGAAGGTGCGTTTGCCGTTTCTTGCCACGGTGGATAACGCTGCGCCCAAACCACGGCAAAGTGCCTATGGCCCGGCCCAGCGCGGGTTGCTGGAAGCTCACGAGGTGCAGGTGCTGGACGATGAGTTATTCTCAGGTGCTGTGCTGCAACCGGCGAAGCCTCGGCCCAAGCGCTTGAAGGTGATCAAGGCCAAGAGCGGTGCAGATCGCATGAAGGCGGCGACGGCCAAGGCCAGCGGTGGCGGTGGGCAGGTGCTCAAGGGTGTCAGCCCCGAAGACGGCGCCCAAGCCATTCTCAAGCTGCTGATCGAGGAAGGAGTCGTTCGCTAAGCCCTCCTCTGTAGGAGCGAGCTTGCTCGCGAAGAACCTGAGACCTGCGCGTTAAACCTGACACGCTGCGTTATCGTTGACGTTCTTCGCGAGCAAGCTCGCTCCTACAGGAGATTTGTGGGGTTACCCACAATCTCTGTTGGCCGAGCTGTGGATAACCTGTTCGCGGTTGTCCGCACCCCATGTAAATCAAGCCCTGTAGCCCTCTGTACGAAAAATAACCAACCTAACTGACGGTTTTTCCTTGGGTTTTTCTGTGGATAAGGAAAATGTCCAGCGCAGAGTTGCCCCAAAGTCTGTTGGTGCTTCTGTGGATAAGATGTTTGCTATCCACTACAGCCCTTATAGATAAAGGCTTTCAGTGATCTGATCAAAATATGATCAAAATCGTCATTTCAGCTTGAATCTCCTCTCAACGCCTCGATTTTTCGAGGCAGTGGACGGTTTTCCACAGATAGACCAAAGTTGCCCCCAAAGTCTGTTGGCGCTTCTGTGGATAAGGTGTTCGCGTTCCTCTGTAGGCCATATGAAACGTGGCGCTCAGGCTTTAGATCAAAAAATGATCAATATTGGATAAAATCCATAACTTTGAATAAGTCACGGATTTTCTTGAGTTTATTTCGAGAGAAAAGCGCAGTTGCCCACAATTACTGTGGGTGGCTCTGTGGATAAGTTGTTAGGGGATGGCTGGAGGGCGGGGCGGTTAAGGGCTTCAAGGCTGTCGGTTGATTTTTGTACAGCGAGGGCTTCTGTAGGAGCAAGCTTGCTCGCGATGGACGCTAACGATGACGCGGGCATCCTGAGTGAATGCGGCGCTCTCAAGTCCTTCGCGAGCAAGCTCGCTCCTACAAGCGGTTTTATTCGTGCACAGCAACGCCTTTCAAGTACGGCGCCGGCGCCGCCCCCAGGTTGCTCAGCATCCGCTCGCTGTACCAATCCACAAAGTTCACCACACCAAACTCATAGGTCTTGGAATACGGCCCAGGCTGGTACGCCGTGGAGTTGATCCCGCGTTGGTTCTCTTCCGCCAGACGACGGTCCTGGTTGTTGGTGGCGTCCCACACCTGGCGCATGCGGTCGACGTCGTAGTCCACGCCTTCCACAGCATCCTTGTGGACGATCCACTTGGTGGTGACCATGGTTTCCTGGGCACTGATCGGCCACACGGTGAAGACGATGATGTGATCGCCCATGCAGTGGTTCCACGAGTGGGGCAGGTGCAGGATGCGCATCGAACCGAGGTCTGGGTTCTGGATGCGGCCCATCAGCTTCTTGCAGCCTTGCTTGCCGTCGAGGGTCATGGACACGGTGCCCTTGAGCAGCGGCATGCGCACGATACGGTTACGCAAGCCGAAGCTGGCGTGGGCGTAAGGGATCTTCTCGGCATCCCAGGCAGCGGCCGAGGCGGCAACGTGGTCCTTGAACGCTTGGTCGGCCCGTGGGTCGGTGACGTCGTCCCATTCCAGCAGGCTTTTCAACAGTTCCGGGTGCGAGGCGTTGCAGTGGTAGCACTCGCGGTTGTTTTCCAACACCAGCTTCCAGTTGGCTTTTTCGACCAAGGTGGTGGTAATCGCCACCTTGGTGTTTTCCATGTCGTAGGGTTCCATGTAATGGCTCAGGGTCGACAGGAAGTCGTCGATGGCCGGTGGGTTCTGCGACAGGCTGATAAAGATATAACCGCCAGCGGTCTTCACGCTTACCGGCTTGAGGCCGTACTGCTTCATGTCGAAGTCGGCGCCCATCTCGGTGCCAGCGAACAGCAGGCGGCCGTCCAGCTCATAGGTCCACTGGTGGTAATGGCAGACCAGCTTGGCCACCTTGCCCTTGTCGCTGGTGCACAAGCGCGAACCGCGGTGGCGGCAGACGTTGTGAAAGGCATGCACCACGCCGTCGGCGCCGCGAATGACGATGATCGGGTTCTTGCCCACTTGCAGGGTGATGTAGTTGCCCTTGCTGGGGATTTCGCAGGTCATGCCGGCGATCAACCACTCTTTCTGGAAGATCTCCTGCATATCGATATCGAACAGCCGCTCATCAGAGTAAAACGGCTGCGGCAGCGAAAAGGTGCGCTCGCGCTCTTGCAACATGTGCGCGGTGGCCTTGCGTGCGGGTTCCAGCGGATCGCCCAAGCTTAAGGTTGCGGTGACGTCCATCGTGTGTGTCCTCATGGCCATTCTGGGTGGCCGGCGAAAGTGGCTACGGTTAGTGCTGCGCAAGGCGTAAAGAAAGCGTCTTTATGTGGAGCGAGTGTGGGGCCGGCGCTGTCCGCAACCTTATCCATTAGCGACATGGCCCACTCTGTTCCCGACGTGCAACCCCCGTGGTATGGGGCTGGTCGCGATAAGTATGTGAATGTCGCAGATAGGTAAATGGGTGGTTCGCGCGTTACGCAGAATCGCCACCATCAGGCCGAGCACACGGCTAAGGAGAACAAGCATGTCCAACAGCTTCCTGAATCCGGTCACCACCCAGACCTGGGCCAATGGTCGGCACATCGTCCGTTGCGTCAAAGTCATCCAGGAAACCTGGGACGTGCGCACCTTCTGCTTTATGGCCGACCAGCCGGTCCTGTTCTTTTTCAAGCCCGGGCAGTTCGTCACCCTGGAGTTGGAAATCGACGGCCAGCCGATCATGCGCTCCTACACCATTTCCAGTTCACCGTCGGTGCCCTACAGCTTTTCGGTGACCATCAAGCGCGTACCGGGCGGCAGGGTTTCCAACTGGTTGCACGATACCCTGCACGAAGGCCAGGAGCTGGCGGTGCACGGGCCGGTCGGGCTGTTCAACGCCATCGATTTCACCAACCCGAAAGTGCTGTATCTGAGCGGTGGCGTGGGTATCACCCCGGTGATGTCCATGGCGCGCTGGTATTACGACACCAACGCCAATGTCGACATGGTGTTTGTCCACAGTGCCCGTTCACCGAAAGACATCATTTACCACCGCGAGCTGGAGCACATGGCGTCGCGGATCGACAACTTCAGCCTGCATCTGATTTGCGAAAAACACGGATTGGGCGAGCCCTGGGCCGGCTATCGCGGTTACCTGAATCAGAAAATGCTCGAACTGATGGTGCCAGACTTCCTGGAGCGGGAAGTCTTCTGCTGCGGGCCCACGCCGTACATGAACGCAGTCAAGCGCTTGCTGGAAGTCAACGGCTTCGACATGAGCCGCTACCACGAGGAATCCTTCGGTGCGACGCCACCGGAAGCCCGGGCCGACGCGGTGGAGCAAGCCGAACAAGCGGCGGATGCACCGGAAATCGCCCTGGCGGATCTGCATCAGGTGGAGTTCATTTCTTCCGGCAAGAGCATACGCGTGGCACCGGGCGAGACTGTTCACGCCGCTGCGGCCAAGCTCGGCCTGCTGATCCCCAAAGCTTGCGGCATGGGGATTTGCGGGACCTGCAAGGTGATGAAGCTGGGCGGCGAAGTCGAGATGGAGCACAACGGCGGGATCACCGAGGAAGATGAAGCTGAAGGCTACATCCTGTCGTGCTGCAGCGTGCCAAAAGGCGACGTACGTATCGAGTTCTAAACGCTAAGTTGTGCACAAACACTTGTGGCGAGCAGGCAAGCCCGCTCGCCACAGAGGCCAGTTTTACCCTGTGTATCAGCGTCTCAGGCGCCCATCACTTCCCGAATATCCGCCGCCAGTTCCCGCACGCGATCTTCTTCGGTATCCCACGCGCACATGAACCGCGCGCCGCCCTTGCCGATAAAGGTGTAGAAACGCCAGCCCTTGGCCGTCAGCGCGGCGATGGCCGGCTCCGAGAGTTGCAGGAACACGCCGTTGGCCTGCACCGGGAACATCAATTCAACGCCAGGAATGTCCGCCACCAGGCTGCTGAGCAGTTGCGCGCAGTGGTTGGCATGGCGGGCGTGTTTGAGCCAGGCGTCGTTTTCCAGCAGGCCGACCCATGGCGCGGAGAGGAAGCGCATCTTCGACGCCAGTTGCCCAGCCTGTTTGCAGCGATAGTCGAAGTCTTCGGCCAGTTTGTGGTTGAAGAACAGGATAGCCTCACCCACGGCCATGCCGTTCTTGGTACCGCCAAAGCACAGCACGTCGACGCCGGCTTTCCAGGTCAGGTCCGCAGGCGAGCAGCCGAGGAACGCGCAGGCGTTGGAGAAGCGCGCGCCGTCCATGTGCAGGTTCAGCCCCAGTTCCTTGCAGGTGACGCTGATGGCGCGGATTTCTTCCGGGGTGTAGACGCTGCCGACTTCGGTGGCTTGGGTGAGGGTCACAACGCGTGGTTTTGGATAGTGGATATCCTGGCGCTTGAGGGCGATCTCGCGGATCGACTCAGGCGTCAACTTGCCGTTTTCAGTGCGGGCGGTGAGCAGCTTGGAACCGTTGGAGAAAAACTCCGGCGCGCCGCATTCGTCGGTTTCGACGTGGGCGGTTTCCGAGCAAATCACGCTATGGTAGCTCTGGCACAGTGAAGACAGCGCCAGGGAGTTGGCCGCCGTGCCGTTGAAGGCGAAGAATACTTCGCAGTCGGTTTCGAATAGTTTGCGGAAACCGTCGGCGGCGCGGTGGGTCCACTCATCATCGCCATAGGCGCGCTGATGGCCCTGGTTGGCCAGTTCCATCGCGGCCCAGGCTTCAGGGCAGATGCCGGAATAGTTGTCGCTGGCGAATTGTTGGCTCTTGTCGGTCATGGCCCATTCCTGTGGTCGATGTTGGTGCGCACTTTAACCAAGATTGTCGAGGGTGCGCACGCACTGTTAATGCAAAGTCTTTGGGGAATTATGCACGGTACTGAAACGATTCCTGTAAGCCGCGTCCGCAATGGCGCTCTCGATCTGCTCAAGTGGCTGGCGCTGCTGAGTATGGTGCTGGATCACCTGCGGTATGTCGGTTTGAACCTGGATGGACTGTATGTGCCAGGGCGCTTGGCGTTCCCGTGGTTCTGCCTGGCGATTGCGGTGAATTTGCATAGGGTCGGGAATGCGCCGGTGACGGGGCAGTGGCGATACTTGGGTTGGTTGTTGCTGTTCAGTGTGATCAGTGAGGTGCCGTATCGGATGTTCATCGTCGATGCGGACACTCTCAACGTGCTGCCGACTCTGGCGCTGGGGTTGCTGGTTGCCCGAGGATGGCAGCAGAAGGCGATCATGGATAGAGGATTGGCGCTGATCGCTCTTGTTTTGGCGGCTGTTTTCTCGACGCAACTGATGTTCGGCTTCTTTGGCGTGTTACTGCCGTTGGCGATGCTATTGGTGTTTCGTCGGCCCTGGTATTTCAGCGTGCTGCCGGGGCTGGTGTGTCTAGCGGCCAATCAATGGCAGATCCTGCTCAATAGCGGCAATGTCGTCGCCCTGTCGGGATTGGCGACATGCCTGATTGCGCCATTGGCCGGGCTTGTCCTGTTGCGACATGCCGGACACGTCTCACCGCCCGCCATGCGGCGCTGGGCGTATGCCCTCTATCCGTTGCATTTCCTCCTGTTATTACTCGTCCGTCAGATCATCGCCTGACCCCTGTAGGCGCGAGCTTGCTCGCGAAAAACGTCAACGATAACGCGGGCTGCCTGATTGAACGCGGCGCCCTCAGGTTTTTCGCGAGCAAGCTCGCTCCTACAGTTTGTCAGCCCCCCCAATAGCATTTGCTCAACCCATGTCGTAAACGCACCTTTGCGTGGCGTCCGTAGGCATTTGGTCTGTCTGCACCAGCCCTACCATCGCATCAAAGGGCGCTGCCGCGTGCACGGGCCTCAACAAGACGAAATGCTGGGAGAGACGCGATGTTCAGCAAGCAAGACCAGATCCAGGGTTATGACGATGCACTGCTGGCGGCCATGAATGCCGAGGAGCAGCGTCAGGAAGATCATATCGAGCTGATCGCGTCAGAGAACTACACCAGCAAGCGTGTCATGCAAGCCCAGGGCAGCGGCCTGACCAATAAATACGCCGAAGGTTATCCGGGCAAGCGCTACTACGGCGGCTGCGAGCATGTGGACAAGGTCGAAGCCCTGGCCATCGAACGCGCCAAGCAGCTGTTCGGCGCCGATTACGCCAACGTCCAGCCGCACTCCGGCAGCCAGGCCAACGCCGCAGTGTTCCTCGCCCTGCTGCAAGCCGGCGACACCGTGCTGGGCATGAGCCTGGCCCATGGCGGCCACTTGACCCACGGCGCCAAGGTCAGCTTCTCCGGCAAGCTCTACAACGCCGTGCAGTACGGCATCGATACCGACACCGGGCTGATCAACTACGACGAAGTCGAACGCCTGGCGGTCGAGCATCAGCCGAAAATGATCATCGCCGGGTTCTCCGCTTATTCGAAGACCCTAGATTTCCCACGCTTTCGCCAGATCGCTGACAAGGTGGGCGCCTACCTGTTCGTCGACATGGCCCACGTTGCCGGTTTGGTCGCTGCTGGCCTGTACCCGAACCCGCTGCCTTACGCCGACGTGGTCACCACCACCACCCACAAGACCCTACGCGGTCCTCGTGGCGGCCTGATCCTCGCCAAAGCCAACGAAGAGCTGGAAAAGAAATTCAACTCAGCCGTTTTCCCCGGTGGCCAGGGTGGGCCGCTTATGCACGTGATCGCCGGCAAGGCCGTGTGCTTCAAGGAAGCCCTGGAGCCCGGCTTCAAGACCTATCAACAGCAAGTGATCGACAACGCCCAGGCCATGGCCGGTGTGTTTATCAAACGCGGCTACGATGTCGTGTCCGGCGGTACCGATAACCACCTGTTTCTGGTCAGCCTGATCCGTCAGGGCCTTACCGGCAAAGAGGCGGACGCCGCCCTCGGTCGTGCCCACATCACCGTCAACAAGAACGCCGTGCCTAACGACCCGCAGTCGCCGTTCGTGACCTCGGGCCTGCGCATCGGCACCCCGGCGGTGACTACTCGCGGTTTCAAAGTGACCCAGTGCCTCACGCTTGCCGGCTGGATCTGCGACATTCTCGACAACCTCGGCGACGCCGATGTCGAGGCCAACGTCGCCAAGCATGTGTCCGCCCTGTGCGCTGATTTCCCGGTTTATCGCTGAGCGCGGTTTTGGAGTAATGACTATGCAACGCTACTCGGGCTTCGGCCTCTTCAAACACTCACTCAGCCATCACGAAAACTGGCAGAAAATGTGGCGTACACCGACCCCGAAAAAGGTCTACGACGTGGTCATCGTCGGCGGTGGCGGGCATGGTCTGGCGACTGCCTATTACTTGGCGAAAGAGCACGGCATCACCAACGTGGCCGTGGTCGAGAAAGGCTGGCTGGGCGGTGGTAACACCGCGCGCAACACCACCATCGTGCGCTCCAACTACCTGTGGGACGAGTCGGCGCACCTGTACGAACACGCGATGAAACTGTGGGAAGGCCTGTCCCAGGACCTGAACTACAACGTGATGTTCTCCCAGCGCGGCGTCTACAACCTGTGCCATACCTTGCAGGACATCCGTGATTCCGAGCGCCGCGTCAGCGCCAACCGCCTCAACGGCGTCGACGGTGAATTGCTCAATGCCAAACAGGTAGAGGACGAGATCCCGTACCTCGATTGCTCAAAAAACACCCGTTATCCGGTACTGGGCGCCACCGTCCAGCGTCGCGGCGGCGTGGCCCGTCACGATGCCGTGGCCTGGGGCTTTGCCCGTGCTGCTGATGCCCTCGGCGTGGACCTGATCCAGCAAACCGAAGTGATCGGTTTTCGCAAGGAAAACGGTGTGTGCATTGGCGTCGAAACCAACAAAGGCTTTATCGGCGCCAAGCGCGTTGGCGTAGTGACTGCCGGTAACTCCGGGCACATGGCCGGCCTCGCGGGTTTTCGCCTGCCGATCGAATCCCACCCGCTGCAAGCGCTGGTGTCGGAGCCGATCAAGCCCATCATCGACAGCGTGATCATGTCCAACGCCGTGCACGGCTACATCAGCCAGTCCGACAAGGGCGACCTGGTGATTGGCGCCGGTATCGACGGCTACAACGGCTACGGCCAGCGCGGTTCGTACCCAGTGATCGAACACACCATCCAGGCCATCGTCGAGATGTTCCCGGTGTTGTCCCGCGTGCGCATGAACCGTCAGTGGGGCGGCATCGTCGACACCACGCCGGACGCCTGCCCGATCATCTCCAAGACGCCAGTGCCGAACATGTTCTTCAACTGCGGTTGGGGCACCGGTGGTTTTAAAGCGACTCCAGGCTCGGGCAACGTATTTGCCGCCAGCCTCGCCAAGGGTGAAATGCACCCGTTGGCGGCTCCATTCTCCATCGACCGTTTCCACAACGGTGCGCTGATCGACGAACACGGCGCTGCGGCCGTCGCCCACTAACAGGAGAAATTCCTATGTTGCATATCTTCTGTCCTCACTGTGGCGAACTGCGCTCCGAAGAGGAATTCCACGCCTCCGGCCAAGCGCATATTCCGCGCCCGCTGGACCCCAATACCTGCACCGACGAGCAGTGGGGCGACTACATGTTCTTTCGCGATAACCCCCGTGGCCTGCACCATGAGTTGTGGATTCACGCCGCCGGTTGCCGCCAGTATTTCAACGCCACCCGCGACACCGTCACCTACGAAATTCTTGAAACCTACAAGATTGGCAGCAAGCCGCAATTCACCGCCAAGGCTTCTGGAGGTAAGGTATGAGCCAGATCAATCGCCTGTCCAACGGTGGCCGGATCGACCGCAACAAAGTCTTGAGCTTCACCTTCAACGGCCAGAGCTATAAAGGCTTTGAAGGCGATACCCTGGCCGCAGCCCTGCTGGCCAACGGCGTCGACGTCATTGGTCGCAGCTTCAAGTATTCGCGTCCGCGCGGCATCTTCGCTGCCGGTGCGGAAGAGCCCAACGCCGTGCTGCAGATTGGCGCTACCGAAGCCACGCAAATCCCTAACGTGCGTGCCACGCAACAGGCGCTTTACCAAGGCCTGGTCGCCACCAGCACCAACGGCTGGCCGAGCGTCAATAACGACGTGATGGGCATTCTCGGCAAGGTCGGCGGCAAGCTGATGCCGCCGGGTTTCTACTACAAAACCTTCATGTACCCGCAATCGTTCTGGATGACCTACGAGAAGTACATTCGTAAGGCGGCAGGTCTTGGTCGCTCGCCGACCGAGAACGATCCGGACACCTACGACTACATGAACCGTCACTGCGACGTGCTGATTGTCGGCGCTGGCCCTGCGGGTCTGTCTGCTGCCTTGGCCGCCGCCCGTAGTGGTGCCCGTGTGATCATTGCCGATGAGCAGGAAGAGTTCGGCGGCACGCTGCTGGATTCGCGCGAAAGCCTCGACGGCAAGCCGGCGGCCGAATGGGTTGCCAGCGTGATCGCCGAACTGAAATCCTTGCCGGACGTGCTGCTGCTGCCTCGCGCCACGGTCAACGGCTACCACGACCATAACTTCCTGACCATTCACGAGCGCCTTACCGATCACCTCGGCGACCGCGCACCGATTGGCCAGGTACGCCAGCGTATCCACCGCATCCGCGCCAAGCGCGTGGTACTGGCGACGGGTGCCTGTGAGCGTCCGCTGGTCTACGGCAACAACGATGTGCCGGGCAATATGCTGGCAGGTGCAGTCTCGACTTACGTGCGCCGTTACGGCGTGGCACCGGGCAAAAAGCTGGTGCTGTCCACCAACAACGATCACGCCTACCGCGTCGCGCTGGACTGGCTTGATGCCGGCCTTGCAGTGGTGGCTGTGGCCGACGCTCGCCACAACCCACGCGGCGCGTTGGTTGAAGAAGCACGCGCCAAAGGTATTCGCATCCTCACCGGCAGCGCCGTGATCGAAGCCCGTGGCAGCAAGCACGTTACTGGCGTCCGTGTGGCGGCGATTGACGTCAAGGCCCACAAAGTTACCAGCCCCGGCGAGTGGCTGGATTGCGACCTGGTGGCCAGTTCCGGCGGCTACAGCCCGGTGGTTCACCTGGCCTCGCACCTGGGTGGCAAGCCGACCTGGCGTGAAGATATCCTCGGCTTTGTACCGGGCGAAGCACCGCAAAAACGCGTGTGCGTCGGCGGCATCAACGGTGTCTACGGCCTCGGTGATTCCCTGGCGGACGGTTTTGAAGGCGGCGTGCGCGCAGCCAGCGAAGAGGGTTTCCAGCCGGTGGAAGGCGTGTTGCCCAAAGCCCTGACCCGTCTGGAAGAACCGACGTTGGCGCTGTTTCAGGTGCCTCATGAGAAAACCACCGCACGGGCGCCGAAGCAATTCGTCGACCTGCAAACCGATGTGACCGCCGCCGCCATCGAACTGGCGACCCGCGAAGGTTTCGAGTCGGTAGAGCACGTAAAACGCTACACCGCACTGGGTTTCGGCACCGACCAGGGCAAACTGGGCAACGTCAACGGTCTGGCGATTGCCGCTCGCTCGCTGAATGTGACCATCGCGCAAATGGGCACCACGATGTTCCGCCCCAACTACACACCGGTGACTTTCGGCGCGGTAGCAGGCCGTCACTGTGGGCACATCTTTGAACCGGTGCGCTACACCGCGCTGCAAGCCTGGCACGTGAAAAACGGCGCCGAGTTTGAAGACGTCGGCCAGTGGAAGCGCCCGTGGTACTTCCCGCGCAACGGTGAAGACCTGCACGCAGCGGTGAAACGCGAATGCCTGGCCGTGCGCGATAGCGTCGGCCTGCTGGACGCGTCGACGCTGGGCAAGATCGACATTCAAGGCCCGGATGCCCGCGAGTTCCTCAACCGCATCTACAGCAACGCTTGGACCAAGCTCGACGTGGGTAAGGCCCGCTACGGCCTGATGTGCAAGGAAGACGGTATGGTCTTCGATGACGGCGTTACTGCCTGCCTCGCCGACAACCACTTCCTGATGACCACCACCACCGGCGGCGCTGCGCGCGTGCTGCAATGGCTGGAAATCTACCAACAGACCGAGTGGCCAGACCTCAAGGTGTACTTCACTTCGGTCACCGACCACTGGGCGACCATGACCCTGTCCGGGCCCAACAGCCGCAAGCTGCTGGCTGAAGTCACTGACATCGACCTGGACAAGGACGGCTTCCCGTTCATGACCTGGAAGGAAGGCCTGGTAGGCGGCGTGCCAGCGCGGGTGTTTCGTATCTCGTTTACCGGTGAACTCTCCTACGAGATCAACGTGCAGGCCGACTACGCCATGGGCGTGCTGGAGCAGATCGTCGAAGCCGGCAAGCAGTACAACCTGACCCCGTACGGCACCGAGACCATGCACGTGCTGCGGGCCGAGAAGGGTTTCATCATCGTTGGGCAAGACACCGACGGTTCGATGACCCCCGACGACCTGAACATGGGCTGGTGTGTCGGCCGCACCAAACCGTTCTCGTGGATCGGCTGGCGCGGGATGAACCGTGAAGATTGCGTGCGTGAAGAGCGTAAGCAACTGGTGGGTTTGAAGCCGATTGATCCGAACGTGTGGTTGCCGGAAGGCGCGCAGCTGGTGTTCGACACCAAGCAGGCGGTCCCGATGAAGATGGTCGGCCACGTCACCTCAAGTTATGCCCACAACTCCCTCGGCTATTCGTTTGCCATGGGCGTGGTCAAGGGCGGCTTGAAGCGTATCGGCGAGCGGGTTTTTGCACCGCTGGCGGATGGCAGCGTGATCGAGGCGCAGATTGTTTCTTCGGTGTTCTTTGATCCCAAGGGTGATCGTCAGAATATCTGACGCATGAATTCAAGACAGGTGCTCCATATGACCGCAGTCAACGTATACCAACAACGCCCCACCACCGGGGCCAAGGCCGAGTCGTCGCTGCACCATGCCGACCTCGCCAGCCAGGTGGGCAAGGGTCGCAAGAACGCCGGTGTGACCATCCGCGAAAAGAAACTCCTCGGCCACCTGACCATTCGTGGCGATGGCCATGACGCCGCTTTCGCTGCTGGCGTACACAAGGCCCTGGGCATCGAATTGCCAGGTGCCCTGGCCGTGATCGTCAAGGGTGAAGCCAGCCTGCAATGGCTCGGCCCGGATGAGTGGTTGCTGGTGGTGCCGAGCGGTGAAGAGTTCGCTGCCGAGAAAAGCTTGCGTGACGCATTGGGGGAGTTGCATATCCAGATCGTCAATGTCAGCGGCGGCCAGCAAATTCTGGAGCTTAGCGGCCCGAATGTGCGCGACGTGCTGATGAAATCCACCAGCTACGACGTGCATCCCGACAACTTTCCGGTGGGCAAGGCAATTGGCACGGTGTTCGCCAAGTCGCAATTGGTGATCCGCCATACCGCTGAAGACACGTGGGAGTTGGTGATTCGTCGCAGCTTCTCGGATTACTGGTGGCTGTGGTTGCAGGATGCGGCGGCGGAGTATGGCTTGAACGTCGAAGCCTGATCACATGGCTGCATAACGTTTGTGGTGAGAGGGCTGTTGTGGCGAGGGGGCTTGCCCCCGTTGGAGCGCGCAGCGGTCCCAATAAGGTCACTGCATTTTTTCTGAAAGAACCGCGTGGTTGATTTCAGGGCTGCTTCGCAGCCCAACGGGGGCAAGCCCCCTCGCCACAAAGGCCTGAGGATTCCAGTATGAGCCGCGTACCCGATACATGGATTTTGACCGCCGATTGCCCCAGCGTGCTCGGCACGGTGGACGCGGTGACCCGCTATCTGTTCGAGCAGGGCTGCTACGTCACCGAACACCACTCCTTCGATGACCGGCTCTCGGGCCGCTTCTTCATCCGCGTGGAGTTCCGCCAGCCCGACGGCTTCGATGAACAAGGCTTTCGCGATGGCCTGGTGGAGCGCGGTGAAGCCTTCGGAATGATCTTCGAACTCACCGCGCCAAACTACCGGCCCAAAGTGGTGATCATGGTCTCCAAGGCCGATCACTGCCTTAACGACTTGCTCTACCGCCAGCGTATCGGTCAGTTGTCCATGGATGTGGTCGCCGTGGTCTCCAACCACCCCGACCTCAAGCCCCTGGCCGACTGGCACCAGATCCCCTATTACCACTTCCCCCTGGACCCCAATGACAAGCCGTCGCAGGAGCGTCAGGTGTGGCAGGTGATCGAAGAGTCCGGCGCCGAGCTGGTGATTCTTGCTCGCTACATGCAAGTGCTGTCACCGGAGCTGTGCCGCAAGCTCGATGGCAAAGCCATCAACATCCATCACTCCCTGCTACCTGGTTTCAAGGGCGCCAAGCCTTATCACCAGGCCTACAACAAGGGCGTGAAACTGGTGGGCGCCACCGCGCACTACATCAATAACGACCTGGACGAAGGCCCGATCATCGCTCAGGGCGTCGAGGTGGTGGACCATAGTCACTACCCGGAAGACTTGATCGCCAAGGGACGGGACATCGAAGGCCAGACGTTGGCCAGGGCGGTGGGGTATCACATTGAACGGCGGGTGTTCTTGAACGCCAATCGCACCGTGGTGCTCTGACAAACAACACAAGAAACAGCATCTGTACCCGAGCATTTAACGCGCTGCCTGCCTGGGCAACGCGGTTCCATAACAACAACAGCGAGGTGAAAGCATGTCTGGTAATCGTGGTGTCGTGTATCTCGGCAACGGCAAGGTCGAAGTACAGAAAATCGACTATCCCAAAATGCAGGACCCCCGTGGCAGGAAGATTGAACATGCCGTCATCCTGCGCGTGGTCTCCACCAATATCTGCGGCTCCGACCAACACATGGTGCGCGGCCGCACCACGGCCCAGACTGGCCTGGTGCTGGGCCACGAGATCACGGGTGAAGTGATTGAAAAAGGTCGCGACGTCGAAAACCTGCAAATCGGCGATCTGGTCTCCGTACCGTTCAACGTCGCGTGCGGCCGTTGCCGCTCCTGCAAGGAAATGCACACGGGTGTCTGCCTCAGCGTTAACCCGGCCCGCCCAGGCGGCGCCTATGGTTATGTCGACATGGGCGACTGGACCGGCGGCCAGGCCGAATACGCCCTGGTGCCATACGCTGACTTTAACCTGCTGAAGCTGCCGGATCGCGACCGGGCCATGGAGAAAATCCGCGACCTGACTTGCCTCTCCGACATTCTCCCCACCGGCTATCACGGCGCAGTCACCGCCGGTGTCGGCCCAGGCAGCACCGTCTACGTGGCGGGTGCCGGCCCTGTCGGCCTGGCCGCAGCTGCTTCAGCCCGCCTGTTGGGCGCGGCAGTGGTGATCATCGGCGACGTCAACCCAGTCCGCCTGGCCCACGCCAAGGCCCAGGGTTTCGAAATCGCCGACCTGTCCCAGGACACCCCGCTGCACGAACAGATCGCCGCACTGCTGGGCGAGCCGGAAGTCGATTGCGCGGTGGACGCGGTGGGCTTTGAAGCTCGCGGCCACGGCCATGACGGCGTCAAGCACGAAGCCCCGGCCACCGTACTCAACTCGTTGATGGGCGTGGTGCGTGTTGCCGGCAAAATCGGCATCCCCGGCTTGTACGTCACCGAAGATCCAGGGGCCGTGGATGCCGCCGCGAAAATGGGCAGCCTGAGCATTCGCTTCGGTCTGGGTTGGGCCAAGTCCCACAGCTTCCACACCGGGCAGACGCCGGTGATGAAGTACAACCGCCAGTTGATGCAGGCGATCATGTGGGATCGCATCAAGATTGCCGACATCGTGGGCGTGGAAGTCATCAGCCTGGATGACGCGCCACGTGGTTATGGCGAGTTCGATGCGGGCGTGCCGAAGAAGTTTGTGATTGATCCGCACAAGTTGTTTAGTGCGGCGTAAACGCAAGGCAAAGAAAAGGGCGACCCGCGGGTCGCCCTTTTTGCATCAACGTAACTGTATGAGCGTTCCCACTCGGTGAACAACCAGTGGAAAGGGGCTCAGCGAATGGCCAACGCCCCCTGATACACCGTAGGCCCGGTAGGCTGCTTGCTCACCGACCCACCCTTGGTTTCCGAACTCACCATCAACTCCACCGGCCCGCTGATGGTTTCCTGCTGGCGCGGGTTGAGGCCAATGATGCCCTTGCCATCTTCCGGCAACAGCCCAAGGGAGACGGGTGTGCCGCCAGCGGGAAGTGCCCACAGCTCCAGGCTGCGGTCCGGTTCCGGTGCCGTCGAGGCAATCGGGTGGACTTCCAGGTAGTCCTTGTGGGCCATGATTTGCGCGGCCGGTTGCTGGGTGGTGCTGACCAGGGTGGCGGCGGACTTGACGCTGTCCTGGGTGTAGAGCGCGCCACCGACGCCGGCAATCACCACGACGCAGACGCCGACGAATAGACGTGAGCGAGTCCAGAAAGAGGGGTTGTGGTCAATCACGGTGGAGGAGGACTGAGTCATTAGGCTGTTCCTGACAGTGGTTGAGTGCTACGGGCGACGGCCAATGATGGCTCTTTGCTTTTGGGTGTTACGAACTTTTTCAGTACTGGATTGACCCTGATATGACTGAGGGGTTCCAGCCTTTGCTCCAATGAATACTAGCTCCAATGATGTCGTTTGGCCTTGTCTGACGTAATTCTCCCGAAAAGCCTCGATTCTGAACAAATCTGCAGGTACTGCCCGGCGCGGAACAATTCTGAGGGTGCCCAGTCAAACGCCTGCTTTCGGCTCACCCGTATGTGGGGGTGCAGCTCCTAATCCAGAGGTTGTCTCGATGAAGATTTCACACGGTGTTGCCCTGTCTTGCCTGTTGACCCTGGCTGCCAGCCCGGTGTTTGCAGCAGGCTTTAACCTTAACGACGCGGCCAACGCCATTTCCGGCATGCAGGGTGGCGATAAGGCTGCTGCCGCAGCGCCGACGTCACAAACCGCCGGTTTGCTGGGCGCCCTGACCTCGCAATTGAACGTGACCCCGGAGCAGGCTGTCGGTGGTACCGGCGCCATGTTGGGTCTGGCCAAGAATCAGCTGAGCGGTACTGACTACTCGCAACTGGGCAAGAGTGTGCCGGGCCTGGACAAGCTCTCGGGCAATAACGCACTGGGCAGCCTGGGCGCTCTGAGCGGCATGCTCGGCCAGAGCGGCGGCAGCAAGACCTCAGGCCTGGAAGGTGTGTTGGGTAATGTGAAAGACACCAATGACCTGAACACCGCGTTCAGCGCCCTGGGCATGGACAGTGGCATGGTTGGCCAGTTCGCCCCGGTGATCCTCAAGTACCTGGGTGACCAGGGCATCGGCGGTTCGTTGTTGCAAAACCTGAGCGGTATCTGGGGCGCTGGCAGCTAACGACTGTCGCGGCGTAATGCTTGGATACGCGCATCCTTTTCCATCCAGAGCTGGTTGACCCAGTTCTGGACGGTCTGGCGAAACGCAAGGGTAGTGGCAGGGTATGCTGCGTAAAGCGAACCAATTCCCCGGCTACTGTCTAAACCCCACTGCCTACTCTATCCAAGGAAATCTCCTACGTGAAAGCCATCCTTGCCCTGTTAGCCCTCGTAGCCCTGCCGGTCATGGCCGCCGAGCCCACCCTCTACGGGCGCTACGAGTACATCAAACTCCCGGAAATCGGTGAAACCTTCAAGGCCAAGATGGACACCGGCGCGCTCACTGCTTCGCTGTCGGCCCGGGACATCGAGACCTTTACCCGCGACGGCGAGGACTGGGTACGTTTCCGCCTCAGCGGCAAGGACGCCAGCAACAAGGTCTATGAGCACAAGGTCGCGCGCATCAGCAAGATCAAGAGCCGTGCCGACGAGGATGAAGACAAGGATGATGCCAGCGTTGCCAAACGCCCGGTGGTCGACCTGGAAATGTGCCTGGGCAACGTCAAGCGCACCGTCGAGGTCAACCTGACCGACCGCAGCAGCTTCAACTACCCGCTGCTGATCGGCGCCAAGGCCCTGCGTGAGTTCGGTGCCGCCGTGAACCCGGCCCGACGTTATACCGCCGACAAACCCGACTGCTGATTGACGCCGGATGAGGCATCCGGCACCGTTCACCTTTGCTCCCCAGTGCTCGGACGCCATGCCTCATATCCTGATTGTCGAAGACGAAGCGGCGATAGCCGACACGCTGATTTTTGTCCTGCAAGGCGAAGGTTTCACCACTACATGGCTGACCCTCGGCCAGGCGGCGCTGGACCATCAGCGCCAGACCCCGGCCGATTTGATCATCCTGGACATCGGCCTGCCGGATATCACCGGCTTTGAAACCTGCAAACAATTGCGCCGCTTCAGCGAAGTGCCGGTGATGTTCCTCAGTGCCCGCGACGGCGAGATCGACCGGGTGGTGGGCCTGGAGATCGGTGCTGACGACTACGTGGTCAAACCCTTCAGCCCACGGGAAGTCGCGGCGCGGGTGAAGGCGATCCTCAAGCGCGTGGCGCCTGTCGCGGCATCGGCGAACGGCAGTCGGTTCCAGGTGGATCAGGAGCGGGTGCAAATCAGCTACGGTGGCCAGCTCCTGAACCTTACCCGCCATGAATTTCGCTTGCTCAACTGCCTGCTGGAGCAACCCGAGCGGGTGTTCAGCCGCGAGCAATTGCTGGATGCCGTGGGCGTGCCGGCGGACGCCGGTTATGAGCGCAATATCGACAGCCATATCAAAAGCCTGCGCAGCAAATTGCGTAGTGTTGCCGCCGAGGCTGAGCCGATCCAGACCCATCGCGGCCTGGGCTACAGCTACAGCCCGAGCCACAGCTGATGCGCCTGGGACTGCGGATTTTTCTGGTTTATGCGTTGTTTATCGGCCTGACCGGCTACTTTGTGCTTAGCACCGTGATGAAGGAAATTCGCCCAGGCGTGCGCCAGTCCACTGAAGAAACCTTGGTGGACACCGCCAACCTGCTGGCGGAAATCCTGCGAGACGACGTCAAGCAGGGCACCCTCGGGCAGAGTCATTGGCCGACGGTGCTCAAGGCTTACGGCGACCGTCAGCCCGGTGCGACCATCTGGGGCCTGGCGAAAAACCAGGTCAATCATCGCATCTACGTCACCGACGCCAAGGGCGTCGTGCTGCTCGATTCCAGTGGCGAAGCGGTGGGCCAGGACTACTCGAAATGGAACGACGTCTACCTGACCCTGCGTGGCGAGTACGGTGCCCGTTCGACCCGCAGCGATGCCGAAGACCCGGCTTCGTCGGTGATGCACGTGGGTGCGCCGATCCGCGATAACGGGCAGATCATCGGTGTGGTCACCGTGGCCAAGCCCAACAGCTCGCTGCAACCCTATGTCGACCGCACCGAGTGCCGTTTGCTGTGGTACGGCGCCGGGCTGGTGGCGCTGGGTTTGTTGCTCGGGGCGTTATTGTCCTGGTGGCTGAGTGCGGCGCTGCGGCGGTTGACGGCCTACGCCCAGGCGGTCAGCGAAGGGCGCCGCGCCGAGTTGCCGCATTATCGGGGTGGTGAGCTGGAACAACTGTCCACCGCCGTGGAACACATGCGCACCCAACTGGAAGGCAAGGCCTACGTCGAGCACTACGTGCATACCCTGACCCATGAATTGAAAAGCCCGCTGGCGGCGATTCGCGGCGCGGCGGAGCTGTTGCAGGGGGAAATGTCCCAGGCCCAGCAGCAGCGGTTTGTCGGCAATATCGACAGCGAAAGTGCGCGCTTGCAGCAGTTGATCGAACGCTTGCTGAACCTGGCCCAGGTCGAGCAACGCCAGGGCTTGGAAGAACAAAGCGCCTTGCCGCTGGCGGTGTTGGTGGACGAAGTGCTCAAGGCACAATGTGCGCGGATCGAAAGTGCCGGCTTGCAGGTGGAGCAGGGCATTGCGGCGCACCTCAGACTGTTCGGTGAACCCTTCCTGCTACGCCAGGCCTTGGGCAACCTGCTGGAAAACGCCCTGGATTTCACCCCGCCCGGCGGCACCTTGCGCTTCACCGCTCAGCGCCAGGACAAGCAGATTGAGCTGAGCCTGTTCAACCAGGCTGAAGCGATCCCCGACTACGCCTTGCCGCGCTTGAGTGAGCGCTTCTACTCGCTGCCACGGCCCGCCAGCGGGCGCAAAAGCACCGGCCTGGGGCTGAACTTCGTCGAAGAAGTGATGCAGTTGCACGGCGGGCGCTTGCAGATCGGCAATGTCGCCGGCGGAGTGTTAGTGGTGCTGTGGCTGCCGGCTGACTTATAGCTGGAACAGCCACTGAGCCTTGGTCGGGTCCAGGTGCGCCACGTTGATCCGTAGCCAGTTGCTCTTGTGGCCATCGGCGCTGAACAATTGACCGGGGGCCAGCAGGATGCCGTGTTTGTAGGCGCGCTCCAGAAACTCGTCAATTTGGTTCAGCCTGGGGTGACGTACCCAGAGGAACAAGCCGCCATCAGGCAGATGAAAAATCTCCCAACCCCAGCGCTGGAAACTGGCCTGGGCAATCGCCTGGTGGGTCTGCAACTTGCGCTGCACCAGGTTCAGGTGCCGCTCATAAATCCCATCCGACAGGATCGCGCTGAGAAAACGCTCGCAGAAGCTCGGCACGGCAACGCTGGTCAGCAGTTTCAAATCCGCCAGCGCGGCGATCAGGTGAGTCGGCGCCACCAGATAGCCCACCCGCAAACTGGCGGACAGGGTTTTGGAAAAGCTGCTGATATAAATCACCTTGCGCAAACCGTCGAGGGTCGCCAGGCGCGTACCGTGTTCACCGGCCAGGTCGCCGTAGACATCGTCTTCCACCAACAGCAGGTCGTACTGATAGGACAGCTGCAAAATCTGGAAGGCGTTCTGTGGGCTCAATGACGAACCGGTGGGGTTGTGAAATTGTGAGTTGATGAAGAACGCCTTGACCGGGCGACTGGCCAGAACCTTTTCCAGCGTCTCGATATCCGGGCCGTTTGGCAGGCGTGGGATACCGACCACGGTTGCACCACGCAGGGCCAGCAACTGCACCAGGTTGCTGTTGCACGGGTCGTCCACCAGCACACAGTCGCCCGGTTCAATAAGCTTGCGGATCACCAAATCCAGGGCCTGGGTGGCGCCGAGTGTGGTGAGCACCTGATCAGGATTGACCGTCAGCGCCAACTTGTTGTGCAGGTGCTGGGCCAGGTTCTGGCGCAGCGGCAGGTGGCCGAGCGGGTCGCCGTATTCGATCAGCGAGCTGTGGGCGAAGTTGGCAGTGCGCCGCACGATCCGCGCCAGGGCCTGGGTGTCGCGCCAGGTTGGTGGTAGCCAGCCGCAACCCAGCTTCATGCTGTAGGCATCACCGTGGAAAATCCGCCAGAAGGCGTTCAGGTTATCCTGGTCAGCGGCTTCCAGAGGCTCCAGCCGGATCGCAGCCAGTGGCTTGCTGGCCTGGGCCTCGACGAAAAAACCACGGCCCTGGCTGGCGCTGATAAAACCGTTGATTTCCAGGCGCTCGTAGGCGCTGACCACCGTGTGGTAGCTCAGGTCGTGTGTGGCGCAGAGTTTGCGAATCGACGGCAAGCGTTGCCCGGGCTTGATCTCGCCGCGTCCGATTGCGTCCTTGATGGCGCCCACCAGCTGCTCGATAACGGCAACATTGGGTGAGCGGTCTAGTATGAGTTCCATCCCTGTAACCTGTACCGCGAAGTGTTAGGGCGAATTTTCTAACAGTTATCACAGTGGGGCCAGTACTGTTTTTGGGTTATCGGGATTTCTGGCGTAAGTCTGGGCGGCAACGTTCAGCTTAATTCAGGAGGAATAGAGATGACTGAGGCCCTGTCACCGTGGGTATCGGCACTCCAGCACACCCACCAGTTGGCCGTGACCAACCTGGACAATTGGGGCGACTGGAAATGGCAGCAACGCAATGCGGTGACCAAGCTCGACGAGTTGCTTAGTTACTTCCCTGGCCTGGAGCAGGATGGCTGGCTGCAACGCATCGGCGAACACCTGGAAAACCGCAAGCTCACCGTAACGCCCTACACCCTGGGGCTGATCAAAGTCGATGAGCACATGCGGCCCCTGGCCAATGATCCGTTCTGGCGCCAACTGATTCCGGACTGGAACAGCAGCCCCATCACCCAGGCGCTGGGCTATGACGGCGAGTCGGAAAACTGGGAGTTGCCCGATGAAATGGTCACACCGATCTGCCAGCACAAATACGACAACCGCGTCATCCTGCGCCTGGCCAACGTCTGCCACGCCTACTGCCAGTTTTGCTACGAAGCGCTGCGCACCCTGGAAAAACAAACCGTCAAAAGCTCGATGCGCAAGCAGGACTGGCTCGACACCCTCGACTACATCCGCCAGAACCCGCAACTCGACGAAGTGATCCTCAGCGGCGGCGAGCCGTTGATGCATTCCGACAAGCACCTAGACGGCTACCTCAGTGACCTGCGGGCCATTCGCCCGAACCTGATCATTCGCCTGCACACCCGCGCGCTGACCTTCAATCCGTACCGCATCACCCCGCAACTGGTGGAGATCCTCGGTCGCCACGACGTCACCGCCATCGGCCTGCACATAGTCCATCCCCGTGAAGTGACCGAGGATTTCCTGGTGGCGGTCAAGCGCCTGCGCTCGGTATGCCCGATCCTGTTTGCCAACATCCCGCTGCTCAGTGGCATCAATGACGATTACGAGACCATGGCGGAGTTGTGCCTCAAGCTCTATCGCCACGGCATCCAGCCCCATTACCTGTACCACTTCATGCCGTTCTCCCCAGGCTCTCAGGCTTTTCGCACCGATATCAGCGCCGCCGTCGCCCTGGTCAGCCGCATGAAACGCCGGCTGTCCAACATCGCCGTGCCGGAATACGTGCTGCCCCACAAGACCGGCAAATACACGGTGCCCCTGGACTTGATCATCGGCCAGCCGACCCTTGAGCGGCGCAGTGATGGTGAGTACCTGCAGTACACCAATTGGCAGGGCCAATCCTGCACATTCCCGGAATGACCACTATGTTCAATCGTTTTGCCAGCCACCTGGTGGACCTGGATAACCCCAACCCGTTTCCCGGCATGGTCGCCTTCCAGCAGCGCACCGGCATACAGGTCGACCTGCGCCTGGGCGGCAACGAATGCCTTGATGCACCGCTGACTGCCCTGCGCGAGCAATATGGCGATGACTTCTGTGAGCACGCGCGGCTGTACGGCGATCCGCAAGCCTTTGCCCTGCGCCAGGCGCTGGCGACGGCCCACGGTTTTAATCCGGCGCAATTGTGCCTGGACAGCGGCGCCGATGCCGTCCTCGCCCTGTGCCTGCGGGCCTTGTGCGTGCCGGGGGATCGCGTGGTGTGCAGCGCCGGTACGTATCCGACCTTCGCTTATTTCGCCAGGGCCGCCGGGTGCGAGGTGATCGAAACCCCGTACCACCGCACCGACACCAGCCTGGCAGTGAACATTCCCGGCTTGTTGCTCGAAGCGGTGCGCTCCAGGGCCAAGGTGGTTTACCTGGCCAACCCGGACAACCCCACTGGCAGTTGGTGGTCGTCCGAGGCCATCGAGGAGCTGGCGGCGTCATTGCCCGAGGAATGCATCTTGTTGCTGGACGAGGCCTACCTGGATTTTTGCCCCGACCTGCAGATGAACAGCGAGCGGACGGTGGAAGGCTGCATCCGCGTGCGCTCGCTGTCCAAGGCTTACGCCTTGGCCGGGTTGCGCCTGGGATTTGCCCTGGCCGATACGGCCATCATCGACATGCTGAACAAGGTGCGCATTCACTACGCTGTCGGCGGCCTGGTGCAACATGCCGCCCTAGTCGTGTTGGCGGACCGGCCACACGCCGAGTCCATTCGGGTCAATAACGCCCTGTTGCGTGATGCCTTCAGCCAGCGTTTGCGCCGTGCGGGTTATCGGGTGCTGCCGTCCGGAACCAATTTCGTCAGCCTGTTGTTGCCGTCCAATGCTGCTGCGCAGCATTTGCAGGAGCACTTGCTGGATCATCGGATCGCCGTGCACCGGCCGCCACACCCGGCGTTCGCCAATTTGATCCGGGTCACAGTGTGCGAGGCCGCCCTGGAAGAGCGGGTGCTGGAATTGTTCGAGAGGGCCATGGAATGAAGCCTCAACTGCAATTTCGCGACGCCTTGCAGGATGCCTTGCCGATCGTCATCAGCGGCTTCGTCTTCGGCCTGGTGTTCGGGGTGTTGGCCAGCAAGGCCGGGCTGTCGCCCCTGGCCGCCACCTTCATGAGCCTGATGGTGTTCGCTGGGGCTTCGCAGTTTGTTGCGGTGGAGCAGTGGCAGTCCGGGCAGTTGTCGGTGGTGGCGATTGTGATGACGACGTTACTGGTCAACCTGCGACACTTGCTGATGAGCCTGTCGCTGCGACCGGCCTTTCGCAACGAGCCCAAACGCAAGTTGATCCCGGCGTTCGCCCTGTTGCTGATCGACGAAACCTGGGCGCTGGCCGAGCATCGATTCAAGCAGTCGGCGCCGTCCCTGCGTTACTTCGTGCAGGCGGGCTTGCTGATCTATTTCGGCTGGGTCGGCGGCACGCTGTTGGGCACGCAATTGGGCAGCCATATCCCACGGCCGACGGACTTTGGCCTGGACTTCACCTTTGTCGCGATGTTCCTGTCGTTGATGGTGTTGCTGTGGCGTCGCTCGCTGGACTTCTTCACTTGGCTACTCTCCGGCGTGATTGCTTTCTACGCCGCGCAATTGCCGGGTATCGGCCAGGCGTCGGTGGTGATTGCGGCGATTATCGCCAGTGCCCTGGTGGCCGCGCTCCCGCAGTCCGGGCAACTGGAGGCCGGCCATGAGTGAACTGGAACTGGCCGCGATCATCGGCATGGCCCTGGTCACCTACCTGACCCGTATCGGCGGCTTGCTGGTGACCGCCGAGCGCACGAGCCTGAACGGCTTTACCGAACGCTTCCTGAAGAACCTTCCGGCCGCGCTGCTGGCGGCGCTGATCAGCCCGAAACTGGCCACCGGCGATGTGTCGATCTGGCTGGCAGCGGCAATCACCGTGGCGGTGGTCTGGAAATTCAAAAACACCTTGCTCGGCGTCGCTGCGGGCACGTTTTCCTGCGCAGCGATTCGTTGGCTTATCTAAGGACAGTACAACGTCTGAAGACAGACGAACTCTGGACTTATTGTGGCGAGCGGGCTTGCCACAGGTATCAGCACTTTCAAAGAATGTGTCATCTAAGGACAGACCATGAAAATTGGAATCATCGACTCGCTTCACAACCGCTACGTGACCAAGGCCGACATCGAACAAGAGGTGTTTGGCGGGCGGGCTACCGTCTCGCTGTTCCAGACCGCCAGCGCCGATGACCTGCCGCAAGCAGCGTTGCAGTGCGACGGGTTGATCAGTTGGCATCTGGTGCCTTTGCAAGCGCCGTTTATCAACCGGCTGGAGCAATGCCGGGGCATCGTGCGTGCGGCAGTGGGTTTTGACAATATCGACTTGGTGGCTGCGCGCCAGCGCAATATCGAAGTGGCCAACGTGCCGGACTACGGCACCGAAGAGGTCGCCGATCATGCGGTGGCCATGGCTCTGTCGCTGCTGCGTCGGTTGCCGCGCGGTTATACGGTGGTGTCCCGTGGCAGTTGGGACTGGCGTGAAGTGGGCGCCTTGCCGCGCCTGAGCCAGTTGCAGGTGGGGATCATCGGGTGCGGGCGGATCGGCATGGCGGCGGCGTTGCGCTTCAAGGCGTTCGGCTGTCAGGTGAGTTTTTTCGATCCCCATGTGTGCAGCGGCGTGGAGAAGTCCCTGGGTATACAGCGGTGTGAAACCCTCGCCGAGCTGTTGCACAAGGTCGACCTGATAAGCATCCATGCACCGCTCAACGAGCAAACCCATCACCTGATCGGCCCTCGTGAGTTGGCGGCCCTCAGTGGCAAATATCTGATCAATACCGCACGCGGGCCGATCATCGACGGCCAGGCCTTGCGCGACGCGGTGGTCGACGGCCTGCTGGCCGGCGTCGGGCTGGATGTTTACGAGGATGAGCGCCAGGGCATCCCGGAGCAGTTCCTCGGCCGTGATGATGTGCTGCTGTCACCCCACGTTGCGTTCTACTCCGAGGCGGCACTTGCGGAGTTGCGGGCCAAGGCCGCGCAGGTGCTGTTGAGCATTCTGGAGAAGGGTAGCCACCGTAACGTGGTCAACTGACAGACCCCGCTGGAGAGTCTCCACAGATTCTCCACATCACCTCCACAAAGCCTCTACATACCCGCCACAAACTCTCCCCATTCAAACAGGGAGAAACCCATGAACCGCAGCCTGCTATTCAAACTGGGCGCCATCGCGCTGCTGATCCTGCTGTTGCTGATTCCGTTGCTGATGATCGACAGCATCATCAACGACCGCCAGCAGCTGCGCGACGGCGTGTTGATGGACATTGCCCGCAGCTCCAGCTACAGCCAGCGCCTAAGTGGCCCGGTGCTGGTGGTGCCTTATCGCAAGACCGTCCGCGAGTGGAAGCTCAATGAAAAGCTTAACAAGCGCTACGAGGAAACCCGTGAAGTGCGCGGTCGTCTGTATTTCCTGCCGGAGCATTTTGAGCTCGACGCCAAGGTGCAAACCGAACTGCGGGCACGGGGTATTTATCAGGCGCGGCTGTTCCATGCGGACAACCGCATCAGTGGCCGCTTTGTTTTGCCGGAGCAGTTGGGCATCAAGGAAAACTTTGCCGATTACCAGTTTGACCAGGGATTTCTGGCGGTGGGCATCAGCGATATTCGCGGTATCGAAAATGCCCTGAAACTGGAGCTGGGCACTCAGCGCCTGGAGTTTTCACCGGGCACCCAGGTCGGTTGGCTGGGGGAAGGGGTGCATGTGATGTTGCCCCAGCAAGACAGCAAGAAACCGGCGCCCCTGGATTTCGCTTTCGACCTGCGCTTGCAAGGCACCGAGCAATTGCAAGTGGTGCCAGTGGGCAAGACCAGCCAGGTCAAGCTGGCGTCCAACTGGCCGCATCCGAGTTTTATCGGCAACTTCCTGCCAGCCCAGCGGGAGATCTCCGCCGAAGGCTTCACCGCCAATTGGCAGACCTCGTTTTTCTCCACCAACCTGGAAGAAGCCCTGCGCGGTTGTCTGTCGGAGCGCGGCTGTGAAGACTTCAACGGCCGCAGCTTTGGCGTGAGCTTTATCGACCCAGTGGACCAGTACCTCAAGAGCGATCGGGCGATCAAATATGCGCTGCTGTTTATCGCCCTGACCTTTGCCGGCTTCTTCCTCTTTGAGGTGCTCAAAAGCCTGGCGGTGCACCCGATCCAGTACGCGCTGGTGGGCGTGGCCCTGGCGTTTTTCTACCTGCTGCTGTTGTCACTCTCCGAGCACATCGGTTTTGCCCTGGCGTACCTGATCTCGGCCAGTGCCTGTGTGTTGTTGATTGGTTTTTATGTCTGCCATGTGTTGCGCAGCCTGGCCCACGGCTTGGGCTTTTCGGCGGGGTTGGCGGCGTTGTATGGCTTGTTGTACGGGTTGCTGAGTGCCGAGGATTACGCGCTGTTGATGGGCTCGCTGTTGCTGTTCGGCCTGCTGGGCACGGTGATGGTGCTGACGCGCAAACTGGACTGGTATGGCGTGGGCAAACACAAAACGGTCGAGCCGCTGGAGTTTGATCTGGAGGCGGTACATGAGTAGGTCATTGGGGTTGCGCGAAGACCAGCGGGTGGGTGCGCAGTTGGTGGCGAGGCTTATTACGTTGTTTCCCCCGCCACCGACATTACCGGTCAAACCGGCGGCTGGGTCTCCAGCATCGACGGCCGCTGGCTGACTTCGGCATACCAGGCTGCCAGCCTTGGGTTATCCAACCGCCACTGCATATCCGGGTGGCGGAAATCCAGGTACCCCAAGGCACAGGCCACGCTGATGGCTGCTACGTCGAAATGGCTGGCCAGTTCGGCAATGGCGTCCCGTTCCAGTTCAGCGAGGGTGCGGCGGATCTTGTTGCGCTGCTCTTCCAGCCACTGGTCCCAGTGCTTGTCCGGCGGGCGCAGGGCGGTTTCATAGCGCATCAGCACGGCGGCATCCATGATCCCGTCGGCCATCGAGGCAAGGGTCAGACGCCGCCAGCGGGCCGAGCCTTCGCGGGGGATCAACGGGTTGCCGACGTGCTGGTGGTCGAAATAATCGAGGATTACCCGGCTGTCGTGCAACACATTGCCGTCGGCCAGGCGCAAGGCCGGGATCTTGCCCACCGGGTTGCCCTGGTTCAGTTCAGCAGCAGGATTGACCGGTGTGACCAGCACGGCCTGCAAGGCCACACGGTCCTGCTGGCCGGTCTCGTACAGCAGCACCCGGACCTTGCGAGCGAAGGGTGAGGCGGGGTTGTGGAACAACGTCATGCTTGGGGCGGACATGGAAATTCCTCGGAATAGGGCAGGGCCTAGCCTATCTCAACGCTTGAACAACGCCCAAGCTCCAATCACCGCCGGTATCCCCAGCCCGATCCAACTCAAGGAGTCCCAAGCGCCATCCCCCAGCAACGCCGCGAACAAACCCGCCGCGCTGAGCAAGCCAATCCCCAGCGGAGCGCTGAACACCTTCCAGAAACTCGACTGCCGGGGCTTCATGGCTTGGCCGCCTTGCGCCGTACCTGCCATAAGTACACGCCACTGCCCAGGACGATGATGGTCAGCACATCCAGCACCGCCCAGAGGATTTTCATCGGCATGCCGCCGTAGTCACCAAAATGCAGCGGTTGGGACATGCCCATGGCGTCCATGTACCACGGCCGTTCGGCGATGGCGCTCACTTGCAGCGTGCTGGCGTCGATCAGTACCGGTGTCAGCAAGTGCGAAGTCAGGTGGGTGCTGCCTTTCATGAACACCGCGTAATGGTGCTCGCTGGAAAAGCGCGTGCCAGGGAAGGCGATAAAGTCAGGCGTCATGCCGGGTGCGGCGTTTTCGGCGATCTTCAGCAGGTCCGTGGCGGGTGCGCGCAAGGTCAGCGGCGGGGCATTTTTGTAGGGCTCGATCATCGCGCTGAGGCTGTCATTGCGCCAGGCAGCGATGATCAGGTCGGCGCAGGCGCTGATCACGCCGGTTACGCCCACCACCAGCGCCCAGGTCAGGGTGACGACGCCGATCAGGTTGTGCAGGTCGAGCCAGCGCAGGCGGGTTGATTTGTCCTGGCGCACCGTGGCGAACTTCAGCCGGCGCATGAACGGCAGGTACAACACTGTGCCGGAGATGATCGCCAGCACAAACAGGATGCCCATGAACGCCAACAGCAACTTGCCCGGCAGGCCGGCGAACATGTCGACGTGCAGGCGCAGCAGGAACAGCGTTAGCCCGCCATTGGCTGACGGCGTTTCTACGGCTTCGCCGGTGCGGGCGTCGAGCATGAAGGTGTGGGACGAGTTGGGTTCGGTACCGGCGGTGGCAGCCATGATGGCGATCACGCCGTTTTTGTCATCCTCGTCCCAGGCCAGGTATTGCATGGCTTCGCCGGGACGGTGGGCCTGCGCCGCCGTCACCAGTTGTTCCAGGTTCAGTTGCGGCGTGTCGGCGGGCATCTGCTGCAACTCGGGCTCGTTGCCTAGCAGGTGGTCGATCTCGTGGTGAAAGATCAACGGCAGGCCGGTCAGTGCCAGCATCAGCAGGAATACAGTGCAGATGAGGCTGGCCCAGGTGTGGATGAAGGACCAGCGGCGGATGGTTTTGCTTTTCATTTCATAGCCTTTAGACAAACCAAAGCCGCCCCCTTGGGACGGCTTGGTTATTAACTCAGCCAACTACCACTGATAGGTGGCACTGGCGACCACACTGCGTTGATCGCCGTAGTAGCAGTAGGAACCATCACAGGTGGAAATGTAGTCCTTGTCGAACAGATTGGTGGCGTTCAGTTTCAAGGATGCACCTTTGAGGCTGTTGTCCAGGCGGCCGAGGTCGTAATGCACGGCGGCATCGAACACCGTGTATGCATCGGCTTTGCCTAGCCAGGTATTGCCCTGGTCGCCATAAGTATTACCGGTGTAGCGGGCACCAGCGCCAATGCCGAAACCGTCGAGCACGCCGGTATGCCAGGTGTAGTCAGTCCACAAGGAGGCTTGCTGATTTGGCATCAGTTGCAGACGATTGCCTTTGTATTGGCCTTTTTGCACCTCGGACTTGGCCAGAGTGTAGGCGGCGATAACCTTGAGGTTCTCGGTCACGTCAGACACCGCTTCCAGTTCCAGGCCCTTGACCTTCACTTCGCCGGTCTGGTCGGTGATTGTGGTACCACCCGCCCCGAAGCTGGTGACCAGCACATTTTTTTGGGTCAGGTCGTAGACCGCAGCACTGAGCAGCGTGTTTGAACCGGGCGGCTGGTACTTGATCCCCAGTTCCCATTGCTTGCCTTCGGTGGGCTTATACGACTTGACAGGGTCTACGCTGGCGTTGCTCGCTGGCTGGAACGATTCGGCGTAGGAGATATACGGTACAAAGCCCGAATCGAACACATAGCTCAGCGCGGCGTTGCCACTGAAGTTCTTGCTGCGGTCGGTGTTGGTCGCATCGTTCTTGTTGAAGTAAGTGGTGCTTTGGTGCACCCAGTCTTCACGACCACCCAGGGTCAGGCGCCACTTGTCCAGGGCCATCTGGTCCTGCACGTAGAGGCCAGTCTGCACGGTTTTCTGGTTGTAGTCGTAGTACGCATCGGAGCGCGCCGGGCGCACGATCGGCTGGCCGTAGGTCGGGTTGAAGATGTTGGTGGTCCCGCCGTCGCCATAAATCGACAGATACGAAGTGTCTGTGCGTTGATGATCCAGGCCCAGCAGCAGGGTGTGGGTGATGTCACCGGTGGCGAAGTCGGCCTGGAAATTGTTATCGACCGCGAACTGACCGATGTTCTCGTCAACGTTGGTCGACGAGCGGCTGATATTGCCCTCAGCATCAGCCGGGGAGTAGCCATAGGAGCCCACGGTCAGTTGCTGAAAGGACAGCTCTGATTTGGTATAGCGCAGGTTCTGCTTGAACTGCCAGGTATCGTTGAAGCGATGCTCGAAGGCGTAGCCCAGTGCGTAGTAGGTGCGGTCGTAGAACTCGTAGTCCGGGTCGCCCAGGTTCTTGTGATGTGACACCTCGCCAAGTGGCGACTTGATCTTGGTGCCCTGAATCGGCAGGAACTGGCTGGTGGTGCCGGTATCGTCGCGGGTGAACTGCGAGAGCAGGGTCAGCTTGGTGTCGGTATTGATGTTCCAGGTCAGGCTAGGGGCGATGTTGTAGCGCTTGTTGTCGATGTGATCGACCTGGGTGCCGGCATCGCGCACGACGCCGCTGACGCCGTAGAGAAACTGACCTTCATCATCGATCTTGCCGGTGCTGGCGAAGTTGATCTGGCGATAGTTGTCGCTGCCGTACTGTACTTGGATGGCATTGCTCGACTCAGAGCTGGGACGCCTGCTGACCATGTCCAGCAGGCCGCCCGGCGGGGTCTGGCCGTAGACCGACGAGGCCGGGCCACGCAGCAGCGCGATACGATCGAGGTTCCAGGTTTCTGATTTCGGGTTGGCGTAAACGCCTCTAGGCAGCGGCAGGCCGTCGAGGAATTGCGTAGGTTCGAAGCCACGTACACGCATCCAGTCGTAGCGGGTGTCACTGCCGTAGCTGGCGGAAACAATACCGGGCATGTAACGAACAGCGTCATCAAGGTTTTGTACGTTGCGGTCCTGCATTTGCTCGCGAGTGGCGATAGAAATCGAGCGCGGTGCTTCGACTAGTGCGGTATCAGTCTTGGTACCAGCCGCAGTGCGAGTAGCAACATAACCCTCCACCGGCCCCCAGGCGCTTTCGTAGTTGGCCTGACCGGTAATGTTGGTCTCCGGCAGCGACACAACGCCTTCAGGAGTCGCTACCAGACTGAATGTCCCGGCGCTGCTTTGCTCCAACTGCAAACCTGTCCCACGCAATGCCTCGCGCAACGCGCCCTGTGCATCGTACTGTCCCTTGACCGGCGTCGAGGTCTTGCCCGAAGCCAGCGACGGGTTGAGGGTCAGCGCCAGGCCGGCCTGGCGATCTGGTTCAGGGTGCTGGCTAACGGTGCGGCCGGCAGGTTGTAGGAGCGCACGCTGGACGCCTGTTCGGCAGCCATCAGCAGAGGGCTGGCCAGCGGGGAGCAGAAGGCAATGGCCACGGCTAACAGGCTGGGGCGCAACAAGGTGTCTAGCGAGCGGGACATGGGGCGGCTCCTGAATGAAAGTATTTCTCAATTGCCTATGTGCCGAGCGAGATTCAAAAAGTGATAGGGCTGAATGAAAATAATTTCTATCTGGCTTTCCCCCATAGCAGCAAGCTGTCGAGCTTTAGCGAGGCTGCGCCGGGTGCGACTCGGTGCTGGGAGCTGATCTGAAGGCGGTGATGTAGCCGACGTAGCCTCGCTAAAGCTCGACAACTATGGGTTGTTCGCTGTTTTGGCCACTACCGTCACCCACCACGGCGAGCGCTGCTGGATCTGCACCGGCAAGGTTGGTAACAGGGCATTCAACGCCAGATCCGTATCGTGCAGCGGGAAGCTGCCGGTGATCCGCAGGTCTGCCACTTGCTTGTCCACGCCCAAGTGCCCGGTGCGATAGCGCCCCAGCTCTTCAACCACATCCCCCAGCCGCGCGTCTTCCACCACCAGCATGCCGCGGGTCCAGGCGTCGGTGCCGGGGGCTACGGCCAGCAGCGGGCCAAGGCCATCGCTGCGCATCAGCACTTGCTGGCCTTGCTTGAAAATCTGTTCCTGATGCAATGCTTCTGGCTGGGCGGCGACGGCAGACTGCAAGACGCTGAGCCGCGTGCCGTCGTCCTCGCGCTTGACGATAAACCGCGTGCCCAGGGCCCGCAGGCTGCCCTCGCGGGTTTCGACGATGAACGGGCGGGCGTCGTTGTGGCCGGTTTCGATGAGGATTTCGCCTTCCTGCAACACGATCAGCCGGCGTTTTTCGTCGAAGCGCACATCAATGGCGCTATGGGTGTTGAGGTTGATCACGGTGCCATCCGCCAGCTTCAGCGTGCGCTGCTCGCCGGTGGCGGTGCGCTGGTCGGCCAGCCAATAGTTGATCGGCACGTAGCGTTGCCCAGTGAACAGCGCAAGGCCCAGCACCAACACCACACTGGCCAGGCCGCTGCCGAGTTTGCGCACCTGGCGACGAATGCTTTCGCGCGACTGCAACAAGGCCGAGCGCGCCGGGCCCGATGCCACGCTGAAACGCTGATCGAGCATGCCCAGCTGGCGCCAGGCGCGGGCGTGTTCCTCATTGCTGGCCAGCCACTTGCTGAACTCTTCGTGCTCCACGGCACTGCCGTCCCCGGAGTCCAGGGACAGTTGCCAGGCGATGGCTGCGTCCAGCACCCGCGCCGATACTGGTTTGGAGCTGAACTGATTCACAGCGGCTCGCCATACAGGGCGATGTAGCACTGGCGGATGCCCTGGGCCAGGTATTGCCGCACGCGCGGCACGGAGACCCCCAGGCGCTGGGCGATTTCGGCGTGGCCCATGCCATCGAGGCGGTTATAGAGGAAGGCGGCGCGGGCCTTGCTGGAGAGTTTGCCGAGCAAACGGTCGATGGCCTTGAGGTCTTCGAGGATCAGTTGCTGTTCTTCCGGGGAGGGATGCTCGCTTTCCGGGATCAGCATCAGTTCGGTGAGGTAGGCCTGCTCCAGGGCGGCGCGGCGGAAATAATCGAACAGCAGGCCTTTGGCGATGGCCACCAGGAATGCCCGGGGTTCGCGGGGTTCGCGCAAATCTTCACGGCTCAGCAGGCGCATGAAGGTGTCCTGGCTCAGGTCTTCGGCACGGCTGGGGCAGGCCACATTGCGTCGCAGCCACGCCAACAGCCAGCCGCGATGGTCGCGATATAACGCGCCAACAAGCTCACTGTGGGGACTTTGGGCTGACGACAAGGCAACACCGATCGAGAAGTTTAAACTAACGAGAATTATTCGCGATTGTGTCAGAGGTGAAGGGTGGGTGCAATTGGCGTTGGTCGGGTAGGGGCGTTATGACACCCTTTGTGGCAAGCCCGCTCTGCCTAATGCCGGTAAGTTAAGGAAATGGAGCGCCTAACATTACCCTGTGGCGAGCGGGCTTGCCCGCGTTGGGCTGCGCAGCAGCCCCAATCAGGCCAGCGCATTTTTCCAGTTAAACCGTGATTTCAGGTTTTAGGGCCGCTTCGCGCCCCAACGCGGGCAAGCCCGCTCGCCACAGGGTTTTGTGTTCAAGCTTAAAAGGACGGGGCCTGCTTGCGGCGCTTCCATTGGCTCAATCGCTGCTGCAACAGCAGCGGGCTATCGATTTGCTGCCGCCGTGCCCGGCTGAACAAAATCAACATCAGCTCCGCCGTGGCCAACGCATCGGCACTGGCGTGATGACGTTCGCCCACCTGCAGCTTGAAGTGCTCGATCCAGTCATCCAGCCCGGCCTCGCGGATGTTGGCCTGCGGGCACAAAAACGGGGCGATGTCGGCGACATCGAGAAACGTATGGGCCAGGCGATAGCCCAGGCTGTCCTTGAGCGCCCGCCCCAGCATGTGTTGATCGAACGGTGCATGAAACGCTAACAACGGGCTGTCGCCGACAAACGCCATGAAGTCCAGCAGCGCCTCGACTGGGTCGCTGCCGGCGGCGATGGCGCTGGGGCCCAGGCCGTGGATCAACACGCTGGGGCTGAGTTTGGTTTCGGCCCGTTGCAGGGTACGTTCGAACAGCTGGGAAAAGTCGATGGCCCCGTCTTCGATCACCACGGCACCGATGGACAGTACCTGATCGCGATTGAGGTTCAGGCCGCTGGTTTCCAGGTCCAGCACTACCCAGCGTTGCCCGCGCAATGAGCCTTCACCAAGCGCTTGCGGTGGCGGCAATTGCGCCAGACGGGCGTGTTGCCCGGCATCCAGTCCCGGCTTGGCCGCGCGCAGCCAACTGAACAGACTCACAGCTGATACCGTAGCGTCAGGCTGCTTTGCAGGCGCTGGGCCTGGCGCAGTGATTCGCGCAGGATGCGCCGGTCGAGGTGGTTGAGGCTGTCGGGGTCGACGCGATTGGAGTAAGGCTGATTCTCGCGGGTTTGCAGTTGGTGCTGCTGCATGCGGGTTTGCTGGATAAAGTGGTAGGCCTCTTCGTAGGCAGCGCCGTCCAGCCGTTCGATGACTTCCTTGTCCACCAGTTGGCGCAAGCGCTCCAGGGTGTTGTTGGCTTTGATGCCATTAGCCAAGGCCAGCAGGCGCGCGCCGTCGACAAAAGGCGTGAGCCCCTGAACCTTGAGGTCGAGGGTGGCTTTGTCATTACCCTTACGGGTCAGCACAAAATCTCGGAAACGCCCCACGGGCGGGCGTTGGCGCAACGCGTTCTCGGCCAGCATGCGCTGGAACAAGCGGTTGTCCGCCACCTGGTCGAGAATGCCCTGGCGCAGTTGATCACAACCCGTCTCGTCGCCCCAGACCACCCGCAAGTCGAAATAGATGCTGGATTTGAGCAGGTTTTCCGGCGTTGCTTGGCGAATAAAGCCGGCAAAGCGCCGCGCCCACTCACCGCGCGACAGGCACAGTTCCGGGTTGCCGGCCATGATATTGCCCTTGCATAGCGTAAAACCGCACAGCGCCAGGCTCTGGTTGATCTGTTGCGCCAGTGGCAACAGGCGGCCGCGAATTTCGGCAGCTTCGGCAGCATCCTTGGCGTCAAACAGAATGCCGTTGTCCTGGTCGGTATACAGCGTTTGCTCGCGTCGGCCTTCGCTACCGAAACACAGCCAACTGAAGGCCACGCCGGGGTCGCCCTTGTCCGCCAGGGTCAGTTCGATGACCCGGCATACGGTGTGATCGTTGAGCAGCGTAATAATGTGGGTGATTTGGGCCGACGACGCGCCGTGGGCCAGCATGCGTTCCACCAACTGGCCGATTTCGCCACGGATCGCCACCAGGTTTTCCACCCGTGGCGCGTTGCGAATGGTGCGGGCCAGGTGCACCAGGTCGACCCGTTGCAGGGAAAACAGGTCGCGCTCGGAGACCACGCCACACAAACGCTGATCCTTGACCAGGCACACGTGGGCAATATGCCTTTCAGTCATGGCGATGGCCGCATCGAAGGCGCTGTGGTCCGGGGTCAGGAAGAACGGCGCCTGGGTCATATGGCGCTCGATGCCCTGGGTGAAATCGCTGGTGCCGTCGGCCACCACCTGGCGCAGGTCCCGCAGGGTGAAAATTCCCAGGGGCGCCTTGTGCTCATTCACCACCACAATACTGCCGACCTGTTGCTCATGCATCAGCGTCACGGCCTCGCGCAGCGGCGTTAGTGGGCTGCACGTCACCGGATGACGCATGGCCAGTTCGCCCAGGCGCGTGTTTAACGAGTATTGAGTGCCGAGGGTTTCCACAGCTTTTTGCTGGACTTGTTGGTTGACCTGATCCAGAAGGCTGCTCACCCCGCGCAAGGCGAAGTCGCGAAACGGGCTGGACAGTGCGAACAGCTTGATGAAGGCCGGTTTGTTTAATTGCAGGCAGAAGGTGTCTTCGGCGGCCTTGTGCTCGGTGCGGGTTGCCCGTTCCCCTAGCAGCGCTGCCAGGGGGAAGCATTCGCCGGTGGTGATTTCGAAGGTGGTTTCGGTGCCGCTCTTGGCCGAATGCGGCCGTTCGCCGATCACGCGCCCCTGCTTGACGATATAGAAGTGCTCTACCGGCCCGCCCGAGGGTTTGAGAATGCTCTCGCCGGGGCCGTAGAAGCGCAATTGGCACTGTTCCACCAGAAACGCCAGGTGGGCATTTTCCATTTGGTTGAACGGCGGGAAGCGTTGCAGAAATTGCAGGGTGCCGTGGATGTTCTGCAACACAGCAGTTTTCCCCGCTTGTGTGAAAGCATCAGCTTTACTCATAAACATGACCGCAGTTTTTTTGTCGTTATCGTCCTTCATGGTCGACTCCTGCGCTACGAGTGCCCATTGGACGTAAGTCTAGGTAGCTATACCAAGACATGTGACTTCCACAACTAGGGAAAAACCTTACATGAATATCGTCCAAACTCCGTAGAACGCCCACTAGGCAAACTTTCCGACGAAGTGCACATTGAGCGCCCTTCTGGTGATGTCTGACTTCTGTGCTGGGAGATTGATCAGAACTGCCGAGAAACGTATGTCCGACCACGATATTTTGAGTGATGCCGAGCGCGAGGCGCTGAGCGCCGTAATGCAGGAGCCTAATTTGCCGCCACAACGGGTCTTGATCGTGGACGACGACAAGGACTCCCGTGAACTGTTGGCGGAGATCCTTGGCCTGGATGGCATTCGCTGTATGACGGCTGAGAGTGGCGAGGCCGCGTGGGATTTATTGAAATCCAGCAGCTCCATCGGTTTGCTGATCACCGACCTGCGCATGGCACCGAGTAACGGGTTGGAATTGATTCGCCAGGTGCGGGGGTCCACCCGGGCCGCGTTGCCGATCATCATCATGTCCGGGGATGCCGAGGCCCCCGATGTGATTGATGCCATGCACTTGAGTGTGGTGGACTTTCTGCTCAAGCCGATTGATAGCGTGAAGCTGGCAAAGTTGGTGAAGCGGGAGTTGGGGATGGCGCCTTAGGTTCGAACTCAAAATGCAGCATCACAAAAAAGCCCTGATCTCTCGACCAGGGCTTTGTTGTTTCTAGCGTTTACTCACAGACCGTTTTTGGCCTTGAACTCACGACGCCGACGGTGCAATACCGGCTCGGTATACCCATTTGGCTGCTTGGTTCCTTCAATCACCAGCTCAACCGCTGCTTGAAACGCAATGTTGCTGTCGAAATCCGGAGCCAGCGGACGGTACAGCGCGTCACCGGCGTTCTGCCGATCCACCACCGGCGCCATACGCTTTAGGCTTTCCAGAACCTGGGCTTCATTGACGATGCCATGGCGCAACCAGTTGGCGATGTGCTGGCTGGAGATGCGCAGGGTGGCGCGGTCCTCCATCAGGCCGACGTCGTTGATGTCCGGCACTTTCGAACAACCCACGCCCTGGTCGATCCAGCGCACCACGTAACCGAGGATGCCCTGGGCGTTGTTGTCCAGTTCGTTGCGGACCTCGGAGGCGGACCAATCGGTGTTGCTGGCCAATGGAATGGTCAGGATGTCGTCTATCGACGCGCGCTCGCGCTTGGCCAGTTCGGCCTGGCGGGCGAACACGTCGACCTTGTGGTAATGCAGCGCGTGCAGCGCAGCAGCCGTCGGCGACGGCACCCAGGCAGTGTTGGCGCCAGCCAGCGGGTGAGCGATTTTCTGCTCCAGCATGGCGGCCATCAGGTCAGGCATGGCCCACATGCCTTTACCGATCTGCGCACGACCTTGCAGGCCGGTACTCAAGCCGATATCGACGTTCCAGTTCTCGTAGGCGCCGATCCATTTTTCAGTCTTCATCGCCGCCTTGCGCACCATCGCGCCGGCTTCCATGGAGGTGTGGATTTCGTCGCCCGTGCGGTCTAGGAAGCCGGTGTTAATAAACACTACTCGTTCGCTGGCCGCCTTGATGCACGCCTTGAGGTTGACCGTGGTACGGCGTTCCTCGTCCATAATCCCGACTTTCAGGGTGTTGCGCGGCAGCTTCAGCACGTCTTCGATGCGGCCAAACAGCTCGTTGGTGAACGCGGCTTCTTCAGGGCCGTGCATCTTCGGTTTAACGATGTAGACCGAACCGGTGCGGCTGTTCTTGCGGCTGTTATTGCTATTGAGGCTGTGGATCGCCCCCAGGCTGGTGAGCAGGCCGTCGAGAATGCCTTCCGGCACTTCGTTGCCTTGGCTGTCGAGGATCGCGTCGATGGTCATCAAGTGGCCGACGTTACGCACGAACAACAGCGAACGGCCGTGCAGGCTCACTTGGTTGCCGTCGACACCGGTGTAGCGGCGGTCGGCATTCATGGTGCGGGTGAAGGTCTTGCCGCCCTTGGCCACTTCTTCGGCCAGGTCGCCCTTCATCAGGCCGAGCCAGTTGCGGTAGATCACCACTTTGTCATCGGCATCGACGGCGGCGACGGAGTCTTCGCAGTCCATGATGGTGGTCAGGGCGGCTTCCATCAGCACGTCCTTGACGCCGGCGGCATCGGTCTGACCGACCGGGGTGCTGGCGTCGATCTGGATTTCGAAATGCAAGCCGTTGTTTTTCAGCAGGATTGCGGTCGGTGTGGCGGCATCGCCCTGGTAGCCGATCAATTGCGCATCGCTGCGCAGGCCGCTGTTGCTGCCGCCCTTGAGGCTGACGACGAGCTTGCCGTCAATGATCTTGTAGCCGATGGCATCAACGTGGCTACCAGCCGTCAACGGCGTGGCTTCGTCGAGGAAGGCACGGGCGAAGGCGATGACCTTGTCGCCACGGACCTTGTTGTAGCCCTGGCCTTTCTCGGCGCCGTCGGCTTCGCTGATGGCGTCGGTGCCATACAGCGCGTCGTACAGCGAACCCCAGCGCGCATTGGAGGCGTTGAGGGCGAAACGGGCGTTCATCACCGGCACAACCAGCTGGGGGCCGGCCATGCGGGCAATTTCGTCATCGACGTTTTGGGTCGAAGCCTGGAAATCCGCCGCTTCTGGCAGCAGGTATCCGATATCTTGCAAAAAGGCTTTGTAGGCCACCGGGTCGTGGGCCTGGCTGGCGTGTGTCTGGTGCCAGGCATCGATCCGCGCTTGGAAATCGTCACGTTTGGCGAGTAGGGCTTTGTTCTTCGGGGCCAGGTCATGGATGACCTTGTCGGCGCCCGCCCAGAATTGGTCGGCGGTGAGGCCGGTACCGGGAATGGCTTCGTTATTCACGAAGTCGAACAGGACTTTGGCGACCTGCAGGCCACCGACTTGAACGTGTTCAGTCATTGCTTGCCTCACTCTGCTCAGCTATTCGCTTTTCAGCTTTTCAATTTACCAATGAAGCCTCTGGCCATTTAAACCACAAACCCTGGGCACCAGTACATGCCATAGATGGCGGCTGGGTGGTTCCAATCAACGGCGCAAACCTTGCTGACGGGGTGTTCGGGGTTATGACGGCGCTTGGGCAGACATCGACCTAACGTTATGTAGTGCGCGCTGCGGCATACTACATGATGAGTTGCGGTTGTGAAAATTAGACTAAATACGTCGTTTAGCGACCCACTTTGGTCGTACAGTCACAGCGGGGTACGGGATGGTCTCAAAAAACTATTGGATTGTTCCATATAAATATAAAAATGGTACACGATTTGTCTTCATTGATATCCGTGTCCACCCTGTAGAAGCGGGTTCGCTCCTACCTAATCCAACACAAGAGGGCTGACACCATGGACCATCTCGTACTCACCGTTATTGCGCCGGACAAACCCGGCCAGGTTGAACGTGTCGCCCAGTGCATCGCCGAGCATGGTGGTAATTGGCTGGAAAGTCGCATGGCGCGCATGGCCGGGCAGTTTGCCGGGATACTGCGGGTCGGTGTGCCGGCTGAAGCCTACGATGAATTGGTGGGGGCGCTGCAGGGGTTGTCGGCCCACGGCATTCGGGTACTGATCGCTGAAAGCGGTATCGCGCAATCCTGCGAGTGGAAGCCGATTGCCATGGAGCTGGTGGGCAATGATCGACCGGGCATTGTGCGTGATATCACGGCGTTACTGAGCAAGCATGGTGTCAACCTGGAACGCCTGATCACCGATGTACGCCCCGCCCCGATGAGTAGCGATCCGCTGTTTCACGCTGAAGCCTTGTTGGCGGTGCCCCTGACCCTGCCTCTGGAGACGTTGCAGGTGGCGCTCGAAACCCTGGCCGACGATTTGATGGTGGAGTTGGCGTTGCGCAGCGAGGAGTAACTGCCCACAAGGTTATGCATGGAAATCTTGCATGGGCCTGTGGATAACCTTGGGTTGAAACCCTGCAAGCCAGTCGGGCTGTGGCTTGCAGGGTTATGTGCGTTATTTGATCAGCGTTTGCGTAGGCTGAGCCAGGCATCGACGCTGTAGACCGCAAGACCCGCCCAGATAAACAGAAACGCCACCAGGCTGCTGGAAGTCAGGTGCTCATCGAACAACAGCACCGCCTGCAACAGCACCAGCGTTGGCGCCAGGTACTGCAGGAAACCCAGTGTGGTGTAGGGCAAATGCCGCGCGGCAGCGTTGAAACACACCAGCGGGATCAGCGTCACTGGGCCGGCGGCCACCAGCCACCAGGCTTCGGACGTGCCCCAGAACTCCATTTGTGCGCTGTGGGCGCTTGGGTTGAGCAGCAACCAGGCCACGGCAATAGGCACTAGCATCCAGGTTTCCACCACCAGCCCCGGCAATGCCTTGACCGGCGCTTGTTTGCGGATCAAACCGTAGAAGCCAAAGGTCAACGCCAGCACCAGGGACACCCACGGCAGGCTGCCGACTTGCCACACCTGTTGCACGACGCCCAATGCGGCGAGCCCGACGGCGACCCATTGCAGGCGGCGCAGGCGTTCGCCCAGGAGCAACATGCCCAGCAGCACATTCACGAGCGGGTTGATGTAGTAACCCAGGCTGGCTTCCAGCATGCGGCCGCTGTTTACCGACCAGACGTAGGTCAGCCAGTTGCCCGCGATCAAGGACCCGCTCAAGGCCAGGATTGCCAGCCGTTTTGGGTTGTCCCGTAGTTCGCGCCACCAGCCAGGGTGTTTCCAGACCATCAACAGCAAGCCGCCGAACAGCGCCGACCACAGCACGCGGTGCACGATGATTTCTACGGCGGGAACGCTGGCGATTGCTTTGAAGTAGAGCGGGAACATTCCCCAGATGACGTAGGCAGTCAGGCCCAATATGTACCCGCGACGGGGGTTGGCGGCTTGCATGCAGAATCCTTGCTTAGGCAGCTAACAAAGCTGTGATTGTAAGGAGATTTGTCGGGCAATGGGATTTGCTTTCTGTAGAGCGGGCTTGCTCGCGAAGACCGTTAACGATAACGCGATCATCCTGAATGAACGCGTTGCCCTCGGGTTTCTCGCGAGCAAGAACTAGGCGTCCCCCTCGCTCCTACAGAGGAGCGGGCCCGTCTAGAACAGTTTCAACGGCTCTTCATTGAGTGCCGACAGTTGCTCGCGCAATGCCAGCACCTGGTCGCCCCAGTACCGCTCGCTGCCGAACCACGGGAAGCTGTGGGGGAACGCCGGGTCATCCCAACGCCGTGCCAGCCAGGCGCTGTAGTGCATCAGGCGCAGGGCGCGCAGGGGTTCGATCAGCGCCAGCTCGCGAGGATCGAAGTCGTGGAACTCCTGGTAGCCGTCCATCAATTCCGACAACTGCCCCAGGCACTCCTGGCGATCACCGGCGAGCATCATCCACAAGTCCTGCACTGCCGGGCCCATGCGGCAGTCATCGAGGTCGACGATGTGGAACATCTCGTCGCGGCACATCATGTTGCCGGGGTGGCAGTCGCCGTGCATGCGGATGTTCTTGTGGGGTGTGGCCTTGTAGACCTCTTCCACACGCTTGAGCAGGTCGCGGGCCACGGACTCGTAGGCGGGCAGCAGGCTCTTGGGAATGAAATTGCCTTCCAGCAAGGTAGTCAGGGAATCGTGACCGAAGTTCTTCACTCCCAGGGCTTCGCGGTGTTCGAAAGGGCGGGTGGCGCCGACCGCGTGTAAACGACCGAGCAACTGCCCTAGGCGGTGCAACTGATCGAGATTGCCCGGCTCTGGCGCACGGCCGCCGCGACGGGGAAACAGAGTGAAGCGAAAACCCGCGTGTTCGAACAGGCTTTCGCCGTTGTGGATCATCGGCGCGACCACCGGCACTTCGCACTCGGCCAGTTCGAAAGTGAAGCGGTGTTCTTCGAGAATCGCTTCGTTGGTCCAGCGCTGAGGGCGATAGAACTTGGCGATCAGCGGCTCGGAATCTTCGATGCCGACCTGATAGACGCGGTTTTCATAACTGTTGAGCGCGAGGATGCGGGCGTCACTGAGAAAACCGATGCTCTCTACTGCATCGAGCACCAAGTCAGGGGTAAGTGTTGCAAACGGGTGGGCCATGCGAACTCCTGCGCGCAGCAGGGCGCCGCGTCCGGCCCGGTATGGTATCGCACACCAGCCTGGATAGGTGGCGGCTGTGTTGGGTGAGTGAGCTTGTTGTGGCGAGCGGGCTTGCCCGCGTTGGGCTGCGAAGCAGCCCTTCTTATTAGCGCCGCATTCTTTCAGACATAACACTGTGGCTGGTTTTGGGGCTGCTGCGCGGCCCAACGCGGGCAAGCCCGCTCGCCACAGAAAACTGTGTTGGCTCTTTATGAACCGACGATCCCACCATCCTCCCGTCGAATCGCCATCACCGACGACCGTGGCTTGCCGTTGGGCAAATACTCTGGGAACGTCGAACCACCGGTTTCCCCTGGATGCTGAATTCCCACAAACAGGGTTTTCTGATCTGGCGAAAAGCTGATCCCTGTCACCTCGCATGCCACCGGCCCGACCATGAACCGGCGAATCTCACCCGTCGTCGGGTCGGCGCACAACATCTGGTTATTGCCCATGCCGGCAAAGTCGCCGCTGTTGCTGTAGTCGCCATCGGTGAGAATCCACAAGCGCCCAGCCTTGTCGAAGCCCAGGCCGTCGGGGCTGTTGAACATGTTCTGCGGGTTTATGTTGGACGAGCCGCCCTTGGGCTTGCCGGCATGCACGCTGGGGTTGCCCGCCACCACAAACAAGTCCCAGGTGAAGTTTGGCGCGCCGTGGTCATCGGCATTGGCCTTCCAGCGCAGGATTTGGCCGTAGACGTTTTTCTCCCGTGGGTTGGGCCCGCCTACTGGTTGGCCGTCTTCGCCGCGCTTGGCGTTGTTGGTCAGGGTGCAATAGACCTGGCCGTCGCTGGGGCTGACGACAATCCATTCCGGGCGATCCATGCGAGTGGCCTTCACGATGCTGGCGGCCAGGCGTGCGTGGATCAGCACTTGGGCCTGGCTGGCGAAACCTGAGCTGGCGTCGATGCCGTTTTTGCCGAAGGTTAGTTCGACCCATTGGCCCTGACCCTTGGGATGGTCTGCATTGCCATCGCCTGCATCGAAAATCGCCACGTACAAGGTGCCGTGGTCCAGCAGATCTTTATTGGCCTTGGGATTTTTGTGATTGATCTTGTCGCGGCTGATGAACTTGTAGATAAATTCGCCACGTTCGTCGTCGCCCATGTAAACCACGGCATGGCCGTCGCGTGTTTCAGCGAGGGCGGCGTTTTCGTGCTTGAAGCGACCCAGTGCGGTGCGCTTGACCGGTGTGGATTGTGGGTCGAACGGGTCGATTTCCACCACCCAGCCATGGCGGTTGAGTTCGTTGGGGTTCTTTGCCATATCAAAGCGCGGGTCGTGCTGATGCCAGTTGATGTCCTTGCTGGCGGCTACCACGCCGTAGCGTTTCTGCCCGGCGTCGAACGCTTGCTGCGGGTTGCTGCTACCGAAACAGTCGGTGAAGTTTTCTTCGCAGGTCAGGTAAGTGCCCCACGGGGTCATGCCGTTGGCGCAGTTCTGGAACGTGCCGAGGACTTTTTTGCCGCTCTTGTCAGCCTCGGTTTGCAGCCAGGCGTGCCCGGCAGCCGGACCGCCGAAGCGCAGGGGCGAGTTACCGTGGATGCGCCGGTTGTAGCGCGAGTCCTGGACGAACTGCCAAGTATCGCCTTTGCGCTGCACCTCGATTACCGACACACCTTCGCTGGCCAGGGCCTTGTGCACGTCTTCGGTCGATTGCGGCATGCCACCGTGGGCGAACAGGTAGCGGTAGTTGGTGTATTCGTTGTTGATGGCCATCAGCGCCCTGCGGTCGTCACCAGGGAAGGCGAACAGGCTCATGCCATCGTTGTTGTCGCCGAACTGCAGCTCCTGGGCTTTGGCGGTACCGTTGCCGGTTGGGTCAAAGGCGGGTGCATCCTTATGCAGCGGCTGGCCCCAACTGATCAGCACCGAAGAGGTGTAGCCGGGCGGCAGGGTGATGGTGTCGCTGGTAGCGGCGGCGATGCTGGCAAAGCCCAGCAAGGGGCTTGAAGACGCGGCATTGACGGCCAGGGCGCTGCGGGTCAGCAGGTTGCCACCCAGGAACATCGCGGCACCGCACAGGGCGCCGGCACCGATAAAGCGGCGGCGACTAAGGCCGACCATCTGTTCAAGGTCAGTGGCTTGGTTTTCTTCTAATAGGTTCATATCAGGCTCCCTTTATGGTTTTTGCAAACACCATAAGGAACGGGTGTGACGAAACCGTTGCAGTTTTGCGACGGGCGTCAGTTACACCGCGATACCCAGCAGCACATTGCTGGGCGCGAACTGCACCTGGATGGTTTTTCCGTTGACGGCACCCAACGCCTTGAGCTGCTCGGGTTGCGCCAGCGCGCATAAAACCTGGCCATTGGGCAGGGCGATGCGCACTTCGCTGGGGCCATCGTCGGCGTCGAGAATGGCGTCGATATTACCGCTCATGCAATTGTGTTCAAGTGTTGTGGCTGCCTCGACCGCGACGACTTCGAGCCAACCAGCCTTGATCAACGCCACTACCTCGGTGCCGATTTCCAGCTCCAGGCGCAGGGTACTGTCGTGGGTAATCTGCGCATCGAGGGTGAGCCCAGCGGCCAGCTCCAGGCGGATCAGGTCGTTGCGGCCATGGCTATCGATGGCGATGATTTTGCCGTGCAACTGATTGCGGGCACTGGTGCGCAGCATCAGGCGGCCGAGCAAGTCGAGGTCGCTGGCATCTTCAGCGGCATCCAGCACTTGGGCTTGCAGCGCTTGCAAGCGTTGGTAGAGACGCAGCACCCGTTCACCTTCTGTGGATAACCGCGCGCCACCACCGCCCTTGCCGCCGACGCTGCGTTCCACCAGCGGCTTTTGCGCCAGGTTGTTCAGCTCATCAATGGCGTCCCAGGCGGCTTTGTAACTTAGGCCGGCACTTTTCGCCGCGCGGGTGATGGAGCCCTGTTCGGCGATGTGCTGCAGCAAGGCAATGCGCTGGGGGCGACGGACGATGTGTTGGCTCAACAGGGTCGGTAAAGTCATGACGAACGGTTACACGCTTCGATGGAATACACAGGACGTTGCGGGCAGGGCGCGCCGGCGTCAAGTCATGTGCCAGGTTTTGGCGTACGCGCCAGGCAGTACACGTCGACCTGCCGCGCGCCAGCGTCGATTAACAGCCGGGCCAGGCTGTTGGCGGTGGCGCCGGTGGTCAGTACATCGTCCACCAGGGCCAGATGGAGGCCTTGGACCGCAGCGCCGGGTGCCAGTGCAAATGCCTTGAGCAGATTGCTTTTGCGGTTCTTCGCGTCCAGGTCTTGCTGTGCCACGGTTTCATGTGGGCGTAGTAACACCCGCTCATCGCAGGGAATGTCCAAATCCTTGCTCAACCATCGCGCGAGCATTGCCGCCTGATTATAGCCCCTTTCCCGTAGGCGTCTACGGGCCATGGGAACCGGGAACAGGCAGTCAGGGCGTGTCAGTTCGGCGTTTTCATAGCGATCTTGCAGGCATTGTCCCAGTAGGTGTGCCAGCAAATGGCCCAGCGGCCATCGGGCCTGGTGCTTGAAGCGGCTGATCAGCGTGTCGACCGGGAAGCTGTAGGTAAAGGGCGTAGCTACGTGTTTAAACGTGGGTGGCTGCCTTTGGCATTGGCCGCAGGTCAGGCCCGCCATGGGCAGGGGCAGGGCGCACACTTCGCAATGATCCATCAGCCACGGCAGTTCGGTTTCGCAGAAGTTACAGATCGAATGGGCCGTATCAGTGGCCTCATCGCAAATTAAACAGATCTGGTTGTTTTTCGACCAGATGTAGACTTCGTGTTTGAGTCTGGGTTGACAGTGCATGATTCTTCCTTAAATATGCCGAGCATCCGTGTCGTGCCTGTGGGTATTACCTTTCCCGCAGCGCTTGCCAAAGCATAAACAAGGAATCGCCCATGAGCGCCAGCATCACTGCCAACCTGCGTCACGATTGGTCTTTAGCCGAAGTCAAAGCGCTTTTCGTGCAGCCATTCAATGACTTGTTGTTCCAGGCGCAGACCGTGCACCGCGCGCATTTCGATGCCAATCGGGTCCAGGTTTCTACCCTTTTGTCGATCAAGACCGGCGCCTGCCCGGAAGATTGCAAATATTGTCCGCAGTCGGGCCACTACAACACTGGCCTGGAAAAAGAAAAACTGATGGAAGTGCAGAAAGTCCTCGAAGAGGCCGCCCGCGCCAAAGCCATCGGCTCGACCCGCTTCTGCATGGGCGCGGCCTGGAAACACCCGTCGGCCAAGGACATGCCCTACGTGTTGCAGATGGTCAAAGGCGTCAAGGCCATGGGCCTGGAAACCTGCATGACCCTCGGCAGCCTCGACCAGGACCAGACTGAAGCACTGGCCCAGGCCGGTCTGGATTATTACAACCATAACCTCGACACCTCGCCGGAGTTCTATGGCTCCATCATCACCACCCGCACCTACGGTGAGCGCCTGCAAACCCTGGCCTACGTGCGTGATTCAGGGATGAAGATCTGCTCCGGCGGCATCCTCGGCATGGGCGAGTCCCTCGATGATCGCGCCAACCTGCTGATCCAACTGGCCAACCTGCCGGAGCATCCGGAGTCGGTGCCGATCAATATGCTGGTCAAAGTCGCTGGCACGCCTCTGGAAAACGCCGAGGACATCGACCCGTTCGACTTTATCCGCATGCTGGCGGTGGCGCGCATTCTCATGCCGCAATCCCATGTGCGCCTGTCGGCTGGTCGGGAAGCAATGAACGAGCAAATGCAGGCCCTGGCGTTTTTTGCCGGCGCCAACTCGATTTTCTACGGCGACAAACTGCTGACCACCGCCAACCCGCAGGCGGACAAGGACATGCAGTTGTTCTCGCGCCTGGGAATCTTGCCGCAAGCTCGCGAGGAGCATGCCGATGAGGTACACCAGGCGGCCATCGAGCAGGCGCTGGTGGAACAGAAGAGCAGCGAGCAGTTTTATAACGCCGCGGTTTGATCCTGGCTTCACCCTGTAGCCGCTGCGGCAGCGGCTACATTCAATTTCTGATATCCCCGAGGCCTGCATGTCTTTCGATCTCGCCGCGCGTCTCGCTGCCCGTCGTGCCGAACACCTTTATCGCCAACGGCCACTGCTGGAAAGCCCCCAAGGCCCGCAAGTGGTGGTGGATGGCCAGCCTTTGCTCGCCTTCTGCAACAACGACTATCTGGGCCTGGCCAATCACCCGCAAGTGATCGAAGCCTGGCGCGCCGGTGCTTCTCGCTGGGGCGTGGGTGGTGGCGCATCCCACCTGGTGATTGGCCACAGCACGCCGCACCATGAACTGGAAGAAGCCTTGGCCGACCTCACCGGTCGCCCTCGGGCGCTGCTGTTCACCACCGGCTACATGGCTAACCTCGGTGCGGTTACTGCATTGGTCGGGCAGGGCGATACGGTTCTGGAAGACCGCCTCAACCACGCCTCCTTACTGGATGCCGGCTTGCTCAGCGGGGCGCGCTTCAATCGTTATCTGCACAACGACGCTGTCAGCCTGGCCAGGCGCCTGGAGAAAGCCACCGGCAACACATTGGTGGTCACCGACGGCGTGTTCAGCATGGACGGCGACCTTGCCGACCTGCCGGCGCTGGCCCTTGAAACCCGGGCCAAAGGCGCCTGGTTGATGGTCGATGACGCCCATGGTTTCGGCCCGCTGGGCGCCAATGGTGGCGGGATCGTCGAGCATTTCGGCCTGAGCCAGGAAGACGTCCCGGTGCTGGTCGGCACCCTGGGCAAGGCGTTCGGCACGGCTGGCGCGTTTGTCGCCGGCAGCGAGGAGTTGATCGAAAGCCTGATCCAGTTCGCCCGGCCGTACATCTACACCACCAGCCAGCCGCCAGCGCTGGCGTGCGCCACCCTGAAAAGCCTTGAGTTGCTGCGCACAGAACACTGGCGACGCGAGCATCTGAATACGCTGATCCGCCAGTTTCGCCAGGGCGCCCAGCAAATCGGCCTGGAGCTGATGGACAGCTTCACGCCGATCCAGCCGATCATGATCGGCGACAGTGGCCGGGCGGTGCGCTTGTCACAGATGCTGCGTGAGCGAGGGCTGATGGTCACTGCGATTCGTCCGCCCACAGTGCCCGCCGGGAGTGCCCGTTTGCGGGTGACATTGTCGGCGGCCCACAGTGAAACGCAGGTGCAGCTATTGTTAAGCGCATTGGAAGAGTGTTTCCGCTTGTTAGGCCAGGAGCCCGACCATGCGTGATCGACTGATATTGCTGCCCGGCTGGGGCCTTGGCGTGTCGCCGCTGGAACCTTTGGCCGCCGCGTTGCGAGGGTTGGACGAGCGCCTGCGGGTCGATATCGAGCCCTTGCCGGAACTGGGCTCCAGTGACCTCGACGAGTGGCTCGACGAACTCGATGCGACGCTGCCCGATAACGCCTGGCTCGGCGGTTGGTCCCTGGGTGGCATGCTTGCTTCGGAGCTGGCGGCCCGTCGCGGTGACCGCTGTTGCGGTTTGCTGACCTTGGCCTGCAACCCATGTTTCGTCGCCCATGACGGTTGGCCGAGCGCAATGCCCGCAGAAACCTTCGACGCCTTCCTCGCCGGTTGCCATGCCGACTCCCAAGTCACCCTCAAACGCTTCGGCCTGCTCTGTGCCAAGGGCGCGCAAGATCCACGGGGCCTGGCGCGCTTGTTGGTCAGCGGTGCGCCGAATACGCCGTCCAAGGTGCTGATGACTGGCCTTGAGTTGTTGACGCAGTTGGACACTCGGGACGCCTTGCAGGCCTTTCGCGGTCCGCAACTGCATTTGTTTGCCGGGCTGGATGGCCTGGTGCCCGCTGAGGCGGGCAGTGAACTGTTGAAGTTATTGCCGGATGTTGAAATCGGTCTGATTGAACAGGTCGGCCACGCCTTTCTTCTGGAGGACCCCCATGGCGTAGCCGGGGCGATCCAGGCTTTTTTGCATGAGTGCGGTGATGACTGATTTATCCCATCCTCTATTGCGCCCTTTTCCAGTGCCAGGGACCTTGCCCGACAAGCGTCAGGTTGCAGCATCCTTTTCCCGTGCGGCGGCCAGCTATGACAGCGTCGCCGAGTTGCAGCGTGCGGTCGGTGGCGAACTGCTGCGGCGTCTGCCCGAGGGGTTTTCTCCCCAGCGCTGGTTGGACCTGGGCTGCGGCACTGGTTATTTCAGCCGTGCGCTGGCCGCTACATTTGCCGGCAGCCAAGGCCTGGCGCTGGATATCGCCGAAGGGATGCTCAATCACGCCCGGCCCTTGGGCGGTGCCGAGCATTTCATCGCCGGTGATGCCGAACGCCTGCCGTTGCAGGACAGCAGTTGCGGGCTGATTTTTTCCAGTCTTGCGGTGCAATGGTGCGCCGATTTCGCGGCGGTGCTCGGCGAAGCCCGGCGAGTGTTGCAGCCCGGTGGCGTGCTGGCGTTTGCCAGCCTGTGCGTCGGGACGCTGGATGAACTACGGGAAAGCTGGCGGGCGGCGGACGGCCTGGTTCACGTTAATCGCTTCCGGCCGTTCAGTACTTATCAACAGCTGTGCGACAACAGCGGGTTGCAGGTAGTGAGCCTGGAGCAACGTCCCCATGTGCTGCACTACCCGGATGTGCGCAGCCTGACCCATGAATTGAAAGCGTTGGGTGCGCACAATCTTAATCCGGGACGCCCTGGTGGCTTGACCGGCCGTGCACGGATTGTTGCACTGGTTGAGGCATACGAGCAGTTTCGCCAGGCCCAAGGGCTGCCGGCGACCTATCAAGTGGTGTATGCCGTACTGGAGAAACCTCTATGAGCACCGCCTATTTCATCACTGGTACCGATACCGACGTCGGCAAGACCACCATCGCCGCGGGCCTGTTGCGTGCGGCGCGGCAAGCGGGCAAGAGCACCGCAGCTGGCAAGCCGGTGGCCTCGGGCTGTGAAGTGACGCCCAAGGGTTTGCGCAATGCTGATGCGCTGGCCTTGTTGGACGAGTGTTCGTTGCCATTGACCTATGCCGAGGTCAATCCGGTGGCATTCGAGCCGGCCATCGCACCGCATCTGGCGGCCCGGGAAGCTGCAGTAGCGCTCACCGTGCAGTCCTTGTTAACGCCCATGCAGCAGATTCTTGCCAAACAGGCGGATTTCACTTTGATAGAGGGGGCGGGCGGTTGGCGGGTACCGTTGGCGGATCAGGACAACCTGTCGGATCTGGCGAAGGCGTTGCAGCTACCAGTGATCCTGGTGGTGGGCGTGCGTCTGGGCTGCATCAATCATGCGCTGCTGACCGCTGAAGCCATCGCCCGTGATGGCCTCCCGCTGGCGGGGTGGGTGGCCAATATCATCGACCCCAAGACCTCTCGTCTGGAAGAAAACCTCGCCACGCTGGCCGAGCGACTGCCGGCGCCATGCCTGGGAAGGGTGCCGAAACTCAAGCACCCCAGCGCTGAAGCCGTCGCTGAATACCTGCAATTGGATCTGCTTGACTAGTTTTGCCTATAGCTAAGGCATTATGCCATTAGTGTTTTTGACGGGCCTTTTCCGAGGATGTCTGCTTCAATAACTGTTCATGATTCTGTAAAGGCAGGTTTACGCCATGGACATCTCTGGAAGCAGCGCGTTTTATTCTGGGCTGAGCAGCATTCAGTCCGGGCAGAACCGTGTCGACCAGGCCGCGGGCAAAATTGCCAGTGCCGCCACTAGCCAGCCTTCGGACGCGCAAAACGACCGTTTGCGGGCGGCAGATCCCTCGAATTCGGCGAGCAATATGGTCGAGATGGCTGAGGGGAAATTCCAAGTGGAGCTGGGCGTGAAAATCGCCAAGGCTTCCGATGAAATGCTCGGCACGTTGATCGATACCTACGCCTGAATTTAGTGCATGCCGGCTTTCCTGTGTGAGCTGGCAAGCCAGCTCACACGTTTGCCTTGCCTCCCCTTCCTGACTTTCTAAAACTTTGAAACTTCATGCGGCATTTCGCTGCAGGCCTAGCCGTGCCTGCAGTTGACCCACGTCAGGACAAACGGCATCTGCGGGACGCTTGACAAGGATAGGTCGTAAACGTATGTTTCAAACAACTGTTTGACCGCTACAACAAATCCACGCGGTTGTTCATCCTAGATTCATCAGCAGAGGTTTATCGCTATGCCTGACTACAAGGCCCCCTTGCGTGATATTCGCTTCGTTCGTGACGAACTGCTCGGCTACGAAGCGCACTATCAGAGTCTGCCGGCTTGCCAGGACGCTACCCCGGACATGGTTGACGCCATTCTCGAAGAAGGCGCCAAGTTTTGTGAGCAAGTGCTGGCTCCGTTGAACCGCGTAGGTGACATCGAAGGATGCACCTGGAGCGAGTCAGGCGTTAAAACCCCTACTGGTTTCAAAGAAGCCTACAAGCAATTCGTCGAAGGCGGCTGGCCAAGCCTGGCCCATGACGTGGCACACGGTGGCCAAGGCCTGCCGGAGTCCCTGGGCCTGGCAGTGAGCGAGATGGTCGGCGAAGCCAACTGGTCGTGGGGCATGTACCCAGGCCTGTCACATGGCGCGATGAACACCATTTCCGAGCACGGCACTGCCGAGCAGCAAGACGCTTACCTGACCAAGCTGGTGTCGGGCGAATGGACCGGCACCATGTGCCTGACCGAGTCACATTGCGGTACCGACCTGGGCATGTTGCGCACCAAGGCCGAACCTCAGGCCGACGGCTCCTACAAAGTTTCCGGTACCAAAATCTTCATCTCGGCCGGTGAACACGACATGGCCGATAACATCGTCCACATCGTGCTGGCCCGCCTGCCGGACGCACCGGCTGGCACCAAAGGTATTTCGCTGTTTATCGTTCCAAAGTTCATGCCGAACGCCGATGGTTCGCTCGGTGAGCGCAACGCCGTGTCCTGTGGCTCCCTGGAGCACAAAATGGGCATCCACGGTAACGCCACCTGTGTGATGAACTTCGACGCGGCCACCGGTTTCCTGATTGGCCCGGCGAACAAAGGCCTGAACTGCATGTTCACCTTTATGAACACCGCTCGCCTGGGCACCGCGCTGCAAGGCCTGTCCCACGCCGAAATCGGTTTCCAGGGTGGTCTGAAATACGCCCGTGATCGTCTGCAAATGCGTTCGCTGACTGGCCCGAAAGCGCCAGACAAGGCCGCCGACCCGATCATCGTCCACCCCGATGTGCGCCGCATGCTGTTGACCATGAAAGCGTTCGCCGAAGGCAACCGCGCGATGGTTTACTTCACCGCCAAGCAGGTTGATGTGGTCAAGTACGGCATCGACGACGAAGTCAAGAAACAGGCTGACGCGCTGCTGGCCTTTATGACCCCGATTGCCAAGGCGTTCATGACCGAAGTCGGTTTTGAATCCGCCAACCACGGCGTACAAATCTACGGTGGCCACGGCTTTATCGCCGAGTGGGGCATGGAGCAGAACGTTCGCGACAGCCGTATCTCGATGCTGTACGAAGGCACCACCGGTATCCAGGCTCTGGACTTGCTCGGCCGTAAAGTGTTGATGACTCAAGGCGAAGCGCTCAAGTGTTTCACCAAGATCGTCCACAAGTTCTGCCAGGCCAACGAAGGCAACGCAGCCGTCCAGGAATTCGTGACGCCGTTGGCGGCACTGAACAAGGAATGGGGCGAGTTGACCATGAAGGTCGGCATGGCAGCCATGAAGGACCGTGAAGAAGTCGGTGCCGCGTCGGTGGACTACTTGATGTACTCCGGTTACGCCTGCCTGGCTTACTTCTGGGCCGACATGGCGCGCCTGGCTGCCGAGAAACTGGCTGCCGGCACCAACGAAGAAGGCTTCTACACCGCCAAGCTGCAGACTGCGCGCTTCTACTTCCAGCGTATCCTGCCGCGTACCCGCACTCACGTGGCCACCATGCTGTCGGGCGCCAACAACCTGATGGACATGAAAGAAGAGAACTTCGACCTGGGCTACTAAGCCTTATCGGGTTCACTGCGAAGCCGCCACTCTTTCGGGAGCGGCGGCTTTTTTTTGAGCGATAAAAAACCTGAGTTGCGCGCTCAGGGATTATGGCTTGCTGCCGTTACAGTGATGGCAATGTGATACAGGTCACATTGATTGTGCTTAACTGTGTTCAAGTGAAGGCACTGTGCCATCCTTTATTATGGGTCGGAGCTTTACCCTTGCCGCGCGCGTCTGCTGTACGTTTCAGTCATTTCCTACCGTCGCTGCTGTTATTGCTGGCGGGGTTGTCGGCTGCGTACGTCAAGGATCTCAACGTCTTCTTCACCTCTCTGTTCAACGTCCTGCCGACGCTGGTGTTGCTGCTCGGCGGTGCGTATTGCGCGGTGTACCGTCGTCAGCGTGAGTTGTTCCTGATGATCACGGTGTACATCGCCTATTTCCTGCTGGACACCCAGACCGATTTCTACCGCGATAACGGCTGGGTCCGCGATGACGCCGCGGTGGTGTTTCATCTGTGCTGCCTGCTGTTGCCGCTTTTGTTTGGCATCTATGCACTGTGGCAGGAGAGGACCCACTTGTTTCGCGACTTTGTCGCGCGCTGTGCGGTGCTGCTGGCCATTGGCAGCGTGGCGCTGGGCCTTGAGCAAAGTTATCCGCAGCCTTTATTGAACTGGCTGGCGGAGATTCGCTGGCCGGCGTTGCATGGCACATGGATGAGTTTGATCCAGCTGTCTTACCCAATGTTTTTTCTCGCCTTCATCCTGTTGGGGGTGCAGTACTGGCGTCAGCCACGGCCATTGCACGCCGCGCAATTGGTAGGGTTGCTGGGGCTGTTTTGGATGCTGCCCCAGACCTTCATCCTGCCGTTTACCCTGAACATCATGTGCAGCCAGGTGATGCTGATGATCGCCGCGGGTGTCTCCCACGAGGCCTATCAAATGGCCTTCCGCGATGAGCTGACCGGCCTGCCAGGCCGCCGCGCCCTAAACGAGCGCATGCAGCGGCTGGGGCGCAGCTATGTACTGGCGATGGGCGACGTCGATCACTTCAAGCGCTTTAACGACACCCACGGCCACGACGTGGGAGACCAGGTGCTACGGCTGGTCGCCAGCAAGCTGTCCAAGGTCAGCGGCGGCGGCCGCGCTTATCGTTATGGCGGCGAAGAGTTTGCAGTGGTGTTCGCCGGCAAGACCCTGGATGAATGCCTGCCGCATCTAGAGGAAATCCGCCAGATTATCGCCAACTACAACATCAGATTACGTAATCCCGACAGGCCTCAAGACAACCATCAAGGCCGGCAACGTCGAGCGGGCAGCGGTGCCACCAGCGTCTCGGTGACACTGAGTATCGGTGTGGCCGAGCGCCAGGCCGAGCAACGCACCCCGGAAGAGGTGCTCAAGTCCGCCGACCAGGCGCTGTACAACGCCAAGGGCGCCGGGCGCAACTGCGTGGTGGCGGCGGGGCAGAACCGCCGGGGCGCAGTGCGCATGGGCAGCGCTGCCGGTTGAGTGATGGTGGTGTATTCAGCGGCTCTACAGTGATTGTCCGAGGCTGCGGGCGGCAGTAGCGTGAAGCCATCTGCTGCCGGAGACATCACCATGCCTGACTATAAAGCTCCCCTGCGCGACATGCGCTTTCTGATCGATCACGTCTTTGACTTCCACGGCCACTACGCCGAACTGGGCGCCACTGACGCCAGTCCGGACATGGTCAGCGCAATCCTTGAAGAAGGCGCGAAGTTCTGCGAAAACGTCCTGGCACCATTGAATCGTTCGGGTGATGAAGAAGGCTGCCATTTCGACAATGGTGTGGTGACGACGCCCAAAGGCTTCAAAGAGGCATTTGCCCAATACGTGGAAGGTGGCTGGCACGGCGTCGCATCGGACCCGGCCTACGGTGGCCAAGGCTTGCCGTTGTCCCTGGGCCTGGTGCTCAGCGAGATGATTGGCTCAAGCAACACTTCGTGGGGCATGTACCCTGGCCTGACCCACGGCGCGATGTCGGCGATCCGCGCCCACGGCACCGAGGAACAGAAAGACACTTATCTGAGCAAACTCACTGCTGGTCAGTGGACCGGCACGATGTGCCTGACCGAAGCCCATTGCGGTACCGACCTGGGGATCATCAAGACTCGCGCCGTGCCCCAGGCCGACGGCAGCTACGCGGTCACCGGCAGCAAGATATTCATCTCGGCCGGCGAGCACGACATGAGTGAAAATATCATCCACCTGGTGCTGGCCAAACTGCCGGATGCTCCTGCTGGCACCAAGGGTATTTCGCTGTTTATCGTGCCTAAATTCTTGCCCGATTCAGGTGAACGCAACGGCGTGAGCTGCGGCTCCATTGAACACAAGATGGGCATCAAGGCTTCGGCCACCTGCGTGCTGAACTTCGACGGCGCCCAGGGCTTTTTGATAGGCGAGGCGAACAAGGGCCTCAACTGCATGTTCACCATGATGAACCACGCGCGCCTGGGCACTGGCATGCAGGGCTTGTGTTTGGGCGAGGCAAGCTTCCAGGGCGCGATCAAGTACGCCAACGACCGCTTGCAGATGCGCTCGCTGACCGGCGCCAAGGCCCCGGAAAAAGCCGCTGACCCAATCATTGTCCACCCCGATGTACGGCGCATGCTGCTGACCATGAAAGCCTTCAACGAAGGCAACCGTGCGTTGACCTACTTCACCGCGCAGTTGCTCGACACCGCGCATTTGAGCCGCGATGCCACTCAGCGCCAGGAAGCCGAAGACCTGTTGGCTTTCCTTACGCCGATCTGCAAGGCGTTCATGACTGAAACCGGCCTGGAGGTCACCAATCACGGTATGCAGGTGTTTGGCGGCCACGGTTTTATTCGCGAGTGGGGCATGGAGCAACTGGTGCGTGATTGCCGGATTGCACCGATCTATGAAGGCACCAACGGCATCCAGGCCCTGGATTTGCTGGGGCGCAAGGTATTGGGCAGCCAGGGCAAACTGCTGCGGGGCTTTACCAAAATCGTCCACAAGTTCTGCGCCGCCAACGCCGAGCATCCGCAGCTCAAGGCTCATGTGGCGCAGCTCAATGAGCTGAACCAGCAATGGGGTGAGTTGACAGTCAAGGTCGGCATGGCCGCCATGAAAAACCCCGATGAAGTCGGCGCGGCGGCCCTGGATTACTTGATGTACAGCGGTTACATCATCCTTGCCTACCTGTGGCTGCGCATGGCTCTTGTGGCCCAGGCGCAACTGGACGATGGCAGCGGCGACAGCGAATACGCCCGAGGCAAACTGGCGACCTGCGAGTTCTATTTCAAGCGCCTGCTGCCGCGCACCACCGCTCATCGGGCGGCCGTGGAGGCGGGGAGTGAGTGTTTGATGAGTTTGCCGGCGGAGCTGTTTGCGCTATAGCGGTAATGACCAAAAAATACTTAATAGTCATGAGTAGACCCTATGTGTCGCAAAAGTTGTTCGGGTACACTCGGGGTCTGTAAAAACGATCCTACCGAATCACTTTAAAGTTCTCACGAGGTTTGCCATGGCTGACTACAAAGCGCCGCTGCGCGATATGCGCTTCGTCCTCAACGAAGTTTTCGAGGTTGCCAAACTGTGGGCACAGCTGCCGGCCCTGGCAGACACCGTAGATGCAGAAACCGTTGAGGCGATCTTTGAGGAAGCCGGCAAAGTCACCGCCAAAACCATCGCGCCCCTGAGCCGTGCTGGCGACGAGGAAGGTTGCCGCTGGGACAATGGCGTGGTCAGCACGCCCGCCGGTTTCCAGGAAGCCTATAAGGCCTATGCCGAAGGCGGCTGGGTTGGCGTTGGTGGCGACCCGGCCTACGGCGGCATGGGCATGCCCAAGGTGGTCTCGGCCCAGGTCGAGGAAATGATCAACTCAGCGGGGCTGGCGTTCGGCTTGTATCCGATGCTGACTTCCGGTGCGTGCGTGTCGATCAACACTCACGCCAGTGACGAACTGAAAGCTACCTATCTGCCGAACATGTACTCCGGCGCGTGGGCGGGTTCCATGTGCCTGACCGAGTCCCACGCCGGGACGGACCTGGGGATTATTCGGACCAAGGCCGAGCCTCAGGCGGACGATTCCTACAAAATCAGTGGCACCAAGATATTTATCACCGGTGGCGAACACGACCTCACCGAAAACATCATCCACCTGGTGCTGGCCAAACTGCCGGACGCGCCAGCCGGTCCCAAGGGTATCTCACTGTTCCTTGTGCCCAAGTTCATGGTTAATACCGATGGCAGCCTTGGTGCACGCAATCCGGTGACCTGCGGTTCCATCGAGCACAAGATGGGCATCCAGGCGTCCTCCACCTGTGTAATGAACTTCGACGAAGCTGTTGGTTACCTAGTGGGCGAGCCGAACCGCGGGTTGGCGGCAATGTTCACCATGATGAACTACGAGCGCCTGGGGGTCGGCATCCAAGGCCTGGCGTCCGGCGAGCGTTCCTACCAGAACGCCATCGAATACGCCCGCGACCGCGTGCAAAGCCGCTCGCCTACCGGCCCCAAGGCCCAGGATAAAATCGCCGACCCAATCATCGTCCACCCCGATGTGCGACGGATGCTGCTGACCATGAAAGCCTCAAACGAAGGCGGCCGTGCATTCTCTACCTATGTGGCGATGCAACTGGACACGGCCAAGTTCAGCGAAGATGCGGCCACCCGCAAACGCGCGGACGATCTGGTGGCCTTGCTGACGCCGGTGTCCAAGGCCTTCCTGACCGACCTGGGCCTGGAAACCACCGTCCACGGCCAGCAGATCTTCGGCGGCCACGGCTACATTCGCGAGTGGGGCCAGGAGCAACTGGTGCGCGATGTGCGCATCACTCAGATCTACGAAGGCGCCAACGGCATTCAGGCCCTGGACCTGGTGGGGCGCAAGATCGTCGGCAACGGCGGCGCGTTCTACACCTTGTTTGCTGACGAGATCCGCCATTTCACCGCGACCGCCAGTGCCAACCTGGCCGAGTTCACCAAGCCGCTGAACGCAGCAGTGGATGATCTCGATGAGTTGACTAACTGGTTGCTGGACCGCGCCATGTCCAACCCGAATGAAATCGGCGCGGCGTCGGTGGAGTATCTGCATGCATTCGGTTACATGGCGTACGCCTACATGTGGGCGTTGATGGCCAAGGCTGCGTTGGGCAAGGAGACACAGGAAGACTTCTACGCCAGCAAACTGGGCACGGCGCGTTTTTACTTCGCCCGCCTGTTACCGCGAATCAAGTCCCTCAGTGCTTCGGTCAAGGCCGGCAGTGAATCGCTGTTTTTGCTGGACGAAGCGCAGTTCTGATCAAGGCGATGCCGTGTAAGCATTCTCTTACATGGCGTACTGCTATTCGTCCTCTATCGCCAGATTGGATCCACGGCTAATCTACTTCACATGGACGTCGCGCAGGAAGCGCAAAGCAACAACACGGACACGTAGGATTCTGCCAGGAAGGCGGAGTGAAATGGATGTCAGGGAAACAGTCTGCAAAGCCCCGCTTCGGCGGGGTTTTCTTTTGCCTGTGAAAAAGTTCAGGCCTGGCCATCCAGTGGTCCCGAAGGTCCGTGCGGGCCATTCATCACGTCCTCCAGCAATGTGCGCAACAGCTCAAGCGTCGCCTGTTGACGCTGCACATCTCGGCACACCAACCCTACCTTCAACGGCACCCGTGGCTCACTCAATGGCTTCCACAGCAAAGCAGGGTTGCTGTGTTCGTCCTGGGAGTGGCCGGGCAGCACTGTCGCCAGTTTGGTGTGAGGTAAGCTGTCGAGAATACCCACCATCGTATTCAACTCCGCCTGCACCTGCGGCCGACGGCCCTGGTTAGCCAGTTGCGCCTGCCAGATCTGCCGCACCTGAAACTCCTCCCCCAGCAACAACATCGGCAATTCGGCCGCCTGCTTCAGGGAAACCTTCTTGAATTCCCGCAGAGGGTGGTCGGCCTGAATCACTACCTTCAGTTCATCTTCGTACAGCAGTACGCCATGTAAACCGGGTTGGCGGGGCGGCAGGTAACTGATGCCAATATCCAGCGAACCGTTGAGCAGACGTCGCTCGATCTCAAGGCCGGTCAGCTCGTAGATCTGCACCACCAGATGCGGCTGGGCCTTGCGCACCCGCTCCAGCATCTGTGGCACCAGACTGGTGTGCACGGTTTGTAGTACGCCGATGGCCAAGGTGCGCAAGGCCTGACCCTTGAAGTGGCGCAGCGCCTCGACCGCTTGTTGCATGCCGTCGAGCAAGGGCAGGGCATGGTTGTATAAGGTGTGGGCGGCGAGGGTCGGCAGCAGGCGTTTGCTGCTGCGTTCGAACAGGCTCACATCGAGGTTCTGTTCAAGTTGGCGGATCTGTTGCGACAGCGCTGGCTGGGAGATCGACAGGCGCTCCGCCGCACGGCCTACATGGCCTTCTTCGTACACCGCGACGAAGTAACGCAGTTGCTTGAAATCCATAAGTAATGCTTATCGAAAAAGCTGGAAAATCGAAATGGCTGTCTGCCCCCAAGGCGCCTAGTCTACGCCTATTAACAGGGCTTACAGGGCCAGAGCGCGCGATGAATACCGTTTACGGCGAAGCTGTTTACATAGGCAAGGCAAAAAACATCGGACGGAGTTTGTTGGGTGGTATAGACCAACGTCCAGTTGCCAGCAGGCTGCATTTATGAACCTGTTTAACCTGCGTCGCCCTGCACCTAGCCTTGATGACCTGATACTGGACCCGAACACCCCGATGCTGCGCGATGACCTTTCCAGCGATTGCCTGATGCCCAGTGTTGCCCGCCCGCCTCAGGTGTTCGTTCGTGGCCAGGGTTCATGGCTGTGGGACAGCAACGATCGCGCCTATTTGGACTTCACCCAGGGCGGCGCGGCCAACAGCCTCGGCCACAGCCCCTCGGTGCTGGTCCACGCCCTGGCCGATCAGGCTCAGGCGCTGATCAACCCTGGCAGCGGACTGCATAACCGTGGCCAGTTGAATATCGCAGATCGCCTGTGCCACAGCACCGGCAGCGACCAGGCCTATCTGCTCAACAGTGGCGCGGAAGCCTGCGAAGCGGCGATCAAGCTGGCGCGCAAATGGGGCCAGCTGCATCGTGGTGGAGCCTACCGCATCATCACGGCCAGCAAGGGTTGCCACGGTCGCAGTTTTGCCGCGATGTCGGCGTCGGCTGACGCCCGTGAAAACCGTTTCGAACCGCAGTTGCCCGGCTTCAGCCACGTACCGTTCAACGATTTGCCAGCGCTGCATGCTGCGGTAGATGCGCAAACCGTGGCGATCATGCTGGAGCCGATCCAGGGCGAGGCCGGCGTTATCCCTGCGACCGAACATTACCTCAAGGGTGTTGAGCGGCTATGCCGGGAACTGGGGATACTGCTGATTCTCGACGAAGTGCAGACTGGTATCGGCCGCTGCGGAACCTTGCTCGCCGAACAACGCTACGGCGTACGCGCCGACATCATCACCCTGGGCAAAGGCCTGGGCGGCGGTGTGCCTTTGGCTGCTTTACTGGCCCGGGGCAAGGCCTGCTGTTTCGACATCGGTGAACTGGAAGGCACCCACCACGGCAACGCCCTGATGGCCGCAGCCGGGGTCGCCGTTCTCGACACCGTGCTGGACAGCGGCTTTCTTGAACACGTGCGCGAAACTGGCCACTACCTTGGCGAAGGCCTCGCTCGCCTGGCCCATCGCTACGGCCAGGGAGAACTGCGCGGCCAAGGCCTGCTCTGGGGGATGAGCTTGTCGGATGATTCGGCAGACGCCGTGGTAAAGGCTGCGCTGTACGAAGGCTTGATCCTCAACGCCCCGCAATCCGACTGCCTGCGCTTCACCCCGGCGCTGACCGTCAGCCAGGGCAACATCGACGAAATGCTCCTGCGCCTGGCCCGCGCCTTCGCCCGCGTGCGCACCGCACAACTGCAATGCAGCAGGGGCATCGCCGTGTAATCCAGAATTTCTGAACCGTCTCGCGGTATACGCGACGCCTCCGGCCTGATTTTTTTGGCTGGGGGCTTTTTTTTGTCTCGCGATTTTATTTGATAGATGGATGTTTTAATTTCTATACCACTAGGTGCCATCAGCAAGACCACGCTTCGTCAATTTGATGAGGCATGTCTTGCACCTGTCCCGGCGCAAATCCCGGCTGAGCAAATCAAGCCGATCCGCGAGTGCAGCCATGTCAGCCAACCGGTGTTTGCCCGTTACTTGAACACCAGCGCCTCCACCGTCAAACAGTGGGAGTCTGGTGAGAAGCAGCCCAGCGGTATGGCGCTCAAGTTGCTGAGTATTGTGTAAAAGCATGGACTGGAAATTTTGGCGTGAGAGGAGCCTGAGGGAGATGGTTCAGTGCCGGCCCCCACTGAACCCTCACGAACGCCCAGGGTCGATTAGCTGTACGGCTCACACGAGCCGATTTTCCGGAGTTGAGCCCATGGACATTATTCGTATCATCATTGCCATTCTGTTGCCACCACTGGGTGTGTTCCTGCAAGTGGGTTTCGCTGGCGCGTTCTGGCTGAATATCCTGCTGACCTTATGCGGCTACATCCCGGGCATCGTGCATGCGGTGTACATCATCGCCAAACGCTGAAGCCTCACTCAGCCTTTCGCAATCAGCCGTGAGTTTCGCTCATTGCGAAAGGCCAATTGTTCGATCGTCTGGGTGGCGTGTTCGGCTTCCTCGCGGGCCTGAAGGATCATGCCGTGGTGCTCGGACTTGCTGCACACCGGGTCGGCGTTGCTTGCATCCCCCGTCAGCATGAACGCCTGGCAGCGACAGCCACCGAAGTCCTTTTCCTTCTCGTCGCATGATCGGCACGGCTCGGGCATCCAGTCATAGCCGCGAAAGCGGTTGAAGCCGAACGAGTCGTACCAGATGTGCTGCATGCTGTGGTCGCGCACGTTGGGAAACTGTACTGGCATCTGCCGGGCGCCATGGCAAGGCAAGGCGGTTCCGTCCGGTGTCACCGTCAGAAAAATACTGCCCCAGCCGTTCATACAAGCCTTTGGCCGTTCCTCGTAATAATCCGGAGTAACGAAGATCAGCTTGCACGGATGCCCTTCGGCTTCCAGCTTGGCACGGTATTCGTTGGTGATGCGCTCGGCGCGCGTCAGTTGCTCCTGGGTCGGTAACAGCCCGACGCGATTGAGTTGGGCCCAGCCATAAAACTGGCAAGTGGCAAGCTCGACAAAGTCGGCTTCCAAAGCGATGCAAAGCTCGATGATGCGGTCGATCTTGTCGATGTTGTGGCGATGGGTGACGAAGTTCAGCACCATCGGGTAGCCATGGGCTTTCACTGCACGGGCCATTTCCAGCTTTTGCGCAAAGGCCTTTTTTGAGCCGGCCAGCAGGTTGTTCACCTGTTCATCGCTGGCCTGGAAGCTGATCTGGATATGGTCCAGTCCGGCTTTCTTGAAGTCGCTGATCTTCTGCTCGGTCAGGCCGATGCCGGAGGTGATGAGGTTGGTGTAGAACCCCAGTTTGCGCGCCTCGCTGATTAGTTCGGCAAGGTCCTGGCGCACCAGAGGCTCACCGCCGGAAAACCCCAGTTGTGCGGCGCCCATTTCTCGGGCTTCGCGAAACACCTTGATCCACTGTTCGGTGCTCAGCTCCTTGCCCTGCTCGGCGAAATCAAGCGGATTGGAGCAGTACGGGCATTGCAGCGGGCAGCGATAAGTCAGCTCGGCCAGCAGCCAGAGTGGCAAACCGATCTCAGGCTTGGGCGGCAGATCAGGCAAGTTCGATCCAGTGCTCTGCACGGGCGACCTCCATGAATTGTTCGATGTCTTCAGCGAGTTCGGGCACGCCGGGAAACTGAGCGTCCAGCGCCTTGATGATCGCGGCCACATCCCGCTCACCGTCGATCAAACCGCCGATCAGCGCAGCGCTGTCATTGAGCTTGATCATGCCTTCGGGGTACAGCAGCACATGGCCCTTTTGCGCCGGTTCGTACTGGAAGCGGTAACCGGTACGCCATGCCGGTTTTTTGCTGAGGTCGAAACTCATAGTGCGATTCCCTTATGCCAGACCCGTTGCTCGGTCACGCTGTGATAAGGCGCACGGTTCAGTTCATAGGCCATGCTCATGGCATCGAGCATGCTCCAAAGGATGTCCAGTTTGAACTGGAGAATTTCCAGCATGCGCTCCTGGCCGTCGCGGGTGGTGTAGTGCTGCAAGGTGATGGCCAAACCGTGCTCGACATCACGCCGGGCCTGGCCCAAACGCGTGCGGAAATACTCGTAGCCGGCAGGGTCGATCCACGGGTAATGCTGAGGCCAGCTGTCGAGGCGCGACTGGTGGATTTGCGGGGCGAACAGCTCGGTCAGAGAACTGCTGGCGGCTTCCTGCCAACTGGCACGGCGGGCGAAGTTGACGTAGGCGTCGACGGCAAAACGCACGCCGGGCAGCACCAGTTCCTGGGAGCGCAGTTGGTCCGGGTCCACGCCAACAGCCTGGCCCAGGCGCAGCCAGGCTTCGATGCCGCCATCTTCGCCGGGGGCGCCGTCGTGGTCCAGCAGGCGCTGAATCCATTCGCGGCGGATTTCCCGGTCCGGGCAATTGGCCAGGATCGCGGCGTCCTTGAGGGGAATGTTGACCTGATAATAGAAGCGATTGGCGACCCAGCCCTGGATCTGCTCGCGGGTGGCCCGGCCTTCGTACATCGCCACGTGGTAGGGGTGGTAGATGTGGTAGAAGGCGCCCTTGGCCCGCAGGGCCTGTTCAAACTCGGCGGTGGTTAGCGGTGTGTTGGTCATTGGGTCGCTCCTACAATTCAATGCTCATGCCGTCGTAAGCCACTTCGACATTGCGCCTTACCAACTCGGCCCGCTCAGGCGAATCTTCATCAAGAATCGGGTTGGTGTTGTTGATGTGGATAAGTACTTTGCGCTGCTTGGGCAAGTGCTCCAGCACTTGCAGCATGCCGCCGGGTCCGTTCTGCGCCAGGTGGCCCATCTCGCGGCCGGTGCGCGTGCCAACGCCACGTCGCTGCATTTCGTCGTCATCCCACATCGTGCCGTCTACCAGCAGGCAGTCGCTGGCGGCCATGATCTCCAGCAGCGGCGCATCTACTTTGCCCAGGCCGGGCGCATAGAACAGCTTGCCGCCCGTGCGCAGGTCTTCGACGATCAAGCCGATGTTGTCACCAGGGTGCGGGTCGAAACGATGGGGCGAATAGGGTGGCGCAGCGCTGCGCAGCGGCAGTGGGGTGAAGCGCAGGTTGGGGCAGGCGGGGATCGTAAAGCTGGCGTCCAGTTCGATACGGTTCCAGTTAAGGCCACCGTTCCAGTGGGTCAGCATGGTGAACAGTGGGAAACCGGTGCTCAGGTCCTCATGGACCATATCGGTGCACCAGACCTGATGCGGGCAACCTTCCCGCAGGCTGAGCAGGCCGGTGGTGTGGTCGATCTGGCTGTCCATCAGGATGATCGCGCTGATGCCGGTATCCCGCAGGGCGCGGCCGGGCTGCATCGGGGCAAAGCCCTGCAGCTGGGCGCGGATGTCCGGCGAGGCGTTGCACAGCACCCAGTTCACACCGTCATCGGAAATCGCGATGGACGATTGCGTGCGCGCCTGGGCCCGCAGGCTGCCATCACGAAAGCCCACGCAGTTCACGCAGTTGCAATTCCACTGCGGGAAACCACCGCCAGCGGCGGAACCTAGAATCTGGACAAACATGGCCGCTCCATCACACAAGACTCAAAAATAAAAACGCCCCGGCGAACCGAGGCGTTGCGCTGCGATACAAAGGTATTAACGGCTTGCGAAGTACATGGTGACTTCAAAGCCGATACGCAGATCAGTGTAAGCAGGTTTGGACCAAGTCATGTTCATACTCCTACGAATGGATGGGACGATTACTACTAAGTTATACATATAGTCCACCTCCAGGCGGAGATGTTCAGATGCTTAGGTGGCTATGTTACTCAATTTTTCATCGACCTCGCCCCGGTTTGCCGGAGAAAGCTCATTGCAGGGTTGGTAATGATCATTGCGTTGGCTGCCAGGGCTCGCCGGGGCCGGGCCTGCTGGCCAGGCAGTGCCAGCCACCTGTGGCCTGATTCAGTTGTCGGGCAGCGTCCAACAGATCCTGTTTCGTTCGCGTCTGGATGCAAGCGTGCAATTGTTTCAGGTAATCCGACGGATGGCCTGCCAAGTGAGCTTGCCAGAGTAGTTCGCCCGCCTGGGCTGTGGGCAATGCTTGCGGGGAAAATTGGCTCGCGAGGAGCTGGGGCAGATCATCACTTGCATCGATCCAGGTGGGCAGTTGCGTTAGAAACGTCTGGATATGGTCGAGTATTTCTTTCACGCAAACGCTGGGTGATTGCACGCCAAATAACAGACCGGTTTGTCCGTTGATTTGTCGGATGCCGCTGAATACCGCGTAGCCCAGTTGCAGTTCGACCCGCAGGCGCTGATAGAACGGTGCCTGCGCCAAGTACGCCAGCAGGCGCCAGTTGGCTTCATCGGCCAGGGATTGCGTGGGTGTCGGGCAGAACAGCAGCAAGGCGGCTTCGCTGGAGTCGGTAGCGACTGTCTGCCAGCAGTACTGGCCGGCGATCGATTCGGCTTGCTGGGCAATGCTTGCGGGCTGTCCTGGCAGGCGGCCGGCCACACTTTTGATCGCTATCTGGCAGGCTTCGGGAATGCCGGTGCCGAGGCCATCCCAGGTGGCGGTTGACCATAGGCTTTGCAGGTCTGAGAGGCTCACAGGAAGCGATGCTGCTGCTGAATGGGTAAACACCTTGAGCAACTGCCTGATCGCTATCAAGGGGGCCGGGGTGTGCAGTGTCATTTGCCAGGCACGCTCATCGGGCTGTGTCAGAACCCGCGACAGCTGTTCCAGCACCGCTGGCATCGGCTCGTGAAGACCGATCAGCTTCAGTAGCCAGTCATTGCCCACTGCCTCGAAGGTCACTTCGACACCGGCCTGGCGGGCGTTCTCCCGTACCGAGAGCAGACTGCTTTCCATGCGTGGGAAAAGGCTGGCACGCAGCGGTGAATCCAGGCGCCAGCGCAGGTAAAGAGCGCCCTCGCTGCTGTCGTCCGCCAAGGCCTGGCTGAAAGCCAGTGCCGACAGATCCCGCCGACCCCGTGAGCGATCCTGGGCAAAGGTGCGCAAGCCACGATGGGCGCTGGTTTGGCCACGAATCAGTCCCGGCTGTTCAGCTTTGGCCACCGGGCGCAGGAACGGGTTGCTCGGCGGGAGCAGCCAGGCGTGTCGGCTGGGCTCCAGTTGCAGTGAGTCCAGCAGCGACTTGAGTGCAACGGCGCTTTGTTTGGACAGGCCCGGTTCCAGGCCTTCGCTGTCTTGGCGGGCTAGCGCCAGGGCACCACTGATTTGCTGTTGCCGGGCGATTAGCAAAGCGTATTCTTCGTGCAACAGCGACCAGTCACTGCGGGCGAAAAAGCTCAGCCAGTCCCGGAGCACTTCCTCAATTTGTCCCGTCTGTTGCGCCCCTTCGGCACCCAGGGTGAAGTCGATATCCAGCAGCGCCTGCCCGTTGAACTGATACAACGGGGCGGCGTGCAGGGCGGTGATCAATTGCCGCGCCTGGAGTTCGGCGAGCAGTCCACCCGGGGCCGGGGCGTTTAGCCAGGTGCAGAGGAAGTCCAACGCTTCGCGGGGCCCTTCGCAAGCAATGACCTGATGCAGATGGTCATTGGCTGGGTGTAGATAGGTGCGCTCATGGCCTGCCATCAATGCCGGTGGCGCACTTTGTGGTAGCGCCAATCCTGGTTTGAGTTGGGTGCTGAACCCCTGCGCCAGCGCTTGCAGTTCGGCCAGCGACTGCGGCCCGGCGAGGCTTAAGGTCATTTGTCCGGCCTGATAAAAGCTTTCGTAGAATTCATGCAGCGCCTGCTGAAAACCCTCACGCGGTACCGGCAAGCTATAGCGATTACCCGCATGGAAGGCCCGCAACGGATGATCCGTTGCAATGCCGCCCAGCAAGGTCAGTTGCTGCTGCGACGTGGCATCCCGAGACCAAGCGATGAACTCCGCATGCAGCACTTCACGCTCGCGTCGTTGGTCGTCCATGGCCAGGCGCGGATGAGCCAGCATATCGCCAAGGCGCTCCAGCGCATCGGCGAAGGCCTGCGCAGGCACTTCAAAGAAAAAGTCGGTAGTGCGCTCACGGGTACTTGCGTTGAGCTGGCCGCCGTGGCGTTGCACGTAGGTCATCAGCCCTTCGTTTGCGGGAAATCGCTGGGTACCGAGAAACAACAGGTGCTCAAGAAAATGCGCCAGCCCCGGCCAGGCTAAAGGCACGTCATGACTGCCGGCAGCAACCCGCAGGGCCGCCGCACAGCGCTTTAAACGCGGCGCATGACGCAGGGAAACCCGCAAGCCATTGGCCAGGCTCAGTTGAAGGTAATGAGGGTGGGTCGGCGCAGGCATGAGCACTTCCGAAACGTAGGAAGTGCTTATGCTAGCGTAAAGCTGGTGGGTCAGCGCTTGTTCAGCGTGCTGTAAAGCTCGGGGCGCCGATCCAGCAGGTAGCGATTGGCCGCTTGCGAATCCCGCATCAACTGCCGGTCCAGCGTGCCGACGATCAAGGCTTCGTCGAGGCCAGCCTGGGCCACTCGCTGGCCGTCCGGTGCGGCGATGCTGCTTTGCCCGCAGTAGTGAATGTCTTCCTCATGCCCGCAGTAATTGGCGTAAGCCACGTAACATTGGTTTTCAAAGGCGCGAGCGCGCACGGTGACGTCGGCGATGAAGTCGTAGGGCACCATGTTGGCGGTGGGCACCAGAATCAGCTCGGCACCGGCGAGGGCCAGGCGTCGTGCGTTTTCCGGGAACTCCAGGTCGTAGCAAATCAGGAAACCCAGCTTCCAGCCGTTCAACTCCACGATGGGAAAGTCATCGTCCCCGGCGCTGAACATCGAGTGGTCGAGGTCACCGAACAGGTGGGTCTTGCGGTAATTGCACAGGCGCTGGCCGTTGGCGTCAATCAACTGCACAGCGTTGTAGATCTGCCCGTCGTCAGCCCGTTCCGGGTAGCCGTAGAGAATCGCCAGGCCACAGATTTTCGCCAGGTTGGCGATGGCTTGTGCCGATTCGCCATCCTGGGATTCGGCCAGGGCACCTACCGCTTCGACACCGATGTTGTAGCCGCTGAGAAACATTTCCGGCAGTACCAGCAGGTCAGCGCCCGTGGCTTCCAGCGCCACTTGATGCAGGCGCTTGAGATTGCCGGCGACGTCCAGTGGCAGCGGCGGGCATTGATACAGGGCGACACGCATGGTGGTGCTCCTCACTCGGGCAGTGCGATTGGCCCGATTTCGTCGAACACGTCGCCCGGCCCCGGGTTCTGTGCGTGGGTGCTGCCGCCGAAGTGGGTCATGATGCCCCACACCGCGTTCAGCGAAGTCTGTACCGCGCCTTCGACCCAGGCGGGGGTCCAGGATACGTCATCGCCGGCGATGAAAATCCCTCGCTGTTCGGCAGGCATGTCCTTTTGCATGAAGTGCGCGTACATCCGCTGGTTATAGCGATAGTGGCCTGGCAGCGCACCTTTGAACGCGCCAAGGAAATGAGGGTCGGCTTCCCAGGAAACGGTGATTGGGTCGCCAATGATGCGCGCTGCGATATCGACTTTCGGGTAGATTTTTTTCAATGCGTCGAGGGCCAGCTTCACGCGTTTTTCGATGGGCTGCGGCAACATTTTCAGGGCGTCGCTCATCCACGAGTAGGACAGGCAAATCACCCCCGGCTTGTCGTCACCGTTGTCGAAAAGGTAGGTGCCGCGAGTCAGGCGGTCGGTCAAGGTCATGCTCATCAGGTCGCGACCGGTTTGCGGGTCCTTGTCCTTCCAGAACGGCCGGTCGACCATCACGAAGGTTTTCGACGACTGCATGTAGCGAGTGCGGTCCAGGGCCATCCACATCTTTTGCGAGAACAGGGTTTCATCGCATTCGATCTGGGTAGTCAGCAGCCAGCTTTGGCAGGTGGTCAACACCGCCGCGTACTCCCGGGTGTCGCCCCAGTTATCGGTGACGGCAAAGCGGCCGTTGGCTGCGTGGGCAATGCGTTTCACACCGGTGCGCGCTGCGCCGTTGTGCAGGGAACTGAGGCTGGTACCTTCCGGCCAGTGGGCGCAGCGCTCTGGCACATGGCGCCAGATGCCCATGGGCACTTGCGCGACGCCGCCTACCACCAGGTGCTGATGATCGTCGCAGTTGGTCATCACCACGCGGAAGATTTCCAGCATCGAGTTGGGGAAGTCCGAATCCCAGCCGCCGGTGCCGAAGCCGACCTGGCCGAACACTTCGCGGTGATGGAACGACAACTTGGCGAACGCCTTGGAAGTGGCGACGAACTCGTAGAATGTGCGGTCGTCCCACAGCGGTACCAACGTGTTCCACAGCTCTTTGAGACGCGGCACATCGCGGTCGCGGATGGCTTGCTGGATATCGCCGAACTGTGAGCCAGATTCCAGGGCATCAGCCCAGGCCTCAGCCACTTCCTGGAACAGTGCAGGAAGGTCGGAGAGTTTTTGTGCGTAGTGGGTCTGGCCTTCCAGGTCGATCACGGTGCTGCCGGAGGCCGGCGTCAGCGGGTTGGGGAAGGGCTTGGTCTCAAGGCCCAGCTTGTCCACATAGTGATAGAACGCGGTGGAAGACACCGGGAAACGCATGCCGCCCAGTTCGGCGATGATGCCTTCGGCGCCTTCAAAGGCTTGGGAGCGCAGGCGCCCACCCATTTTCGAGGCTTCGTACACCACCGGCTTGAGGCCCAGCTTCATCAGCTCATAGGCGGCCACCAGCCCGGCAATGCCGGCGCCGACGATTGCCACTTCGGCGCCGTGGTTGGCGGCCGGGATGCTGCCCAGGCCTGCCGGGTGTTCGATCCAGTCATCGAAGGCGAACGGAAAGTCCGGCCCGAAGATAGTGATGGGTTTTTTACCATTTGCAGGGTGGCGATTGTTCTTCTGGGAATCGTTCATGGCTGACCTTGCTGGCGACTCGAACGGGGCACGACCCGTTGAGTATAGGAAAAGATGGCAGCCATTCTAGGGAGCGTAGCGCTCGTTAATAAGACGCAAAGTGTCGTCGTATTGGATTGTTTTTAGTCAGAGTGACGAGATTGATGGTCAGGTTGGCTGCCCGCGATCCAGTTTATTGCTGAGAATGATCGATGTGGTGGTCTTTTCCACTCCGTCGACACTGCCGATCTGGTCCAGGAGTTGATCAAGCTGTTCCGGCGAATCAGTGCGCAGCCAGGCCACATAATCGAATTCGCCACTGACCGCACACAGTTGCTGAACCTGCGCCATGGCGCTGATCCTGCGCAGCACTTCCTTGCCGGAGCGCGGTTGCACAGTAATGCCCACATAGGCCTGCAGGCCGCCGTCCACTACCCGTTGCCCCAGGCGCACGCCATAGCCGGTAATTACCTGGGTTTTTTCCAGGCGTGCCAGGCGCGAGGTGACCGTGGTGCGGGCGATGCCCAGTTGTCGAGCGAGCATGGCCACGCTTTCGCGGGCGTTGATCTGCAAGGCGGCGATCAACTGGCGATCGATTTCATCGAGGACGGGAGGGCGAGTGGCGGGCAAGGTGTTCTCCGGCGCGGGCAGCAATGGGTGGGCATGTTACAGGCTCATGCACATTGAAGGCTCATGTCACGTCGGCGTCTGCCATCAGGCACCGGGCAAACAGCTGAGGTACCGGCAGGTTGCGTTGGCTGTAGCGGCTCAGCAGGATGATTTCACGGTGAAATATCAGGCCGCCCAAGGGGATGACGCGTACCTGTGGCGCGCGGTCCAGCCATAGTCCCGCGTGGGGGATCAGCGAAATGCCCAAGCCGCACTCGACCATTTTGACGATGGCTTCCAGTTCATCCAGCTCCAGCGCTACTTGCACCTCCAGCTTTTGCTCGCGCAGAAAGCGGCTGACCAGCCGGCCGCCAAATGAAGCGCGGTCATACCTTACGTGTGGGTAAGTGTTGAGCAGTTGAAGTGGATCGTCGCCTTTGACGTCGCCGGGGACGATCAACACAAACGGCTCTTTGCGCAGCACCTGGACGTGTAACTCCTTGGGCAGGTCAAAGGGCGGACGAATGATGATCGCCGAGTCCAGCTCCCCAGCGTCCACCCGGCTGAGCAACTCCAGGGACACGCCAGGTACCAATTTGCACTCCACCGTCGGCGCAGCTTGGCGCAAGCGGACCAAGGCTTGCGGCAACAGGCCAGTCTGCGCAGTGGTGATGGCGCCGACTTTCAACTCGCCGCGATACTCGTTGGCATCCACCGGCACTGCCATGCGGTTGAACGTCTCCAGAATCTCCCTGGCTAACGGCAAGGCCCGGATGCCCGCCGCATTGAGGCTGGCCTGGCGCCCGGTGCGGTCGAACAACTGCACGCCGAGTACCTGTTCCAACTGGCGGATCTGGGCACTGACGGCCGACTGCGTCAGGCCAATATGCATGCCGGCGGCCGCGAACGTGCCATGGCGGGTAACGGCGATAAAGGTTTTCAGTTCCCGCAGCATCGGCTTCTCGATTGATCAAAATAATTTGTGCTCGGCGCAAAAATTATCGTCTTTTCATCGCCAAAGGCAAGGCTAAACTCGGGCAGACCTAATGCCCATAGAGGTTTGACCTGATGACCCTTGCACCCTTTCACCTGGCAATCCCGGTATTCGACTTGTCCGCTGCGCGGCTGTTCTACGGCGAAGTCTTTGGCCTGGAGGAGGGCCGCTCCAGCGAGCACTGGGTCGACTTCAACTTCTTTGGCCATCAACTGGTCATCCATGAACACCCGAAAACCGCCAGCCAGAAATCCGCTCACACCAATGCGGTGGATGGTCACGACGTGCCCGTCCCGCATTTTGGTGTGGTGCTGGGTTGGGACGATTGGCACGCCCTGGCGCAAAGGTTGCAATCGCGGGGTACGCAGTTTGTGCTGGAGCCGCACATCCGCTTCAAGGGGCAGGTGGGCGAGCAGGCGACGCTGTTTCTGTTTGATCCCTGTGGCAATGCGCTGGAGTTCAAGGCATTCAGGGACATTGGGCAGTTGTTTGCCAAGTGAAGGAGCGACCATGAACCACCTCGACGCAACCGGTATTGCCGAGGCAGTGAGCTCTGGCGCTACGACGCCTGGCCTTGTCGCTGAACATTTTCTTGCACAGATAGGCCGCGGCGAGCCGGACATTCAGGCCTTTGTTTCCTTCGACCCTGAGGCTGTGCGCAAGCAGGCCGGTCAGCTAGAAGGCTGTGCTGGTCCGCTGGCGGGAGTGCCGGTGGGGATCAAGGACATCTTTGATACGGCCGATCATCCCACGGAGTTCTATTCGCCGATTTACCAAGGCAATCGTCCGTCGCGGGATGCTCATGTGGTGACGCTGCTGCGCCAGGCTGGCGCGATCATCATGGGCAAGACCCACACCACTGAATTTGCCTACATGCACACTGGGCCGACGCGCAATCCACTCGATCTGTCCCGCACGCCTGGTAGCTCCAGCGCTGGTTCTGCGGCGGGGATGGCGGCCGGGTTTTTCCCGTTGGCGTTGGGCACCCAGACTGCAGGCTCGTTGCTCAAGCCCGCAGCTTATTGCGGGCTGTATGCCTTCAAACCTTCGATGGGGCTGGTTTCGCTGGAAGGCGTTAAACCCCTGGCGCCGAGTTTCGATACGGTGGGTTGGTATGGACGCTCGGTGCGCGATCTTGAGCGGGTGGCGCGAGTGTTAATTCCGGGTTTTGCGGCCTTCGAAACCGAGAGCCGCCCTTTACGGCTTGGGTTCTGCCGCACATCCCGCTGGCCTGATGTGCAGCCGCCGGTGGCACGCGCCATTGAGCAGGCGGTGGCGCAATTGGCGGGCAAGGGGCACCCCGTAAGTGAGGTCGTGCTACCCACGGCGTTCGATGGAGTATTCGACGATCACCAACTGATCAACGATTGCGAGGGCGCTCGGTCATTGGCCAAGGAGTTTCAGGCCCATCCTGAATTGCTCAGTGATTCGACACTGGCCATGATCAAACGCGCCAAAGCTACGAGCTGGGAGCAGGAATCGGCAGCCAAGGCCCGCCTGGCACAACTGGCTCCGCAGCTCGCGCAGATCTGCCAGCCGTTTGATGCGATGTTGAGTGTTTCCTGCGCGATTCTGGCGCCGGTGGGGCTGGAGACCACGGGACCTTCTGACTTCATCAAGTTCTGGGGCGCGTTTGGGTTTCCGCAGGTGAATCTGCCGCTGGCGCGTGGGGAGGGAGAGTTGCCGGCGGGGTTACAGGTGATTGGGGCGTTCAGAGGCGATGGGCAGTTGCTGATCACGGCGCAAGGCGTTGTTGATGCGCTGGCGAGCTGAGGGGCACTATGGGGATGCAGGTCTCTGTCTTATTCTTGTAATCATCGTATTTATCCCTTATAGCTAAAAAGCATTCATAACGAAAAGAGGCTAAATCAGCCCCCATGCATGAGAACACACGTATCTTTCGCTTTTTAGCCCCCCGTCCTGCGCCCCGCAGTGATGGGTATGGGCCTAACCAGAAATCCCCTCCGATCACCGCTTTTCCTTCTGCGATTGCCCTGCTCTCGGGACGGTTTCAATACCAGCCAATTCTGCCACATGACGTCCTGGTGGCTCTTAAACGCAAGCGCTCGTTCCCTCCACCTGCAGCTTAACGCCTGAACTCTTTCTCCCGTTGCCTGCGGCTTTAGCCGTCTGGGGTTGGATGTTTTATTTTTGCCGCGTTTAATCTGTTGAGGGAATCCTATGTCTATTCGTGTCGCTATTATTGGTGCCGGTCCTTCCGGCCTGGCGCAACTGCGCGCCTTTCAATCCGCACATGCCAAAGGCGCCCCCATGCCGGAAGTGGTTTGCTTCGAGAAGCAGGCCGACTGGGGCGGAATGTGGAACTACACTTGGCGCACCGGGCTAGATGAGCACGGCGAGCCGGTCCATGGGAGCATGTACCGTTACCTATGGTCCAACGGTCCGAAAGAATGCCTGGAGTTCGCTGATTACAGCTTCGATGAGCATTTCGGTCGAGCGATTTCCTCTTACCCGCCCCGTGAGGTGCTTTGGGATTACATCCAGGGCCGGGTGAGCAAGGCCGGTGTGCGCGATTACATTCGCTTCAATACTGCGGTCAAGCACGTCAGTTTCGACAAGGCTACGCGGCAATTTACCGTCACCGCCCACGACTATAGCCTCCAGCAAAACGTGACACAGGTATTCGACTTTGTGGTCGTGGCCAGCGGACATTTCTCGACGCCGAACGTGCCTGCTTTCGAGGGCTTCGACCGTTTCTCGGGGCGAATCCTGCACGCCCACGATTTTCGCGAAGCAACGGAGCTCAAGGGCAAGGATCTGTTAATCGTGGGAAGCAGCTACTCTGCTGAAGACATAGGCTCGCAGTGCTACAAGTACGGCGCGCGCTCGATAACCAGCGCTTATCGCACGCAGCCGATGGGCTACAAGTGGCCAAAGAACTGGGAGGAACGTCCGCAACTGAGCAAGGTAGACGGCGACTTGGTGTATTTCGTCGACGGGTCGAGCAAGCGGGTGGACGCGATTATTCTCTGCACAGGCTACAAGCACCACTTCCCCTTCCTGTCTGAGGAACTGACACTCCAGACGGCTAACCGTCTCTGGCCCACAGACCTCTATCAAGGGGTGATATGGGAGGACAACCCGCAATTGATCTACCTCGGCATGCAGGACCTTTGGTACAGCTTCAACCTGTTCGATGCCCAGGCCTGGTTTGCCCGCGACTATATGCTCGGTCGTATTACCCTACCCGAACAGGCGGCCATGAAGGCCGACAGCGCTCGCTGGCGTGCCGAGGAAGAAAGCCTGGAGTCCACTGCCTCCATGTACGAATTTCAGGGCAGCTACATCAAACATCTGATTGGGCAGACCGACTATCCAAGCTTCGATATCGACGCAGTGAATCGGATTTTCCTCAAGTGGAAGGCTGACAAGAAGCACGACATCATGGGCTATCGCGACAAATCCTATCGTTCGGTGATCACCGGTACGGCTGCGGTCCCGCACCACACGCGCTGGTTGCAGGCGCTCGATGACTCGATGGGAGAGTACCTGCGCGAAACCGCAGGCAAAGGTGACGTTAATGCACTACATCAGCGCTAGGCAGTCATCAGCCAGGCTGAGAGCTTCCTGAGGTCGCCGTGCAAGCCCGCCGCGATCCGCGGCCGTTGCGCCAAGTGTTTTTCAGAGTGTTGTGTTGCACTTTCTCCCAAGCGAGGAGCGTCCTGAATTTTTACCTTTGGACTGCAGGACTGGTCTAGCGTTTTTTACGACGGATACGAAAAAGCCGCGCAATGCGCGGCTTTGAGTATGGTGGGCCCAGTAGGACTCGAACCTACGACCAAGGGATTATGAGTTGCCTAGCAACGCTACTAGCTTAGTAAAACCGGTCATAGGGTAGCATAGGTACACCTAGCTGAAAGCAGCGTGAACAGCGGGTTTGGCGTAACTTTAAGAAAGTAGCGATAGCTTATGACTGTACCGGCACTGTACCGGCCTTGACCAATTATCGACATGCTGTGAAAGCGTTGGCACCTTCGAAACTGGCTGCGAAATAGTCATACAGCCTCGCATGGTTTCTTCAATAGAAATCTTCGTGAAGTTTGCGTATCACAGTCATGCGTCCATAGTAATGGTCTTCGAAGACTAAATTACAAAGGAATGGCTAATGCGTTGCGAGATCACGCTACTAGATGAAAAAGGTGACTCATGGTTTGACGGCTCCCGAGAGCTGCCTGGTGAGTACATCTTGAAATTAGCCGCCGAACGAAAGCCTCTTCTAATGGAGAAGGGCATTGATTTCGCGCAAGGAGCAATTCCTGTCTTTGGCGGCCAGTTGGTCAAGGTAGTCAAAGCAGGCGGCAGTGAGGATGCGATTGATAAAGCGCTTATCGAACTTGTACTGGCTACGGCAACCGTTGAAAGCTGCTTAGGTGTTGAGGATCACGCGTTGCTCAATCGCTATTTCAACCTGGTGGTTTATCACGATGGTGCCGTTAGGTACGACCGTTTGGATGAACAATCCGCCTGATGCCTATAACAATGCTTCAAAGCTGTTGTTCTGAACTACCAATAGTGTATAGCAAGCCAAGCACCATGCAGAATACCTTGCACACGGACAGGCGTTTCAACCAGACCAATGGTCTATCAGGACCTTGATTGTGACTCGCCCTTGTTTATATTTGGTCGAACGGGCTCCTGAGGGAGTCTGGAGAGCAGCATCCGGGATCAGCAAAGTGCTTTGAATGTGGAGTTTATGGAGCGCTTACCTTTCACGAGTCGCAATGCACCTTTACGGCACAGCTCCGGTGTAACATCACCACTATTGATGATCCAGCACACCCCGATAAAACAGTATCAGATCTACGGAGAATTACCTGATAGCAAGGAAATTCAAGGTCATACCTGGCTCATTTGGTTGTTCAGCACGGAGATCTAAGGTGCCTTACCCTTGTTTCTCAGGGGGCGCCTGAAAAATAAAAGCTAAAACTTGAGGATTAAGGGCGTTTGACAATTTGTTCAATGTAGGGGGATTTAGAAGCTGAAGTTTGCATTCAGTAATTAACATCGCTATATATCTCCATATGATTTCAAATCAGCTTGCATTTTTTACAAAAGTATAAAGTATATTTTTTTCATTGTCTGTTAGTTGCAAGAAGTTTAATCTTCTTAGGTAGTCCTCCTCCTCCTTGCTTTTGTCAAGATATCTCATTACCTGCTTTTCGATATTAACGGTTACAGATATTTCTAAAAGATCAATTGCGGGCCAAGTCGATTTTATATACGCGACTACAAGATGCTTTCGCGCGGATTTTGCTCGATCCCAGTCTGAGAAAAAATATTTTGGTAGAAATTTTAGAGATGGCAAAAATTTAAAATCATCATCGCCTTTAGAGCGAAGAAGCTGACGGTATACTACAGGAAAAGATTGCTTGATTAATTCGCTTACCGGATCGTTTAATGATTGTAGACAAAAAGCAAGAGCATCCATTGAGGCATCTAAACCCTTTCGTTCATCCCGAATAAATCCATCTCTTATAATTAGCGACCAGATCTTATAAGATTTTTTTGAAATGGAAACCCTATGCTGGCTTATTAATGCTCTTGTAATTAAATCAACGCTATCAATTACTGCGTCCCATATAGCTTTAGGTGCGCTAGAAAGGAGCTTGAGGTTGGCATCTATTCGATCATTTGTAGATCTTGAGTCGAAAAATATGTCAATGAGGTCTGGTGTCTTCAAGGTAGAATCTAAAAAGCCAACTACTTGAAAAGTCCTGGTATCGGATATGCTAGTAAATATCAAAGAGTGTTTTAGAATGCTTATGGCAACCTTGGCTTGATAAATCGTTGCTAGCTTAGGAAGCGCTAAAAGACCAAAGTTCAGACTGTCGTCAGCAGCAATATATCGAGCTTCAAATAATCTGGATGTTAAGCTCTGATGGTTTGAGGACGCTGAAATGATGATGTTCAAAATAGAATGGTAAAGCGCTCCATCATTGGAAAGTTTGTTGATCTCATGGCTGGAAGCGTTCTCGAGTAATAGTATTAATAGAGTTGAAGTTCTGCAGGTTCCGATATTTGACTTAAGAAGCCAAGAAAGGTCTTCAGCATTTACAGACATTGAAGCTAAAAGCAGTCTGTCAGATTCCCCAGAAAACCTAATTGCCAGATCTCGAAGTGGAATTATAACATCCAGTCTATTAGCGGCGGAAATTAGAGCTTCATCAAACTCAACAATTTCAAAATTAGATTGTTCGCCAATCACATCGACAAACACTAAGAACTCATCCGCATTTGTATCTGCTAGGAAAATTGAAAGCAAAGGCGCAAGCGATTTATGATTGAATATGGTGCCAATAAAACGAATTGGTACTGACTTAAGACAGTTGCCATGACGCAAGACTTCTTTGATTTTTACTACCCATCTCTCTGGCTCGTGCGACGCCAAACTGAATATAAATCTCACAAAATCCTGGCTGGAACTCATTAGATCCAGTAATGTCAGGCTCGGCAATGATGAAAGTCTTACAGAAATGTTGTCATCGTTGCTTATCGCAAAACCTGTCGCTATTGCTCCATAAAGCACATGCGGAATTGATTTGTTGTCGGCGTCTTCTGACGTTAAAAAATTGATAGCCGATGTTGTGTCGTTAGATGTAAGTGTTGCAACCGAATAGCTAACTTTTGCGTAAACAGACTCTGGGAAAATGTGATGAGACATTTTCTCGGTTAATGTACTTAAGAAACTCCATGAGTCTTGAGGTACATGATTGCTAGAGATTTTATTGATGGAGCTAATGATCGCGCTAGATGCTTCATTGATCACTGAAGCACTTAGTTTTGGTTGTGCATTTAATATGTCGACCATGCCTAAAACAGCGCTTTGGCTAGTTTGTGATTTGGCAGATAATTCATTCCAAAGCAGCGAAAGCCGTAACACCGATTCATTGTAGTTCGATATTGATGTAAATATTTGAAAAGGATCTCTTGTAACTAAAGATGGCTTTTCAAATGTAAAAACACCATTAGCTAAATCTGCAGACCATCGATGTCTCGCAGCCATTTTAGAAGTAGTGCTTATACGTCTTCCCGACCAATCTGCGAATCTAGAACGGGCGTTATTAGGTGCGAACAGAAGATCAAATTCACGGCCTTCAAGCCTGCGAGGGGATAGGGAGAACGTACACGCTGAAAACCTACTTCTTATCCCAGGCCACATCGCGAGCAGTAGCCTTCTGAGTATTACATCAGCTTCTTCTGATTCAAATATAACTAACGGTTGACGAGTTTCAAGGAACAACGATTCTACAATATCGATTCTTCGGGGATCATGCACGATGGGAAGCGGTAGACTACTCATCGTTTCTGGATCGGAGGTGAACTCAGGGATAATAAAAAGAGAGTCAATACTATCGAAACTATCGATAGTACTCCAAATATCCATGGGAATGATAACGCTTCGTGTATGAACACAACCCGCGCGCGGGGCTTTTAGGTCTTGCCACGTCTTAGCAACGACATAATAAGCACGACTTGGAAGTGGATAGGTTGTGAGATAAGGCGCAAATGTTTCTCCAGGCCTTAGTCCTCCTGAAATATCAGAAAGTCTATCAACCACATCCTGATCTTCACGGGCCAGTTTTATCGTAGAGGCAACGAGCTCGTGACCGGCACGGTATGCGTGGTCTTGGTGGTCAAGGTAGCTGGCTTTCATACAACCCTTTTCAACTGATTCACCATCCATCCTATAGGTAACGTTATATCTTTTATCCGTTCAACTTTACCATCTACATCGTGAATCACATAGCCAAACGACTCGCAATCGTCCTCTAAGTACCGCTGTTTGAAGTCGTCATCGACAAAATCACCTCCGACAGAGCTCACTCCGAATACTCCAATATTGAGACTTTCTATGTCGTCGATTCTCCCTGCTACCATAGGATACTCTTTTTTTAGATATTCCAATGGCCCTAACGCTGACGCTTCTTCGTCAAGCAAATCCCAAGCGGTAATCAGTATAGCTACTGTCGGTTTTACCCCATCCAGATCTGCAGCCAAGCTATGCTCCAAAAACCTAATCAACTCGCAAGTAGCTACTTGCGCAGGGATCTTCAAATGGCCTACTGAGTCTCCAATCAGCGGCATTCGCAGTAGGCCTGCTGCTGTCACCCAATCAAGGGATGCTTCATTCTGCTGTGAGCCAATCCGAATGAATAGTAAAGCGCCAGAAGCGTTTCTAAGATTTGTCATCCACTGTTCGGGGATTTCACACGTCTCAACTGCCTCTTTCCAGACTTCACCACGTATATCCGGAACCACAAGATGAGTAGATTCCGAAGGGCGAGACTTTGATGTAACCGGGATGCAAAAGCTGAGGTTGGTTTCTTCCAAATCCATTTCTGATCGTGGTGCAAACTCTCCTTTCAATAAATGTGCTAAAGCCTCCTCAATATACTTAATATTTTTTGGTGACTCTTTAGCAATTAAATCGCCCTTTTTAGAGCGGATGGATTCCCAGAACGGGGCTAAGAAGTTGGTTTTGCCGGAGTCCGGCCCTCCCACCAAAATAATGGAGTGTTCGCTCATGATTCCTCCGCAGGATATGTATATCGCATAATTGAACGCAAGTTTTCTAATGCTTTAGTTTTTTCTGGCCAGTAACACGGAGGTTCCCCGCTACCGCCCAGGCTTGCAGTTAAAAGTTCGGAGATACCAAATCCTGGTTCAACTGTTCCCGCATCAGCAAATGATGCAATAAACGCGACACTGATCTTCAAGCCGCATTCCAATCCTTCTTGTTTAAAGGCGCTAATAGTGGCCTCAGGAGGTGTACTTACATCATGACGGGTTATCACGAGAATAATAGGCGGTGGATCTGTCAGAAGGTCCGCTAATCGTTGAATCAATAACTTAGTTCGATGCGTAGCTTGCCTACGAGTTGAGTGCTCAGTAAGAGTCTTACCGTCAACCATCATCCAGATAACATCCGAGCGCTGGAGGAATTCAAGTCGATCCGCTCGCGCACTATCAATTAATGCCGTTGTCCATTCACCTGGGACATCAGGCAGAAAAAAATCCACTACATGATCCCGATCCAACCGGCGCAGCCTAAGGTGCAAAAATCCTGCCGATCTCTCATCGCCTAACTCGGTGTGAAGGGTTAGCTGATCCGGAATCTCACCTTCATTCCAGCGCCTAGCTCCTTGGCTAATCTCATTTAAAGCCATCAAGCTATAGCTGTGCGCATAAGTATAACCCTTCAGCTTTGCATTCGCTGCAAGTAAGTAAAGGCTTACAATTGCTGCTGTTTTACCCGCATCAGGAGCACCAACTATCCCGATAACTTGGCAATACCGTTGCCCCATCATTTGCGACATTTTGTCCGCGCTTAATGTATAGCTCAGTGGAAAACGCGTACTCTCTAGTGGCGTTGCAAGAGGTTGTATTAATTTGTCAATATCTCCGTCAGATGCAATTATGCTATCTATTGATTTGCAGTTAGGGCAGCTAGCAGGCTCGTTGTTTAATAAGCAAGTCCCAGTGTCTGCTACCGTACAGTTTTCTTGTGTGCACTCTGCCATTTAGATACCTACACTGGGTAAGTTTGTGCATATTCTTATAAGAGTGCGTTCTAGCAGAGCTCGCGTTGCCCACTCCTCCAGACTACGTTTTTGCTTAGCGTTTGGATGCTTGCTATCGTCACTAATAATTGCATTCATTAGCGGGAAAATATTATTAAAACCTTTTATGTGCTCAATGTCTTCAATAGCGGATATGATTAATTCGCGCTCCTTGCCGAGCGCTTTGATTAACTCATTAAGACTCATGAGTTTTGCACCATTCACATGCCTTAGAACAAGGTGTCTGTGTGTATCTTCTGGCATTCTTCTTAACATTGAACCAGCTTCAATGCCTGCTGCAATGGCTGAAGCTGTCGGATTTTGAGCAGTAGAGAATCTATGGTTCAGTATGTCGCTCCAGTCGGTCAAAACCCACCACAAAAGATCTATCTCTTCTCTATCAACTGCCGCGTTAGCCCTTAATGCAGAGTTAGCAGTTTCAACTCCATCCTTTAATGCTGACTTTAACTGGACAGGATCATAGATATCTGGAACCTGGATTTGCACTTTAGGCACTGGAACCCTTTCTCGACTCAAGGCTGCTCTGGCAGAGGCATACGCTTGAGAGTTCTTTAAAACTTCAACCCGCAATGCTTCAAATCTTGGCTCAGGAATAGGGGATTGAAATGTTAAGCCACACCACAACCCCAGCGAGAAAATATCGGAAGTTGTTACAGCCGATCCCCGAGACTTCTGACCAGTAACAGCTTGAAGTGCTCCAAGCATTCCGCAGACTCGAAGCTCTAAAGTTTTGCCATCAGCAATAAACGCTTTGGCCGAATTTGAGATGGCTATTTCGACGACTTCAGCTAAGCGCTCACCTAACTCACTTTTTAAATTTAAAGACTCAACCAATTCATCGCAGAAATTTAAAGTCGTACCGACAACTACACTTCTTTGAAATAATGTAGCGAGTTCCTTCACTGCCGATGTTCGTTTGGCAACCAAATCATCTGCAGGATTTGCGTCAAAAATTCTTACGTGAGATGCGATACTTGCCATTTTAGGTCCTTAATTATTCGAATGTAATGCTTGGATTTTTTCGATTTCGCTTTCAAGTGCTCTCAATCGCCCTTGCTTAACAATTGCATTTACTATACGACGCTCGATAGCATGTGTTAGCTGTTGACTCCACTCAGCGGGTAGCGCCTCCATCTGAAATAACACGGCTAGTCTTTGCGCCGATGTAAGGTCACGGAAAAATCTCAAGAGAATAATTCGGAATTGTGTTAATTCCTGGGTTTCTTGCACTGCTATGTTCTGAGCAGGCTCTAGCTCATCGAATTCATCATCCGGGATTTCATCTTTTAGAGGTATTGCTACCGGAAGATTCAAGTTTCCAGATGCAGCTTTTCGACGAAAATTCGGACACCCTAAGATTACGTTAGAAGTACTTTCTCCTAGACTGATTCTGTCCGAATCAAAGCATGTATCTTCCTTGGACCATGCACGAGGTATGATTTTTAACTTTAACCCATCTGACTCTTCGTCCCAGTCGAAAATCAATAAATTATATGAGTAATTGAATCCTTCACTTGCTATCGGTGGTACTGTTGCTCCGGCAGCGAGCATGAGCAAATCAACCCCGTCCTTGATGTTAATTAAGTTAACCGTTGGATTATGTTCATGCCCTGAAATAAAAACACGCGCACGACTTTTAACATATTGCATTGTTTCGTCTGAGTCACGCAGCCAGTCAAGTGGGTGATGAGCTAAAATAACAAGTTCTTCACCATCAACTCTGGGAAGGACATGTTGACGCGCCCCAAGGAGCATAAATCCTTTTTTGTCTGCCGGTGAGGATATTAATGCTGAATTTAAACCAATGAATCGTAAAGTTCTGGAAGGTGCTAATTCAAAGCTCCTATAACTAGCATGTCCACCATTTCGGTCTAAAGGGCAATCATATCCTTCAGCAAAAGGTCTATATCCGCTGAAGCGGCCGTACAAAACCTCACGATCTAGCTCGTTGCGTAAAAACTCATCAAGTTTTAATTTTCCAACTTCAACAATTTGCTCGAGCATTAATCGGCATCCGGATGAAATTGCATCACGATCTATATCATGGTTGCCTGGAACAACTTGCACCGCTGTTCTCGGGCATCCGATAGCCTCTGAAAGTCTATCGAGCCACTTGCCAGCCTGATCATATTCATTTGTCTTCCCTGCATACGCGATATCACCGGTCACAATTATGCCGGTAGCGCCTTCAGGACAAAGCTCACGAACTTGAAGAGCTGCATCCCTGATGAGCTCTTCTTTTACATCGTTATGTATTATTAGCTCTGAGCCATCTTTTTCTTGTCCGAAATGGATGTCTGAAAGATGAATAAATGAAATTGCCATCCTAGCCTCCCAGCTTTAGACTCCACAAAAGCACACGCTAACTTTGAAGAAACATTTGTGAGGCCTACTCAATGCCTATTCCAGCCCCAATTATCGTAACCGACCATTCCGGTACGATGTGAGTGGCCTACATATAGACCTTTTAAGTTTTTTGAACCCAAAACTTGCAATTGAACAGTGCCGAAATAGGCATGCTTATCGGCTTTGTCGTACCACTCACCGATAATATAAGCACCTCTGATTTTTCCAAATAAGCAATAAGTCCGGCCTTTGGCTTCGAATTCCGAATAAATGTATCGACCAAACTGTTTGATTTCTGCGTAGCTATGCCGATCGGTTGCATCCTCAAAGCTGGGGCTGCCGGCTGCCTCCCAGGTTTGCTCCCATTTACCTGCCAGCGATTGTGGTTGATCGCGGAATAGGCTTCGCACCGGAAGCCAAGAAAAATACTTCACAAAGTAATGTGCTAGGCTGAAATCAAGAATCGTTTTTACCAGCAGGATGGCGACTGGAGCCGCTAGGCCGGTAGCAATCACGTTATAATCGAAGGTCATAAGCTTCAGGCATAAGGTAGGTTATAGAGATGCTGGCCAGCCGCCAGCGTAGGCTGGGGTTATGTCACGCGCAGGGTATTCCTGTCTAGACGCTTTAGAGGCGCGCAGCGTTAGCGATGTGCCCTGCTGCGTGGAGGTGTCCTCAAAACCCTAGGCTATTCACATTCAGTCTCGCTGTTAAACACGGGGCCAGGTTGGTAAATAGACACGGTTTTTGTGTCCACAGATCAGGTAGCGAAAATAATGGGCAAGAGTAGTGAACCGCATCATGACGAATACGTTTTAAGTCTAGCCAGGAGATGTCCTTTTCCTGAGTGGCTCTTGCTTGAGTTGCCGAGCGGTGAATGGGGAGCATTTTGGGGGCAGGGTCTAGAAGGAGAGTGGGCGACGGCTGTATGGGAAGGTGATTACACTGCGTGTTCTTTTGTACATACCGACAGACTCGAAGTGCTTCGACACATGGAAAAGCGCAGGTTCAAATAGTCAGGCAAATCGCACTTGGCCTGAGACATTGAAAACCGCTTGAAGCGAGCCTCAACTACGTCGGTATTTTCGCAATGAGTCACCGGCGAACACTCTTTGCCTCCCGACTAAGCAGCTTTGGACTTTTTGCATCGTGATCTCTTTCTATTCTCGTTGTACAGGCGCCTCACATTTTCGTGGACGCGAAAATCAACGGTTGCTGGTGATACCCTGCGCGACAAGTCACTCTGGCTCTCACCAGCTCGCTTGGAAGTACAGTTTTTGTGCTTCCAATTGCGGGCTGTGCGCGATGTGTTTTTATGATCAGTTAAAATTTGAATTCCTTCTCAAGTTTCGCGCCCGCGAAACTGAGGGGGTTGATGGAAGTGGATACGGCTCATGGTGATGGTCTGGATTTGCCCCTACAAAACCGGACACCAACTCCCTGTTAAATTGGTGCTGCCGCCAAGCGCCTGAACTCCCTCGGTGAGCGATAGTTCAAAGCGCTGTGCGGATGCTGCTCGTTGTAATGTTCAA